>NZ_LT960489.1:757500-1047581 GCF_900232875.1 Parabacteroides provencensis | reverse complement strand
ACTTCATCCAGTTTCTGGGTGTCTTCTGACAATGTGATGTTTACACTGTTTTTATTTCCTATGTTAATATTTTGTGAGTTGTAACCGATATATGAAAATTCCAAAACAGCATTGGCTGGAACACCGTCCAATGAATAATTTCCGTCTATATCAGTGGTAGCACCGATTGTTGTACCTTTTACAAGTACATTTACGCCAATCAGTGGTTCTCCATTCGGATCCATAACCTTACCTGTTACGGTTTTTCCTTTTTGGTTGACAATTGAAACTTTTGCTTCTTTCGAAGTCTTATTTGTAAGGACTACGTGGTTATTTACAATCTTATAGGTAATATTGGTACCTGCAAAAACATTATCAAGAACGCTTTCTATCGAGCCTCCTGAAACATTTACATTTACCTGGTCACTCAAATCGACCTGGCTGTTGTTATAAAAAAATTTATAATCGCTTTGACTTTCTATTGCTTTAAAAACGTCAGAAATGGTTCCCCGTGTGATACTCAAAGTAATCATTTGTGATGAAGCTGCCATCACCTGAAACTGGAAAGCGGCTGTACACAAACCAAGAAGAGTAAATTTTCTCAGGGTACTAAAATTAGTTCTTCCGGAACTCCCTGTATGATTTGCCATAATTAATGAAATTAAGATTATACAATAAAATCTAAAAAAAATAGGTTAACTGTGTAATAAAAATGATTTTTTCAATTCTATCTCATAGGCTGTTAGATTTAAAGATTAATATTCCTGTTATTTAATTATTATAGTATCTTTTACAACTTGATAAGTTATTGATGTATTAGTTTTTATCACTCTTAAAATCTCTGATAAATCTTCACTATTCCGAAAACTTCCACTAAACTTCAGTTTTTTTATCTTTTGATTCTGATAACGGAATACTACATTATAATTCCGCTCCAATAATTTTGTTATGTCTTCTAAATACATCATTTCAAATGATAATGCTCCTCCTCTCCATTGAGCAAACATTTTTTTATCATATGGTACAATTTCTATTTTATTTCTACCTTTATAATAAACTGCCACTTGATTTGGCTCCAACAGTATTTGTTGCTTCGTTAATGTCGGCTGAACTACTACTTTTCCGCTAAACAATGTTGTTATTAATTTTGCATCATCACTATATGCCAGAACATTAAATGCCGTACCAACAGCTTTTACGTCAATACCTCCACTAGTTTTTACAATAAACGGAAGTTCTTTATTTTTTGCAACTTCAAAATAAGCCTCTCCATCCAAATGAATATCCCGATTACTTTTTCCGTAATCAGGAGCATATTCTATTGTAGTACATGAGTTAAGCCATACATTTGTTCCATCTGGCAATTGCAAATAACTTTTCTCACCTTTATCTGTTACCAACTTATAAGTGCCAACCATAGCCAATGGCTTTTTTTCCACAAAATAGAAAGCAGAAATCGAAAGGACAACTCCTATAAACATTGCTGCCGCATAACTCACCAATCGAAGAAACACCTTTTTTTTTGAGCCACCTGACAGTCTATTTATAGAAGAAGCCAAACGGCTCCACTCATTATTAATATCGACCTCTTCTTTTAGGCTTTCTCCAATTATATTTTTAATATATCCCTTCATCTATCAACTGTTCTTTCCTCACTTTTTAATATGACACATCTAAACAAAAGATTACTTACAAGCATAAATATTATTTTATCTAATTTTTTCTCAGGAAGACATATAATCCTTCAATTTATCTTTTAGAATTTTAAGTGCTCTATATATTTGCGTATCTACAGTTCTGACAGAGATAGTCAATTTATCAGCTATCTCTTGATTCTTTAATCCATTTATCCGGCTTAATTTAAAAATAGACTTACATTGGTCCGGCAGTTTATCTATTGTATTTTCTACTATTTTTTCGATTTCAAGTATAGCTAAATCAGAGAAAGGAGAAGGCTCATTATTATTAAAATCATTTCTTATATTATCCGGCAGACCTTCTTCTAAAGTAGTTGTAATTCTATTCGAACGGATATAGTTCAAACATTCGTTCTGTACAGAACGAAACAGATAGGCATTCAACGAAGTATGAATGTCTATCTCGCTCCTTTTTTCCCAAAAACGGAGGAATACATTCTGTAATAAGTCTTTGGCATCCTCAGAGTCGGGCACAAATTTCCGACAATGAAAATACAGCTGGAAATAAACCGAATCAAACAAAGATTTGAATGCAGTCATATTACCATTCTTAATCTGTATGATTATTTCTTCATCAGATACCATAAACTATTTGATTTTAAACAATTAAGCAACTAAAAATCAATCTTTCAGTTTTTCAAATAATCGTGAAGATTATACTTCACAATCCCGACATCTGGCTCTATATAAATTGATTTAATATCCTGTTTTGTGTTAAAACTATTGGCTGACGAATATAAAAATCCATATATATCTTTCAAATCATCTATCTCGCGTCCCCATTTCAAAGACATTTCCCAATTATACTTTTCTGAAATATTTACGTGTTTGTCATACACTTTCCATAAGGCACTATCCATTTCCTGATTAACAGAAAAATGAGAAGGCATATTTTGTATTAAAAAGCAAGCCGCTTTTAATTTCAAAGTATCTTGTTTGTAATGTTCCAAAACTTTCTCAAGTTCCGCACGATTATCTCCTGCAATAGACAATGCTCTTTTCAAAGGGTCATCTTGTTGCGAAATACAAGAAAATCCCATGATAAAAATACTCAACAAAAAAATAAGGTCAACCTTTATTCTCATTTTTCATATTAGATCTAATACACTTTCTCTATTACGAGGCAAAGCGTACAGGTTCAGAAATCATTCCTTACCTGTACGCATAACTACCTATTAACCTATGCCTATCCACTTATAAGATCTCATCGGCAGTTTTGTTGAAATACTTGATACATTCTTTAATATCAGGAACCGAATTATCCCAGTTGTATTCATATTCAATAGAGAATACCCCTTTAAAATTCTGCTTTTTCAACTCTTTCAGCATTCCCTTTACATCCAAAATTCCTGTTCCCCAAATCACATCATGCTGTTCTTTTTCACCTTCAACTTTCGGAGCTATATCCTTAAAATGTAATGAGACTATACGACCCTTCAATTGTTTCAGGCAATCAATCTGATTCAAACCTTCTCTACGCCAGTGTCCAACATCAGAACATGATCCCAACAACTTACTACGATTTGAAATTGCATTCAACAAGTTCTCTGGCTTCCAATAATCAGAAGGTTGCGGGTGATTATGGACTGAAACTTTAATATTATACTGTTTTGCCAGTTTTTCTACTAAATCCCAATCCTTAAGAGCCGGTTCGCAAGTGATAAATTCCATATTCATCGCTTTTGCAAACTTGAACATCTTTTCCCAATCAGATGGTTTATCAGCTATATAAACTCCTGTACCAACAATCTTGATTCCCTTAGAGGCTGCCAGTTCTTTTATTTCTTTCTGAGTCTGAGGATCCAGATTAAAATCAAAAACCTTATCTCCCCATTTACCTCCTAATTTATGTCCGGGAAACACCTCAATACATTTTATACCTAGTTCATGCGTCTTATCCAAAGCTTCCACCAATGTGAATTTGTGAAATGAATAAGATTGCATACCCAAGCGCCAACCCTGTTTTTCTGCCTTCGTCTGTGCCAATGAAGGCAATGCCAACAAACAACAGACAGCGGCAATTATTATTTTAGAAATTCGTCCAATCATAATTATTTATTATTAAAAGTTTTACTTCGGCATATCAGGCAAAGAGAAGCCATTATTATACGTATGTTTTATCCATTCGTTTGCCATATCTTGTGCACTGAATTCAGCAAAACGACGATCAAAACGCGGATCACCATCAATAACCTTGAAATCATCTACCGTTACTATTTTTATCTTGTCAGTCGGAGAGATATTTGTAAATTTCATATTTTCACCATCCCACTGCAATTCGCGGTGCAAGCCTTGCAGACCTGATAAGCGAACAGCTAAAACACCCATAACCACCATTTCATTAAACGGACCGGAGAACTGGAAGTTTGAAGACGCTTCTGTTCTGTTTTCCGGAGATTCTTTACAAGCACGAATCCAGTCTTGTTCATGAGCATTAGTTGACCAAATATTACCATTACCACCTTTTACACGTGCAATGGTCGGCTTAGGTTGATTGAAATGATCCATATCAGATACTGGTAACAATGTAGGATTCATACCGTAACAACCAGTCATAATCTTACCTTTTGTTCCAATAAAAATTATACCCCCATTTTCATCACCCATCATTTGTCCGTCTTTCAGTTCTTCCGGCCGAGGAGGCATCAAACCGCCATCATACCAATAAACCTTCACTTCCGGCATTTTAACATTTCCCTTCGGAGCACGAGCTGGGAATGTATAAGTTACAATCTGAGCATGAGGAGGCGAATAAAGGTTGCTCAGTGTAGAACTACCGATAACACTTGTCGGATATTTCAAATCCAAGGCCCAGTATAACGGGTCCATAATATGGCAAGCCATATCACCCAAAGCTCCCGTACCAAAATCCCACCATCCGCGCCAGTTCCACGGTGTATAAACCGGATTATACGGACGTTTTTGAGCCGGACCGATAAATAAATCCCAATCCAATGTCTTAGGAGTCTTTACAATTTCACTCGGTTGCATTAACCCCTGTGGCCAAATAGGACGGTCAGTCCAGCAATGTACTTCTGTAACCTCGCCTATTACACCAGACTGAATCCACTCTGCAATCTGACGGCACCAGTCAAATGAGTTACCTTGATTACCCATCTGGGTAGCGACCTTATACTTCTTTGCCAATTTAGTCAGCAAACGTGACTCGTAAACAGAATGAGTAAGAGGTTTCTGTGTATAACAATGTTTTCCTAAAGTAATAGCATGTGCAGTAACGCCAGCATGTGTATGGTCTGGGGTAGCTACCATAATAGCGTCAATAGAATTACCAATTTCGTCAAACATCACACGCCAATCTTTGAAACGTTTTGCATTTGGATAATCTTTGAAAGTCTTATCTGCATACTTCCAATCTACGTCACAAAGAGCAACAATGTTTTCTGTACTCATATTTGCCAGGTTGCGGCGCCCCATACCACCTACACCTATTCCGGCAATATTCAATTTATCACTAGGAGCCGTATAACCAAACGACTTGCCAAGTACCGAACCCGGTACAATAGTCAGACCGGCAGCAGCTATAGCGCCTGACTTCAGGAAATTTCTTCTGGATATGTTTTTCATAACTATTAAATTATAAAGTAATATTTTATATTATAAAGTTTTTAAATGCAGATTACGCCAAAGTACTTTTATACCGCCTCCATCATGAATTTGTAAGGCTATACGTCCTTGCCCTGCACCAATTTTTTCATCGCGGATATTAACCATTTCTTCACCATTCAACCAAGTTTGAACATTATCTCCTTGCACTTTAATGCGCATTGTATTCCAATCGCCATATTTTAAAATATCTTCTTTCTCATCAGGAATCTGAATCAACCAACCACGGCCATACGACTCATAAATGCCTCCTGTATCTTGCCCTTTCGGAGCAACCTCGACCTGCCATCCATTAACCTTTACATCAGGTTCTACAAAAGAACGGATAAAGATACCTGAGTTACCATCTGCTTCTTGTTTGAATTCGACAGTCAAATCAAAATCATCATAATATTCGCGTGTTGCCAAATAGCCATATTGCTTATCAGGACCACTCGCACAAATAAGCAATCCATCTTTTACATACCATAATTCCGTTCCATACTTATCCCAACCTGCCAGATCCACTTCGTTAAAAAGATCTACTTCTTTCGACTTCCGGGGAAGTTCTTTAACCTTAATATTACGGAACCATGCCGGATATCCATGATCTTGCAAACAAAATACTCCTTTGCGGGCTAAACCATATTCCGGAGCATTTGCCCACTTCCCACTATTTTTACGGGAGAACCAGTCATCTGTCCAGGCGTCAAACTCAATCGTTTTTTCACCATTCATGAAATAAGTTACATGCCCATTATCAAATACGATTTTTGAAGTATTCCATTCTCCGGCAGGCTTTACCTTTATTTTAGAGAAATCAGGAAGGTACATTGCATAATCAACGCCACAACGTTGCCATTCTTCCAAAGGCTCTGTAATATTCGCATCATCTAATAATTGATATTCAGGTCCGGTTACATACGGTACGGCAAACTGAGGACGTTCAACTACATGGTACAACATTCCGCTATTTCCTCCCTTCGAAATTTTCCAGTCCCAAGAAAGTTCAAAATTTTCATATTGTTTATCGGTAACAATATATCCGCTGGCATCACTTCCTCTGCCATCGGCTTGTATAGCTCCATCTACAACTTCCCATGGACCGGTAAGTGCAGTACCATTATAATCTCTCCATCCGTCCAGCGTCTTTCCATCGAAAAGGAGTTCCCATCCGTCCGCTTTTTCCTGTTCTGTCAATATATTTTGCCCGGCATCCATACATGATGATAGCAAAAAGCCTAAAGCTATTGTACATACAAGTAAAAATCCATTTGTGCGTGTTCTGTCAATTTCCATCTGAGTCTTTTTAAATTGTTCACGATTTAGGTACTAACTTCATCATTCTATTAAGATAGACACGCTTATTAAAAATATTACGTACGGCCTATTTTGTTTTTTAATTATTTTAACCAGGCACAGCGATTGCAACAAAGATATTAAATAATTAAATATTTGAATCATTTTTAACAGAAAAATCAAATAAGCCTAAATTACCCTCAGCCTATAAAAAAACCCGGAAGGTCGACGTACTGTCTTCCTTCCGGGCTTGCCATTATAATTAACCCAAACTACTTTTTATTTTTGAGCATCCCACCATATACGGGTTGTAGTTTTATCACCACCTATACGGGCAACAGCTTCATTGTAATTTGCTTCGTTTACAATCTGTTCTCTTGCCGGATAAATAATACGACGTAAAGAACCTCTCCAACCCATTGCGCCTTTTTCAGTAACATAACCGGCTTCGGGCATAGCAAACGGATCCAATGTAGGTAAACTTAAACGGCGATAATCATTCCATGCTTCCCAACCATTATCCGGGAAACCTGATAAATATTTCTGCGTAATAATCTTTGCCAATTGGGTATTATTTTCTCCCTTAGTATCATTAAAGGGGACAGTCGTTCCATATAAATTAGGCATAGTAGACTGCATATAATTAGCAATTACATCATCCGCAATCTCCACTTCTTTCATAGAAGCTTTGATTCCTTCCTCATAAAAGCTCTGAGCAGAACCACCCATGTCCCAGCCGCGAACGGCACCTTCAGCACGCAGGAAGCATACTTCAGAATAATACATCAGTGTTTGGTCGCGGTCCATATTTACAGTAAACGGTACATCCGTTTCTTTGGTACTACCCACGAAATAAACACCCACACGGGAATTATTCTTATTTACATTGTTTGGTTCCAAACTAACCGCTTTTGTATAACCTGCAGGGACACCTCTCCAACGTCCGCGATACTCTTCGCCAGCTCCATTGTACTGGTTGGTTACATTAAAATAAATAGGACCACGCGGATCGCAATATTCAGGCACTTCTTTATAACCTTCTTTCTTCGGGAAAGGAATACCCCCTAAGTTTGTAAGAAGTTTCTGCATAGAATAACTCATGGTCATACGTCCGCCATTAAACAAATGGGACACGGCATTATAATAACCATAATCGAATTTGTAATAAGAATTCTTACGGACGATCTTCACATCCTCATTGATACCTGATAACAGACCGCCATCAGCTTTTACAGCAGCTTCAGCTTCCTGCTTTGCTTTGGCAGCATCTACCTCAGTCATACGCATAGCCAAACGAAGGCGCATACTGTTTGCAAATGATTTCCAACGGGCTACATTACCCTGGAATATCAAATCACCCGAGCCAAGATTATCGCCGTCCGGATTAAGAGCAGCCGAAGCTTCAGCCAGTTCTTTCACCATATCATAATAGATATCTTTTTGTGTATCATACGGGGCTGCTTCGCCTGAATCATCACAAGCCTTTGAATACGGGATATCACCGAACAGATCCGTAGCACGAGCAAATGTCCAGACTTTCCAGATACGAGCAACCTGCACCAGATTATTATGTGCCGGATTATCTTTACAGATACGAATCACTTCATTCATGTTGGCAATCCATCCCCAATGAGCATCCCAATACTGCTGTGTCCAGTCATTATTAGGAACACATACGTTGGATGAATATTTATCGTTAGAGAAATATTGGGCATAAGTATCTACATATAGATTGTGAACACGCTGGTATAAGTCTACATTATAAACGCCCCTGATAAACACTGGAGAAAGCAGATAAACCGGATCAATCTTTTCCGGGGTCGGAGCATTCGGATTTTCATTGATGCTGTCGAAACCTTCACAAGAAGTCAAAGCAGAAGTTCCTGCCATTACAAGCATCAGTAAATAAGATTTTATTTTAGTCTTCATATTGATAATTCTTAATAAAGTCTGACATCATTAGAAAGATACGTTCAGATTAAAACCGAAACTACGCATAGAAGGGAATGAAGCATATTCTATACCACTTGCATTACCGGTACTATAGGAAGATTCAGGATCATATCCCGGAACATTATTTTTAATCAACCATAAGTTACGTCCTACAAAACTTATTTTCAGATTTGTAAACGGAGTCTTCGCCAACATACGTTTTGGAAAAACATATCCCAAAGTCAATTCACGTAAACGCAAGTTAGTTCCGTCATAAAGGAACTCTTCTCCTGAGCGTGATACGCGTGACCAATATTCCTGCGGATTTACAGCTTTCGTATTTACCTGTCCGTCTTCAGTAACGCCATCCGCAACAATACCGCCTGTTCCGGCATACCATTCATCACGTCCGGCCAATGACATTTCTGTTGTACCATACACAGCACCACGAGATAACGAATTCATATAAATATCACCACCTACACGTAAATCAAGCATAAAGCTGAATGTAATATTTTTGTAAGTAAATGTATTATTCATACTTCCTGTCCACTTCGGTAAATAGTTGCCAATCGGATTTTCAGTATCCATATTGGCTTCCAGTATAGGAAGTCCTTCACTATCTATAATTTTACGTCCCTGATCGTCACGTTTGTAACGATAGCCAATAATATCACCATAGCTACCACCTTCGCGAGCAACAACCTTCACAAAGCTTGTTGAACCTAATTCATAAACAGACAATTCAGGATGTAATTCCTTAATCTTATTTTTATTCTTTGAATAGTTAACTGTTACGTTCCATTCAAAATCTTTGGTTCTTACAGGAGTTCCTATCAAAACAAACTCAATACCCTTGTTCTGAATATTACCGGCATTGATCAAACGAGACGTCTTACCAGTTGTAGAAGAAATAGGTAATGTCAAAATTTGATTGGTTGCATCTTTCTTATACCAGGTAAAGTCTAATCCAACACGATTGTTCAGGAACCGGATATCGAAACCTGCTTCTGTAGATTTAATCGTTTCAGGTTTCAATGTAGACAACGGAATAGTTCCGTTTACTTCTGAACCCTTAATGCCATCGGCAACATCAAAAATACCATAAGTCGCAGCCAGGCGATACGGATCTGTATCATTACCTACTTCCGCATACGAACCTCTCAGTTTTGCAAACGACAGCCATTCCGGAACATTTACATCATAAGAACGTAACATATCAGAAACAACCCAGCCTAAACCAACTGACGGGTAGAAGAAAGAACGATTTGCACGAGGTAGTGTTGAAGACCAGTCATTACGGCCTGTTACATCCAAGAACACCCAATTACCATAGCTTAACTGAACAAATCCATAAATAGAGTTCACAGCTTTCTTGCTTAACCAATGGGTTGCCGTCTGCAACTCTCCGTTGCTAATAGCAAAGAAATCCGGAATAGCCAAACGGCCGGAATTTTCACTGAATGACTCGTTTTGGGTAAACATCATATTTCCTCCCACACTTACACTACCAGAGAACTTAGATCCCCACCAGTTATCTTGTGTTGCTGTAATCAAAGCATCCGTATTACGTTCGCGGAAATTTGAAGTACCTATATTATAATTACCATGGCCTTTATAATCTTTTGAATAAGGAGTAGCAGCAACCGTTTTACTTTCACTTCCAGACCAATACATATCTTCACCATGACGCAACTTGATAGTTAACCAATCGGTTGGCTGATACTGCAAAGCAATAAAGCCGATAAAACGGTCACGATGATTATTGTTTTCGTTGTTCGGAGTAAAATACGGATTTAATACGTAATTAACTTCCTTTGAAGTCCACTGCTTAACAGAGCCATCCGGATTAAACGGATCCTGCATATCCGAATAATGCACACTTCTCGGCATCATCAGATAGTTATTCATCACAGAGGTAGGATCACCAGCAACAGCAGGAGTATTCCACATTTTCTGCTTTACATAATTAACTTTTGTATCCAACGATAGTTTTTTACTCAAGTTTAATGTATTACGGAAATTAATAATATATTTATCCTGATAGTTACTTGGCACAGCACCATCCATACGTTGATATGATACTGTTCCTAAAAAAGTAGCCTTTTCTGTAGCTGCAGATGCTTCTAAAGTATTAGTAGTGGTAACCCCTGTTCCCAAATAGTCCATAATATCATTATCATACGGAGAATATGGACGAGACTGACCAGTCCAGTCTGTTACACTGCTGCCATCCATTTTCGGCCCCCAGCTATAATTGCCATCCGGATCATATACATTGTTTGTACCTTGTCCGTACACATTCTGCATCTTTGGCTTTACCAATGGACGCTCCATCATTACATTCGAATTTAATGTAATACCTAAACCTTTCGGTTGAGTACCACCCTTTTTCGTTGTAATCATCAATACACCATTACCAGCGCGTGTACCATAAAGTGCAGCAGCAGCAGCTCCTTTCAACACGGAAATTGATTCAATATCGTCAGGATTTATATCCGATAAACCGTTTCCTGAATCTGAAACACCCCACTCACCGCCGGTTGTTACACCTCCGTTAAAGTTATTAATAGGCACACCATCTACTACAACCAATGGCTCGTTATTTCCACCCAAAGAGTTATTACCACGAATAACAATACGGCTGGATCCCATACCGCCATTACCACTCTGGCTAACCTGTACACCGGCAATTTTACCACTCAAGCTATTCATTACATTGCTTTCACGAGCTTCTGTCAATGATTCGCCTTTCAGTTCCTGAACAGAATAACCCAATGCTTTTGTAGCACGCTTCAGACCTAAAGCAGTAACAACCACTTCATCCAGGTTCTCGGTTTCCGGTTCCATTGTTATATTAATAACATTACGACCGTTTAATGCTATTTCCTGTGTCTTGTAACCAATATAAGAAATTACCAACGTAGCATTCTGAGAAGGAACTTTCATAGTAAAATGTCCGTCCAAATCAGTAATCATACCAGTTGTAGTTCCTTTTACAACGACATTAGCACCAATAATAGGTTCACCGGTATTATCTTTTATAACGCCCGACACTTCTTTTGCCTGCTGGGTTGAAGAAGTTACAGCGGAAGCTTCCTTCCGGGAAATTATCACCTGACGGTTGTCAATTTTATAAGTGACATCTGTTCCTTTGAAAAGATTATCAAGAATTGCAGTTACCGGTTGTTCCTGCATATTTACATTCACTAATTTGCGGGAATCGAATGTATTATCAAGATAAACAAAAATAAACTCACTATTTTTTTCAATATAACTGAATACATCTTTAATAGTTTTGTTATTCAGTTGTACAGTCAACGTCGTTGACTGTGCATACGTATTCGCAGCGAATACGTCAGTCGTACCCAAACTAGCTATCAAGCAAAGCATACATACCGATTTGGGAATCTTAGGAAGTCTTCCTTTAAATAAAAAATGATTTTTCATACGTTTGTGTTGATTTCTTTAAACAATAATTAGCAAAAAGTTAACCCAAATGCGACCGGATAATACTCAAACACTAAAATATCCGGTTTAACGATTTTACTCTACACCATAAGCATCCTGTTTTTATAAGTTCATATATTTTTCCTTTTGATTTATTTCCTCAATTTTACCGTTATGGCATTATCCGTATTAGCGAAAGTCAGTGGGGCAGCCGTAGTAACAATACTCATTACATCTTCTACATTATCACGCAAGTCTAGTTTTCCACTGATTGTCATTTTACCCAAATCGGCATCCCAGGCTATCTCTTTGCCATAATAGCGAGATAACCTGGTTAGCACTTTACTTAGTGGTTCGTGTTTGAATATCATCATATTTTGTGTCCAACAAATATATTCGGATGCATCAACTTTACGGGTGCTGATTCCTGTTGGCTGCATACTGAATAATTCATCCGGAGACAATGTTACTTTTTCATTCTTTTTTGTCTCAACTTCTACCTTTCCATTAACCAGAACAACGGAAGATTCCATATCTTCATTATAAGCACATACGTTGAATGTAGTACCCAAGACACGAACATCCATATTATCTGTTTTTACATAAAAAGGACGCGATTCATCATGTTTTACTTCCAGATATATTTCGCCATCCACATATATTTCACGTTTATCTTTAGCAAAAACAGCCGGATAAACAACACGTGTTCCGGAGTTAACATAAATACGCGTACCATCAGCAAATGTTACATTCGTTCTCCTCCCTTTAGGGACAATGATCTGGTTATATACGGGGACTACTGTTTTTTCTTTTTTCTTCGCAATCGTTTGATCGATCTTTTCCGAATTTACGACAATGCTACCATCCGGATTGTATTTTACATTTGTATTATCTTCTACATTCAACTTTTGATCATTTGCTGTAACCAACATAATTTCCTGTGAAGAATTTTCAAGAACTGGCAACTTTGTCACGACCTGTGCCAAAGTTGGACTTTGAGGTTTTTCAGAAGAAAATCTAGAAAACATTCCCCCAATAACAAGCAAAACACAAGCGGCAGCCGAAGTAAAATACAATATACGTCTTTGCAGATTACGGCGCTCATAAACGTTTATACGCTGGCTTATCGCGTTCCACGACTCAAACTCGTCTTTGTCAAACGCTTTTGTTTCATAGCGTTTAAATAAGGGAACAATCCGGTTAACAAGGTTTCTGAATTGTTGTTTTTTATTTTGTCTACCTTTAGGCATACTTCTATTATCTTTTCTTATATAAGGAAGACGGGATTTTAACAAATCAGTACTCAATTCACAAGAAAAGTTTTATAAAAAATCACGAGAAGTATTTATCAGGCCGTCAATTTCGTTCAATTCCCCTCCATATAATATTGTCGCAACTTTACTAAAGTACGTGATACAAGATTTTTTGCCGACTGATAATTAATTCCCAGAAAATCACCTATTTCATTATAATCCAGTTCACGGATAAAACGTAAATAAACAATCTCCCGCTGCCGGGCAGATAATTTTTCTATTGCTATTTGTAATTTTTTTCTTTGGAGTAAATCATCATCACTTTCCTGGAAATGAGTTAAAAAAAAATCTTCAACGGCAAAGTCGAAGGGCAAATCATCAATCGTCATTTTATCCACATGAACAGACATTTCATCGTACAAACGGTTGCGCAATGCACGGATAAGGTAAGAGTTTATGTGTGGTGTTGAAGAAAGATTTTTACGAGTTATATACAGCTTGACAAACATATCTTGCACACAATCCCTTACCAGTTCATAATCAGGCAATAATTTCATGCCATAAGCCAGCAAAGGTTTATAATACAAGCTATAGATATATTCCATAGCCTTCTTATCTCCCGATAAAAAGCAATTCCATAGCTCTATATCCGCTAAATCAGAATAAAGCGTCATCTCTCCCTGTCTCTATCTTCTCTTTTAAGGCCGTTTTTGTATGGCAAGCCAATTAGAATAATCAGTATATAACTTTTCAGCACGTGGTTGACCGGTCGAAGCAATAGAACCCGGCTTACTCATTAAGCCGCAATATTGATAAATTAAAATATTCTCCACAAATGGAGAAATATCCGCCAACTGGGCATGAATCCTTTCAAAAGAGGATGGAATAAGCGGACTATTATAAACATCTCCCTCAAAATCGAATACTTCAAGGTCTGCCCACAAACGTGCCCGACCAGCTTTGGCGTGTGCATGATAAAGGGCTTCATAATACTTACCAGCCGTTCCGGCCTTTGCTTTCCGCACTCCAACCTCATCCTGATAAGCCACAATGTCAACATCCAGCCGATCCAACTGCCGTACGTATTGATCGTCTAATCGAATAGATTTAGTTCCATAAGGGGCAATAAGCGTTGTCGTATGAGGAAGCAAATCATGGGCCATACGCGAACAATCATTTACATAGGTAATCGTCGTTTCGTCAATGGTACGGAATAATCCCGATTCATTCGGGAAATACCAACCGTAAAAGCTCTTATGATGTCCATATTTTTCTGCAACTTCTTCCATTCCTTTGGCACGAAGAATTGCAACTTCCTTATTGGTCATCATTTTATTTACATCCCGGTAATCCGCCCAAAAATCATTACTTATAAAAAATTTAACATTACATTCGTCAGCCGCACTCAATACGGCTTCCAGCGGGTCCGGACAAGCCAGATCATACATTGGTTGTAATTTGGAAGGATATAAGGTCTTCCCGTTATCTGCTACCGAAAGCAGCACCAGGTATTCCATTCCCAACCCACTGATATCTTTTATCAAAGTCTTCCACTGGTCTGCTGTAAAAGAAGCAAACTGCGGATTCCAATAAGTCCCTTCTATTTCGGAATGATGCTTAAACTCGAACCAGGATCCCATAATAGGCTTTATATCCAAATTGCGTTTGTACTCAAAAGCCTGTAATTTACCGGCCATGCACGCAGAAGCAAGAGCCAGTCCGCTTGTATATATAAATTTTCGTCTATCCATCTTGATTCTTATTTTATATCCATTACCGAAATACCCAAACTTGTTCCCACATACAATTTATTGCCATGTTGTTGCAATACCTGAATTTTATTATCCGGCAGATTACTATTTTCAATCGTATATCTTTTCCATTGTGTACCGTCAAACATATCCAACCCTCTCCAGGTTCCAACCCAAAGCCGCCCTTTGCTATCCTCAAGAAGTGAAATCACAACATTATCCGACAGCGGAGAATTAGATGTATCATATACTTTTTCCACAACACCTTTTTTATTGAATAAAGCAACGCCTTTGCATGTACCAGCCCAAACACGATCATTCTTGCCGGTAGCTAGGGCGTATACAATATAATCAGGCAACCGGCTATTATTTACAGTATAACAAGACCACTGACTGCCATCATAAGAAGATAATCCCTGATAAGTACCAATCCATATTTTATTATTAGAATCACAAGCAACGGATAAAATCGAATTATCCGCCAAATTACAATTCTTCGTTGTAAAGTTTGTCCAGTTATCCTGATCCCCCATCATTAATCCATCTCGCCACATTCCTGCCCAGATGCGCCCTTTGGCATCTTCAAACAAAACATTAGCCGATGTCGGTATTCCTTTCACCTTCTCAAAAACCTGCGTTTCTTTATCAGCGCGATATACCCCTTTTCCCCAACCTGACATCCATAGATTATCTGTTTTGTCTACGATAAACGATTCCAGATAAGTATCTTCATCCGAAAGAAGTTTCCATCCTTCCGGCACTTGTTTATAAATTCCGGCATAAGTTGCCACAAACATATTGCCTGCCTTATCAAAGGATATGGAACGGACATCATTTTTAGGCGAATAGTATTCAACAACTTGCAAAGAGGTGAATTGAGCTTGTAAATGACACACAAACAGACAAAAAGAAAGGATTACGAATAGCTTTTTCATGGATAATTACTCTCTAAATAAATTCTGTATTCTGCAAATATACAGAATAATTCCAATCGACAAAATAAAAAGCTCCCCGACAACATTCATTATCGGGGAGCTTTTTAAGTTACTTCTGTTGTCTCACGAGGATTCGAACCTCGACAGACAGAACCAAAAACTGTAGTGCTACCATTACACCATGAGACAATCCGGCGCTTTATCTAAAGCGATGCAAAGGTAACAATAAAATTTTATTCTGCAAGTCTTTTAATAAATTTCTTACTATAGAACTTTATTCATATAGTACGTTTCTGACTGGATTTCATATCAATCATTTTCCGTAACCAACAGATTTCTTTCTTCCTCCAAGTCCTTTATCAGCTTTTCCAGGTCCATAACTTGCTGGTTGAGATACACTGTTATATTGTGAATTTGATTTTTACTTTGCGACATAAAAGCAACAAAGTCCATCAGTTCCGTAGTAAGATTTATTACTCTGGTACGGCGGGTAGATTCGTTAACATGTTGCAGATATTGCATAAAACCACCGTACAAAATCGGGATATATTTCTCCCACGGAAGTTCCAGCCTGGCAGATAGCAGTTTCATATATTTCAATCGGCCGTGCAAATAGAGAAGTTCGTTATCTACATAGTCTACCGGAAAAGCGTCTTTTACTCTTTGTGCCGCTTCAAGAAAGAATTGTTCATGCTTAACATTTTTACCGACAATGGAAACACTGTCAACGGAAAGATTGGCATTTACCTCATTATTCATAATATAAAGTTTAGGTTGGCAGAAAAAAACGGTTCCGCCTTTCCCGTTATCAAACATTTTCAACGAAGCCCGGGGAGGGCAAACACTCCTCACGGAAGTACGGAACCACCATCTGTAAAGCTATAGACGAAAAAATCCTACAACCAAACAGGATTGGGCCCACTGCCTCGTCAAACCTATTTAATACTACAAATATACTATTATTATTCAGATAGTTTCTACGTACAAAGAAAAGAGGAACATTAATATTCCACACAGAGATACGGAACCGTTATATTATATAATAGTTGAAAACAAATGGTTCGTAATTCTACAGAAATAAAAAACGTGGCGAATAAATTTCTTCGCCACGTTTCATCATATATTTAAATAATATTTACTTCGCAATGAGTAAATAATAATTCTTCTTACCTCTTTGTACCAGCAGATACTTATCATCAAGCAATGATCCGCAATCTATTACAGTATCTGCTTCAGTAAGTTTTTCTTTATTCAAACTCACTCCTCCACTTTGAACCAATTTACGCATTTCTCCTTTTGACGGAAAAACAGAAGCTTTTTCGGTAAACAAGTCCGCAGCCTTGATTCCGGCAGAAAGTTCAACACGGGATATTTCAAATTGAGGAACGCCATTGAATACATCCAACAACGTATCTTCATCCAGTTTCTTTAAAGTCTCAGATGTGGAGTTTCCGAACAAAATATTAGAAGCCTCTACAGCCGCTTCATAATCTTCTAAAGAGTGAACCATAACAGTCACCTCTTTTGCCAGACGTTTTTGTAACGGACGTAAATGAGGAGCTGCTGCCTGCTCTGCTTCTAAAGATGAAATCTCTTCTTTATCCAGAGCCGTAAATATCTTGATATATTTTGCGGCATCGTCATCACTTACATTCAGCCAGAACTGATAAAATTTGTAAGGAGAGGTATAGCGACGGTCCAACCAAACATTTCCGGATTCAGTTTTACCAAACTTGCCTCCGTCGGCTTTCGTAATAAGAGGACATGTTAAGGCAAAAGCCTCACCGCCCAATTTACGACGGATCAATTCCGTTCCTGTTGTGATATTCCCCCACTGGTCAGAGCCTCCCATCTGCAAACGGCAACCTTCATGTTCATATAAAAACAGATAGTCGTATCCTTGCAACAACTGGTAAGAAAATTCCGTAAACGACATACCGACATTCGAATCCGAACTCAAACGTTTCTTTACAGAATCTTTTGCCATCATATAATTAACAGTAAGATGCTTACCGATATCACGAATAAAATTAAGGAAAGAATAATCCTTCATCCAGTCGTAATTATTTACCAACTTGGCCGCGTTGGGAGCATCAGAGTCGAAATCAAGAAATTTAGCCAACTGCGCTTTGATCGCATTCTGGTTATGGCGAAGCGTTGCTTCATCCAGCAAATTGCGCTCGGCCGACTTCATAGAAGGGTCGCCAATCATACCTGTCGCACCTCCGACCAAAGCGATAGGACGATGCCCGGCACGTTGAAAATGCTTCAGCATCATCACACTTACAAGGTGACCAATATGTAATGAATCTGCAGTCGGGTCAATACCAACATAAGCGGAAGTCATCTCTTTTTGTAATTGCTCTTCTGTTCCGGGCATCATATCATGAATCATGCCCCTCCATTTTAATTCTTCTACAAAGTTCATCGTATTAAATTATATCGTATTAATTATTATACTGTTTTATATATGAATGAGGACAAAGGTAAGATTTTTTAATTGAGAATAGACAACTGACAATTGATAATTATTTGATTAAGCCTAAACGGGCAACGTTTTCCGCCACCTGCTCAACAAGTCGGGACTCTTCAATAAATAAGGCTTCTGCAATTTTCCTATAGACAATACGTACATCCACTGGCTTATCGTCCGTCTCTACAAACAGACGTCCAGGCCAGGCTATTCGCACAGCTTGCAGATTAAAATATTCACCAAACGAAAGATAAAAGCCCTGACGAATCAATTGAGTAGCTAAAATATCATTCCCCCGGAATCCATGAATGATCCACGGCACTCGGGGTTTTATTTTGTTTTTTGCCGCCTCTATTTCCTGCCATGCTTTCACACAATGGATAATCATCGGTTTACAATATTTTTCTGCCAAATCGGCTTGGGCAAGAAAAACATCCTGCTGCAAAAAAACGGACACTTGTGCCAGTTTATCAAAGCCGGCCTCTCCCAACAGTACAACTTCCGGTAAGGAAAGATATTTCTGCAACTCATCCAATTGCCTTTCCACATCATCAATATACCGGGGATGGATTCCACACGAAAAATAGTTTCTTTCGGAAGAAATTCCAGTTTCTTTTGGAGGAAACTCAAATTTATTCCGAAAGGAATCGATATTGACTATTGCAATGTCGTTCGGACGGACAGATGGCTGATGTGTATGTATATCGAAGTATTGCATTTTACGGAACAGGATCGTATCCGCTTCCTCCCCACGGATGGCAACGGAGTATTCGTTTAATCGCCAAATATAAACCTTTTACCGGTCCGTGCTTCTTCAGTGCCTGTACAGCATATTCCGAACAAGTAGGAGTAAACCTGCACGAAGCCGGTGTCATCGGGGAGATACAATATTTATAAAAATAAACCGGCAACAAAAAAAGTACTGTAAAGAAGCGTTTCATTTTATTTATCCCGAAGGATAGCCAATGCTTTATTCATTGCCTTTTCCATATCGGTAAACGGGCGGATTTCTTTATCTAAATAAAGAAAGGCAATCAACATATTTTTATTTTTTTCGGAAAGTGGTTCTATCAAATCATATTTGCGAACTCTATAAGCTTCCCGTACCTGACGTTTTATTAAATTACGTTTTACAGCACGTTTGAATCTTTTTTTGGGGACACTCACCATTATTGAAACAGGAACAGGCATTTCCTCTTCTGTGGGCAAATAGACAACTCGCAATGGAAACGCTACAAACGACTGCCCTTGGGCAAATAATAAATCAATGTAGCGTTTCCATGACAAGCGTTCTTCTTTTGAAAGGGTATTCTTTTTGTTAGTAATCATCCTTTCTTTTTATCACCTAGCTCTTTTTTCAGGAATAATTCCAATGCTGCTGTCATAGAAGGGGCTTCTGGAGTAGGCGCTTCCACATCCAGACGAAGTCCGGCTTCTTTTACAGCCTTTGCTGTTGTAGGACCAAAGCAACCTATTCTGATATCATCTTGCTTAAAATTCGGAAAATTCTTCAATAAAGAAGAGATTCCGGAAGGGCTGAAAAACACCAACATATCGTAATCAAATTTTTCATCTTTTGAAAAATCATTACTTACCGTACGATACATGATTGCCTTTGTATAGTTAATCTTCTTAACTTCCAGCATAGAAAATAAATCTTCCTTATGGACATCTGATACGGGAATCAGATATTTTTCCTTTGCATGTTTAGCAATAACAGTAACCAAATCTTCCGGCTTGCCTTGTCCATAAAATATTTTACGCTTTCTATAAACAATATATTTTTGAAGATAAACTGCAATTGCTTCAGTCATACAAAAATATTTCATCGTTTCCGGAATAGTAACTCTCAGTTCTTCACACAAGTGAAAAAAATGATCTATTGCCGTACGGGCTGTAAAAATAACAGCACTGTAATCTAAAATTGAAATTCTTTGCTGTCTGAATTCTTTCGAACTTAAAGGTTCAACCTTGATAAAAGGGCGGAAATCTATTTCCACACCATACTTCTCTGCAATATCGAAATACGGTGATTTCTCTGATGCAGGCTTCGGTTGTGACACCAGCACTTTTTTAATATTCAATGCCATAATAGAGTACTCGTCTCGATAAAATTATACAAATAAAATATACCTTTGTACAAGAATATTAAAGGTAAAATTTCTTGGCCACAAAGGTACAAACTTATATACAATAAACCAGAATTTTTCTTGTGAAATATCCGTATTGTCTTATAAATTATTACAAAACGACACAATATATAGAAAATTGCAAACAAGATTACAGGAACAAAAATATGGGTTCCCACAAAGACCAACCACAAAACCGGAATATACAGCAAAACTCCCCATGCTCCCATAACAGCATTGTAATTTGTCTTCCACAGCTTATAACGTACCGGATCGGCAAACACGCTGCCAAACAAAAAATAAAGAAATTGCTTAAACTGGTAAAACAAAAAAAGAATTATAAAAATAACACCGATAGAAAGCAATACCGTACTTTCTTTCAAATGGTTAATATACCCATAAACTCTTGCTATAGCAAAAAGTGAAACGCTGGTAAGAAATAAGGTCTGAAACAATATAAAATTACGAAAAAACCATTCGCTACCTACCGGTTTTTCAAAAAGGCTTTGTCGTTCTTTCAAAAAAACAATATCTTTCAGCATTTTTATAAATAAACGGAAATTGGAATGGAAAACGATGGAAAACGCTATGAATAGCAGAAGAAGCATGGAGAATATCACATCATCCACCAACTGTCCGTCCCATAAACGTATACCAACATATCCTTCGAATATTCCCATCTATTTCAGAATTACGGTGCAAACTTACATAAAATCTTTATGAAATAAAGTGGAATACAATCCTACCATTCAATAAATTTGCCACGCATACGGCGCTTTTCCAATTCTTCCTGCAAATGGCATTGACGATCTTTAGCAATATAGCGACGGGCAAAAATATTGGGTACGGCTACGCCAAGCGAAATACAAAGAATGATAAGTGCAGAATTAATACCATTAAAAAAAGCATTGGTCACTTCGCCTACAACTCCATGTAAATTAATGAATGCCAATAAAGAACGGTACATCAATACTCCCGGAATCATTGGAATCACCGAAGGGATAGTCAATACATGATTAGGCACATGAAACCAATGGACAGCTTTTACCGCAATAAGGCTAACCACAAAACTACCCATAAATGAGCCGATTACAGGGCCATATCCCAATTCAAAATTTACGAAATTGCGTGTACATACGGCAATGATACCTCCTATTGCCACCACCCATAACAAACGTCTTTGTATATTGAATATCATAGAAAATCCCATGGCCGAAATAGCTGCCGCAATTGCATAAATATAATACGGGTCGTGAGGGACCATACTTAATTCACTGAATTTATGATCTATTGCAACATCATTCATTACCAATACACGCATTGCAAAAGCAATACCGAAAGTCATTGCCATCACCATCATAGCTGTATTTGCAGCACGTGTGATGCCTACCAGCAAATGATTATCTATCATATCATCCACAAAATTAATCAAAGGAACTCCCGGCACAATAAACAAGGCACAAGCTAATAACGGATGATAAGGCGTATCGGACAATCCGGAATAAGAAGAAGCATAAGCCAGGCAAGTAGAAACAAAGGCTGCAATAGCGATACTCATGTAAACATTAATACCAAATTCTATACAACGCGCACGTATTCGGAATCCGATAAAAGCACATATAGAGGCAAAAAGAAAAGCAATCCAGTCGCAACCAAATAATTTACAAAAGCCTCCACATGCAAAACCTGCGCCGATAGCTACCAGATAGGGTGTGTAATTCCGGGGTTGACAGGCTATTTTTTCCAATTCTTCTTCATATTTATCCAAAGAATAATCATGTTCTATTGCATGCCACGATAACTTACTAACCTGTGAAATCGTAGTCATATTAATACCATGTTTTTCACATTTCTGAAATTTGGAAAATGAATGCCTGTCATCACTCACATTTACAATAATCATCGTCCACCGGATATCCAAATGCAATTTTTCTTCAGGAATACCCATAAAAGCAGCTACACGCTTCATATTCCGTTCAACACGGTTTGTGTCGGCTGCGCTTTCCATAAGTAATTTTCCAGTACGAAGCAAAAGATCTAGTTTACGCCGTAATAAAAATACTTCTTGGTCATTCAAAGAATCACTTTCCATCTTCATCTATATCTTATCTTAATCTTACAAAGACTTATCATCATGTTTTTTTGAAAAATTGAGCTTGATTTCTTCCAGACAAGATTTACACAAACATTTTGGATAGTAAAGCCTTTTAACATACTCTCGTTGAGAAACATCAAGTTTCACAGTCGAGCACTGGCAATAGGCAATATTATCAGACTGACATACAAAAGAAGCACCGCATCGCGGACATGTCTTTTCCATAAATACTAATTTAGATTCTATAATCTTTTTGCATTTGCGTCCTAACCCACGAAGATATAAACCTTTCCGGCCAGACGGCCAGCAGTAAAAGGTCTTTCCTAATAAAAACAAGGCATCAATTCGGAAGCAAATATAGGAATTTTTCGGAAGCCGATTACAAAGAGGAAAACATAAGAACCTATTTTTTATATCGAAGCCAAAAACAAATCATCCCGATGATTTAAAAAAAAGATCGGGATGAAATTATAAAGCTTCTTTTATTATTTCTCCTACGGTAGGATGAGGGAATACAATAGACTTCAATTCTTCGGCCTTCATACCTTTTTCAATAGCTATACCGGCAATTACAATCAACTCGGAAGCCGGATTACCTAATAAATGGGCACCAACTATCGTTTCATCTTCCAGAAGCACTAATTTGCAAACACCATTACCCATTTCATTTTCTGCTACAAAACGGCCGGAAAATGACATTGGAATCTTTTTTATTATATAAGATATACCTTCCGACCGCACTTCTTCTTCGGTCTTACCTACACCTGCAATCTCTGGATTAGTATAAACAACACCAGGTATGGCCTTGTAACTCATGCCTTCCTCAGCCTTCCCCAGGATATGTTTAATTGCAACTTCTGCTTCGCTCACTGCCGTATGAGCCAACAAAGAAAATGCCGTAATATCGCCACACGCATATACATTCGGTAAAGAAGTCTGCATATATTGGTTTACTTTAATACCATTACGGAACGGCTCAACGTCTAATGTTTCCAGCCCGAAACCTTTTGTCACCGGACGACGCCCCACACTTAGTAATACTTTATCGCCGTGTAATGTAAAAGTTTCGCCATCTTTTTCAACAGAAACTTCCGTACCATGTACACCTGTTACTTTATGACTCAAATAGAATTTAATGCCACGTTTTGCATATTCGGCCTGCAACATTTCAGACAACTCCCGATCCATCGGACCAAGTATTTTATCCAACATTTCAACTACGTGCACTTCCGTACCCATACTGTTGAAGAAGGAAGCAAACTCCATACCGATAACCCCGCCTCCGATAATCACCAGCGAAGCAGGAAGTTCTTTGGATTGCAACGCCTCACGGCTTGTCCAGTACTCCGTTTCAGACAACCCGGGAATAGGAGGAATAACCGTTTCAGAACCCGTGCATATTAACAGATTAGTTGCTTCAAAAGTATCTTCGCCGCAAAGAATAGTAATCGTTCCATCAGTTGCACGATCTTTTATTTCAGCTTCACCTGCAACCATAACAACTCCATGCCCGGTCATCTTCATACGAATACCGGCTGTCAGTTTCTTAACTACTTTATTTTTGCGGGCAATTATTTTCGGAAAGTCAAAAGAAGGATTTTCAGCAGATACGGCATATTTGGAAGCATGTTTGATCGTATCATACATTTTAGCCGAATAAAGGAGTGTTTTTGTAGGAACACATCCTTCATTCAAACAAACACCTCCCAGTGCGTTCTTTTCGAAAAGAACGGTAGAAAGACCCGCTGCGGCTGCTTCTCCGGCAGCCGTATAACCGGCAGGACCTCCACCGATTATGGCAACATCGTATTTCATGTTTTCAGATTTAATTAAGTTTTATATTAGGATTAACTTTCAGCAATGCAAATGATTTATATCACAGGCTCCTTGATCTGTATATCAGGATTATGTTTGCGAAGTAATTTTACAAATTCTTTTTTATTAGTTGGAGAAACCAGCATCCATTGGAGACCGTTTTTATAAATAATAAGGCGGTCAAGAGAAAGAGCATAACTGGAAACCGGCATCACAGTTGTCTCTACGGCTGTTATATCCGAAACAGCAATACGTTTTTCGGGAAAAATGCTGCAATGTACTACCAGTTGTCCGTCTTCCGTTATTTTATACCACGTATTAAGCAACATGTGTATTAATAACATACAAGTTAACAATCCGACAATCATACCTGCAACATTCGTACTCAGAAACGCTCTGATGCAAACGGCTATTATAATTAACAGTCCCAAATGAAACCACCAACCAACCTTTGATTTAAATACTCTATCCATCTTTCCTGAAATTTGGCGCAAGATAGCGAAAAAGATCAAGAGCCATAGTGTCTATTTCATTCTTTATTGTTACATCTAAGCGTTCAAAACAAATCTAACATTAAAATTTCTAATTATGATTACATAAAAAATCTGTGAGTTACTTGATGTTTCTCGTTTTTCCAAATCAAGCGTAGCCGGATCCTATCAAGACGAAAAGTTTAATGACTTCGACACATTCTTTGCACAACCGTTGTTGTAGTTGATGAATTTATTACTACGGGTGGTG
This sequence comes from Parabacteroides provencensis, assembly GCF_900232875.1. Lineage (NCBI taxonomy): Bacteria > Pseudomonadati > Bacteroidota > Bacteroidia > Bacteroidales > Tannerellaceae > Parabacteroides > Parabacteroides provencensis. The sequence continues at coordinate 1,022,429 of NZ_LT960489.1, read as the reverse complement.
ACGACTATAAAGAAGAGTTGTTTCCTGAAGCACGGTTAGATACTACCATTACCGATCTGGAAACAACACCTTCATTTTTCAGATATCTGAAGAAATATCCGATATTAGACAATAACACCCCGTTCAAGGCAAAACTAAAATATTATAGACCATGAACATCACCAATTACGACAGCTCCTACTTCGGAGGGCTGATAGTAAAAAGGATGAATGAGCTTGTTTCAGACTCATTTCCGTCCGAAGCATCCCAAAGCGGTACCTTGTTTTTTCTGGGAAAAGTATTCCGACAAAAAATATTGGAAGGGTGTAATCAAGTGCTTGCAGTTAATACAACAAGACTATAAGGTAATCTAACGATAACAACATCCATTACTTTTCAGTCAGTGCTTTTATAAATAACCAGGCTAGCTTATATTGAACAAGCTAGCCTGGTTTATACGAAAATACGCTGTCACTTTTCAGCAACAGCGTATCCACTTAAACCGGTTTATACAACGTAAGATTGTAAGTCACCTTTATTTTAATTCTTCCAGGACAGTATAAGATTGGAGAACATTGTTTTTATCGTACTGTTCGGTACGCACCAAACCAACATTAGGAGCATACCATTCATATCCGTAACCAGTAATTACCTCTTTGCTTTTTGGCGAACGGCTGTTCATTTTATATTTTACTTTTGCACAATCGAATGTTCCGGCAGGAGTAGTAATGCTTTCGTTAGTCATATATTCGCGATCGTAAATATTGACATCACGACGGTTTTTACGGTTCTTTTTATCGTATATCTTTACCGAAGCATTATCCATATATACATCATCACTATTGAAACTAGGGACAAATGTATTTGGGTAGTTCACAAAATTATCAGTAATATCCACATCCGCATTCATTTCAGAAACCACTCCAGGATATGACAAAACCTGTTTCATATCCATAAAGAACTCACCATTCTGGCAATAAGCCTCCACATCCCCTTTGTTTACAACTGTTCCGGCAGGGTTTGTAAATACATAATCAGCCTCTACCTGCGTACCCGAAGGAATCGCTTCGACTTCATCTACTTTATAAGTCATTATAGTTTGTAAATTTCCTTTTGCATCATATCCTTTACGCACCAGAACAGTTCCTTGTGTCTGGGGAAAGAAAAATGTACAATCTTGAGCCATTATTGTTCCTGCGCCAAGCATTGAAAATAAAGTGGCGAATAATACTTTTACATTCATACTACAATATATTAAATGGTTAATTACTAGTTATATGACGGTTATAGAACACAAAAAGAGAGCGAATGTTCAAAGCCATAAGTTTAAAATATCCAAAGAAAAGACGTCTTATCCTGAGTTAATTTCTAACTTTGTGAGCCTAAACAATATGGACGATGGTACAACGATTTGATTTCTTAGTAATAGGTTCCGGTATTGCCGGAATGAGTTTCGCGCTTAAAGTTGCGAGTAAAGGAAAAAAAGTAGCCCTTGTTTGTAAATCCGGCCTTGAAGAAGCCAATACATATTTTGCACAAGGAGGTGTAGCCTCTGTTACAAACCTGATTGTAGATAACTTCGAAAAGCATATTGAAGACACCATGATTGCCGGAGACTGGTTAAGCGACCGGGGTGCTGTAGAGAAAGTCGTTCGAGACGCGCCTCAACAAATCAAAGAACTTATCAGTTGGGGAGTAGATTTCGACAAGGATGAAAAAGGAAACTTCGACCTGCACAGGGAAGGAGGCCATTCAGAATTTCGTATTCTCCACCACAAAGACAATACCGGAGCTGAGATACAAGATAGTTTGATAAAAGCAGTTCAGCAGCACCCGAATATTACCGTATTCGAAAATCATTTTGCCATTGAAATATTAACCCAGCATCATCTGGGGGTTAATGTGACCCGTCAAACACCGGATATCCAATGCTATGGAGCCTATATTATGGATCTGAAAACAGGAAAGATCGATACTTTCCTGTCTAAAATAACCTTGATGGCTACCGGTGGTATAGGAGCTGTATATCAGACGACGACTAATCCTATGGTAGCAACCGGTGATGGTATAGCTATGGTTTACCGTGCCAAAGGAACTGTAAAGGATATGGAATTTGTACAATTCCATCCTACGGCGTTGTATCATCCGGGCGACCGTCCGTCTTTCTTAATCACCGAAGCTATGCGTGGATATGGCGGTGTGCTCCGTACGTTGGACGGAAAAGAATTTATGCAGAAATATGATAAACGCCTTTCCCTGGCTCCACGCGACATCGTAGCCCGTGCAATTGACAACGAAATGAAAAATCGTGGAGACGACCATGTTTACCTGGATGTAACTCATAAAGATCCGGAAGAAACAAAGAAACATTTTCCTAACATCTACGAAAAATGCCTGAGCTTAGGTATTGATATAACCAAAGACTATATTCCGGTAGCACCGGCGGCTCATTATTTATGTGGCGGTATTAAAGTAGATTTGGATGCCCGTTCATCCATTAATAGGCTTTATGCTGTCGGAGAATGTTCGTGCACAGGTTTGCATGGCGGAAACCGACTTGCTTCCAATTCTTTAATAGAAGCTGTTGTATATGCTGATGCAGCGGCAAAACATAGTTTAAGTATTGTTGACTCACTAAATTATCAGGAAGATATTCCAACCTGGAACGACGAAGGAACCCGTTCTCCCGAAGAAATGGTACTTATAACCCAAAGTATAAGAGAAGTAGGACAAATAATGAGTACATACGTAGGTATCGTTCGTTCCGATCTTCGTTTGAAACGTGCATGGGATCGTCTGGATATTATCTACGAAGAAACAGAAAGTTTATTTAAACGTTCCGTTGCATCCAAAGATATCTGCGAACTGCGTAACATGGTTAACGTGGGATATCTGATCATGCGTCAGGCTATCGATCGCAAAGAAAGCCGTGGACTACATTATACGTTAGATTATCCACCAACAAAGAAAAGCTAAATATCCGTTCTAAAATAAAAAACGAGCACCCGGAGACAAGTATTGTCTCCGGGTGCTCGTTTTTTTGTCGCCGCAAATCACGAAAGAGTCTCCTAATAACATAATTTATCTACAATATCCCTCCACCCATGTACTCTTTGATAATTTTCATCCTGAACAAGAATATTATGCGGTTGAGTAAACAGTATCTTCTCTCCTTCAAAAGTAATTCCATTATTCCATCCAGGTGACGTATTATTAATAGACGGCGGAACGTCAAATTTAGAAGTGGCACGTCAAATCCCTGTAGATTTAAAAATGACTATTTACACAAATAGTTTTCCTATTGTAAATGTATTATTGAACCATCCCAATTTGGATATACTATTTTTAGGAGGAAAAATATTCCCATCTTCGCAAGTCACAGTTGGTCTTTCTGTTTTTCAGATGTTACAAACCATACGTCCGGATTGGTTAGTACTTGGAGTATGCAGCATCCACCCTCAGCTTGGACTAACCACCCCCCACAGAGAAGAAAGTATGGTAAAGCGAATAATGAATAAGTAAGTGTTGCCATGAACCGTCCATTCAGAAGGATATCATTTCTTTCTTCTTCAATCCATCTATTATAATTAAACAGCAATGCGGCATTTATCGACAAACGCAATTGAAGAGAGAAATAATAATACAATTCGGCAAAAGCCCGGGTCATAGATGTAAATTGAAAAGTAGGCTCACTATAATCGGCTCTCGGATTATTTTTTGCCAATACGCATATTCACTAATACCAAAATTAATATTCGTCCTTGAAGTCGGATAATAACCTCACAGATATTGTCTGTTTAAAGATACGGTATACTGGTCTTGTTTAGAAACTTCATTGTAATAATCATGCTTATTCATAGAATAAATCGTAGTTTTGTAATTCTAAAAAATAAATTATGAAAACACACCAATTTATCCTACCGGTCACGGCTTTATCTTTTATGGTTTCCGGCAACATACAAGCAACCAACACCCCACAAACACGTCCGAACATTGTATTATTTATGGTTGATGATATGGGATGGGAAGATACGTCCCTCTCTTTCTGGAAAGAACGTACCAAATACAACGACATGTTTGAAACGCCCAACATGGAACGCCTTGCCCAACGGGGTATGATGTTTACACAAGCGTATGCATCCAGTATCAGTTCTCCTTCACGGTGCAGTTTATTTACAGGTAGTAATGCCGCCCGTCATAGGGTAACGAATTGGACACTTGAAAAAGGAGGCTCTAATGACGGCAAAAGTGACATTATAGAATTGCCCGAATGGAATGTGAATGGTATTTGCCAGGTTTCCGGCATACCATTTACTTATCAGGCAACCTCGCTTGCCCAATTATTAAAAGATAATGGCTATCATACCATACATTGCGGAAAAGCACACTTAGGTGCCCGTAATACACCAGGAGAAAGTCCGCATCACATGGGATTTGAAGTAAACATAGCCGGACATGCCGGTGGTGGTCCGGCCACTTATCTGGCAGAAGAAAACTTCGGTTTCCTGGCAAACGGACAAGCTAAAAGCCGTTTTGCCATTCCGGGTCTGGAAAAATACTGGGGGCAAGATATTTTCCTTACCGAAGCCCTGACACAGGAGGCTCTGCTTGCCCTTGATAAAGCACGTCAATATGAACAACCTTTTTTCCTATATATGGCTCACTATGCCGTACATGTACCGGTAGATAAAGATAAACGTTTCTACCAACATTTTATTGACAAAGGATTATCACCAAAAGAAGCTGCTTACGCCGCCCTTGTAAAAGGGATGGACAAAAGTTTAGGCGACCTGATGGATTATCTTGATAAATACAACCTCACAGATAATACAATTGTCCTATTTATGTCCGACAACGGAGGGCTGGCAGCCGAACCCGGCTGGCGTGACGGAGAAGTACATACACAAAACTATCCGCTAAACAGCGGAAAAGGTTCTGCTTATGAAGGAGGCATCCGCGAACCGATGATTGTAAGTTGGCCAGGCAGGGTAAAACCGCAATCCAAATGCGATAAATATTTAATTATAGAAGACTTCTATCCCACTCTTTTGGAAATGGCGGGTATCAAAAAATATAAGACCGTCCAAAAGGTCGATGGCAAAAGTTTCATGCCTCTATTACTGCAAACCGGTGATCCGTCAAAAGGGCGCAGTTTGTTCTGGAACTGTCCGAATATCTGGGGACCTACAGGTCCGGGAATTGGCGCTACCTGTACTATCCGCAAAGGAGACTGGAAGATGGTTTATTATTACGAAGACGGAAACAAAGAATTATTTAATATCAAAGAAGATATCGGAGAAAAACATAATTTAGCTGCAAATAATCCAAGACTGGTAAAAGAGTTATCTAAAGAACTGGGTAACTATTTACGCAATGCAGGCGGGCAACGTCCTTCTTTTAAAACAACAGGGCTGCCTTGCCCGTGGCCGGATGAAATATAAATAGTTGAGAGTAAGCAATACTGCCGGAAAACAAAAAAGCATTTTGTTTTCCGGCAGTTCCACTCTTTGTTTTCATAGTTAATAAAGTTTGTTCTCCAAAACTTATAGTGGTTCCTTTGCTATAAGTTAGACTTGTGGGATTCATATCTTTAAGAGTCAATATTTTTTGATTATAAGGAGATGCAGATTTGACGCTATTATCCCAATATGTAACTTTTGCATTTATAGTTCCTTTAGGATCACGACTACTCACATTATCCCAAAACACAGTCATCGTTTCATCATTATTAGAAATACTCGTCAGACTTGAGGTTGCACTAAAAGAACCACCAGAAACAGTCCATAAAATAGACTTATTTTGACCTCTGTATTCAGATGATAACTAACTCCCTGTTTTGGATAAACATATTCTTTAGTATTTCCGTCAGCTGTAAGAGTTGGATTTTGCGCAAACATACACACAGCATTCATACAAAGTAAAAACATTGTAATCAGTATACTTTTTGTTTTCATAGCATTTAGTATTAAAAGAAGTAAGTTAAATAAAAAGACATCGCTCCCGTAACAGCAGTTTCATAATAAGGATAAGGAATAAGTTTATAACCTGTGTTCATAGCTTCATCTATATAATAATCTGTCTGGTCTTCCCTTATTCTGGACACATACAACTTGTATTTTACTTCAGCCTCCCAATGACCTATTGAATAACGAAGGCCTACAGAGGGTAATAAAGAATAGGCATTTTTACTGACAGAAGACTCCCAGTGTGCCGTACTCTGTAATTCATGAGGAAGTTTATCAGTTGAATTTGAACTTCCTGATACCTCATTCTTAAAATGAGTATATTCAAAACCAAGACCTATAAAGCCGGAAAGATGAGCATAAATAGGTATATTATAGTCATATCCGGCTCCTACACCATAGACATTCCTCCTTTCCCAATTATGTGCAATGTATTCTTCTCCAGATGAATCTTTATGTTTCCGGGATATCTGGAACGGAACATTCAAATAAAATGTATGTTTGTCTTTCAAACGATATTTCAGCACTATTTCTATAGGATGAATGCTATCACCAAATACAGTGTTCAAACTGTATCCCACTCCTACTCCAAACTTTCCTGCTTTTGGCGTATTTTCTTGCGTCTGGCCATAAGAGAAGAAAAAGAATGGGAATAGTAGTAATAATAAACAATATTTCTTTTTCATAATATTTTTCGTTTACTGAGATTCAGATTTACAGATAATATTCCATCTGGCGTTCCTCCTTTCTTTAATTAAATGGAATTTTTTGTTTCTACTATTTCATGCAAATGAATGCCCAAAGCTAACTAAATAAGTTATTGAAATACGGTCTAAAGTCTACTATTAGTAAAATGTCAGTATAGTTAGAATGTAAAAAACCAACAACATATATTATCTAAAAAAAAGATCCCGATCGTTTGTTAAAACCATCGGGATGATTTCTACAAACGATCGGGATCTTTTAAATAAGACTTTGAATTAATAATTCTGTTTCATCGGTTCAAAATAAGCTTGCGGATGCAAACAAGCCGGACACTTCTGGGGAGCTTTTTTGCTTTCAATTACAAAACCACAGTTACGGCACTGCCAGAAAATAGGTGAGTCTTTTTCAAAAACTTTGCCATCCTGTACATTAGCCAATAACTTACGATAGCGTTTTTCGTGTTCTGCTTCCACTTTTGCGATCATACGGAAAGCTACTGCAACTTCAGGAAAACCTTCTTCGTCTGCAACCTTTGCAAATTCAGGATAAAGGTCTGCCCATTCTTCATATTCGCCGGCAGCTGCTGCAGCCAGATTTTCTGCTGTAGTAGCAATAACGCCTGCCGGGTAAGAAGCTGTAATTTCAACCATTCCGCCTTCCAGGAATTTAAAGAAACGCTTTGCATGTTCTTTTTCCTGCTCTGCAGTTTCCATAAATACACCTGCAATTTGTTCGTAACCTTCTTTTTTAGCTACGCTTGCAAAAAATGTGTAACGACTTCTTGCCTGTGATTCTCCGGCAAATGATTTCAGTAGATTCTGTTCGGTACGTGTACCTTTAATACTTTTTTCCATAATGCTAATATATGTTGTGAATTGTAAGCCCTGATAATACCCCTGTAATTAAACAGTTCAAATATATACATTTGTTTTATAATTGCATGATTTTGTTTACTAAATAAAATCTATACGATCATAAATAAAATTTATAACTATCTTTGCAGCTTTATTAAACAGGCAGAAAGAAAAATGACAAGTAAATTCGATTTTCAGCCGAAACTGTTAACCGCGCTGAAAAATTATTCGAAAGAAAAATTCATGTCCGATTTCATGGCGGGCATCATTGTTGGTATTGTAGCTCTCCCTTTAGCAATTGCATTCGGAATCGCATCGGGGGTAAGTCCTGAAAAAGGAATAATTACAGCTATCTTAGGAGGATTTATCGTCTCTTTTTTAGGCGGCAGTAATATTCAGATTGGCGGACCTACAGGAGCATTTATCATTATTGTTTATGGCATCATACAAAACTTCGGTATTGAAGGGTTGGCCATTGCAACAGTTATAGCCGGAATATTGCTTATTCTGATGGGCATATTCAAGTTAGGGACAGTTATTAAGTTTATTCCTTATCCTATCGTGGTAGGCTTTACCAGCGGTATTGCCCTTACTATCTTTACTACACAGATGAAAGATTTGTTCGGACTTACGATGGATAAGGTTCCGGCCGATTTTATCTCCAAATGGATCGCTTATTTTGAAGTTATCCATACTATAAATTTATGGCCTTTATTGATAGGAGTCGCAAGTATTATCATTATTGTTTTAACTCCTAAAATATCTAAGAAAGTACCCGGATCGCTGGTAGCTATTATCACGATGACAATAGTTGTTTATATCCTGCGAAGCCATTTTGGCATTACTTCTATCGAAACTATCGGAGACAGGTTCACCATTCAGGCACAGTTGCCCCAACCGGAAACGATCCGTTTTAATATGGAGACGATTAATTTATTGCTTCCTTCCGCATTTACAATTGCACTGCTCGGGGCAATAGAGTCTTTGCTTTCGGCTACGGTTGCCGATGGAGTAACAGGTGACAAACATAATTCCAATACGGAACTGATTGCCCAAGGAGCAGCCAACGTCATTGTCCCTATATTCGGGGGTATTCCCGTAACAGGAGCAATTGCCCGCACTATGACAAATATAAACAACGGAGGAAAGACCCCCATAGCAGGCATCATTCACGCCATTGTATTACTACTGATCCTGCTTTTCCTGGGACCGCTTACAAAGCATATTCCGATGGCTTGTCTGGCAGGCGTACTTATAATTGTTTCTTATAACATGAGCGAATGGCGTACATTCCGTTCGTTAATGAAAAATCCAAAGAGCGATGTTTCCGTATTGTTAGTAACTTTTCTGCTAACCGTCATATTCGATCTTACCATTGCCATCGAAATAGGCCTTCTTATCGCTATGCTGCTCTTCATGCGACGGGTGGCCGAAACAACCCGCGTGTCTGTTGCAACAGACAGTATAGACCTTTCCGACGAAGGAGAAATCCATCATGACGAAGAAGTATTGATTCTTCCCAAAGGTGTAGAAGCATACGAAATAGACGGCCCTTTCTTCTTTGGTGTAGCCAATAAGTTTGACGACGTAATGCAAATCATAGGAGACAAGCCCAAAGTACGTATCATCCGCATGCGCAAAGTTCCGTTTATGGATTCTACCGGGCTGCACAACCTGCAAAGCCTTGTACGTTTATCCCAGGCCGAACATATACATATAATTCTGTCCGGTGTAAACGAACAAGTACACCGCATCCTGATCAAATCCGGTTTTGAGGCTAAAATCGGAGCAGAAAACATTTGTAGCAATATAGACGAAGCAATCAGGAGAGCGGAAGATTTTATAAAAAAATAAAAGATACCGGAAGGCTTTTCTTTCCGGAAACCCGGAAAGAATCAGAATATATCACAGCAGTCATTTTGTTTTATGCCGATGAAGTTTTTTTCATCGGCATAAAACGGAATCAATGCTCTACAGCAATTACCTTGTTTTCCTTACGGCTCCGTTCGGCAGCAAACGCCATGAGATGGCTTTCCAACGATTCGTCGAGCGGCGTACTCATAAGGGAAGCGTCTTGTTTACGAATGGCTTCTATCCAGTCGTGTATCATTCCGGCATCACCACCACCGTGGCCTACACCTTCATAATTCAATGCATCCACAGCATCCGCCCGGTATGTCTTGGAGACACCGGAAGCGAAATCGGTATGGGTAAACGATTCCATATCTCCGACAATATCACCATGTGTACCCATGATACGGGTACGGCGACCGCTATACGAAGTAAATGCCTCGATAGAGAAGTTGACCGTTACACCACCTTCAAACTCCATCAGCATCATATAATGGTCCGGTTGATTATTCTGGCAATGATAAACACATTTGCCGTAATTGCCGTTCTTCAGATTTTCAAGGATTACCTTACCTTGTTCGTCATAATCTTCAGGCAAATCAAATACATACAGCCACGTACGATCACGATAATATATCTTTAATGCCGAATAAGGGCAAGTTGCTTCTACCGGACAACCATCCGTACAACGGGCCGGAACTCCTGCAGGAGCTTTCTCTGATTTGAAATGTGTCAGGTCGCCGAAAGCTGCCACCTTTGTACACGGTTTACCTATTATCCAGTGAAGTATATCAAGGTCATGGCTCGACTTGGCCAGAACCAACGGAGTACTTGCTTCCGAATCGCGCCAGCTTCCGCGTACATACGAATGGCTCATGTGCACATGGTCTACCGGTTCGAAATGCTGGATACTTACCAATTCACCAATTCTCTTGCTCGACACCATCTCTTTAAGCATCAAGAAATAAGGAGAATAGCGTAAAACATGTGTCAGGCCTACTATCTTTCCCTTCTCTTTGGCATATGCCACCAGCCGGCGGCATTCTTCTTCTGTCTGGGCAATAGGTTTTTCCAAAAGAATATCATAACCTAAATCAAGCGCTTTCATGCAGGGAGCATAATGCAGATGGTCTGGGGTTGCTATAATCACAGCATCTGCGAACTTGGGGCGGTTCAACATTTCTTCCCAGGTTGCTACACAGTTTCCGGCAGGAACGTGATATTTATCCCTATACATATTACGGCGCAGTTCCACCAATTCGGCAATGCCGACAATTTGAAGATCGTCCGGATGTTCAAGTGAATAATCGCCATACAATTTACCTCTTCCGCTGGCTCCTAGTACAATGGCCGTAACGGGGACAGTTGTTTTTTTCTCCATCGAATATTAAGTATTAGATTATTGAAGTTTTCGCCAAATATACAGGATTTTATTCTAAAACAGATCAGACTGATACCATAAGCTTGTTTTGATTTTCAAATAATCCGAATTATTGTCTATTTTTGCATCCGTGTTTTATTTTTAATATTATCTCAATTCTTTTAAAATGTAATATTTATGTTAACTACGAATCCTTTACAAAACAATCGTATTGTTTTTTTAGACTATCTTAGAGTACTTGCGTGTTTTATGGTGATCATGGTACACGCCTGCGAGTTTTTTTATGTAGGAGCCAATGGCTGTTCAATTGCAAACGATACCGATCGTTTTTGGGTAAGTCTTATAGACAGTGCCTTGCGTGCAGCCGTTCCCTTGTTTGTAATGACCTCTTCTTACCTGCTGTTACCTTTGAAAGAAAGCGGTGCCCCTTTCTTCAAACGTCGTTTCAGCAGAGTTCTTATTCCGTTTATTATTTGGTCAGTATTATATGCGACTGTACCCGTATTATACGGAGATATGACTACAGAAGATATGAAAGGAAGCCTTACCCGTCTGTTATTGAATTTCAATATGAGTAGCGGACACCTTTGGTTCATCTATATGTTGATCGGTTTATACATGTTTATGCCGATCCTTTCGCCCTGGTTGAAACAAGCCAGTAAGAGAGGAGAACAAGCTGTATTGGCCGTATGGGCATTTACCACGCTCCATCACTACATACCAACATATACGGATGGTTGGTACGGGGAATGTTTCTGGAATGAATTCCACATGTTCTGGTATTTTTCAGGATATATAGGTTATCTTGTTTTGGCACATTATATCCGTACTTACATTAATTGGAGCTTGCAGAAAAGTATGCTTATCGGAATAATTTCATTCCTTATCGGCTACGGATTAGCCTTCTTCTCATTCTACAACAGAACATTGGAGTCAATAGATTTAGGTTATATAGAAGTTTCCTGGCGTTTTTGTACTCCTCCTGTCACATTAATGACTTTCGGTATTTTCATTATACTAAAGCAAATTTCATTCGATAAAGAATGGTTGTATAAACCGATCCGTACTATCTCCCAGTTAAGTTACGGCATTTACCTAATGCATATCTTTATCCTGAATTTCTTTTATAAGCTCATTCATGAGAGTTGCACGACTCCCGTTTCCATCTTATTGATAGGAATATTTACTTTTATAACCTGCTGCATCGTTTCTAAGCTTTTATCATATATCCCCGGAAACAAATACATTCTGGGATAAACATAAAATCCCTTCACATCATTTGCCAATCAAGACAAATGAGTGTGAAGGGAGTACATAAAGACTAATAGCCAATTATAAAGCAAATTTATATCCTACTGATATCCCAACTTGAGTATCTTTTTTGTTCAGACAGTTCTGGAATATTGCAGCTCCTATATATACCTTCTTTACTTCCACTCCCGTTTCAGCAGAGAATCCTAGTTGCCCGAGTGAAGCAATTCCAACATAAGGACCTGCACTCAGCCTTATGTTTGTTGTCTGGCTAACCGGCAAACGAAACGAAGCATACACAGGGATGTTAAGGCCTATATTCCATTTGGAGGAAGAGTTTTTCCAGTTATCCCCACTATACAACAATCCTCCTGTTTGGATGGCAAACACATTAGAAACCGGGAATGAAACATACGCACCGGCATGCAATCCCCACTCATACACTCCACCAATACCCGCACGAGGTTCTAATTCAATTGATTTTACCAGCTGAATAGATAAAACAGCGAATAAAATTAAAAATACTTGCTTCATCATTATTTGTTTAACAAGATGTATTTATTAAACGATTTACTGATAAATTTATTACTAACTTATTCATATTTATGTTCATATCGTAAATCCAACATACATATTCCATGATCTATTCCGTTGCTTTCCATCATATCTTATCGGAAAATGTGAAGACAGACCCTTTAATCCAATTTCATAGGAAACACCAATATTAAAACGATAAACACTCATTTCAACACCAGCATTAATACCCCAATCCCATTTAGTAAAAGAAGACAAATCTTTTTTTCCATAAGATTCTGTTTCAAAAATAATCCGATCAAAGGGAGATGAACTTATTCCATATTCTCGATCCATACGTTGCAAATTATACTTACCTTTCAATCCATATGCAACATAAGGGCCAACATTAAGCTGAACAGCAACATGATCATATATAGGCAAACGATAAGAAGCTAATACCGGAAGCTGCATATACATCAATTTGGCATCCATTGTAATCAAGTCTGTATTAACAGGATATTCATCTATATTAACAGAACCTTCCATATTATAAGTACCTTTTTCTTTTAAAAAAAGGCCACTCCTTATTCCCCAACGATTGAAATGATAATCAATACCCACACCAAAATTATAACTGATATAGTCATGACTATTTCGTGTGTTTGAAATATCAGAAATACAAATTCCTACATTTGGAGTAAATGAAAATTGGGCAAAAGCAATAGTATAACTTCCGAGTAGCAGTAAAATACTGAATATAAATTTTTGTTTCATTATCTTGCAATAATGGGTAGATTATACGAAACTCCATTTTCAACATACGTTCTCCATCCGCTTAACTCTCCCGGAGGGTTTATTAATCCAATTCCTCTATTTGACTGAGAATTAATAAAATCTCTATCTAAGATAACTTGTACAATCTCATCATCTTCATTTTGAAATGGAATACTTGCTGCAATTGAAAAAATATCTTTACCATCAACCTTTAACCCTAATGAAAAATCCCATTGAGTTTTTTCTCCTTGATCTTCTTCTATAATTTTTAAAGCATTATTTATTTGTTCTTGTCTCCAGTTCGTATTTAAAGGAGTTGAAAAGGATTTCGTTGTTGCCTTCGATATTTCTTCTCTTGTAAAACTTTTACGGAGTACTGTAACAGGAGCTTTTACCCCTCCTGCCATCTCTGGATGAGCACAAGAAATAACCATTTCAGATCCACCTGCAAATACTCCGTCAAGTTGTTTTGTAACTCTCATTGGATTTATATAAAAACTATAAACCATATTGGGATCTGTATCTGGAAACCAACCATTTATTCCAAATCCTTTAGTTTCAACAGATGGTTGATCAAATATTACTCCATTCTTTTCAAACTCTCCATTTTCAAAATTAGGAAGATCACTATAAGCCAATTCATTTCTATTAATAATCCAACCAGAATTTTCGGAAAGGTATTCCTCATCAACAATAATTGTATCTATTCTAATGCTACCATCAGATTGTATACTTTGTTTATATCCATAATTCCACGTTGCATCTTCATCCTCCGGAGCGAATGTTATAACAGGGACTGTTTTTCCATCCCAATTCTTAGAATATGCCCAATAGATTTGTACATCATTATTAGATAAATAAGTAAAAAATAATTCACTATCTATGCCAGTATTTCTTGTATAGTTCAGTTTTTCTGACATCTTTTCAATCAATGAAGAAGTAACAGGTGAACGACGAAGTTTACTTGATAAAGGCTTTATCATATCTGTAAACCTAAATTCTTCATCTAGACCATATTGTAATGATCTGTCAACTCCAGTTTTTACTTCACCCATAATATCTTTATCAATATCTATAGATGCAATAAGTTTTGCAACTGTTTCTAAACCAGAAATATTATCTACATTATTAATTATTTCTTTTTGATTTTTATTTGGTATATTATCTACCAACTCATCGTTAGAACATGCAGTAACATACAACAATATCGCCACTGCAAAAAACACATTCAACTTTTTCATTTTCTTAAATTTAAAATTCAAACAATCCATAAACATTATTCATATTATCTGATATAGAAATCACATATTCACCTTGTAATTTCTTATCTAGTTGTATTGTATACGAAGAAAATTCAATCGCATCTAACACTTCATAATATATTACTTCTTCTGAAAGGCTATAAATAGTCACATATACTAATCCCAAACCTCTATTAAATTGTAGGGACAATTCTTTTACACTCTCTTCAATAGAAGCTTCTATTGGTAAAGAAGTTTCTATTGATTTTTTATTATGTGACCACTTTCCATAGAGTTTTATTCCTCTAGAAAAACAAGAACTAGAAATAAACCACATTAACACAATACTAAATAAAAGTCGTTTCATATCATTACAAATTTTAATGACACAAAAGTAGATTCAGTATAGGAAAGAAACTAAAAATACGATCAAAATAGACAGGACAAGTTATATCTGATAATCAATATATTAATAAAATAAGACAGGACAAACGAACAGACAAAAACAAGAATAAAACACTTATTTAAAGCAAATTAGTCAAGTATGTATATAATTTCATTTTTCCACCTGTAATTCCAAGCTTTAAACGCAACCGCTGATAACCTTTCATAACAGAATCAGGGGCTATATTCATTAAAATGGCAACTGAGTTTGTATCTAAATCAAAGAAAGCAAGATAACAATAACGGAGTTCTGTTGAAGTAAAATCTATATTCATACGTAAAAACGTACTATATACCGGATAATAGATATCATCTACCGTTTCTTGCGTTAATTTCCAATCTTTATCAGATAAAAGAGGCGCGTCTGCTCCCGGAATAACTTTGTCAGAAAGTTTCTTAAGCTTTTTAGCAATCGTAGATAACTGTAATTTTTCCTTTTTAAGTTTTACCAGTTCATTATTTAAGTGCATCATTTCTGCTTTCTTCGTTTCATATATTGTCATCTGTTCTGTATATGATTTTTGTAAATCAAGCAACTCTGTATTTTCTGTAAGTTTGACAGAAAGTTGATCCAACTTAGTTTTTTGTTCTTTTAAATCAACAGATAACTTTAGTAAATGAATATCTTTCTGGGTTAAAGCTTCTTTTTGCTTAACGATCTTAATATTTTTACGTTTTACTATTAATTGATAAATAACAATCAATAATAAACAAATAGTAATCAGCGCAACAATTAAAATAATCATGCGTTGCTTATTTGTATTTAGTTGCATGTTTTTAACAAGGACTTTTTGATGGTTATATTTTTTTTCTGCCTTCATAACATCCATTTGTGTTCGTAAAGTAATAATAGAATCAACAGCTAATACGTATTGCTCCAAATAGGACAATGACAAACTTGTATTTCCCGTTATTTTTTCCAGTTCATAAAAATCATATAATCTCTCAATAGAAGTATCTCCATTTTTCGTAAAAAAAGTAGATGATTTCTGCAAATACAAACGTGCATCAAACAAATTTCTTTTTTTTGCGTATATTTCTGATAACGCCAAATAGTTTGGTGCATTATCCATGCTATCTAATTGAATAGATTTTAATTGATATTTTTCTGCCAAATCAAAACTATCAAGCATGCTATATATATTACCCAATCCATTGTATATATAAGCCATATCATCCGTATTACCCAAAGAAGTTATTATCGTGTCGGCTTTTTGTAAATAAACTAAAGCAATATTTATAGAATCTACAAAAGAGTAGCTCTTACCTACATCACGCAAGGCAAAGGCATAGCTTCTTTTATTGCCTGCTTTTTTAAAATTCTTACCTGCTTCCATATATTTCTCAGCAGCAAACAAAGGCATAGATTCAAAAAGGTACAAATCCCCCATATAGCTGCAAATATATCCTGCCTGGTTATAGTCTTTAGCCCGCAAAGCCATTTCTAATGCAGGTATATAAGCTTTCATTGCATCTTCGTATTCTTTGTCTTCAACATACGAACGACCCAGATACAGACCTATTTCGGCTTGTTGTTTCCGTGTTCCATGCTTTTTATAATAAGACAAGGCACGCGTTAGCTGAGTGGTATAAGGCATTTCTTCACCCAACGTATCGGCTACTTGCCCATATATCATGCACCAGCGGGCAAGCAATTTTTCACTTAGCAGATCAGGAAGCTCTATTGTATTCAACAAGGCGTACGCACTGTCGGGATCGGATTTATATAATGACTCGGCTTGAATAATTATTTTTTTCGCGGCAGTTTCGTCTTTACATCCGGCAGAAAATAACAATAAGGTTAGCAATAATATGCTTATAATGCATTTCATTTGGCGTTCGTTTAGATTGTTGGTAAATATAGAACTAAAATTACGACAATAACATTTCATCGTAATGATTTTTTCAAATTATAACGATGATTTTTCTAAATCATAAGTATGAAATTTTTCAATTGATGTAAACAGTATAAAAATAAATATATACCATATATATTGTATATATCATATACATATTGTATTTTTGTGGAAAATATATAAGACTATGACAACAATTGCATTAGAAAAGAAAAGAAAAAATATAGACCTTTCAGTGGAAACCTTGCAAAAATTATCAATAATAGCAGCTTCGCAGGGTAAAAGTTTAAAAGCTTTCATTGAAAATATTTTAGAAACAAAAGCAAATACTTTGAGTGTGGAAGTTTCAACAAATCCAAGTCCAAGCGGTGATGTATGGTTCAACGATCCACAAAATATAGCATCCGTTATGCGAGGTATTGAAGACGCCAAACAGGGGAGAGCTAAAGCCTACACAATGGACGAAATTAGAAATTTGCTAGATATATGAACTATAATCTAGTATTAACAGATGAAGCCGAAAAACAGCTACTTCTATGGAAAAAATCCGGACAAAAGAAATATCTTTTTAAAATTCTATCTCTATTTAAAGAGTTAGAAGAACATCCTGCCACAGGAACAGGGCAAGTTGAAGCACTAAAAGGAAATCTTTCAGGTTATTGGAGCAGACGCATAAATAAGCATTTCCGTATCATCTACACCATACATGAAGATATTGTAACTATTGAAGTTATATCAATAAAAAGTCATTATGACAATATATAACAATACCAAATATATCCTTTCGGAATACTATAAATAATTAAAAGTAAACTTCTTCACACTATTGTAAGATGAATAAAAAGCACTTTCTCTTTCTTACTCTTCCAATGAGTATTTTATATTCCTTTATTATAGGTATTTCTACTGTTAATGCACAAATCAGCGAAGGCGGACTACCGCCCAGCTTTAATAGCCAAAACACCCTAAAAAATACATTGGCTGCTGTTGAAGTACCCGTTAATTTTAGCGTTGAAGATTTGAAAATTGTAGATGAATGGCAAGTAAGCCAGGGTGCACCTTTACGCGTAGCTAAACTTATAGATGCCAATCTCGATATAATTAAAGACGGAAACCAAATTTCTCTGACCGATAATCAAACAGTATGGCAACTCCGCATACAAGCAGAAGGTGCTATAGCAATTATGCTATACTACAACGATTTCTATATTCCAGAAGGAGGTAAATTATTCATTTATAATACAGATAAGACACAGGTATTGGGAGCATATACATCTGCAACAAATCCTTCGACACAAAAATTTGCTACCGAATTTATAGCGGGTGATGACATTGTGCTGGAATATGTACCTGCAGCAAACAATGCCGAACAACCTCGTATTAATATCGAATCTATCGGTTATGGCTATAACCACTTATATATAACTAAAACGTCTTCATTGAAAAATGCTTCGAACGATTGCATGGTAAACATTAATTGTGAAGAAGGAGACGCCTGGCAAGCCGAAAAAGAAGGTGTCTGCAAAATGATCCAGAGAATAGGAAAAAGCTCTTACATATGTTCCGGTTCGTTGGTAAATAATACAAAAGAAGATCTGACCCCTTACGTTTTATCGGCATTTCATTGCAGCCAGTCAGAATCTAACGTATCAGCCAGTAAAGATGATTACAGTCAATGGTTGTTCTATTTTGGATATGAACGTACACAATGTACAAACTTATCGATTGCTTATAGGCCTAATACAATGACCGGATGTATAAAAGTAGCTTCTACTCCCACCAGCGGAGGTTCCGACGGTTTATTATTGAAACTGAATCAATCCATTCCGGAAAGTTACAATGTGTATTACAATGGATGGGACAGAAGCGATAAAGCAGCTCAATCCGGTGTTGGTATACATCATCCCAATGGCGATTATAAAAAAATATCGACATTCAAATCTCCTGCCAAAACAATAACCTGGAACGATATAAATGGCGTAAGAGGATATAACAATGCACATTGGAATGTTATTTTTGATGCAACAAACAATGGTCAAAGTGTAACCGCCGGAGGTTCGTCCGGATCTCCGTTGTTTAATCAGAATAAACTGATTGTAGGTACCCTGACCGGAGGAGATTCAAACTGCAACGATAGACCGGATGGCAGTAATATTTATGGCAAATTATTTTACCACTGGAATAAATTCCCCGGTTCGGATACAACCCGAATGGACATTTGGTTGGACCCTATCAATAAAGGAGTAACACAACTAGCCGGACGTTATGCAGCCCAAAACAAACTAAGCCCTACCGATTTAACTCTTACGTACAATAATAAGACAGTTACACTGAAATGGAAAGCACCCGAAAATGCCCGGGATATTGAAAAATATGCTATTTACAGAAACAACATATTATTAGACTACACGACTTCAACTACATACACCGACGAATCTTTTGAAGCAGGTTCCCAAACTTATGGAGTTTCGGGCATATATACGGATGGAAAAGAATCTGGCACTACCAATGCTACTATTTTAATTACCGATTATAAAGGCCCTACAAATGTAATTGCAAAAGAAACGGCCGAAAATACGGTATTAGTAAGTTGGAAAGCTCCTTTATACCAGCAAACCATATTCTGGGGAAGCAATACAAATTTCGTATCAATCGGATTGAAAGGTAATCCGTTCTATTTCGGACAAACATGGGATGCAAACGATTTGGCACCTTTTAATAATAAAAAGCTTACAGCTGTCAAATTCACACCTCTTGCAGGAACTTACTCCATACTTATTTTCCAGGGAGAAATGGAAAACAAATATCAACAAAAAATCAGTAATCCTCAATACAAACAGACAAACACAATTACATTGAAAACTCCGTATGTAATAGATGCCACTAAAAATTTGTATGTCACTATCTACGCCGAAAATTACAAAGAAAAAGAATATCCGGCTTATGCAGACGAAGGCCCTGCAATAAGCGGTAAAGGGAATGTAGTATCATACGATGGTATAAAATGGGAATATCTATATCTTCCCGAAGGAAGCGGAAATGCCGTTTTCGATGCCAATTTTGTTGTTGCAGCAGTCGTTACTTCCGAAAAAGGTAGCTTATCAAATGATAAGCTACGCAGCAATCCGGTTGCTGCTTTTCCGGAAGTCACCGGATATAATGTCTATCGCGACCAAATAAAACTAAACAGAACGTTTATAACCGGGACAGAATATCTGGATAAAAATGTCCCTTTAGGAAAACATACTTATTCCGTTTCTGCCGTTTATAATGAAAACGATGAAAGTGTTTTAACAAATGCAGAAAAAGAAATAAACGTAAGTATCGAAGATGCAGGCAATAATGCTGTAAACATAGTGCCTCTCATATTTAATGAACAGGTAAGAATAAACAATGCACAACAGGTTACATTGATCGAAATAATTTCGGCCGACGGTAAAGTTGTAAAACAGATAAAAAATCCTGAAGAAGTTATTTATACCGGCTCGTTTGCTCCGGGCATATATATCTTTAAAATTCATACAAACAATGATATAAAAATTATACAAGCAGCAAAAAGACGGTAAACCGAATCAATACATATTAATATCCATAGAATATGAAAAAGAACATTTGTATTACAGCAATCATTATTGCATCAGCGTTTGGCGTGACAGCATGTAAACAAAACACCGAGTCTAAAACCATAAACGGGACTGTTCTTGATGCCAGTATGAACAATATCGTACTGACCACTTCCGATGGGAGTACTGTAGATATCAGCACAATGGATACAAGCCCCGAAAAAGTTCCGGGTGTATTGATTGATGATTCCGTAAAAGTTACATGTATAGAAAAAGATATGGATGGTACAAAAGTATTAACTGCAACCGGGTTAACAATACTGAGGCATTCTCCTTATTACTACATACAAGGTACGTGGGTAGAACCAAACCCAATTAATGCACAGGAAGTACAAGGTTTTACGCTAAACCAGGACGGAACAGCTCAAAGCGTAAATATGGCTACTTTGGATATTAACGGATGGAGTCTGGATGGAATGTATCTGCAATTGAATTACAAAAGCATAGGAAACAAAATGACTTTTGATGGCATCGATACTTTATCAATAGATAAAATTGATGCGGATTCGCTCGTTTTATCACAAAACGGAGCAATAGCATGGCGTTTAAGCAGAGAAAAAGAGGAGTAAACTATATTCCATACATAGCCAATAATAGTTTTTATTATTGGCTATAAAGACAGTTGTCTAAAAAAACAAAAAACAAGTTTTATCATGCAGAAACAGTCACATCAAATCCTTCTTTTCTAGCTACTTCTGCAATTATTTCCAAATCTTCTCCAGATACTTTCTTTAGATTTTTCACCGGCGTTTCCCGGTCTATAGTATAGATCATTACTTGCTTAGGACGGATTTGTTTTAATGCGTTTACCCAACCTTTAATTTCAGATTCAGAAGTATTGTCAATATGTTCTCCATTTATTTCACCTCGCAAAAACATAGTTTGTATAATAAGCTTACCATTAAAACGGCATAGCTGTTTCAGTAACGAATCAAAATTAAAAGAAGGAGAATTAGGAGCATTTAATTGACGAATCCGGCTATCCAAAACAGAATCTAACTTCAATATATTATCTTCAATCTTGTTTAAAGCCTGAAATACTTCTTCTTTATGGAGCATAGTAGAATTAGAAAGAACGGCAATTTTAGCTTGCGGAAAAAACTGATTGCGTGTATTTATCGTATCATCAATAATACCTCCGAATTCGGGATGCATTGTAGGTTCGCCATTTCCGGCAAAAGTAATCACATCCGGAACTATTCCTTCCGATTGCATATAAGCCAATTTCTGCACTAAAGCTTCTTTTACTTCTACACGGGTAGGAAGTTTACTACGTGTACGACGTTCTTCATTCAGTCCGCATTCACAGTAAATACAATTAAACGAACAAAGTTTCCCGTCCGTAGGTAAAAGATTAACACCTAATGAAACACCAAGCCTGCGGCTGTGAACAGGCCCGAAAATTATTTTATCAAAAAGAATCGTAGACATAACTGTATTTTTGTTTAAGCGGTTCACAATTAACCATCCATAATATGATACAAAACTACAAAAGCCTTTTAAAATTTCCATCTTAACATGGCATAAATATCCGTTTTATCTGAACCTTCTATTTCTTCAAGGTCCGTACCAATAACATTTCTATCCATATAATGTGTATATGCGAATTTGGCAGATAATGATACTCTCTTCAATATATCCCAACGAAAAGTTGTTGATAAACGTAACCCTTTTCCATAAAATGAAGGCATATTGAAAACATACAATATATTTTTCTCATAAGAACTCACACGACTGGAATAATCGTCTGTAAAGAAACAGGCAGTATATAAATCTATCTGAACAGGTAGTGAAGAAGGTTTCCATCCAAAACTTTGAGAGACCATATAACCTTTACTGTTTTTAGTGCTTTCATTGTATACAACAGCATCAGCAGACGTTTTGAAAATAAATAAGGAAGATAAATGATAATTTGCCTGAATCCGGACACGCTGTTGGGTATAAGGTAAAACGACAGTCGTAAATTTATCGGAAAGACTCTCATTCTTTTCTTTTCGTCTGTATTTATAGCGAATATAAACAGAAAAATTTTTTCTGCCTGTATAATCAACTTGCACCATATATTCACGTCCGGTAGAAGGTGAGTCTACTCCATATTTTAACCAGGGAAAACGGAAAAAATCAGCATAAGCCGAACATTTCCAATAGGCGAATGGAGTTAATTGTATTCCCATATACAAACCTTGTTCATTTTGAACAGATGAATTTTGAGAAAAAGCATTACCAAAATAAGCCTGATAACGTCTATCATAATACCTGTATAATAGCAACAAGGAAATATAAGAAGCCGGCATTAATTGAAAAGCGTTCAAAGTTGCAAACGCTTTATTCCGGGAAATAGCTGTTTCACCATAAAACTTCATTTTGTTATTTTTCAAAAGATAATTGATACTTGCATTTATATTTTTGTCACCTCTAAAATAGAATATATTATAAGGTTTCGGCTCCGGCATAATTTTATCTTTTCCAAAAGAATAAGATAAAGCAGTGATTCCTAAACAAACATTTGAAGTATTATATTGTATGTTTCCACCTATTGTTTGCATTTTTATGTTATTCATTTTTTCTCTGTCTCTTTCCAAGCGGTGATATCCGTCTGTTTTAATTGAAGTAAAAATATGGTCTTCAACTTTTGCGTCCAGTTTACGTAAAGAATAGAAAAGGCTAATATCTATGTTTTTCAAATTAACCGTTGCTGCAGTTCCCCGAAAGAAATCATTTTCATTTGTTGAAAAGTGTCTCCTAAATCCGTTTGTGCGTCTTTCCGCCTGAGTAACAATAGTGGTACGACTCAAAGAAAAATCATTGCTTACTACCAAACCCCGGCCAAAAGAAACTTTATAATCACCAATCAACAAAGTTTTCAACATCTTTATATCTTTCAAAAGAAGATGTAGAGAATAATAATCATATCCTTTACGATAACCATTCCAAAAAGGTTCTCCGGCATCCTTTTCAGCAACAACACCAAAATATATTTTATCTTTAAATGAATAGCTGTAACGGAGAGAAGTATAAAAAGGTTCTCCTATATATTTCCGGTTCGGAAATTCCTGTAATATACTATCAGGATATGAACTATATCCCTTCTTTTGTTGAAAACATTTATCATATCTGATATATAATTCATTAGAACCATATTTCAACATGTTTTTCACAGTAACAGGGTAATTATCAACAGGGGTAACACCTATATAAACAAAAGGAAGAAGCAATTCTATTGTTTGAAAATCTAATCCTTCAATATTTTTCAGTTCATATACGGTAGCCATATTGCCATAACGTTTTCTGTATCTCATAATATTATTAATCTGGAAATCCGAAAGGAACGGTAATTTTTTCAATTGTTGTTCTGTTACAGTATTCAGATCAAAAGGATGTTCTGTAAGATAGGATAATTCGGAATATAATGTTTCTATCTTTTCATTATCATCTGTATTTGCAGCCATTTCTTCCATATATTCCATCCACTTATCAACAGAAAAAGAAGTCTGGCCATTAACATTATAACTATTAATTAACAAGTATATTGACATAGTTATAAACATGAACATAAAGTGTCTCATAGTAAGGTATATTTAAAAAGAAAATGATAAACCAATTCCTGTACTTATTCCTAATTCCGGATGATATAAAGCAGCTACATCAATAATAAAATGATATAAATTATATCCCACACCCAAAGAAGGTAAAACCGGATCGCTTCTAATTCCGGCACGAACAAAAAATGCATCAAAAACAGTATATTCAATACCAGCATTACATATTACAGTATGTTCATTATTAGTACCTATGCTTCCGGCTATCAACATATTATTAATAACCTTCCATTGAAAACCTATCTGTATTAAATAGAATGTAAAGTCCTTTATTTCAGTTGTATTATTTTTAATAGATACAGAAGGTAAATTGGTTATCAACATACCTACTAACAAATTATCAACCGGATGAAATGTACTTCCGATATCGGTTGAAAGGCGTGAAATATTTTCTTCACATAATTCTGTTTGTAATATAGCATATTGAACAGATATCCCTAAAGACCATTTATCTCCTAAAAGTTTACTGCCGGACAAACGAAACATGCTTTCCCTATAAGCATCGTAACCAAAAGAAAAGATATCAACACCTATTGGTAATATAGGGTTAGGACATTGGAAACTTCCGTTTACTGTTTGTAATTCTTTTAAAGAATAACGATTAAAATAATTGATTTGTAACTTTCTGTTACTTTGGAGAGCTATTAAAGAAGGATTTAATAATGATGATTGGGTTACTTCATTTCCTCCCATTCCCATACTACGTATATCAGATAAACGTAAGTTATTAACAGCACCGACATGGGTACAAAAGATTACTAGACATAACAGGCAAAATGCAATTAATTTCATAGGTAAGGTATTGTTTCTATTATAAATACAAAAATACCATTTTATATTTATCCGGCAATTCTTACTGAACTTATTAGTCAAATAGTGTAAAACCAGTACAACAAACCAGTAAATCAACTACTTTTGTGATGTATGGTAAGAATCATATTATATATATTCCTGTTATTTTTGGTTTGTTGTATAAAGATAAATGCACAACAGACGTTTAAAATGAACACTCTTCCGGAAAATTACTACAAAGCTTATGTAGACGGAAAAGATACAATAGCTGTTATTAATTTGAGAGAAGTATATGTTTTTCCGAAGGTAAAATTCAAAAATAAACGAGAAGAACAAAAATATAATAAATTGGTACGTGATGTAAAACGTACGTTACCTTACGCTAAAATGGTTTATGAAACACTTATAGAAACATACGAATATATGGAAACATTGCCTAATGAAAAGGCACGACAAGCTCATTTGAAGCTGATGGAAAAAGATTTATTTAAACAATATAAACCGGAACTAAAAAAACTATCTTTTTCCCAAGGAAAATTACTTATTAAATTGATTGACAGAGAATGCAATCAATCCAGCTATAACTTGCTAAAGGCATACCTGGGAAGCTTTCGCGCCGGATTCTGGAACATCTTTGCCGGAATGTTTGGAGCCAGTCTTAAATCCGAATATGATCCAAAAGGAAAAGACGCCCTTACCGAGCGTATAGTTATTATGGTTGAAAACGGATTAATCTGACAATTGTTTAAAAAAATCCCAAATAATTATACCGGTAGTAACAGATACATTCAATGAATGTTTTGTCCCGTACTGCGGTATTTCAATACATATATCACATTTATCAACAACATTCTGTTGAACTCCTTTCACTTCGTTTCCCATTATTACAGCATACTTTTTTTCTTTATCTAATAAGAGATTATCCAGCATAATACTTCCTTCGGCCTGCTCTATCGCACATATGGTATAACCTTTTTGTTTAAGGTTATCAACAGCCTCCGGAGTATCTTTAAAATATTTCCATTCTACACTATCTTCGGCACCTAAAGCTGTTTTATGAATTTCTGCATGCGGAGGACATGCTGTAATACCACAAAGATAAACAGCTTCTACTCTGAAAGCATCGGAGGTACGAAACACAGAACCTACATTATTTAAACTTCTTATATGATCTAAAACTACTACCATAGGTATTTTTTTACTCTCTTTAAAAGCTTCCGGAGTAAGACGATTCAATTCTGTTACTTTCAGTTTACGCATTTTTATTATCTTTACTATTACAATTACAAAGGTAGCTATTTCCTAATGAACAAAGTGTAAATATGCCGTTGAAAAGGTATTGATAAATGGTGGATACAAAATGAAAAAAAGTTCTTGCTTTATTCGGATTCTTCTATATACACAATCGTTTTCTTTATGTACAAAAGAAATATCATACTATTTATTATATACTTTCAACATCCATTATACACATGTAAACAAGGAAAAAAAATTATTATTTTATTCACATTCCAATAATCAACAAAAAAGTTACATAAGCTTTAACTAAAAGAAAAACAGAATATAAAGTATATTTTACATTGTTAGTATCTTCTTAATAAGTAGTTCATATATATTGATAACTCTATAGACAATATTTTCGACTAAAATATATCAACCGTTTCAACAGTATATCATATATATCATAATTAAATTTTTAATTTAAAGATAATAAGAATATAATATATGATTGTGGATAACTCATAGAAAACTTCCTTTATCTGTTTTTTATACACTCGGATGAAAGTGGCATTCATTTCGGAAATGAAAACTAATCTATTCTGAAAAAAATGAATGATAAAAGTTTTTTATAAGACTGTTTTATGTATTTTTTATATCAGATTGTAAGGAAAGTTTTAACTTTGCGCATTGTCAACAATCTGTTGATAATAGTATAAAGTAAAGAATATCAAAGTATATTATATTAATAACTTTGTTTATATCCTGTAAATAACCTGTTATTACATAAAGCTATGTCAACAAATCAATCAATCGGATATATGAATGCACCTGTTCCGAAAGACATCAATTTAAAGGAAGAAATAGATAAATTGCGTAAAGAAAAGAATGCAATTATATTGGCTCATTATTACCAGACTGGTGATATACAGGATATTGCAGACTTTGTAGGCGATAGTCTTGCTTTGGCTCAATGGGCTGCTAAAACGAAAGCAGATATTATAGTTCTTTGCGGTGTTCATTTTATGGGTGAAACAGCAAAGATTCTTTGTCCGGATAAGAAAGTATTGGTTCCGGATCTGAATGCAGGTTGTTCATTGGCCGACAGCTGTCCGGCTTCTGCTTTCGAAGAATTTGTAAAACAGCATCCCGGTGCTACTGTTATTTCGTATGTAAATACTACGGCTGCTGTGAAAGCTGTTACAGATGTGGTGGTAACTTCAACCAACGCCCGTCAGATTGTCGAAAGCTTTCCGGAAGATACCAAGATTATATTCGGACCCGATCGTAACCTGGGAAACTATATAAATAGCGTTACAGGACGCAATATGTTGTTGTGGGACGGTGCTTGCCATGTGCATGAACAGTTTTCTCTGGAAAAGATACTCGAATTAAAGAAACAATATCCCGATGCAGAAATTATAACACATCCCGAATGCAAACAACCCATTATTCAGGTGTCAGACTTCGTAGGATCGACTGCAGCATTATTGAAGCATACTATTAAGTCCGAGAAGAAACAATTCATTGTAGCGACTGAAAGTGGTGTTATTCATGAAATGCGTAAGCAAAGTCCGCTTAAAGAATTTATTCCTGCTCCTCCGAATGATAGTACCTGTGCTTGTAACGAATGTAATTTTATGCGTTTGAATACAATGGAAAAGTTATACAACTGTCTTAAGTTTGAACTGCCTGAGATATTTGTAGACGAAGAAGTTCAGAAGAAAGCTATAAAACCGATCAGGAGAATGTTGGAAATTTCTGAAAAGCTGGGTTTATAATATATGCTTTTTAATTCGGTTGAGTTTTCAATTTATCTTCCTGTTGTATTTCTGCTCTACTGGTTTGTGTTCAACAGGAAGGTAAAATTACAGAATCTGTTTATTGTAGTTGTCAGCTACCTGTTTTATGGCTGGTGGGATTGGCATTTTCTGATACTTATAGTTATTACTTCTTTTTGCAGTTGGTTAAGTGGTGTCTGTATAGATAAATTGCGAAATGGAACATCGGCAGATACACCGGAAATCAGAAAGAAATGCAAATGGGTAGTAGGAGGAAACGTTGCCCTGAATCTGGGAATACTTATATTCTTCAAATACTTTAATTTCTTTGTTGAAAGCTTTATTACTTCCTTTTCTCTGTTGGGAATAAATTTAGAATCTCCACTTTTATATATTATTTTACCCGTAGGAATCAGTTTTTACACGTTTCAGGCTTTAAGTTATACAATTGATGTATATAGAAAGAAACTTGAACCTACGTATGATATGGTTGCTTTTTTTGCATTTGTAAGTTTCTTTCCCCAATTGGTGGCAGGACCTATTGAAAGAGCTACCAATTTGTTGGTGCAATTCTATAAACCACGTAATTTTACATATCCGGACGCAGTGAATGGTATGCGTCAGATACTTTGGGGATTCTTTAAGAAGATTGTAATAGCAGATAACTGTGCTATTGTAGTAAATGATGTATTTGGTAATTATACTAACTATTCTGCAAGTACATTGCTATTGGGTGCTATTTTCTTTTCTTTTCAGATTTATGGTGATTTCTCAGGATATTCCGACATTGCAATAGGTACAGCCAGGTTATTTGGTATTACATTGAAACAGAATTTTAATTATCCCTATTTTTCACGGAATATAATTGATTTTTGGCGTAGATGGCATATATCTCTAAATACGTGGTTTATCGATTATGTGTATATTCCACTCGGAGGAAGTTGGGAAGGAATGTATAAACATATACGAAATATATTTATTATATTTTTTCTGAGTGGACTTTGGCATGGAGCTAATTGGACATTCATTATCTGGGGAATATACCATGCATTGCTTTTTATACCTTTATTACTTTTGTCAAGAAAAAATAATAATAAACAAACCGGTTTTGCGAAACCGGTTATTTCTATGTTCATAACTTTCCTTTTT
This sequence comes from Parabacteroides provencensis, assembly GCF_900232875.1. Classification (NCBI taxonomy): domain Bacteria; kingdom Pseudomonadati; phylum Bacteroidota; class Bacteroidia; order Bacteroidales; family Tannerellaceae; genus Parabacteroides; species Parabacteroides provencensis. Next base: position 993,452 of record NZ_LT960489.1, on the reverse strand, counting down.
GTAACGGTTGGCTGGATCATATTCAGAGCAAATACATTACCTATGGCGTGGAATTACATATCAGGCTTGTTCTCTGATTCATTGTTTACAATTCCCAAAGTGAGCGGGGCAAATAATGTAACGGCTATTATTTCTCTTTTCTTTATTTTTATTTTATTGACGGTTGAATGGATAAACAGAAATAAACCTTTTGGTCTGGATTTATGTAATGTGCCTAACCTGTTTGTAAGATATTCTTTTTATAGTTTGATAATTGCTTCTATCTATTTTTTCGGGGCTGATGCTTCCAATTTTATTTATTTTCAATTTTAGATATGGTTATGAGTCTGTCTGCACAACAAATACGTCATATAATATCGTTTATTTTGTTTTTGCTGGCTTTTATGATATTGTTGAATATGGTAACGCCAGTTTTGTTCAGAGCTTTGCCTAACGACTATATGCGTACAAAACTGATTATACAAACATTGAAAGATACTTCCGAAGTAGCTGAAGTGATTATATTGGGCAACAGCAGAGGTATGAACGGAGTAAACGGATATATGCTTGAGAAAGAGTTAAGCGATCATCCCAAAGTATATAATCTTACTTCCACCGGACAGCAGTTGAGTGAAAGTGCATTGTATTATACAATGATTCCGACAGAAGTAAAAACAGTTATTCAATGCATAGATATAGATTTATTATCCAAACCAATAGATATTAAAACATCAAACAGTGTGGCTCTACACATGTATAGATATGAAATGGATAATAAAACTGAAGAAATAGTACCATTGAAGAAAACCTTGGATAAACCGTTTTTCATTTATAATTACGAAGCCCGCAATTGTCTGTTCGCTGGTTTGTCTTATTTTCTTCGTAAAATGCTTGATGATGATGATCCGGATGTTTTTGCACTTGACTTACGTTATCCCAGTTCACATAAGTCGCTTCGGAACGATATTATCTACAAGCAGGAAATAGAGGAAAAAAATAAAAATAACATGTTCGCTTTGTATACGATATTACCTGAATGGAAAAAATTGATAGATACTTCATATACCTACTTTAAACAAAGAAATATTCGTTACTGCTTATTGATTATGCCTTATAATCCGGACATAATTTCTTCCACAAACGAAGAAAAAGAATATGCCCTGAGCCTGTTTAAAAAACAATTTAATGATATATTTCTTATAGATTGTTTTAATTTGTTGCAACCCGAAGATTTTTATGATGCCATCCATCCAAACAACAACGGAGCAGAAAAGATAACGGATGTGGTTATCAAATCGTTCTGATATTATTTGATAACCGCAATTTTGGTAACTACACTTTCTGCCCCTTTATCGGTAGATACAAGCACAAGGTATATTCCGGTGGCAACACGGCGGCCTGATTTATTTTTACAGTTCCACGTAGTTTGTCCACCTATAGATTTGGTTTGGTAAAGAATGTTTCCGTTTATATCGGTAATTTTTACATTCGAGTTATCCATTAATCCGGTTATTGTAACCTTTTCATCAAAATCAGGTCTTACCGGATTTGGGTAAACATATACGTCCGAATAATCTTCTTTTCCTTTCGTAGCTTCTCCTTTATAGGAAATAAGTCCTTTGTCGGTACCTATGAATACTTCTCCGTTATCATCATTTATTCCGATAGAATAAATGATGTCTGAAAGGAGAGGACTGTTGCTCGTATTGAAATAGTGATCAATCTGCTGGTTGTCGGAAGATAATACGTAAACACCTTTACCTTCTGTTCCTATCCATTTTCGGTTTCCACCGTCTATAGTGATAGCAGTAACTTTTATATTATCCAAAAAATAATAAGCATCACCATCTTCATTCAATAACTTTATACGGGTACAACGAACAGTAGAAGCAGCAGCCTTATCCGGATTACTTATATAAACAACACCTTTGCCTGTTCCTATCCAGACCTGGTTGGTTTTATCTTCAGCCATACAATGATAGCTACTTGGATTAAAATTATTTCCATCCTGGTCTGTAAAAGAAGTATATTCCATGTAGGTATCATCCGAACTGTCCATCGTTCCGTTTGTATCCAGAACAACGATCTTTGGTTTTACTCTTGGAATGTTGAACCATTTTTTATCTGTAGAAGTTATCAACGTATTGTTCAATGTATATTGGTTATAGAGTGGAGAACAAGGAATGCTATACCATTTTCCGTCTGGAGCTAATACCTTGACAGGAAAGTTAGCTTCCGAATTATTCATCCATATATTACCGTACTTGTCGAAAGCAGCTCCGTCTATATTCATATAACTGCTACTGGAAGGAACACGAATGGCACTTTCTAAAGTGCTGTTTGCGGTGTAATACTTATAATAATCGGAACCTTTGAATTGAGCAGCGCCATAGTTATATGCTGTTAGAAATATGTTTTCCGGATCTTTCGGATCGATAGCTATGCTTGTAAAGTTCAGCATAGCTGTTTTAGGCGTTAAAGTTGTCCATTTAGTATAATCGTATACCATTATTTCTGCCCTATAATTCAACGGATTTCCGCTTGAAGATTTTCCGCCAGGCAAAACATACAGTTTTGAATTATTATACAAAAGTTTATATGGACTATCAAATCTGGGACCATCTAAAACAATAGGATCTCCGTTTATTGCATAAGTTCCCGTATTGCTTTTTACTATATACTTTAATCCTTCGGTACCGGTTGCTATCCAATACGAATCTGTTTTATCAGCCGGTGATATATCTTTTATAGCAACATTATTTATTTGATCGTAAGTAGTTGAACCGGAAAATAGATATAGTTTATTTGAGCAAATGCAAGCTAATTTATTATCCATTTGCTTAACATAAATAAGCGTAGATTCAGCCAACAAAGGAGTAATCGTACCGTTATTGTCATAATAAACTCCTTTATTTTTTATGAAGAAACACATTTTGTTATCAAAATAAAATAAAGAATTTACCTCATTGCCAGTAAAAAAAGAGGAGTTGATAAAATACTTTTTCCAGTTATTCTTGTCTAATAAATTATCATTTAAGGAAGCTTGAAATAGTCCGCTGGTGGTAGATATGTATATAATGTCGTTATTGATAAGACAAGAGGTTGTAATTAGTGAAAGGTTATATGTATCGGTTATTTCTTTCTTTTCCATATTGACAACAAGAACTCCAAAGTTTGTTGCTAAATAAGCGTACTCATTATATATGAATACAGAGTTGATGTCTTTATTGGTTATTGTTGTATTATTATAAAGATAGGGTAAATTGGTCACCACATTGTTATCTATAATATCTATATTCCAATTATTGTAAATTATAAGCAGTGATTTTGTCTTCGTATTATATTTTACGAATGATATTTGTGTATCATTCAAGCCGGTAAGCTTGTTATATTCTTTTATACTATTGTCTTCTTTCATATAAGAAAACAAGGCTCCCTTGGGTTTTACATCTGTTTCTTTTTCTTTATTGGATAAAGCACCTTCGGCAATGACATATACTTTATCGGATGCTTTTTCTACAATACGTGTATTATAATAGGAAGCATATATATTCCATTTGCTAACGGATGTGTTGTCGGCAAAAGTTATGTCCGATGCAATAATTAAAAGTAGTAAAATAATATATCTGAAGTTCATATATGAATTATAATATACTGTTTGACAAAAATATACTTAATTTCTTAACAGCTTCGGCACGATGACTGATTGTATTTTTGATATCGTTACCCATTTCAGCAAAAGATTGTGTATAGTTTTCAGGAACAAATATAGGATCGTATCCGAAACCGTTTATACCTTTCTTTTCGGTAGATATGGAACCTTTTATCTCGCCTTCAAAGAGATATTCTTTTCCATTTAAAATAAGTGCTATAACTGTACGAAAACGGGCTTTTCGGTTTGTTTTGTTACTCATTTCGTATAATAGTTTTTTCATATTAGCTTCTGCATCATGTTCTGATCCGGCATACCGGGCAGAATATACGCCGGGAGCATTATTTAATGCTTCTACTTCCAATCCGGTATCGTCGGCAAAACAATCATGGCCATATTTTTCTTTAATATAACGGGCTTTTTGTAAGGCATTACCTTCTAATGTATCAGCTGTTTCAGGGATATCATCATGGCAATTAATATCAGCCAGACTAACTATTTCTATATTGTTATCCGTTATTTTGCGGACTTCTTCTAACTTATGTAAATTGTTGGTTGCAAAAACTAGTTTCATATATTTACAGATATAAATAAAAAAGCACTTCCATGTAGCAATATAACGTATGGAAGTGCCTTAAATTGTTTAAGATATTTGTTTTATGTTTTTATCTGATCAAATCCTTCACCGTATACTCCTCTTACTATACTTTGCGAAATGAATGCCTGATGATCTATTTCTTTCACTAACCTGAATATCGAAACAGATTCAGACTTTTTGGCTAACAAGACGACTACTTTGACGGGTTTTTTGGAATAACCTCCAACACCATCTAAAATAGTACATCCACGACCTAAATCATGAATAATGCGATCGGCTATTTCATCATATTTTTGTGAGAATATAAGAAATTGTACAGATTGCCGGTTACCATTTAAAACAAGATCGAGTATGTAATTACTTACAAACATTTCGACAAAACCAAATACAATTTTTTCTATGTCATGGAATAATAAATAAGATGAACTGATGATAATAAAGTCGCAAAACAATAAAGCACGTCCGATAGAAATATTCTTGTATTTATTGACAATTGCCCCTATTATATCCGTACCTCCTGTACTCCCGTTAGCTGAAAATACAAGTCCTAATCCTGAACCGCATAGAAATGCACCAATGATAATAGACATAAACGGTTGGTTATGCAACAGAGGGTTGCCTGCTAATAACCATTCAAAAAAGGACAATGAAGCGGATAGGGAAAATACTCCGAATATGGTTTTTACAAGGAATTTGAATCCCAGTATTTTTAAGGCGGCGATCAATAATACAATATTGATAACAAAGTATGAAGCTGATACAGGAATAAGTCCTTTTGTGGCAAAAAATATTAAAGCACAAATACCACTCACACCACCTGTTACGATTTCATTGGAAAGAATGAAAGCGTTGAAGCCGAAACCATATAATAGAGTTCCGACTATAATCATCAGGTAGTCCTGTACCGAATAGTATATTTTATTAAAATTCTTTATATTCATCAAATTACAATATTAACGATCTTTCCCGGAACTACAATTACCTTTTTGGGAGTTTTACCTTCCATCCATTTTGAAGAACTTTCATGATTCAAAGCAGCTTTTTCTACTTCTTCACGAGGCATATCTGCCGGAAGTTCCATACTGAAACGTGCTTTTCCATTAAATGAAATAACATAGGTAACAGAATTTTCTTTCAGATATTCTTCTTTATGTTCGGGCCATTGAGCATCACATATTGTTGTATTATGTCCTAATACATGCCATAATTCTTCCGAAATGTGAGGTGCAAACGGAGCAAGTAAGATAATAAGCGGTTCAAGAATAGCGCGTTTATTACATTTTAAACTGTTTAATTCATTTACACAAATCATAAACGCACTTATAGATGTGTTATAAGAGAAATGTTCAATATCAAATGTTACCTTTTTTATAAGTTTGTGCAATGACTTTAATTCTTCGGCTGTTGGCTCAGAATCAGTAACCTGCAAATTATCGGTATTTCCAAAGAACAGGAACCAAAGTTTTTTCAAGAAACGATGTACACCGTCTATACCGTTTGTATCCCAAGGTTTGGATTGTTCCAACGGACCCAGGAACATTTCATATAAACGTAAAGTATCGGCTCCATATTTATCTACAATCATATCCGGATTTACTACATTGAACATAGATTTTGACATCTTTTCAATAGCCCATCCGCAGATATATTTATCATTTTCAAGGATAAATTCTGCATTTTTGTATTCGGGATTCCAATTGCGAAAAGCTTCAATATCCAAAACGTCGTTACTTACGATATTTACATCTACATGAATCGGAGTAACTTCGTATTGATTTTTTAAATTCAGGGAAACAAATGTGTTCGTATCTTTAATACGATATACAAAGTTTGAGCGTCCCTGGATCATACCTTGATTGATTAGTTTATTAAATGGCTCTTCTTCGCAAATGAGTCCGAGATCAAATAAAAATTTGTTCCAAAAACGGCTATAAATTAAATGACCGGTGGCGTGTTCAGTACCACCGATATATAAATCTACATTACGCCAATACTCATCTACTTGTTTATCTACTAAAGCCTTATTGTTATGTGGATCCATATAACGCAAATAATACGCTGATGAACCGGCAAATCCAGGCATTGTACATAATTCGAGAGGGAAGATGGTTTTATTGTCTATTTTTGTAGTTTCTACAATTGCTTTGTTTGCACTGTCCCATGCCCATTTGGTAGCATGCCCTAATGGAGGTTCTCCTGTTTCGGTAGGTAAAAATTTACTTACTTCCGGTAATTGTAACGGAAGTACTTCTTCGGGCAACATTTGTGGCATTCCGTCGGCATCATAGTAAACAGGGAATGGTTCTCCCCAATAACGTTGGCGACTGAAAATAGCATCGCGCAGACGGAAGTTTACTTTTATACGTCCCAGATTATTTTCTTCTACAAACTTTTTTGTTGCAGCAATAGCTTCTTTCACGGTTAATCCGTTTAGCGATAAGCTGCAATATGGCCTTACGCTGGTTTTTGGTGAATTGCATACGATACCTTCTTTTGCATCAAAACTTTCTTCACTAACATCACATCCTTCAATTAACGGACGGATTTCGAGGCCGAAATGTTTAGCAAAAGCGTAGTCGCGGCTATCGTGAGCCGGGACGGCCATAATAGCACCTGTACCATAACCTGCCAGTACATAATCGCTGATCCAAACCGGAACGGCTTCACCTGTAAATGGATTGATAGCATAAGAACCGCTGAATACACCGGTTACCTGACGATCGGCAATGCGTTCGCGTTCGGTACGTTTCTTCGTACGATCCAGATATTCATCAACAGCTTTCTTCTGTTCCGGGGTAGTCATTTGTGCAACCAATTCGCTTTCGGGGGCTAATACCATGAAAGTAACACCAAACATCGTATCGGCACGGGTAGTAAAAATAGTAAATTCAAGATCGCTGTCTTTTACCTTGAAACGTACTTCTGTACCTTCACTGCGGCCTATCCAGTTACGTTGCGTATCTTTTAATGAATCTGTCCAGTCTATTGTATCTAATCCGTCTAATAAACGTTGCGCATAAGCTGATACGCGCAAACACCACTGACGCATTACTTTTTGTTCTACAGGATAACCACCGCGAATAGAAAGACCTTCGCTTACCTCATCGTTAGCTAATACTGTTCCTAACTTGGGACACCAGTTTACCATTGTATCACCCAGATAGGCAATACGATAATTCATTAATATTTCTTCTTTTTCTTTTTTGCTTTTAGCTTTCCATTCATCTGCTGTAAAACTTAGTTCTTCGCTACAGGCAACATTCATACCGTCGGTTCCCACAGCCTCAAAAGCTTCAATTAATTCAGAAATAGGCCGGGCTTGTTTTTCATCATTACAGTAATAACTGTTAAACATTTGAATAAATGCCCATTGTGTCCATTTATAATAACCCGGTTCGCAGGTGCGTACTTCACGATTCCAGTCATAACTAAAGCCTATTTTGTCCATTTGTTCACGATAACGGGCGATATTATTCTTTGTGGTTACTTCCGGATGTTGTCCTGTCTGGATAGCATATTGTTCCGCAGGTAATCCATAGGCATCATATCCCATGGGATGTAATACGTTGAAACCTTGTAATCTTTTAAAACGTGAATAAATATCAGAAGCAATATAACCGAGCGGATGACCTACATGTAACCCTGCACCGGAAGGGTAGGGGAACATANTGTCCATTTGTTCACGATAACGGGCGATATTATTCTTTGTGGTTACTTCCGGATGTTGTCCTGTCTGGATAGCATATTGTTCCGCAGGTAATCCATAGGCATCATATCCCATGGGATGTAATACGTTGAAACCTTGTAATCTTTTAAAACGTGAATAAATATCAGAAGCAATATAACCGAGCGGATGACCTACATGTAACCCTGCACCGGAAGGGTAGGGGAACATATCCAATACATAATAATGACCTTTAGGTTTATTATTATCATTTTCTTTGACTTTATAAACCTCGTTGGCAATCCAGTACTTGTGCCATTTCTTCTCGATTTCTCTGAAATTGTATTCCATAATATGTTATCGTTTATTTATCTTTTTCTGTTTGAGGCCACAAAGTTAGTTATTTTATTTATTTAATATAACTTATTTGCATACGTGATTTGTCGGGTTTTAATCGTATCCTATTTTACTGCCCCCGATAGCCCCGAAAAATTCATAACTATGGTTTTTATGAATCATAACTATGGTTTTAGAAAATCATAACTATGATTCGGAAAAGCGATACTATTAGAAATAAATCTGTAACTTCACCCTGTAAAAACATCCTGTAGCTTTTATAAAATTAATACCTTTGTTTTATCTGAACAAATAACACTTGAAATGATGAAACAAACTTTTATCTCTATAGTTATATTTTTTTGCTTATTTTTTATAGGTTGTAAAAAAGATGTATCTATGAGTTTAATCGACAGAGCCGAATTGATATTGAATACAAACCCTGATAGCTCCCGTTTGCTATTGGATAGTATAGCTATTACGGATAATTTGAATGACGATGATTTAGCACGATGGTGTATGTTTTCCGGCAAAATAGCTGATACTCTTTTTACAGATTTACCCTATCCAACTCAATTGGAACGCGCTCAGAAATACTATCTTTCCCATGGAACTCCCGTTCAGCAGGCACAAATCACTTTATATTTAGGAAGAGCGTATGTAAACGATAAAGAATATGATAAGGTAATGCACACTTATCTATGGCCCCGGATATAGCTTTAAAGGCGAAAGACTATAATAGGGTAGGGTATATTTACAGCTATATGGGAGATTTGTATGATTTTCAGGGATCCTATTTATTAGGAAAAGACAAATATATAAAAGCAGCAAGTTATTTTTACCAAGCAAATAACCGACGAAGCTATGCTTTTGCTTTACGGGATGTAGGGAGAATGTATGTTTTTACAGATTCTAATGAGGTGGCTTTAGAATATATGAAAAGAGCTTATTATCTTGCTTCTGAATCGAATGATAGTATAGCTATGTCATCTATAGCCAATGGACTTGGTAATACATATAAAGTATTAGATGATTTAAAACTGGCTAAAGAATATTTATTGCAGTCTACAAACATTGAATAAAGAAGATAACGCTCCTAGCTACTTAGCTCTGTCTAATATATTTGTTAGCCAACATAATTTTGACAGTGCTCGTATCTGTTTACAATTAGCAAATATTCCAACATTAAATCTGTTTACTCCCGGAGATATTGTCTATCAGTATTATTTAATAGAGAAAGAGGAAAACAATCTGGAAAAGGCGATGGACTATGTTGATCAATATCTGCTTATTTCCGATTCAATCAGAACCATACAAAATAATATGAATCTGATAGATGCAGAAAAAAATATACTCAACAACAAACAGAAGCACTGAAAAGAATGTATGAAGAAAAGGAACAAGAAATAGAAGAGCATAAAAAACGAATTATTCTGCAGCAGAATGAATTATTAATGTCATCAGCGATTGCAAAAAAAGTCATTAAATTAGGAACTACATTAGTACCAAATGCAACTAAGTCTCCACTTACAGAAAAAGATTGGGAAAGAATAAGAGTTACAGTGAATGATATTTATTCAGGTTTGGGAAACAGATTATTACTTATGCATATGTCAGAAACCGAGCTAAGATATTGTTTTCTTTGCCTGTTCGGACAAGATATTAACAGTGAAGCAATTTTTTTGAATATTAATCCTGAATCAGTAAATAAATGTATTCAACGTGTACGTCAAAGACTCGGTATAATATGGAAAAACTACAATTTAGCTTCATATTTGGAATAAATAATATGTAATAATCAGTATATTAATATATTATGCATATTTAATAGATTCTTGTTGTCCTATCTTTTATTGTTAATCAATTGATTATCAATAGTAGCTTGTCCTATATATAATTAGTAAATTTGTTTGTTTTCTTTTTTATTCCTTTTACTTTCGTCTCAAATTTAAAATAGAAATATGTGAAAGTAGGTTAATATATACTAATAATCATGGCTTTATTGTATACTTCCTTGCTTTGGTAAAGAGGTTACAATGGAAGGATATTGGGATCATGGGCATAAATCAATTGCACTTAATTTACCCATATCTGTTTCTTTAGATGAAACAACAAACGAGCTATCTGTAACTTTTTCTTCGATGCAAGGAATTGAAGAAGGATCAACTATATCCATTACGGATGGGATGAATTTAGTGTATGGTTAAATTTAAAAAGAATAAAATGTCTTTTAGATATTATTTCAGATAAATTTTGTTAAATATATTATTTATGGAAAAGATTAAATGTATTAATACTATTTGTTTAATGTTATTGTCTTTATTTATATCATGTACGGAAATTGACAATAATAATAGTTTAGATAGTAATTCATATCAGAAAATAAAAATGACTAGTGAAGAATTACTTGCAATTAAAATTGCGAATGAAGGTACGGTTATTTCTCAAAGTGAGGCAATAAAAAAGGCCTATGCTTATTTGAATGAACCTACAACAAAGATATCAAGTAATATGGATTGTGATATATTGTGGATTAAACTTTCAAATAACCAAGTAAATACCCGTAGTCAAGATGTAAGTGTATCTGATAGTGTTCCATTATATTTGATAAAAGATGGCTCGGGAAATTCTGTTTTGATTTCAGGAGACGAGAGATTGCCAGAAATGTTGGCTCATTCAAAGGATAATATATCAATAGAAAAAAGAGGAACAGGTTTAGATGTCTTTTTGGAGGCTTTGCCAATTTATATAAATGATAAAATTATTGAATTTAATGCTAGATATGACTCATTATTGTCTGTTGCCCAAAGAAAAATTAATACTTTAAATGGCAATCTTAGTACAAAATCATCTCCTACAGCTTTCCAAAGAATAGTAACCGAATCTACTAATTGGAGTAATGTTTATTCGTATGGTCCATTTGTTTCTGTACGTTGGGGACAAGGTTATCCTTATAATACTGCTCTAGATAAAATAAACTGTGAAGGTTCAAATATCACCCCTTTTCTTGGCTGTGCAGCAGTCGCAGTATCCCAATTGTTAACTTACCATAAATATCCTTCTTCTATAGGAGGTTATTCTATAAATTGGAATGAAGCTACTAGATTAGCTAGCGCTTCAAATTTATCTTCAACATATCAAATGCAAATAGCAAATGTTATGAAAAGTGTAGCAATAGGTGTTCATACTAGTTTCGGATGTTCAGGTAGTGGCGTTAGTATGTCGGATATCAGTCCGTATTTATCTACGTTAGGATATCTGTCTGACGGATTTCAAAGTTATAATAATTGTTTCAAGTCTTAAGAATAATAGACCATTAATTATAACAGCATTTACTCCATCTCAAGATGGACATGGTTGGGTATTGGATGGTGCTAAAAAACAAGAGAGAACAGTAACTCATAAAATATATCAATACAATGGAAATGGTATTCCTCGTGATCCAATAGTTGCTTCTGAATGGACTTTGATTGATACAGAATATGGTAAAGAATATGCTGTATATGTACATTGTAATTATGGATGGGAAGGAGATTGTGATGGTTATTATATTGATGGAGTTTTTAATGTAAGACAACAATATGGGAAAGAATATTCTTTCGATAGAAAAATCAATATAATTCCGAATATAAGACATTGAAAAATATTAATAAACATATTATGAAACACTCTTTTATTAGTTTATTGTTAACAGGTAGCCTACTTGTGGCTTGCGATGGTACAGACAATGAAATAACGCCAACACCCGGACCGGAATCGCCTGGCGAGAAAGAAATATCAGCTACTCCGGTGGAAATAGATCTGAGTGACGCTGAAAAATCTGTTGTAGCAGATTGCAATGTTTTTGCGCTGAATCTGTTATCTGTGGTAAACGAGGCCAAGACGGCAGAAAGTGATAATATACTGCTTTCTCCTCTTAGCTTAAGTCAATTTTTATCGATGCTGGCAAATGGAGTAACAGGAGATTCTTATAAAGAAATTGTTGAAACGATGGGACTGCAAGCCTATTCACCTGAAGCGCTTAATGATTACAACCGGAAGATGATAGCCGGATTGAAAAAGGCGGATGAAGGAGTTGTTCTTGCATCGGCAAATTCGATCTGGAGTAATAAACAGATTGCATTGAAGGAGAATTTTGTTGAAACGGGCAAAGCATTCTATCAGGCCGAATGCCACTCGGTTGATTTTGACGATCCTTCAACTGTTGCTAATATGAACCAATGGTGCTCCGAACAGACAAATGGCAAAATAACAAAGATATTGGATCAAACCAATGGTTCAGATCTTTTATATATGGTCAATGCCTTGTATTTTAGTGCAAAGTGGAAGGATGAATTTGATAAGGAAAATACGAAGGAAGGAACTTTTGTTCAAAGCAACGGAAAACAACAAACAGTATCTTATATGAATCGCGAAGTGAATGAAAATTACTTTGCTAATGAATTGTTTGCTACAACAACGATCATGTACGGTAATAGAGCTTACTATATGCAACTTATTCTGCCTGCAGGGGATGTGTCGGTTCGGCAAGTGCTGGATAAATTGAAAGAGCCGGGATATTGGGCAGCATGCAAACAAAAGGAAAAGATTCATACAGTTCGTTTATCGTTGCCCCGGTTCAAGATCGATGACAATGAGATCGACGTAAAAGATTTCTTGGAAAAGCTTGGAATAAAGAAGATATTTAAGTCTTCTACTGACTTTTCGTTAATGACGGATGTAAACGCAGCTATTTCAATGATAAAGCAGAAAACTTATTTGTCTGTAGATGAGAAAGGTTCGGAAGCTGCTGCTGTTACCTATGGAGGATGGATTACCAGTCCGGGAACACCCATCCCTGTTGCTCCTGCTTTTGTAGCAAACAAGCCGTTTTTGTTTACTATCTGCGAGAGTTCAACTGATGCTATCTTGTTTATGGGAGAAGTGAACAGCTTGTAACAAATGTGTCCGGCTATACCGGATTTATCAGTTATTCGGTAGCTCTTTCTGTGGAGTGGATATATTTTAGGTTCTTCTGGCTATGTGGTGCTATATAGCTGAAAACTTCTGCATTAACCATAGTTTCGTCACCGGATCAGCTAAAAATACATGTTTGTTTTCGGTCTGTTTCTCAAACAGTGGCGTATTTTGATCGATCAAGTCTTGGTGCGCATTTGCAAAATCTTGCTCGGTTGCTGCTTGTTGCGTATGAATCCACAGCAGCCAATCATATCCCATGGGATGTAATACGTTGAAACCTTGTAATCTTTTAAAACGTGAATAAATATCAGAAGCAATATAACCGAGCGGATGACCTACATGTAACCCTGCACCGGAAGGGTAGGGGAACATATCCAATACATAATAATGACCTTTAGGTTTATTATTATCATTTTCTTTGACTTTATAAACCTCGTTGGCAATCTAGTACTTGTGCCATTTCTTCTCGATTTCTCTGAAATTGTATTCCATAATATGTTATCGTTTATTTATCTTTTTCTGTTTGAGGTCACAAAGTTAGTTATTTTATTTATTTAATATAGCCTATCTGTGTACGTGGTTTCGTTGCAGTAGATTTTTATTTCTTTAGAAAGAGTATCATTGGTAAGATAAATATGAGGTCGTTTTTTGTCAATTATACAGAAACTTATGATAACTTAGGCGGGTTATATATAAAATAACATATAAATTGAAATGCTATGAAATTTTTTATTGACACGGCCAACTTAGATCAAATAAGGGAAGCTAATGAATTAGGAGTATTGGATGGTGTGACAACTAATCCTTCGTTGATGGCCAAAGAAGGTATCAAAGGAGTAGTAAATCAACGAAAACATTATCTTCAGATCTGTGAAATAGTACATGGAGATGTAAGTGCCGAAGTTATTTCTACAGATTTTGAAGGAATGGTAAAGGAAGGAGAAGAACTTGCTTCTCTTCATTCTAACATTGTGGTAAAAGTTCCTTGTATAGAAGATGGTATTAAAGCTATAAAGTATTTTAGTGAAAGGGGAATACGAACAAATTGTACATTAGTCTTTTCTGTAGGACAAGCTTTGCTTGCTGCTAAAGCGGGAGCTACTTATGTGTCTCCGTTTGTGGGCAGATTAGATGATATTGCGAGTGACGGAATAGAATTGGTTCGCAAGATTGTGGAGATGTATACTTACTATGAATATGAAACGCAAGTTCTTGCAGCTTCTATTCGAAATACTCAACATATTATTCAGTGTGTGGAAGCGGGTGCCGATGTAGCTACCTGTCCTTTGGCAGCTATTAAAGGTCTGCTGAAACATCCGCTTACGGATAGTGGATTGGCTACTTTCCTTGCTGATTATAAACGCGTAAACGGATAATAATAAATAGAATTAACCTTATTCTAAAAAATGCTACCTTTGCATTCGTAACAAATGTCTAAAAATAAATGGCAGTGGCAAAGATAGTAGAGACCCCGTTGATGAAGCAGTATTTTGATGTAAAGGCAAAACATCCGGATGCAATTCTTTTATTTCGTGTAGGCGACTTTTATGAAATGTATGGAGAAGATGCGGTTGTAGGCTCCGAAATATTGGGAATTGTACAGACAAAACGGGCTAATGGGATTGGTCAGCATGTGGAAATGGCTGGTTTTCCTCATCATGCTTTAGATACATATCTTCCTAAATTGGTTCGTGCCGGTAAACGAGTGGCTATATGTGATCAGTTGGAAGATCCGAAAATGACTAAAAAATTGGTGAAACGTGGAGTTACCGAGCTGGTAACTCCAGGCGTTTCTATCAATGACAATATTTTAAATCATAAGGAAAATAATTTTTTAGCTGCCATTCATTTTAATAAAGATGTATGTGGTATAGCATTTTTAGATATATCTACAGGTGAATTTCTTACTGCAGAAGGTACGCCGGATTATATTGATAAGTTACTGAATAATTTTTCTCCCAAAGAAGTTTTGATTGAACGGAATAATAAAAAGCATTTTGAAGAATGTTTCGGTCCGCGTTTTTTTGTTTTCGAATTAGAGGACTGGATATTTACTCCTGAAGCGGCAGAAGATCGTTTGCTTAAACATTTTGAAACGAAAAATCTGAAAGGATTTGGTGTTCAGCATTTGAGATTTGGAGTAATAGCTTCGGGAGCAATTTTGTATTATCTTGATCAAACCCAACATACACATATTTCGCATATTACCTCTCTTTCGCGTATAGAAGAAGATCGTTATGTACGATTGGATAAGTTTACAGTTCGTAGCCTTGAACTGGCAGGTACCATGAATGATGAAGGTACAAGCTTGTTGGATATAATTGATAAAACAGTTTCTCCTATGGGTTCACGTATGCTTCGCCGTTGGATTTTATTTCCATTGAAAGATGTAAAACCTATTCAGGAGCGCCAGGATGTAGTGGAGCATTTTTTCCGTCATCCGGATTTGAAAGAGCTACTTGATACTCAATTGGAACAAATAGGAGATTTGGAACGTATTATCTCCAAAGTAGCTGTTGGACGTGTTTCTCCGCGTGAAGTTGTTCAATTAAAAGTCGCTTTACGTGCGATTGAGCCGATTAAAGAGGCTTGTATGGGAAGTGAAGAGCCTAGTTTATGCCGCATAGGAGAACAATTGAATGTGTGTGCTCTGATTCGGAATAGAATAGAGAAAGAGATAAATAACGATCCTCCATCATTAATTAATAAAGGAGGTATTATTGCCAAAGGTGTTAATGAAGAACTTGATGAACTTCGTTCTATTGCCTATTCGGGAAAAGATTATTTGTTGAAGATACAGCAGCGTGAGGTGGAGAAAACGGGTATACCAAGCCTTAAAATAGCCTTTAATAACGTTTTTGGCTATTATATAGAAGTGCGCAATACCCATAAGGATAAAGTACCGGCGGAATGGATCCGTAAACAGACTTTAGTAAATGCCGAGCGCTATATCACGGAAGAACTGAAAGAGTACGAAGAGAAAATACTGGGTGCGGAAGAAAAAATACTTTCATTGGAAAGTCGCCTTTTTAATGAACTGGTATTGGCATTGACAGAATATATACCGCCTATTCAGGTAAATGCAAATCTGATCGGACGGATAGATTGTTTATTATCTTTTGCAAAGGCTGCAGAATGTAATAAGTATATTCGCCCGATAGTAAATGATTCGGATGTCATTGATATCAAACAGGGACGTCATCCGGTAATTGAAAAGCAATTGCCGTTAGGAGAACCTTATATAGCAAATGATGTTTATCTGGATGATGAAAAACAACAGATCATTATTATTACGGGACCTAATATGGCCGGTAAATCAGCTTTGCTTCGCCAGACGGCATTAATAACATTAATGGCTCAGATTGGCTGTTTTGTACCTGCAGAACGTGCTTTGATCGGTATTGTTGATAAAATATTTACACGTGTGGGGGCTTCGGATAATATTTCTGTAGGTGAATCTACATTCATGGTGGAAATGAACGAAGCTGCCGATATTTTGAATAATCTTTCATCCCGTAGTTTGGTATTATTTGATGAATTGGGACGTGGTACAAGTACGTATGATGGAATTTCGATAGCATGGGCTATTGTCGAATATATTCATGAACATCCGAATACCCGTGCCAAAACTTTATTTGCTACCCATTATCATGAATTGAATGAAATGGAACGTTCTTTCAGGCGTATTAAAAACTACAATGTTTCGGTTAAAGAAGTGAGTAATAAAGTTATATTTTTACGTAAGTTGGTACCGGGTGGGAGTGAACATAGTTTTGGTATTCATGTAGCCAAAATGGCTGGTATGCCAAAAAGTATTGTTAAACGTTCCAATGAGATATTGAAACAATTGGAAACCGAAAATCGCCAGGATGGCATAAGCGGAAAACCGGTGAAAGAAATTGCTTCGGCTGCGGAAGGATACCAACTAAACTTTTTCCAATTGGATGATCCTGTTTTAAGCCAGGTGAGGGATGAGATTAAAAACTTGGATGTGAACAACCTTACCCCATTGGAAGCTTTGAATAAATTGAGCGAAATAAAGAAGATTATTACAGGAAAATAATTATGAAACAGGAATAGAAAATTGCTACAGAGACGGAATATCTGATCCGGAATTTTGCAGTAAATAGATAATATATGTTTTGTACCCGGATATAGTAGTATCTTTATCCGGGTATTTTTGAAAAGTTCCAGATTGATAAATAGTTTAATTATCTGTTATTTGTAGGAATAAAAGAGTCCTTATTATATTTAAAATGCCAATTTGTAATTGTCAGTTTTTCTAATACTATATCTTTTCCGTTAAATAGAAATTCATATAAATATTTGTGTCCTTTTTTCCATTGGGTTTGTTCCGGTATCAGATATTTATATGATTTTTCGTTAATGATAAAAAGTATTTCTATATCCCCTTTATTAATTGTCGGATGATCAGTAGGCATGACTAATATTTTATATTTTTCATATAATTCATGCTTTAAAGGAATAAAATGATCTGTTTTTAAAAGGGTTGATACATTAGATGAGTTGTTATAATAAGTAATATTTCCTGTTGTGACATCCAGTGTTCCTTTAGTGTGTAACATATTACCTCCGGCTTTATTACTGATTTGAATAGCGTTGAGTTTCTGCAAACCGGAAATATTTTTATTCAGTTTGATTTGAAATTCTATCAGCGATAAAGCATGCCGCATGGAAAGTAAAACATAAGGACAATAAATGTTTACAGGTTTATGTCCTTTTGCCAGTTTTCCATACATATAGTCTTTTGTTAATGAGGCTACAGGGGAAATATAAATAGGTATGTGTGTTGCTAGATGATTATTTTGATAAGGATGATAAGCATATATTTTTAGCATTTCAGTATCTTTCAGGTAAACCTCCGGGAGAAGTTTCCATTTTATAGCCTTGTCTGTAGAATTGATGGCCAAAGCTTTCACATTTTTGAATTTACAGTTTCCTGTACGTAAATCCTCTTTTTTCTCTGATGTGATGTAAAGTCCCATGGTTGAACCGGCAGAAAACTGTTCTGTAAGAGTAATAGACTTGGTCGAAAGAATTTTTGTAGTAATACAGAGCTTTTTCTGGTGCGTACCTTTGGTATAAGATGAAAGATTGTACTCATCAGAGCAACTGGTAATTATAGTCAGTAATAAGACTATTAATAATAATTTGTTCATTTTATTTGGGTTTTTCAGAACTTTTTACATTATAGTTAACATTTAAATGTGATCTATGTTTCTATCAAATAGTATGATAGACGGTTGTATATGTCGAATTGACGAATAAGAGCTTGAATAATAAGACTTATGTTTAAATGACTTTTTGATGACATTTTGTTAAAGTATGGATTGTCATTTAATTAAATTATGAAAATAACAAGTTTTTTGGTTGTAAATCGTAAATGTTTTGATTTTCTTGGTATAAGAACCGGCTTTGTCCAAGCTATAGTCAAATAGAAGAGTGTGTTGGCGATAAGTTGAGAGAGTGTGATAACCTAAAATTGAAAATATGGACAAAGCCGGTTTATGTAAACAACATTATTTTCCCGGAATCCAGTTGTCATTTGAAATTTTATCAAGCACTATAGATTTTCCGTCGAAAATCATTTGATATAGGTATTTATATCCTTTTTTCCACTTAGTTTCTGTAGGTATCTGGTATTTATAGGTTTTATTGTTAATTATAAATAATGCTTCAATGTCTCCTTTGAGAATGGTTTCGGAGGTTGGAATCACCATCAGTTGCACCGGACTAGAAAATGTTGTTGTTAGTTCTGTCGGACAAGCTAAAGTTAATCTGGTGGAAGCGTTTATGCCTGCCGAACCAGTGATTTTACCGGACACTATATCCATAGTTCCCTCGCTGTAAAAGCTTGTTCCTCCTGCTTTGTTGCCTAATTGAATGGCACTTAGCAGGTAACAATCTGTCTTTTTATTGAGCTTTACCTCAAAAGAAATAAGAGATAAGGCATGATTCATGGTTAACATAGCTATTGGAGATACGCTATTAACAGCTTTTTGCCCGGTTGCATGTGTACCATACATGTAATCATCGGTCTGGGAAGCATCCGGACAAATTTTTACAGGAATACGTGTTGCATCAAAATTGCTTTGAGACATATAAGGATAATAAGCATATACGGTTGTTTCTTCCTTATTAAGAAATATTTCAGGATCCTGTCTCCAAAACAATTTGTTGTTTTCCATGTTTGCTACTGCTTTTACATTTTTATAGTCGGTCATCTTACGATATACATTATTTACGTTACCGTCTGTTACATGCAACCCGATGACCGTATTATCTTTGAACTCTTGTATTAAATATGGAGCTTTTGTTGTTAATACAGTTGTATAAATATTTAGTGGCTTTTCTTTGGACCCAAGACGATCTGCAGGTATCAGATTGTTGTCTTCCGAACAACTGAAAATACCTATTGCCAGGATCATAAATAATAGTAACTTTTTCATTGTTTTATTCTATTTTTGCGTAATTGTTACGAATGCAAATTTCGGGTAGTCCAGATAAAAGGGAGGAGCAATAAATATAAATTGACGATGAAATGGTATAAAAAAGAATGGTTCAAATAATCTGGAAGCTTCATATTGTCTGATTAGAGTGCAAATCAAACATTTAATGGATTAATTTGTTTAAATAGCAAGAGGGAGTTACTATTATGTTGGATAAAATTCAATTCTTATTAAGTTTACAAATATTGGGGTTCTGCATTTTTGGAGGATTTACTTTATTGTTGAGAGCCCGTGATAACCGTGCAAAGCGTATTTTGGGATGGAGTATGTTTCTTTGGGCTTTTTTGGCAGCTGTTCGCATATCTGTGAATTTGTATGTAGATAATGCAAAAGAGGTATTTGATCCGGATATACTTTTTAGCGGCTGTTTGGTAAGTGCAAGCTTGGCTTGTTATGTGATAGAAGTTCTCCATCCTGGCTATTTGACTTTAAGACGTATTCTTTACTTTATTAGTCCTGTTTTTACGGGAGGTCTGGCTTTTTTTATTTACAGATTGTCCGGAGGTGAAATACATGTCTATTATACATTGGAAGATGTATTTATCCATTTTAATATAGATATGGTTTTAAGGATACTACTATTATTGTTTACACTGTTCTATATGGCTTTACCTATTTATCTTGTATTAAAATACAGCAAAGGGTTTACAAAGTATTTAAGTGAGAATGTTGCCGACCCGGAAGAATATGATCTGAATTGGCTAAAGAAAATTATGTTCATATTGGTTATTTTATATGTCTTTTATTTGATTCTTTTATTAACAGACAGACCTGTATTGTATGTAATAGATAAAGCGGTACTTCTTATAGTATGGTATTATTTCTTTTATAAAGCATTATTTCTTAAAGTCATTCATTTGGATCATTCTTTTGAAAAAGGTTGGGATATTCCCTATGATGAAGAAGAGGACGACGACCAACATTCAATACTGAGTAAACGTTATGTTGAAGAGGTGAATATCTGGTTTGAGAAGGAAAAGCCTTATTTAAGGGAAGATTTACGCCTTACAGACCTCCAACGCGTATTTCCGATCAGTCGTTCTTATTTGTCTCAATTATTCAATAAAGAATTGGGCTGTTCATTTTCCGATTATGTAAATGGGTTCAGGGTAGAAGAGAGTAAACGTTTGCTGGAAGCCGAGCCTATGACCAGTATCCAGGAGATAGCCGAACGTTCGGGTTTTCATTCAATAAGTACCTTCAGACGTGCATTTGTAAAGAGTACGGGTGTCATGCCGTCTGAATATAGAAAGTAATTGACATGGTTGGTTTCTTTTTCACTTCTATCATATAGCATCCGAAATGGCAGTTGCAGACTACCAATACATGTTCATAATTTGCCGGAAAGTTGCGGTTTCGTAGGGAAAGAGTAATCTTGCATAATATAAAGATAACAAAACAGGTCGATTAATATTTCCGTTATGATTTTTTAGAATCATAGTTATGGTTTGATGAAATCATAACTATGAATGAATATAAAAAAGAGGGGCAGTTCAAATTGTGAAGTGTGAAGTGCGCCCCTCTTTTGTATTGTTTTGCCGAGTTATCAGACGTTGAATCTGAAATGCATAATGTCGCCGTCCTGTACAACGTAGTCTTTGCCTTCCACACTCATTTTTCCGGCTTCCTTCACTGCGGCTTCCGATCCGTATGAAATATAGTCGTCGTACTTGATTACTTCTGCACGGATAAAACCTTTCTCAAAATCGGTATGGATAACACCGGCACATTGTGGGGCTTTCCATCCCTTTTCGAATGTCCAGGCACGTACTTCCTGTACGCCTGCAGTCAGGTAAGTCTGTAGGTTCAACAGGTGATAGGCGGCTTTGATCAGGCGGTTAACACCCGATTCTTCCAGGCCGATTTCCTGTAAGAACATTTGGCGTTCTTCATACGTTTCGAATTCAGCTATTTCGCTCTCGATTTTGGCTGCTACTACTAGTATTTCTGCATTTTCGTCTTTTACAGCTTCGCGTACGGCCTCTACATATTTGTTACCGTTTACGGCACTGGCTTCGTCTACATTGCAAACATACATAACCGGTTTGCTGGTTAGCAAGAACAGTTCGCGGGCAATCTTCTGTTCGTCTTTAGTCTCGAAAGTGACTGTGCGGGCACTTTTGCCTTGTTCTAGTGCTTCCTTGTATTTTAGAAGTACTTCGTAGGCCTGTTTAGCCTGCTTATCGCCACCTGTTTGAGCTTGTTTCTGTACTTTTGCGATACGGCTGTCAATGGTTTCCAAATCCTTTATTTGCAGTTCGGCGTCAATAATTTCCTTATCGCGTACAGGATCTACAGTACCATCTACATGTACAATATTTTCGTCGTCAAAGCAGCGCAATACATGAAGGATGGCATCAGTTTCGCGTATATTAGCCAGAAACTTGTTACCCAACCCTTCACCCTTGCTGGCTCCTTTTACGAGGCCGGCAATGTCTACGATTTCTACTGTGGTGGGAACTATCTGTTTCGGGTTGATCAGTTCCGCCAGTTTATTCAAACGTTCATCAGGAACGGTAATAACGCCTACATTCGGTTCTATTGTGCAAAACGGAAAGTTTGCCGATTGTGCTTTTGCATTTGATAAGCAGTTGAAAAGAGTAGATTTCCCTACATTGGGAAGACCTACGATACCACATTGTAATGCCATTTATTGTAATTTAATTATTTAATAATCTTGATCTGAGGCTGCAAATGTACAGATTATTTGTCAAAGTTCATCATAAGGAAAAGTGTGTTTCTTGGTGAAGGGAATGATGACAGATGATTTCCGTCCCTTACAAGAATCGATGCTTTATTCTGCATTCCTTTTTAGCCATTCTATTCTGCGCATATCCGGTAAATGTTTTACTTTGAAGTGTTCAAATTCTACATTGAAACCGCTTCCATCGGGACATGCAGCCATAAGACCTACCATTACAGGAGAGTTATCTTTTAACCATGCATTGCGCATTAACGTATAAGTTTTGTCATCAAATGAGTAAAATATTTCGACAGCATCCAGTCTTCTGATTGCTTTGATCCAGATATAGGGAATAGGTTTGTCTAATGTTATAACACTCCAATCGCTTGTTTTATGCGTAACGACAGTGCTCAGGTTGAATTTGCCGNCAAATGAGTAAAATATTTCGACAGCATCCAGTCTTCTGATTGCTTTGATCCAGATATAGGGAATAGGTTTGTCTAATGTTATAACACTCCAATCGCTTGTTTTATGCGTAACGACAGTGCTCAGGTTGAATTTGCCGTCTACAAATTCGATACCTGCTTTGATGTAGTTTTCGTGATCGATACGAAGCATCAGTCCTGCCTGGTCGAAACGCGCTTTATAGTTGCCTGTAATCTTTACTTTGGCTTCAAGTTCACCTCCGTAAACAGCATAATAGAAAGGAGCATCGTCTACAGTGAATCCATAATGGGAAATGCGCCAATAATCACTTTGAGGCGTAACGAACATAGACAAGGTATTATCTTTAATTTCCCATTGTTCCGGTTCATTGAACCATTGCATTTTCTCTAAAGTCTGTGCGTTTACCATTTGTATTGACAATATGGTTAGTACAGCCAGAATTATTTTTTCATATTGTATACTTATATAATTGTGTTGTTGTAATGATAATATTAATGTGCTTCCAGCCAGTTTGTGCCTTCTCCACAGTCTGCTATGAGAGGAACTTGAAGTTTGATAACACCCTCCATTTCTTCCAGTACGATTTGTTTTACTGTTTCTAATTCGTCTTTGTAGACGTTGAAGTTAAGTTCGTCATGTACCTGAAGGATCATTTTGCTTTTGAGTTTTTCTTTCTCAAAGCGGTTGAATATACGTATCATTGCCACCTTTATAATATCGGCTGCGCTTCCCTGGATAGGAGCGTTGATGGCATTTCGTTCGGCATAACCTCTGACAATAGCATTGTGGGAGGTTATGTCCGGCAAGAAACGTTTACGCTTGAAGATTGTTTCTACGTATCCTTTTTCTTTCGCATTGGCAATACTTTCATCCATGTATTCTCTTATACGGGGATAGCTCTGGAAATAACCGTCAATCAGTTCTTTTGCTTCCGCACGCGGAATGTTTAGTCTTTCTGATAGACCGAAAATGGAAATTCCATAGATAATACCGAAGTTGGCTGTTTTTGCTTTGCGGCGCATATCGCTGGTAACTTCTTCAAGGGGAACTCCGTATATTTTAGCGGCCGTAGCAGCATGAATATCAGCTCCGCTGCAGAAAGCATCAATCATGTGCTGATCGTTGCTTAAATGGGCCATAATACGTAATTCGATCTGTGAATAATCGGCAGAAAAGAAAATACAGTTCGTATTATCCGCGGTAAAGGCCTTGCGGATTTCACGTCCCAACTCGTCGCGAACCGGTATGTTCTGGAGATTTGGGTTGGTGGAACTAAGGCGCCCTGTAGCTGTTACTGCCTGATTATAGGATGTATGTATTTTCCCTGATGTGGGCCTGATTAGCTCGGGTAGGGCGTCTATATAAGTACTAAGTAGCTTTTTCAGTCCCCGGTATTCAAGTAATTTACCTATGATAGGGTGCTTACCACGCATCTTTTCCAATATATCCTCGCTGGTGCTGTAGTTACCGGTTTTTGTCTTCTTTGCCTTTTCTTCTATTTTCAGATGGTCGAAAAGGATTTCACCTACCTGACGGGCAGAGTTAATGTTGAACTTTTTGCCTGCCATTTCATATATTTCCTTTTCCAATGCTACCATGACAATAGAAAGCTCTTCCGAAGATTGCTTTAATGCGATGGTGTCTATCGTTACTCCTGTTGCTTCCATATCTGTTAATACATATATTAGAGGCATTTCTATATCGTAAAATAATGAGTCGATACCTTCCTTTTTTAGCTCGGGAGCAAAATAGTTGCGGAGTTTAAGTGTAACGTCAGCATCTTCGGCTGCGTATTCGGATATTTTGGAGAGAGGGACGTCACGCATGGATAGCTGCTTCTTGCCTCTTGTACCTATCAGTTCTTCAATGGGGATCGGTTTATATTTGAGATAGGTCTCTGCCAGATAATCCATGCCGTGGCGCAATTCCGGATTTAATAAGTAGTGGGCTATCATTGTATCGAATAACGGACCGGCTACTTTTACTCTGTATTTTCGAAGTACCAGAATATCGAATTTGATATTTTGTCCTATCTTTTGTATTTTTTCATTTTCCAGGGCAGGGGAGAAGCGGCTTACTACTTTATCAGCTTCAATAGAATTTTCCGGAACAGGGACATACCATGCCTCATTTTCTTTTACTGCGAACGACATGCCTACCAGCCCGGCGTTTAGAGGATCGATATTATCTGTTTCCGTGTCAAATGCGAAAAATTCCTGATTCTCTAAAAAGCTTGCTAAATCGTTTTGTTTTTGCTCTGTATCAGCAATATAATACTTATGGGAGGTTGATCTTAAGTCTGCGAGAGTTGAATATTTTGAAGCATTCGTAGTCTCGACTTCAAATAAGCCAAAGAGATCGCCTTGAAGAGGTTGTTTTGGTAAAGGTTTTTTAACTTCTTCGGAAAGTTTGTTGATAAAGGTCCTAAATTCCAGTTCGGTGTATATTTTCGTCAGTTGTTCTACATCCGGTTTTTCGCGAATATATAGATTTGCATCAAATTGAATGGGAACATCCGTTTTAATTGTTGCCAGGAATTTTGAGAAACGAATTTGCTCTGCATTTTCTTCCACCTTTATTCTTTGTGCACCTTTTAGCTTGTCGGTATTGGCAAGCAGGTTTTCTATAGTACCAAATTCGGTAAGCAGTTTTTGGGCAGTCTTTTCTCCAACGCCCGGACATCCGGGAATATTATCCGATGTATCTCCCATGAGCCCCAGCAAATCAATGACCTGTTCAGTAGAAGTGAGCCCGTATTTATTTAACACTTCTGGCACTCCCATTATTTCGTAGTCGCCTCCAAAACGGGGACGGTACATGAAAATGTGATCTTCTACCAGTTGTCCATAATCTTTGTCCGGTGTCATCATATATACATCGAAGTCTTCTTTGGCTGCTTGTTTGGCAATTGTTCCTATTACATCGTCTGCTTCATAACCGGCTACTTCCAGGATCGGAATATTGTATGCCTTGATTATATTCTTAATGATGGGCACAGACTGCTTGATTACTTCTGGCGTTTCTTCCCGTTGCGCTTTGTATTGTTCGTAAGCTTCGTGCCGGAACGTAGGTCCGTGTGGGTCGAATGCTACTGCTATGTGGGTTGGGTTTTCACGCTTCAAAACATCTTCGAGACTATTTATAAAACCGAAAATAGCGGAGGTATTAACTCCCTTGGAATTAATGCGCGGAATCTTTATGAAAGCGTAATACGACCGATAAATCAATGCGTATGCATCTATGAGGAATAACTTCATTGCTTTTAACACGTTTTAGTGGGACAAAATCTTGGTAAATGTACGAAAAAAGTCGCTTACTCGATAGTTTTTGTTACTTTTGCGAATCTTTGAACAGATTATGGATGATATAAGGAAAATAGCAGAACCAGTTGCGACCGAGTTTAAACAATTTAATGATGACTTTGCCGCTTCACTATGCAGTGAAACCCGCCGTTTGCAGTCGGCTATTGATACAATATTGAATTCTACCGGTAAGCATGTTCGCCCTTTACTTGTGCTTCTTGCTGCCAAGGCTTGCGGACAAGTAAACGAAAACACGATTAACTCTGCTGTTTTACTGGAGCTGCTCCACACGGCAACCCTTATTCATGACGATGTAATAGATGAAACGAAACAACGTAGGGGAGTGCCGTCATTGAATGCAATTTTTGACAACCGCATATCTGTACTTGTAGGCGATTATGTTCTTTCTACGGCCTTGATCCGTTCTATCCAAACCGGTGATCTTCGTATAATCGGCATTGTCTCTAACCTTGGACGCGACTTGTCGGAGGGGGAAATCAAACAGCTCGAAACTGCCGAAGAGAGTATACTGGATGAAGCTTGCTACATGCAGGTTATTAAAAAGAAAACGGCAACTTTACTTTCTGCCTGTACCGAAATCGGTGCAATTTCTTCCGGTGCATCCGCTGAAACCATATCAATTTGTCGTCGTTTTGGTGAATATCTGGGCTATTGTTTCCAGATTAAGGATGATATATTCGACTATTTTAAAGAAGCTAATATAGGAAAACCTACAGGTAACGATATCCGCGAAGGAAAGGTTACATTGCCTTTATTGTATGCTTTGCGGACAAATGAAAAAGAAGCTGCTCCTTATTTAAGGATAATCTCATCAAAGGATTTTTCTGCGGAAAACATAGATGCTTTGATCGATTTTGCTAAAGTAAACGGTGGCATTGAATATGCCGGAAAACGCATGAAGGAGTTTCATGAAAAGGCTATTTCCGTTCTGGATGAACTACCTGAATCAGCAGCCCGCGACGGGTTATTCCTTTTGGCCGATTATGTGATGAATCGAAAAAAATAAAATCAATCTTCTTTAGTTTACTTATTTATGAGGCAAAAATTATTTGTAGGGCTAATAATATGCCTGTTTTGTTCCCAATTAATAAAGGCACAAGGAATAGATGTACGTGCCGGTCTGAATCTCTCTACTTATCTGAATGCTGAAGGATCGCGTATAAGGCCGGGAGCAAATCTGGGTATCCTGGGAGATATTAAGCTAAGCCGTTATTTTCATTTGCAACCCGGACTTTTGCTGAATGGACGTGGGGCAAATACTAAAGTTTATTCAGGAATCAAAGGGTCTGTTACCGGTTACTGGCTGGATATTCCTCTTTATGCTTCTTTCCGCATACCATGTGCTACTAATACCGTTCTCAGAATTAATGCGGGCCCTTATTATGGAGTCGGATTATTCGGTAAAACAACGGTGAAAATGGATGGTATATCCGTGTCGGTTAATACCTTTGGAAAACCGGATAATGATTATATCCGTGGAGAAGTTGCTACCCGCCAGGATTTAGGTGTTGCCCTGGAACTTGGTGTTGAATATGGTCAGTATTTGGCTTCCTTGTGTTACATGCAAGGTTGTACGGATAATCTGAGTGCAGAAGGCACAAAAAATTTCCTGCTCTCTCTATCGGTTGGATATAAGTTCCGGTTCGGAAAGAAATAAGATGCTTACCTGTCTCTAAAAGGGTAGGCGAGGAAAATGAAAAAGGTCGGCAACTTCATCAGAAAAGTTGCCGACCTTTTTTTGTTTAAATGCAGACAAGGGCTTGTTTTAGCCTTGTTGTGGGTTAAATATTTGTAATATAGTTATTTATGCTGAAATCAAATGCTTTTGTATATCAGCAACCAGACTACTGGCTCCAATACGGAATAAATCTTTGGTGAGCCATTCTTCTCCCAATATTTCTTTTACTATGGTATAATATTTAACGGCTTCTTCGGAAGTGCGTACACCACCAGATACTTTAATTCCGACCTTCTTTCCGGCGATAGATTCGTATGTTTTTACGACTTTACACATCGTATAGACAGCTTCCAGGGTTGCTCCCGGATATCCTTTGCCTGTTGATGTTTTAATGAAATCAGCACCACTGTAAATGGCCAATATGGATGCTTTCCGAATGTTATCGGCTGTTGCCAAAGCACCAGTCTCCAGAATAACTTTCAGATGGGCTTCTCGGCAACTTTCTTTTATTTCTTGCAGTTCTTCTGCTAGTTCCTCGAAATTATCTTCCATGAAATACCCCAGATTCAGTACTACATCTATTTCGTCGGCTCCTTCCATAACGGCCATGGCAACCTCTGCAATCTTTACTTCTACAAAGGTCTGTGAAGCGGGGAAACCAGCGGCTACAGAAGCTATTTTTACCTCTTGTGCTGTCAGTGCTTGCTTTACAGTCTCAACAAATAGGGGATAGGTACAGATGGCTGCTACATTCGGAACATCAGGCCGGGTTCCTTCAAAATCGTTTACCTGTTCTACCATCTGCCAGATGCTTTCTTTTGTATCTAAGCTTGTAAGAGAGGTAAGGTCGATGCAGCCGTGTATGAATTTTAACACTTCAGGGGTGAAGTTGGCTTTGTAATTCTTTTCAATCAGTTTATCTACAGTTTCTTTAATCTGTTCCTCCGGTTGAGCCGGTTCAAACTTATTGAATGCTTCGTGATACTTGTCTGCGTGAGAGGTTTCATGATCGTGTCCGCACTCACAGTCGTGGGTATGTTCGTGTGCCATAAATTATAATTTTTTATTGTTGATATGTCGTTCTTTATCGCGATCGGTTTTCTTTTGCAAATTCTTCTCGAAGGCTGCAGTCATATCTACGCCCGTTTGATTGGCCAGGCAGAGTAGCACCCAAAGCACATCGGCCATTTCATCGCCCAGATCCCGGTGTTTGTCGCTTTCCTTAAACGATTGTTCGCCATAAGTACGTGCCATGATACGTGCCAGTTCGCCTACTTCTTCGGTAAGAATAGTCATATTGGTAAGCTCATTGAAATAACGAACTCCGTAAGTCTTGATCCAATTGTCAACCTTTTGTTGAGCTTCTTGTATAGTTATTTCCGCCATTTGTCATTCTTTGTTTTGCGAGTCTATAAGAATAGTAACAGGCCCGTCGTTTAATAGTTCAATCTTCATGTCGGCACCAAACGTCCCTGTGGCTACTTCTTTGCCCAGCTGGATACCCATTTCGGCACAGAAAGCCTCATACATCGGGATGGCAAAGTCTGGTTTGGAAGCATGGATGTAGGAGGGGCGGTTTCCCTTTTTTGTAGACGCATGCAGTGTAAACTGGCTTACTACCATGACTTCTCCCTGAGTTTCTGTTACTGAATGGTTCATTACTCCGTTTTCATCATCAAATATGCGCAGGTTTGCTATCTTTTTGCAAAGCCATTCAATGTCTTCCTGTGTGTCACGGTCTTCAATGCCTACAAGGACAAGCAATCCTTTTCCGATTTTCGATTTCAGTTGCCCGTCAATCGTTACCGAAGCATATTGTACGCGTTGTGTTACTGTTCTCATCTTATATATTTTTCTCTTTTTATTGATTTACGAATAATCCTTCCTTTAAAATCATTGCTTTGGCTTCGCCTATTAGCTTCTTTAGCTCTTCAAAATCGGCTTCCCTGATGCGTTTTACGCTTTTATACTGACGTAAAAGTACGGTTTTTGTCTTTTCACCAATGCCTTTTATGTTATCCAGTTCTGAGGCGACCTGGGTTTTGCTTCGCTTATCTTTATGGAAAGAGATAGCGAAACGGTGTACTTCGTCCTGCATGCGCGTCAGAAGATGGAACAGAGGGCTGTTTAGCTGCATGCCTATCGTCTCCGGTGGAAATCCGAATAACAGCTCCGATGTACGATGTTTTCCGTCCTTTGCCAATCCTGCTATCGGAATAGTAAGCTGTAGTTCGTCTTCAATAACGGAACGTACAACTTCCATTTGCCCTTTGCCTCCGTCTGTTATAATCAGGTCGGGCAGGGGAGTATTTTCTTCTTTGGCACGTAGATAACGGCGGCGTACTACTTCTTTCATGGAAGCGTAGTCGTCCGGGCCAACAACTGTTTTGATATTGTATTTACGATAATCTTTTTTTGAAGGTTTTCCCATCTTAAATACGACACAAGCCGCAACTGCGTCGCTTCCTTGTATGTTGGAGTTGTCAAAACATTCGATGTGTACGGGTAATTTGGGCAGATGCAAAGCATCCTGAATCTCCTTTAAAATGCGTGTAGTACGTTGCTCCGGATTTAGTTTCTCGGATTGTTTCAGGCGGTCTACCTTGAATTGTTTTACGTTCATTTCTGATAGTTCCAGCAGTTTCTTCTTGTCTCCCCGCTGTGGGATAGTAAAGGTTATGTTGCCAAGCTCCATTTCCAATTCAAAAGGTACAATTATTTCGCGTGCTGTGCTCTTAAATCGTTCCCGCATTTCTATGATGCCTAAGCTTAGAAGCTCTTCTTTCGATTCGTCCAGCCGCTTCTTGTATTCAAATGTGTAAGCTTGGACTATCGCACCGTTGCCGATATGCATGAAATTGATATAAGCCGAATTTTCGTTTTCTGCAATAGAAAATACATCTATATTGTGCAACATAGGTGTTACAACGGTAGACTTAGCCCGATAATTTTCTATAACTTCGTACTTTTCTTTTACCTTCTGAGCTTCTTCAAACTTCAATTCTCCGGCAAGTGTCTGCATTTCTTCATATAGCATCTTGCTTATCTGCGAAATATTTCCGCGTAATATTTCTTTTATTTCGGAGATATTCTTTTGGTATTCTTCCAAGCTTTGTAGTCCTTCACAAGGGCCTTTGCAGCGTTTGATGTGATATTCCAGGCAAATCTTATAGCGTCCTTCACGAATAGATTCCGGTGTAAGGGGATATTTGCAGGTGCGTATCGGATAAAGTTCCTTTAGCATTTGCAGCATTACTTTGGCCGTAAACAGGGAAGGATAGGGGCCATAGTATTGCGATCCGTCACGTATAATGTTTCTTGTTTGGAATACGCGTGGAAAATATTCATTCTTTACTACGATAGAAGGATAGGTTTTGTCGTCTTTCAGCAAAACGTTGTAGCGCGGACGATATTGCTTGATTAAATTATTCTCGAGTAAAAGAGCATCTTCTTCCGTATCTACCACTATATATTTAATGTCGCGTATTTGCTTTACAAGTACGCGCGTTTTGTTGCTGTCGTGTTCCTTGTTGAAATAAGAAGATACGCGGCGTTTCAGGTTTTTGGCTTTGCCTACATATATTATAGTTCCTCTTTCGTCAAAGTATTGGTAGCATCCCGGTTTTTCCGGGATGACAGAGAGGATCGTTTTAATATGTGTTTCTTTATCTATTGCCATTGTTATTGCCTTTGTCTTCCGCAAACCCAGTCTTTTAGCTACGTTTGCTGAAGTAATGTTTCACGTGGAACAATTCGCATATTTTTCTTATCTTCCCAAAAGCACCAGCAGAATATTGATGTCGCTCGGCGATATTCCCGGAATCCTGCTTGCCTGAGCAATGGTGTCCGGATCTATCTTTGTTAACTTCTGGCGTGCTTCTGTGGATAGAGATTGTATGGAATTATAATCGAACTTATCTTTGATACGAATGTTTTCCAGGCGGTTTATTTTATCTGCTATGATTTGTTCGCGTTTGATATAGCCGCTGTATTTAATTAATATTTCGGCCGCTTCGATAATTTCTTCTTTTCGTGAAGCAGGAACTTTGTCCAATTCGGAACGCAAAGCAGGAACCAGTTCTGCAATATTGTTTAATGTCGTTTGAGGACGCACAATCAGGTCGATCAGTTTACAACCGTGGGCTAGGGGAGTTGTCCCCAATTTCTCTAATCCCTCATTTATGTATTGAGGCTTTACGGAATAGTTCTCGCAAAATTGGATAATAGCATCCCGGCTGTCTTTCTTTTCTTTTAGCAAGTCGTAGCGATGCTGTGTAGCCAATCCTAACTTGTATGACTTTTCGGTGAGGCGCATATCGGCATCATCCTGACGAAGCAAGATTCTGTATTCTGCTCTCGAAGTAAACATGCGGTAAGGTTCGTCTACACCCTTGGTTACAAGATCGTCGATCAAAACGCCAATGTAGGCTTCGTCTCGTCCCAATATAAACGAGTCGCCACCGTGGCAATTGATGTGCGCATTGATCCCGGCTATCAGCCCTTGTCCGCCTGCCTCTTCATATCCGGTGGTTCCGTTGATTTGTCCGGCAAAGAACAGATTCTTGATTTGCTTCGTTTCCAGATTATGGTTAAGCTGTGTAGGATCGAAGAAATCGTATTCTATGGCGTACCCCGGACGATATATCTGTATATCGCGGAAAGCCGGTATTTGCTGTAAAGCGCGTAGCTGAATGCCCAAAGGCAAAGAGGATGAGAAACCGTTCAGATAATATTCTTGTGTTGTCTCTCCTTCCGGTTCCAGGAATAGCTGGTGTTGCGTTTTATCCGCAAAAGTAATGATCTTTGTCTCGATACTGGGGCAATAACGCGGCCCTATGCTTTGAATCTGCCCGTTATATAGTGGCGAATCGGGAAGCCCCTGGCGAAGTACTTCGTGGCAAGCCTCGTTTGTATAGGTTGTCCAGCAGCTTAGTTGCTTTAATACTTGGTGGGGCGAGTCAAGATATGAAAATTTATGGAAATCGGTTTCGCCCGGCTGTTCGCCCATTTCATCGAAGTGTATGCTCCGGCCATCAATGCGTACCGGTGTGCCGGTCTTCATTCGTTCTGCTTTTATGCCTAACGATACCAGTTGTTCGGTGATACCTTTTGAAGCCGGTTCCGCAATGCGTCCTCCTCTTATCTGAGTACGGCCGATATGTAATAAGCCATTCAGGAAGGTTCCGTTTGTAAGGACTACCGCTCCTGCTTTAAACTCTACATGCATGCCGGTGCGTACACCACATACGCGCCCGTTTTCTACGATGAGTTCGTTTACCATATCCTGCCAAATGAACAAATTGTCGGTATTCTCAACAATACTTCTCCAACAGTCTATAAAGCGTGCACGGTCACTTTGAGCGCGTGGGCTCCACATTGCCGGTCCTTTACTTCGGTTCAGCATGCGGAACTGGATGGCGGTTTTGTCCGTTACTATTCCCATCTGTCCACCCAAAGCATCTATCTCGCGAACGATTTGCCCTTTGGCTATTCCTCCTACAGCAGGGTTACAACTCATCTGGGCGATCTTATTCATGTCCATTGTTATCAACAGCGTTTTCGATCCCAGATTAGCCGCCGCCGCCGCCGCTTCACAGCCTGCATGTCCGGCACCTACTACAATTACGTCATAATTAAAAGTCATTGTCGTAAATCTCTATATTTCTTTTGCAAAGATAGTCAGATTCGGGTAGGTTTTAGACATCTATACTTTTCTTTTTGCATATAGGAGAATCTATTTCAAAGTATAGGATAATTTATTCTTTTGAGCAGCCGGAATTTAATTTCTACCAAGCTAATAATTAATTTTGTCCTGGTAGGAAATTAATTTTGACCCGGGTCAAAAGAATAATTATACAGGATCTTTTTCTTAAAAAGTGCTGTATTTTAATTTAGTAAATCGTAATGGTGAGTATAATCAACAGTGTAAGAGGGCTATACCGGTTTGTTTAGCCGTTATAAAGAAGTAGTTGCTGTATAAAAAAGACGTTAGGTTATGAAATGCGACATTCCTTGGGCAGGATTGCCAGTGCTTTATTCTCGTTGGCTTCCATGATTTCGCGCTCGCCTGGCCCTTTGTCATTGATGCCACAAAGATGCAGTATTCCGTGAATAATAGTCCGGTGAAGTTCTTCTCCATAATTGGTGTGGAAAGTTTCTGCATTTGTCTTGACCGTATCGAGGCTGATAAACAGATCTCCCGATATGCGGTTCCCGTTTGTGTAGTCAAATGTTATGATGTCGGTATAGTAATCGTGCTGTAGGAATTGGCGGTTTACTTCCAGTATCTTTTCGTCCGAACAAAAGATATAACTGATATTCCCCACGGTTTTACCATATGTTTTAGCAACCTCACGCACCCATCCGCTTACGGCTTCCTGATGGATGGATGGCAAATTTATGTCTTCGGCAAAGTAAGCTATCATTGTTTCTTTTTTTGCAAAAGTACGATATTCTTCCGATTCGGTTATACGCAATGCCGTTTTATTGCCCTGCAATCATCCGAAGAACAGATATGCCATTGCGATAGCGGCAATAGCTCCGGCCAAATCTGCCAGTAAAGCGCACTGTACGGTGTAGCGCGTATTCCGGATACCTACACTTCCGTAGTATAGAGCAACGACATAGAAAGTCGTATCGCACGAACCTTGTACAATGGATGACAGACGCCCAACAAAAGAGTCGGCTCCGTACGTGTTCATTGCGTCCAGCATCATTCCCCTGGCTCCGCTTCCACTGAGCGGTTTCATCAGCATGGTTGGCAGAGCTCCTACAAATTCGGTGTTTATCCCCAATGAATTAATTCCTATGCGAATGCCTTCAATTATGAAGTCCATTGCTCCTGATGCACGAAATACGCCTATACCCACCAGAATGGCTACCAGATAAGGTATGATGGTAACGGCCGTATGAAATCCTTCTTTTGCTCCTTCGATAAAGGTATCGTATACGTTTATCTTCTTGCGTATGCCGCTTATAATGAATCCGCAGATAATGGTAAACAGCAATGTGTTGGCAAATAAAGTGGAATAGAGAGACACCTGTTCCTGGTCCAATGACTTGAATAACCACACTAATCCTCCGATGAATAGGCCCATTCCGCCAAAGAATAGTATGAGGTTCTTTTGCAGTATATTAATGCGTTGCTTCAGGCAAACAGCCAGTATTGCAACTAATGTGGAGGTAAATGTTGCCAGCATGATAGGCAGGAACACGTCCGAAGGGTTGGCCGCCCCGAGTTGTGCCCTGTACATCATAATGGTTATAGGGATAAGTGTTAGACCTGATGCGTTGACACAGAGGAACATAATCATTGAATTGCTGGCCGAATCCTTGTCTTTGTTTAGTTCCTGTAGCTGCTGCATAGCCTTTAATCCCATGGGCGTTGAGGCGTTGTCTAGTCCTAACAGGTTGGCTGACAGATTCATAAATATAGATCCGGTAGCGGGATGGTCTTTCGGAATATCAGGAAACAGTTTACTGAATACAGGCGATGCCATCCGTGCAAAAGATTGTATTAATCCGCCTTTCTCTCCTATCTTCATTATTCCCAACCATAAGGAAAGTATGCCGGTAAGTCCCAGCGATATTTCAAATCCTGTTTTGGCAGAATCGAAGGAAGCATTAATAATTTCGGTAAAAATTGTTGTGTCTCCACCTATCAGCAGTTTACCTAAAGCAACTACAAATGCAATAAGAAAGAAAGCAATCCAGATATAGTTTAGTACCATAGTTTGAAATAGAAATGTTAATCTTTATCTTTTCGGAAGATAAAATAAGAACCTAAAATAGGTCGCATTTGACAAAAATACGAATTAATTGCCAATAGATTTGTATTTTTGCTACCTAATAATTGTAAGAGGTATGAAGAAGATATTAGTTACCTATGACATGTTTCGCGAAGGATTTGCGGAGTTGGAGAGCAAATACGAGGTTACCTTTCCTGATGGACGGGACTTTACGTATGAAGAGGTGTTTGAAATGATACCTGAATATGACGTGCTTTGTTCCATGTTCGATTTTCCGGTGAATAAGGAACTTATTGATCATGCACCGAAGTTACAGATGGTTGCCAATTATGCTGTTGGCTATAATAATATAGATGTAGCCTATGCGGTAGAGAAAGGAATTGTCGTGTCTAATACTCCCGGTCCTGTGACGGCTCCAACCGCTGATATTGCTTTGGGATTAATATTAGATACAGCCCGTCGTATTACCGAATGCGATCGTAAGTTGCGTACATTGGGAAAAGAGATGAAAGTTGGTGTACTCGAGAATCTCGGAATGCCTATTACCGGACAAACATTAGGAATAGTAGGTATGGGACGAATCGGGAAAGCGTTGGCTAAACGTGCCCGGGCTTGTGGTATGGAGGTCATTTATCATAACCGCCGCCAGCTTTGTATCGAGGATGAAACCAAACTGGGGGTGACTTATGTTTCGTTTGAAGACTTGCTGGCACAATCTGATTTTGTTTCTTTGAATGCACCGTATACTCCTGAAACATATCATATCATCGATGAATCCGCATTAAAAAGAATGAAACCTACTGCTATCCTGATTAATACGGGTCGCGGCCCTTTGGTGGATGAACATGCTTTGGTGAAGGCGCTGCAGGAAGGCATTATTTATGGTGCCGGATTGGATGTATTTGAATTTGGCGACTATCCGTTACCTGAATTGCTCGGGATGGATAATGTAGTACTTACTCCACATATCGGGACACAGATAACAGCTACCCGTATAGAGATGGCACGTGCCGTGTCGGATAATGTAATCGGATTTCTGGAAGGCGACCGCCCTGTGTCACGGGTATTGAAACCATGACGGCGGAATTTGTGTTGAATGAGTTGTTGTCCGTTGCAAACCCTGAGAAAGCCGTTTTCTTACAACGATTTTTTAAAACAGGCCCCGGACAGTATGCCGAAGGTGATATCTTTTTGGGGTTAGTGGTTCCTCTTACCCGGAATATTGCTAAGGCAAATAAACAAACCCCTTTGTCCGAATTGCAGGTACTAGTGGA
Organism: Parabacteroides provencensis; assembly: GCF_900232875.1. Classification (NCBI taxonomy): domain Bacteria; kingdom Pseudomonadati; phylum Bacteroidota; class Bacteroidia; order Bacteroidales; family Tannerellaceae; genus Parabacteroides; species Parabacteroides provencensis. The sequence continues at coordinate 956,581 of NZ_LT960489.1, read as the reverse complement.
AAGTAGGTACCATGAAGCCCGTCTTTGTGCCCTATTGATCGTAGTGGAACGGTTTAAGAAGGCTTCTTCGGCAGAACGGGAGGCTCTTTATAAGTTTTATTTGAAGAATGCCCGTTATATTAATAATTGGGATTTGGTGGATGTAACTTGTCCTCATGTGGTTGGTGCCTATTTGTTGGATAAAGACCGTTCGCGCCTGTATGAACTGGCAGAGAGCGATAACCTTTGGGAACAACGTATTGCCATGGTATCTACTGTTGCATTTATACGCAAAGGCGAATTCACCGATACATTGGCTATTGCGGAACGATTAATGACACATAAGCATGATTTGATGCATAAGGCTGTAGGCTGGATGTTGCGTGAGGTTGGTAAGAAAGACCGGAATACATTGACCGATTTCCTGGAAAAGTATGCTACTTGTTTACCCCGTACAGCTTTGCGTTACGCAATTGAGCATTATCCGGAAGATCAGCGGCAATATTTTTTGAAGAAGAAATGATTAAATGAACGAGACAGTAAAAAAGCAACTCCAAAAGTGGGCAAAGCAATATAATACAAAATCATTTATAGCGGATGATCCAGTGCAATTCCCTCATCGTTTCCACAAAAAGCAAGACATCGAAATTTCGGCCTTTCTCACTGCCTGGATTTCTTATGGTAGAAGGCCGAATATCCTTAAGAAGGCCGAAGAATTGCATCTGATTATGGGATCAAGTCCGTATGAATGGTTGATGAATGACGGTATATCTGCCATTTCATCGTTTAAAACGAATGATCCGGCTATACGTAATACTTTCTATCGCTTTTATACTTATTCGGACTTAGAGGGGCTTTGTTTGCGTCTGAGAGAAATATATTTGAGGTATGATTCTTTGGAAGATGCTTTGCACGACATTCCGCATCTTGCACCTATCCCCAGGCTACAAGAGTTATTTTGTAATGTGAATGGTATTCCTGTAATAAGTGGCAATTCAGCTTGCAAGCGGTTGGCAATGTTTCTGCGCTGGATGGTTAGGGTGGATGGAATCGTAGATTTTGGTATATGGCAATCTGCTGTTAAGCCACACCAATTGCTTATTCCTTTAGATACGCATGTTTACCAGATATCGATAGAACTGGGCTTAACAAAGCAGAAGACAGCTTCTATGAAGGCAGCCTATGAGATTACAGAAGCCTTGAATACAGTCTTTCCCGGCGACCCTTGTCTGGGTGATTTTGCTTTGTTTGGATATGATATTAATAAATAAGAACAGATGAATACGATCTCTTCCGTATGCGTGTATTGCGCATCGAGTACAAAAATAGATGCTGTCTATTTTGAGGCAGCGAAGCAATTAGGGACTTTGTTGGGTGAACGGAAACTTAGGGTGGTTAATGGTGCGGGTTCTATAGGATTGATGCGTACTGTTTCGGATGCCACATTGGAAGCCGGCGGTACAGTAACAGGCGTAATTCCCCGGTTTATGGTGGAACAGGATTGGCATTATACCCGATTGACCGAATTAATCGAGGTCGATACAATGCATGAGCGTAAGCAACTGATGGCTGATACGTCTGATGCGGTGATTGCACTTCCGGGTGGTTGTGGTACATTGGAAGAGCTGTTGGAAGTGATAACCTGGAAACAATTAGGTTTGTATCTCAATCCGATTGTAGTCTTGAATGCTAATCATTATTTCGATCCTTTGCTTGAAATGCTTCAGAGATGTATGGACGAACATTTTATGCGTCCTCAGCACGCTGCCATGTGGGCTGTAGCCGAAACAGCCGAACAGGCAGTTGAATTGATTTATTCTATGCCTTCCTGGGATAAAAATACCCGTAAATTTGCGGCTATTTAGCTTTAATAGCCGTACAATTTCTAAAGCATGGATTCCGGAATTATTTGGCAAGAATATATTTATTGGAAATATTTGCCGATATACGGGAGTTCTTTCAATGGCAAGTCTCTTTTTACGGTGAATACGATAAAAATGAGTAATAATGTGCTGCGGTAAACTAATCGTATGATTTCCGAATCTATTTTGGGGAGCATTCCTGCCAAATATAGAATTGTAGCCAGGCTTGCATACAGGGCTGCCGATTTTAAATCGTATTGTATCGGAAACCTCTTTTGTCCGATGAAGTATGAAAGAAGCATCATTAACAAATTACAGCAGAAGGATGCCCAGGCACAAGCCATATATCCGTAAGTTGGCCCGAAAAAGAGTATGATGGATACGGTAGCAATACATCCGATAGTTGAAAAATAGGCTCCCCATTGTGTCTGGTCGATTAGCTTATACCAGAATGAAAGATTAAAATAAATACCGAAGAAAAGTTCGCCCAGCATTACAATCGGGACGACACGTAGACCGGGGTAATAGCTTTTGTCTACGAAATACTTGAAAATATCTATGTAGAACGTAACGAAGAGAAAGATAAAGAGCGTGAAGATAACGAAGTATTTCATCGCTTCCGAATATGCTTTTTTACTCCCCTCTTCTTTGTTCTTGGCGAAGATGAATGGCTCGTAGGCGTAGCGGAAAGCTTGGGTGAACATAACCATAACCAGCGCTATTTTGAAGCAGGCACCGTAAATGCCGAGCTGCTCGTTTGCATATTCTTTGTCGGCAAATAGAAAAGGAAACAGGATTTTATCGGCCGTCTGGTTAAAGATTCCGGCTATTCCCAATATCAGGATCGGGAATGAATAACGCAGCATCTGCCTCCAGACCTGCAGGTCGGGTTTATGCCGGAAACCGGGTATCATGTCGGGAAGCAGCATAAGGAATGTTACAACAGTTGTTATCACATTTGAAATAAAGATGTAACCGACACTGTAATCTGCATGAAAGAACCAATCCACCGCTGAAGGATAATGTTTCATAAGCCACGGGCAGATGATAAGGAAAAAGATATTCAGTGCAATGTTGAGGAAAATGGTCAGCAGTTTAAGGAAAGCAAAGCGTATGGCCTTGCCTTTGTATCTGAGGTAGGCAAAAGGGATGCAGCAGAAAGCATCTATCCCAACTGTGATTCCCATCATCAGGATATATTCCGGATGGTTTGCATATCCAAGTGTGTTACTAATGGTTCCGTAGAATGGCAGTAACAGAAGAATGAATGCAATAGAACTTATGCCCAAACTGAATAGAGCGGTCGAATAAATACGTATCGGTTCCTGTTCTTCTTTTTTATTGATGAAACGGAAGAAACCCGTTTCCATCCCGTAAGTAAGTAATACAAGCAACAGGGCTATCCATCCGTAAACATTGGTTACAATCCCAAAATCGGCAGTGCTTGCCAATACGCGCGTATACATAGGCACTAGCATCCAGTTGAGGAAACGGCCTAAAATACTGCTAATTCCATATACGGCTGTCTCTTTAGCCAACCGCTTCATTCCTTGCGCCATATAATTTGATTTAAGCCGTTATTCTTTGACGGCTACTTCGTTTATTAATCGAATAGGAACCCCTGTTCACTTCCTTTGTTTCTCCCCAGATGGGTATAAGCTAAATCTGTGACTTCACGTCCCCGCGGTGTTCGTTTGATAAAGCCTTCTTTGATAAGGAAAGGTTCGTATACTTCTTCCAAAGTTCCCGGATCTTCTCCCAGTGCAGTTGCAATTGTTGTCAACCCCACCGGACCACCGTTAAATTTATCTATAATCGTTGTAAGCAGTTTATTATCTATCTGATCAAGTCCGTAACGGTCTATGTTCAGGGCTTCCAATGAATAACAAGAAATGGCTTTGTCTATCGCCCCTGATCCTTTCACCTGGGCAAAATCTCTTACGCGGCGGAGCAGGGCGTTTGCGATACGTGGTGTTCCCCGGCTGCGGGACGCGATTTCGCGGGCTGCACTCAGATCACATTTGACATTCAGTATGTCGGCACTGCGAAGAATGATTTTTGTTAATGTCTCTACATCGTAATATTCCAGGTGCATGTTGATACCAAACCGGGCACGAAGAGGGCTTGTAAGCAAGCCGCTTCTGGTAGTTGCCCCTACAAGTGTAAAAGGACAAATGTCGATTTGAATGGAACGTGCACTCGGGCCTTTATCAATCATGATGTCAATTCTGTAATCTTCCATTGCAGAATAAAGATATTCTTCAACAATCGGACTTAAACGGTGAATTTCATCGATGAATAGGACATCATCTTTCTCTAAAGAGGTCAAAATGCCGGCTAAATCTCCCGGTTTATCTAAAACAGGACCGGAGGTTACTTTAAAACCTACGCCCAGCTCATTTGCAATAATATTTGATAAAGTTGTTTTACCTAATCCCGGAGGTCCATGTAATAGAACATGATCTAATGCCTCTTTTCGCATACGTGCCGCCATAACGAACACTTTCAGGTTTTCAACCACCTTTGCCTGTCCGCTGAAATCATGAAACGAAAGAGGACGGAGAGCATTTTCATACTCCCGTTCGTTTTCCGGTATTTTCGCGTCGCGTATATCAAAATCGTCTTCCATAATATCTTTTTGTCTTGACAGGCAAAGGTAATAATTTATTCTTATACCGATTAGGAGAATAAAGAAGTATAGAAGTCATAGTTATGATTTTAGAAATTTATAGTTATGAGTTGTAAAAATCATAACTATGACAGCCTGGAGAGTACTTATATTTATGCCAACCGGTAGCTTGGGAGAATGTTTTTATAAATACTTGAAATATGGTTGATTATTGTAAATGGTATAAATAGCGCAAAAATATAGAATATTATAGTTTTCTGATATTTTGCTAGGAAATGTCATTAAAATATTATAATTATTAGTTTAGAATAAGTATATATTCTTATCTTAGTCATTAAGATTTTTCTTGTCGTATTCTTAATAACGAATACTTGTGTTTGTCTAAAATTAACTTTAAATCTATGTGCTTATGAATAAGACATCCTATTATTTATTACTGTTTTCCTTTATTTTCTGTATGGGAAGTTGTGATAAGGAGGACTTGATACTGATATCTCCAGGAGGTAATGAAAAAGTAATTGAAGTGAAAATGTACGATGTTGGTCTTAAATTCTACTTGCAGAACGAACAAGGAGAGCCGTCTACTACCTTTAAGAATGGGGAAAACTTTGATATTTGTTGTTCGATAGAGAATTTTAGAGAAACAGAGTTCTTAATGTACGATCATTTTCCTCCTGATGAAATAGGTAAAGTCTATAAATCTGATGGTACATTTGTTGGAGTGGCAGATGGATTTCCTATAAATTGGGTAGATATACCTTCTATATATTATCCGGGAAGAAGTAATATAGGTGTTTTTCCGTGGATAAGAGATGATATAAATGAACAACATCCATTGCCTCCCGGTAATTATTATATAGGTTTTACTTTCAGATTTGACTTGTCAAATACTAAAGATGAGTATTACAAAAATGCCATCACGGATGAAATGAAGTTTAGAATTTATTTTACTGTAGAATGAAAATCAAAGTATCATGAAAAAGCTTGCATACGTAAATGTATCATTTTTCATAACAACTGCAAACAAATGCTTCTAATCTTCTAGTATTAATTATTCTATTCCTATCTTTGTAGGCAATAGATAGATAGTTTTGAAATATGGCAAAAGGAGCATTGTACATACTGGTCAGGAATTTTTTTATTAGAAATTTCGATGTTCGTCAGGAGAAAGAAGACGAAGAGGAAACGATTGAATCTATTAAGAAGGGTGTAGAGTTTAAAGGAACAAATCTTTGGGTACTTATTTTTGCCACGTTTGTGGCTTCTTTAGGGTTGAACACGAATTCTACTGCTGTCATTATCGGTGCAATGCTTATTTCTCCGCTTATGGGGCCGATAATGGGTTTTGGTTTAGGATTAGGCATATCCGATTTCGAGTTAATCAAACGTTCTTTCCGTAATTTTGCTACGGCTACTGTATTTAGTGTTATAACTTCTACTCTCTATTTTTTGATTTCTCCGATCAGTGAAGCTCAAAGCGAATTATTAGCACGTACGCAACCTACCGTTTATGATGTGTTGATTGCCTTTTTCGGTGGATTGGCCGGAATTGTAGCGAGTTCTACCAAAAGTAAGGGAAATGTGATACCGGGTGTTGCTATTGCAACAGCATTGATGCCTCCTTTATGTACGGCAGGCTTTGGATTAGCCAGTGGCAATTTGTATTATTTTTTCGGCGCGTTTTATTTGTATTTCATCAATACGGTTTTTATCAGTTTGGCTACTTATGTGGTTGTAAGGCTGCTGAAATACCCCAAAAAAGTATTTCTTGATAAACAACGAGAGAAAATAGTAACCCGTTATGTCGGTATAATCGTTTTTTTTACAATTGTTCCGAGTCTTTTTCTTAGTTATAATTTAATCCGTACAAGTTACTTTAATGAAAGAGTACGTTCGTTTGTATCCGAAGAATTAAACTTTCCGAATACCCAGATATTGAGTAAAACAATTACCGATACGAGTGATAAAAAAGAAGTAAAAGTCGTATTGATCGGTGAAACTGTTCCTGAAACGATGATTGCAAATGTCCGTTCAAAAATGCCTAAGTACGGGTTGAAAAATGTTTCACTTGTTGTGCAGCAAGGATTCGGGCAAGAATCTACCGATATAAATGAGTTAAAAAGCTTGCTTATGCAAGACCTGTATAAGAATAGTGAAGAGGTCTTGCGTGTACAGGCAATACAAATAGATTCGCTGAAACATAAACTTGATGTTTGCCGCAGTTCTTTGCGTATTACTGAAGAAATTATGCCGGAGATGAAAGTTCTTTTCCCTTTTGTGGAAGAGGCGTCATGTTCTAATACATACATCATGAAAGCATCGACAGAAAAGCAAGATACTGTAATGTTGGTTTATTTGAAATGTAAGGATAGAGAACGCATTAACGTTGAGGAAAAGAAAAAAATACGTGAATGGTTATCTGCGCGAGCGGGTGTTGGTAATGTAAAATTATTAATTGAATAAAAGAGAGAGAATGAATTTGAAGAAGAGAGTATGTGCCTTGTTGCTGCTTTTTGTTGTTGCGGGACAGGCTTATGCTGATGAAGGGATGTGGGTGCTTAAGGAGTTGAATAAACAGAATTTAGCCCGTATGAAGGAACTGGGTTTTACTCCTTCGTACAAACAGGTTTATAGTGAAACAGACCCTTGCGTAGCTAATGCTGTTGTTATTTTTGGCGGTGGATGTACAGGTATTACTGTTTCCGACCAAGGTTTAATTTTTACGAACCACCATTGTGGATTTGGTGCTATCCAGCAATTAAGTAGTGTGGAACATGACTATTTGAAAGACGGTTTTGTTTCGCAAAATTTGTCTGAAGAATTGCCGGTTCCGGGACTATCGGTTCGTTATTTACATGAAACGGTAGATGTAAGCGACCGTATCAATAGTGAAATATCAGGGATCAGCGATGAGTTTAAGCGTTTGGCTGCAGCTGACTCAATTGGACGTGTTATTTGCGATTCCATCGGTAAGACAGAGTTTGTATCGGCTGATGTAATTCCTTTTTATAATAATAATAAATATTTTTTGATCGTATATGATGTGTACCGTGATGTGCGTATGGTATTTGCTCCGCCAAGCTCAATTGGAAAATTCGGAGGAGATACAGACAACTGGATGTGGCCGCGCCATACGGGCGACTTTTCTATTTTCCGTGTTTATGCCGGTAAGGATAATAAGCCGGCTGAGTATAATGCGGACAATAAACCCTATCAGCCTAAATATGTAGCAGAAGTTTCATTGCAGGGCTACCAGGATAAAGATTATGCCATGACTATAGGCTTTCCGGGAAGTACAGACCGTTATCTTAGTTCGTGGGGCGTACAACAACGTATTGAAAATTCTAATAAACCCCGTATCGAAGTGCGTGGAATCAAACAGGCTATCTGGAAAGATGCTATGTTAGCCAGTGATGAAATCCGTATTAAATATGCATCGAAATATGCGGGAAGTTCCAATTACTGGAAAAATTCAATCGGAATGAATCGTGGATTGGCAAACCTGAATGTAATTGAACGTAAGAAAAAAGAGGAAGCAGACTTTGCTGCATGGGTTGCACAAGATGAACAGCGTAAAGAAAAATATGGTAATGTACTTGAACTGTTAGAGAAAGGTTATACCTCTACAAACGAATATAGACGAGCGGCTACTTATTTGATGGAGGCTTTCTCCAGTGGAGCTGAAATTGTACGTTTAGCCCGTATGATACAATCAGTAGATGTGGATGGCTCAACTTCCGAAGAGAAAGACGCTTTTATGAAAGAACGTATTGAGTCTTTTTTTAAGGATTATGATCCGGCTCTCGATCAAAAGGTATTAGCCGCTATGATGAAAGTAGTAAAAGAGCGTGTACCCGAACAATTTCTTCCTGATATTTATAAGCAAATAGATAAGAAGTATAAAGGAGATTACGAAAAATATACGGCTGATGTTTTTAAGAAAACGAAACTGCTTTCGTACGATCAAATCGAGTCTATTATAAAAAATCGTAAACAATACGATAAGTTTAAAAAAGATCCTGCGGCCGAATTAAGCCTTTCTGTCTTGATTTCCCTTTTTGAATTACAACAATTCATGAGTGATGCGGAATATGATATATCCAAAGGAGAGCGTTTATATTTTGCAGGTTTGAAAGAAATGCATCCGGATGAAGCATTGTCCTCTGATGCGAACTTTACTATGCGCCTGAGCTATGGATCAATTGGCGGATATAAACCTTATGATGCGGGTTGGTATGATTTTTATACTACTGAGAAAGGTATCCTGGAAAAAGAGAATCCTGCCAGTGATGAGTTTTGGGTACAACCCGAGTATCTTGATCTGATACGCAGTAAAGACTTTGGTCCTTATGCGAATGAAAATGGAGATCTTCAACTTTGTTTCCTTACGAATAACGATATTACCGGAGGAAATTCGGGTAGCCCTGTTTTTGATAAGAATGCCCGCTTGATAGGATTGGCATTTGATGGAAACTGGGAAGCTATGAGTGGCGATATTGCTTTTGAACCGGATTTGCAGCGTTGTATAGGCGTAGATATCCGTTATGTTTTATTTGTCGTGGATAAGTGGGGCAAATGTTCTCGTCTTATTGATGAATTGAAACTTGTAAAATAAGGGATTTCGGAAATTAACCTTAAAAATATAGCTTTATGAAAAAAAATCTTCTTATAATTGTTTTTTGTACGATATTTGCAGTTAACAACCTATCTGCTGTTGATAATCATGCCAAGCATGTGATATTGATCGGACTTGACGGTTGGGGTTCTTACAGTATCGGAAAGGCCGAAATGCCTAATGTTAAAAAAATGATGACAGAAGGGTGTTATACGCTGAATAAACGTTCTGTTTTGCCGTCATCAAGTGCAGTGAATTGGGCTTCTATGTTTATGGGAGCAGGCCCCGAGTTGCACGGATATACGGAATGGGGTTCGCAGGTACCGGAGTTGCCATCGATAATTGTAGACGAGGATGGTATTTTTCCGACTGTATTTGGCTTATTACATCGTGCTGATCCGAAAGCAAAGATTGGTTGTATTTACGAATGGGATGGAATTCGTTATTTAGTAGATACATTGGCTTTGAGCTATGATAAACATGTTGTTGAGGCTTCGGCTGATTCTACGGCTACTGCCCGTTTTGCAGTAGAGTACATTAAGCAGGAAAAGCCGGATTTATTAGCTGTTATTTTTGATCAGCCCGACCATGTAGGCCATGCAGTAGGCCATGATACTCCGGCGTATTATACAAAATTGAAAGAACTGGACAGTTATATAGGTCAAATTGTGCAGGCTGTGAAAGATGCTGGGATATGGGATGAAACTATTATAATTGTAACCGCCGATCATGGTGGTATTGGAAAGGGCCACGGAGGTAAAACCATGCAGGAAATGGAAACCCCATTTATCATTGCTGGTAAAGGCATTAAAAAAGGACATGTCATTGAAGAAAGTATGATGCAGTTCGATGTAGCCTCCACCGTCGCATGGATTTTTGGCCTGCAACAGCCTCAAGTGTGGATAGGACGTAGTATTATTAAATAATACACCTTCCGCACATGGATGCTCTCTTTGCATCCCCGTTTGCCCCCGGCGCATTTATGTGTTGGGGGCTTTTTTATCCGGTTAATCCATTAAAAACATTAATAATGGCATGTAGTCTTTTAGGTTTGATTTCATTATTTTCAGTGATTTGGTGATGTGGTATTCCACCCCTTTAACTGTAAGACCTGTAATCTCTGCTATCTCTTTTACGGATTTGTTTTCGAAACGGCTTAGCCGGAATATATGTTGAGTTTGTTCAGGTAAAGTAAGAAGTGTCTCTTTGACTATTTTTCTAATCTCTTTTGAAAAGATTTCCGATGGATCGCAAGCTTCCAGCGTTGATATGCGGAGATTTATTTCTCTATTCATGATATCCGTCATATTCTCGATTACATTATGTTGGATGGCTTGATGACGAAGATAATCCAAGGACTTGTTTTTTAGAATGGTTAGTAATAAAGCATCGGAAATATCGGTTTCACCGGAAGAAATCAGCTTCCAGTATTTTACCAATGATTCGGCAACAATGTCTTCTGCTGCCATGTCATCGTGTACATACGATTTGGAAAACAGAAAAGAGCGTCTATAATTCCGGTTATAGATACTGTCGAAATCCTTATTATCCACGTTATACTCCTTATTTACTGCATAAAAATAGAGATATTTTCAGAAAACCATACGAATGCCTAACTTTATTTATATGCAAATTGTTCAGTTAACATATCAGATGGACTTGTAACACGTTTGTAACATGTGTGTAATTGGAGTGAAATAACTGTTTCAGACCTTTGTGCAAAATTAAGAATAAATTATTTATGGAAACATTTTATCTTTTTCTGGTGGTCTTCCTGTTCATTCTGGCTGTGTTTGACCTTTCTGTCGGGGTCAGTAATGACGCGGTAAACTTCCTCAATTCGGCGATTGGTTCCAAAGCAGCTTCGTTTAAAACTATTATGGTAATTGCCGCCATCGGTATTTTTGTAGGAGCCTCACTCTCTAACGGTATGATGGATGTAGCACGTCATGGTATCTATCAGCCGCAGCATTTTTACTTTTCCGAGATTATGAGCATTTTATTGGCTGTGATGCTTACGGATGTAGTGCTGCTGGATATTTTTAATTCGTTAGGAATGCCGACTTCTACTACCGTGTCGTTGGTTTTTGAATTATTGGGAGGTACGGTTGCCATTGCCATGATGAAAATAATTAACTCCGATGGAGTTTTGCAACTTGGAGATTTGCTGAATACAGATAAAGCGTTTACTGTGATTCTTGCCATATTCGTTTCGGTGGCTATAGCGTTCTTTTTTGGAACGTTGGTGCAATATATAGCCCGGCTTATGTTTACCTTTAATTATAAGAAGCAAATGAAGTATTTTGCTGCCATTTTCGGAGGTATTGCCGCAACTGCCATTGTTTACTTTATGCTTATAAAAGGTTTGAAGGAAAGTTCCTTTATGGATGGCGATGTTAAGAATATGGTGTATAGTAATACTGCAACTATTGTCTGGATTTGTTTTGTAGTATTTACAATTTTGATGCAAATACTTCACTGGCTAAAGGTAAACGTGTTTAAAGTCGTTGTATTGATGGGTACATTTTCTCTTGCCCTTGCTTTTGCCGGCAATGACTTGGTTAACTTTATCGGTGTTCCTTTGGTTGGCTATTCTTCTTATATGGACTATGTAGCGCAGGGTGGAACAACAACAACCGACACTTTCCTGATGTCTTCCTTGCTGGAACCGGCACAGACTCCTATCTATTTCCTTATTGGCGCAGGCATGGTTATGGTGATTGCTTTGGCCACATCCAAAAAAGCGCATAACGTAGTAAAAACCTCTCTCGATCTTTCCCGCCAGGCAGAAGGTGATGAAAACTTTGGAACCTCTCCTGTAGCACGTGTTCTGGTTCGTACATGCAGCAACATCGCTTCTACGATTGATAGCATTACTCCTTTATCGGTAAAAAACTGGATCGACAGCCGTTTTAATAAAAATGAAATGATTCTGGAAGACCGTGCCAGCTTCGACCTTGTGCGTGCTTCTGTCAATGTAGTACTTTCAGGTCTGTTGATAGCCTTGGGAACTTCTTTGAAACTGCCTTTGTCTACTACTTATGTGGCTTTCATGGTTGCGATGGGTAGTTCATTGGCCGACCGTGCGTGGGGGCGCGAGAGTGCCGTATTCCGTATCACAGGGGTGCTTTCTGTTATTGGCGGTTGGTTTATCACTGCGGGAGCTGCCTTTACGATCTGTTTCGTCGTAGCATTGATGATCTATTTCGGAGGCATACCGGCTATGGTGTGTATGGTAGGATTGGCTGTTTACTCTTTGGTACGCAGCCAGATTGCCTATAAGAAGAAGATGCGTAAACAGGCTTTAAAGGAAGAGGTGAACTCTACGGTTGCCAAATTACGTAAATCTACCGATGCACGCGAAGCGTTAGCTTTATTCCGCGAACATAGCCGCGAAGAGGTGCAAACCGATCTTACTTTCACTGCCGGGATGTTATCGCAGGCAATTTATGGTTTTATGAATGAGAACCTGCGTGATTTAAAGAAGACTTTAGCGGCTGTGGCCGAAAAGAAAGTACACCTGAAGCAGGTAAAGCGTGTAGGTACTCTTGGTGTTACCCAGCTGGAACATGATATAGCGGTAGAGAAAGGTTTATATTATTATCAGTGCAATGATTTTGCCAGTGAAATAATCTTTAGCATCCACCGTCTTACCGAGCCTCTGAAAGACCATATAGATAACAACTTCCCGCCTCTTGGCGCTATCCAGAAGGAAGAGTTTGGTGCTGTGACAAAGAAAGTGATAGATTTTGAAAACCGTTGTGCCCTTATGGTCGAGAAGAATGACTATACGGATATGGAAGCATTGGTTGCCGAATCGGTAAGCCTGCATAACCAACTTACAGCATTAAAGAAAGGAGAGTTAAAACGTATTCAGGGGCAGAGCGGAAGCACAAAAGTCAGTATGTTATACCTCAATATGGTGCAGGAAGTGCAGAACGTTGTAGCTTTCACCGGCAATCTTATTAAAGTGAGCCGCAAGTTCCAGAAAGAATAACCTACGGAAAAAAGGGAAGGGATAAGGTGAGAGTGTATCACGTTACTGCGTGGCAGTCTTTCACCTTATGCCGTGACAGTGTATCACGTTACCGCGTGGCAGTCTTCCACCTTATGCCGTGAGAGTGTACCACGTTACCGCGTGATGCATTCTCACCTTATAAGATGACTTCCTTCCACCTTACCGCATGAAAGTTTTTTGTTAAAACGGACGTCCGGTTTCTGTTTCAAACCGTTTTAAAGCTCGATGTTAAGCGAAGAGTTGCGAAGTATCACAATACTTTCTGGCCCCATATTGAACAGCAGGTCTATGATGCTTAGATTGGGCAGGAAACCGGATTTAGCCTGAAATACCTGGTAATAAGGCTTGGGATCGAATGTGGGATCGGGCATTGGTTGGCGCGGACGGATCGATTCGCGGAAATCGACGGGTACGACGGGAGAGTAATCTTCGGTATAAATTATATTGGGTTGTATATCCAGCAGATTACAGACCGTTTGCCGGAGTTCTTCGTTGAAATCGAGTAAAAAGCCGTATCGCTTTTCATAAAAAGGGGCGAAATCTTCTTCGTAATATTCAAAAAAGGGGCTCATGTTATAAGCCGAAACGATTGCATTCCAGTGCAGGTGGCGCCAGTTGCCATGATCGGAAATACGGATGTCTTTTGTCAGGCATTTAAGCGTGTCAGGCTTTATTATGGGGATCGATAAGGACAAAGGCCCGTTGGCTGCAGCAATGGTACAGCGGTTACGGTAAGTCTGCTTTAAATAGTTCTCGAATATTTCCAGACGGACTTCAGGAAAAGAATACATTTTGCAATATTGCTGGATTGGCCCCAGATAGGATGTCGAAAGATATACGGATTGCATCAGTTTACAGGTTTTAATATTCGTTGTTTGTCCTGGCTATACCAGCATATTAAGGCATTGCCTATTATATGGTCTGCCGGGATGAAGCCTAAGTGGCGTGAATCTACCGCATCATTTGTATTGTCGGATAGCATCCAATAATAGTCTTGTTTGAAGAAAAAGAAAGAGGTTTCTTTTCCGTCGATGTAAAGTTTGCCGTTGCGGAATACGGCTTTTCCGCTCGTTTCTTTTAAAATGGCCTCTTTGCAAGCCGTCAGGGCTGCATTGTTCAAACGGTAAGCATGCCCTTTTTGTGGAACAACGAGCGTATAGTTGTCGGTCTGCTCGTTTATAAACCGGAGGTTTGTATCGTCGGTCAGCTCTTCTCTAAGCTGATACTCTTCAAAAGTGGTAAGACGTAGCGTGAATCCATACGCCTCCTTTTTCAGGTCTCTTTGAGGAATGTTCAGCTTTCGCAAAGCTTGTATAAATTCATTTTCCGCACTTGCCGTAACAAAATAAGTAGTAAGCGTCCGCGGAGAACGGGGTATTTGTTTACCATTTACATTGTAGCTGTCGTAGTTTACATGAATCGTATCGCCCGGCATTCCTATGCAACGGCTGATAAAAAGAGGAGATGTTGTTGTGTCTTGCAGCAAAGGACTGGTGAATAATACTACCCGATTGCGTCCCGGATTGCCTTTTACAGGCAATTTATTTACGAGTATGTAGTCGCCTTGATGAAGCGATGTCTCCATGGCATCGGTCGATATACGGTATGATCCGATACAGTAAAAACGTATTAACATAACAATCCCTCCCAGTAGTGCAAAGGCTACCAGCCATTTCAGGATGGAAAGGATCGTATGTTTCATATGTGCTTTGCTCTTTCTCTGTTAATCCGGATGTACCCAGCGGAACAGACGGTCCCAGCGAATACCGCCGTCAAACAGGCTACGGTCTTTGTCTAAAGATAACCAGATAAGGATAGGCTTACCAACAATATGATCTTCGGGTACGAAGCCCCATGAACGGCTGTCGGCACTGTTGTGACGGTTGTCGCCCATCATGAAGTAGTAATCATACTTAAAGGTGTAAGATGTTTCCGGTTTACCGTTTATATATACTTTGCCGTCTTTTACTTCCAGCGTATTGTTTTCATAGTTCTTGATGCATCGGCCGTATAATGCCAGATTACGTTCCGTCAAAGGAATTGTAGCTCCTTTCTTCGGGATCCATAACGGGCCGAAGTTATCGCGCGTCCATCCTGTGTTATATCCTGCCGGATAGTAAGTAGAGCCACCTAAATCATCCGGTTCAATAACAACTTTGTTCACATTCGGAAGTTTTTCTGCAATGGCCAGCGCTTTCTTTGTAAGTGGTAAATGGTAAACCGGGTTGTATTGTCCGCCCTGGCCCGGTGTGAAGCCAAGGAATGAAAGCAATTTGTCGTTGGAGACAATCATCCGGTCGTCTTTGCTGACATCCATTAAACGGAACTGATCTTCGGTAATGGGTGATCCGTTTGTTTCAACGTAGTAGTTAAACTGCATTTTTTCAGGATTCTTCGCAGCTTTGCCGTCTATATATACCTGGTTGTTGCGGACTTCAATTGTGTCACCCGGCATACCGATGCATCGTTTCACATAATTTTCCCGCTTATCTACGGGACGATAGATGACATCGCCGAAAGTAGCTTTGTCCAGGTGTATACGATCGCGTCCTACTTCTTCTATCAATGTATAATAATCGGGATTCTGCACTTTCAGGGCAACAGTGTCACCGGCCGGGAAATTAAACACTACGATATCGTTACGTTTTACGTTTCCGAAACCTTTTACCCGTTTGTAGCCCCATTCCGGCCAATCCAGATATGACTTGGTATTCAGGATTGGCAACGTATTCTGGACTAACGGAAAAGAAACCGGGGTGTTTGGTACACGGGGGCCATAGCTCAGTTTGCTAACGAATAGATAATCGCCTACCAACAATGATTTCTCAAGTGAAGATGTAGGTATCTGGTAGTTCTGGAAAACGAACAGGTTGATGAAATAGACAGCAATTAAAGCAAACAGTATATCGTCTATCCATTCTAATATATTGCGTACTTTCGGATTCTTGGAACGTTTCCAGGCACCCCAGGGAATATATTGTGTCAGGAATATGTCGATTAGTACGATAATACCCAATAAAAGCCATGCATTTTGCATCCAAAGGCAAAATAAGGCGTATAATATGGTTGCAATGCCGAATTTAATCCATTGCTTTTTAGTGAACTTCTTCATTTTATTATTATCGGTATTTAAAATTTAAACAGATCGTCCATTCCTAAAAAACCCTGTTTGCCTGCAGTAAACTCAGCAGCTATTACAGCTCCTAAAGCAAAACCGGCACGGCTCTTGGCATCGTGCTTGATACTGATATAGTCTACTTCCGAATCGTAAACTATTTCGTGTATGCCTGGTACTTCGCCTTCCCGGATGGCATGGATAGGGAGGTCGGAAGGCTTTTCTGCAGTCTCCAACGTCCAACGTTCTTTACGATCCATGTTTTCAATTATGCCTTCTGCCAGAGTGATAGCAGTACCGCTCGGTGCATCCAGTTTATGAATGTGGTGAGTTTCCGTCATGCTAACATCGTATGAAGGGAAGTTGTTCATTATTTTGGCAAGGTATTTATTTAATGCAAAGAAGATATTCACGCCAATGCTAAAGTTGGAAGCGTAGAAAAAAGTCTTGCCTTCTGTGGCGCATATCTTTTTTATTTCGTCTATGTGGTCTAGCCAGCCTGTAGTTCCCGAAACAACCGGGACATTTGCTGCAAAACATTTCATGTAATTATCGAAAGCAGTTGCCGGAGTGGTAAATTCTATTGCCACGTCTGCACTTTTAAAAGCGTCCGAATGTATTTCTTCAGGGTTGTTTACATCTACTATAGACACGATCTGATGTCCTCTGTCAAGTGCAATCTGTTCAATGGTTTTACCCATCTTGCCGTAACCGATAAGTGCAATTTTCATATTTTGGTAATTGTATTTGAAACTATTCGAGTCAAATGTTTGATAATTAATGCTGCAAATATATAGAAAATGGATTAGATTTGTAGCATAAATCTTAACTCTGAAAGAATATGGAACGTTTATTACACTATGTTTGGAAATATAAGCTATATCCTTCTGCTCCTTTAGTTACTACCGGTGGAGTTTCCATCGAGGTACTAGACCCCGGTACTCTTAATACAAATGCCGGCCCTGATTTTTTCAATGCCAAAGTAAAAATGGATGATACTGTTTGGGCAGGAAGTGTTGAGATACACGATAAAGCTTCCGATTGGTTTCTTCATAAGCATGATAAGGATAAGGCTTATGATTCGGTAATTCTTCATGTAACGGCCTGTGATGATGCAACTATATATCGTATGAATGGCGAACCTGTCCCTCAATTTGTTTTATCTGTTCCGGATAATGTCAGGCAAAATATAGAATGGCTTTTGCTTCGCGATATTCCGGTTCCCTGTATTTCCTGTATACAGATGATAGAACCCTTGCATCTTTCGATTTGGACGGATGCTTTGCTTAGTGAACGTTTAGAGCGTAAAACACGTGATATAGAGTTGCTTTTGGAACAACATAATAATGATTGGAATGAAGTTTTTTATGTTACTTTAACGCGTAATTTCGGCTTTGGGGTTAATAACGATGCCTTTGAATGGTTGGCAAAGAGCTTGCCGTTACGTTATATTCAAAAACAAAGGAGTAGCAGTTCACAGATTGAAGCCTTGTTGTTTGGCCAGGCAGGAATGTTGGAGGAGGATAATGATTGCCATTATTACCGGTTATTGCAAAGGGAATATCGTTTCTTGCGACATAAATTCGGATTGAAACCGTTAGACGAATCATTGTTTAAGAGTTTACGTATCCGTCCGGTTAATTTCCCTCATCTGAAACTTGCTCAACTCGCGGCAATATGGGTACAACATGATACTTTATTCTCTGCAATATTGGATGCATATAGTACCGGAGAAATAAAAAAATACTTCCGTATTAGTCCGTCTGATTATTGGAGGACACATTATCATTTCCGTTATGCTTCTCCTGAAAAAGAGAAACCGATGGGCGAAAATGCACTGAATATTCTTTTGATCAATACGGTTGTCCCGATGTTGTTTGCATACGGAAAGCGCAATAAACTTCCTGAATACTGTGAAAGATCAATGCGTTTACTCGAAAGCATTCCTCCGGAACGGAACCATATTGTTGCAACTTTTACGAATGCGGGAATGTTAGTTCGTAATGCAGGAGATACACAGGCGCTTATCCAACTTAAACGGGAATATTGTGAGAAAAAGAAATGCCTGTATTGCAGGATTGGTTTTCGTTTGATAAAACGGAGTAATTTGCCTATTTTTGTCCCCGCTATAAACAGTCAGATCAAATGAATGACAAATATATAAGAAACAGTTTACAGCTATTCGCCGGTTTGTTCCTGCTGGTAGCAATTTATTCATGTGCGAACATGGCTACGCCTACCGGCGGTCCTTATGATGAGAATCCTCCTAAATTTATAAGTAGTACACCTGCTCCGAATCAGACCAACTATAAAGGCAAGAAGGTAGAAATCCTTTTTGACGAGTTGATACAGATAGATAAACCTTCCGAAAACGTAATCATCACCCCACCTCAGATGGAACTGCCTATTGTACGTACTGCAGGCCGTAAGGCTGTGGTTGAATTGATGGATACATTAAAGCCCAACACGACGTACACGATAGACTTTACCAACTCTATTTCCGATAATAACGAAAAGAACGTATTCGAGAACTTCTCTTTTGCTTTTTCTACCGGAGATATAATCGATACATTAGAGGTTGCCGGTACATTATTGAATGCTGAAAATCTGGAACCTATGCCTGGCATAATGATAGGCTTGCATGATAATCTTGAAGATTCTGCATTTGTGAAACTTCCGTTTGTACGTACTTCGCGTACAAACGATAAAGGACAGTTTACAATCCGGAATATTTCTCCGGGCAAATATCACGTATTTGCTTTAAATGATGTGAACCGCGATTATAAATTTGATCAGCCGGGAGAAGATATTGCTTTTCTCGATTCCGTTATTGTTCCTACATTTGAATTTGCGTCCCGGCAAGATACAATATGGAAAGACAGTTTGACGATTGATACTATACTTACCGTAGGTTATACGCACTTCTTGCCCGATAATATAGAGCTTCGTCTTTTCAAAGAAAAGTTCGGCCGGCAATATATGCTTAAACCTGAGCGTACACAGGAAAATAAACTGTCATTGCGCTTTAACTCTGCTTTGGATACAATTCCGGCTCTTGTACCTGTAAATTTTGCTCCGGCTGATAGCAGTTGGTACCTGGTACAGGAGGCAGATGGAAAAACGGCTATTCATTATTGGCTGACGGATCCTCTTGTCTGGCAACAAGATACCTTATTTGTCTCCGTAACTTATCCGAAAAGTGACTCGGTAAATGTTTTGCAGGCACAAACAGATACGGTTCAATTCTTGATGCGCCATCGTCCTGATAAGAAAAAGAAGAAAAAAGGTGACGATGCAGATACGCCTCCTCTTCTTGGCCTAAACATTAATTTACAAGGCTCGATGAACTTATTCGATACAATATCCGTTGTATTTGATGAACCGGTCGTCGATTTAAAGAAAGAGGTTTTCTTCTTGGATCAGAAAGTAGATACGCTCTGGAAGCCGGTGGAGTTTGATTTTGTACCCGATACGACCAATGCGCTCGGTTTCTTTATTAACCGCCCCTGGAAGTATGGAGAAGAATATCGTTTGGAAATAGACTCTGCTACCATACAAAGCATATATGGCAAGTGGAATGATTTCTTTACCGGTGAGTTTAAAATTAAGAAGAAAGATGAATATGGACATTTGTATATAAATATAATCGGAGTAGACACAACGGCTTATGTAGAGCTTTTGAATGGTAACGACCAACCTGTGCGGAAAGCGAAAGTAAAAGACGGAGGTGCTTTATTTATGGACTTGAAACCAGATAAGTATTACGCCCGTTTAGTATTGGATGTGAATGGAAACGGGAAATGGGATACAGGAAAATATTTCGATAAACAGCAGCCTGAAAAGGTCTTCTATTGTCCGAAACAACTTAATGTTATGCAAAATTGGGAAGTAGAAGAAACCTGGGATATCCATGCTGCTCCCTTTAATCGTCAGAAACCTTTGGATATAACGAAGAATAAGCCGAAAGAATTAACCAAGAAGAAAAGGGATTATAAGAATGAAGGAAGACAATCGTCATCGCAAAACTCAGGACGTGCCGGAATGCCGTTCTAGGGTTTATCTTTATATACTGCTTCTTTTGCTGATAGGAGGGGTGGGTTATACCCGGGCACAGGGTTTGCCTACAAACAGATATTTCACTCATGGTGAACGGGTAGACTATGATCTCTATTTTAAATGGGGCATTCTGATGCCAAAAGCGGGGCTTGCAACACTTTCTATTAAAGATTCCAAGTATGAAGGAAATTCATCGTGGCATTATCGGTTACTTTTCCGTACATCGGGTATGATGGAAAAGGTCTTTAAGATGCGTGATACGATAGATTGCCATTTTTCTTATGATGATGCTAGGTTATTGTTTAGTTCCAAACGGACAAATGAAGGTGATTATTATTTAATTGATAATCTGAGTTTCTCTTATAATGAAGGAAATGTATCTGTCCGTTCGCACAGATATAATTTGAAGACGACGAAGATTGATACCATATTAACAGCTCAGGGACGTATGTTCGATATGCTTGGGGCGACCATGTATTTGCGGGCTTTGGATTGGGACAAGATGTCTTATGGTGATACGTTTCCTTTTTTGATAGCTATCGGGCGCGATCTGGTTAATGTGAGTTACCGTTATTCCGGACAACAGATTGTAGAACGTGGCGATGCCAAATACCGTACCCGTCATTTTTATATTGATATTATTGATGAGGCTTTTACCCAGAATAAAGAAGCAGCCGAAGTCTGGATAGGCGACGATCAGAATCATCTACCCATTAAAATACGGGCAAAACTGAAGATAGGGGCAGCCGAAGTCTATTATAATTCATCTTATAATTTACGCTATCCGTTAGACTGTCGCGTCGTTTTTCCTAAACGCTAGCGGTAACATAATAGTAAAACATGTCTGAATAAAAGGTTCGGAGGAGACGAGCAGTTGTCCGCCATGCATTCGTATGATCTGGCGGGAGAGACTTAACCCGATGCCGCTGCCGGACGATTTGGTAGTAAAGAAAGGCACAAATATATCTTCCCTCAATTCTTTGGCGATACCCGGTCCGTTATCAATGATTTCTATTGAAATGTTTTTTCCCTGATTGCCGACATGTATGAAAATAGATCCTTCCTCCTGTTTCTCCAGAGCTTGTATGGCGTTCTTCAGCAAGTTTACCAATACTTGGGATAGTTGTTCTTCGTCTGCCCATATCTCTATTTCCGGCTGGAAAAGTTGAATGTCAAATGTGATATGCCGTTTGTCTAGTTCTGCTTGATATAGTACTTGCAGGTTCAGTAGAAGACGGGTTAGAGAGAATAGTTTCGGAGATGGTTCGCGCAGGCTTGCCATACACCGGTACGAATGGGTAAAGTTCATCAGGTTTTGTCCCTGGCTCTTTATTGTATCAAGTCCTCGGATGGTTTTTCCAATCATTACGTCAGTAATTTCTTCAGGGCTTTTGGGCTCTTCTTTCTTCCGGAAATAAGAGAGAAGCGTACCCGAGAGTGAAACGATAGGAGCTATGGAATTCATTATCTCATGTGTAAGGATATGCATCAGCTTGTCCCACGATTCATATTCCTTCTGTTGCAATTCGCGTTCAAGTTTTTTCTGTTTATTTTCTGTTATCAAACGGCTGATACGGTTGAATGCGGCATGCAGCTCGCGTTGTTCTTTGCTTCCGTATGCTTCGGGGAAGAACAACATGGATTCGTTATCCTGTATTGCGTCCAGAAATAACTGGATGCGCCGGTTCGTAACATTCAGATAGGCTACCAGAGAACCTATCAGTCCCAACCCTATGCATATAGCTACAATACCCAGAATGATGGCACGCCCGCTAACAATACCCGCTATTCCCAGTCCGCATATGATCAGTATGGCCAGTACCCGTAGTAATATCCGTATATAAAGATGCAGGCTAAACATATCCAATCAGGTATTGAAGCGTTTCAGCTTATTATATAATGTCTGGCGGGTGACACCCAGTTGTTCGGCTGCGGCGGTAAGGTTGCCGTCATTTTGACGGATGGCTGTTTCAATGGCTTGCCGTTCCAAATCGTTCAGGCTTGCGGCCTCTGTGAATACAGCAGCCTTTGATGGCCGTATGGACAGGTCGTTTTGCCGGATTTCGTTCTTTTCGGCCAGAATAACAGCTTTCTCTATTACGTGCTGAAGTTCGCGTATATTACCCGGCCAGTGGTAGGCTTGTAGCTTTTGGATGGCTTGTGGTTGGATGGAAAGTCCGTTACGTTCGTATAATGAGTTATATTTCTTCAGAAAGAAGTTGACAAAAACCGGAATATCTTCTTTGCGGTTGCGGAGAGGTGGTATCTCTATTTGTATCGTATTGATGCGGTAGAAGAGGTCTTCTCTGAATAGTCCCTGCTTTACCATATCAGGTAGATTACGGTTGGTTGCCGCTATGAGGCGTATGTCTACAGGTATCTTTTTATTGCTTCCTAATCGGGTTATTTCACGGTTTTGCAAAGCAGCCAGCAGTTTTGCCTGCAAGGGCAATGAAAGATTTCCTATTTCATCCAGAAAGAGCGTGCTTCCATTGGCAGCTTCAAACTTGCCCGGACGGCTTTCGAAGGCATCCGTAAAAGCGCCTTTCTCATGTCCGAACAATTCGCTTTCGAAGAGCGATTCGCTTATCGCCCCCATATCCAGGCTGACCATCTCTTTACGGCTTCGCAACGAAAGACGGTGTATCTCGCGCGCAAGCATCTCTTTTCCGGTTCCATTTTCGCCGGTAATAAGAATATTGGCCTCGGTTTTTGCCACTTTTGTAACAAGCCTGATTAGCTGCATCATGGCATTGGAACGTCCTATTACCATACCCGGCTCACTTTTGCGATTGCTTCCGTAGGGCATCTCTTTTGCGGCTTTGCCTTTCGCTTCGCGACGGGACTTATTCAAGGTAGTAAAGGCTGTTTGCACTTTCTCAAGCAGAACATCGTTATCCCATGGCTTCAGTATGAAGTCTGACGCTCCGTTTTTAAGAGCTTTTACGGCAAGTTCCACATCTCCGTATGCGGTAAGCATTATGACAGGCATGCCGGGCTTTATCTCAAGGATACGGCTCAACCAGAATAGCCCTTCGTTTCCGGTATTCACGCCTGCCGAAAAATTCATATCCAGGATTACCAGATCAATATCTTTTGTATCAAGCAGGGCAACGATCTGATTTGGATTCGCAGCCGTTTCTATATGCTCAAACTCACATTCCAACAGCATCTCCAATGAAGTGAGTACGCTCTTGTTGTCATCTACAATAAGGATTGTTCCGGATTGCATAGTCTGCTTTTTTCGGTAAAGGTATCAGCTATCCGTTTACTTAGCAAGCAAGTGTAAAAAAATTTGACGGTTGCAGTAGGGAATTAACACCGATTCCATATCTTTGTAGGGTAGTAACTATCAATAAAAGATTTATTATGACGCAATTAGATTTACAGGCACGGAAGCTCAACCTGATACAAGACATCATCAACACCATTGATAATGAAGAGCTGATGAGCCGTCTGGAAGCTGCTTATAAGCGCCTCAAGAAGTCTGCCTCGCCTGCTGCAAAACGCCCTTGCACCTATACGCTTGAAGAAGTGGAGGAGCGGTTGGATGAAGCTGTAAAGGCAGATAAAGCAGGTGATTATGTAACTCATGAAGATGTACTTAAAGAAATGGAATTGTGGTAGAAATGAAGATTTTTTGGCTAAAACCTGCTTTGGATGATTTACGTAAGATACGGGCTTATTATACTGATAATGCCGGGCTTATTAGTACAGGTAAGCGTATATGAAAGATTACGGAATCTATTTCTTGTCTTTCAGCAAACCCTTTTTTAGGGAAAGAAGCGGTTGAAATTAAAAGGCCATCCCAACAGTATCGTTATTTAGTATGCGGAGATTATAAGGTATTTTACTATATCAAAAATAATGTGGTGAAGATTGCCATGTTGTGGGATTGCCGCCAAAACCCAATCCGCCTTATAGATAAATTCAAATAACCAAAAGCCTTCCCATCTCTTCATATACGGTCGTAATTCTTCCGGTGCTTTGCAGCGGAAGCAAATGCCTATGCCCTGAATTAAAGAAATTCATCATCCTGATGTCTGCATCGTATATTAGTAGCCGGATGTTCGGTACTGGTTAGCCTGTTTTTTCCAAACAAGTAGTTGTCCGCCGTACGTAAATCGATTGTCCTCCGCCCGTAGAACGATCGTCCGCTGGACGGTGAACGACTGTCCGACGTCCAGCGGACGATTAATAGTTCGGGGGAAAAAATATAGAAGATGCCGATAAAAAGAGTAACATTTCCCATTATCCAGGCTAACGCCCGGGTGTAAATTTTTTTTACGAATGTCTGTAAAATTTTTTTACACTGGCTTTGCTTCTGTTTTTTATTTAATTTGATAATCTGATAGTTGCAATTGTGGCATACCGTTTGCTTATCTTTTTTTGATGTAACAAATAATACGTATATGCGAATTGTAGCCATCTATTTTCTGTTATCCTTCTGTTTGATACAAACAAAAGCCCAGACCTACTGGTCGCTGGATGACTGTATCCGTTACGGAATAGAGCGGAACTTGAACTTGAAAAACAGCCGGCTGGATGTCCGGATAGCGCATGAAGACTATATTGGTGCTATAGGCCGTTTCTTGCCGGAGGTCTCTGCTTCGGGCAGTCTGGGTAAACGCTTCGGGCGTTCGGTCGATCCTAAAACCAATCTGTATACCTCTTCTTCATTTGTGGAAAGCAATATGGGACTGAGTGTTTCCTTACCTTTATTTGATGGTTTTACGCGGATAAACCGGCTGAAGTTCAACCGTCTGAACCGGCACATCAGTAAGTTGAATGCTAAAGTAAAGGAAAACGACATAGCCTATCAGGTAATGGAAGCTTTTTATAAGCTTTGTTTTGAAGAAAAGATGTGGAGACTTGCTGTCGAACAACGTAAATTAAGCGAAGAATATCTTACACAGACAGAAGAATTTCTGAGCCTGGGACTTAAATCCTCTTCAGACTTGCAGGAGATGAAAGCCCGTCTTCAATCGGATATTTATCAGGAAACAGTGCGCGAAAATAACTGCAATTCTTTTCTTATCTACCTGAAGGAATTATTAAATCTTACAGCTTCCGATTCGTTGCGGATTGCTTATGACGCGGACGATGCAACATTGTCTTTGCAAGAAAATACTTCGGTGGAGGATATTTACAGACAATCCGAAGAGGTATTGCCTCAGTTTCTGGCAGTTCAATTACAACAAAAGGCAGCACGGAAGTCACTGGCCTTGGCTGCAGGTAAGTTCTCGCCATCTGTTTGGGCGGATTTCGGACTCAGTTCCGGCTATTATGATACAGAACGGAACGAACAGGGAAATGTAATTTCTTTGTCGGATCAGTTGAGGAACAACCAGCGTAAATATATCGGTATAAGCGTCTCTTTCCCGATCCTGAGTGGCTTGTCGCGCTTTACGGAAGTAAGGAAAGAGCGCTTGCGTGTGAAGCAGGCCGACAACAATGCCGCCCAACAAAAGATCACATTGTATGCCGAGATTGAAGACGCCGTGCAACAGCTTCGTGCTTCCATAGCAGAACACCGGCAGGCTTTGGAGCAACTTCGAGCTGAGGAAATCTCATTGCATGAAAACGAAGAGAAGTGGGCGGAAGGCTTAATTTCTGTTTTTGAATTAATGGAAAAGCGTAACCGTTATATTTCGGCTAAGGCCGAACTATCACGCACCCGCCTGCAATATGAAATTAAAAGCCGTACGGTCGGATTCTACCGTACGGGAACATTTATTCCGTCAAATTAATGCATTATGATAAATAATATGGACACCCGTATAGAACGGAAATCCCGTTTTACGAAGAAGCAAATCTATTCTGCGGCAGGCGGCTTGCTGCTTTTACTTTGTGTTGCATGGCTTGTTCTTCGCGACACCTCTTCATCCATGAAGGTGGAGAAAGAACGTTTAACAATAAGCCGGGTGGAACAAGGGCAGTTTAATGACTATATTCGCGTGATCGGGCAGGTATTGCCAAGCCGTATCATCTATCTGGATGCTATCGAAGGCGGCCGGGTGGAAGAACGTTTGCTGGAAGAAGGAGCGATGGTAAAGGCCGGAGACGTAATTTTGCGCCTTAGCAATCCGTTACTTAATATCGGAATCATGCAGAGCCAGGCCGATCTGGCTTATCAGGAAAACGAACTGCGTAATACGCGTATCAGCATGGAGCAAGAGAGCCTGAGATTAAAACAGGAGCGTATCGGACTGGAC
This sequence comes from Parabacteroides provencensis, assembly GCF_900232875.1. NCBI lineage: Bacteria > Pseudomonadati > Bacteroidota > Bacteroidia > Bacteroidales > Tannerellaceae > Parabacteroides > Parabacteroides provencensis. The sequence continues at coordinate 930,092 of NZ_LT960489.1, read as the reverse complement.
AACGACCGGGTGAAAAGAGAGCGCCGCTTCCGTCAATATGAACGGCTTTATAATAAGGGATTACTCTCGAAAGAAGATTATCTTTTAGCTAAAGAGGAATATGAAACAGCTACAAAGCAGTTGAAAGTGGTGGACGAACGTATCCATAACGACAGCTTGTTCCGTAAGGCACAATTGGCCAGTCTGGACGAAAATATCCGAAACATGAAACTGAGTCTGGAACTGGTGCGCGAACGGTTGGAGAACCTCAAGGTGAAGGCGCCTGTAGACGGACAGCTCGGAAATCTGGAAGCCCAGATAGGACAGTCTATCGCCCAGGGCGAACGTATCGGACAGATCATCACGCCCGATCTGAAAGTGGAGGCAAAGATAGACGAACACTATGTGGAGCGTATTCTTCCGGGATTGCCGGCCGGTTTCGAACGTGAAGGAAAAAAATATGAAATGGAGGTAACGAAGGTTTATCCCGAGGTACGTGAAGGTCAGTTTCGTACCGACTTGTACTTTGTTTCCGGCCGGCCGGAGAATATTCGTGCCGGACAAACCTACCATTTGAACTTGCAATTGGGAGATCCGGTGCAAGCCGTGCTTGTGCCTCGCGGCAGTTTTTATCAGGCAAGCGCCGGACAGTATATATATGTAGTGAACGAAGACGAAACGGAGGCCCGTCGCCGTCCGGTTAAGCTGGGGCGCCAGAATCCACAATACTACGAGGTGGTAGAAGGAATCGAGCCGGGCGAAAGAGTGATTACCTCCGGCTATGAGTTGTTTGGAGAAAATGAACGTTTAATTATCAGATAAATGGAATATTGGTCGCAAGTGATAAGAAGCCAGCGGACGCGGAAGTCGCTTCTGTTTATTAATATATTCGGACTGTCCGTATGTATAGCTGCCGCATTGCTTATATTACTTTTTGTAAGGTTTGAGTTGAGTTATGACTCTTTTCATGACGGCGAACGTATCTACAGGGTGGAGAGCCGGTTGTATGAAGGGGAGGCGCTGACCGATAATTGGGCTACCACTGCTTTCGGACATGCACCTGCCATGAGCCATGAAATACCGGGTATCGAGAAGTACGCCCGCCTCACGGCGCAGGATAAAGAACAGGAGGTAACTTATGAGGATAAACAGTTTGCCGAGAAAAAGTATTGTTATGCCGAACCTACCTTTTTCGAGCTGTTCAACTTTCCGGTAATAAAAGGCGATAAAACCGGCCAGTTGGTACGTCCTAATACGGTGGTGCTGACTGAAAGTGCGGCTCATCGCTACTTTGGCGATCAGGAACCGCTGGGTAAGATATTAACCTTCCGCACCGCTTCGGCCGAACAATACTTTGAGGTGACGGGAGTGATTGCCGATATGCCGGCCAATTCACATATCCGTTTCGACTTCCTATTGTCGTATTCTACCATACCGGAAGCTTTCAGGGATATTTGGTATATTCATGGGGTTTATACCTATGTACGGTTGGAACCGGGCAAGAACCCGAAAGATATAGAAACCGCTTTCCGTTCGATCTCCGATAAATATAAACCGGCTGCACTCAGCTATAAAACATGGGCGGTAGAACTGATACCGCTGAAAGATATTCACCTGACGCCTCAGAAACCGTATGAGAAGGAGACAAAAGGCAGTCGTACGGCCGTCTATATTCTTTTTTGGATGGCAATAGCCCTGCTGCTGATCGGGTGGGTGAATGCTCTGAACCTGACGATTGCCCGTTTTCTGGAGCGCGGACGCGAGTTCGGTATGCGGAAAGCCTTCGGTGCTTCACGCAGGCAAATCATCATACAAGGATTATTGGAAGCCGGGTTGCTAAATGCTGTAGCCGTAGTTGTTGGGATGGGATGGCTGGAAGCACTTCTTCCTTTGGTCTATTCGTGGGCCGGACAAGATTTCGGAGTGGGCATTTTGTATCAGCCGGCTTTCTGGGCAACTGCTGCGGCCTTGTTTGTGGTGGGTACGTTGTTCACAGGCTTATATCCGTCGGTGTTGCTTACCCGTATCCGGCCGTCTGATATAATGCGCGGTAAGCTCTTGCATAGCCGGAAGGGGAATGTGATCAGGAAGACATTGATCGTTGTGCAGTTTGTTGCCTCTTTTGTCTTGATAACGGGTACGTTTGTTGTGATACAACAAGTACGTTATATGCAACAGCAAACATCTGCTATGTCGCTGAAACAAATATTGGTACTGAAATATCCGTCATATACGGAAGATATACAGGCTAAGATGGAGAGCTTTAAGAAGCAACTGGAAAAGATACCGGACGTACGCAAGGTCTCTGTCTCGGGGGCGGTGCCGGGTGTGGAGGTGGCTAACTATTTTAGTAACCGTCCGTATGGCAGCGATCTTTCCGATTCCAAAATGATACAGATGTTCCCTGTAGACTATGATTACTTTTCTATTTATCAGCCTGAATTGGTTTGCGGACGAAGCTTTTCGGAAATGTATGGCGACGAGCTGAATAAAGTCGTGCTGAATGAAGAGGCTGTTTCTCTTTTGGGTTTCTCCTCACCGGAAGCGGCTTTGGGCAAACAGTTGGCCATGGAGGTTGTGAAAGAACCGTTGGAGATAATAGGTGTGGTTAAGAACTTTCACCAGCAATCGTTATCCATATCTTATAAACCAATCATCTTCTTCATAAAGGAACGCGTATCTTTACTGGTGACTCCTTATATTTCGGTTGCTATGAACGGAGCGGCAAATGCCGGCAGGTTGGCAGAGATAGAGCAAGTCTACCGGGATTTCTTTCCTTCCGCTTTGTTCTCCTATTTCTATCTGGACGATTTTAATGACAACCAGTATAAGGCCGACCGCAATTTCGGATGGATGTTTGCCAGTGCCGCATTGCTGGCTGTGTTTGTTGCCTGCCTAGGGCTATGGGTGGTTACGCTTTTCTCCACGTTGTCTCGTGTAAAGGAAGTAGGCATACGCAAAGTGCTGGGTGCTACAAAGGTGAGCCTGTTTACCGTACTTACGCGCGAATTGTTAATGCTTACACTTTTGTCGGCTGTGGTGGGAATACCGCTTTCAGCTTTTCTGATGACGGGTTGGCTCGAGAGTTATGCTTTCCATATCGGTTTGCCATTGTGGATATATCCTGTGGCATTTATATTACTCGTATTGGTTGCTTTTATTACGATTGTCCGTCAGGTATGGCGTGTTGTTCGCCTGCGTCCGATGCGCATATTAAGGAATGAATAATTAAATAAAAAACAGAATATGATTAAGACAGAGAATTTATCCATGGTCTTCACAACAGAAGATGTACAGACGAAAGCATTGAATGAAGTTAACCTGGAGATCAGGCAGGGAGAATTTGTTGCCATTATGGGACCATCGGGCTGCGGCAAGTCTACATTGCTGAATATATTGGGCACACTGGATTCTCCGACTTCCGGCAGATATATTTTCAATGGTGCGCAAGTGGATAAGATGAGCGAAAGCCAGTTGACATCATTCCGTAAGGGTAATATCGGTTTTGTGTTCCAGAGCTTCAACCTGATTGATGAACTGACGGTTTACGAGAACGTGGAACTGCCCTTGGTCTATCTGGGTAGCAAAAGCGTCGAGAGGAAGAAAAAGGTAGCCGAGGTGTTGGAACGTATGAATATCGCCCACCGCGCCGGGCACCTTCCCCAACAGCTTTCCGGAGGACAGCAGCAGCGTGTAGCCATTGCCCGTGCAGTTGTAACGGACTGTCCTTTGATTCTGGCAGACGAACCAACCGGAAATCTGGACTCTACAAATGGTATCGAGGTGATGGAGTTACTTTCCGAATTGAACAGGCAAGGCACAACGATTGTAATGGTGACTCACTCCAAGCGGGATGCAGGCTATGCGCACCGTATTATTCATCTGCTGGATGGGCGGATCGTATCGGAAGAACATAACGAACCAGTTTAAGAACTCAGCTTTATGATAATACAGAATTACTGGAACAGTGCCATTAATATAGTGGGGCTTGTCATTGGTATGGCTGCCAGTTGGCAAACGGCCAAAGTGGTCTTCGGCAAACCGGCACGGGCGTTGCGATATGAATGATATACCCTTTTCTGTTATTCTTTCAGGAACGGTACTATATGTTTATGTATAATTTCCGGCTGGTTCAGATTGTGCCCGGTGTTGGGCAAGATTACTAATTCCGAATTGGGAATTGTGCAGTGTGCTTCTTCGAAACAGCTTGTTTCGAAGAAGAAATCTTTATCTCCTCCTATAATGAGGGTTGGAGATTGGATAGTTGCCGCCGCCTCTTTGGAAAGATATACTTCTGTTTGCCATAATGGGCGCATGTAAGTTATCAGGGAATCCATTCTTGCAAGGTCATTTGGGGACGCATCCGCTCCCAGGCGGTCTTTGCCTGTTACCGTTTTTATCCAGTTTACGCCTTCCGGTTTGTAGTCGGAATAGCGGAAACAACCGGCCAGCGAAATAATACGGTCTATACGTTGAGGATAAAGGGCGGCTAAACAATAGGCTGTAACTCCTCCGTCACTGAATCCTACAACCGAAGCCTTGCTTTCTTTCTCGTTGTCTAATACGGCTATTATGTCTTCTGCAAATAAGCCGAAAGAGTAAGGGCGGTTTCCTAACGTAGACCTGTTGTGTCCGCGAAATGAAACTGCAATTACTTTGTGTGCCTTTTTCAGGCTGTCCGCCAGAGAAGTATATCCGTCTATGTTTCCTAAGCCGCCATGTAATATGACAACAGGTTTTCCTTGCCCGGATACTTCGTAATAGATAAGCGCATCGCCACGATCTGCGTATTTTGCCTGTTTTTGTGCCGTAAGATGGGGCATGATTCCGAGTAGCAGGAGAAGGAAAAGTATTTTTGCTGTTTTCATTTCTGTATATTATTCAATAGGGGGGAAGGGGAGTTCTGTGTCTTTGCGATAGCCGGTGCCGTTGAAGGTGGCAATCAGTTCGCCGGCTTCGTTAGTGATGCTGACTTCGCAATTGGCCAGCCGTTTGTGGCTGAACACTTCACGTGCTTCGGCATACAGGTAGCCCCGGCTCTCGGCTTTGAAGAAGTTGATGCTGGAGGTGATGGAGAGCGTTAGCCGGGCGTGGCTGTTGGTGGCTGCTGCAAAGGCCAGATCGGCCAGGGTAAAGATTGCACCGCCTTGACATACTCCGCCTCCGTTCAGGTGCTCCGGTTTGATCTCCATACGGGCTTTAGCGTAACCATTGCCTGTTTCTGTCAGTTCTACACCTGCCAGAAGGGCAAATTTATCTCCTTGAAGGAATTCGTTTATTGTCATTTTGATATGTTATGTGGTTTATTTGGTGTTATTTTGAAATGCTTTTGCTTTGATATTCCCTTTTTAGGCTTACAAAACCATTACCGCCCTTACGGTGAAGCCTCCGTAGGCCTGCAAAACCGTTACCAACGCGTGGGCAGCCCTTTCGTAGGCCTACAAAACCTTCACAGCTACTCCGGTGAAGGTTCTGTAGCCCTACGGAGGCTTCGCAGCCGCAGCTGCGAAATCAGTTACTTAGTTTCCACTCTGCGCCGTCCTTCGTGTCTTTTATTTCGAAGCCGAGGGAGGTCAGTTCGTTGCGTATCTTGTCGGAAGTTGCCCAGTCTTTGTTTGCTTTGGCCTGTTGGCGGATGGACAACAAAAGGTCTACCGCTTTGCCAAACGTTTCGTAGTTGTTGCCTCCGGCAGACGCTTCGTCTTTCATTCCCAGAATGTCGAAGATGAATGTGTGGAATACATCTTTCAGTTCTTCCAGGTCTTCGGCAGAGATGGTTGCTTTGCCGTCTTTTACGGAGTTGATGGCGCGGCAGGCGTCGAAGAGGTTGGAGATGACGATTGGTGAGTTGAGGTCGTCGTTCATCGCCTCGTAGCATCTCTGGCGCAGTCCTTTTACGTCTACGGATGAGGTGGCCGATGGTTGCAGCTTTTGCAAATGGCTGTAAGCTTCCATCAGGCGGCTTAGCCCCTTTTCGGATGCTTCCAACGCTTCATTGCTGAAGTCTACCGTGCTGCGGTAGTGTGCCTGGAGAATAAAGAAGCGGATCGTCATCGGAGAATAGGCGTGGTGCAACATATTATGGTTGCCTGTGAAGAATTCTTCCAGTGTAATGAAGTTGCCTAACGATTTGCCCATCTTCTGCCCGTTGATCGTAATCATATTGTTGTGCATCCAGTAGTGTACCATGTCGTCGCCTTGCGAGGCTACGGCCTGTGCAATCTCGCATTCGTGGTGGGGGAAGATCAGATCCATGCCGCCGCCATGTATGTCGAAGTGCTCGCCCAGATATTTCTTACCCATGGCTGTACATTCGCAGTGCCAGCCGGGGAAACCGTTGCTCCAGGGTGAGGGCCAGCGCATGATGTGTTCGGGTTGTGCGCATTTCCAGAGGGCGAAGTCTACCGCATTGTGCTTCTCGTCCTGTCCGTCCAGTGCACGGGTGGTGTTGAGCATGTCTTCGATGTTGCGTCCTGAGAGTACACCGTAGTTATGGTCTTTGTTGTATTTCTCTACGTCGAAGTAAACAGAGCCCTGGCTTTCGTAGGCATAGCCGTTGTCCAGTATTTTCTTTACCAGTTCGATCTGTTCGATGATATGCCCTGAGGCGTGTGGTTCGATGCTTGGCGGAAGAACGTTTAATTCTTCCATGGCGTGATGGTAACGGTTCAGATAATATTGAACCACTTCCATCGGCTCCAGTTGTTCCAGACGGGCTTTCTTGGCAATCTTGTCTTCGCCTTCGTCGGCATCATGTTCCAGATGGCCTACGTCGGTGATGTTGCGCACATACCGTACCTTATAGCCCAGATGGGTGAGGTAGCGGAACAAGAGGTCGAAGGTGATAGCCGGACGCGCATGTCCCAGATGAGCATCTCCATATACGGTAGGACCGCAAACGTACATGCCTACATGCGGTTCGTGCAGGGGTACGAATTGTTCCTTCTTTCGTGTAAGCGTGTTGTAAATGTGCAATGGATGTTCCATATCTATACGTTTTTAAGAGTCGCAAATATAGGAATAATCTCCCTGTATGGCAACCTGTTTATGCGGTATTACGTTAATTTAGTTTGTTGCCGGAACCGTATTGCAGACGATGTTGAAATTAAAGTGGTACCTTTGCCATGTAATCGTTTTTTATAGAGAATGAAGATACGTGCATTGACAGTCTTATTTTTGATGATATTTTGCATTTTGCAGATGACGGCGCAGGACAATGTGGCTGTGTGTGATAGTGCCGGGAAGAGAATTGCTGTTGTAGAGTATAAGTTCAATCCCAAATCATTGATCCTTCCGGCCTCTTTAATAACAGTAGGTGCCATTGGTACGGCTATCGACGGCATGAGCGACTTCCATCTGTTTACCCGCAAAGAGTCGGTGAAGAAGATACATATAGACGATTATATGGAGTGGGGGATGCTGGCCTGGCCTTTTTTATGTGACTTGATGGGAAAAGAGGAGCATAACTGGGCAGATCAGCTTTGCCTCGTTGTGCTGGCCGAAGGTTTAAATGCCGGTATGACCCGTACTCTGAAATATACGGTGAAAGAACCGCGCCCCGACGGAGGAGCTTACTCCTTCCCGTCCGGTCATACGGCAAATGCTTTTTTAGGGGCACATATGGCATATAAGGAGTTTAAGGATAGTAATGCCTGGCTGGCCTATTCCGGTTATGCCCTGGCTACTTTCGTAGCATGTTCCCGTTTGTACAATAATCGTCATTGGGTGGCGGATGTGGTGGCAGGTGCCGGATTTGGGATCTTATCTGTAGAGTTGTCTTATTTGATTTATTTTCCGATACGGAATGCCATCGCCCGTAAAATTAACCTTAAAAAGACGAATAGCCTGGTGCTGTCGCCCGTCGTGAATGAATATGGGGGAGGTTTGTATCTTTCTTATTCCTTTTAAATGCAAACCGGATTCCAGAGACTTTGGAGTTATGCTTGCAGAGTGTCTGGAGTTATCGCTGTAAAGTCTGTAGAGTTACCGCTGCATACGCTATGGAGTTATGCCTGCAGACACTTTGCAAGCATAACTCCAAACTGTTTGGACTAATTATAGTGCTCTCTTTGGTTCACTTCCAGCAACTCTTCTAAATAAGTACGGTCGTTGCTCAGGCGTGGAATCTTATGCTGCCCTCCTAGTTTGCCTTTCTGCTTGAGCCAGTCGTAAAATACGCCTTCTCTTGATATTATTATTTCCAGAGGCTGGAGGGAAATATCTTTATACCGTTTTGCTTCGTAGTCTGAGTTGAGTTCCTGCAAGTGTTTATCCAACAATGCTGCAAATTCACTGATTGATGGAGGCATTTCTTCAAATTCGATAAACCACTGGTGACGGCCTTTGGCTTTGTCTAATATAAAAAGAGGAGCGGCTGTATACTCATTTACTTTAGCTCCGGTTTCTCTACAAGTGAGACTAAGAGCCTTGTCTGCATTATCAACCATTAATTCTTCACCGAATGCGTTGATATAATGTTTGGTTCTTCCCGAAATGACGAATTTATGAGGGAAAAGCGAGGTGAAGCGTACGGTATCTCCAATCTGATAACGCCATAATCCTCCGGTTGTAGAGATAACCATTGCATAGTTTTTGTTGGTCTCTACCGCCTCTAACGGCAAAACGGTGGGATTAGAGGTTCCTACTTCGTTCATGGGAATAAATTCGTAAAATATACCATAATCCTGCATCATCAGCAGACTGGGGTTATCGGGATCGTCTTGTATCCCGAAAAAACCTTCGGACGCATTATAGGTTTCAACATAATGCATTTTGCCGGAAGGGATCAATGCCTTGTATTGGTCGCGGTAAGGTTCGAAGCTGATACCGCCATGGAAAAAGACTTCCAGGTTAGGCCATACTTCGGTTAAGTTTTCTTTTCCTGCTTTTTGAAGAATAGCTTTAATCAGTACCAGCATCCATGAAGGTACACCGGAAAGGCTGTTTACATCCTCATTCCAGGTGTTTTCTACAATTGCTTTTATTTTGCTTTCCCATTCGTCCATCAGTATAACGCGTTTACTGGGAACCCGCATCAGGTTGACAAGCGGACTAAGGTTCTGTAATAAAACGGCCGACAGGTCGCCACAATGAGCTTGTGCATTAAGTGGTGACGGACTATGGCTGCCTCCTAGTATCAGACCTTTCTTAGAGAAAAAGCGGCTTTCGGGATTATTGCGAAGGTAGAGGGCTACACAATCAAAACCTCCCTTATAGTGGCATCCCCGCAGTATTTCGTTTGTTACAGGTAAAAATTTGCTTTTATCATTCGTTGTACCGCTGCTTTTGGCATACCACCGAATGATAGAGGGCCAAAGAATATTTCTTTCTCCGTTTATCATCCGTTCAACATAAGGTTTGATATCATCATACGTTTGCAAAGGTACCCGTTGATGATAATCTTCATAGCTGCGTATACTTTTATAATCGTATTTTCTTCCCCACTCGGTACATCTGGCACCGGCTAGAAGAGCATGCAGCTGTCTACGCTGGATTATATCGGTATCCTGCCCAAACTTCTCAATATTTTTCTGACGTTGTAGAAAAAATAGTGAAATCGTTTTTGTTAAAATATCCATGCTCCCTATTTTGTATTGGGCACAAATGTAGGCATTCTCTTTTTATTTATATCTTTGCCTAATAATAAATTAACGTTACTATGAAAATAGGGATTCTCTCATCCGGCGGCGATTGCCCTGGTATCAATGCTACAATACGCGGCGTTGGCAAGACTGCTATCATGCACTATGGAATGGATGTAATAGGGATTCACAGCGGCTTTATAGGCCTTCTGAATAAAGATATACAGACCTTTGATGAGAGAAGCCTCTCCGGAATACTTAATCTGGGAGGGACTATTCTGGGAACTTCTCGTGAAAAGCCTTTTCGTAAATTATTAGCTTCGGGCGATACTGAAAAGCCTCAGATTATTAAGCAGAATTATGAAGAATTAGGATTAGATTGTCTTGTATGCATAGGAGGAAACGGCACGCAGAAAACGGCAAATCTCCTTGCCCGCTTAGGATTGAACGTAATAGGCGTTCCTAAGACGATCGATAATGACGTTTGGGGAACGGATATTACTTTTGGATTCGATACGGCAGTTAACATTGCAACCGAATCTATAGACCGCCTGCATTCCACTGCAAGTTCTCATAAAAGAGTGATGGTTGTGGAAGTTATGGGACATCATGCCGGCTGGATTGCTTTATATGCCGGTATGGCCGGAGGGGCGGATGTTATTTTATTGCCCGAATTGGGGTATGACATTAACAAGGTAAATGAAGCAATTCTGAATCGTGCCCACCGCGGAAAGCCCTATTCTATTGTTGTTGTTGCCGAAGGTATTGACACTCCGGACAAAAAACGTCCGTCTGATTATATTACGAAAGAAATAGAGGCCGTTACGGGCATTGAGACTCGCGATACTGTATTAGGGTATACACAGCGGGGAGGAAATCCGTCTCCTTTTGACCGTAACCTTGCTACACGTCTTGGAGGTCACGCTACGGAATTGATTGCTAATAGACAATTCGGAAGGATGGTGTGCATAAAAGGGTCGTCTGTCGGATCTATTCCTCTATCGGAAGTGGCAGGTAAGCTAAAACTTGTAACACCGGAGCACGATTTGATTATTCAAGGAAAAAGGATGGGGGTAACATTCGGGAAATAAAATAAAAAAGGTTGTGCGTCCTCTGACACACAACCTTTTTTACTTTATACTAGTAGGCGGTCGTTTATTTCATTTCTTAATACCTTGAACGGTTTGGCTTCCCTTTTCGGTAGTCAAGCGGAATATATACATTCCAGTGGCAAAATCACCCGTGCTGAGACTGCTTCCCGGTTGCGGGATGCTACGTATCAACTTTCCATCGGCCCTGTAGATATCAAGCGATTTCAGTTGTTGATAATTCTGGATCTGTACTTCATTCGAGAAGATACGTGGTTGAATGTCTACTTCTTCGCCTGTTGGCTTCAGTTCGTTACCTACGCTCGTTTCCGGAATTACTGTAACCGGAGCGCTCTCGTCGGTACCATAAAGTGCCGTTACTTGGAGCAGAGGGGTACTTGTTGTCAGATTTTTCACCGTATAATTCCGTTGAGAAACAGGTAATGTCGTCAGTTCCCGGGTATCTTGATATACCTTATAACCGGTCAGCTCCGGAAAAGCCGTGATCAACTCTGCTTCTTGCGCATCGGAGGCGATAGCCAGTTTCCGGAATGATAATCGGCCTGTTCTCATGGGTTGCGGTTTCTCCGAGAAAGTGCTCGTGGAGAATACGGAACTTGAGGGGAGCTCACCTTCTTCCGCGCTTATTACGATCGATAACACAACATTGGCATCTAGCTCATCATCTGAGAATGTTTCCCATTTTTTTCCGTCCAAAGAATATAAATTCCCTTTTCCATCGACTGCGGGGCCTTCATCGGAGCATGCCGGGTATGTGTTATTAGCATAGCTTATCACATGAATGGCTACCAGTAAATCCTGCTTCGCGTCGATTACGAATGGTGTTTTAAGTGTGACCGAATTTATTTTACCTGATTTCAGTTGAGTGAAACTCTCTTCATACTCCCGGTTTCCCTGTTTGATATAGACTCCATAAGTGACTCCTTTCTGCGGATAGAAATTAACCTTCCGGATCGTTTTTTTATGCACCGGTTGTAGATCTTTCGTATCCCATTTCTGAGCGAAATAGAATGGATCTCCTCCGAGACCGAACTGTTGATAACGATCTTGTGATCCCCAACCAGCTATTTTTTCGAGGACTGGGGCATTCCATGTCAGTTGAATCTCACTCGTGGAGATCTGTTTGTATTTCAAATCAGTCGGACTTTCATACTCGTTTCCGATCGTTTTCCCATCCTGCGTCATTCCCTGCAACGAGGTGACACCCGTTCCGAGTGGATCTAGCCAGACATCCATCCGGGCTGTATCATTATCACTGTATTTATTCCAGTGATAATACAATTTACCGTATAAATTCAATCCTTCGGGCAGTTCGCAACTGGAGCTTCCACCGCTCAGCGTACCTATAATCAAACCTTTGCTATTAAATAAAGGCGAACCGGAAGAACCTCCCTCGGTCACCCCGTGTCCGTTTAGCGTGGCATCGAAAGTAGCGTTCCAATGAGCGTTCGTGGCCCCGGTTTTTCCAACATCACTATTACGCCATGTAATCGATTCTGTCGGATAATTTCCATAGGTGGAGATTTTCATATAATCGCCAGAAGGATGATGGATGCCTACGCCCGAGAGTGAAAGCATATTTGAACGATCCCATCCGTTAAAGAATACATTATAATCGTCGGGGATCTCGTCGTTAAGCAACAGCAACAGTCCGTCGGAACCGTTTTCGACAGGGGTAGAGGCTTTCCGTGTACATCCTACCATGGTTTTTATCGGATAAATGGGTGACTCATTATCGCAGCCCACATGTTCTTGGTGGAAATAAAACAACCAGACTGCTAATTCCTCGGGAGTAACCGTCTGTTCACCCAGCATATCTTGCGAACAATGGAAGGCGGATAATACATAAGGCTTTTTGTCACGGGCTGTATTATTTACCAGAGAAGCTGTACAAATATAGCTTCCTCCTTCTCCCTCTTTATTACGGATGTATTGAATCATTTGTATCACTCCCTTCTTTTGCTCCTGCCAATCGGCTCCCTCCTCGCAATTGATATTCACTTCGCAAGCTTCTGAAAAGCCGGCTCCCGGCGCTTCCTGTACTTCTGGCATGATCGCTTCAAGATGATTATACCCGTAACCGACCTCCCGGATGCGTAGTCGAGGTGTCTCGCCGGATGGTGCCGGTACATATTCGAGGATCACCTCATCGCCTGCTACGGCTTGGGTTGCGAACGGTCCGTTTTTAGGATGCGTACGATGCGTATAGGCACCCAATACTTGGTTTTTCGCTGCGTTATACAGGTATAACCGGGCACCTTTGGGGATATAAAAATCGGAGTAATACAGGATCAAGGCGATCGCTCCTTTCGCTTGAAGGTGAAGTTGCCATACTTGGCTGCCGTCGGGTAGTGAAATCCAATCGCCGCTATCGGCGATGTCGAAGCTGGTTGGGATCGACTTGGCTACACGCAACGGAGCGCCTTGGCTGACCCTCCACGCATCGACCGTCTTGAGGTCTTCCACACTGAAATTCACTGGAACTTGTTCTGCTAGCTTTTCACTTCGAAGTGAACCTGCGAATTGAAAGCTGGGGGGGAGTCCTCCTTCGCTGATCTGCGCCAACGAACTTGAAATCGAGAAATAACTGATATATAATATGTCGGTTATTAATATTCGGAGAAGTTTACTGTACTGGTTTTTCATACATACAACTTTTTTATATGAGCTTATTCTTATATAACGAAGAATTTGGGTATATCAAATGATATATCCAAGTTCTGCTGTTTATCATACAGTTTCTTCCTCGGGTAATTCTTCAAATTCCTTTTCGCTTGTATTTTCTCCGGTACGCTTTTTCTTTAGCTCGGATATGAAGAGTTGGAAATCTCTGTCTGTGCGCAGTTTTTTTATTGCCATTTTCGCGGCATTCTGTTGTGATTCTTTTTTAGAATAACCGATGCCTACTCCTATTTGTACATCCGAGAGAGTAATAGCTGTCTGAAAAACAGGATTTCCATCGTTATCAGTAAAAGATTCAATCAGATCGAACTTAATTTCGAGCTTATTTTTCTGGCTCCATTCTATCAGGCTGGATTTAAAGTTGACCTCTTTGCGGGCGATATTATCTAAGTCAATATGTTGTTTGATAATGACATCCTGAATAAATTTATAGCATGTATCAAAACCTTTGTCCAGATAAATAGCACCGAATAAGGCTTCGAGGGCATTTCCGTACATGTGATTATTATGGGAACTTAACTTGGCAGAGTATACGACAAACTTGTCTAATCCTATTTCCAGGGCTATTCTGTTTAAAGTCTCACGTTGTACGATTTTTGAGCGGGTATTGGTAAGGAATCCTTCTTTCCGGTTTTGGAAGTGTTTATATACAATATCAGCAACTACTGCATCCAATACTGCATCCCCTAAAAATTCCAACCGTTCATTATTTATCCATTTCCCGTCATTACCTTCTATAGATGAAGATTTATGTAGAAATGCCTGTTCGTAGATGTGGATATTCTCAGGGTAAAAGCCTAGTATTTTATATAAAGAAGAATAAGGCTCCTTACCTTTATTTTTAAGGAGCCTTATTGTTTTGTATAGCTTTGAAAACACGTTACTTCACAAATTTTTTAACGATCGCGCAGGCATTATGACCACCGAACCCGAAGGTATTTGACAGTGCAGCCCGTACTTCTCTTTTTTGAGCTTTATTGAATGTGAAATTCAGTTTATAGTCTATTTCTGGATCATCATCACCTTCTGTGTGGTTGATTGTAGGAGGAACGATACCCTTATTTATTGCCATAATGCAGAGCATTGCTTCTATTGCTCCGGCAGCACCTAACAGGTGACCGGTCATTGATTTCGTAGAGCTGATATTCAACTTGTAAGCGTGTTCTCCGAAAACTTCTTTGATCGCTTTTACTTCTGAGATATCACCTACCGGAGTTGATGTACCGTGAACATTGATATAATCAATATCTTCCGGAGTCATACCAGCATCTTCTAATGCGTTGCGCATAACTAACTTCGCTCCTAATCCATCCGGATGGGAAGCAGTCAAATGGTATGCATCAGCAGACATTCCTGTTCCTGCAATTTCGCAATATATTTTAGCTCCACGCGCCAAAGCGTGTTCCATTTCTTCCAATATCAGACAAGCACCACCTTCTCCCATTACAAATCCGTCACGGCTTGCACTGAATGGACGAGAGGCTGTTTCGGGAGAATCGTTACGCGTTGATAATGCATTCATTGAATTGAACCCACCTACGCCTGATTCTGAAATAGCAGCTTCTGCACCACCTGTGACAATGACATTAGCCTTGCCTAAGCGGATGTAATTGTATGCGTCGCTAATTGCGTTTGTAGAAGAAGCACAAGCAGAGACTGTTGCAAAGTTCGGGCCATGAAATCCATAAAGCATGGAGATATGTCCGGCTGCAATGTCGGAAATCATTTTCGGGATGAAGAAAGGATTAAACTTCGGACCAATTGTGTCTTTAGTCTTTGCATATCCTAATACTTCTTCGTCAAATGTCTTGATACCACCTATACCAGAGGCAAAAATAACGCCGATACGGTTCTTGTCTTCCTTATCCAAGTCCATTGCTGCATCAGCGATCGCTTGTTTAGCAGCATCAATTGCGAATAAGCTATAACGATCACATTTACGGGCTTCTTTGCGATCCATAACTGTCAATGGATCGAAGCCTTTCACTTCGCATGCAAATTGAGTCTTGAATTTGGATGCATCAAACTGAGTAATAGGCCCGGCTCCACTTTTCCCATTGATAATACCTTCCCATGTTTCAGGAAGGGTATTGCCAAGCGGAGAAATAGCTCCAAGACCTGTTACCACAACTCTTTTTAATTCCATACCTTTCAATAAAAGGATTGATTACTTCGCGTTTTCTTCGATGTACTTAATAGCGTCACCTACTGTTGTAATCTTTTCTGCTTGATCATCAGGAATAGAGATACCGAATTCTTTTTCGAATTCCATAATCAATTCAACAGTGTCAAGAGAGTCTGCTCCTAGATCATTAGTAAAGCTTGCTTCGTTTGTAACTTCTGTTTCTTCAACACTTAATTTATCAACGATAATAGCTTTTACTCTTTCAGAAACTTCAGACATAACTTTTTCAATTTAGATTAATAAATACGAATATACTTTTTAAATTTGCAGTGCAAAGAAAAGAATTTTTTATGTTACAAAACAAATTTAATGAGCTAAAAATGCGGAAAACTGCACATTATTTCTTTTCTTGTGCACTAAAACATCAAAAAATATGAAGAATATAGCGATTTTTGCCTCCGGTTCGGGTACGAATGCCGAAAATATAGCCCGATATTTTGCTAAAAGTGAAACTGTTAATGTTGCAGTTGTTTTATCAAATAATCGTAATGTTGGTGTACATGCCCGGGTAAATAAGCTGGGAGTACCTTCATTTGTCTTTTCCAGGGATGAATTTGTTGAGGGGAAAGCTGTCTTGGCAAAGTTGACCGAGTATAAAATTGATTTTATTGTTCTCGCTGGTTTTATGAATAAGATTTCCGATGCTTTATTAAAAGCATATCCGGGAAAAATAATTAATATACATCCTGCATTATTGCCTAAGTATGGAGGAAAAGGTATGTTTGGTATGCACGTGCATGAGGCTGTCGTTGCTGCCAAAGAAAAAGAATCTGGTATTACTATACATTATATAGATGAGAATTATGATGAAGGGGCTATTATTTTTCAGGCTACATGCCCGGTTCTTTCTTCAGATACTCCGGAAGAAGTAGCAACCAAAGTGCATGCGTTGGAATATGCTCATTACCCGCATGTGATAGAGGAGGTTTTAAATATGTTATAATGCAGCTTTATATTCCGCAGGTGTCATTCCCATTTTTTCTTTGAAAAGGCGGTGGTAGGTTCTGACATTGCTAATGCCTGAATCTTGCGCAATGGCTTGAATAGTGTGGTGGGGATATTGTTTCATTAAAAGCATGGAATATTCCAATCGCATATCGTTAATGTAACTGTTGAAGTTGCTGTTTGCATTTTCCTGGAGCATCCGGGCAAATCTGTTTTTATCCGTTTTTATTCGTTTTAGAAGATATTCGCGTGTAAGATCTGGTTGCAAGAAAAGTTTTTCTTTAACTATTATTTCTTGTAATGTTGCGAATAGGTCGCTGTCGGCAGGCTCATTTGTTATTGAGACGATCTCTTTTACAGGCGACTTGATATTTGATTGGCTTAGTTCTTTGATTGTTTCGCGAGCTTGTTGTAGTTGGTCCCTGCAAGAAATAAGTTGATCAGTCAGATTTGCTATAATTTTATTTTTATGTCTGACAATTTGACTATTTCGATAGGTAAGCCAAGCTAGAAGAAGTAACAATATAATTATGTATGCAGAAATAATAAATAGCCTGCTCTGATCTTGTAGTTCTGCTGTGTCGGCATGTGTGACTGCTTTCTCCAAAGCCAGTATTGTCTGGTTATATATGTATTCCAGGGTTAATTTATTATTGTTTTGAAAGAAACCTATGGAAAATTGGGTTGTTAGTAGTATAAAGCAAAAGAGTAAGGGCTGTTTCATTTCGGCATGTATTTGTTTTCTATTTAGAGTTGAACCCTAACGAAAGTAGTAGATGCTGTTCTTCCGGGGTGGCATTTATTACTGTATATGCCCTAAACTCCCGGGGATGATTGTAATTTGTCCGGAACCATTCAAATTTATCAGGCGCCTCTCGAAGTGCTTTATCCACAACTGTTGGATTAAAGCTTGCGAGTATAGCTTGCTCTATTCTGCTTTGAGTGGAAAAACGATTCAAATCAATGATTGTGTTTTGAGGAGCGGGTGGAGTTACTTCTCCTATTTTTTCTATTGTGATGTGAAAAAACTTGCCGATATTTTCTAAACAGGTTCTTGTTCCGTTTGCTTTTCCGTCAGCAGAAAATCCTGCAATATGTGGAGTTGCGATGATTGCTTCTTCTAATAATTCACGGTCAATGTCCGGTTCATTTTCCCAACAATCGATAACTAGTTCGCTTATTTTGTTCTCCCGTTTAGCTTGTAGCAATGCCTGCGTGTCGTGTACTGCTCCACGGCAACAGTTGATGAACCAGGGGTTTCTTTTTAACTTGTTGAAAAACTCTTCGTCGGCAAGATGGCGGGTAGCGAAACGCCCTTCTTTTGTCAGTGGCACATGTATGGTAATAATATCTGCCTTTTGAGCTATTGTGTCGAGTGAAACGAATTCAGCTCTTCCCTCTGCTTCCTCCCGTGGAGGATCGTTTCGTAATACTTTCATGCCGTAGGCTGTACACAGTTTTTCCACCTCTTTTCCTACATGGCCAACACCAATTATACCAATGGTCTTGCCATTCAATGATTCATTCTTGTGTAATGATATTGCTACAATAGATGCCAGCACATACTGTGCTACGGATATGGCATTGCATCCCGGAGCATTTTTCCATGTGATTCCCGCTTCAGCACAATATTTTGTATCAATATGGTCGAAACCGATAGTAGCCGTCGTGATCAGTTTTACCTTGCTTCCTTCAAGCAGTTTGCGATTGCATTTATCGATGCTCCGTACAATCAATGCGTCAGCATCTTTGACTGTTTCGGTATTAAATTCTTTAGAGTTAAGATATAGGACTTCGGCAAAAGGTTCGGCTATGCCTTTCAGGTAAGGAACAGTGTTGTCAGCTATTATTTTCATATTCTAATTGTTTAAAGTCATCTTAATTTATTCTTGTTGTAATGCGGACTTGCTTTTATCTGGAAAAATAAAGTGGACAGGATGGTTAAACAGGCACCAAAAAGATAGGCATAATCGAAACCTCCGAACCGCTGGGCTATGGAGCCGCCTATCATTAATCCGGTACCGATACCTACATCCCAGCTCGTAAGGTAAGTGGAAGTTGCCGTACCACGTTGGCTGTTAGGAGCTAAATTGACAAATAAGGTGTTGAAAGCCGGGAACATTGTACCGAATGCCACTCCTTGTAAAAGTGCTATAACTACATAGAGATAGGAGGTAAAGCCAGGGTCCCATTTCATCAATGTCTGTAAAGACGCCAGCATAAAGAAACTTATGCAGGCCAGATACATACCTAATGATATGACTAATGTAATCCGCCCTTTGTCTACTTGTCTGCCTGAAAAAAGCCTTGATATTGCCAATCCTATTGCCATGAAGGTGAAATAAAGCCCTGCATTGACCGTTATTCCCAATTCTTCTGCATACATAGCTACGTAGGTTGTTGTCATTCCATAAGGGATAGAAAGTAAAAGCAGGGAAATTCCTGCCCATGTTCCTTTTACCAGGAAAAAACGGTCTAATGATATGGGTTCGCGTTTTACCGGTTGTTTATAAGGTGTTTTTACCATATAGGCCATAATGAGCCCCAGGCTTCCGGACAGTAGGGAACAGGTGAATATTATTTCGTATGAGCAAGTACCGTGCATGAATAATCCGATCATTGGCCCAAAGCTCATAGCCGTATTATTGGCCAGTCCGTAATATCCGATGCCTTCGCCACGGCGTGAAGAAGGCAGGATGTCGATCACTATTGTATTTCCGGATACTGTTACCATGCCAAAGGCAAAACCATGAACAATACGTAAAGCAATAAACAGCGTTAATGTCGTAGCTAGCATATAGCCGCTGAAGATTGCGGTAAATATAAAATATGCCAGCAGATATAAAGGACGGCGGGAGAATGTATCCAATAAATAGCCTGCAAAAGGACGAATGCATAAACAGGCTATTGTATAACATGACAGGATGAATCCGATCATAGACTTATCCGCCATAAACTGCTCTTTCAGGTAAAAAGGAAGTATCGGCAATATGAGGTAAAAGGCGAAAAATAACAAAAAATTTGCCGTCAATATATAGCAAAAACCGGGTGATACTAGCTTGTCCTTTGCCATTGTTTGTTGTTTCAGATCATTTCTTTCCGGTACAAAAGTAATAAATCATTCACTGCATGTGAACGATTTCAGGTAAAACCTTTTGTTTGCAGTAAACGATCCATGCACGAATAACAAGATGAAAAGTTCAGCTGATAACTATCAGCCAAGCGGCCGACAATTGTCAACCGTATGGCCGATAATTATTAACCGTATGGTTGACAATTGTCAACCTATATTTTCATCGTGGGTAAAAGTCGTATTCGTCCCAAAGAAAGACTACATGCTAAAAGAATGAATTAAAAAGATTTCATTACCTTTGCATCTTAGTATTTACGGTAAAAGAAATGAAAATATGAATTTTAGTGAACAATGCTGCCGGATTTTCGAACAAGCTACGGAAGCCTACCATGTTACCGATCATGTTGATGCAACGATACACAATCCTTATGAAGTAAAAAGTATAGAATTTTATCTCTACCTGAAGAACTGGATTGATGCTGTGCAATGGCATCTGGAGGATATAATCCGCAATCCATCTATCGATCCTGTCGGGGCATTGGCTATTAAACGCCGTATTGACAAGTCCAATCAGGACCGTACCGATTTGGTGGAGCTGATCGATAGTTTCTTTCTGGACAGATATAAAAATGTAAACGTTTTGCCGGATGCAACGATCAATACCGAAAGTCCGGCCTGGGCAGTAGACCGTTTATCTATTTTAATTCTGAAAATTTATCACATGCAACAGGAAGTGAACCGGCCGGATGCGGATGTTGAACACAAAGCTAGTTGCGAAAAGAAACTAGCCATCCTGTTGGAACAGAAAAAGGACCTTTCTACTGCTCTCGACCAGTTACTGGCAGATATTAAAACCGGCCGTAAATACATGAAGGTGTACAAACAGATGAAGATGTATAATGATCCGGCTTTGAATCCTATATTATACGGAAATAAATAAGATGGCAAATGTATTGGTAATCAGACTTTCTGCAATCGGGGATGTGGCAATGACAGTTCCGGTAATTTATTCTGCGGCCAAGAGTAATCCTGCAGATACTTTTACGGTATTGACCCAGGCTTTTCTGATTCCGGTGTTCATGAATCGTCCGGATAATGTAAATGTTATAGGAATAAATACGAAAGGTTCAGAGAAGACGTTGGGCGGATTACTTAAATTTGCTTCGGCATTGTCGCAATATCAATACGATATTGTGTTGGACTTGCATAATGTAATTCGTTCGATTATTGTACGGAGCTTTTTCCGCATGAAAGGTAAGTCTGTCTTTGTATTGGATAAAACACGTAAAGAACGTGCCCGTCTGACAAGCCAGAAGGACAAAAATCTTAAACAGCTTCGTCCGGTAATAGAAAGGTATGCGGATGTATTTCGTGCTGCCGGTCTAAATTATACAGAATCTTTTATTTCTCTTTATGAACAAAAACCAGCCGATTTGTCCGGGATGGAAACAATTGCCGGAGTAAAAACCGGTAAATGGATCGGTGTCGCCCCTTTTGCCAAGCATCGGGGGAAGATATACCCGGTTGACGACATGGAACAGGTGGTTGCCCGGCTGGCAGAACAAGAGGATATTACGGTATTTCTTTTTGGAGCAAAAGGGTACGAAGAAGCAGTATTGGAGGATTGGGCATTTCAGTATCCACGACTGAAAAATGTTGTCGGACGTTATACGCTGGACAATGAATTGGCCTTAATAAGTCAATTAGATTTATTGATTTGCATGGATTCTGCTAACATGCATTTTGCTTCTCTGGTAGGAACGCGTGTCTTGTCTATTTGGGGTGCGACTCATCCTTATGCCGGCTTCTATGGTTATCATCAGAAGGAACAAGATTCCATACAGGTGGATTTGCCATGCCGTCCGTGTTCTGTTTTTGGAGATAAACCATGCTTTCGTGGTGATTGGGCTTGCCTGACACAAATAAAGCCCGAAGCCATTCTGACTAAAGTATTTTCCATACTCGACATAAAAGGATAAAAGTCTATTTGATAAAAAGGCTATGAAGATAGGGTTTGATGCTAAGCGTATAACTCACAACAGGACGGGGTTAGGTAATTATAGCAGGTATATTGTGAATATACTTTCTTCTTTTTATCCTGGTAATTTGTACGAACTTTACTCTCCGGGTGAAGGTGATGCCCATTTACGTGCACAGGTAAATACCAGTCAGGCGATACGCTTTCATTATCCTTCCGGGTTAATTACATGCTTTCCGAAGGCTTTCTGGCGTTCGGTTGCATTATCTTCCGTTCTACAGAAAGATAAAATTGAATTGTTTCACGGATTAAGTAATGAACTGCCTTGTGGACTAAAGAAACGGGGTATTAAGTCTGTTGTGACAATTCACGATCTGATATTCCTTCGTTATCCCCGGTTTTATAGCCGGATAGATCGTTCTATCTATGCATATAAGTTCCGTAAAGCCTGCCGTGAAGCAGACCGCATAATTGCTATCAGCGAGATGACAAAAAGAGATATCATCCGCTTTTTCCATATTGATGCTGATAAAATAAAAGTTATTTATCAGGGTTGCGATCATTCTTTTATACAACCCGCCGATGATGAGAAGAAAGCAGCTGTCCGGAAAACCTATAACTTGCCGGAACGCTATATATTAAATGTGGGAAGTATAGAACGGCGAAAGAATTTACTTTTGGCTGTAAAAGCCATGAAGCAGATAGACAAGGATGTTGTACTGATTGCTATTGGCAAGCATACGGAGTATGCAGACGAAGTGGAACAATATGTGAAAGAAAATGACCTGGCAGACCGTGTCCGCCTTTTGAATCATGTGCCTTTTGAAGATTTACCGGCTATTTACCAACAAGCCTCTTTATTTGTGTATCCTTCTTATTTTGAGGGATTCGGTATTCCGGTAATTGAAGCATTGCATTCGGGCATACCGGTAATTGCGGCAACAGGCTCATGTTTGGAAGAAGCAGGAGGACCTGATTCTATTTATGTTGATCCTGATGATGACTCGGGAATGGCAGAAAGTATTGCTAAAGTATTGTCTTCTCCCGATTTGGTAAAGAAGATGACCGAATCTGGTAAAGCTTTTGTAAAGAACTTTTCCGATGAAATAATTGCCAGCCGTATAATAGAGCTATATAAAGAACTGCTTTAAAATTGTATTTTGGGTTTTAATACCAGCTTCATAATAAAATCATCCATTTCGAAACGTGCTGCACACCGGGGCATTAGCATTGGATTGCTTTTTGCACTTAAACGATCTGTAACAGTTGTAAAAGCAAGTTTATAACCGACCTCTTTGGCTGTATGCTGCGCATAAGTTGTGACATCTCCTTTATTATAAATTCCGTTTGGGTAAGCCAGGTAGTCGCATGAAGTATGTAGCTTTTCTTCAATGATTTGTTTGCTACCTTTCAATTGTGCTTTTGTTTCTTCGTCAGTCTGGTAGATATTACAGATGAAGTGGTCTTTACAATGTGATCCGATTGTACAGTTGTATTCTGTATGGAGTTTTATGACATCTTCCCAGTTCATCGGAGCTTCTATCTTATGGAAATGACATAATTCTTCATATTCATCATGTGATATATTTTCAATTAGCTGATGGCAGATTTCATTAACCAGCCGGATATTGGAATGTTTTAAGATATGGATAACAGCGTCACAAATAGCCTCTCTCTGCATGTTGTTCTTTAATTCCGCCTTAAGCTTAAGGCAATCTATCTTTACAAAAGATAGATTATTATTCCGTATAATCATGCGTGCTATTGTTGTTGGGAAATAATTCCCGTTTTCGATATGATTGGTCGAAATAAATACGGTGAAAGGAATATTCAAAGACTTTAGAATAGGTGCAGCTATGGTTAGATTGTTCTTATATCCATCATCGAATGTCACAACTATTTCTTTTCCATTAAACTGGTTATTACGGAAGCGGTTTTCATATTCATGAATGGATATTACTTCGTAGTGCTTTGATAAAAAGGCTACTTCCTGTTCAAATATATCAGGGTTGATGTGCAGGGAATGGTTATTTCCTGCAAAATCTACGCCATGATAAAAAATGACTCTGGGATTCTTGTTCAGGAAACGCAATGCGCGGCTAATACCAAACTCTACAAGATTATGTTTCAGTTTACTGTTTCTCATGTTTGTGTTGTATCCAGTTCTCTGCTACTTTTTGATATTCAAAGTTAAGGAATAACCGGCTATGGGCCTGAAATGGATTTTTATTTTTTAATAATGGTAGTTTTGCCTCCATTAATGCTAGGTTGGTAGTTGTGTCACGTACGAGACTGTGATAAGAATTTTCACGGTCTATTGTATTGGAAATAATTTTCTTGAAACGGGTAAAGTATTTAATTTTATTCCCCATCGCGTGCTGGAAATGACGGAACATAACATCTTCATATCCGTAATTGCCACAAAATTCTTCATCATATCCTAAGGAAGAAAAGAAAGTCATTTTGGAAGTATAAAAGATATTACAAGGGGATTGTTGCTGATTTCCATTAGCATCAACCCGCTTGAATTTATATAATGTATGTTGTGGTATTTTGCTGTCTAATATTTGTGATAAAAGTTTTTCTGGGAAGAAGTGGTCGCAATCGGTCAGTATTATTTTGGGGCTGATTGCTTTTACAACTCCCAGATTACGGGCACCTCCCTGATTCCAGCGGATATCGCTTATTATACGATAAATCTGGTAGTTAATATTAATATGACTGGGAACTGTTACAGGTATAGGCGAACAATCATCGACTATAACAAATTGAATCCGTTTCAGGACTGCCGGGGCTATTTTGGAATAATCTTCCAATAAATTAGTTAAGACATTTGTATTTTTCTGATTAAAGAATACTGGCATTATATAACTTAATTCGATGTCTGCCGGTTGTATAGACTTCATATTTAATTTGTTTTACCTTATATCAAAATTACCTGAGATGCAGAAAAGGGAATGGGGCAAAACTAGACAAAGTTTTTTTACAATCCAATTATTCGGGAAGAATATCTTATCTTTGCCTTTCAGTATTGTCTTTTAGAGGCTGATAAGTTCATAAAGTCATGAAAAAAGGATCAACTATTTTAGTAACGGGAGGAGCCGGTTTTATAGGTTCTAACCTGTGTGAGTATTTGTTGCAGGAAGGGTATAAGGTGGTATGTCTGGATAACTTTGCAACCGGGAAACCCGAAAATATCAGTTCGCATTTTAATAATCCTTCTTTCAGATTGATTGTGGGAGATATCCGTAATTTATCGGATTGCGAAAAAGCGGTGGAAGGAGTAGATTATGTGTTGCATGAAGCTGCGCTAGGCTCCGTGCCACGATCCATAAAAGATCCGATTACAACCAATGCTGTTAATATCAGTGGATTTATAAATATGCTTGTAGCGGCACGTGATGCAAAAGTAAAACGCTTTATTTATGCAGCCAGTTCGTCTACTTACGGTGATTCTGTTACTCTACCGAAAGAAGAGGATATAATAGGAAAGCCTTTGTCTCCTTATGCAGTGACAAAGTATGTAAATGAACTGTATGCGGATGTCTTTTCCAAAACGTACGGAATGGAATGCATTGGTTTACGCTATTTTAATGTATTCGGGCGACGCCAGGACCCGAACGGAGCTTATGCGGCAGTAATCCCTTTGTTTGTAAAACTGCTTATGGAGCATAAATCGCCTGTTATAAATGGAGATGGCGAATATTCAAGAGACTTCACTTATATAGACAATGTGATTCGGATGAATATGCTGGCGCTCTCTACTTCCAATAAGGAAGCGCTTAATACTGTATATAATACGGCTTTTGGTGAAAGGACGACACTGAATCAACTGGTTGGTTGTTTGAAAGAGTACCTGAGTGATTTTGATCCGGCTATAGCGGCTATTGAAGTTGAACACGGCCCTAACCGTTTGGGCGATATACCACATTCGTTAGCTTCTATAGAAAAGGCTAAAAGGCTGCTGGGCTATAATCCGCAGTTCAGTATGCGGGAAGGATTGAAACAATCGGTTCGCTGGTATTGGGAGAACCTGAAATAAATCGATTATTAAATGACTGTAACATGGAGAATATAAAGATTGCTGTTATTGGATTAGGATATGTAGGCTTGCCTTTGGCCCGATTGTTTGCTTCTAAGTATCCGGTCGTTGGTTTTGACGCGAAGCAGGCCAGAGTGGAAGAGCTGATGTCCGGACATGATTCTACATTAGAGGTAGGCGACTCGGTTCTGCAATCTGTATTGATAGATAAAGTGCCTTCCGCCGGAGAGAAAGGTTTGTATTGCTCCTGCCGGTTGGATGATATAAAGGACAGTAATTTTTATATCGTATGTGTGCCTACTCCGGTAGACCGTCATCATTCCCCTGATCTTACTCCTTTGTATAAAGCCAGCGAAACCGTGGGCAAGGTGATAGGCAAAGGAGATATTGTTGTTTTCGAGTCGACTGTTTATCCCGGAGTTACGGAAGAAGAATGCGTTCCGGTGATCGAAAAGGTGTCGGGACTAAAATTCAACGCAGACTTTTATGCCGGTTATTCTCCGGAGCGTATCAATCCGGGGGATAAGGAACATACGGTTGAGAAGATAAAGAAAGTAACTTCCGGCTCTACTCCCGAAGTGGCTAAAAAGATAGACGAAGTATATAACTCTGTTATTATAGCCGGAACCTTCCTTGCCTCCGGTATCAAAGTGGCGGAAGCAGCTAAGGTAATAGAAAACTCGCAGCGGGATATAAACATTGCATTTGTCAATGAGTTGTCTAAGATATTCAATCTGATAGGTATCGATACCAGTGAAGTGCTTGCCGCCGCTGCTACAAAGTGGAACTTCCTGCCTTTTAAACCGGGTTTGGTAGGCGGACATTGTATAGGCGTAGACCCTTACTATCTGGCTCAGAAAGCGCAAGACTATGGCTATCATCCTGAAGTAATCCTGGCCGGCCGGCGTATAAATGACAGTATGGGGGAGTATATTGCTAATCAGGTAGTGAAATGTATGATAAAGAAGGACCTGCCGGTACGTAATGCTGAAGTGCTGATATTGGGTTTTACTTTTAAGGAGAATTGCCCCGATGTACGTAATACAAAGGTTTATGATGTGGTAAAAGCCTTACAGGATTATGAAACGAAAGTGACTATTTATGATCCCTGGGCTAAACCCCGGGATGTTGAACACGAATACGGACTGGTAGTAACGGACAAGCTCCCGGAACACAAATATGCCGCCGTTGTTCTTGCTGTGGCTCATAAAGAATTCCTTGCGCTGGATATTCAGGCTTTGACCATTCCTAATGGAGTTGTGTATGATGTGAAAGGTTGTATCGATCCTGCTATTGTTGATAACCGCTTATGAACATGCAGTATCGGATAAGTTCGGCATACGCTCATCTTGAGAAGGAAATCCTTTCCATCCCCGAGCGTTTTGATAAAGAGGGTGAACTTATTTATAGCGGACGCAATGTGCTGAAGGTGATGGATATTGGAGGTTTCCGCATGTGTATTAAGTCATTTAAGCTTCCGCATATCATCAATAGAGTAGCGTATGCCTATGTGCGCCCTTCAAAAGCCAGACGTTCGTACGATTATGCAGAACGTATGATGGAAATGGGTGTAGGAACTCCTGCCCCTGTCGGATACATTCTTTATAAGGATGCCATCGGGCTGACTTATAGCTATTATATCTCCCTTCAGCTGGACGGAGTAATAACGTTTCGTGAAATTGCAGAATTGCCGGAGGAAGAACAAGATGATGTATACCGCGCTTTTGCCCGCTTTACCTACGACTTCCATCAGAAAGGCATTTTCTTTATAGACCATTCTCCCGGTAATACATTACTTAGAAAAGAGGATGACGGCAATTATCATTTCTACCTGGTAGACCTGAACCGTACACGCTTCGAGCCTGTCTCTACGCAGAAAGGCCTGAAGAACTTGTCTATGCTGGAACTGCCCGACGATAAATTACGGATCATTGCGAAAGAATATGCTAAACTGAGCCATGCCGATGCCGATCGCATGGCGGAGCAGCTTGTGCAGTATTCATCTGCCCATAATAACTTTGTAGAATTAAAGAGCATAATCCGTGATAACAGGCGCCGCATCAAACGCCTGTTGTTCCCTCGAGATGCGAAATAATACGGTCGGCCAATGCATGCCAGTCGAAGTTCTTCACATGTCGGTAAGCGTTTTGCCCGAGCTGTTGGCGTAGAGCCTCATCCTCTATCAGTTTCTTAATCTTGCGGCGGAACAGGAATGTGTATCGCTTGGTGAGCAATCCTGTTTCTCCGTCTATCAGCAAGTCTTTGGTACCGGCTTGGGTGGCAATTACCGGAAGTGCACATGCCATCGCCTCTGATACGGTGTTAGACCATCCGGCATGACGTTCGGCAGCAACAAATAGATCGGCCTTGTTAAATATCTCCGAGTTCTTATCGAACGGATGGTTCTGGATGAAGTCGAACGGCACACTGGCCGTGAAGTTGTTTATCAGCTCCTGCGCTTTCTCGCTGATTGCCGTATCGAATAGCAACATGCGGATGTTGTACCCCTTCTTGTAAAGCTTTTCGCATGCACGGACAACATACTTTGTCCCCTTTACCCGTTCGGCCAGGCGCCCGTAGGCCATGACTACAAATGGACGGTCTTTTACTGCATAGCTTTCCTTTGCCTTGTAGTTGGAAGTATCAACTCCACCCAATGCCTTGAACGCTTCGATGCCGTATTTCTTTTTGTCGTGCAGGTAGATATTGGACGAGCAGGCAAATATCTCTACTCCTCCATGCTTCAGGAAGGGTTTCAGATTCTCGGTGATGCGGACATGGTAAAGTATTCTCCGTCGGGCATTGGCTGTGGTAAGTTGTTCTATGAATTTTACTTCGGTGGTAAACAAAGCGTCAATAGAATCTTCCGTCAGCATAGAGAAAGGCTTTGTCTCTCCTTTGAAATTGAACCAGGTGGGAGAGGCTCCGTCGGGAGTATAGACCGTAAACGAATGTCCCTTCTCAATAAATATGTTACCTAATTCCAGAAAGCGTTTTACGCCGCCGTATAATTTGGTATGCGGTAAGATAACTCCTAAATGCATAGTTCAGTTCTTATATTATAGATTGTTTTAACCTTATTCCCAGAGCGCTTTTGCCTGTCCGCTCTTCTTGAAAGCGCAAAGCCACTTCTTCAACCGGCTGCGTGAAATGTCTTTCTTTAGTAGCAATTCGTTGGGTTTGCCTATTTTGCCGGCATCGAAAGGCTCTCCGCGTCTCAGGATATCTCTCATGAAAGAGGCGGATGTGATACCCCATTTCTGCAGGAATTGCAGACTGCCGTTATTCTTCCTTACGCGGCCTGTTGAAACGGATTCGAAGTGATACACCCGGCTTTCGGACAGACCCTTGAAGATACGTACGCCTGCCATCCACAGCTTGGCCGAAAAGTCGGGATCGCTATACATGCCGGGAGAGAACTCTACACTGTAGCCTCCTACCAGATCCCACATTTCTTTATGCACCACATTAGGAGGCCAGGTAGAACCGAACCAGTCCGTATGTGGCAATGTGCGGTAGTTATCCAATAAGTCCTGCTCTCTGAATGTCTCGAGGCTCTCTCCGAAATTAGCAGGGGCAATGACGCTTTTGCAGAAAAAAGGGCGCGGCTGTATCAGCGTGGCGGACAGGAAG
The DNA here is from genome assembly GCF_900232875.1 of Parabacteroides provencensis. Lineage (NCBI taxonomy): Bacteria > Pseudomonadati > Bacteroidota > Bacteroidia > Bacteroidales > Tannerellaceae > Parabacteroides > Parabacteroides provencensis. Next base: position 900,885 of record NZ_LT960489.1, on the reverse strand, counting down.
AACTTATTGTCCGGCATCCTTTGGATCTCTTCCCACAACACTTTGTCCCATTCGGGGCAGACGTACATATCGTCATTCATGTAAAGGATATAATCCGTCTTTACCCGTGTTCGCAAGGCATTGAGTGCCCAGCAGACGCCGGCATTCTCTTTGTTGTGGATGTATTCATATTCTTCGTTCTCCTTCAACCAGTCTGCGGTGCCATCCGAACCTTCGTTTACATAAATCAGTATCTGGTGTTTGTAAGTAGAGTTCTTACGGATGCTCTCCAGGCACAGTTTGAGGTAACCCAGATTGTTCCAGGTAGGGATGAGTATGGAGAATCGCTTGTCGTCTTGTGTCATTATTCTAAACTATGAATGTGTACAGTGGTGCAAATATAGGGATTACTTTGGCAGGAAAGGAAATAGTATTTACCTTTATTGCCATAATTAATGTAATCTAAATACTTACACAATGAATGTATCCCTGATTGTCTCTACTTATAATCGTCCGGACGCTTTGGAAGTTTGCCTCGACAGTATCAGACACCAAACGGTGCTGCCCGACGAGGTAGTAATAGGTGATGATGGTTCGAAGGATGAAACCAAAGAACTGATAGAACGTCTGAAAGCCGGCTTTCCTGTCCCCATTGTGCATGTCTGGCAGGAAGACAATGGCTTCCGCCTGGCAATGATGCGTAATAAAAGCGTGGCGGCTGCTTCGGGCGACTATATTATAGAAATAGACGGAGATATTTTCCTTCATCCCCGCTTTGTGGAAGACCACATACGCCTGTCCGGGAAAGGTATCTATGTAAAGGGCGGACGCGTCAATCTGAATCGTGAACTCACCGCGAAGATATGCCTTGAGCGGCGTGCTCCCCGGATATGGCCTTGGACTAAAGGCATTGAAAGCAAGCCGGAGAATGGCTTCCACTTCAAACACCTGTCCTCGTTTCTGGCGCCTCGCTATCGCAAGCACGCTTCTCCCGGGTTGGGTTGTAATATGTCCTTTTATAAGGAAGACTACATTCGGATAAATGGTTACGACGAGTTCTTCGAAGGTTGGGGAGGCGAGGATTACGACTTTGCCAACCGCCTCCTGGCCAGTGGATGCGTAAAGCGCTACCTCAAGTTTGCCGGCATAGTCTACCACCTGTGGCACGAAGATAAATACATGCAGAATGCCGATAAGAACTTCAAGTATATGGAAGGCCAAAGCAGCCATCAGGTCATAAGGTGCACCAACGGGGTGGATAAGTATCTATGACCTCTTAGCCGAAAAGTCCAGGCAAATCATTTCATAGCCTATTGTTAACCAGACAACCGTACAAGGCCACGCCTTTATTACGTAGGGGACTATAAAATTGTGTCGTATAAACGGAGGCACCAGCTCTGTAGTAGACAGCCCTACGATGATAAGCGTGGCTATCATCAGCCAGCGATTGTATGTCCGGTGAGGTGAGGGGCTGGCAAGGTACCACAAAGCAACCCCTATCATGGCGCTGATATATCCGCTGGCTTCGCTTCCGGTACTGAATAATACCACAAACAGCAATACGTTAGCCAGCAGCATGAGCTGAAAGTTGAGGTGCTTATATTGTGATATCCGCAGGTAGGGGATAAAGAAAAGCACTAGTCCCGGTATAATCAGGCACAAGTCGCTATATGAAGCGTTGCCCGACAGTTTGCGTACGATTCCCAGCAACGAAATGTTTTGCGATTTGGCAAACATATTCAGTTCGTTCTTTACCCCCAAACGTTCAAACCATTGGATGTACTGAGATAATATATAATCGGGGCCCGGCGCGTAGAGCATCGGAATCGTGAGGAACAAGGCTGCCCAGAAGAAACAGGATAAGATGAACTTCGTTTTATGCCTGGAAAAGAAGAAGAACGCCAGACCTGCAATAGGATATATCTTGATAAAAGCGCCGAACATGATAGCACATGCTGCCCAAAAGTCTTTCTTCTGTTTGATGAAAGCATACGCCAGTATGATAAATGCAGCCACCGAAATGTTGTATTGCTGCATTCCCTGGGCTGTCATTAATTCGCAAAGTGAATACCAATAGATAAATATCCGCTGGTTGTGTGTAAGAGGTAGCTGGCGAATGGCGTAGAACAGAAACATCGTGTTTGCTACAATCCAGAAGACCATTCCCAGCCAGTCGGGCAGCAGGGTGAAAGGGGCAATTACCAGGCTGAAAAAGGGGCCGTAATGGTTCACGTCGTAATATTCGGCCGGGTATTCCAGATAGAGGGGCAGGCCGTTGACGGCATGGTGGAATACGTTCTCGAAAATCTTGTAATTGTTGTATTTGCCGATAAGCAATTTAGCGGCCGCAAAAAGAACCGCCGAGGCAGTCCATATCCAAAAGAGCGTACTCTCTTGTCGTAATACAGGATGGTTTATCCAGCTTCTTAGTTTGTTCATCTGGCGTGTTGTTTTGTTGTGTATAAATGTAGTAAGACAGGCGGGTTTACTTCCTTCCGAAATCCGCCGGTATTTCTCCCCATTCGGAGGTTTCCCATTTAAGGATGCGGGTGGTGTAGGTGTTTGTGTTGAGCCAGCGTTCGGCACGTTCTATGAGGTCGAATATGGGTTTGTTGGCAGGTTCGCGTTCGAGTAGGGTCTTGCACTTCTTCTTCTGTATCCAGAGGATGGCGTTGCGGCTATCCGAATAGAGGGGAAGGTCGCTACCGTTTTGTTTCAGAAAGGCAAGCCCGTGTACAATGGCCAGAAATTCGCCGATGTTGTTTGTTCCCCGCTTCAGGGGGCCTATGCGAAAGACCTCTTGCCCTGTTGCGGTGTATACACCCCGGTATTCCATGTCGCCCGGGTTGCCGCTGCAGGCGGCGTCTACAGCCAGGCTTTCGTTGATGGGCTTCCCGACGGGTTGTGCCGGCGACAGTTTTGCCGCGGCTCTGGAGGAGGCCGTTGTCTTCAGGTAGTGCATGTAGCCTTTTTCGTAGGCAACGACGGCCTCTTCTTCGGTTTCGAACGATTTGTATTTGGCGCCGTCTTGTCCTTCTACCTGGGCTTTGCAGTCTGCCCAATTATCATAGACGCCCGGAGCAACTCCTTTCCATACGACGTAGTATTTATTCTTTGCCATGCTTGCCTTGTTGTTTTTCGCAAAGGTAGTATAATTATCCGTGACCTCCCAGTTCGGAGGCGTCTTTAGCATACTCCCGGTAGGCTTGTGCCCAGGCTTCCATGGTGTCTGTGCCTAGGCTCCCGGACGAAGCTCCCTACCTAGGGAGAAATAATCTCCTTAGCTAGGGAGAAATAATCTCCCTACTTAGGGAGCAATCATCTCCCTACCTAGGGAGATTGATGCGGTAGGAGGGGTATGATGTCTCCCGTCCGAGGCTTCGGACGGGTGTATGGTGTACGCTAGAGGAGGAGCCGGGTTAGAGCTTTAGCTTGGCTCGTGTGCCGGCCGGAATGGCATCTTTGTGTACCATGATGTAGATGGTCTTGGCACGTACGAAGCTGTCCGACATGTTGAGGTAGCCGCCAAAGGCGTTGCGGTCTGTCCCCCAGGAGTTCTTGGTGATGTAATACTTTGTACCGTTCTGGTCTTTGGCGATGCCGGTGATGTGCATCAGGTGATCGTCGGTGGTGACAAAGGCTTCGAAGCCTTGTTGGCGTACTTCGGGTGTGACGTTTATTTCCGGACAGGGTTGTTCAAACTTGTAGACTTCGTCCAGGCGTTCTTTCATGTCCATCTTCTCGAAACGGGCGCGGTCGGTGGTAGAGAAGTCTTCTACTTTTACGACTTCGGGGTTGATGGCTACACCGTTTTTGAAGGAGAAGCCTTTTTCGCTTACGTCGCCGTCCCAGCATACGGTATAGCCGTTGCCCAGGGCGCTGTCTATTACGGATATCAATTCGTCGAGCGGGAGGTTATACATTAGCTCGTGTTCCCAGTTGTCGGGCACTTCGGGACTGAACGGTTTATAGTAGGGGTGGTGCGTGAAACTGGTTAGTTCGATATAATCGTCCATGTCGAGCCCAAGGGAGGCGGCAAACGTTTTGGGGGTGTATTCCTTCCCTTTGTAGGTGAACTTTTCGGGGAGTTTGCCCAGATAGGTGTCGAACAGGTTGTTTATCAGCTTGTCGTATTCGGGGCTGCGGTGGCGTAGTTGTATGGCCACGTTGGCTATGGCGTGGAGGTACTTGACCAGTTCGCCGTGGTTATGGCGATCCGAATTGTAGTTGATGCCTGTGTAGGCCTCTTCGGGTACTACGCCTACCTGGTCGAAGGCGTGTTTGTAGGTGTGCGAGAGGCTTCCTTGCCCGATATTGCCTTTTCCTTCGCGCAGGTAGTTGTCTTGCAACTGGTTCATGTACTTCTGGCGTACGATGAACATTTCGGAGAGGTCGTACGTGCCTTTTCCCATACGCAGCAGCTCGGATTCGAGGAATGATGTGGTGGCAAAGCACCAGCATGTGCCTGTTGATGCCTGGTTCTTTACAGGCGTGGCCGGCAGTTTGACCACTTCGGTGAATTGGTAGCCTTGTGCATAGGCTCCGCCGGCAGCCAGCAGGAGGGCACAGGATAAAACAAGTGTTTTCATATGTGTAAATTATTAGAATCCTCTTGCAAATATTTTCCAGAACTCGTCGGCAAGGTTTTGCCAGTGTTGCATGGTGGCTCCGGCAAAGTCGGCCGTATATCCGGTCAGGAAGGCATTGGCGGCAGCGTCGCCCTTTTCTGCCCGTATGGCTTGGTAGCGGCTTTCTACAAAGGGCATTTCTGCTTGTCCTTTTTCTTCAAAGTGGGCGATGCCCTGGTTTACGAATTCCTTTGTCAAGCCCCAGCGTACGGTGGCTAGCTTATTTGCTTTGCGGTATTTCCAGATGGCGGCATCGTCGCGGTGGCGGTGTTGCCCGCAGATGTTGAAGGGTTCGGGCAGCTTTGTTGTTCCGCAGAAGATTGGGAAGCGGGGGCTTTCGCCGGGGTTGTCCAATGCCATCCATACTACGCCTCCAACGGCATCGGGCAGCCAGCTTCTTAGTTGTATCACGGTGGAATAGGAGCATTGGGGTACGGCTACCAGACGGTTGCGCGTCACGGCGCCTTCGCGGACGGCGTTCAGCATATTGATCATGTCTGTTGGCATCCACGGATTGGCGGCGGGGCTGATGATGGTGTCGGTCGTGTTTGTTTCTTTGTCCTTTACGGCTACCTTCAGGTTCTTGGTGACGTCCCATTCCGTCCCTTCGTATGTTTGGCGAAGCAGGGCCATTACGTCGGTAACGTTTACAGGCTTGTCCGGTTTTACGCTGATTGGCAGTTCTTCCTGGTCGAACGACAGCTTTAGCGAAGGGGCAAGCGCATTCAGAATGAAGTATTCGCGTACGCTGAATGATTTCGGTTCTCCAAAGTAATTGGCGCCCGCGTATGCTTTCCAGAACTTGAAGGGCTCTTTGCCGTCCCAGTATCCCAGTCTGCGGGCTACGTCGTAAACGTTGGCCGAGGCCATGCAGTTGTCCTTGTCTTTTAGGTCGAGAGTCGAAATGCGTGGGATGTTGGCCGATACGCCTACATGATCGTCGGGTATGCGTACGGCAGCCCATACACCGCCTATTTTGTCGGGCCCTTCTCCAAAGAGTTCAAAGTGCCATACTTCGCGGGTGTCTGCAATGGTAAGGCATTCGCCTGAATCGCCATAACCGTATTTGGCAACCAGTTCGCCTATCAGGCGGATGGCATCACGGGCGGTTGTGCAGCGTTGTAAGGCTATCTTTTCGAGTTCTTCAATTACGAACATGCCTTTGGGGTTCTCCAGTTCTTTGCGGCCGGAGATGGTGGTCTCGCCTATGCCCAGTTGTTTTTCATTCAGGCAGGGATAGGCTGTGTTAAGATATCGGTAGGTGGTATGCGCTTCGGGGATGGAGCCTTTATATTCCATCCGGTTCTGATCGTTGTAGTATTCGGTGTGCATCCTGCCGGTATAGATAGCAACAGTGGTGTCGTTGTTGTGTGTAGTTCCCGGTATGATATCCATCCATGTGCGGTAATTGCCGTCGCATGTATGGCTGGTTATGACAGAGCCGTCTGCCGATGCTTTCTTTCCCACCATGATGCTGGTGCAACTTTCCGGAGAATTAACAGGCTGTGAGTATTCAATTTCCTGTGCAATGACGGGTCCCCCGCAAATTAGCAGAGCGAGGACAAGGTTAACTATTTTATTCATATTGTTGTATGTTTTTAGGAACAGCGTGTAAAGATATAAAAAAAGCGATACCTTGTAAAGATACCGCTTAGTTGTTTTATCTGTTAAATCTTTTCTTCCTTGCGTCCCGTTCGGAAGAACTTCTGCGCCAGGGTTTATCCGAGCTGCGTCCTTTGCGATCTCCTCCTCCGAAGTCTCTGCCGTCGCGTTTGCCTTTGAAGCTGCTTCCTCCGCGTCCTTTGCGGTCTCCTCCTGCGCCTTTCTGGGCTTGTGCCGGTTCCACGGAAATACGGCGGCCTTCTATTTCGAAGCCGTTCATACTGTCCATAACGCGCTTTGATTCGCCTTCTTCTACTTCAAAGAATGAGAAGTTGTCGCGCAAATCTATCTTGCCGATGCGTACTTTGCCGGGAACGCATTTGTTGACAAGTTCTATCAGTTGGTTCGGGAATAATCCGTCCGCTTTACCGAAGTTAAGGAAAAAGCGTGCAAAGCCTTCTTCTGCTTCATGGCCGCGACGACTGCCGCGTTCCCCTCTCTCTCCGCGTTCAGATCGTGAACTGCGTTCGTCTACTACATGGATTTCGTCTGCATCTTTGTAATAGTCTATCATGCGGTTGAATTCCATGGATACAACGCGTTTGATAATGTCTTCTTTGTCCAGCCATTCCAGTTTACGGAAGATGGAGGGCATAAGTGAAGCGATTTCTTCTTCGTCTACTTTTACTTTCTCAATCTGGTCTACCAGGTTGAACAACTGCTTTTCGCAGATTGCATGTCCGCTCGGGATTTCTCCTTTTTCGAACTTCTTGTTCAGTATGCGTTCTATTTCGCGGATTTTGCCTTTTTCTTTTATATGGCAGATAGCGATGGAGATACCGGTTTTGCCTGCACGTCCTGTACGTCCGCTTCGGTGTGTGTATGATTCCACTTCATCAGGCAAGCCATAATTAATAACATGTGTCAGGTCGTCAACGTCCAGTCCTCTGGCTGCTACATCTGTTGCTACCAGCAGTTGGATGTTTTTTACGCGGAACTTCTGCATTACATAGTCGCGCTGCGCCTGGCTCAGTTCTCCGTGTAAGGAGTCGGCATTGTAGCCATCCTGTATCAGCTTATCGGCAATCTCCTGTGTCTCTTTACGTGTACGGCAGAAAATGATACCGTATATGTTGGGGTAAAAGTCTGCAATACGTTTTAGCGCCAGGTATTTATCGCGCGCATGAACCATGTAGTAAACATGCTTGATGTTTTTATTGCCCTCATTCTTCCGTCCGATAACGATCTCTTTCGGGTTGTTCATGTATTTCTTTGTAATGCTGGCAATGCCCTGTGGCATTGTAGCAGAGAACAGTAGCATATTGCGTGAAGCAGGAACTTCCGCCAGAATTGCGTTAATGCTGTCGGTAAAGCCCATGTTCAGCATTTCGTCCGCTTCGTCCAGAATTACATTCTTTATATTGCTAAGATCTACCGTTTTACGGTTCATTAAATCCAGCAGACGTCCCGGAGTGGCAACTACTACGTGCACTCCTCTTTTCAGCATCTTTATCTGGCTTTCTATGCTTGATCCGCCATATACGGGTAATACTTTCAGATTATCGATATATTTGGAATAATCATTCAGATCGTCTGCGATCTGCAAACAAAGTTCGCGGGTAGGACATAGGATAAGAGCTTGTGGCTGATATATATGAACGTCAATTTTTTGTAGGATCGGCAAACCGAATGCTGCAGTTTTCCCTGTTCCTGTCTGTGCGAGTGCGATTACGTCATTATCTTCTCCCAGTAAGAAAGGAATCACTTCCTCTTGTACGGGCATGGGCGATTCGTAGCCCATTTCTTGAATTGCCTTTAATATAGGTGCGGCAACTCCTAATTCTTCAAATGTTTTCAAAATGCGATGTTATATATTGTGTATAATATTCAGAACGTGCAAAGGTACGCAAATAATTTTGATACACATTAATATAGAAGCATATCTTTTATTTGTTCACGTTTCTTTTCTGTTAATCCTAAACCTTTTGACAGGTATTTGTTTACTGACCCGTATTCTTTTATAATTTTTTGGGAGGTCAGATCCATTAAAGATATATTCGCTGTGAGCAGGACTGTTATGCTTTCCTGGGCATCTGTGCTGAGATCACGAGCCTGATAAGCGAGATGCCCTACATCGATATAGTTGTTGGAGGCTAAATAATCCTGTTCAATGATATCTTCGGGTATTCCTAACGCGGAAAGTAATATGAATGCAAGAAAGCCTGAGCGGTCTTTGCCTAAAGAACAGTTAAACAGGATAGGGTAATTGTCTGCATTTTCAAATAGAGCTAATGCCTTTGCAAACTGTGCACTGTTGTCTGTTACGAATTGCAAATACTGGTCTTGCATATAAAGGATGGCATCCCCTTTTTTTATTTTATCTTCCTTGATACGTTGAGGTATTTCTGCCATTTTCCCTGCGGAAACGGGTATATGAACAATATTTGCATTGCTGTAACGGATAGGGGCTGCGGCAATCTCCTGGTCTGTGCGAAGATCGATAATCGTTTTTATTCCAAGGTTGTTCAGTCGGATGGTGTCTAGTTCGGTTAAGGAACTTAATTGTCCGGAACGAAAAACTTTGCCCCATTTAGTCATTTTATTATGCTTATTGAAATACCCCCCTAAATCGCGGAGATTTTGTATGCTATCCATTATAACAGACCGGGCGCCTACTTTCTGGTAATATTTATCATTGAATGACAATAGAAAGTATTTCCGGGTGATATTGTCATTTGTAATATAAGTGGAGACACCATCCCTGATATTTGCGTATCCGGCCGGAATTGCCGTGTTGAATGTTTCAGGATTATCGGAAACATATATTTTCAGTGTCCCTTCAATCTGAGGATCTGTTTCCCATTTGATTATGTAATTGCCAATGTCGTCGCGTAAACAAAGGGAATGTATATCCGGCGTATTGGAAGTACATCCTATAAGTGTAGTTATACTGGTGAATAAAAAAAGAATTTTACCAATCATCGTTGTTTTACAATATGCTTTGTTTACAAAGATAATAAAAACGGAATCTTTTGTAGCCTGGCTTAATGTTATTTAAGACTGTCTCGGATAAGTGGCTGCAAATTCTTCGGATATGTAATTGTTATAGCTTTGACATACCTCCGATGCAAAATCCATACCGCAGCGTATGATTTTCTCCCACTTTTCTTTACTTAACGTATTCAGGTCCGCATAGCGTACATCTTGTTGCAACAGGCCGAAAATAATTCCTGCATTAAAATTATCGCCGGCTCCTATTGTACTTACGGGACGAATGGAAGGGGCATCAAAATGCTCATTCATCGTATTGGTGAATAGGTTTACTCCGTTTTCGCCATGCGTCGAAATAAAACGGCTGCAATAGAATTTGATATGTTCTTTATATACGGTTTGCATGTCTGTTTTGCCAAACAGATTTAGAAAGTCTTCATCCGAACCGCGTACTATATCTGCATATTCAAGGTTTTCAAGAACGGTTGGAGTCAGGCGGATTGCTTCGTGGGCATGCGCCTTGCGAAAATTCGGGTCATAATAAATAATGGCCTTTCTTTCGTGTGCGTATTGTAAAAATTCAATCATCCGGTTTCTTAATACCGGATTAAGGGAATAGTAAGAACCGAATATGAATATATCGTCTTCATTGATACGGGGTAATGCAACTTCGAGCCGTTGTGCCGGATAATCTTTATAAAAGATATAATTGGCATTATTTTCATCATTCAGGAAAGCTAAAGAAACAGGGCTTTTTCCATCAGGAAAACAATCTACAAAGTCGGTAGAAATATGGTTCTTTTCCATAAACTTTCGTATGATTTCCCCGACCCGGTCATTTCCTATTTCGCTGATAAAAGAAACCGGGACGCCTATCCGCCCTAATGATACCAGCCCGTTAAATACAGATCCTCCCGGTACGGCCGTATGCGGTTGGTCTCCTTTGAATATGATATCGAGGATAGTTTCTCCGATGCCAATTACTTTTCTCATAGCGTATTATTCATTTTTGCTTTGTTCGCGGCTTTTTGATCCCAAATAGCCGCCATGATGCCGTTTGGCGTAGTCTTTATTATTGAAGTTAATACGCTTCATCGTGCTGACTACCAGAATATCTCCAATAACGGTCATTACGGTTGTGGATGTGGTAGGCGTAAGCCCTAAAGGACAAACTTCTTTAGGAGCACCGGTTAACAAACAGACTGTAGCCGCATTGGCTAAAGGACTATCCGGATTGCTGGTTATAACGATAAATTTCATATCGGGAGCCAATCCTTGTGTCAATTCTACTAATTCGACTAACTCACGTGTTTTGCCGGAATTGGATATAAGCAACATAATGTCATTATCCCTGACAATGCCCAGATCGCCGTGTTGGGCTTCGCTTGGATGCAGAAAGAATGCGGGAGTGCCGGTAGAGCTGAAAGTTGTAGCGATGTTCATCGCGATTTGTCCGGCTTTGCCCATTCCGCTCGTAATCAGCTTTCCTCCCAGTTTGTGTACGTGATGTGTAATGAGTGATACGGCTTCTTCATAACCCGGAGAAATAGGAATATTACGTACTGCTTGGGCTTCCTGTTCCAATAATAAAGAGATGCTCTCGTGTGTCATAACTGTCGTTTGTAATATTTAACGGCCTGATTGTTTTTTAATACCGATTTGCAAAAGTACCTACTTTTGGTGATACTCGCATAATAAGAACCTTATAATTTCATCCCGATCATTTTAGAAAATCATCGGGATGAATTTGAAAAACGATCCCGATCGTTTATGATAAATGGATTAAAGGCAAACATGGATATACTTTTGTGTTTTGTAAAAAGAACAATATATTATATGTACTTTTGCGGCGTAATTTAAGTAAAGGTAGAAATGGAATACTTTTCTCATACATTATCTAACGGGCTTCGGATTGTTCATCTTCCTGTCGATTCTCCTGTGTCTTATTGCGGATTTGCGGTTAATGCCGGTACGCGTGATGAAAATGCAGACGAATTTGGCTTGGCTCATTTTGTGGAACACATGGTGTTTAAAGGAACGAAGAAGAGGAAAGCCTGGCATATCCTGAACCGGATGGAGAATGTGGGCGGAGAGCTAAATGCTTATACAACAAAAGAAGAGACTTTTGTGTATTCTGTTTTTATGGAGGAACATTACCGGCGGGCTTTTGAATTACTTATCGACCTGATATTTTATTCTCAATTTCCGGAACAAGAGATAGAAAAAGAGGTGGATGTGATTCTGGACGAAATTAATTCGTATGAAGACAGTCCCTCCGAATTGATATTTGATGAATTTGAAAACCTGCTCTTTAAGGATCACGCATTAGGGCATAACATATTAGGGGATGAAAAATCCCTTTTGAGCTTTGACTCCGGATCAGGACGTTCTTTTATGCGTCGTTTTTATGCTCCCGAAAACATGGTGTTTTTCTCTATGGGACGTATCTCTTTTAGTAAGATCGTGAAAATGGCTGAAAATGCCTTGACGGGAATCTCATTTCCGATGGCTGAACGTGTCCGTAAAGCACCTGGCCCTATTCTTCCCTGTGAAAGAAAAATACATAAAGATACGCATCAGGCACATGTGCTGATTGGAGGCCGGGCTTACAGTATGTTTGATGAGAAACGTATTCCGTTGTTTCTCCTTAATAATTTATTGGGCGGTCCGGGAATGAATAACCGTTTAAATGTATCGCTCAGGGAAAAAAACGGATTGGTGTATAACGTAGAGTCTAATGTCACCTCTTATACCGATACCGGACTGGCAAGTATTTACTTCGGTACCGATCCTAAAAATAAAGAAAAAGCGATCCGGCTTGTGCATAAGGAACTGGATAAATTACGTGATGTGAAATTGTCGGCAACGCAATTGAGTGCTGCGAAGAAACAGGTTATTGGACAATTAGGTGTGTCGGGCGACAATCGTGAAGGTCTTTTTTTAGGTCTGGGGAAAAGCTTTCTTCATTATAATCGTTATGATACATTATCCGAAGTGTTCGCTAAGGTAGAAAAACTGACAGCCGAAGAGATACAGGAGGTAGCAAATGAAATTTTTGCCCTCGATAATTTATCAAGTCTTATTTATGAATAATGGTTTTTACCAGCATTCTATTTCCCCTTTGAGCTCCGGTATATCGGATTTGGAAAATACCGGGTTTTTAATGCCTTTCTTTTTCTGTAAAAGATAATCTTTTAGTAAGAGAAACGCTTGTTTGCTGAGTAAAGAGATGGCTATCAGATTACAGATTGTCATCAGCCCCATTGTAACATCCGCCAGGCTCCATGCCAGATCCAAGCTTGCCAATGCTCCGAACATGACCATGCCGCCTACCAGCAGACGGTAAAGAAACAATATGCTTTTCCTTGAAGTGATGAAACGGATATTTGCTTCTCCGTAATAATAGTTACCAATAATACTGCTGAAAGCGAAAAGCAGAATTGCTAAAGCCACGAAAATACTGCCTATATTGCCAACTTCGTTTGTCAGGGCATGTTGTGTGAGTTGTACGCCATTGATGGAACCGTCCAGCGGCGCACCGCTGAACAGGATAATAAATGCTGTGCACGTACATATAATTAATGTGTCGGTAAATACGCCCAAGGCCTGTATTAATCCTTGCTTTACCGGGTGCGACACATCTGCTGTGGCTGCTACGTTGGGAGCCGATCCCATACCTGCCTCATTACTGAATAATCCTCGCTTGATACCTTGCATAAGTGCAGCCCCTACAGCTCCTCCGGCCATTTGTTCCCAACCGAAAGCATTAGCAATGATGGTTTCGAATACCTCGGGTAACCGGGTGATATTGAATAAGACGATTCCCAATGCCAGGGCGATATATCCTAACGCCATTACCGGAACAACGATACTGCTCACTTTAGCAATCCGCTGTATGCCTCCAAATATGATAAGTAAGGTGAGTATTGTAATAATTACTCCTGCCAGAACGTGGTCTATGCCAAATGCCCCTTCCCATGCGGCACAAATGGTATTGCTTTGTACCGAGTTGAAGGCAAAGCCGAATGTAATGGAAATCAATATGGCAAATAATACTCCCATCCATCTCAGTTTCAGTCCGTACAGCATGTAGTAGGCCGGGCCGCCGATAAACGATTCTTTCCCTTTTCTTTTATATAATTGTGCCAAAGTAGATTCTACAAACGCACTTGACGAACCCAGCAAAGCAATCAGCCACATCCAGAATACGGCTCCCGGGCCGCCAACTGCAATTGCAGTTGCTACGCCTGCCAGGTTGCCTGTGCCTACACGGCTGGCCAGTGATACGGCAAATGCCTGAAACGAAGAAACATGTTTCTCTTCCTTATTATGCGTGGTACCGGAATCTCCTAATAAACGAATCATTTCCCCGATCATGCGGAATTGTACGAAACGGGTTTTCAGGGTAAACCATACGGCACAACCCAATAACATAACGATTAATATGTATGACCAAAGAATTTCATTTATTCCACTGATCCATCCGTTTAATATATCCATAAAGGTAGCTTTTCAAAATAATAAATTTATCTGATGCAAACATACATAAAAATCTATATATATGGATGTTGCTGAATGATCTCTGAGTTTTATTAGGATTTTTTGCTTTTGAAATGTAACCAGTAATGGTGTTGTGTCGTCTTATCAACAAAAACAAATTACAAGCGGGACGGACCATCCTGCGAAGAAGAAATAACACAATAGCATTATGAAACGGATAAGTATGGTGATCGTGCTGCTTTGCTGCATGGTAACAGAAGTTTTTGCCCAAAATTTAATGATAAAAGGACAAGTGAAAAATGCCCAAAGCAATGAGACATTGGAATTTGCCAATGTAGTATTGCAAACGCGCGACTCGGTTTTTGTTCAGGGCACGACTACAAATGAAAAGGGGAATTTTTCGCTTGATAAAGTAATGCCAGGCAATTATATATTAGTCGTTTCCAGTCTTGGATATAATACAGGATATATAACGTTGGATGGTTTTTCTAAGAGCGTTGTACTTGGCGATATTTTGCTGGGAGACGCGGCTGTGTCTCTGGATAATGTAACAGTTACTGCATCAGGACAGACAAGTCGTATGGATCGCAAGATTGTTTTTCCTTCCGAACGTCAGTTGAAGGCTTCTTCTAATGGAATGGATCTGCTTCAGCAAATGATGTTGCCGCGTGTTCAGGTAGATGTGTTGAACAACCAGATTAAGATGCCGGGAAATGGGGTGGTTCAATTACGTATTAACGGGGTGAAGGTTGAACAGGAAGATATAAAGGCCTTGATTCCTTCTGATATTATCCGTATAGAGTATCATGATAATCCGGGGCTTCGTTATGGAAACGCCGATATTGTATTGGATTATATCGTGCGCCGTCCGGACACCGGAGGTAGTTTTGCTGTGGATATGGCACAGGGATTGAATGCTATGTGGGGAGAATATAATGCGTCGGCTAAGGTGAATCATAAAAAATCGGAGTGGGGTGCTTACTATCGGATCGGTCCGCGCGATTTCTACGGACTGAAACGTAATAATGAAGAAGAATTCCATTTGGCAGACGGGACATCATTAAACCGCGTAGAAATTGGAGAACCGGCACGGGGCCGTATGTTCATGCATAATCTGAATCTGAATTACAGTTATCAGGAACCTGAAAAATATATGTTTAATGCTGCTTTTCGCTATAATACCACGCACCAGCCGTATTGGGATTATAGAGGCGTATTGATGAATAAGAAAAATCCGGATGATAAGGTGGATATGATCGACCGTAATGACAATGATTATAAAACCCCGGCTTTGGATTTATATTATCAGCGGAATTTAAAGAATGACCAGACCCTGGTTTTTAATCTGGTCGGAACCTATAACAAGACAAAAACAGCCCGTGTTTATAAAGAGAGCCGCAATGAAGAAGTGCTGACGGATATTAATAACAGGGTTAATGGCGAGAAATATTCATTGATCGGGGAAGCCATTTATGAGAAAAAACTGGGTAATGCCAACCGTATAAGCGGAGGTGTGCGGCATACGCAATCGTATTCGGATAATGCTTATATCAACGGGCATAATTATAAGACCCACATGGTACAGGCAGAAACCTTTATGTATGGCGAGTTTAAAGGGAAATTAAAGAAAGTGGATTATTCTTTGGGAGTAGGAGTAAGCCGTTCTTATTATAATCAGCGTGGTTCGGACGAAGAGTATGAACGCTATACGGTTAATCCCCGGTTAACTCTTTTCTGTCCGCTTCCCGGTGAGTCTTCTGTCCGTCTTAAAGCAACTATTGGGAATGTGACTCCTTCATTAGGCGAATTGAGTGCTATTGACCAGATGATTGACTCTTTGCAGATACAACGCGGTAACCCGGATCTGAAAACATATATGAGTTATTATACCGAATTGAATTATGAGTTCCGCAAAGGTTTGTTTTATACCAATTTTACCGGTGCTTATGAGTATCAACCTGATGCTATCATGGATGAAAAGTATCAGGAAGGGAATAAGATTATCCAGACCTGGGATAACCAGAAGAACTGGCAACGTGTGGTTGCAAATGCCAATATAAAATTCGGCCCTGTTAAAGATATTTTCCAGATTTCTTTTGATGGTGGTGTGAATCATTATATAAGTAACGGAAATGCCTATAGACATCGTTACACGAATTGGTGGTGCGACGTTAATGCATCCGTAACCTGGAAGAAATGGTCGCTTTGGTATATGGTGATCACAAATTGGAACTGGTTTAAGGGTGAGACATTGACCGGCGGAGAAAATATACAAGGCATTATGTTGAGCTATCGCCATAAGGGTTTAAATGTAGGGATGCGTGTAATAAACCCGTTTACGGATAATTATAAGGTTGAAACGGAGAATTGGAACAAGTATGCTTCTTATAAACGGTCGATGTATATAAAGGAAAGCTCACGCTTGTTTGTAGCAACTGTTTCTTATAATTTCTCTTTCGGACGCAAATACAGTGCCGGACAGAAGAAACTTAATAACTCCGATAATGATTCGGGCGTTATGAGTACAGGAAAATAAAAATACTCATACACTTTGCTGTTTTTTTAATCAAAGGACAGGTAAGGGACTAAATGTTCCTTGTCTGTCTTTGTAAACTCTTCAAGTAACTGCAGGTTTTCCCATCCGGAAAGTCTGCCTTTTTGCTTTACCAGTTGTTCGATGCAGCGAGCTTGCCGGTAACTGATATAAGGATGTTTGCTTAGCTTTTTCGATGACATTATGTTAACATGAAGCTGACAGATCAATGACACATCTACCGTAAACCACGATTTCATTGCTTCATATCGTTCTTCGTCTATTCCATAGACTTCGCTAAGCTGTGTAACAGAGTAAAATCCGCCTAATAAGTTCCGGTACTTGATGATGCGCCGTGCAAAGGTGCTTCCAATGCCCGGAACTTTCTTTAAGATGGTGGTGTCGGCAGAGTTCAATTCTACGATTGTCCCTTCAGGGAATTTCCGGGTATAAAAAGACTTTCTTTCGGATGAAATTCTATTTTCTCCCCGAAGGAATCCGGATTTCTTCCGAAAGGAATGCTTGGGACTTTGGGAACCGGATGATGGATTCTTGCTTTGCGGATTGTTGGTACGGGTTGCTTCGGATGGAACGGCCGTGTTGTTAAATGAAGCCGTTGCCTTAGGCAAATCGGCCTCTTGTTTATTTTCTTTGAATTGTAAAGCGAGCCACGAAAGAGAGATCAGTATAAGTAATACGGTTAATGCTCTCCTTTCTCCTTTCGAGAAATAAAATAAATCACGCCAGTTCATAGTTCCAGGTTTTAATAATATGTGTTGTAAAGATAGGAGTTACCTTTTGATAGGCAAGTAACTCCTGTCTTTTATTTTAGAAAAGGCGGGTGATCCATTTGATAAGGCCTAGCTCATTTACAAAGATGATACCGATTGCAACCGGGGCAATGTACTTTATGAAAAAGGCGTATGTGTTGAACAGGTAAAACTTGACAGTCCCTTTATTCGTCAGTTCTGCTTTCAATACTTTTTTATCAATGCGCACCCCTACAAATATACAGATGAACATGCCTCCCAGCGGCATCATGATCTTGGCCGTGAGATAGTCCAATGCATTGAAGATGGTCAGGCCACCTATGGTAAACTCCTTCAGCATGCCGAAAGAGAGGGAACAGAGGATAGCAATAACAGATACGCCTGCGGAGACAAACCAGGCTGCTTTTTTTCTTGTCATGTGATATTCTTCGTGTACGTAGGCTGTGGCTACTTCATGTAAAGAAATTGTGGATGTAAGTGCCGCCAGTGCCAGAAGGATAAAAAAGATCAGCGACCAGATATTGCCGAAAGGCAGTTGCTCGAATACGTTCGGGAGGGTGATAAATACCAGTTCTGGCCCGGCAGTCGGTTCAATACCGAAACTGAATACCGCCGGAAATATCATGATCCCTGCAAGCAACGCTACCAATGTGTTCAGAGCAATAACTTGTATGGCTGTCAGCTGTAGTTTCGTATCGCTCGAAAAATAAGAAGAATAAGTGATAAGACATCCCATGCCTATACTCATCGCAAAGAATGTTTGCCCCATTGCACTTAAGATAACCGATGATGTAATTTTATCGAAATCCGGTTTAAACAAGAACGAAAGCCCTTCGGACGCTCCGTCCAGAGTAATAGAGCGTACACATAAGATGAGTAATATCAGGAACAATGCCGGCATCATTATTTTGGATGCCCGTTCAATTCCTTTTTCTACACCCGAGATAATGATGAAATGGGTCAGTGCCACGAATATCAGTGTCCAGCCGATAGGTCGTAAGGCGCTACTTGAAAAGGTTTCGAAATCGGCAGTAAATTCGGATGCCGATTTGCCGGCCAGTGAACCGGATATAGCCTGCCATATATATTCCAGCGTCCAGCCGGAAACAACCGAATAGAATCCGAGAATAAGAAAGGCGGCCAATACACCGTTGTAACCAATCAGACTCCACTTCGTACCGGGTGCCAGTTTCTTAAATGCTCCGGCTGCATTGCTGCGTGAGTGGCGGCCTATAAAGAACTCCGTAATCATGATCGGAAGCCCGAACAAAACGGTGCAGATAATAAATACCAGCAGGAATGCACCTCCTCCGTTTGCTCCTACCATATATGGGAAACGCCAGATACTGCCTAGCCCTACGGCACAACCTACGGTGGCTAGTATTACTCCTATCTTGCTTCCGAATGTTACTCTGTTATTTTGTGTCATATAAAAAATACTTGATTTGGTTTATTCTAATACCACGCCGTCTTTGATGTGTATAACCCGGTCTACGTTCGATGCTAATTGTTCGTCGTGGGTTACGATGATGAATGTTTGTTTCATCTGCTCCCGCAATTCAAAAAAGAGCGCATGCAATTCTTCTTTGTTCTTCGTGTCCAGGCTGCCGGACGGTTCATCGGCAAGGATAACTGCCGGATTGTTGATCAAGGCGCGTGCTACGGCTACCCGTTGCTTCTCTCCGCCGGAGAGTTCGGCCGGTTTGTGGCCCATGCGGTCGGACAGCTTCAGGAAATCGAGCATCTCTTTCGCTCTTTTTTCGGCAACTCCCGGTTTTTCTTTGGCTATTAGTGCCGGAATCATTACGTTTTCCAGTGCTGTGAACTCGGGTAAAAGCTGGTGGAACTGAAATACGAAACCTATATTTTTGTTGCGGAAAGCAGCCAGCTCTTTGTCTTTGAGCCGTCCGGTTTCTGTTCCGTTAATGGTTAAACGTCCACTGTCCGGTGAGTCCAGGGTTCCGATGATTTGAAGAAGTGTCGTTTTTCCGGCTCCACTGGGACCGATGATGGCTACTATTTCACTTTTTTCTATCGTGAGGTCGATGCCTTTCAGTACTTGAAGGGTGCCGAAGCTTTTCGTTATTCCTTGGGTTTGAATCATATCGATTGGCAGTTGAAAATAATAATTGACGATTAAATATTGCGTATTACGTGGGAGGCCAGATAACAACCAAACAGGGCTGGCATATAGGATACCGTGCCGGTGGTTGATCGCTTGCATTGTTCGTTGTCTATTTCTATGATGGCATCCGGATTGGCCATTTCGGTTGAGAAGACAACCGGTACGCCGCGATTGATGCCCATTCCGCGGAGCCGTTTCCTGACGGCTTTGGCAAGGGCACAGCTGCATGTTTTCGATATATCGTCGATCTTGACTTGCGACGGATCTGTTTTGGCTCCGGCTCCCATAGAGGAAATAATAGGAATGCCCCGCTGGCAGGCGTGATAAATGAGGAATACTTTGGGGCTGAGTGAGTCGATTGCATCGACAATGAAGTCGAATTTTGCCGATAGCACTTCTTCTGTCCGTTCGTCGCGAAGGAATTCGTTAATTACCGTCAGCTTTAGTTTGGGATTTATGTCCGTCAGACGGCTGGCCATTACTTCTGCTTTGGGTTTCCCCAGGGTGGAATGAAGTGCGGGAAGTTGCCGGTTGAGGTTGCTTTCGTTTACCGTATCGGCGTCAACAATTGTCATGTGGCCAATTCCGGCGCGGCAAATCTGTTCTGCTGCATAAGCACCTACGCCGCCCAGTCCAACGACCAATACATGCGCTTTGGCAAGATATTCCATGCGGTCTGCTCCCAGCAAAAGTTCCGTCCGTGTATTCCAACTGTAACTCATTTATCTTTTTTTGATTACAAAAGTAATAAAACAGAAGGAATTGGCTTTGGATTCTTTATATTTTAACGAAGAAGGAGCTTCGGAGTGGTACAAAACTATCACCGGAGCGCCGGCGAAACCTCTGTAGGGCTACAAAGGCTTGCCGGCGCTCCGGTAACTATTTTGTAGGGGTACGAAACCATTGCAGCTACGCCGGTGATCATTTTGTAGGGCTACAAAACCTTCGCCGGCGCTCCGCTGATACGTTTGTACCCCTACAGAGGCTTCGCCAGCGTGTGGGTCATACTTTTGTAGGGGTACGGAGCTATCCGGGCTTAATCCCGGATAGGAAATTCGGTAATGCGAAGCGTTGTGCAGCCATACGGAATCAATTCGATCGGTTCTTCCTTGCCGGTATCTTCGCCAATTTGGATGTAATAGGCTACGTCTGCAGCCGAGCCGCGGGATAGTGTCCATCCGTTCAGCCGTTTTCCTTTTGCCTTGATCTTAACAGGCGCGTTTTCCACGTTCCAGGGATAAGTTGAAACAGAGGCGCTTTTTTCTACAATGAACGATTTTCCGATAGATTCGGGGCGCAGGTCTTTGTGTGACAAAGCATAGTTCCACGGGCTGTCTGAAGTTACTTCATAATACCACGGGCCATAAATTGCAGCCTTCTCGGGTTCAAAGTTTTTCTTCTCCCATTTCTCGTCCATCTTCAGTGCATAGAGTAACGGCCCGCGTTTAATTACGGCAGCACCGTCGTACCATTGTTCGGATTCTACCTGCATTGGGAATTGGATGCTTAATTGATCGCCGTTCTTCCACTTGCGGTTGATGCGTGTAATTTCGCCGGCAAAAGCTTCGCATTCCAATGTTTGTCCGTTAAGCATGATTACCGGGTTCTGGCACCAGGCCGGGATGCGCAAATGGATCGGGAAGAATGCCTCTTTTGCCTTCTCCGGGAAATGGATGTCGAATAGGACTTGTTCGTCAAACGGATAGTTTGTTTTTTCGTCAATCTTTACCGTAACATTGTCTGCTACTTTGGCTGTTACCACAGACGGCGCGTAAACCAGGGCGGCTATTCCGTTGTCTGCCGTGGCATACCAGAGGTTTTGCACCAGCTTAGGCCAGCCCTGATGAAGATTGGACGTGCAACAAGGATAACCTGTAAGTGTTCCGAAAAGAATGTCCGTATCTTCGTGTGGAGTTACGAAGTTGCGCCATTCGCGTGAAACGGTTACCTGATTTGTCTGCTGGTAATACTGGCGGGCATCGTAATTGTCCGTAACCTGTGTTGGCAGGGCGTTGTAAGCTACGCGTTCCAGATGATCTGCCCATTGCACGTCGCCGGTTATTTCCAGCATTTTTTCCAAAGAAAGCATCATTTCGACGGCTGTACAGAGTTCGGATCCGGTTGTAGGGCTGCCAAACCGTAATAATTCGTCGCCTCCCCATAATCCGGTAGGCAGGCCTATCGTGTTGCGGATCGTGTTGCAGGCGGTTTTTACGGCTTCCAGTTGTTTTTTGTCTCCGCTTTGCTGATAGTAGATAACGGGTTCTTTGAATCCTTGTCCCAGATTTACACAGTGCAGGCTGTGCTGGCGGGCAAGATAATCTTTTTCAAGGAAAATCTTAGTCCAGTCAAACGTCTGTTTGTGGATCAGTTCACCCAGATCGAGCAGGAATTTATCTCCGGTGATGTTGTAAAGCCAATATACAATCATCAGGTTATCGCCTCCGCGTTGTTCTCCCCAGAAAGTCCATTTGCCCAGGGGAGAGGTTGGCAACTCATTAAGCTGGTATTTGAAATAGTTTGTGAGGAATGGGATGACGCGCTGGTCGCCGGTTGCCGAATAATATTGCTGCATGATTTTCAGCACCACCATCTTGGGCCACCAGTCGTGGGTGTTGTCGCGTTGCAGACCGGGTTCGTAGGGGCGGTCGGTATCGGGGCCGAAATAGCCGTTCTCTTTTTGTGAGGCTAGCGTCCATTCGATCCAGGGCTTAACCTTTTCGATCAGCTTCTGGTCGTTCATGATGTAGGCTAACGGAAGAAGACCGTCTATCCAGTACGGCCCGCGTTCCCAGACGTCGCCGTCACCTCCGAGCCAGCCGTTGCGTTGTCCCATAACTTTCTCGTATATCTGGTCGAGGTTGCCGGTCATGCCATCGGCCATGCGCTTTAGTTGTTCGTTCAGCCATCCGGACGGTTTGATTGTTCCGATGGGAAGCTCCATATAGGGTTTTGTAACCAAAGGATAACGATTGTTTTGATAATTCAGATTGATACTTTCATTTCTTCCGGCTTCCGTGTTTGCAGACAGCGGAGCAGCCGTAATGAAAGCCGCCAGTGCGGCCATTGCTACGTGTTTCATGGTCGTGATTTAATTAGAGAATTATAAAGAATTTAATAACACTTCCCAAAAATAGGTATTTATTTCTGAAAAGTGTTATTGCGGATAAATAATCGACCGTACCCGATCTGTTTGTCAATCCTGAGTACGGCGGGGTTCAATTGGAGGTAGCGGGCCAAACTCGCCATGTGCGGCCGCCTTGATGCTGTAGTTTTTGTACATCCAATGTTCGCGATACCAGGTACAGGGCTTGAACTCATCGTTAAGTTCTTTCATCTTGCCGCTCATTCCGGTTCTTAATTTATTCAAGACACCGGCATATTCTTCCTTATCGATAACGTTCTGTTTCAGATGAGGATCTTTTTCTCTGTCGAACAGCAGTTCCGAGCCGTCTACCAGATATTTGGCATAAGTATAGCGCTTGTCGCGAACGGCACGCCACTCAAAGCCGTCTTTCCATTGATAAGTATGTCCCATTCCCTGCATGAAAGCGAATGGAGGTTCTTCCCCTTTTTCATGGCGAAGAATAAAACTCAGGTCTTTGCCTTCCATTTCCTGTGGAATCTGTTTATCCAATCCCATTAATCCTAAAAGGGTGGGAGTAATATCCGGTGTATTCAGGCAGGCATCGCTTTCTCCTTTGGTTCCTAATTTGGGGTAACGGATCAGGAAAGGGATGCGTGCGGCTTCATCGTAAAACGTCAGTTTGTACATCTTGCCTTGCGATGCGAACATTTCTCCGTGGTCGGAGGTAAAGACAACAATCGTGTTGTCGGCAATCCCCATGTCGTCTATAGCCGATAATATGCGTCCGAATTCTTCATCGATTGAATTAACCATAGAGTAGTAGCAACGCATGGTTTCCTGATAGCCCCCTCCTTTAATGAAGCTTTCTTTCCAGGCGGAATCGCCGTCAAAGAATTCCTGAGGAACACGGTCCATATATTTGTCCGGAACGTTGCTGAAATTGTCCGGCAGCTCAAATCGGGTGTTTTTAAACTTCTCGTAACAACTTTCTTGAACATTCTCTTTTATCCACGGGTCATGCGTTGGATTCCATGAGAGGAACAAGGCAAACGGTTTGTCTTTATTCGCTTCTTTTTTAATGTAATCTACGGCTAATCCTGTAAAGACATCCGGGCCGTATTGCCCGGTTAAGTCCACTTTTACCTGTTCTCCGTTTTCATCATCCGTGTAGTAATACGATTTATAACTGTCGTGGTTGAATGAATAGGCAGCCCAGTATCCATTGAAACCCATGCGTTCGGGGCCACGTTCGTAGCTTCGGCGATGCTGGTCGTTGAGGTGCATTTTTCCGATATACCCCAGATTATATCCGGCATCGTTTAATACGTGGGCTATTGTACGATGGTTCGGGTTCATATTGATTTCATTTATTACCATGCCTGTCGAGCTTGTATATTTCCCCGTGAAAAGACATGAGCGGTAAGGGGCGCTTACCGGAGTTACCGAAACAGCATTTTCGAAATTGACGGCTTGCCTGGCAAAACCATCGATATTAGGTGTAATGGCTTTGGCATCTCCGGCATACCCCAGCACATCTGCCCGTAATTGATCTGCGAATACGTAGATCAGGTTGGGGCGGGATTGTTCTTGTGCCGACAGGGTAATGCCGGATAATAAAAAACCAACTCCCAAAACACTACAATTGAATATCTTCATATTATATAATTATTAATTCGTTGAAAATACATTATTCGTAATTAGGATTCTGGCTTAACTTGCTGTTGGAATCCAAAACACGCTGGGGTATTGGGAATACGGAACGATAATCGCTGCTGTTTTCATGCGATAACCATTTTGCTTTAGTGTACGTACCAAAACGGATCATGTCGCGTCTTCTTGTGAATTCTCCGGCAAACTCCCAGCCTAATTCATCATAGAAGCGTCCGAATTGTTCGGGCATACGCGTATTCTGCGGAGTAAGCGTATAATTAGTAACTGTTCCATATTTGTAGGAAGATGGTTCTTGAAGTTGTGCACCGGTAACATTCGCCTTTTCAGGATGATCTTTAAAAGCCCGTGCTCTGACTGTACTAACCAGTTGGGCAGCTTCGTCGGCTTTGCCTGTGCGTAACAGCGACTCGGCTTTCATCATGAATAATTGTGCCAGACGGAAAATGACGAAGTCATTGTTTAAACCAGCACGGGCACCTTGTTCTATTTCATATTTGAGCCATCTTACGCCTTCACCTTCGCCAACGTTTATGCCATTTGGCATTTTGTTCTCATATACAAGCGGCTTGTTGTTCATATCCGTAAATCCTACACAAGGATCTCCGTTCGCTTTAAATTGGGGACCTGATAACCACGTTGCATTCAATCTTGCATCGTCCGGGTCATACGTATCGATAAATTGGGGCACTCCTTTATAAGAGCCGGTTCCGCTAGGCGTAGCTTCCAGATTGTAAGTATCTTTATTTGCTTTATGCAGTGCATCGCGATAATATTGGAATCCATTAGCATAAATTTCATCATACGGAACCACCAGAATGTTTTCCAAAGAGTTTTCGTTATGTGTAGAAAATGGAGTCTTGTAATCTGCATCCAGTTGGTATTTACCCGAATTAAGAACAGCATTGCATTCTTCAATACATTTGTCCCACATCGGCGTTCCTACATATACTTCTGCATTCAGATAAACATTAGCAAGTAGTGCATGCGCAGCCCATTTGGTGAATCGTCCGTATGTATCGTTTGTTTTGTCTGTAGGCAGATCTTCAATTACGGCCTTGATTTCGGATGTTACAAAATCAAACATCTCTTGTCTGGTGGAATTGGAAGGCAGATCGTTTGATGGTTCTGTCATTAACGGCGCGTTATTCCAATTATCCATAATAATCCAGTAGTGGAAAGCGCGCAAAGCACGTACCTCTGCTATCAATCGCTTTTCATTCTCGTTCGCTGCAAGTGGAAATTCTTTATTATTAAGCTGACTTAAAACCCGGTTTGCCAAAATTACTCCCGTATATTGATTTTTCCATAAATCGAGAATAAGCGTTTGCTCCGAATTCCACATGTGGAGGTGCATACGCCGGTACACACCTCCGTCGTCCCATCCGCCAATCATATTTGCAGGCATTATTATTTCGTCCGAAGAAATCTCTTGTGTCCGGTTTCCTGCGCCGTAGTAGCCTCTTAAGTTTGCATATATGGAACCAACGGCTTTTGTTGCGTCACCAAGAGTATAGTTATAAGAGCTTTCTGTGATGGAAGAATATACCTTTTCATCGAGGTTTGTGCAAGCAGAAGTCATAAGGAGTGCTGTTGCACCGAATGCCAATAGATGTATATTGAATTTATTCATGATTTTCTAGTTTTAGTAGATTAGAATGTCAGTATAGTTCCAAGAGTAAACGAGCGTGTGGACGGATAACGTTCACGGGTATCGCATCCCGGATTCAGGCCACTGGCGTTTACCTCCGGATCTACACCGCTGTAACCGGTTATTGTAAACAGATTGCTTCCTGAGAAATAAAGATTTACTCTCTTTAGATAATTATTTTTTAGATTGAATGTATAGCCTAATGTTATGTTATCGATTTTCCAATAGTCTCCTTTCTCTATATAATAACTTACATATTGTAACTCTTGCTGGCTACTTAACTTTTTGCCGTTCAGTTTAGGTCCGAAAGCCGTATTTAGCAGATTGCCTCTTGCCAGGAATATAGGGCTGTCATAAAATAATTTAGGCATATTCAATATATCAAACCCAAAAGCGCCGCGCATATTGACAGACAGATTAAAACCTTTGTAACTGAAGTTATTTATCCAACTCAAAAAATGTTTGGGTAAACCATTCCCAATAACTTTTTTATCATCAGGTTGCTGTTCCAATATAGGTTTAGGATTACCGTCTTTATCTTCAATAACCCAGCGTCCGTCTTCATCAATATCTACTACTTTGAATCCGTAAAAATCTCCAACTCCTCCGCCAACATACAAACGATGGGTACTCTGTTGGATTGGTTCGCCGGTATTCCCTTCATCCAGAAAACCTGATTTTAATTGAAAACGATCATTGGAAAGAGACAACAATTTGTTCTTATTGGTAGAATAATTGATAGTGCTTCCCCATGTAAATTCTTTTGTTTGTACAGGAATGAAATTCAGGCTGATCTCAAGCCCTTTGTTTTCCATTGTTCCTGCATTTGCGATGATGTTTTCGTATAAATAAGGAGGTTGGGCAACCTGGTATTGCCATAACATATCTTTTGTTTTACGCTGATATAAATCGATGCTACCACTGATACGTTCTTCCAGGAAACCGAAATCGATACCTACGTTCCATTCTTCTTTCTTTTCCCAACGGAGATCGGGATTTGAGTTGGAGGATGGTTTGATAGTCGGTATCCATCCGTCTGCTGTATAAAAATTATCACCTGTTGCCAATTTGCTTAATGATAAATAAGGTTCGGTAGGGATTGTTCCGGTAACACCGAATCCGGCACGTAACTTTAATGTGCTTAATATATTCTTTGTGCTTTCCATGAATCCTTCATTGAATAGATTCCAACCTGCAGAGAAAGCAGGGAAATTACCCCATTTGTGATCTGCTCCGAACTTGGAAGAGCCTTCGTGGCGGATGCTTGCAGATAATAGATATTTATTATCAAAATTATAATTTACGCGGGCAAAGAATCCGATAAGCGTGCTTTCTTGTTTTTGAGTAAGTTGTGTCGCTTCACCTCTCTTCAAAGCGGCACCGGAGCCCATATCATTATAAGTATATTGATCAGATGGAAAATCCCAGTTAGTCATGGCAGACCTTTCAAATATGTCATTCTGGTATGAATAACCAACTAATCCTGTTACATCGTGTAGCCCGAATTGTTCTTTGTATTGGGAGGTCACTTCAAGTAAATTCTCTCTTTTGTAAATACTTTTCTTTGAAGCATAACCATTTTTGCTGTCTCTGATCGTGGAAAGATGTTTCTTTGTTTCCGCGTAACCCTGGGTTTCATTGAATGATGTACGGGAACCTAATACCCTGATGAACCATTGCCGGATAGGGGTAAGCGTTACCGTTCCGAATGTCCGCAATTGCGTGTTTTTCGCTTCGCCGCTACTTTCTTCTATAAGAGCAAGAGGATTGGCATATTCATGTATTTCGGTATGTTCAATCCAATTACCGTTGTCATCTTTTGGACGTTCTGTCGGATTGTTGATTAAAGCATTCCGATATATTTCACCTTTGAAACTGGACTTATAAGTACCGTTTTCTGCATTATCTTTTTCTCCCAACATACGGTACTTCTGTTCACGTCCCATGATGTTTAAGTTGAATTTCAATAAGCCATTCCACATGCTGTGGTTAACTTCCAGACGTGAAGTTAATACATCGTTGTTCGATTCTTTTATAATACCTTGTGCCGACTTATAATTAATATTCGCAATATAATTGGTATTTCGCGTACCACCTTTTAAGCTGGCATTTGTAACCCAGGATACAGGAGTACGTGTAATTTCGTCCAGCCAATCGGTGTCATATCCAAAGTCGTTTGCCCCTGCAACGCCCTGACTTACAAGTTCGCGATATTCGCCGGCGCTCATCATATTCAGCTTTTTCTTTACTTGCTGGGTCGTAACATAGGCTTGTATATCTATAGATAGAGGGGTTTCTCCCTTGGCTTTTTTAGTAGTGATAAAGATAACGCCATTGTTACCACGCGTACCGTAGATAGCTGCTGCCGAACCATCTTTTACCACATCGATACTTTCTATGTCTTCGGTGGCAACTGTAGTAAGATCACCGGGAACACCATCAATAATAACAAGAGGTGAAGTGCTGGACCTCAAAGTTCCTACACCACGTAACATAATTTGTGTGGAAGCAGTTGGATCTCCATTGGGTAATACTACTCCCAGGCCGGCTACTTTACCTTGTAATAATTGGGCGGCATCCTGTACGGCTCCTTTAACGAACGATTCGCTTTTAATACTGGCAATGGAGGAGGTCAATTCGCCTTTTTTCTGTGTACCGTAACCAACTACTACAACTTCGTCCAATACCTGATTGTCGCTTTTTAGCTGAATGTTGTAGCTGTTTTGATTATTAATGGCAACTTCTTGCGTTAGATAACCAATATAGGAAATTTGTAATATGCTTCCTGAGTTTGGGACTTCCAGAGTAAATTTCCCGTCAAGATCCGTAATCGTTCCGTGATCGGTGCCTTTAATAATTACATTAGCTCCAATAACCGTCTCTCCGCGATCATCTATTATTGTTCCTGTAATTGTCCTTTGAGACTGTTGTGCAACCGACGCTTCACGGCGCATTAACATAATATTGTTTCCCTCCATTGCATATACGACATCTGTTTTGTCGAAAATATCCGACAGAACTTCTGCAACTGTGCGGTTGGATGCCGTAACAGAGGTTTTACGGTGCAGATCCACTTCTTTACTGTTATAGATAAACAGATAATCCGTTTGCTTTTCTATTTCTTCCAGAACTTTCCGGGTGTCTACGTTTCGCACTTGTATGTTGACTCGCATCGTTTGGGAATTGACGGATGCAAACATGCCGGCGGTAAACATAAATAGCGATATTAAAGTTAACTTCATCCTTCTAATTGTTTTGTGTTGTGTTTTTTCAGGGCACAAGAATCTCTTATTCCAATTTTTTTTCATACTTTTGTTTTCTAATGATGTTAGCACTTGTAATTTTCGTAATAATTCATTAGGGTGCTGACTTTGACGCGGGGTGTGTGTGAATATACCCCGTGTTTTTGCACCACGATAATCAGGTTACATTCTTCATAGGCTTGTCTGAATTAAGATTAACAATGTGATTCGATTTATTTTATTGTAATTAGATTACGTTGGTCATCTTTTTCGTATGTAAATTTATGTTTGAGTTGAAGTACTTTTAGCACATGTTCGATACCGTCTTTTATACGGAATTTACCGGAATAACGATATTGAAGAAGCGGAGCCCGTTCTACCTTTATGGTTACATCATAGTAGAGTTGCATCTTTTCGATCAGATTTTCGATCGTTTCGTTTTCAAAGCAGAACAATCCGTCCTTCCATTTGAAATAATTATAATCAGGAATATGCTGTTTTGTTAGCTTTCCGTTGGTGAGCTGAGCAATTTCATTTGGTCGCAACCGCAAGTTTTTTGTCATATCCGGAGATGATATTTCGACAGCCCCCTTTAATAATGAAGTCTCAAACATATTACTTCTGTTGTATGCTTTCACATTGAATTCGGTTCCTAAAACATGTATGGCATATTTTCCTGTTTGGACTGTAAATGGGGCTTTTTTGTTATGCTGAACCGTGAAATATCCTTCTCCATCCAATTCTACGTTTCGTGCATTGGCTGTAAAATGATTCGGGAATCTAAATGTAGAATGGGAGTTAAGCCATACTTTTGTTCCATCGGCAAGAGTAAGCTCAACACGCTGGCCGGCCGGTACATAGACAGTCTGCATTTCCGGTAAAATCGTATCCTGGTTGAATAATTGCTTGGTTACCATAAAACAGATGATAAGAATGGCTGCGATTTTGGCAAATTCTATGGCAATGCGATATAGATTAAATTTGTGTGCAGGTTTCTTGGTCTGGTTGTGGTCTTTTGTTACATTCCATAAAGAAATATCATATAGTTTGCGGGTAGCCATATATTGGCGCATATTTTCCGGGGATTGCTCGATCCATAACATCACGGACCTTTTCTCATCTTCGGTTGCTTCGCCTTTGATATATCGTAGTAAAAGTTCTTCCATGTAGTATTATATATTATGTGATTTATATAAATAACGATACATGGAAAGATATCCCTAGTAGAAAAGTAATATTATTATAAAAAAAACATCCCGATCATTTTTAAAAAACATCCCGATGATTTGAAAAAATGATCGGGATGTTTTTTAAATGATTAAGGATCGATATGGATCTTTAGTTTATGTTCAATTGTTTCCAAATCCAATTACTCCATTCCTCTGCTTGCTCGTCATACCAGAAGTGTCCGTCCTGCGGATAAATATGTAATTCTTTAGGCGAAGTTATCGTATTATAAGCTGCTTGCATGGAGGTAGGAGGACATGTTTCATCGTTATACCCCCAACTAAACCATCCCGGGACGGTGAGGAATTTGGCAAAGTTTACGACATCATAATATTTGCAGACATTTTTAACCGCTTCCTTAACTTCTGTAGACTGACTAAGATAATGCGGCCATCCTCCGGCTCTTTTTTCCAGATAAGCCAGATGATCGCACATACCCGGCATCAAGGGAGCGTAAAAAGTTACACGTTTGTCTAATGCAGCAGTGATAACACTTAGGGCGCCTCCCTGGCTTGACCCGGCAACTCCTAATGTTTTATTATCAAATTGCTCAAGACTGCATAAAAAGTCTACAGCCCGTATGCAGCCGGCTATCACGCGGTTGTAGTAGAAAGCGTCACGGTCGGTATTGTTGATTTGCCAATAGTTTTTTAATGCACCGTTGAAAAGGTTGTTGTAAAAAGATTGCGTCATGGTGACCGGAATACCGTGAATACCGATTTCCAGCGTTATGGCACCCTGTGAAGCGGTGTAAACATCGCCGTTGTAGGGGCGGATGCCTGCTCCGGGCACACGTAATAGTGCAGGATATTTACCTTCTTTCTTCGGTATGCAAAGAATGCCGTAGGTGCGTGATCCGGGACGGACGTTCTGGAAACTGACGTGATATACATTTACTTTGTCGGTACAACGTTCGGGCAGTAAAACCATTGTCGGGTTAAGTTCTGTCTGACGGGCTTTATCCAAAGTCGAATCCCAATACGTCTTGAAGTCTTTAGGCATGTCCGTAACCGGTTTTATTTTTTCGGGAGCATAACCTACTGTGGCAAGGCCGGAATAATCTCTTCCATTTACATGGGCTGTTACTTTGCAACGAAGGAATCCGGGAACAGACATGCGCCCTTTCACCTCCAACTTGCCGTTTTTGAGCGGTTGATTTGTCTTTTTCTCTGCCGGATATTCGATTGGCCCCAACTCATAGTCGACTGTCACACCTTTCAGCTCGTTCTGAGCCTTGAATACACGGATAGTGAATGTGCATGGTTCGTTTTCGGTATACAGGCAATCCGCCTTGTCGGGCGAAACCATCACGGTAATCTCTTTGCTTTGTGCCTGTGCTGTTACGATAGAACAGAAAATTAAAATAAATAAACTAAGCGTACGTTTAACATACGCTTTTTTCTCAAGTAGTGTTTTTCTCATGATACAGATAAATAATTTATTAATAAAGCTATGTTGCAAACTTACAGAAAAAAACTGAAAATGCCATTTTCGCCAAATATCAATTTTTTATATATGTCTAATAATTAGACAGTATTGTAAAATTATTGGACACTCCGGCTTTATTCCTGTATTTGTAATTGTTTGATGAATATATTGTTGTCTGTTTTGGCACGTTTTTTGCGATTTTATAACCGTTCTTCTCTTATGAATAAATAAACCGCATAGTGCTAACTAAATTAGAAAATTATGAAATCTATATTCAGAAACTTATACAACGTTTTTCAGAGATCTAAGAGAGCTATGATTATAAATATTTTAGGGTTGTCTGTTGCATTTGCAGCTTTCCTTATAATTCTGATGCAAGTTTATTTTGACCGGAGTTTTGACGCGTTTCATAAGGATGCCAAACGGATTTACCGTATTGAGTTAGGTATACAGGGCAATAAATTTGCGCTTGTATCGAGACCTATCTCCGAATTTATTTCCAAATCACCACAAATTGAAACGTTTGCCCTTATAACGTCGAGTGCTGCAAGTACCTCTTATACCGTTATCTGTAATAATGTCAAGAACCGTTATAATGAGCTGGCTCAAAGGGTGACACCTTCATTTACGGATGTTTTTCATTTTGATATTTTAGAAGGTACAGATAAAGTCTTGGCTCTTCCTAGCCAAGTTCTTATACCTGCGAGTTTGGCAAAGAAATTTTTTGGAGATGAATCTGCTGTTGGAAAACAGCTTGAAGAACTGTCTGGCTCTGTTATAGTTGGAGGGGTTTATAAAGATTTCCCTAAGAATTCGTCTATCCGGAATGTAATATACGGAGCTATTCCTGACAATGAATCAGGTGGATGGGGAGACTTGAGGTATAATGCTTATGTAAAAGTAATACCGACGGGCAATATAGCCCAAGAAAGAATAAGATTAGAGAAAGAACTGTCCAAGACATTAAAAGAAAATGAGCCGGGCATGCCCGAAACCAAACTCTACCTTACGCCGCTTAGAGATTTACATAACATCACGGATGTAATGTATGACAATACTCCTAAATCGAATAGACAGACGGCTACGATATTACTGACCATTGCATTTGCAATTATTATTGTTGCAGGAATTAATTTTATGAATATGAGCATGGCTCTGATCCCTAAACGGATGAAGTCAATAAATATACATAAAGTACTAGGAGGTACAAACTCGTCTATAAGAGTGAACTATATTTTTGAATCGATAATTGTAAGTTCACTTTCGTTTTTGATTGGATTGGTGTTCGTCTTTTTGGTTTCAAAAACGTCTGTAACCTCTTTGTTGGATGCAAATATTAATTTTTGGATGTATCCGGGATTGGTTGTTACTGCTATGATTATAGCTCTATTAATAGGTGTTTTATCTGGGCTGTATCCTTCTTTCTATATAACTTCATTCCAGCCGGCATTGGTGCTTAAAGGTGCTTTCGGAATGACAATAGAAGCAAAGAACCTGCGCAGACTTCTTATCGGAATACAATTTATAACGGCTTTTGTGCTAATAATATCTTCATGGTTTATGTATCTGCAAAATGGCTGCTTGCGTAATGCCGATGTAGGTTACGATAAGGATCAGATAATACTATCGGGTATTAATCAAAGTATTATTAACAGTAAAAATGCGTTTACAAACCAGTTGAAATCATTTGCCGGAATAGAGGATGTAGCCTATGCCGCTAGTGCATTGTCGACTGAAGACAATTATAACGCCTGGAGTACAGAATTTGACGGAGAGAAAATAATGTTTCAATGGATACCGGTGGATCCTTCATTTTTGAGCGTTATGAATATTCAAATTTCAGAAGGCCGTGGTTTTAGGGAGGACGACAAGAAATCGGGTAAATATATTTTTAATGAGAAGGCTAAAAAAGAATTTGGATTGACATTGAACACGCTTGTAGATAGTGTAGAAATAATCGGGTTCATTCCAGATATACAATATACGACTTTCCGTACGACATCGGCTCCGATGGCTTTTTATGTGCCGTCCAATCACAAAGACTTTGCAAGTTATGCCTATATAAAAGTAAAGGCTGGCAGTAATATGAAATCGGCCATGCAGCATGTACAATCGGTGGTTCATGGTTTTGAAAACGGAGACCCGTTGCAAATACGTTTTTATGATGATATATTTAATCAGGTTTATGAGAAAGAACAAAATTTGACATTACTCATTTCACTTTTCAGTATAATTGCTATTATTATATCAATTACTGGAGTTTTAGGTCTTGTGTTTTTTGAAAATGAATACCGCCAAAAAGAGATAGGCATTCGCAAGGTATTAGGCTCCGGTGAAATGGAGATATTAGTATTGTTTAATAAAACCTATTTGACAATTTTAATCGTATGTTTTGCGATAGCATGTGCTATAGCTCATTATTTTATTGCTAAATGGCTGGAGAATTTTTCCTTGCAGACACCTCTTTATTGGTGGGTATTTTTTGTCAGTGGATTATTCGTTGTGGTAATTACTGTAACGATTGTTAGTTGGCAGAGTTGGAAAACTGCAACAAGTAACCCGTTGGATGCTATAGTGAGATAATTTTCTCTTTTCCTACATTACCTAATGCAATTTAATAATTACATTTGCGGTTAAACTATATGATATAAAATGAGACGTATTTTCCTGATAGGCTATATGGGAGCCGGCAAAACAACGATAGGGAAGGATTTATCCAAACGGTTGGGGCTTTCATTTATAGATTTGGATTGTTATATAGAGGGCCGTTATCTTAAAACGGTGGGACAGCTTTTTGCCGAAAAAGGAGAAGATGCTTTTCGTAAGATTGAACGTAATATGCTTCAGGAGGTATCCATGTTTGAAGATGTATTGATTTCTACCGGAGGAGGTACGCCTTGTTTTTTTGAAAATATGGAATTTATGAATCGAAACGGTAAAACCGTTTATTTGCGTGTTTCTGTGGATGAATTGGTAAAACGTTTAGAACTTTGTAAACATACCCGCCCGGTTCTGAAAGGTCATTCAGGAAAAGAATTGAAAGATTTTGTTGCAGAGAGTTTGAGTAAAAGAAGTCCGTTTTATGAACAGGCGTCTGTCGTTTTTGACGCCGAAGTTATGTTGACGGATTCGGATGTGCAAACCATA
This sequence comes from Parabacteroides provencensis, assembly GCF_900232875.1. Taxonomy (NCBI): domain Bacteria; kingdom Pseudomonadati; phylum Bacteroidota; class Bacteroidia; order Bacteroidales; family Tannerellaceae; genus Parabacteroides; species Parabacteroides provencensis. Next base: position 866,306 of record NZ_LT960489.1, on the reverse strand, counting down.
TCTGCGGCTTTGGAAAAGATATTATAGTATTGTTATGGAAACGACAGGTTGTGGGCAGATTCAGGGGGCTTATATTCCTCAGGAGTTACTGAAGGAAATAAGTAAAATTGGTAATCGTTTGCTGATAGGTATTCCCCGTGAACGCAATAAGGATGAAAGACGTTTGATCCTTACACCGGAAGCAGTAGACATGCTGACAGGATGCGGACATCGTGTCTTGGTAGAAAGTGGTGCCGGATTAGGAATTAATTATTCTGATAATCATTTTTCCGAAGCAGGGGCAGAAATCGTTTCTACGGCAGCCGAAGTGTTTCAGGCCGATATTATATTAAAAGTGTTACCGCCACTGGAAGCAGAAGTTGCATTGATGCGTCCGCGAACTACCTTGTTTTCGATGATTCAGTTGAATCTGTTTACTCAGGAAGCCTACGAGCTGATGATGGCAAAACGCATTAATGCGATAGCTTACGAACTGATAGCGGATGATCATAAAAAATATCCGGTATTGAACGTGATTTCCGAAATAGAAGGAACGGCATCTATAACCATTGCCTCCGAATTATTAAGTAACGTACAAGGGGGAAAAGGCATTCTGCTTGGAGGTATCCCCGGTGTTTCTCCTACTGAAGTTGTTATTGTGGGGGCTGGTAATGCGGGAACGGTAGCTGCGCGGGCTGCTTTAGCTTTGGGAGCCTCCGTGAAAGTATTTGATGATGATATAAATAAACTGCGGACTATCCAGCAAGTTTTGGGGCAAGGACTTTTTACTTCTACTTTTCACCCGAATGTATTACAAAATGCTTTTCGTAGTGCCGATGTTGTGATAGGAGCAATGCGATATATAAATACCCGCCACCGTTATGTAATTGCGGAAGAACTGGTCCGTACAATGAAAAAAGGAGCTTTGGTAATAGATTTGCGGATTAATCAGGGTGGCTGTTTTGAAACAACCTGTTGCTTATCTCCGGAGGAGCCGACTGTTTTTGAACAATATGGCGTATTGCACTATTGTAAGCCGAATATCAGTAACCGTGTAGCACGAACAGCATCAATGGCTTTCAGTAATATATTTGTTCCTTTACTCCTTTTTTATGGCGACGCAGGGTCGATTCAGGGATTGATAAAGGCGGATAGCGGTTTCAGGTCGGGAGTCTATATGTATTGTGGAAAACCAGTCAACAGTTATGTCTCTAATCATTTTAATTTATCCTCTAATAGTTTGGATTTATACCTCTCGGCGTTTTAAGTAATAAAAGTTTTGTACTCGTAAAGTTTATGCTTTACTTTGCAGTGCAGGGTCTTAAATTAATAAGCGATTAAGCTAATATATAATATTATGGCAGAACAGACAAAAGTTACAACTCTGGAAAAGGTTGTAGTGCGTTTCTCGGGAGATTCCGGAGACGGCATGCAGTTAACCGGAACAATCTTTTCAAATCTGTCGGCTATTTTCGGGAATGAAATATCTACATTTCCGGACTACCCGGCCGAGGTACGTGCTCCACAAGGCACACTAAGTGGCGTATCAGGATTTCAGGTACATTTGGGATCACGTAAAATTTTTACACCAGGTGATAAGGCTGACGTACTGGTTGCAATGAATCCGGCAGCATTAAAAGTAAATGTGAAGCATTTAAAGCCGAATGCAATTGTCATTATTGATACCGATTCATTCCAGAAAAATGATCTGGATAAGGCTTTGTTTACAACAGATGATCCGTTTGCCGAATTGGGTTTGAATAGCGTACAGGTGGTTGCTGCTCCTATATCTACAATGGTAAAGGAAGGGCTGGTTGAGTTTGGTCTGGATAATAAATCAGCCCTTCGTTGCAAAAATATGTTTGCCCTTGGGTTGGTATGTTGGTTGTTTGAGCGTCCTTTGGATGAAGCTATGCATATGTTGCAGAATAAGTTTGCCAAGAAGCCGGATATTGCTAAAGCTAATATTAAGGTTTTGACGGACGGGTATAATTATGGTCATAATATACATGCTTCTGTTTCAACGTATCGTATTGAAGGTAAAAAAGCAACTCCCGGGTTTTATACGGATGTGAATGGTAATAAAGCAACTTCTTACGGACTGATTGCTGCTGCAGAAAAGGCAGGTTTGCAGTTATTCCTGGGTAGTTATCCTATTACTCCGGCTACAGATATTTTACATGAGTTGTCAAAACGTAAGGATTTAGGAGTTATTACCGTACAGGCAGAGGATGAAATTGCGGGTATTTGTACTTCTATCGGGGCCAGTTTTGCAGGTTGTCTTGCTGCAACATCAACTTCAGGCCCGGGTTTGGCCTTAAAAAGTGAAGCGATCGGTTTGGCTGTAATAGCGGAACTTCCTTTAGTTATTGTTGATGTTCAACGTGGTGGCCCTTCAACTGGTATGCCTACCAAGAGTGAGCAAACTGATTTAATGCAGGCTTTGTACGGACGTAATGGTGAAAGCCCGTTAGTCGTTATTGCTGCTTCTACTCCTTGTGATTGTTTTGATGCTGCGTTTTGGGCTAGTAAGTTGGCTGTTGAGCACATGACTCCTGTTATTTTATTGACAGATGCCTTTATTGCTAACGGATCTTCTGCATGGAAATTACCTGATCTGGATAAGTATCCGGAAATTAAGCCGAACTATGTTTCCAATTATAATGATGAAAAAGTATGGAAAGCTTATAGGCGTGACAAAGACAGTTTTGTTCGTTATTGGGCTGTTCCGGGTACAGAAGGATTTGCTCATCGTTTAGGTGGCCTGGAAAAGGATTATGAAACGAGTGCTATTTCTACTGATCCGGCTAACCATCAGAAGATGGTTTCTACCCGTCAGGCCAAGATAGATAAGATTGCCGATTATATACCCGAATTGGATGTTGTTGGTGATAAGGATGCTGAATTGCTGATTGTTGGATGGGGAGGAACGTATGGACACCTGTATGAAACTATGGAAACAATGCAAGAAAATGGCAAGAAAGTTGCTTTTGCACACTTTAAGTTTATTAGCCCGTTGCCAAAGAATACGGCAGAGGTTCTTTCTAAATACAAAAAGGTTGTTGTTGCTGAACAGAATAATGGGCAGTTTGCAAATTACTTACGTAGCAAAATATCAGGATTTAATCCGTATAAATTCAACCGTGTAAAAGGACAACCTTTTGTTGTTTCACGATTAGTTGAGGAATTTACTAAAATAATGGAGGCTTAAAAAGATGGCAACAGAAGAAGTAAAATTTCAACCGAAAGATTATAAAAGCGATCAGTATGTACGTTGGTGCCCGGGTTGTGGAGACCATGCAGTATTGAATTGTTTGCATAAAGCGATGGCCGAAGTTGGAGTAGCTCCTCACAATATGGCCGTAATTTCTGGTATTGGGTGTTCTTCACGCTTACCTTATTATATGAATACTTATGGTTTTCATACGATACATGGCCGTGGTGCTGCTATTGCTACGGGTGTAAAGACAGCACGCCCCGATTTGAATGTATGGCTGATAACTGGTGATGGAGACTGTCTGGCTATTGGCGGTAACCATTTTATTCATGCCGTACGTCGTAATGTGGATATTAATATTGTGCTTTTCAATAATAAAATTTATGGTCTGACAAAAGGACAATATTCTCCAACGTCAGATAGAGGATTTGTTTCTAAAAGTTCTCCTTATGGAACTGTAGAAGACCCTTTTGTTCCGGCAGAGTTGGCTTTAGGAGCCCGTGGTAATTTCTTTGCCCGTGCTATAGATGTTGATTTGAAGAATACCACTGAAATCCTGGCAGCTTCGGCTCGCCATAAGGGAACATCGGTAACCGAAGTGTTAGTGAATTGCGTCATTTTCAATGATGCTATTCATAAAGGTATCGTTGATAAGGAATATCGTGCAGAACGTACTATTTTTCTTCGTCATGGAGAGAAAATGTTGTTTGGTAAGGATAGCCAGAAAGGTATCGTATTGGAAGGTTTAAAGCTGAAAGCTGTAACAGTAGGAGAAGATGGTTATACAATAGATGATGTTCTTGTACATGATGCTCATGAAAAAGACAATACACTTCACATGATGCTTGCAATGATGGGAGATGATATGCCGGTAGCCTTGGGTGTGATCCGTGATGTGGATGCTCCTACATATGATGAAGCAGTTCATCAGCAGATAGAAGAAGTACAGGCCAAAAAACCGATTCGTAAGTTGCATGACCTGCTTATGAGTGGTGAAGTCTGGGAAATTAAGTAGCAAAATGAGGTGAATTGTAATCTCCACTGAGCAAATGGAATACATGTTTTGTTAAATGCATAGAAAAGAGTCATTATTACTGAAAAATTTCCTTAATAGGGTTCGGACTATAAAAAAATGTATTACTTTTGTACCGCGGTTAACAAGGGAAACTTAAAAACAGCAAGGTTAGAGTATAAGTATATTAAAACCGCTTTACTTACTGAGTGAGATAAAAATTATATAAGTCAATTATTTAAATTAATTCAAGATGGCTAATTTAGATTTAAGCAAGTACGGAATTACAGGTGTTACAGAGATTGTACACAATCCGTCTTATGATGTTCTGTTCGCTGAAGAAACAAAACCAGGTTTGCAAGGTTTTGAAAAAGGTCAGGTAAGTGACATGGGCGCTGTAAACGTTATGACAGGCGTTTATACAGGTCGTTCTCCTAAAGATAAATTTTTCGTAATGGACGAAACCAGCAAGAATACTGTATGGTGGACTTCTGACGAATACAAAAATGATAACAAGCCGGTAGATGAAAAATGCTGGAAAGCTTGTAAGGAATTAGCAACTAAAGAACTTTCTAACAAAAGATTGTTCGTTGTTGATGCATTCTGCGGTGCTAACGAAAATTCTCGTTTGAAACTGCGTTTCATCATGGAAGTTGCATGGCAAGCTCATTTCGTAACAAACATGTTCATCCGTCCTACAGCTGAAGAACTGAAGAACTTCGGTGAACCGGATTTCGTTATTATGAACGCTTCTAAAGCAAAAGTTGAAAATTACAAAGAACTTGGCTTGAACTCTGAAACTGCTGTTGTATTCAACCTGACTGAAAAGATCCAGGTTATCCTGAATACTTGGTACGGTGGTGAAATGAAGAAAGGTATGTTCTCTTATATGAACTATCTGTTACCGTTGCAGGGTATGGCTTCTATGCACTGTTCTGCTAACACAGACAAAGAAGGCAAGAGTTCTGCTATCTTCTTCGGTTTGTCAGGTACAGGTAAGACTACATTATCTACAGATCCGAAACGTTTGTTGATTGGTGATGACGAACACGGATGGGATGATGAAGGTGTATTCAACTTCGAAGGTGGTTGCTATGCTAAGGTTATCAATCTTGATAAAGATAGCGAACCGGATATCTGGAATGCTATCAAACGCGACGCTTTGTTGGAAAACTGTACTCTTGATGCTGAAGGTCATATTAACTTCGCAGATAAGAGCGTAACAGAAAATACTCGTGTTTCTTATCCTATTTATCATATTGAAAACATTGTTAAGCCGGTTTCTAAAGGACCTCACGCTAAACAAGTTATCTTCTTGTCTGCAGATGCATTTGGTGTATTGCCTCCTGTATCTATCCTGACTCCGGAACAGACTCAGTATTACTTCTTGTCTGGTTTCACAGCTAAATTGGCTGGTACAGAACGCGGTATTACTGAACCTACTCCTACTTTCTCTGCTTGTTTCGGTGCTGCATTCTTATCATTGCACCCAACAAAATATGGTGAAGAGTTGGTTAAGAAAATGCAGAAAACCGGTGCTAAGGCATATTTGGTAAATACAGGTTGGAATGGTACTGGTAAGCGTATTTCTATCAAGGATACAAGAGGTATCATCGATGCTATCCTTGATGGTTCTATTGATAAAGCTCCTACAAAGGTTATCCCTTATTTCGACTTTGTTGTTCCGACAGCTCTTCCAGGTGTTGATCCGAATATCCTTGATCCTCGCGATACATATGCAAGCCCTGCACAATGGGATGAAAAAGCTAAAGATTTGGCTACCCGTTTCCAGAAAAACTTTGCTAAGTTTACTGGCAACGCAACAGGTAAGGCTTTGGTTGCTGCTGGTCCTAAGTTATAATTGGTTAAAATTCGTTGGTAATTTTTACTTACGATTAGAAATATTTGAATTAAAAAGCTCAGAATATTACATTCTGGGCTTTTTTTTGTTATATATGAGTTAATTTTATTAGAATTGTGAAGTTGTTTTAAAAATATATTCATATCTTTACCCCAAATTATCTGTTATTACAGGGAAAGAAGGTATAATGATTAAAAAACTAATATATTTTGTCGGAATTTTGTTGTTTTTGTCATCATGTGGCAGGAATGATACTTACCAGATAGAGGGTAAACTTATAAATCTGGAAGACCAGACAATATATGCCGTTTTTGAAGGAGGTGATTATAAGGTTGTTGATACCGTAACTTGCGAAAAGCCAGGCGTTTTTGTAATTGAACAGGCACAAAATGATTTTAATTGTGTAACTGTGTTTTTTGAAAATAAAACCCGGTGGATTACTGCATATCTGGAGCCGGGAGAAAAAGTAACAATATCGGGAGATGCGCAATATCCTTTGTTGCTGCAAGTAAAAGGCGGACGTATTAATGATAAATTATCAGCTATGCGTAGAGGTATAGCACCTTTGCTAAAAGAATTTACCGATCTGAATCGTATATTAAACGAAAAGAAATACAATAGTGCGATAGAAGAAGCCGATGTAGCTTCACGTTTGGCAAATGTAAATTTGCAATTGTCGGAGCACGCTATGGAATATATTAAGGAAAATCCCGATGAAGAAGCATCTATTGTATTGATTCAGTTATTTTTTAATGATGCCGAAGATACACGTAAAACAGATGAATTATTAGCTTTGCTAGATCCGAAGATAAAGAGTTTTTATCTTGTGCGTGAGTTGGAACAAGCCAGTGCCCGTGCAAAACGGACAGCTATTGGAGCCGAAGCACCCGGATTTACAGTAAAAAATATATATGGGAATTCGGTTAGCCTTGATTCGTTTTCTCAGAAATATGTATTGTTGGCTTTTACTGCTCCTTGGTGTGACATGTGCCAAACAGAAGACCTTTATCTGGACAAGGTAGCAACTGAATATCCAAAAGAAAAACTAGATATTTTATTAATCAGCCTGGACGATAATCAAAAAGGCGTTCGCGATGTATTAAAGAAAGATAGCATTGACTGGAATCTGGTAACCGATTCAGCCGGACAAGCCACAATGCTTATCGATTTATATAATGTGAATGCTTTACCCCGTTGTTTTTTAATAGATGAAGAAGGTAAGATCCTTTTGAAGACGGATAATGGGGCGGAAATAAAACAGACGTTGGAAAATCTGATTGAAAGATAAGAAGTCCGACTATAACTTATAAATCTTAACTATGTTAGTAAAATCCTATGCTGCTGCCTTGCAGGGTATCTCAGCTACTGTTGTCACTATTGAAGTAAATTGTACGAAAGGAATCCAGTTCTTTTTGGTAGGGTTGCCGGATGTTGCTGTTCGTGAAAGCCATGAACGGATAATATCAGCATTACAGGTAAGCGGTTATAAATTTCCCCGAAATCGAATTGTTATAAATATGGCTCCAGCGGATATCCGGAAAGAAGGTTCGGCTTATGACCTTCCTTTGGCCGTAGGGATATTGGCTGCAGCAGAAGAACTGGATGTCTCTCTGCTTGATAAATTCCTGCTGATGGGTGAGCTGTCATTGGATGGAAGCCTTTTACCTATAAAAGGAGCTTTATCTATAGCAATTAAAGCCAGGGAATCGGGTTTTAAAGGTTTTATCCTTCCGAAGCAGAATGCTCGTGAAGCTGCTGTTGTAAATGATCTGGATGTGTATGGTGCAACTAATATTAAAGAGGTTATCGAGTTTATGAATGGTAACCAGACAATGCAACCAACAATTGTAGATACCCAGAAAGAGTTTTATGAGCAGCAGGACTTTTTTGATTATGATTTTTCGGATGTTCGCGGCCAGGAGAATGTAAAAAGAGCGTTAGAAGTTGCTGCAGCCGGCGGCCATAATTTAATAATGGTAGGGCCACCGGGAAGCGGCAAATCTATGTTGGCAAAACGTTTACCATCAATTTTGCCTCCTTTTACATTACGGGAATCACTTGAAACAACTAAGATACACTCGGTTGCAGGTAAGATAAGTGGTGATACATCTCTTATGGTTCAACGTCCGTTCCGTTCTCCGCATCATACAATTTCTACGGTAGCAATGGTTGGCGGCGGAAGCTTTCCTCAACCCGGAGAAATTAGCCTGGCACAAAATGGAATCCTTTTCCTTGATGAACTGCCGGAATTCAATCGTGGTGTTCTTGAAGTCATGCGCCAGCCGCTTGAAGATCGTAAGATAAGTATTTCCAGAGCACGTTTTACTGTCGATTATCCGGCTAGCTTTATGTTAATAGCCTCGATGAATCCATGCCCTTGTGGTTATTATAATCATCCTGAACGTCCCTGCTTGTGTACTCCCGGAGCTGTGCAAAAGTATATGAACCGTATTTCCGGCCCATTACTTGACCGTATAGATATACAGATTGAAATAGTTCCGGTTCCTTTTGAAAAGATATCGGAGCAACGCCCTTCCGAGTCCAGTGCGTTGGTTCGTGATCGTGTAGTGAAGGCTCGTGCAATTCAACAACAACGTTTTGTTGACTGCAATGATATTTATTGTAATGCACAGATGACTACCCGGTTGCTCCACAAATACGCTGTCCCTGACGAAACGGGTTTATTGCTTTTGAAAAATGCTATGCAGCGCCTTCATCTTTCTGCACGGGCATACGATCGTATATTAAAAGTATCCCGTACCATTGCCGATTTGGATGGTTCTTCCGATATACATTCTTTCCATTTAGCTGAGGCTATTAATTATCGTAATCTGGATAGGGAAAATTGGGGTACGTAACTCTCCTTAGCTATTTCTGTATTCCTGAGGCCCCATGCCTACATTTCTCTTAAAATATTTGCCGAAAAAAGACATATTTGTGAAGTTTAGTGAATATGCAATATCGTGAATAGTTAAATCTGTTGATTTTAATTGGGTTTTTGCATCCATAATTACCATTTGAGTAATGATTTCGATACAAGTTTTGCCAGTTACCTGTTTTACAATGGTGCTGAGGTGGGCGGGAGTGATGCCAAGCCGCTTGGCATACCACGCAACATTACGTTGCGTGGTGTAATTTTGCATAACGAGTTGTCCGAAGTCTTTACTTATTTGTTCGGCTTTGGATAGATTTGTTTTGTTTGGAACCTTGTCTTTATATATTGCTCCAACACATAATAATATGCCTGATAGAAGATGGCTTAATATATCTTTGCTTAATTGAAAATTAGCATAAGTCTTGATCAATAGTTTAAAATAGTCTTCTATTAGATAAGCTGATTCTTCCTTTAGAGGTATAATAGGAGTTTCTTTTATTGAATATATGGCATCTAATGCTGGTTTTGTGATATTGGTATTGTTGATGAAATCAGAAGAAAACCCTATAAAATAGATACGTAAATCACCTTTTATGGTATGTATCTGGAAAATAGAACCTGGTAGAATTGTGATGAAACAGCATGGTTTTACCTGGAAACGGGTCAGATTAATAGATACTTCTATCTCCCCCTGCATGCATAATACAAAAATCTGGGCTTTTAACCGGCAAGGAAAATCAGTATAAAGACTCAGGATTTCTTTAGTGACATTTGTTCCTATTACCCAGTCATGCGGCAGATCTATTTTAGGTATATCGTTTTCCATTCTATGATATATTTCTGTATGTGCAAAGATAAAATGATTTTAGAAGTTGTCTGAAAATTAGGTTTTAATTTTACAATAGTTGCTTAAACAACGGATTGTTGTATAAGAAAAAAGTCGTGGGCAGGTAAGTTTTAAAATCATCGGGATGTTTTTGAGAAATCATCGAGGTGATTTTATAAAAACATCCCGATGAATCTTTAATGAGGCTCAAGCAGGTTTGGTTTCTTGTATAAGGTTTATTTCTGAAAAATAGGACACGAACGAAATGGCACTAATTCCTTTTTGTGCAAAATCAGCATGTTAAAATATTGCCATTTATATAATTTCTAAAAAAAAGAACATATAATCGAATAAATAGACCTTGTTAAGTTTATGCAGTTGTCGTTTCTTTGCGTCGGTTTATTAATAGGTGAAGAAGGGCATTATTTTATTTTTTGTTTGTGTTTTATTGAGGCTGAATTAAGTAATTATTTACTATATAATGAAAAAAAGTAAATTAGCACATAGCCTGTTGGAGACTATGTTGTATTCTTTCAGCATGCTGATCGTTGCAGCATGCCTTTTCTCGTGTGATACGGATGATCATAATGGAAGTAAACAATCTGGCCTTTTGCGGCTCAACTTGGTAGCTGATACTACGTCTTTGAAAAAAGGGGTGGATAGTTCAACAAGAACAATTTCTACGAAAGATGAATTTGCTCAATTTTTGATTACTTCCGATTATAAAATCCGCATTGTGCAAGGTAAAGATACTGTCCAGGCTTTTAAGCGCTACGATGAAATGCCTTCCGAAATGAGATTGCAGGAAGGTGCTTATACTCTTGTTGCTTATAAAGGAGACGATTTGCCTGCCGCTTTTGAGAATCCTTATTTTGAAGGCAATACCGATTTTACGGTTAAAGCCGATATGAGTACCCCTATAGATGTTACTTGTACATTAAGTAATGCGCGGGTAACAGTAGATTATACGGAAGACTTTAAAAAAGTATTTACAGACTGTACGGCATCACTTAAGACATCAGCCAAAAATGCTGTAAGTATTGAAATAGCGCAAAACGAAACACGTCCGGCTTATTTGCAGGTTGCAAAAGATGGTACGGCATTGAGTATTACGCTTCGTTTGAAAAAGGTGGGCGAAGCAAAAGAAATAACTTATCCGGTTCCGGCAGCTGTTCCTTTGGAGCGTCGTCAGAACGTTCGTTTGATCTTTAAGACGGACGGGACGGAAAGTGGCTTAGGATTGGATATTCAGATTGATGATGAATTGGTGAAGCAAGATATTTGGGAAACAATACCAGACTTTATGTTACCCGAAGAAACAAAGTGATAGTAAAAAGACGACGATATGAAATCTATAGTTTATTCTATATTTATAATAGCAGTAGGTTTGTGTACAATCAGTTGTAGCAAACAAGATGACGGAATGCAACATTTTGATAAGGGAACAGGTGGTTTCAGACTAAAAGCTCCTGCAATGGAAAATAGTAACGATATTCCGATTATTTATACTCGTTCCGGGGATATCGTGTTCGATATGCAGCCCGAAACATTTCCTGTGTCTATTTGTAATAAAGAAGATCAGGCTGTAGTGAAATCTTTTGAATCTTTCACTGCATTAATTGAAGCGGGGACTCCACTCGTATTGCCAATTGGAGATTATATAGTAAAGTCCTGTTCTTTTATTCCTGCTTCTAATGAAAAAGTTTCGGAAAAACCTTATTTTGAAGGAACAAAAGATTTTACCATTGAAGAAGGTGAAGTGTTGAATACTTCTGTATTATGTAAGTTTAAAAGCGTGGGAGTGGAACTGCGTCTTTCTGATCGTTTCAAAGCGCTACTTGCCTCAGAACCTGTAAACTATGATTATAAGGTTACTGTTTCAAACGATCTGGCAACCTGGAGTTTTGATAAAAAGAATATGGTTACCGGTTATTTTTTGGATGGATGTAGCCGTTTAACAGTAAAAGTGGTTGTAAAGATGGCCGGATTAACATATCCGGAACGTACCTGGTATTTTAAGAATGGAGAAAATGCTCCTCAACCAGGTGAATATTACATTATAACACTGGATGCCGGAAAGAGTGAATTAAAAATGTCTTCGTGTAAACTTTAATAATTAGGACAGATGAAAGCAGTTAATAAAGTTTCGTTTTTGATTTTAGTCGTATTGGTGTCTGTCCTTTCTTCTTGCGAAATGAAGAAGGATTTATTTGGGGAAATAGACAAATCTACGGACAATAAACTACCTGCAGAAAAAGCCGGAATGTTGGATTTGGAACTGAAACCGAATAAAGAAGCGGATATACCGGAATCGAAGGGTGGTGTATCGGGTTCGGATGTGGTTGTGATAGATGTTAATGATTTTACCGTAGATATTTTGGACAGCATCGGGCAGGTATATAAGCATTATGAAAGTTATGCCGATCTAAAAACGGAAGGCGGTTTATTGCTCCCTGTCGGTACTTATTCAGTCAGAGCTACGTTGGGAGAGGATGTAAATGCAGGATTTGATGCCCCGTTTTATTCCGGTACAAATAAATGCGAGATAACACCAAAAGAAGTTGCAAAGGTTATTACGGATTGTGTATTAAGTAATAAGAAAGTTGTTTTTCGTTGTTCGGATGAATTTCTTAAAAATTTTGATGATGATTATTCAATTGTTGTGGATAATGGAAACGGCGCGCTTACTACTTTCAAAGATGAGAAACGTGCAAGTTATCTGAAAAATACGGGGACATTGCAGTTTACTATCTACACTACTACCCGTAATGGAAAGAAAGACCAGGTATATAATATCGATCTTTCTAAAGAGACAGAAGTACAGGAACATAATAATATATTGGTTGATCTTGGAATAGTGGAAGAGAATCCTGATGATCCTGATGGCCCCGGAGGAGATACAGATGAACCTGCTGATCCGGGAGATGATGACAGACCCGACCAGCCGGTAGAAGCTCCGACTATTAAAGTGGATATTTCTTTAATAGAAAAGGATTATGTAATTGAAATTCCTTCTACGGTGATGCCTGGCGGCGATGACTCAAACAAACCTACTGATCCTTCGTCCAAACCTTCTATTGCTGCTACATTGGATGGAAAGGCGTTCAATATTGCGACTACGCAGGATGTGACAAATTCTTCAAAAGTAGTAATACAGCTGACAGCGCCCGGCGGATTGAAAACTTTGATGGTTAAAGCCGGGATAATGATTGATGGCGAAATGAATATGATGGATCTGGACATATTTAACCTCGATCCTGCAATTGCTGGTATTCTGGAAGGAATGGAATTGCCTAAAAAAGGTGTGACAGCCATGCAGGAGTTTGAAATATCTGCTTTTATGACCATGCTGGGTGAAGGGGAAAATACTTTCGAAGTGATTATGACTGATAATAATGATACCCAGGGTGGAGGTAAAATTACTTTAAATAAGAAATTATGAGGATAAAAGAATATATACTATATAGCTTGCTTTTGCTAGTTGTATCTTTTACGGCATGTAACGACGATCGAGGGAGTGTGGCTCCTGTAGGGACATTGCGCCTGAGTGTTGATAAGAATGATCAGGTCTTTACAAAGACTGCTGTTACGAATGAACTTTTGAAAGTTTGTATTATCAATGCTGCAGGAGATACCGTAAAGTCTTATAACGATTATGTAAAAGAGGTACAGAATGAGGAACTGATATTGCCTGTAGGTACATACACGGTATCGGTTGCCTCCAACCAGTCTGAAGATGCCGGTTGGGAAACACCTTTTTATGCAGGAAAAGAAACGGTTGAGGTGAAGTCCGGTGAAATAACAAGTGCTACGATTATTTGTAAAATAGCAAATATAAAGGTGACAGTTGTTTATTCTAAAGAGTTGATGGATAATTTTGTGAACTGCGAAACGACGGTTAGTAATAATAGCGGTTCGTTGCTTTATACACGTGATGAATATCGTTCCGGTTATTTTATGCCGGAAAAATTGACAGCCAGTTTGGCTTTGACTAATAATAATGGGAAACAATATACTATCAAACGGGTATTCGCAGACATCAAGCCTCGTTATCATTATACAATTAATTTTACAACGGGAGACGGCAATAAACCGGATAAACCGGAAGGTGGCGGCGAATTTGGGATTGAAGTGGATGATAACGCCAAAATAGTAACTTGTAATATCGTAATAGATGAGACCAGCTTGTCGGGTAAAGGTGTACCTGTTCTTAAACTCTCCGATTCTTTTAAAGATAACCAACTTTCTATAAAAGTAGGCGAAGCTGTACCTTCTTCTTCATTAGATATTACATCGCTTGTTGGAATAGAAATGTTGACGGTAAAAGCAGAGTCCGATTTATTTAAAGATGGAATGGAAATGTTTGATCTGATGAAGCTGGATGTGATGACTAAGGCTAAATTAGAGACTTTAGGCTTCCCTTTGTTGGCTGAAGAACAGGATGTAAAGAGTATTACATTGAATTTTGATAAGTTGGCAGGAACATTTTTGCAAGATATTGCCACTTCAAAAGCAAAGAAATTGCATAAATTCACGGTGTATGCAATGGATGCTTTACATCAGGAAATGGAGATAAGGTTTACGTATGAGGCTAAACCTGATGTGGCAATTTATGTAGAAGATCCAAATTGCTGGAGTACATTTGCTGTTTTGAAAGGTTTTTGTGAAGATAAAACCAGCTATTTTAAATTGCAGCTTGGAAACGGAAATACGGTTGATGTGAAAGATTGTAAATGGGATTCGGAAGGAAATATGACGGCTTTGGTGATTGGTTTAAAACCGGATGTTGCTTATAAATATTGGCTGACATCGGATGAAAATCCGGATATTACTTGCGACCCGACGGAGTTTACGTTGAGTACGCCTACTGAAGTGCCGAATATAGGGTTTGATAGTTGGGGAACACACAAAGGATATTTGGATGCGCCTTTAGTTGGGGGAACGAAAGAATACATTTCTCCAAATGATGAAAATTACTTTTGGGAGTCTGGAAACTTAGGAGCAATCGCAGGCAGTGCAGTTCTAACAAATGAAACTGCAGTAGTTGCATTGTCTTCTTCAAAAAAAGCGGCTCAACTAACTTCTACTTGGGCCGGTGTTGCATCTTTTGGAGCTTATGCAGCAGGAAGTATTTATTCTGGTTATCCTAAAGCTGTTTCTGATAAAGGTGCAGAATTGGTATACGGTAGGGCATATCAAGGATTCCCTACAAAGTTACGGGGATATTATAAATATGAACCGAAAGAAATTGGGGAATATGTGGATGATCGGTGCCCTGTTAAGGATTTGAAGGGAAAAATGGATCAGGGGATTATCTATATTGCTTTAGTTCCTAAAACATTTGATGTTGTTTCCAAAACAAGTGGAACTATAGTCTCTTTCAATAAAGAGAGTGCAAAAGCTTTTGCTTATGGAGAATATATAATCACAGAGACTAAAAATGATACAGGAAAAGAAGTGGAGGGTATTTTAGGAGGTTATGTACCTTTTGAAATCACATTGAATTATGATAATGCTGTTCCTCCTACAGGACAATTTTGTATAGTTATTGTGGCAACCTCCAGCCGTTATGGGGATTATTTTACAGGAGCTAAGGGAAGTAGCCTATATATTGATGAGTTTAGTCTCGATTATGATTATGACGAGAAGGCTTTTTCTCAAACGGGGCTAAAAGACTTGAAACCGGTAAAGATTAATGAATAAACAAAATATGAGAGGATTTCTATTCCTTATTGTACTTTTAGCATGTTCCGCTTCATTGTCTGTGCAGGCAAAAGGTAATAAATATGATCGTGGAATCGTAATGAAAACGTTTATACCGAAAGGTCAATGGATGGTAGGTGCTACATTTTCGTATTCCGAACATGTAGACGATAACTTTGAGTTTTTGTCTGTACTAAAAGATATAAACAGTACCGGATATTCATTTAAGGTCACTCCGTTGGTGAGTTACTTTATCCGCGATAATATTAGTATCGGAGGACGTTTTGCTTATTCTCGCTCATTCACTAAATTGGATAACATAAAATTAGCCTTAGGCGATGATCTGAGTTTTGAAGTTAAGGATTATAATAGTGTAGGGAATACTTATTCGGCAGCAGTGTTTTTGCGTACGTATCTGAACCTGGGAGACAGCAAACGGTTTGGCTTGTTTAATGAAGCCCGTGTAAGTTATGGTTTTTCAGAGAGCAATGGCTCTACCGGAACAGGGGTGGATTTGACCGGAATGTATGAACTGAAGCATAACCTGAATATTGGTGTGGCTCCTGGTATTACTTGTTTTGTGAACGATTTTACAGCTGTAGAAGCTTCAATTAATGTGGCTGGTCTTAACTTTAATTGGTATGACCAAACGCGTGACCAGGTTATTCAGGGTAAACGAAGTTCCAGTTCTGCTAATTTTAAAATCAATCTGTTGTCTATCGATTTGGGTATTGTCTTTTATCTTTAGTGTGTTATGAGAGGGAGTGCTATTCTATATTGTTGTTTGTTGCTTTTACCTTTTACAGGATGTATCAAGAATGACTATCCGTTGCCTACGGTTAAGGCAGAGATACTTGAATTAGTTATAGAAGGTGCTCAATCTGTGAAGATTGACGATGCCACAAACACCGTTACTGTCAAGGTGGCGGATACGTTGGATCTAAAAGATATGACGATAAAGAAACTGCTGGTAACAGATAAAGTAACAGTCATTCCGGACGAAAAGGCATGTAAAGACTTTGTGAACTTCCCGGATACGGGCTTTACCTCATTGGACTATTTGCCAAGCTCGGCTAATACGCATATGGATTTCAGAAAGCCGGTTTCGTTCATACTCCGTTTATATCAGGATTATGAATGGAAAGTAAATGTAACACATGCGATTGATCGTAAAATCAGAGTAAAAAATCAGATAGGAAAGGCCTTGGTAGATGAAAATACAAAGAATGTTATTATTTATGTGGATAAAGAATCACAGCCTTCTTTCCGCAATGTAGAAATAGAGGAGTTGCAGTTGGGTAGTTCGATTGCCGAAACAGTACCGGAACCTCAGTCTGTAACAGACTTTACGCGCCCTCGTGTTTTCCTTGTATCTGTATTTGGAGAAACGGAACAATGGACGGTTAGTGTAAAATATCCTTCAGGAGATATAGAGACAACCGAAGTTTCGGCATGGGCGAAAAGAACCTATTTTAGCGGTACAACTAAGAGAGGTGAGGTAGATTTGAAATATCGCGTGAAAGGCGAGGAAGAATGGGAGTATATGTTGTCTGGTGACTTAACGGTAGATGGCGAAACTTTCCTTGCTGTTATAACACATTTGCATCCAGGAACTACCTATGAATATATACTGACAATAGACGGTAGCGCTGAAGAAATGCAGGAGTTTACTACGGAGAAGATGGAAGAAGTTCCTAATATGGGCTTTGATAACTGGATCAGTGCAAATGGAACAGTATATCCCAACCTGGATCTGGAATCCAATTATTTCTGGGATTCGGGCAATGGAGGTGCTAAAACAGCCGGGAAGATACCTACGGAAGAAGAAAAACGCAATGTTGTAAAAGGGTCGGCAGCTAATTTACATTCGGAGTATGCAATGGTGGCATTTGCTGCAGGCAATATTTATACAGGTAAGTTTGTTAAAGCGATTGTCGATTTGGCGAACCCGGGAGCTGAACTCGATTTTGGCCGTCCGTATGTAGGCCGTCCTTCCGGAATGCGAGGATATTATAGTTATCGTCCGGGTACTATCGATTATGCCCAGGGGGCATATGCCGATATGATGGGACAAAAAGATTCTTGCCATATTTATATCGCTTTGTTCGATTGGACACAACCTTTTCGTGTGAATACACAAAAGTCGTTATTTGTTGATTTAAGCTGGAGTAATGAATCTATGATTGCTTTTGGAGAGTTTAAGACCGGTGCAACGAATACGGATTACAGTACATTTAAAATAAACATGAAGTACCGGGATTATTTTACTAAACCGACTTATATATTGATTGTTGCCAGTGCCAGTAAATATGGAGATTATTTTACGGGTAGTACGAAGAGTGTATTGTTGTTGGATGAGTTTGAGTTGGTGTTTGAATAAGGGAATGTTATTATGGAAAAAATATTGAAACTAAAAAGTAATTTGTGTAGTTTGACCGTATTGGCTTTTATGCTATTAACTGTAACTTCGATACAGGCAGTTAATATTTCTTCTGCTCAAGAGTTGAAAAATGCTTTGGGGAATGCTTCAGTTAATGGTAATGTGGTTACTTTGACGGGGAATATAGAAAGAAGAGAGGAAATTAACATTGTATCAGGTGATATAATTTTAGACTTAGGTGGTAATAATTATATATGTAATGGATATGATAAAGGTTTGTTTGGAATAATAACTTATTTGGATATTAATATTTTCCGTATTTCAGGAGGCTCATTAACAATAGAAGGAAATGGAGGAACTCTTTACAATAGAAATACTGATAATTCCACTATTGTTGTTGACGGTGGAATTTTAAAAGTTAATTCAGGCTATATTTATTCAAATGATCCTAACTCAACAACATCAAGGACTGCTAATGCAATAACAGTGAATAACGGTTCGTGTATTATTAATGGAGGAAAGATTGAAGCAAAGAAAGAAAGGTATGGTGCTATTGGTATACAGATAAATGGAGGAACATTTTTAATGCGAAGTGGAGAAATATCAGCAACAGCAATTAAAAATATTTCTAATTTACAAGATGCAATTGGTTTAAAAGTTTCAGGCGGAGACGTGAAGATTATAGGAGGTGGTATTAAAGGCGAGAATACGAATGATAATGCATCTTATGGATATGCTATTAGGTCAAATCTATCTGTTTCTAATTTGGCAAAAGGATGTGTTGTTAAAAAAGATGGTGTTGGACAGGATGCTTCGGGCAATGATATGAAAGGTTCTATAACAATATCTCCCATAAACTATACCATCAAGTACGATTCAAATAATGGCAAAATAACTTCAGATAGTTATACAACTTCCTATTCAATTTTAAATGATGGAGAAGCAAGAACTTTACCAATAGCAACACGTGAGCATTATAAACTTCTCCATTGGTATAACAATTCAGGAGATAATATAAATGAAAATACGGCATTAGCGCCATCTACTTTCCCTTATATAGATATTGATCACAAAGACGACCAAACAGTCAGTTTCAAAGCTAAATGGGAGGCCTTGCCTTACACTATCACCTATAATACAGATGGGGGAGGTACAATTGCCAGTACACCGTATACGGTAGAAAACTATCCCGAATCTTTACCAACCCCAACACGTGATGGCTATATGTTCACAGGCTGGTTTAACGGAGCTACCCCTGTTACATCTCCTACCGCATTAGCCGGAAATGTTACTTTAACGGCACGTTGGTCGGAGTATAAGTATGCGCTTTCGTATGTTACAAATACAGAGACAACACCCTCAGCTCAAAATTATACAAAAGCAACATCCGGTACAATAAAAATTCCTTCTACATGGGAAAGAAAAGGCTATACCTTTAAGGGTTGGTACGACAATGAGAAGTTTGACGGCAGTCCTGTAACTGTTGCTCCATGTCCACAGGATGGAAAAAATGTAATTGTATCACTTAAACTATATGCAAAATGGGAGGCAATCCCTTATACATTAAACTATGATTTGAATGGAGGCGGTACTTTTGCAATTACTCCAGATGCAACTTATACAATAGAAAAGACTCCGTATGTATTACCGGTACCAAAGCCGAAGACTGAAAATATAACTTTTAAAGGTTGGTATAATAATCCCGGTTTAACAGGTGATCCGATAACGACCATAGCCAAAGGAGATATTTCAAACAAACATTATTATGCTAAATGGGTAACAACTTATTATGCTATATGTCACTGGGAGTCTGAGACACGTCCTGGTATTGATAAGGTAGAGGACAAGAAAATATCTTTTACAAAGGAAGATGAAATAAAGTTGCCTGTGTGGGATATTGTAGATGGATATGATGTTGTAGGATGGTATGAACAAGGGCAAGAAGCTATAATAACTACCATAAAGAAAGGTACGGAACGCGACTTGAATTTATATGCCAAATGGAAGTTAGCAGAGTATTCTATTAATTATGAGGCTTATTATGGAACTTTATCGGGAGATGCGGCTAAGACTTATACTGTAATATCGGAAGATATTACCTTGCCTTATCCGGTACGTTCGGGCTTTACCTTTGCAGGATGGTATACTGAGCAATCTTTGGTAAATAGGATAGAGAAACTGCCGAAAGGTTCTATGGGAGATAAAACCTATTATGCGAAATGGCTGGCTGGAAATATTGTAGTATTTGATAAACCGGCTAATGGTAAAATCTCGGTAAAGAATGGCACGACAGAAATTAAATCGGGAGAAAAAGTTGGTGCAAATACGAAATTAACAGTTATGGCTATTCCGGAATCTTCTGTGTATAGTTTGGTGAAACTTACTGTAAATGGAAAGGAATATACCTCTTCGCCACAAGAAGTAGAAGTGCCTGCAGATAAGGGTTTGACTGTTTCCGCCGAATTTGCAGACTTGCGTCCATCGGCATTAGCTCCTAAAATAACAACGACACCTTCAAATACAGATTTTGTTCCTGCAGGAGAAAGTGTAACGGTTTCATTAACGAATACGGATGACGCGGCTACCTTGTATTATAGTATAGATGGTTCTACTCCGAAACAATATACACAACCTTTCCAGGTGAGTAGCCTTGCCGAAGGTAAAACAGTTGTTGTTACAGCTTATGCGAAAAAAAACGGTCATAAGGATGGAGTGGCAACGCGCAATGTTGCTTTTGGCAAAGGCAAAGTAACGATTATGTTTACTTTACCGAAGGGAGTAACGGCTATAAATCCGGAAGGTGGCGAGGTTATATCGGCTGTTGCCAGTGGAGGATCATTTGAATTTAAGTTGCTGGTAGAAAAAGCTTATTTTGAATCGGTGGATGATTTGAAAGTGGAAGCAAACGGAGTGGTGATTCATCCGAATGCGAAGAATATTTATACGTTGCCTAATCAAACAGGCAATATTACTGTCCGGGTCAGTGGTATCAATGGCATTACTCATACTGTAACACTAAAACAATCGGCAAATGGATATATCTGTTATACGGGAGAAAATGAAGATAGCGCACCGCGTACGGTGAGCCATGGTGATAGGGTGTCGGTTACAGCAACGGCAGATACAGATTATAAATTCTTCTCGTGGACGGATGGAACAAGTGATAATCCGCGCCAGGTGCTTGTAGAAAAGGACACTGTTATCCAGGCACGCTTCGTACAGGAAGATCCGGGCTATTTGATGGTATTGCCAACCTTAACAGGGGCAAAGGTGAAACCGCTGACAGGCTATGCTACCGAAGTGAAAAAAGGTGGAACGTTTAAGTTCTATATCAGCAAGGAAAGCGATTATAGCGAATCGGTTCCAGAAGTATATGCAAATGGTGAAAAATTAACGGTTTACAAGGATGTATATAGTATCTATAATGTAAAGGAAAACGTAGTGATTGCCGTGGATGGCATCCAACTGAATAAAACGGTGCTAAAGCTTGCAGAGAATGTGCTTGCCTTTAATCTGGAAACGGCAGAACAGATTACGGATCAGGCTCTGACGCCTACAACATTGATTTATCTGTTGGCCAAATCGCCTGCAGGTAAACGTTTCTCTATGTGGAATGATGGTAAAGCGGATAATCCGCGTATCATTGCAGTGAAGGATGCACAGCAATTGTTGCCACTATTTATATCGACTTCGAGCGAGAAGACAGTAAAAGTAGATCTGCCTCTTATACCGGGAGCCGGTATGGGGGCTGTCAATGCTAATGCCGAGGCTATTGCTTCCGGTAGCGATGTGCAACTGAAACTGGTTATCCTGCCACAGTACAGTAAGAGCCAGCCGATTGTGACAGTAGAAGGTAAAGTGCTTGAACCTGGTATGTTAATGCGTTCTTCTTCGGAAACAAAAACATTATTTTATAATCTGGATAAACTGGCGAAGGATGTGAAGGTGGAAGTATCCGGATTGGAATTGAATGGTTATACAGTCTCACTACAACAAAATACGGGAGGTACGATACGTGCCAGTAAAACCGGTTTGTTGAAGCATGGTACAGTAATTACTCTGAATGCTACACCTTCGAATGGTAATATATTTTTGAAATGGGGTGATGGTAATACGATGAATCCATATACTTATACAGTAACCGGAGATTGTGCGTTTAGTGCTCAATTTGGAAATGGAAATATTCCATTAAATAATGAGTCGATTGGAATGGATGGCGTACGTATTTATGTTTCCGGCAGAGTCTTGCATGTGGAAGCAGAAAAAGCTATGAGTTTATGTATTTGGAATTTTGGTGGACAGATGACACATAATATAGGTATTCCGGCAGGCAATTCTGCAGTAAATCTGCGTAGCGGTGAATATGTTGTGAAGGTGGGTGAAAATAAACCAGTGAAAATATCGATACGATAAACTTTCTGTTATAAAATAATTTGCTCCGCTTATCATCCAATTATTGGATGATAAGCGGAGCAAATTATTTGTAATTGGTTGATTATTCCTTTATATGTTTCTTCAATACCGGATAAAGTAATTCCGAATACCTCATAAAGCCTAAGTCTGTGAAATGAATCCCATCGACGGTTGCTTCTGCATCGTGGCCGATCATATCTTTGGAGGAAAGCATATAGATATTTTTTTCTCCTTTTTCTTTTAACGAACGGAAGATTGTATTGATCTCGTCGTTTTTGTCTTTTACCTCCTTGGCAATTTGCTGGTCGAAACGTGTATGAGTGAATATGGGATCTTCTATAAATAGGATTGGTGTATCTGGATGTTTTTCGCGAATGATGGTATAGAACTTAACAGCCCGTTCTTTCATTTGCTCTACACTGGCATTAGGCACGAAGTCTAATACGAACATGGAGGCATCCACTTCGGAGATCAATTCTGCTATTTCGAGATCCAACAATGCGTTACCACTAAATCCCAGATTTATACATTCCCGGTTTAACCAGCGGGAAAGAATATTTGTGTGTGCCATGCCTGGACGATTGGCACATCCTCCCTGAAGAATACTGCTGCCATAAAATACGATGGGTTTTTCTCTTACGGGCAAGTTTATTTTAGGTTGTGTAATTTCTGCAAGCGAGTCAATACCGATACTTAAAGAAACTGTTCCGTCGTATAATGGGAGATATAGCATATATTCCCGTTCTTTCGGTTTCATATTGGAAATTATAGTTGCCGTATTATCTTTTCCTGTTGGCCGTCCGCTATTAACGAATGTCCATTTTCCGTCAAGCAGACAATAAAGGTCAAGTCCTTTTGTTCCTGTCGGGGTCATGTGGTTCATGAGATTGTTGGTCAGAACCTCCCATTTGGCAGCTATGGTTGTGGAGTTGGAATGAAAGCGGATGGCAAGCCCCGCGCTGTTTTTACCAAGTTCCCAGACGGGCCCTCTCGATATGGATTTTAGAGATTCAGGCAAACGGCTATAGCGTGTATAAGTATTCTCTGTAGCTTTACCTAAAAGAGGAAAATTGGATGCGTCGTGATAAACGATTTGTCCTTTTATTGAAAAAGAAAACGAGAAAAGAAGTAATGAAATTAAAATAACAGGTGTTTTCATAATGTATATTATTAAAAATTGATTCAAAGGTATGAAATAGAATAAGAATCTCCAATATCAGACTTTCATAATAATTCCTTACCTTTGCATCTTAAAAAGAGAACGCAAAGATATGGAAAAACAATTTAAGAGGACGCTGATAACTACGGCGTTGCCGTATGCAAACGGACCGGTACATATTGGTCATCTTGCCGGTGTGTATGTGCCTGCCGATATTTATGCACGTTATCTTCGTTTAAAAGGTGAAGAGGTTTTGATGATAGGGGGTTCGGATGAACATGGTGTGCCTATTACATTACGGGCAAAGAAAGAGGGGATTACTCCTCAGGATGTTGTTGATCGTTATCATGCTATTATAAAGAAGTCTTTTAAAGAATTTGGAATCTCATTTGATATTTACTCCCGGACGACATCTCCTACGCACCATCAAATGGCTTCCGACTTTTTCCGTACTTTATATGATAAGGGAGAATTTATTGAAAAAACAAGCGAACAGTACTATGATGAAGAGGCCAAACAGTTTTTGGCCGACCGTTATATTACCGGAACTTGCCCCCACTGCGGTAATGAAAAAGCGTATGGCGACCAATGCGAGGCTTGTGGTACGTCTTTAAGCCCTACGGATCTGATTAACCCGAAATCGGCTATTAGTGGTAGCCAGCCTGTAATGAAGGAGACCAAGCACTGGTATTTACCTCTGGATAAATGGGAACCATTTTTGCGTGAATGGATTTTGGAAGGGCATAAAGAATGGAAATCGAATGTGTACGGTCAATGTAAAAGCTGGCTGGATATGGGGTTGCAACCTCGTGCAGTAAGCCGCGACTTGGATTGGGGTATTCCCGTACCGGTTGAGGGAGCCGAAGGTAAGGTTCTTTATGTGTGGTTTGATGCACCGATTGGTTATATTTCTAATACAAAAGAGTTGCTGCCTGATAGTTGGGAGACTTGGTGGAAAGATTCTGAAACGAAGATGGTTCATTTTATCGGAAAAGATAATATTGTATTTCACTGTATTGTGTTTCCTGCCATGTTGAAGGCCGAAGGTTCTTATAATTTACCGGAAAATGTACCGGCTAACGAGTTTCTGAACCTGGAAGGTGATAAAATCTCCACTTCGCGAAACTGGGCTGTTTGGTTGAATGAATATTTAGTAGATATGCCGGGTAAACAGGATGTATTACGTTATGTCCTGACTGCAAATGCTCCGGAAACAAAGGATAATGATTTTACCTGGAAAGATTTCCAGGCACGTAATAACAATGAGTTGGTTGCCATCTTAGGTAATTTTGTCAACCGTGCATTAGTGCTTACCGAGAAATATTTTGAAGGAAAAGTACCTGCTGCAGGTGAACTGACCGATTATGATCGTCAGACTTTAAAAGATTTTGAAGATGTAAAAGCCAATGTAGAACGTTTGTTGGATACCTATCATTTCCGTGATGCACAGAAAGAAGCTATGAACCTGGCACGTATCGGTAATAAGTATCTGGCAGATATGGAACCATGGAAGTTGGCAAAGACAGATATGGCCCGTGTCGCTACAATTATGAATATTGCTTTGCAGATTACTGCAAACCTGGCAATTGCTTTTGAACCATTCCTTCCGTTCAGCATGGAAAAATTAAATAAAATGTTGAATGTGCAACCGCTTGGTTGGTGTCGTTTAGGTGCGACAGATTTGTTGAAAGCCGGACATCAATTGGGAAAAGCTGAACTTTTATTTGAAAAGATAGAAGATGCTGTTATAGAGGCTCAGGTGCAAAAACTATTGGATATCAAAAAAGCAAACGAAGAGGCTAATTATAGAGCAAAACCGGTACGTGAAAATATCGAGTTTGATGATTTTCTGAAATTAGATATCCGTGTAGGTACAATTCTGGAATGTGCTAAAGTGCCGAAAGCAGATAAACTTTTGCAGTTCCGTATTGATGACGGTCTGGAAAAACGTACGATCGTTTCGGGTATTGCACAACATTACAACCCGGAAGAATTGGTAGGTAAACAGGTTTGTTTTATTGCAAACCTGGCTCCACGTAAGTTAAAAGGTATAATTTCGGAAGGTATGATCCTTTCTGCAGAAAATTTTGACGGTAAATTGGCCGTTATTACTCCTGAGAAAGAGGTAAAACCAGGTAGTGAGGTAAAGTAAATAACTACTTAATACGATATTATTATGGAAGGAAAGAATATTCCGATGGTGGATTTGCGTAGTCAGTATCATCGTTTAAAAGGTGAAATTGATGAGGCTATTTTAACTGTAAATGAAAGCACAGCTTTTATTAATGGTCCACAGGTAAAAGAGTTTGCAACTCATCTTGAGGAGTATTTGGAAATTCCTTTTGTAATACCTTGTGGTAACGGAACGGATGCGTTACAGATTGCATTGATGGCATTAGGGCTGCGTCCGGGAGATGAGGTAATTGTTCCTGCATTTAATTATGTGGCAGCAGTGGAAACCGTTACTCTCTTAGGATTGGTTCCGGTGTTGGTCGATGTAGACCCGTGGACATTTAATATTAATCCCTGGCAGATCGAACAGTGTATTTCCAGACGGACTAGAGCGATTATTGCAGTACACTTATTCGGACAGGCATGTGATATGGGAATCATTTTGGGAATTGCAAAATCTTATCATTTGTATGTTATAGAAGATAATGCCCAATCCTTGGGGACTGGTTATATTTGTGAAGACGGGACTGTAAAAAAAGCCGGAACGTTAGGCCATGTCGGTACTACTTCATTCTTCCCTTCCAAGCCGTTGGGATGCTATGGCGACGGAGGTGCTTTGATGACGTCCGATCGTCGGTTGGCAGAGCGAATCCGGATGATAGCCAGTCATGGACAGACCGAAAAATATCATCATAAATTGGTAGGTTGTAATTCACGCTTAGATACGATACAAGCAGCCATTCTGGATGTGAAGTTGAAATATCTGGATGAATTTAATGATAATAGAATAAAATTGGCTGTCCGGTATGATGAAATGTTGTCTTCTTGTAAGCATATTGAAGTTCCTCAAAAATCAACTTTCTCACAGCATATATTTCACCAGTATACATTGGTTGTGAAAGATGGAAAACGAGATTCTCTCCAACAATACCTGAAAGAAAAGGGAGTTGCGTCTACAGTCTATTACCCAATACCTTTGCAGGATCAGGAGGCATTTAAGGACACAGCCTTTATTCCTTATAAGATAAAGGTGGCAGGCGATTTGTCAAAATCCGTATTATCAATTCCGATTTACTCTGAAATGACGGTTGAAACACAGGATTATATTATAAAAACGATTTTGGAAGCAGATCAAAAGATCTGATAGGAATATAGAATGAAACAAGGTAATAAAATTCGTTTTGCTGTTATAGGTTGTGGCCATATAGGTAAACGTCATGCAGAAATGATAACCCGTGATGAAGGGGCGGAACTGGTAGCTTTGTGCGATATCCGTACTAAAGGAGAATTGGAAGTTGATATTTATACAGTTCCTTTTTTTCAGAGCCTGGAAGATTTGCTAAACTCCGGTTTGGATATTGACGTAATTAATATCTGTACTCCTAACGGTTTGCATGCACCAATGGCAATTCGCGCGATAGAGACCGGCCATCATGTCGTAATAGAGAAACCAATGGCATTAACTCTCCCTGATGCTGAAAAAGTTGTATATACTTCTCTTAAATATTGTAAGCAGGTATTTTGTGTAATGCAGAACCGTTATTCTCCTCCTTCTGTGTGGATAAAGGAGATGGTAGAATCCGGAAAGTTGGGTAAAATTTATATGGTACAGCTTAACTGCTATTGGAATCGTGACGAACGGTATTATAAGGCTGGTGGTTGGCATGGCGATGCAGCTTTGGATGGAGGGACTCTTTTTACTCAATTCTCCCATTTCATAGATATAATGTATTGGCTTTTTGGTGATATATGTAATATCCAGGCTCGTTTTGCTGATTTTAATCATAAGGATTTGACCGCTTTTGAAGATTCCGGTTTTGTGAATTTCCAATTTGTAAACGGAGGAATGGGATGCCTGAATTATTCTACATCTGTCTGGAATAAAAATATGGAGAGCAGTATGTTGGTCGTAGCTGAAAACGGTAGTGTTAAAATCGGCGGCCAATACATGAACGAAGTAGAGTATTGCCATATTAAAAATTATGAAATGCCCGAATTAGCTCCTACTAATCCGGGTAACGATTATGGACCATACAAAGGATCTGCGCAAAACCATAACTTTGTTATCCGTAATGTTGTGAATGTATTATCCGGCTCCGCTGCTATTACTACGAATGTACTGGAGGGCATGAAGGTTGTGGATATAGTGCAGCGGATATATGCATTGAAATAATAAAACTATCCCGATCATTTTAGGAAACCATCCCGATGATTTTGAAAAATCATCGGGATGGTTTATAATTGCTTGTATGGGAAGTCCTATCCTTATGCAGGATGTTTTACCAAAACCTTTAAAATTCAAACGGAATTTAGATTATATTACGTGAAAAGGATTTTGATTCAAATAACGAAAGCCCGAAACCAGATAAATAACTACCATTTTATGAACTTTAATTTATTCAAATTCCTATCTTTGTGGCACTTTTAGTTGTCCTTGGATGGGGGTGACGAGCTTTTGTGTATCTATAAGAGAATTCCATAATGTATAGCTTAAGGATTAAAAGGGAGATAAAATGAAACAAATTCTGGTCACCGGTGGAGGCGGCTTTATCGGTTCGCATCTTTGCGAACGTCTTTTGAAAGAGGGTAATAGCGTTATTTGTATGGATAACTATTTTACCGGGAAAAAGAAAAACGTCCTTCACTTATTAAACAATCCTTATTTCGAATTGGTTCGCCATGATGTAACATTTCCTTATTATGTGGAAGTAGACGAAATTTATAACTTGGCTTGCCCTGCTTCTCCGATCCATTATCAATTTGATCCGGTAAGTACAGTGAAGACATCGGTTATCGGGGCTATTAATATGCTGGGCTTGGCGAAACGTATAAAAGCCCGTATATTACAAGCTTCTACCAGTGAAATATATGGAGACCCGGCGGTACATCCACAGGAAGAAAGCTACTGGGGAAATGTGAACCCGATAGGACTTCGTTCCTGCTATGACGAAGGTAAACGTTGTGCGGAAACCTTATTTATGGATTATCATCGTCAGAATAAGGTAGATATAAAGATCATCCGGATATTCAATACTTATGGCCCAAATATGCGTCCTGATGATGGTCGTGTAGTTTCTAATTTTATTGTACAGGCTCTAAAGGGTGAGGATTTGACAATTTACGGTGATGGTACACAGACTCGCAGTTTTCAGTATGTGGATGATTTGGTGGAAGGTATGATCCGTATGATGGCTACAGAGAATTTTACAGGTCCTGTTAACTTAGGTAATCCGGGTGAGTTTACTATGCTGGAGCTAGCAGAGATGATTATCCGTCTGGTTGGTTCGAAGTCAAAGATAACTTTTATGCCATTACCATCAGATGATCCAAAACAACGTAAACCGGATATTTCGCTGGCAAAAAAAATGTTGAATGGTTGGGAACCTAAAGTGAAGCTGGAAGAAGGATTGAAGCCTACCATCGAATATTTCCGTAATTTATAATAGACAGTAATTCTGATATGAAAATCGCTATAGTAGGGACAGGGTATGTTGGTCTTGTCAGTGGTACTTGTTTTGCAGAAATGGGTACCGAAGTTTTTTGTGTGGATGTAGATACTAAAAAGATAGAAAACCTGAATAACGGAATTATGCCTATTTACGAACCAGGTCTTGAAGAAATGGTAAATCGTAATAAAAAAGCAGGCCGTTTGCAATTTACTACAGATTTAACAGAATGCTTGAATGAGGTGGAAGTAGTCTTCAGTGCCGTAGGTACACCTCCCGATGAAGATGGTAGTGCTGACTTGAAATATGTGCTGGAAGTTGCCCGTACAGTTGGACGTAACATGACGAAATATTTATTGCTTGTTACAAAGAGTACCGTTCCGGTTGGTACAGCTAAAAAAGTACGTCAGACTATACAGGAGGAACTGGATAAGCGGGGGCTGGATATACCTTTTGATGTAGCCTCTAATCCCGAATTTTTAAAAGAAGGAGCTGCTATCAAGGACTTCATGAGCCCTGACCGTATAGTTGTTGGTGTGGAGTCTGAACGGGCACAGGAATTGATGACTCGTTTATATCGCCCTTTCCTGTTGAATAACTTCCGTGTAATCTTTATGGATGTACCTTCTGCAGAAATGACTAAATATGCTGCCAACGCTATGTTGGCAACCCGTATAAGCTTTATGAACGACATTGCTAACCTCTGTGAAATTGTGGGAGCCGATGTCAACATGATTCGTAAAGGAATAGGCACAGACGATCGTATCGGCCATCGTTTTTTATATGCCGGTTGTGGTTATGGAGGCTCTTGTTTTCCGAAGGATGTAAAAGCATTGATAAAAACTGCTAATAAAAGCGGATATCCGATGCGTATCCTTCAGGCAGTGGAAGACGTAAATGATGAGCAAAAATCTATTCTTTTCCGAAAATTGGAAAAACAGTTTGGCGGACAATTACAAGGCAGACGCATTGCCATTTGGGGGTTGGCTTTTAAACCGGAAACAGACGATATGCGTGAGGCACCTTCTCTGGTTATTATAGACAAACTTCTGAAAGCCGGTTGTGATGTTCGTGCTTACGATCCGGTAGCTATGGATGAATCCCGCCGTCGTATTGGTGATACTATCTACTACGCTAAAGACATTTATGATGCTGTTGTGGATGCTGATGCTTTGTTGCTCATCACCGAATGGAAAGAGTTCCGTATGCCTTCATGGACTGCCGTTCATAAGTTAATGGCAAATCCATTGGTAATAGATGGACGTAATATTTATGATATCAAAGAAATGGAGGAATATGGGTTTGAATACCATTGTATAGGACGGTAAAAGACAGATATTAAATTAACAGATAGACCAAGACCTTAATTATGAAAAAAGAAATCGTTAAATTTCAGGAAGTTGAAGACCGGATTATTATTGTAAGAGATCAGCGAGTATTATTAGATTCGGATGTTGCATATCTTTATGGAGTAGAAACCAAGAGAATTAATGAAGCTGTTAAAAATAATCCATATAAATTTCCAAGTGGATATGTTATTGAATTAAATAACAAAGAGTTAATGTCTTTGCGGTCGAAATTTCCGACCGCAAATTGGGCTAAAATAAGAACCGTACCTAAAGCCTTTACCGAAAAAGGACTCTATATGCTCGCCACCATTTTAAAGAGTGAGCGTGCAACTCAGACTACGATAGCTATTGTAGAGACGTTTGCCAAACTAAAGGAACTTTCCCGTACCGTTTCCGCTTTATCCGAAGCAAACGGACAGGAACAAAAAAGTCTGACGCAGAAAAGTGGAGAATTGATAGCTGATCTTTTGGATGATGAACAGAAAGTAACAGATTCTGAAACAACAATCGAATTGAATCTGGCAGTGTTAAAGGTAAAGCATACGGTGAAAAGGAAAACAGAGAAAGAATAAAAAATATAGATGAAATTAACTTTATTCATAAATGGATAATGTGAAAATTATAAATCTCCCTAAAATTATTGATAGACGTGGAAACCTTTCCTTCATAGAAGCAGAGAATCATATTCCATTTGATATAAAACGTACATATTGGATATATGATGTCCCAGGTGGAGAGAATCGAGGAGGGCATGCTTATAAAGAGAATGAAGAGTTTATAGTGGCTTTGTCTGGAAGTTTTGATATTGTACTTGATGACGGAAAAGAGAGAAAAGTTTATTCTTTGAATAGATCTTATTACGGATTGTATATTCCTAAAATGTATTGGAGAGAAATGAAGAATTTTTCTACTAATTCACTTGCATTAATTTTATCTTCTACTGAATATAGCGAAAATGATTATATCCGTGATTATGATCTATTTTTTGAACAAATAAGTAAGATTGGTTAAGTAATGACTGTGTTTGATTGTTCTATTCTTCAGCTCCCTCGAATTGAAAATGAAAAAGGGAATATAACTCCGATTGCAGGGTTGAAGAATATTCCTTTTGAAATAGAGCGGGTTTTTTATACTTATGATATACCTGGAGGAGAAGCTCGTGGTGCCCATGCTCATAAAGAATGCCATCAATTATTAGTGGCAGCTAGTGGTAGTTTTGAAGTTGTTTTGGATGATGGACTAAATAAGCGAACAATTTTATTAAATCGTCCATTCTATGGATTACATATACCGCCTGGTATATGGGCGTCAGAACAAGGTTTTTCTTCTGGATCAATTTGTTTAGTATTAGCTTCACATAAGTATGATGAGAATGATTATATAAGGAATTATAGAGATTTTGTTTTATTTACAAATATGTTAAATTGTATTAACTGGTGGGGGGGGTAGGATATATATGTCTAGTTTCTCTTCTTTACAAAAAAGGGAGGAACTTGTTGCATGATACAGACTACAGTTTATGATTGTACTATCATAGAATTAGATAAGCACCATCACTATAAAGGGAATATAACTGTTGTAGAAAATGGCAAAACAATTCCTTTTGACGTAGAGCGTGTTTACTATTTATATGATATTCCCGGAGGAGAATCTAGAGGAGGGCATGCTCACAAGGAGTTACAACAATTAATCATTGCTGTAAGTGGAAGTTTTAATGTAACGTTGGATGATGGAAATATAAAAAGGACATTTACATTGAATCGACCTTATCAAGGTTTACTAGTAGTCCCTGGAATATGGCGTGAATTAAATGACTTTTCTTCAGGAGCGGTCTGTTTGGTATTAGCTTCGCATAAATATGAAGAAGAAGATTATATAAGGAATTATAACGAATTTATTAGATATAAGAATGGTATATATACATCCCTTGTCTGATGTTCAGAGTAAAAATGTTGATGAGAATACTTATATTTGGCAATATTGTGTAGTGCTGAAAAATGCTGTAATAGGAAAAAATTGTAATATATGTGCTCATGTATTTATTGAAAATGACGTAAATGTTGGCGATAATGTAACAATAAAATCGGGAGTCCAATTATGGGATGGAGTAATTATTGAAGATAATGTGTTTGTAGGTCCTAATGTTACATTTACGAATGATTTATATCCTCGTTCTAAGGAATATCCTGAAAAATTTGAAAAAACATTATTGAAAAAAGGGTGTTCTATTGGAGCTAATTCTACAATTTTAGCAGGTGTTGAGATTGGTGAAAATGCATTGATTGGAGCAGGTAGTGTCGTAACGAAAAATATTCCGGCAAATACGGTATGGTATGGAAATCCAGCAGTTTTAAAGGGGTATGTTACAAAAGAGGGAACGATTACAAAATTATAATGTCAATGGTTAAATTCCTAGATTTAAAACAAATTACTGATAAGTATTCTCTTGAGATTCATGACGCAATATCTCGCGTTATAGATTCCGGTTGGTATCTTCAAGGAATAGAAAATCAAAAGTTCGAGACTAATTATGCGGCTTACATAGGTTCCTCATATTGTGTTGGTGTAGCGAATGGTCTTGATGCTCTATATTGGATATTACGTGCTTATATAGAGATGGGAATAATGTCTGAGGGCGATGAAATTATTGTCCCTGCAAATACATATATTGCATCAATATTGGCTATTACGGATAATAATCTGAAACCTGTTTTGGTTGAACCTTCTTTAGATACATATCAAATTGATGATGCTAGAATAGAAGAAGCTATAACGAACCGGACTAAAGGTATTATGATTGTGCATTTATATGGACAATGTGCTTATACGGATAATATAGGGAAATTATGTGAAAAATATAATTTGAAGCTTATTGAGGATAATGCGCAAGCCCATGGATGTAGGTTTAGTGGCAGAAAAACGGGATCCTTAGGCGATGCCTCAGGACATAGTTTTTACCCCGGTAAAAACTTAGGAGCTTTAGGTGATGGAGGTGCTATTACTACAAACGATAAAGATTTGGCGGAACTTATAAGGGCATTGGCAAATTATGGATCTGCAAAAAAATATGTGTTTAAATATAGAGGACGAAATAGTCGATTGGATGAAATACAAGCTGCAGTG
Source organism: Parabacteroides provencensis (assembly GCF_900232875.1). NCBI lineage: Bacteria > Pseudomonadati > Bacteroidota > Bacteroidia > Bacteroidales > Tannerellaceae > Parabacteroides > Parabacteroides provencensis. The sequence continues at coordinate 832,791 of NZ_LT960489.1, read as the reverse complement.
TTAGATGTGAAGTTGAAATATTTGGATCAAAATAATGCAATGAGAAAAGAAATTGCAACGTATTATATGCAGTATATTTCTAATCCGAAAATTATTTTACCAAAAGTTGAGGATTGGAATTCTCATGTTTTTCATTTGTTTACGATTCGTTCTGCAGAACGTGATATTTTGCAGGAGTATCTGACTAAACAGAATATACAAACACTTATTCATTACCCGATCCCTCCGCATAAACAGGAATGCTACAAGGAATGGAACCATTTGTCATTCCCGATTACGGAACAGATACATCGGGAGATTTTGAGTATACCTATGGGGCCATGCTTAACAAAAGCAGAGCAAGAGCAAATCGTTTTGGCGTTAAATCAATTTTAATCAAATGAAAAAATTATACGCAAGCATTGGAAGAGGTTTCGCGGATTTTCTCTGGTTGGAGTTGGCATAACATTCTTTTCATTTTTCCTTTTGTTTAATGAAATCCTTCATGCCAATCCTTATATCGCGTATGTAGTGGCTTATATTTATATATTGAATGCAAAGATTGTCTATAAAACATCATTGGAGAAAAAAGATATGCTGAAATATAGGTTAATCTATATTTCCAGTATGATATTGGGGACTGTCATTTTATGGATATATCTGCAATTATTTTCATCGATAAATGAGACAATTCTTAGTGTGGCAGTATTGCCTGTTACAATGTTGTGGAATTATTTCTTTGTGAATAAAATGTTAACTAAAAAGAAGGTTGAGTATGCCGGATAAATTACTTTCAATTATTTTATTGAGTTATTATAGTGGAGAGCGAATACTAGTCTCTTACCAACAGATAAAAGACTTGTTGGATAAAGGAAATATCCCGTTTGAATTCATTGTGATGGATGATGGTTCAACGGACAAGTCTTTTGAAATTGCAAAAAATTTGGAAAAAGAAAATCCAAATGTGAGAGCATACCAATTAAGCAGAAATTACACGAGTAATTATTCATGGTTTGCTGGGCTATCGGTCTGTAAAGGCGCATGTGCAATAGCTTTGCCGGATGACGAACAGCAACCTTACCAGACAGTCGTGGATATGTACCGATTATGGGAACAGGGGCATAAAGTAATTATACCTAATCGTATAATGAGAGAAGATCCTTGGAGTAGCCGAATATTCTCAATTTGCTACTATAGAATAATTAATGCTATTTCAGAGATAACTTATCCAGAAGGAGGAGCAGATTTAGCTTTTATTGACAGGGAAGTGATAGATGTTTTAAATACCAAAATTCACCCTATAAATACGGCGGTTGTTCCCGAAATATTTCGTTTAGGATTTTCTCCTGTATATTTTCCTTATGAACGTCCATTAGGACTGAATCAAGGAAAATCTAGATGGACATTTAAGAAGAAATTGCGTTTAGCGAAAGATGTGTTTTTCTCATCATCGTCTTTTCCTATAAAATTTATAACTAATCTTGGTTTTTGGACTGCAGCAATATCTGTGATTATAATGGTATTTTATGGGTATATTGCATTGTTTGGTAATCGTCAGTTTTGGGGAGTAACAGTTCCAGGATGGATATCAATAATATTGTTTATTACATTCTTCGGAGGACTGATATTACTAAGTCTTGGAATAATTGCTGAGTATATTTGGCGGATATACGAAGAAGTGAAAGCTAGACCGGGATATATAATTAAAAAATAATTAAACGTGAATTTAAATTTACCTATTTCTGCAAGTACGTTGCTGTTGTATTATGTTTTTGCGAATGTTCTGTTAATGATTGTATTTGTAGCAGGATGGCTTCTTAAGTATTATTGTTTTAAAATAAAAGAACCTATTTCTGCATTTTCAATTTTAACATGTTCTGTTTTAGGACTTAGTGGTATTATAACTATATATTCAATTGTCATAACGAAAGGATTAACCGTAAATTGGGTTTTGTTGTTTTTATTTATTATATATTGGTTTTTCTATAAAAAGGGATATGTTTCAATAAGAGTAAAAAAAACTTATACATCTTCATGGGGTATTTATTCTGTTATAATATGCTCAATTAATATTCCCTTCTTTCTGTTCTTCATGTACAGGATTATAGATTTTGAAAATGGCTTGTTTGTGCCATTTTCATATGATCTGGATTACTATGCAAAGGTTTCTCAATTTTTAGGTAAAGGTTATGAGAATGGCTTGTTGGAATATAATTTTTTCAAGTATATAGCTCCATCTCCATATCATTATTTTGAATTATGGACGAATGTTTTATTATATAAATTTACAGGTTTAAATGCCGTGATTTCATATATGGTCTCACTCCCTATGTTTTTTAATTCTTTGATATTTATATCCTTATTGGCAATAATTGAAAAAAGAAAAAAAATAACATTTGTATATATATTGTTTGCATTTATAGCATTATTATTAGCGGATATAATTCCTTTTCTTTCAGGAATAACACCTTTGATAAAAGGTAGTACATATAGATTAAGTTATCCTAAAATGTTGCCAATATTTTTATTTCTGTTTACTTCATTAGTATTATACATATATAAGAAAAAAGAGACTGCATATTTCACATTATTGTCGATACCGATACTAAATATTATACCATTAGTTGCTGTTTGGGGTACAATGGGAGTAATTTTATTATTTAATACATACAAAAAGCGTAAGATAGATTGGATATATTGGTTTCCTTTAATTAGTGTTTTGGTATTATATTTAATTTATGTATTGCAGTCTCCTCCTCGTTCGACTCATTGGGCAGAACTTTTTCATTGGGACTTATTGCGTCTTTATATAACTCAACCGATATTGTATGTAATAGCTTATATTCATTTTGTAATAGTGATTTTTATATTAAATAAAATATTTTTGAGAAAAGTCTTAAAGACATACAGTATGATATATTTTCTTTTGTGTTTTGTGACAATAACAATGAGTATAATTATGCGTCCTTTTAATTATGATGCAACCCAATTTGTAAATGGCACTATCCCTATTTTTGTTTTTGTTGTTATTGTATCAACTTTCCTTATCACTATTACATTTGATACTATGTTATTTAAGCGTTATCTTTTATACTTTTTTTGTATTATATCCTTGGCTGTAAGTATTATTCAATATAAAATGGATTTAATACCGTGGCGTCCTGTTGCTTCTGATTATAATGCAAAAATAGTAGAAAAAATTCCTCGCCAGGAAGAATATCATATAGGTTTTTATATAGGAGAGAATATAAGGTTAGGAAGTGGTGGTAATTATGTCTCAGGTGTTGTTGATGCCATTACTATTCCTGATATTTTGGACTATTATCATAATAATGTTATTCATTATTCTATAAATAAAGGAGAAAATGAAGCAAGATGGTCTACAGACCATACTCCTTATAGGGACTATTATAACAAACGGAAAGCAGAATTGCCAGAGATATCGGATGACGAAATTCGTCTTGATTTTATTAGAAATAATAATATAGAATATATACGTATATATAAAAGTGCTACTCCTTCTAAATGGTTTCTTTCTCATTTAATTTTAATTGCTGAAGATAAAGGTAGTGGAGAATGTTTTTACAAAATCAAGTAGGGATAAGATGACAGAAGAAACATTAAAGCAAAAAACTGCAAGAGGACTTTTTTGGGGAGGATTGAGTAATGGAGTGCAACAGTTATTGGGAGTACTATTTGGTATTTACTTAGCTCGTGTTTTAAATGCAGAAGATTATGGTTTGGTTGGGATGTTGGCTATTTTTTCTGGATTAGCGAGTACGGTTATAAATAGTGGTTTTACAATTGCTTTGACTAATAAACAGGATGCAACTCATGAAGATTATAATGCTGTATTTTGGTTTTCATTTTTTGTTGGTTTGGCTTGTTATATTATATTATTCTTTTGTGCTCCTTTAATTTCTAATTTTTATAATCAGCCAGAGTTGACAAATCTAGCTAGGGTTATTTTCTTAAGTTTTTTCTTTAATGGATGTGCGGGAGTTTCTTATACAGTATTATTTAAAAAGTTAATGGTAAAAAGACAGGCTCAAATTGATATTACTGTTATGACCTTATCTGGTATAGTGGGGATAACTCTTGCTATGAAAGGTTGTGCTTATTGGGCATTAGTATTTCAAAGTATGACTTTTATTTGCGGTGGAGCTTTGCTCCGTTTTATTTTCGCCCCTTGGAAACCTTCATTTGAAATTAATTTTAGACCACTAAAAGATATGTTTTCTTTTAGCTTAAAGTTATTTTTTACCAATATATTTCAACAATTAAATATTTATATTTTCCCTGTAATATTAGGACGATTTTATAAAGTTACAGATGTTGGGTATTTTACTCAAGGGCAGAAGTGGGTTGTTATGGGTAGTCAATCTTTATGGGGAATGTTTAGTGCTGTTGCCCAACCTGTCTTAGTAGAGGTTTCTAATGATAGAGAACGCCAAGTAAATGTGTTCCGTAAAATGTGTCGTTTTGGTGCATTTGTTTCTTTTCCTGTAATGTTGGGGTTGGCATTTGTGGCGCGTGAATTTGTTTTTATAGTACTCGGTGAAAAATGGTTGCCGTCTGTTCTTATTTTACAAATATTGTCGATATGGGGTGCATTTTTATTTTTACAAATTCTATATAATCAATTATTAATAGTTTATGGTCGTTCAGATCTTTATTTGAGGGGAAGCATATTTCAGGGAATATTACAAATAGTTTCTGTGTTGATTGCTTTTAAATGGGGTATAATAGTCATGGTCGTTATGTATGTTTCTAGCTTTTTGCTATCATTGTTGTATTGGCATCATTGTGTGAATAAGGAAATTGTACTATCAATGAAAAAGGTATTTATAGATATTGGTACATATTTATTTATAATGTTAGTGACAATCTTTTTAGTATATTTGTTGACAAGAAAAATTATAAATATTTATTTTTTGATTGGAATTAAAATTACTTTTTCTACAATTATTTATCTTGGCTTAAATTACGTTTTAGGATCAAAAATCTTAAGAGAATCCATATTTTTAATTAAAAATAGATTTTATGAAAAAAAATAAACTTTCTGATGTTGACTATATTACCTCTTATTTTCTTCATCCAATACTTTTTAAATGTTTTGAGAAATATGCTAAAGGCTATTTGCTGGATATAGGATGCGGGAGTAAACCTTATTTGTGTAATTTAGAAAAATATGTTGATACATATTATGGTTGTGATTTTGTCCAATCGAAGGAAAATAATGTTGATTTAGTATGTGATGCTATAGACATTCCTTTAGAAAATGAATCGTTTGATACTATAATTTCTACGCAAGTATTGGAGCATGTATTTGATACGAAAAAATGTATTTCTGAAAGTTTTAGGCTATTAAAGCCCAATGGAGTCTATATTATATCTGTTCCGTTAGTTTGGCCAATCCATTTGGCTCCTTATGACTTTCACCGTTTTACGAAGTATGGAATAAAAAATTATTTAGAAGAAGCAGGGTTTCGTGATATAGAGATTTATTCAAATGGTGGAAAATGGGCGATGATTGGGCAGATGATAAATTTAGGATTGTTTTTCCCTGTTCCAAGGAAACCATTTCTTAATATTATTAAGAAATGGTTTCTGTATTTATCAAATAAGTTTTTTGTTTTTATGGATAAGAAATATTTTAATGATAATTATACTTTGAATTATGTAGTGGTTTGTAAGAAATGAATATATTACTGTTATATTATACTCCTTTTAGTGAAGATGATAGTTTTTATTGGTTCTATAAACAATTAGTTTTATGGTTCAATAAGAAAGGATATCCTAGTGAATTGCATTTCTGCTATTTAGATAAAAAAGAGAAAGAAGTAATTAACGGATTACAATTGCCAGATGCATATAGTTTTAATTCGCAGAGAAATGTTTCTGCAATAGTAAACTATATGAAACTAAATAAGATAAAAATAGTATTTAATTTTTATCTTCCAGTGTGGAAGATAGGTGCATTTTTTATATCAATAAAAAATGCATATCCTGATGTTAAGTTGATAGAATTAATACATAATTGTCCAAACCATTCTCTTCAATTAAAGGAATATTGTTTAATGAATCCTGATTCAGGTTATCGGCCAAGTTCGTTGAAAGAAAGAATTGTAAAAGTATTTCCTAAATTGTATTTAATCTTGTTGAAAAAAAAACTTCATCAAGAAAATAAACAGGCGTATAATTTACACGACGCAATAGTTGTCTTATCTTCATCTTATATTTCTGAATATTTAACGATGATAGGTAAAGAAAAATCAGATAAAGTGTTTGCTATTCCTAATTCGCTGGCTCCTAGTTCATTTTTGAAAAGTAATGTTTCAATAGAGAACAAAAAGAAAGAAATTCTTTTTGTTGGAGGTATAAGGATAGAAAAATCAGTAATGACATTATTGAAAATATGGAAGGAGATTCAATACAAAATACCAGAATGGAAACTTGTTATTGTCGGAGATGGAATACAAATGCCGTTATGTAAAAAGTTGTATGAAGATTATAATCTTGAAAGGGTAGAATTTAAGGGATATGTAGATTCAAGGCCTTTAATTGACAGAGCATCTATATTATGTTTGACCTCTATAATAGAGGGACTTCCTACTGTTTTTTTAGAGGCAATGTCTATGGGGGTTATTCCTATTGGATTTAATACTTTTTCTGCCATTTATGATATGATAGATAATTGGAAAAATGGGGTAATAATTCCTGCTTTTGATATGGAGTTATATGCTAAGTCATTGATTCGTTTGGCTAAGGACGATGAATTAAGGTTTAAAATAGCTAAAGATGCAATATTGAAGGTAAAGCAGTATGATATTGAAAATGTTGGTGAAAAATGGTTTGTTCTTTTTAGGGATCTTAAATTTTTATAATCATGAAATTTAGGTATCGATTGGGTAAATTTATCAAATCAATTAAATTGATAAAATTTTTTGGGCTTAAATCATTTCTGCTTTTTTTTGCACCTCCATGTATGAGAGGTAAGATTATAAAAGTTGGAAAATTTTATTTTCGATTAGGTACCACTGATTTAGGAATATTTGAACAAATATTTTATTCGAAGCAATATGAAATAGATATATGCTCTCCTGAATATATAATTGATGGAGGAGCCAATATTGGCTTAGCAACTTGCTATTTTAAAGAAAAATGGCCGATGTCAAAAATTGTAGCAATAGAACCGGAAGATTCTAATTTTGAATTGTTGAAATTAAATACGGCGAATTTTAAAGATGTAAATTTGCTAAAAGCGGCAGTTTGGAATAAATCTTGTTTTTTAAGTTTTAATTCAGTGCATGCAAACTTTGATTCTTTTTCTGTGAAAGAATCAAATACTTGTACAAGTATTTCTGCTATAACAATAGCAGAAATATTGAGTCGATATAATTATCCAAGGATTGATTTGCTGAAAATGGACATAGAAGGTGCAGAAAAAAAAGTTTTTGATGAAACGGCACATCAATGGCTTCCCTTGGTGAACACTTTGGTTATAGAGTTACATGATAGAATGCAATTTGGATGTGCAAAGTCTGTTTTTTCTACATTATCTGTATATGATTATATATTGGATATAAAAGGAGAAAATTTTATTTTTATATTTAGAAAATGAATAATATAATAACTGTAACATCACCCCTTCTCCCTCCATTAGAAGAATTTATCCCATATCTTCAGGATATATGGAATCGTAAATGGCTTACTAATAATGGGCATTATCATCAAGAATTAGAAAAAGCTCTTTGTGAATATTTAAAAGTGCCTTATATAAGTTTATTTACAAATGGGACATTACCCCTGATGTGTGCATTACAAGCACTACGTATTACAGGAGAAGTTATAACAACTCCATATAGTTTTGTTGCAACAACTCATGCTCTTTGGTGGAATGGTATAAAACCTGTATTTGTTGATGTAGACCCATCGACAGGGAATTTAGACCCTGATAAAATAGAAGCTGCTATTACTCCCAAAACAACGGCTATAATGCCTGTACATGTTTATGGAACCCCGTGTGATATAAAAAGGATACAAGAAATAGCTGATAAATATGGATTAAAAGTTATATATGATGCTGCTCATGCATTTGGTGTGGAAAAAGATGGTGTTTCTGTTGTAAATGCCGGCGATATGGCCACTTTGAGTTTTCATGCAACGAAAGTTTATAATACAATAGAAGGAGGTGCATTGGTTTGCCATGATGAACAAACGAAGCAACGTATAGATTATCTAAAAAATTTTGGATATGCTGATGAAACAATAGTTGTAGCACCTGGTATTAATGGAAAGATGGATGAAATACGTTCAGCTTATGGATTATTAAGTCTTAAATATGTAAATGAAGCTATAGAAAAAAGACGACAAATTACTATTCAGTATAGAGAGGGGCTAAAAGATATATTGGGAATTCGTTTTTTTAATGATTTGATAGATGTAAAACACAATTATTCTTATTTCCCAATTTTTATAAATGAGGAAAAATATGGTATGAGTAGAGATAAATTATATGAAAAAATGAAGTCTAAAGGAATATATGGGCGCCGATATTTTTATCCATTAATTAGCACTTTCTCTACATACAAAGGATTAGAGTCTGCAAATCGTTATAATTTGTCTAATGCATATAAGCTAGCAGATGAAGTCATTTGTTTACCTATGCATCATAAATTAAGCACAAATGATGTATCATATATAATATCTAATATACGTACGAAATAATATTAACTATTTGAAATATAATGAATAAAGATTATTGGGAAAAATTTTATGCGAATAAAAGGGGATGTGTAGAACCTTCGTTATTTGCAAAGTTCGTAATGAACGAATATTTGAGAGAAGGGACTACTTTAGTTGAGTTTGGTTGTGGAAATGGACGTGATGCTGTTTATTTTTCGGAAATGGGAATATGTACATTGGCTATAGACCAATGTGAGAAAGATATATTGAGGCTTATTTCTAATAATAATTCTCATAATTTGCATTTCTTGTGTGCTGATTTTACAGCTTTATCAGATTTGGGTATATTTAATAATGTGTATTCTCGTTTCACTCTGCATTCAATTAGTGAGAATCAAGAAAATGATGTTTTAAAATGGACTTATAACTCTTTAAGCAAGGGTGGATATTTTTTTATAGAAGTAAGAGGACAAAAAAATGAAATATATAGAAAAGGTATACCTGTGCCAAATGAGAGAGACGCATATATATATGAAGATCATTATAGGCGTTTTATAAATAATGAAAGGTTTTGTTCAAAGCTTCATGATATAGGATTTCAGATTGTATTAAATGAAGAAAAAAAAGGATTCTCTCCATATAATAATGATGATCAGACTTTTATGAGATTGATTTGTAAGAAAATATAAAATGGAAATAGAAATTATTATCAAAAATCACAAATTGTTTTTTGAAAAAGATGTAGAGTTGCCTTGTAAGCCTCTTAATCTAGAAATAGCGAAAACTAATCTTTTAAAATTTAAGAAAGAATTAGATAGGGAAGGAGTTGAGTTTACATTGTTTTTTGGGACTTTATTAGGTGCTGTAAGAGAACGAAATTTTATTAAACATGATGAAGATATAGATATTTGTGTGTTTAATGAAGAATCTTTATTGAATTTAATACCGATATTACGAGAAAAAGGCTTTGTTTTTGTTCGTTATGATGAAGATCTTAAGATATATTCTTTTATTAAAGATGAGGTTTATATAGATGTTTATATTCCAAAGAAGGTAAATGGAATTATGGGGGCAAAATATGTATCTATTATAGGTCAATTTTTTCCAAAAAAATATTTTAATAGATTTGGTTATCTCGAGTTTTTGGGGGAAGAGTTTAGAGTTCCGTATAATACTCATAAAGTATTGTGTTTTCTTTATGGGAAAAACTGGAAAATACCAATAGTCGATAAAAAACCTTACGGAATGGGAAAAGTTAATAAAATAAAAACCTTTTTGTCTACAATATTAGGCGTTAAAACTAAGCGTTTGATAAGGAAGATTGTGAATTTGGATATTCATTAATATTGTATTATGAAAAATATCAATATATTATCTAATGAAGATGTCTCTTTTGTTTTTAAACAATATTCGGAGAATATATTTCCTTCTGAGTTCAAGTTTTTTTACAATTCAAAGGAAAATATCATTTGGGATTTAGTTATTGTATATGAAGAAATAGATACTATTTATACATTAAAATGTAAAAAAGGGGCAACAATGTTTTTTTCAGGTGAACCCCCTATATGTAAAATTTATTCAAAAAAATTTACTGAACAGTTTTCTCATATAATATCTTCTCACAGAAATCTTCTTCATCCTAGTAATCATCTATTACAACAATCATTACTATGGTATTTTGGATATAATTTTGAGAAAAAGATTGTAACATATAATTTTGATGATTTAATAGACCTACCTAACCATAAAACGAAAAACATTTCTTTTATTACATCAAGTAGAGCTTTTTTACCTGGACATAAAGCAAGACTCCGCTTTTTAAAAGAAGTTCAACAACGTTATGAATCTGAAATAGATTTTTTTGGAGCGGGTATTTCATATGTTGCTGACAAAGCAGATGCAATACTACCATATCGGTTTTCAATATGTATAGAAAACTGTAATATACCTGATTATTGGAGTGAGAAAATTGCGGATGCAATATTGGGATATTCTATTCCAATTTATTGTGGATGTAACAACATTGAAGATTATTTTCCTCAAGAGTCTTTTATAAAATTGGATATAAATGATATTGATAGCTCATTATCTATAATTGAATATGTTATAAAAAATGCAGAAGCTATATATAAAGAAAAATATCCTTACCTTTTAAAAGCAAGGGAAAAATTATTGTATCAGTATAATATATTTTCTTCTGCCATTGAATATTATAATAGATTTCTTAGTAAAAAGGATGATATTGAAGAAATTTGCATAAAACCGTCATCGTCATTTAAAGACAATTTAGTAAAAACATTCTTATTAAAGTTGAAGCGTTTTTGTGGAAAAAGAGTATCGGTAAATAATATGTTATAAAATAAAATTTTTGTAAAATCTGCATTATGAGAGTTGGTATTATGCAACCTTATTTTTTTCCATATATAGGATATTGGCAACTTATGAAAATGGTTGATAAATATGTCATTTATGATGATGTCAACTATATAAAAGGCGGGTGGATAAATCGTAATAATTTCTTGATAAATAGAGAAAAAAAAATGTTTACAATCACATTGAATTCGCCAAGCCCTTATAAATTAATAAATGAAATAGAAATCAAAGATGATTTCAAGAAATTTTTGAAAATGATTTATTTGAATTATTCAAAGGCTCCCTATTATAAAGATTTTTTTCCTATTGTTGAATCTATTTGCAATTTTCAAGAAAAAAATTTAGCTTCGTTTTTAGCAAATTCATTTAGGGAAATATTGTCTTATTTGAATATCCAAACCGATTTATTATTATCTTCATCTCTTTCCAAAGATATGTCATTGAAAGGGCAAGATAAAGTTTTACATATTTGTAAATTACTGAATGCAAATATTTATGTAAATGCGGTCGGAGGGCAGGAGCTATATAGTAAAGAGGATTTTAATAAATATAATGTTGATTTGAAGTTTATTCAGTCAGAAATGGTTTCTTATAAACAATTTGGTGATATTTTTATTCCAAATCTATCAATCTTAGACTTATTGATGTTTAATTCTCCGGTAGAAGTAAATCAGATGTTGGATCAGTATAAATTGATTTAATGAAAGCAATTGGGGGATATTTTGAACTTGAATTAAAACGAGCAAAATCGTATCATAGAAATGCTATACCTTTAAATCTCGCGAGAAACTGTTTGGAATATATTCTTCGAGTACGAAAATATAAAAGAATTTATATTCCATATTTTACTTGTGAAGTATTATTGGAACCATTACGTCGTGTAGATATTGATGTTGAATTTTATTCAATTAATAAATTCTTTGATCCGATCAAAGAGTATAGATTAGAAGAAAATGAGGCTTTTTTGTATACTAATTATTGGGGATTAAAATCTTCAACTATAATGAATCTCAAAAATGTTTATGGAAGACGTTTAATTGTTGATAATTCACAGGCTTTTTATGCACAACCAGTAGAAGGTATAGATACATTTTATTCTGCAAGAAAGTTTTTTGGTGTTCCTGATGGAGCTTATTTGTATATTGATGAAACATTAAAAATGGATATTGGCTGTGATATTTCAATAAATAGAATGTCTCATTTATTAAAACGTATAGATTTAGGTGTAGAACAGGGGTATGAGGATTTTAAAAATAATGAAGAATTTATAGATCAACCAATTCTAAAAATGTCTTTATTAACGGAAACATTAATGAAATCAATTGATTATAAGTATATTGCAAATGTAAGAAAACGGAATTTTGAATATTTAAGTTCTAAATTAGGCTCGAAAAATGAATATAGTTTTACTATTGGAACAAATGAGATTCCTATGGTATATCCATTTTTGTCCAAAGAAGGAGAATCGTTAAAAGAAATGTTAATTTCGAAACATGTTTTTGTCGCAACCTATTGGCCTAATGTTTTGGAGTGGTGCAATCCAAAGAGTATGGAGTTTTTTTTGACTAAAAATGTTTTAGCTTTACCTATAGACCAAAGACTAGAAATTTCAGATTTAGATCGCATAATTAATATATTAAATTTATGAATAAATATTGGAGGGAACATTGGAATAGTAGTGAGATTTCTCAGAAAAAATCATTGTTGGCGCAAGTTGAACATACTTACCAAGGAAGTCCTATAGTTGTTTATGTTCTTGGTAAGTTAAATCTACATCAATCTTCTATTGTATTAGACTTATGTTCAGGTAATGGTTTATTTTCAAATCCAATTTCAGAAATAGCCGAAGAAGTTACGGCGGTAGATTATTCAGCGCAATTACTAGAAAAAATAAATTCTCCAAAGATAAAGAAAATACAAAAAGATATTAATGATGTTTCTTTGCCAATATTACAGTATGATACTGTAATATTGTATGCAGGCATACAATATTTTGATGAGCTAGAAGCATTAAATATTTTTGAAAAAGTTTTTCAATCATTGAAAATCGGAGGAATTTTTTATGTGGGTGATATACCTGATCGTTCTTTATTATGGTCTTTTGCTAATACAGAGCGCTATAAATTTGATTATTTTAAAAATCTAAAAGCTGGAACACCTGCAATTGGAAATTGGTTTTTACCTAATGATTTGGTAGAAATGGGAAGATATTGTGGCTTTAGTCATGTGGAAATATTACCACAACCAAAAGAATTTCCATATAGCCATTTTAAATTTGATATGAGATTGACGAAATGAATATAGCTCCAATAATAATAACTGTTTATACTAGAATAAAGCATTTTAAACGTACGATTGAGGCATTAAGAAAAAATTCTTTAGCGAAAGACTCTGAATTATATATTGTATCTGATGCTGCATATAGATCAGAAGATATTTTATTAGTTGAACAAGTTCGTTGTTTTGCTGAACATATAGAAGGATTTAAGAAAACACATTTATTATTTTGGAAAGATAATTTAGGACCGAGTACTTCTTGGAAAAAAGCAATTGAAATCGTTTTGCAAAATCATGATTCTTTTATAGGAATGGAGGATGACATTTTGGTTGCTCCATCTTATTTACAATATTTGAATGATGGTTTACAATTCTATAAAGAAGATAAGAAAGTTTTTTGTATATGTGCTTTTACGGCTCCATTTCGGATACCAAAGTATTATAATAAAGATGTTTATTTTTATAATGGTTTATCTCCGTGGGGATTTGCAATTTGGAAAGATAGGTATGAAAAAATAGATCAAAACTATTATGATCGATATTTTGAATTGAAAAAGAATAAAGTTTTATATAAAAAATTTTTATCTATTGGGTTTTATATTAAGGGAATTTTGATAGCTGATTCGAAGGGAGAAATAGAAGCTGACGATATGCGTTGGTATTATCATATGGTTAAAAATGATATGTGTTCTGTTTTTCCTGTTGTTTCAAAAACACAGAATTGGGGATTTGACGGAACTGGCATACATTGTAATGATAAAAACTATTTTTGGACAAAACCAGAGCTAGACGAACGGAATCAATTGACAACATTTATTCCGTTTAAAGGATATAATGAAGATATATTAAGAAATCATCGAAAATTTCAGGATAAAATAAACGGAGGTTTAATTGCAAAATATTTGAAATATACGTGGATTTACTATATTTGGAAAAGATTGAAACACAAGAAATAATTTATTTTAGATGAAGCTCCTTTTCCTAAACACCTCCGAACGTACTGGCGGTGCTGCCGTTGCTGCTAATCGTCTCATGCATGCTTTACAAAGTGCAGGTATAGATGTGAAAATGCTTGTACGTGATAAAACAACAGATAATTGTTCTGTTGTATCATTGAATGACTCTTTTGTAAAGCGAAAGATTAACTTTTTCCGTTTTGTCTGGGAAAGGCTGGTAATATTTATCTGTAACCATTTTAACCGGAAAGATTTATTTAAAGTTTCAATAGCTAATACTGGTACAGATATAAGTAAGCATCCATTAGTACAAGAAGCAGATATTATTCATTTGCATTGGATTAATCAGGGCTTTCTTTCTTTGGAGGATATTCGAAAATTAATGGAACTTGGTAAACCTATAGTGTGGACAATGCATGATATGTGGCCATGTACAGGGATATGCCACTATGCATGGGGATGTGATAAATTTATGTTGTCATGTGGTCAATGTAAGTTTTTGGACAGTAAAAGCAATATTGATTTATCTTATCGCATATTAAAAGGAAAAGGCTTTATTATAAAGTCGGATATCCATATCGTTGCTGTGAGTTCTTGGCTGAAAAATCTTGCAAAGAAAAGTGCTCTTACTAGAAGGCTAAATATTTCGGTTATTCCGAATGTTATAGATACTGCAATATTTTATCCGACAGTTAGGAAGGATGCACGTTTGTTATTATCAATTCCTATGCAAAAACGTGTGGTATTGATGGGCGCAGCCCGCATTGATGATCCGATAAAAGGGCTGGATTTTTTGCGAGAAGCATTAGGTGTTTTGTCGAATGAATGTAGAGATGATATTTTATTAGTATTATTTGGAGGAATGAAGGGGGATATATCCTTTTTATCTTCTTTTCCGGTGGAAGTTCTTTATTTGGGGTCTATTTTTGATACTCAAAAAATTGCTCGGCTATATGCAGCTGCAGATGTTACTGTATGTCCCTCTTTTTATGAAACATTTGGACAAACGATAACGGAAGCGATGGCTTGTGGGTGTCCGGTCGTTAGTTTTGATAATAGTGGCCAGACAGATATAATTGATCATAAGCAAAATGGCTACTTAGCTCAATATAAAAATGTGGAAGACTTGGCTAAAGGTATCCGATGGGTGTTGGATAATGAAAATAAAGAAGCTCTTTCTTTGGCCTGTGCGAAGAAGGTGCAAGAGAACTATACTGAAAAGGTTGTTGCAGAAAAATATCTTTCTTTATATAATTCATTATTAGAAAGAAAATAAAATTGCTTTTATGACATTTTCTATAATCACCATCACTTACAACGCCTCCCGATGGCTTGAGCGTACCATATTAAGTGTACTTAGCCAATCATTCCCCAATATTGAGTATATCATTATTGACGGGGCTTCTACAGATGGGACAGTTGATATTATTAAAAGGTATGAATCTGGTATTGCTCACTGGATTAGTGAACCGGATAAAGGCCTGTATGATGCTATGAATAAAGGTCTGCAAAAAGCTACGGGAGATTATGTCTGGTTCTTGAATGCAGGTGATACGTTATATACCTCGGATATAGTACAGCAAGTTGTAATTGCTATAAGCAAGAGAAAGCGATTACCGGATGTTATCTATGGGGAAACTGCAATTGTTGATGCGGCTGGAAAGTCGTTAGGTATGCGTCGTTTGAATGCTCCGAGGAAATTAACATGGAAGAGTTTCCGCAAAGGTATGCTGGTTTGTCATCAGTCATTTATATCAAAACGGGAGATAGCTCCGTTATATAATACGAATTATCGTTTGGTGGCCGATTTTGATTGGTGCATCCGTTGCCTGAAAGAGGCGAGAGGCGTTTATAATACGCATCTTATTTTATCGAATTTCCTGGAAGAAGGAATGAGTAGTGTACAACGGAAGGCTTCGTTGAAAGAACGGTATGAAGTGATGTGCAAATATTATGGTACATTGCCAACTATATTAATGCATGGTTGGTTTGCTGTTCGTTTTTATTTTGCTAAATGGTTTAAAGGACGAGTTTAAAAAGAAAACAGATAATTTATATATGCAAGATTTAGTGAAGAAATGGGGTAAGCATGTACTTGCCCTAATCGTGTTTTTAGCCATATCTGCTGTTTATTTCTCTCCGGCAGTGTTTGAAGGAAAACAAGTGCGTCAGGGGGATATGGAAAAACATGCAGGAATGGGTCATAGCCAAATGGACAAGTATGCAAAGACAGCTCAACCAGGTGAGTTTAGTGCTTGGTCTGATGCGATGTTTGGGGGAATGCCGTATGTTTCGGGATATGGAAATCCTGCTCCGCAATTGCCTAGCTATGGGGTAGTCTCCAGCTTATTGTTGAAACTGGGGGCTTATGATGCAGGTATCGTCTTTGCCGGAATGGTATGTTTTTATCTTTTAATGTGTATCATGGGAGTAAATGTATGGCTGGCTATTGCCGGTTCTATTGCATTTGGATTTACCTCATTTAATATTATCATTATAGAAGCCGGACATATTACACAAGCTTGGGTAATTGCATTTATGCCTGTGACGTTAGCAGGAATGGTTCTTCTCTTTAAGAAGAAGTGGCTCTGGGGAGCCGCTCTGTTCTTGTTGGGAGTAGCTTGTTCTGTAAATTATGGCCATATTCAGATGACTTATTATTTAGTACTGATTTGTCTCTTTATATACTTGGGATATGCTGTCTGGAAAGTAAAAGAAAAAGCGTTTGCAGAACTTGCTAAAACGACGGGAATTATGGCTGCTTGTGTCATAGTAGCTGTAATGCCGAATGCAGGAGGAATGTATGTAAACTGGGATCTGGGGCAACACTCTATTCGTGGGGCTACGGAACTGACTACAACTACACCGAGTGGTGAGAAGATATCTTCCGGATTAGATAAAGATTATGCTTTTGCATGGAGTTATGGCAAAAGCGAATTGTTGACATTACTTGTACCGAATGCCTATGGTGGTGGTTCCGGAGGAATGCTGGGTAGCGATTCTGAATTGTATAAAGAACTGAAAGCGAAAGGTGCCCAGGTGGGTAAGGAAGTACAAGCGCCTACATATTGGGGTGATAAATCGTTTACGTCGGGACCTGTTTATTTCGGAGCTTTGGTTTGCTTCCTCTTTGTATTGGGAATGTTTGTGATTAGAAACCCTATGAAATGGTGGGTATTTGCCGGCACAATGTTTCTTATACTGATGGCTTTGGGACGTAATTTTGATTCATTCAATACGTTTTTATTCCATTATCTTCCGCTATATAATAAGTTTCGTACGGTAGAATTTGCTTTGGTTATACCGGAATTGATATTCCCGATTGTAGGGATTTGGGGGTTGAAGGAGATATTATCTGATAATGTGGATGCGAAAGCATTTAAGCATGGGATGATAGGAGCTTTGGCTATTACAGGTGGCTTATCATTGATTCTTTGGATAATGCCAAGTGCTTTTCTTGATTTTCGTTCTTCTTTTGATGCTCAATATCAGCTGCCGGATTGGTACTATAATGCATTATTGATAGATCGTGCATCTTTGGCTTCTTCTGATGCATTACGTTCATTGGTCTTTATTTTGTTAGGGGCTGGTTTGTTATTTTGGTATAATAAGGCTAAGAATAAGCCGACGGCTGCAATAATAGTAAGTGCTGGGGTTGCAATTTTGATTCTTGTCGATTTATGGGGCGTAGATAAACGTTATTTGAATGATAGTAACTTTGTGAGTCCTAATAAGACAAAAGAGATATTCAAGCCTTCGGTTGCTGATACGGAAATACTGAAAGATACTACTTCTTATCGTGTGCTGAATCTGAATAACCCGTTTCTGGAAACTAATACATCCTACTATCATCATTCTATTGGCGGTTATCATGCTGCTAAGTTAAGAAGGTACCAGGAGTTGATAGATTATCGTCTGCAAGGTGAAATAGGTACAACAATAGAAGCTCTTAAGAATGCGCAAACAGTGAATGACCTATTGCCTGCTTTGGCTGCAAACCACTCCCTGAATATGTTGAATACCCGTTATATTATTTACAACCCTGAGCAACCTCCATTAGTGAATCCGTTTGCTTATGGCAATGCCTGGTTTGTAGATAAAGTGGATATTGTAGAGAATGCGGATGCCGAAATTGCTGCATTAAATACAATTAATCCTTTGCAAACAGCTGTTGTGGATAAGCGCTTTGCTGATGATCTGAAAGGATTTACTCCACAACCGGATTCTACGGCTACGATCAAACTGGATAGTTATCGTCCGAATAGGCTGGTATATACTTCCATCACTTCATCCGAACAATTGGCTGTATTCTCTGAAATCTATTACCAGCCGGGTTGGAATGCATATATAGATGGTAAACCGGCTTCTCATTTCCGTGTGGACTGGATACTAAGAGGTATATTAGTACCTGCCGGAGAGCATCAGATTGTGTTTGAGTTTAAACCACAAGGGTATATTATAGCTACGAATGTAGCAGCGTATAGCGGATTTGTTATTCTGCTTTTGCTCGTTGTTGCTGTAGGTTATTCTATTTGGAATATTATAAATAGAAAAAAAAATTCTCCTTTCAGAGATAACGAAAACTTATAAATATCAAAAGAAAATGATTTGTTGTTGAATAATGTGGATAGGTTATTTTTAAAATTAATTTGGAAAAAATTTGCATTTCTCAAAAACAATCGCTTCCTTTGTAGGACATAATAATCAAGACCTTAACTATGAAAAAAACAACTTAACTATGAAATAAAAGATCTATTTTAACCAAACTTAATATATGATTGGAGAGATCTTTATAAGGTGATTGTCCCAGACAAAGGAGCAATCACCTTTTTTTGTCTTTAGGGATATTCAGCAAATAATAAAAAAATCATCTAACTAATTAATGTTCAAGGTATTCAATGAGGGCATACGTCTGAAGGACTGTATCCGCATGCAGCAGAAGCTGATGAATATGAGGGTAAGATGTGTTGCTGCCGATTCCATATACGCCACTAAAATAATGCCAACAGGAAGTTCTATACAAAATATGGGATATCAATATCCTTTGTACGTAAGGGAAGGGCTGCAAAGGACGAGGCAGTAAGGAAAGTTCTCAGAAGTGAACTCTCAGGAGAGAGCTACCAGGCTTGAAGGCAGTTTGGGTACGCAGAAACAGCATTACTCACTATCAAGGATAAAGGCGCGGAACAGGAAAACGGAATTCCTGTGGATTTTCTTCGGAATACATACGGCAAACGCCATATTGATGATTGACAAAATCAAAAACAGACAGAGTAAAGCCGCATAGCGCATGATTAAAAAGAGTCGATCATTAAATGTCCCTAAAAAGCTTATGATATGAAGGTACGGGCATACCTATTCTAGAAGGTTGAGGTTCCGTTTTATAAATCTGTGTTGATAAAATGAAGCAGTTTTTTTGTGAGACTTTCCCATGAAAGAACAGCTTTTTCTTTTTCTATGTTGTCAGCAATAATAAGCAATTTTTCGGGTGATAGCAAGTCTCTAATTCCTTGGGCTATGGCTTGTGAAGATATTTCAGGTACGACAATACCCGTTCCCGGGTCGGCAATACTATGCTGAAAGTCACCTACAGGTGTACTAAGCATCGGTAGGTTATAGTGATAGGCTATAGATACTACGCCGCTTTGAGTTGCCGAACGATAGGGCAGAATCAGAGCATCGGCAGCTGAAAAAAATACCGGTATTTCATTATCTGCAATATACCGGTTGTATGAATAAATACGTTTGCAGGCTGGAGACGCCTCAATTAAGGTCTGGTATTTGTCGTAGCTGCCATAACATTCTCCGGCAATCAGCAGCTGATAGCTTTCATCCAGTTTGGACATTGCCTCTATTAACAAGTCAAGCCCTTTATAATCGCGTATAAGGCCGAAAAACAGTAAAGTTTTCTTGCAGGGATCAAGAGCTAGGGATTGGTGGGCTTTTTCTTTGTCTTGCTTTTTACCAAAATGATTATATAAAGGATGAGGGTTTTGTATATACTTAGCACCGTTACAGAGCGATTCCAAATCATTCTTTACCGTATCGCTCATCACGATAAAACCATGACTTTGTTTGAATAATAATTTTGCCATCGGTTTGTCAAAGAAACGGGGTTCATGCGGAATAGCGTTATGGATAAGGGTTATTACTTTGCAATGTTTCTTCATCCGGTTTGCAATGTGTGCATACCCAGGGACAAAGAAAGACATCCAGTAACTTATGATCAATATGTCTGGAGCAAATGCTTTAATTTCTTTTACAGTTTTGCAATAGCTTATAGGATTAATGCTGTCTAATGAACGAACACTATCTACCTTTATCGCTCTGTCTCCTTCTTCTACATATTGCGTTTTGCCGGGGAAAAGAAAATCGGGATAAAGGCGTGAAAAGTTGAAAGCCTTTACTTCGTGTCCTTCTTTTTGCAATTGAGTGTATAGCATAGCGCTAAACTGGGCAATGCCACCACGGTAGGGATAGACAGGGGAGAGGATAGCGATCTTCATATTGGTTGACAGTTGACAGTTGACGGTTGACAGGTGCGTAGTGGTATTTTTAACTGTCCACTGTCACCTGTCACCTGTCCACTGAATTAATATCTATAGTGATCAGCTTTGTAAGGACCTTCTACTGGAACACCGATATAATCGGCCTGCTTTTGTGAAAGAGTGGATAGCTTAACGCCAATACGCTCCAGATGCAAGCGGGCAACTTCTTCGTCCAGACGTTTCGGAAGACGGTAAACACCTACTTCGTAAGCCATCTGCCATAAATCCATTTGGGCTAACACCTGGTTCGTAAATGAGTTACTCATCACGAAAGAAGGATGTCCCGTTGCGCATCCCAGGTTTACCAAACGGCCTTCTGCCAAAAGGAAGATAGAATTGCCGTTGGGGAATGTGTATTTATCAACCTGGGGTTTGATATTGGTATGCTGGATATTAGGATAGTTTACTAGCTTTTCTACCTGGATTTCGTTATCGAAGTGACCAATGTTGCAGATAATTGCCTGGTCTTTCATTTGTGTCATGTGCTCGATAGTAATGATGTCGCAATTGCCAGTTGTAGTAACGAATATGTTTCCTTCCTTAACAGCTTCTTCCATCGAAGTTACCTCAAAGCCTTCCATTGCAGCCTGAAGTGCACAAATCGGGTCTATCTCAGTAACGATTACACGGGCACCGTATGTACGCATAGAGTGTGCGCAGCCTTTTCCTACATCACCGTATCCGGCAACAACCACAACTTTACCTGCAATCATTACATCGGTAGCACGTTTGATACCATCAGCTAATGATTCACGGCAACCATATAAGTTATCGAATTTGGACTTTGTAACGGAGTCATTTACATTAATAGCAGGAACCAGCAGTTCGCCACGTTCCATCATCTGATACAGACGGTGTACACCGGTAGTAGTTTCTTCCGACACGCCTTTCATTTCAGCTATAGTACGGTGCCAACGCGTATTATCTTCTGCCAAAATGCGGTGTAATGTGTCCAGAATTACTTGTTCTTCATGATTACCACCTTTACGATTTATTGTTTCGGCGTCGTTTTCAGCACGGTAACCCATGTGAACTAATAAAGAGGCATCGCCACCGTCATCTACAATCAGGTTCGGGCCTTTGCCGTCAGGGAAGCGTAATGCCATATCTGTACACCACCAGTATTCTTCCAGTGTTTCGCCTTTCCAGGCAAATACCGGAACTCCTGATGCAGCGATAGCGGCAGCGGCATGATCCTGTGTAGAGAAGATGTTGCAGCTTGCCCAGCGTACATCTGCTCCCAACGCAACTAATGTTTCGATTAACACTGCAGTCTGGATAGTCATATGCAGTGAGCCGGTGATACGTGCACCTTTCAGAGGTTTCTGATCGGCATACTTCTTGCGAAGCGCCATCAATCCCGGCATTTCGTGTTCGGAGATTTCGATTTCCTTACGGCCGAATTCTGCCAAACCCATATCTGCTACTTTATAAGGCAGATTAGTTGGAAATAATTGAGACATAATAAAATTACTATAAGTGTTTTTAAAGGCTACAAAGGTAGTTACTTTATTTTGTTTTTTAATGATGTTTTTATTAATAGCTCAGTATAATATGCCATTAGCAGTAACGATGGTACATAAATGGGAATTGAATACCTCCAGTCACCGGCACTGGCTAATGCAGAAAAACCGATATATGTATATTGAAATACGATTAATATAAAACATATCTGCCAATTTTTATCATATTTACGTATTTTTGCAGAATCCCATACAAACATGAATAAAACAAAAATCTGCAACAACCAATAAATATAATGAAATATATGTCGTATGGGATTGATTTTGTCAAACAGTGTATATGGAGAAGTATATCGTTCAATTTGGATATTATAATATGAACGATACATATCTTCATTTACAAATTCACTTTGTCCGGGAATAGAACCATATCTGAAAAAAACTAGAAATGAAGGCCAAATGAAACGTTTGATAAATAGAAAAGGATGAGATAAAATTAGATCTGTGGCATAATCCCCGTATAATTCTCCCATGCTGGGCCATGCATTTGCATAAGGGATTTTTGTTGCTGACATGTAGTAAAACATAAACTGTTTTAATGGTTCGCCATTGTTCCACATTAATCCGGAAGATAGCGCTTTTTCTGTCGTAAAAAGAGAGTCGGGTAGCGTTGTTATATATTGATGTAAGAGTTTCTTCTTATCAGAATCGATTTTGTTTATTGGGATCTGTTTTGCCTCTGGAAATAGGACTGATGCATTATTTAAGAGTTGCCATCCGCTGAATCCTGAAACGACATTGATATTGGTAGCTTTTTTATAATTATTTTTTGCCTGTGACTGTATTCCGAAGAAGAGGATGATCGGAATAATACTTATTAGTGAGCGAATGAATATGTTTTTATTCCGGTATGCAAGGAATAATACAAATACTGAAATTGGCAAATAAAACATTCCGCTGTAGCGTATATAATACAGATAAGCGAAAGCCATCAAATGGAACACAATTGTATATATTTTGGGTGAATATATAATCCACAATGCCGTTGCTAAAAATATTAATGTAAAAGAATGGAATATACCATCACTCATTAAATAGTTGGTACAAAATAAAATGCTTGGCGACAGGAATACGAAGAAAAGAATAGTATAAAAGATATATTTATTTTCCAATTTCATAAGGTACTTAAAAGAGTACACAAAGTATAGGCTTGTTACAATGTGTAATAGATATGATGCGATGAAAATAAAATGTATGCTACCGGAAATATTATGTATAAAACTGATGAACCATGAGTATCCCATGGGACGAAAGATATTTGTGTTTCCGGTTATTGCAGCCAGCATGTATGCTCCAGTGTCTGGAAATGTAAAAGGGTAAGGATAGAGGTGGTGATAAACAATACCCAATATGCATAACAGGGGAACTAATATACATATTTCTCTTTTTTGTCTTTTTTCTAATAAGAAAGTAATAAACTTATTTTTTGACTTCATGGTATTCTTCCTCCGTATTTACAGACCATATATTCTCTTTACTTATAATACCATTTTTTATATTGTCAACAGCGGCAATTGCAGTCATCATTGAATGATCCATATTGTTGTATCGGTGTTGTCCGTTTCTTCCAATACAATATAGGTTCGGTATTTTATCGAGAAAAGCTTTTACTTTGTCTAATTGGTAATAACTGCCAAAGTAAGAAGGATAAGCTTTTTTTATTTTCACCTGAACGGCATCTAGTACGTCTTGTTTATCTATGATATCTATTTTAACTAGTTCTTCTATTGCCATTTTTATAAACTCCTCTTTGGGCATATTCCACATGTCATCACCTTCTGTACAGAAATACTCCAAGCCAATCCACATCGTATTTTCATAATCGGCAACCAGATAAGGAGACCAGTTATTAAAAACTTGCAGACGTCCGATTTTTACGTCACGCTCTTGTATATATATCCAAGTATCAGGGACCCGTTCCTGATATGTTTTTATTTTAGTCTTATTCCTTATCCGGAGCTTATTTACTAATAATCCTACTGTAATAAAATCCCGATAAGGTAATTCTTTTGCAATACTTTGAATCTCCTCAGGAATAGAGATTCCGGATAGTGATGCTACTAAATCTTTTATAGGCATTGAGGACAAGAAATAATCACAAGGTCGAGTCTCTGTTTTTCCTTCTATAGAACGAGTAGTTACAGAGATTACACGGTTTTCTTCTATATTGATTTTTACAATTTCCTGATTTTTATATAGTTCACCGGATTTGTTTTCTACTTCTTTAGCTGCGGTTTCCCAAAGTTGCCCCGGCCCATATTTAGGATAAATGAATTTTTCAATAAGAGAGGTTTCAATTTGCTTTTGATCAATTGATTTGGGAGAAGTAAAAGTCTTTTTTACCATATCCTTCAAAATTGTAATAAGTGAAAGTCCTTTTACCCGCTGCGACCCCCAATCTGCCCCCAGCTTGGCAGGGTGTATTCCCCACACTTTCTCGGTATAATCTTCGAAAAACATTTTGTACAAAGGCTCACCAAAGCGATTAATGTAGAAATCTTCTAATGAATTTTCTTTTCTTTTATGAATAGTTGATAACAAATAACCTGTTCCTGCCTTTATGGTTCTGAATAGCCCCATATTTGAAAATGTTTCTAATTTCAATGAAATGGGATAATCGAAGAACTTGCGTAAATAGAATATACGTGATACCCGTTGTCTTACAAGCATAACCCGATCTTCTTTTTCCGGATTAATACCATTTTTAGTTAAATCCGAGTTTGTCTTGTTTAATAATATTTCATCTTTGGCAGGCATTTCTTGTAGAGGCATCATTTCTGCCCACCAATTCATGACAGTATCTTCTTTAGAGAAAAATCTATGTCCACCTATATCCATTCGGTTACCTTTGTAGCATACGGTTTTTGAAATTCCTCCGATATCATTTGTTGACTCATAAATAACAGGATGAATATTTGTTTTCCGAAGGAATTCAATCGCTGCAGTCAGACCTGCCGGACCTGCGCCTGCAATAATTGCGGTTTTTGTAGATTCTGTCATGATGATTTTTTATTAAAGATGAAATATTTTCGAGCAAGGAAATTCCATAAGTAAACTAGAACAGCTGTAATTATTTTAGATAAGATATAATATAGGCCTAAAAATTCTGTAAATGCCCAAATCAGTGCATCATTTAATCCTAACCCTATAATTCCAATCAAACTAAAAAATAGAAACTCCAAGCTCTTATTTGTTACTATAGAAGACTCTTTGTCAAATACCCAATGGGTGCTGATTATATAGTTTATTAATAATCCTGCGATAAATGATAAAGATGCGGATATTATATAGTGTATATATAGATATTCTGTTAATAGGTAGAGTAGTCCTATGTCTACTATAAAGGCAGTCCCTCCAACCAATGTATATCGGAATAGCTGGATGAGTATATTGTCGGTTCTACTTGTTATCAGTGTTTTTATGATAGTTTTGTCTTCCATAGATTGACTTTCTCAGTACTCTAAGAACTTTGTTTATTTATGCAAAAGTAGTAATAATTTCTTATAAAAAGCTGTGTTTCTATTTCATAGACAGTTGAAAAAGGATGTTTTATTAATTAGTTTATCTTATTTATGCCTGGTTTGAAAGAAAAATCAAGGAGTGTGATATGATTGTTAGCCGTAGTTCTTAGAGAACGATGCTATACAAAAAGGGTAGGTAATAAAAAAGGACTGTCTAAATAGTTTAATTCATTAGACAGTCCTTTATCTATAAATTTCCAATCATGCAAGGCCGACTATTTTAGTTTCCTCATCATCTTCTTCAACCAGAAATAGTAACCTGTTACAGCAAAAATTGCTCCAAGCAATGAGACCAAGCAGGAAAGTACCCGGGTTGTAATACCGCCCCAAGTACCAGCGTGTACAGAATAAATCCATCCTCTTATCTTACCGGATTTTGGAATATCGTCATATAATTGAATTTCTGTAATTTCACCGGTTGCCGGATTAAAAGAATAACGGTCACTACCTCGCGTATTGCCATATTCAGCAGAAGATACAGTTGCCGAACCATCTTGAATTGTAATAGAATTAAAATTAGCATAGCGGTTTTGCAAAGCCGTTAACACATCCGCCCATTGCGTATAATCTGTTTTTTTCTGCCGTTTTTCTTTTCTTTCCGCATTGGAATGTTCATGAGAACCGGCCTTTTTTCCGTAAGTTTCTTTTGAGGTCAAAGCAGAAGAAGGCGAAGCATGTACTTGTGTTTGAGTTGCCTTAACTCCAAAAACCGTATAGAAAGCATTACGATACCAATCAAAAGACCAGGTCAACCCAGTTAAACACAGAACAAGCAAAAGCAATGCAGCATAAAAACCTCCCGAAACATGCAGATCATAAAAGAATCGGAACCAACCGGCTTTAGTCTTTATTTTTAACCTGTTCTTCATTACTTTCTTATTACGCGGAAACCAGATAAAAACGCCACTGACAATAATAATAACCAGTATTAGTGTAGAAACTCCAACAAGCGTTTTTCCCCACGAAAAACCTCCGTCCCGTTTATATTCATCCAATAACCAACGGTGGAGACGCATCATCTGCATAAAGAAACCTTGTCCGTCATCTATTCCTGTTACCTCTCCGGTATATGGATTCATAAAAACTGCAGCTTTCTTTCCCGGCAAAATCAACTGATATGTTCGCTTTGGATCAGAAAAAACACGAATGCCATTTATCTTCATAGAATCAGGAAGTTGCTGTTGTGCCAAACTTATTAGAGATGCAGGCGGAAGCGGTTCGTTCTTTACCTCTTTTACAAAATAGCGTGAAGGATAACACAATTCCAATATCTCCGTTTCAAATACAAGTATTGCCCCTGTCAGGCAAACAACAGCAATGATAATACCAAAAGGCACCGATAACCATAAATGTACTTTAAAAAAAAACCTTCTCATTTTCCGAATACTTGTTTTATCCCATCATATATCCCCGGAACAGCAACCGTTCCATGGTTTTCATCTGGAAATGATTTACTAAAAAAACGCAGCTTCTCCGCTTGCGGTAATACATTCAAAAGAAGATGGTTCACTTTATTCAAGTGAATATCCACCCGGTCAGTCCTCTTTTTTGTTGCAACACCGATATATAAGCTTTTTCCAGTAAAATCTTTGTTTTCAATTCGTTTTTCCGCTTCATCCGCCAACCGGCCATTATCCCACCACAAACTAGGATCGATAGCTATATAAATATCGAACAACTCCGTATGGCAAAGGAATGTATTCAGGGTGAAAAGTCCCGCATACGAATGTCCTATCAATACATTCCGACCATTCGTCCGGTATGCACTATCAACAACAGCACGAAGCTCTTCAGTCAAAAAGCGGCTAAACGTTTCACTACCTCCCCCTTCTAATGTTGTACCTGGAGAAACTTTGCCATCACGTCCGGCAGCCGAAGCCGTAGGCGTGAAATCCCGTGTCCGGTCTGTGCTTGATACACCGATAATTATACTTGGTGGAAGGTACTTTCCTCTACCGGAAGAAAAAGCCTTACTGATCCCTACCAAAGCATGGAAAAACGAATCCCCGTCAAGAAGATAAATCACCGGATAAGTTTGTGCCTTATCCTGCTCATAGTTTTCCGGCAGATTTATCCAGTAACCCTGTTCCTCCTGCAAAGCCGCAGAATACAATGTTTGTTTTTTACCGATATAAATATCCTCCTGGCTCCGCATAACCGACGAGAGCAGGAGGAATATTAAAAGAAACTGAATTTTAACCATTTTCCGTGTTTAGCAACTACTAATCCTTAGAAACTGTAAGCTTTCCAACACCGCTGATCTGTTCAGACTCGACAGTAACACCTTTTGTTGCCACAGCCGTCTTAGGATCAATCTGATAAATTGCCGGCTGGTTTCCGTCCGTAGTGGTTACAGGCATATACACCTTGCCATTCTCTGAATAAGGGCTATTTCCAAATCCTGAGATAATATCTGTCGAAGGCATTCCCGTCACATAAGTAAGTTTTTTGTCTTCGCCTTTGTAAACAGCCAGTTCTTTAGCTACAAATCCCGGTTCCGTCAAAGGTCTGTCATACATCAACAACAAGAAATAGTCTTCTGCGATATGCCAGCAACGCAAAAAGGCTTTGCCATTCGTTGCCGCTTCGATATTGAAATAATAACCGGAATCGAAATCATCAGTTCCGGATTTGATACGCACCACGCCTGCAGGCAAATTTGTTTTCTGGACATCTGCCGTCATGGTTTTTGCATAACTTGGCGAAAACACATATATGTCGCCATTATCAGCTGCCCAAATAGTCTGATAGTATTGCGATTTATTGCGTCCGCAAGCATAACTGATCTTATCTGTTTTAATCAGTTTCGGATTTTCCAATTTCTCGTTCTCATAAATTGCAATCCATGCTTCATTCGGATGCTGGGTCCATTGCAGTTCCCCTTTTTCGTATGCGCTACTATTGCTACCTCCGGATTCTGTTTTCACTAATTCCGGATATACAACATATTTGCCACCTTCGGCTTTCACTCCATATTTGCTTAATCCCATCGGAATCGGCGCAGAATATATTTTATTATTGGCCTGCAAAATACCGGCCAACGTAACATACTCACCATTACCCAGGTAGTTTTCAGACATAATCACATTATTATTTGTGGTAAATGTTTCATTGACCACATCCAGATAAGACAACAGGAAACCTTTCGGTAAATAACCATTCTCATCAGCGTAAGACGAACCCAAATCACCGGTAGAAGATGTAATGATATAATTATTATAAATACCGTAAGAGGTGAAACGTTTAATCTCGTATGTATTATCACGTTCTTCCACTTTTCCTTTTGCATTCAGTATATATGAAGAAGTAACTCCTGCATTGCCTTGATTATACACCAGACGATATAAATACTTATCCTGATAGAATATCCACTGCGTTCCGCTTTCCGTTGTAAGACCGTTGTTCTTAGCCGACACTTTTCCTTCGGCCAGTTCGTCAGCAGTTAACAGATAATTGGCATCACCAACAGAAGCAGCGATAACATAACTGGTTAAGGCTTCATTATCGCCGTCGCCACCACCATTTCCGCTTTCAACTATATCATTGTTGCAGGATGTTATTGACCCTAAACATAGGATAGCAGCAAGACTCCAGTTTAAATAGTTCTTTTTCATATACAAAACAGATTTTTAATAATTAATATTTATATGTATGCCTGTATGAGTTATTTACCGCCGAAATAAACTCTTACCTTTCCATAGAAAGCACGACCGGCTTTCTGGAGGCTAAAATTGTCGTATAGTTTTTCATTTGTAAAATTCCGGCATTCGAAAGAGATATTGTATCGTCCGTTTTGAATGCCGTAAGATAAAGTAAGGTTATGGGAGAATTGTGTAGGAACCACAAATTCGGACTCACTACCCACAGCTTCCGAATAGAGCGGAAAACTGTGCATATACAAGTTATCGTATGTAACTGTCAGCATATTACCTTTCTTTCCTAAGTTGCGCCAATAAAATGTAAGGTCCGAATTAGCAAACTGATATGGTAAATTCGGCATCCGCGCCTTATATGTCAGGCTTTCCTGATTACTTCCGTTGCTAACGGTTTTCACATTATCACGCACGTTCATCTGTGTAAAGCTTCCACCTACACTAATCCAATCCGCAAAACCATATCGTGCAGAAAAAGTAAATCCTTTTGTCAACACGCGTCCATGATTCACATAAGTCGCCCCATATTTACCGCCGCTTAAATCGGATATATTACGCTGGATGTAGTCTTTTGTATTTCGGTAAATCACTCCGCTTTCAACATATATGGAATGCTTCCCAAACATTTCGTCATAACTCAGGTTAAGGTTCAGGTTATCGCTATTTTCCGGTTTCAATGCGATATCACCGGATTCCAGATCCTCATCACCAAACATCTCTTCATTGGTTGGCAAACGATATGCTTTCTCATAAGATAACTTTGCCTGCAGGCTCTTTAAAATAAAGTAAGTTCCTGCCGCTCCATATCCCATTGCATTTACAGAGTTGGTTGTACGTACATATTTATCTTGTGCAGCAGACGTAGCAACCGGACCGGCTATAAACTGATTATAATATTTACCAAACACAGACACGTTCCAGTGCTCGGAAGGCATCAAACGATAAGACAGGCCGCTAATGTTCTTGCGGGTTTCCTTAGGAATTGCATTTGCCTCCGAATCTTCATTCAGAAGAGAACGGTTTGATCGCCGGAAGGCATTCAACACATGATTAAAGGTAAACATGTGTGCTTTGCCCAAACGATAATTAGCCGTCAATGTCCCGTTCCAGTTGTTATTATCCGAACGGGTATTCTGATAGGACTGTTCGCCCGGCATTTTAAGAGGACGCATTTCACCACGCCAATTAAATTCATAAGAAGAAGTATCGACATTGTTCGTCATATTCTTATTATAGTTAGCCGTCAGTACCAAATCTAATCCTTTTGTGAACAGGTCTTGTTTGCGGTAATCAAGTGATGGCATAAGGGAGTACCCTTTCCGGTACTTTCCGCCAAACACAACTTCCTGCCGGACACCGGTCTGAATGTCTTTATACATCCGTGAGTAGGTAAAACCGAACATGAACCGGTCAGCCCATTTCTTATCAACAATACCAATCTTTCCTACCACAGCTTCATTATGGAAATTGTCATGAAACCGTTTCACATGTTCAATCTTTTTTTTATTAATTGCCCCGGTAGCAAAGTCTTTCACCGGAGTATCCACATAATAGTCGTTATCAGAATAGTTCTGAAAAGCATTGATTTCATAAGTAAACCCATTACTTAAGGTCTGTCCGAAATTAACATACGATTTATGTGTATTAAATGACCCAAAAGAATAAGAGGCATCTAGAAACCACTTTTTCTGATTCTTTTTGGTAATGATGTTGATAACTCCTCCTATTGCATCAGTTCCAAAGCCAACAGGCACGACACCTTTATATACTTCGATCCGCTCTGCATAATTAACCGGGATATTATTTAATCCGAATGAACTTCCTACGCCTTCCTGCGGTACGCCATCTATAAATATCTTAATATGTTTACCGCTGAATCCATCCATCATCAACTGCATATCCGAGCCAACACCTCCGGATTCACGTAATTTCATCCCCGGAGCTTGTGTTAGCGCTTCACTCAGGTTCTGGGTGGAATTTTGTAAAGCTTTCGTATCGAGAGCCACAGCATTGAATGCAGAACGTTTCAAACGGCTTATTCCATTGGAAACGACCACAACTTCTTCCAATTCTGTAGTTTGAGGAGAGATAGTTACATTCTGTTTCGTTCGTTCGCCGGCAACAAGTTTCACCGGCTTTTCTACAGTTTTGTAGCCAATAGCAGACACAACCAGTGTATAGTCGCCTGCGGGAGCTTTCAGATGGAAAATACCATCCTTATTAGTAGTGCCTCCATAATTCGTGCCTTTCAAGTAAACTGTTGCAAAATCTACGATCTCTTTTTCCGTAGACAGAACTTTGCCCGAAATCATGGAGCCATCCTGCGACCATGCATAAGTAGAAAAGACTGATAAAAGAAGTACCAGGGAAAACTTATAAATAACCGTTTTCAATGTATAATGAATTTTGTAACGTTAATAAAACGCTGCAAAGTTCCCCATAAATCAAAAACACATCAATCGCCATAAATAGGTAAAATACAGCTAGGCTTTTGTCCTGTCCAGTCACTATTTATAGGTACTAACACCCAAAACAAGACAAAAAAAGGAAAGCGGAGTCTGGTGCTATACCGGACTTCCGCTTTCCATATATAATTAACTCTGTAATGTTTACTTATTGCAAGTACAACGCGGTTTGATCTGCTTGAAGAAATCGTTACCCTTGTTGTCTACCAGAATAAAAGCAGGGAAATCTTCTACTTCAATCTTCCAGATTGCTTCCATACCCAATTCTGGATATTCCACGCATTCAATACTCTTGATATTGTTTTGCGCCAGAATTGCAGCCGGACCACCGATTGAACCCAGATAGAAACCACCGTGATTCTTACAAGCATCCGTTACCTGCTGGCTGCGATTACCTTTCGCCAGCATAATCAGGCTACCGCCATGGCTCTGGAACAGGTCGACATAAGAGTCCATACGGCCAGCCGTAGTCGGTCCCATAGAACCGCAAGCCATACCGGTCGGTGTTTTAGCCGGACCGGCGTAGTAGATTGGATGGTCTTTGATATATTGAGGCAGGTCTTCTCCCTTGTCCAAACGTTCTTTCAGCTTGGCATGGGCAATATCACGGCCTACAATAATCGTTCCGTTCAATGACAAACGGGTTGCTACCGGATATTTATCCAATTCTTTCAGGATATCGGCCATCGGTTGGTTAAGATTGATTTTTACAGCGTTACCTTCACCAGCTTGGCGTAATTCGGCGGGAATCAATTCACCGGGATTGCTATCCAGTTTCTCAATCCAGATACCGTCTTTATTGATTTTACATTTAACGTTGCGGTCGGCAGAACAACTTACACCTAAGCCTACCGGGCAAGAAGCTCCATGACGGGGCAAACGAACGATACGGATATCATGCGCCAGATATTTTCCGCCGAACTGTGCACCCAATCCGATGTTATATACTTCATTCATTACCTGCTTTTCCAGTTCCACATCGCGGAAAGCACGGCCGTATTCATTACCTGTAGTAGGCAAATTGTCATAGTAATGAGTAGAAGCCAACTTCACTGTCAACAGGTTCTTCTCGGCAGAAGTACCGCCAATAACAACAGCAATATGGTAAGGAGGGCAAGCTGCCGTACCTAATGTTTTTATTTTTTCAATGATAAATGGAACCAAGGTACCCGGGTTAAGGATCGCCTTTGTTTCCTGATACAGATAAGTTTTGTTTGCCGAACCGCCTCCTTTGGTTACACACAGGAATTTATATTCCATACCTTCCGTAGCTTCAATATCTATCTGTGCCGGCAAGTTGCATTTTGTATTTACCTCATCATACATATTCAAAGGAGCATTCTGCGAATAGCGCAGATTTTCTTCCGTATATGTTTTATAGACGCCCAAGGCCAAGGCTTCTTCATCGCAATAACCTGTCCACACTTGCTGTCCTTTCTCACCGTGGATAATAGCCGTACCGGTATCCTGGCAGAACGGAAGTACGCCTTTTGCTGCCACTTCTGCATTACGCAGGAAAGTCAATGCCACATATTTATCGTTATCGCTGGCTTCAGGATCATTCAGAATCTTAGCCACTTGCTCGTTATGCGAACGGCGAAGCATAAAGGATACATCACGGAATGCGGTATTTGCCATTGCCGTAAGGCCTTCTTTAGCGACCTTTAAAATAGGTTTTCCTTCAAATTCCGAAACGGATACATAATCTTTTGTAAGCAAATAATACTCTGTGGTATCCGGTCCTAATGGGAACGGTTCCTGATACTTAAAAGGAGGTGTTGCCATAGCGTTTGTATTTTAATTTATAATATTGGTTTAGAATTACTGTCTTTCTTACGGACTGGCAAACTTAACTAAAATTCGTGAGATACAGCCGTTGTTTGGCCTTTTAAAATCTGTATTTCAAGTTTATTTTAAATTCCGTTAGTATATTTGAAGATTGTAAACAAAACATGCACATGAAGATATTAATTGTAGAAGACGAGCCTTCATTGCGGGAACTTATGTATAAAACGCTCTTACAGGAAAGGTACGTAGTAGAAACAGCCGGTACATATCTTGAAGCCAGTTTAAAGATAACGGATTACAGCTACGACTGTATTCTGCTTGATATTATGCTACCCGACGGAAACGGATTGAAACTGCTGGACGATTTAAAGAAGCAACATAAACAAGAAAGTGTCATTATCATTTCGGCCAAAGACTCTATAGACGACAAAGTGTCCGGATTAGAGCTAGGTGCAGACGACTATTTGCCCAAACCTTTCCATTTGGCAGAACTCAACGCACGCATCAAAAGCGTTATGCGCCGTAGATGGGGCAACGGCGACATGTCTATACAACTTGGCAACATACGGATAGAGCCGGATAGTTTCCGGGTATTTATTGCCGGCAAAGAAATCGAATTACTCAAAAAAGAATATGACATATTACTTTATTTCATGAACCGCCCGAACCATCTCATCGACAAAGCCGCATTGGCTGAAGCCGTATGGGGCGACCATATCGACCAGTCGGACAACTTTTACTTTGTATACGCTCAGGTTAAGAACCTGCGTCAACAATTAAAAAAAGCCGGAGCGGACGTTGAGATTCGTTCCATTTATGGTTTCGGTTATAAAATTGTAATCTGTAATAACGAATCTACCGGCAAACAATGAAATTGATATACCGCATACTAATCCGTCTTTCGGTTGTGCTGCTCCTTATACTTAGCGGCTGGGCAGTATTCTTTTATTACACAATGGTTGAAGAAATAAACGATGAAGTAGACGATGCCCTTGAAGACTACTCCGAAACAATTGTCCTTCGGGCACTGGCCGGACGGGAACTTCCTTCTGCCAACGACGGTACAAACAACACCTATCAAATACATGAAATAACCAAAGAGGAAGCAGACTCTTACCCCTCAATACATTATTATGATGCGGAGATTTACATTCAGGAGAAAAAAGAAACCGAACCCGCACGTATACTCCGGACTATTTTCGCCAATAACGAAGGACGTTATTTCCTGCTCGAGGTGTCTACACCTTCTTTCGAAAAAGAAGACTTGCGTGGAGCCGTTGCCTCCTGGATCGTATTCCTTTACGCAACACTTCTTGTTACTCTGCTGATTGTATGTGCTTGGGTATTCTACAGAAGCCTGAAACCGCTTTATACGCTGCTACATTGGCTGGACGGATATTTGCCCGGTAAACCGATTGCTCCGTTACAAAATAAAACGACAATCAGCGAATTCCGCCGTTTGAACGATGCTGCCCAACGCGCGGCAAAACGTTCGGAACTGGCATTCAACCAGCAAAAGCAATTCATAGGAAATGCTTCGCACGAACTTCAAACCCCACTGGCCGTATGCACAAACCGGATTGAATGGCTACTGGACAATACAGACCTGACTGAGGAACAGATGGCTGAATTGTTTAAAACAAAGCATACATTGAATTATATCATCCGCCTTAATAAATCTCTATTGTTCCTGTCGCGAATTGATAACCGGCAATTTACAGAAAGCTGCCCGATCGAAATAAACAATCTGGTAAAAAGACTCCTGGACGATTATAAAGAAATATTCTGCTATAACGGACTAATTGTTTCGCTGGAAGAATCCGGAACATTTACCCTTATAATGAACGAAGCACTGGCAGAGGCTCTAATCTCTAATCTGGTCAAAAATGCTTTCATTCATAATAAGGAGAATGGTTATATCCATATCACCCTGAAAGAACAAAGTTTTGTTATTGCCAATACAGGCACAGATTTCCCACTGGACAGCGAGCATATTTTCGACCGCTTCTATCAGGGAAGCCGCAAGGAAGAATCTACCGGACTGGGGCTAGCCATTGCAGACGCTATCTGCAAACAGTATCAGCTCCATCTTTCTTATGAATACAGAAAAGGAGAACACTTGTTCTCCCTTTCCAAATAAAAACATCTTTATTTATAAAATAATTCCGTCTTCAGTTATCCGCAAGTCCACCTCCAGCTTGCCCTGTTCCAATTCCACCAGATACCATTCTTCGGAAGGAGTCTGGATAAACTCTGCATCGTCAATCTCATAGGTGGCATAAGGAGATGCTTTAATTGCAGCAACTACGGCAGAAGGCAATTCGGAAGCATGCACGTCCGTTTTGGTTTGTACCCAAGAGCCATCCGCTTTAAACAATAGTTCACGCTTAACTTTTCCATCCAGTATATCGACTTCCGTCATATCTTTTTCTTTTTCGATCTCAATAATACGGGCATCCGGGTAAGTAGTCTTTATATATTCCTCAACATTTCCGGCAGGTTGGGCAGGGATAAAGTCCTCATAGTCATCGTCAGTATCGACATCAGCTACTGCCTTTATCAATATGCCGTCCGGCGAGTAATAAATATCCGTTTCAGTGTTTCCTTCTTCTACTTCAATTACGTAAACAGTTTCCATGTCTTTGCGTTCTATCATATCCACGTCATCAACCTTCCAGTTTTTATATTCACTCTGCTGGAAAGATGTTTTCACCGCAGAAGGAAGGGCATCGAATGGAATGTCCGTTTCAGTCATATACCAAACCCCGTTATTGTCATACCAGGCTTCTGTATCTTTATTGTCTTGCTTAAAATCGGCTACCAGGTACGTGTTACGCTTTTCCCATCCCACACTTTTAGCAGACGGATATTGAGTTGTAAAAGCAGTTTGGGTTGTTTCGCTTACCCACTCCAGACCTTTATCATTTTTATCGTCACAACTCATTAACAACCCTGCAGCCAATACAATAGTGCATACCATTCTCTTCATAGTAAATTCCTTTCTTATTTAATTATCAATGTTAATCAGATTAAACTTCTTGTCAAATTTTAATTCGAGGCCATTCGATAACTTTGCCTCATAATCACGGGAGCTTTTTTCAATTTTCACGATAGTCTGTTCCGCATAATTCGACTTCACATAACGAAGAATTACAGAAGGAACAACCGCTTCGGGCACTGCTGCATATTTACAATCCACCTCTTTCCAACTGCCATCCTTGTCAAACTCTACCTTAATACTATTCGTAAATATAACCTCATACTTCTTGTCGAACCATTCCTTTTCCATTTTGGTCAGGGCAACTTTATCGTTTGGGAAGTACTTCTTTACATACGCTTGTGCCTTGGCAGGCAACTCATTAAACGGAATAGGGCGGTCGTCGTCCGCATGTACCGCCGTATTTACGGCCAGCAGACACATTAATAAGACCAAAATCTTCTTCATTGTTGTTCATTTTTATTGTCAGACATCTTTTTACCAACCTTTCGGTAAGACAAAGATGAAGCACAATTTTAAAATGAATCTGAAATAGAATAAAGAAATGTACTTCCTACAGATTCTTTCCTGAGTTTTCCTTCCTTCATCATCCGTTTCAGATCGGCAGCGGCTTTTGTCTTTCCGCAATGGCAAAGGCTACGATATATTTTACCGGAAATGTAAGGGTGTGTTTTCAGGTATTCCATCGTAAAGGCTTCGCATTGTTCGGGTGTATACATTTCTCTTTCCTTTTCTTCCGAACGGACTACGGGCATTGCTTTTAGACGATCGCGCAATTTGGAAGACGAGCGGAAAGTTACATCACGAAAATGTACCGACTCTGCCCTTATTTCCTTTTTATCCATCACCGGACGGCATTTAAGCGCAATGCCGAATGTGCCTATCCCTTCCAGCTCGATATTGTATCCAAACAGCAAAGCATCGGCTATTACATCCTGCAATAATTGCAGAGCACCTTTTATATCGGCCGAAGAAAGGGACGAACGTCCGTTGGCATTTCTTACCAGATCGTCTAAACGCATAGTTCCGTTAGGTACGAAACGGGCATGAAGCGGCTGTTTTCCATTCTCTTTGTCAGGAGTAAGATTGCGTACTAATTTGTATTGTGCAGACATATTAAGTAAATTGATTTAGTTTTATACGTATTCTGTTAATCCTTTTGTCAGGATATATTACCTGTTTGCTCCCATACTTATAACTGTCCGCCATTCGACGGACAACCGTCCGCCGACCAATGAACGATTATAAGTAAAGCACCAAAGATATAAAATATCAGCATATTTTTATCTACATTTGCCGGTATTATGAGTAAAGGGTTTCTTTTTATATCTGTTTTCCTGCTGTTGGCTGTCAAACCAACCATAGCCCAAATATCTCACGGAGGAAAGCCCCTGGCCTGGAATGCCCTGTCCGGAATAGAATCCAGAAGTGCAGAAGCTTCATTGTTTGTGGATATGCCGTCTTTTGACGTTGAAGAGGAATTACGCATCGATTCGCTTAATGAAAGTGATACGCGCGGCGGTTACCGTTTTGCCTATAAGTTCATAACCGACTACAATCCCAACAACTCAGGTGTAAATTTCACATTACCGGACGGCACGCGTGTGTGGCGGCTGGGAATCCGTTCCCCGGGTGCTTATTCTATTAATATCTTATTTACCCGGTATGAATTGCCTGAAGGCGCCCAACTATTCTTATATAACCGGGACAGAAGCCAGATACTTGGCTCTTTCAACCAGATGAACAATTCCGAATCCGGAATCCTTCCTGTAGCGCCTGTACAAGGCGACGAACTTATTATTGAATATCAGGAACCGGCCAAAGCCGCCTTCAGAGGAAAATTGACTGTTGGAGAAGTGAACCATGCCTACCGTGATTTAAGAGGAGACGAACCTAGGCCGGGCTCAGACGAATATAAAGCCATTCCTCCATTAGCCTGTTACGCAACCGGGGGAAGTATTTATGAACCATTGGGCAGAAGTGTGGTAATGATGCTTATAGACGGAGTGATTGCATGTTCGGGCACATTAGTCAACAACATGCAAAATGACGGGAAACCTTATTTGCTTACGGCATCACATTGCCTGAACCGCAGTTTTACAGTCTCTAATCCCGATTACCAAAAGGTGGCCGGACGGATTGTGTTTTTCTTCAATTACGACAGTCCAACCTGCAATACTATTTTAAAAGGCACAGAAGAAATGTCCGTAGCCTCTGCCAAAAGTATTGCCATAAACGAACAAACTGACCTGGCATTACTTGAGCTATCACAACGCCCTCCGGTATATTACCAGCCATATTATGCCGGATGGAATGCAACACAGATAAGCAATCCTCCTTATGCAGGCATTCATCATCCCGGAGGTTCCGTAAAACGGATAAGTCTGTCGGAAGACAATATAAAGTTGAATACTTTTAATACAATCGGGACACATTTCTATGATAATTGTCATTGGCACGTACAAAAATGGTCTGACGGATTTACCTCAAAAGGCTCATCGGGTTCCGCACTATTCGACTCGGAAGGATACGTAATAGGAGCTTTATCCGGCGGACTATCCATGCAAGACAAACCATTTGACGACTTTTATTATGCACTTAGCCAGACGTGGACAATTTCGGAAGAAACAGATAAGCAACTAAAACACTGGCTGGACCCGGCCAATACAAATAAACTTTTATGCAAAGGGCTCGATCCTTACGAACAAGACCATTGTTTGAAACTGAGTAATGTGGAAGCTACCGGAAAACAGGAATTAATCGAAACGGCATCAATCCCGGCAACTAACACCGAGCCTCTTTTCGGAAACAACTCCTTAGGTGTTACCGAATGTGCCGAAGCCTATACTATCACCGGCAAAGCCCTGATTTACGGAGCTTATTTTGTTACACCATCCGTTACAGGCAGTTATAAAGATCTGAATGTCGAGGTTAACGTTTATGGCGGGACAGATAAGCCCCAAACACTTTTACATACGGAACCATTCCGTCCCTCCTACCAGAACCTGAACACATCCGATAATTCTTTTCAGGAGACCGACAAGCCGTTAAACCGCTCACAAGAGACTTACATTCATTTTTCCAAACCTATCGCCGTTGATGGAACATTTTACATAAGTTATAAAATAACAGCCCCTAAAGGAACTACTTTCTCTGTCTATAATCTCCCGAAAGGAGAAACAACTAAAAACACGGCATGGGCTAATTACAACGGCAAGTGGATCGAGGCTACAACTTACCCGCAAAACCCATTCAGCACATCACTGTACATTGACCCGGTCATACAATATACAACAAGCGTTGGGATAGAAGATATAGAAGATAATAATCCTATACGTATCTATTTAGAAAATAACCACAAAACACTACGCGTGTTGCTGCCCAACGGTACGGAAAAAGCCAGTTATGAACTATTATCCCTGGAAGGGAAAATTCTTCAGGCCGGAAACATCCGCTCCAATATTGGCATCATCCCTGTAAATGTATCTGCAAAAGGAATTTATCTTGTAAAAATAACATGTAATAACAGATACTATACACAAAAGTTAATATTTTAATCAAAATTAGAAAGATTTTTCCTTATCTTTACCGCTCATAACAAAAAAAATACTTTAATTTTGCACTTTGATAGGTAAGGGACAATTGGAAGTGAATATATAAACATAGTAACATTTTAAACTTACATCAAATTATGAACAAAAAGTTTTTATTGCCTTTCTTAGTATTGGCAGCAATCGTAACCTTTTCTTCTTGTTCCAACAAGTTGAAACCGTTAGCAGAACAGTACATTAAAGCTGAACCGCAGCCGCTAGAGGCTATCGGTGGCAAAGTACCTGTAACTATCAATGCAACTTTCCCTGCTAAATGGTTCAATAAGAAAGCTGTAGTAACCGTTACTCCGGTACTTCGTTACCAGGGTGGTGAAGCTTGGGGTACTTCTTATACTTACCAAGGTGAAAAAGTGAAAGGTAACAACCAGGTTATCCCTCAAAAAGAAGGTGCAAACGTAACAATGAAGTCTTCTTTCACCTACAAACCTGAAATGAAGAAATCTGAACTGTATCTTACTTTCGAAGCAAAAATCAAAAACAAGACTGTTAAGTTGCCGGATGTAAAGATCGGTGAAGGCGTTATCGCTACATCAGAATTGGCAGACGCTGCATCAGCTAACGCTGCTATCGCTGCCGACAAATTCCAACGCATTATCAAAGAAGCTCATGATGCAAACATCATGTTCCTGATCCAACAAGCTAATCTTCGTGCAAAAGAAATCAACTCTGACGCAGTTAAAGAATGGAAGGAAATCGTTAAGAATGCTGACGAAGCTCCTAACCAGAGTGTAGCTATCGAAATCCAGGCTTATGCTTCTCCTGATGGTGGTTTCAAATTGAACAATACATTGTCTGAAAACCGTGAAAAGAATACAACCAAATATCTGAACAAGGAATTGAAGAAGATGAAAGTTGATGCTCCGGTCGATGCTCGTTACACTGCTCAGGACTGGGAAGGTTTCAAAGAATTGGTATCTGCTTCCAGCTTACAGGACAAAGATCTTATCTTGCGTGTAATCTCTATGTATCAGGATCCTGAAACAAGAGAAAAAGAAATCAAGAACATCTCTGCTGTTTATTTGGATTTGGCTAACACAATCCTGCCTCAGTTGCGTCGTTCTCGTTTGACAGCTAACGTTGAAATCATCGGTAAGTCTGATGACGAAATCAGCGCATTGGCTAAGAGCAATCCTTCTGAACTGAACGTAGAAGAAATTCTTTACGCTGCAACATTGACTAACAACAATGGCGAAAAGATGACTATCTATACTAAAGCTGCTGAATTATATCCTAACGATTACCGTACTTGGAACAACATCGGTATGATGGCATTCCGCGCTGGTGATTTGAACAAGGCAGAACAAATGTTCAACAAATCCAACTCAGTTAAGAACAATCCTGAAGCTAACATGAACTTAGGTTTGATCGCTTTAACTAAGGGTGACCAAGCTAAGGCTCAGCAATTGTTCGGTAGCGCTGCCGGTGTTGCTGAATTGAGCGAAGCTCTGGGTGTTCTTTATCTGGAACAAGGCGAATGGGCTAAAGCTGCTAACTCTTTCGGTTCAGTTAAGTCTAACAACGCTGCATTGGCTCAGATCCTGGTTAAGGATTACAGCAAAGCTTCTCAGACATTGAATGCAGTTGCTACTCCTGACGCTATCACTTCTTATCTGAAAGCTGTTGTTGCTGCCCGTACAAACGATGCTAACGGTGTTATCAGCAATTTGAAAGCTGCTATCGCTGCAGATAAGGCTTTGGCTAAAGAAGCTGCTATCGATCTGGAATTTGCTAAATATGCAACTAACGCAGATTTCGCATCATTGGTTAAGTAATTAAGTTTACAATCCACATAAAAGGGCTGCATCCATTTGGATGCAGCCCTTTTCTTTTATATAGAAATGTCTAGTCCTAAAATAGCGTTACACCAAATTAAGTAACGAAATGAAAAAGTCAGAAACCAAGTACATTAGACGTACACAAAAGGATTACAGCATGTCCTTTAAATTATCAGTAGTTCAAGAGTATGAAACAAGCCGGCTAAGTATGGAGGCTATTCAGCGTAAATATGGCATACAAGGAAGCCATACATTAAAACGTTGGATTGAAAAATATGGTAACTTTGACGTGTCAAACAAATCTCATTGTCCCGTGGAAAAGAGTAAGGAACAGCAACTGCTTGAATTGGAGCAGAAAATAAAGTTGTTGGAGCGCAAGAACGCCCGCCTGGAGAAGGAACTCGAATTAAAGGATATAAAAGCCGAATTCTTTGATATGATGATAGATATCGCAGAAAAGGAATATCACATCGATATCCGAAAAAACTCCTTTCCCGAACAGTCCTCCAATACAAAGAAGAAAAATCCGTAAGTATCAGCGGGATCTGCCGACTGCTCGGGATAAGCAGGCAAAAATATTACCGTCAGCATTGGAGTATAGACAGGAGTCGCCAAAAAGCTACCGAAGTTGTAGAGATAGTACAGGGTCTCCGTTTGGAGATGCCCCATATAGGTACCCGTAAACTCTATCATATGCTTCAGCCGGTATTGAAAGAGAAGAAAGTTGGCCGTGACAGGCTGTTTGACATACTACGTGCCAACC
This sequence comes from Parabacteroides provencensis, assembly GCF_900232875.1. Classification (NCBI taxonomy): domain Bacteria; kingdom Pseudomonadati; phylum Bacteroidota; class Bacteroidia; order Bacteroidales; family Tannerellaceae; genus Parabacteroides; species Parabacteroides provencensis. The sequence goes on along the minus strand of NZ_LT960489.1, from coordinate 789,873 downwards.
ACATGCTCATAAAGCCTGTCCGTTCCTATCATGTGACGAACAACTCCCACCATCGGTTCCACAGGCACAAGAACCTTGTGGCAAATATGGAATCTATACGTCCGGAAGAAATCTGGGTTTCGGATATAACCTATATAAGAAATAGAAACAGTCACTTGTATCTCTCATTGGTTACAGACGCTTATTCAAAGAAGGTTATGGGATATGACCTTTCCTGTTCTTTGGACACTCAGGGTACCCTTAATGCCTTAAAGATGGCCAACGGCAACCGATTGTACAGGGAGGAACCCTTAATACATCACTCAGATCGTGGTATACAATACTGCTCCGATGCATATCAGAGATTATTGAAACGGTATCATATCATACCGAGCATGACTGAATCCTATGATCCTTATGCAAATGCCATAGCAGAAAGGATAAACGGGATACTCAAACATGAGTTTCTGCTTGAAGACCTTAATCTTCCATTGGCACAGATGAAGCGTCTGGTAAAGGATGCTGTTTATAAATATAATAATCTCAGACCACATTACTCGTGCGGATACAAAACACCGGAGTATATGCACCATCAGAGGCAGATTAAAATTAAAAGTTATAAAAACAAACAGTTCAGCAAGGCTAGCCTTGCTGAACTGTGATAAATGTTTTAGTTTTGTCCAATAACTGTAACGGTTATTTAGGACTAGTCAAAATTATAAAAAACACAAAATAAAACTCATCTTGTACGTATATAAGGGCGCAACTGCGTCTTATTGGCAGTATAACTTATTTACTCATTCAAAAAAAGTACGGGAAAAAAGATGAACACATTGAGCAAAGCAATTGCATTATTGATTTTATTAACTATCGGGACACTAGTAACAGAAGCACGTACCACAAAGCCAATACGTGGAACATGGCTCAACCTTACTTATCAGGATGTACGCAATAAATACATGAACCCTGCACATATAGATAATACCAACCCGGATTTATGGAGGCTCAAAGTAAAAGAACTGTCGGAAATGGGTGTGAATTATCTGGTCATTATGGCTGTTGCCAATGAAGGACAATCATTCTATCCATCCGATTTTATGCCTCACGCATATTCCGACAATCGCGAAAGTCCGGTAGAAGCTATTATGAACGCAGCCGATGATAATAACATGCAGGTTTTTATGAGTTGTGGCTGGGCTAAAAACCAAGATGATGATCTTCGCAAACCCGAAATACGCAAAACACAGATACGGATAATGGAAGAAGTAGCCGCAAAATTCGGTCATCATAAATCATTCTACGGATGGTATTTACCGGTTGAAGATGCCGTTAATCCTTATCTGCCGGAACACGCCGTCGATGCTGTTAATACATTAACGGCAGAAGCACGCCGTTGCAAACCGGATGCTGTAGTAATGGTTTCTCCTTATGGAGTTCGTTTATCAAATGTAGATGATCCTAAGTTCGGGGAACAAATAGCAAAACTAAAAGTAGATATTATTGCATTCCAGGATGAAATAGGGTGTGTTCCTGAAACACTTCCACTGCCTCTGATGAAAGAAAACTTCCGTAAGCTATGCGATATCCATAAAAAAGCCGGGATCCGTTTTTGGGCAAACAACGAATCGTTTACTTGGGAGAAAGGAACAAATTCCAGAGAATCGGCATTAATCCCTGCAGCATTTCCGCGTTTCCTTTCCCAAATGACTGGAGTAACGAAGGCTGGCGCCGAAGAGGTAATCAGTTTTGCTATGTATGGCATATATGACAAACCGAGCTCGGAAATGCCTATCGGACAACCATGCTTGTCCGCCAAAGCCTACCTGGATTATATGGACTGGAAAGCAGGGAAAGGACGCTGGCCTTTATTAGAAGCTACATTTACAAATGATCTATACCACGATGCCATAGATAAGAATATAACATTTATATCACAACCAAGCTCTAAATATAATAGAGGAAATCTGACAGACAAGAAACTGGGTGATGAAGATATGAAAAACCCGAATTGGTTAGGATTTAAAGATAAAGACATGGATGCCATATTAGATTTAGATTCTGTAAAGGTTATCCGGACATTAGCAATCCGCTTCCTGAACTATCTGCCTAAATCCATAGCTTTGCCTGATATGGTAGACTTCTATTTGTCTACGGATGGGGAATCGTTTAAAAAGGTAAAGACCGTGGCAATGGAAACAACACCTAATAACATACATGATTGCTGGATTGATATTGCTGTAGCCGACGGATTAAATGAACAGGCACGCTACATTAAGGTTGTTGCCTCCAACAAGGCCAATTACTGGCTGTTGGCAGACGAAATACTAGTAAATCCCGAATTTAATTAAAATTTAAAGGATGTACAAATACAAAGCGGGCACCTATGAATTTCTAATAAATATATTGAGCGAGGAATGAAGCTGCAATAATCGTAAAAAACACAACATGCGCAAGCTTTTAAACAAAACAATATAGGCGATATAAATTGATTTATACCGCCTATACTTCTACTTTATCTGTTAAAAATTTTATCTTCCGGCACGTTTGCGCTCTGTTTCATCCAAAATAATTTTACGCATACGCATACTATTAGGCGTAATTTCAACATACTCATCTCCTTTGATATATTCCAAAGCATCTTCCAAACTAAATACTGTAGGAGGAGCCAAAGATACTTTGTCGTCGGAACCGGATGCACGCATATTTGTAAGTTTCTTTGATTTCGTAACATTCACGACCAAATCATTTTCTTTAGTATGCTCTCCGACAACCTGTCCTGCATATACTTCTTCCTGAGGTTCAATAAAGAAACGTCCGCGTGACTGCAAGTTATTCAAAGCGTAAGCATAAGCCGTACCCGTTTCCATTGCTATGATAGAACCATTCATGCGACGTTCTATATCACCTTTCCAAGGTTGATATTCCAAAAAACGGTGTGCCATAATAGCTTCTCCGGCCGATGCAGTAAGGACAGCATTATTCAAACCGATAATACCACGGGAGGGAATTACAAATTCCAAATGCATACGTTCATTCTTACTTTCCATCATAGTCATTTCACCCTTACGCTTGGTTACCATATCAATAATACGGCTCGAGCAGTCTTCCGGTAAATTAACTGTAAGCTGTTCTACCGGTTCACATTTAACACCATCAATCTCTTTAATGATAACCTGCGGTTGTCCGACTTGCAATTCATACCCTTCACGGCGCATGGTTTCTATCAAGACAGACAAATGCAATACGCCACGGCCATACACTAGCCATGAATCTGCCGAGTCTGTAGGAACAACACGCAAAGCCAGGTTTTTATCCAATTCTTTCTGCAAACGTTCGAAAATATGACGGGAAGTAACGAATTTTCCTTCTTTTCCGAAGAATGGAGAATTATTGATTGTAAAAAGCATAGACATCGTTGGTTCGTCAATAGCAATTGTTGGCAAAGCCTCCGGCCCATTCGCATCTGCAATTGTTTCACCAATTTCAAAACCTTCGATACCGATAACAGCACATATATCGCCAGACTGAACAGCATTTACCTTGGTACGTCCTAATCCTTCAAAAACGTCAATTTCCTTGATTCTTGATTTTACCATCGAACCATCACGCTTACACAACATAATGTCCTGACCTTCTCTTAATTCGCCACGATGTACGCGACCTACCGCAATACGGCCTACATATTTGGAATAGTCAAGCGAAGTGATCAACATCTGTGAAGAACCTTCCAATACCTGAGGCCCTGGTATATGTTCAACAATTGCGTCCAGCAAAGCGGTAATATCTTCTGTCGGATGATTCCAATCTGTAGACATCCACCCTTGTTTTGCAGATCCGTATATAGTAGGGAAATCCAATTGTTCTTCTGTCGCATCTAAACTAAACATCAGGTCGAACACCATTTCCTGTACTTCAGACGGACGGCAATTCGGTTTATCTACCTTATTAATTACAACAATTGGCTTTAATCCGAGTTGGATCGCTTTCTGTAATACAAAACGGGTCTGAGGCATCGGACCTTCGAATGCATCAACTAATAACAGGCATCCGTCTGCCATATTCAATACGCGTTCAACTTCTCCTCCGAAGTCTGCGTGCCCCGGAGTATCAATGATATTGATCTTACAATCTTTATAGTTAATTGATACGTTTTTGGCAAGGATAGTAATACCTCTTTCGCGTTCCAGGTCGTTATTATCCAGGAACTGATCCGGCTCAGCCTGTCCTTCACGGAAGAGCTTGCCGGCTAATAACATCTTATCCACGAGTGTTGTTTTACCGTGGTCTACGTGCGCGATAATCGCGATGTTTCTGATCTTTTGCATTGAAGACTAATTTATTGGGCACAAAAATACAATATTTTTATGACATCTCAGTGACATTCAATGCCCAAAATATAAAAAAGAAGGACAAAAGTCTTGCAAATCAAAAAGTAATCCATACCTTTGCATCCGCTTAGATAACATAGTATTAATTTATTAAAGTAACAAGAATCATGTTTTTAGATTCAGAAAAGAAAAAAGAACTTTTTGAGAAGTACGGAAAGTCAGCTACTGACACCGGTTCTGCAGAAAGCCAAATTGCTTTATTCACAGTTCGTATTGCTCACTTAACAGGACACTTGAAGGTTAATCATAAAGACCATAGTTCTGAAAGAGCACTAAAGATGTTGGTAGGTAAGCGTCGTCGTTTACTGGATTACCTGATAAAAGTTGATATCGAAAGATATCGTTCTATCATCAAAGAACTTGGTATAAGAAAGTAAAAAATTCACTTCATACGAAGTTTATAAAGGGGTAGCTTGATCATAAAGCTACCCCTTTTTCTTTTACTTATTGAGTGTATAATAAAATATTAATGTAAATTTGCGGCGTTTGGTTACAAAATATCAAACTTAATACGGATTCTAATATAAAATCATACTTATGGGAAATAACAAAATAATCGGTGCCAAAATACAAAGCATCCGAGAATCAAAGCAATTGTCGATCGAAGAAGTTGCAGAACGCTCAGGTTTGAAAGTGGAACAGATTGAACGTATTGAGTCAAATATAGACTTTCCGTCTTTGGCTCCTCTAATAAAAATAGCCCGGGTATTCGGTGTAAGATTAGGAACGTTCCTCGACGACCAATCCGAATTAGGGCCTGTCATCTGCCGCAAAAAAGACAGCAATGAAACAAACAGCATAGGCTTCACCAACAACGCATCTATGGAACGAAAGCATATGGAATACCATTCGCTTTCACAAGATAAATCCGGACGCCACATGGAACCGTTCCTGATTGATATAGCTCCATCGGAAGAAGGTGTAGACTTCGTTCTTTCTACACATGAAGGTGAAGAATTCATCTATGTATTAGATGGTATAGTGGAAATAAACTATGGAAAAAACACATTCGTTCTGGAAGAAGGAGATAGTATTTATTATGATTCAATTGTAGCCCATCATGTACATGCCGGAACAGACAGTACGGCCAGAATCTTAGGCGTTGTTTATACTCCTTATTAATTTTTACAGGTATGGAATTACAAAACAGAACACTCGGCCAATGGCTTGAGCATTGGGCGGAAACCACACCAGACAAAGAATATATTGTATATTCCGATCGCGATTTGCGCTTTACATGGAGTGAGTTTAATAAACGTGTCGACAACATGGCGAAAGGATTACTTTCCATTGGGGTAAAACACGGAACACATGTCGGGATTTGGGCAACAAACGTTCCGGATTGGTTAACATTCCTTTTTGCAGGTGCTAAAATCGGGGCCGTATTGGTAACAGTCAACACCAATTACAAACAGAGTGAATTAGAGTTTCTGGTTGAAAATGCAGACATTCATACTCTATGTATTACAGACGGTGTATTCGACGGAAGTTATGTTGACATGGTTTATACTATGCTTCCCGAATTAAGAGAATCGCAACGAGGCTATCTGAAAAGTAAAAAATTTCCTGTATTAAAAAACGTAGTTTATATCGGTCAGGAAAAATATCGTGGTATGTACAATACCCCGGAATTATTGCTATTAGGCGATAATGTAAGTAATGAAACATTAGCTGAAGCAAAAGCAAAAGTAAACTGCCACGACGTTGTGAATATGCAATACACATCCGGAACAACCGGATTTCCCAAAGGAGTCATGCTGACACACCATAATATAACCAATAATGGTTTTTTAACGGGTGAACACATGAAGTTCACAGCAGATGATAAGCTTTGTTGCTGTGTACCTCTGTTTCATTGCTTTGGCGTAGTATTAGCTTCTATGAACGTATTGACACATGGTTGTACACAGGTTATGGTTGAGAAGTTTGACCCGCTTGTTGTACTTGCCTCCATTCACAAAGAACGGTGTACTGCTCTTTATGGAGTACCTACTATGTTTATAGCAGAGCTGAATCATCCAATGTTTAAGATGTTTGATCTTACCTCTCTCCGTACCGGGATTATGGCAGGTTCCCTTTGTCCCGTTGAACTAATGAAACAGGTAGATGAGAAAATGTTTATGCGCGTAACCAGTGTGTATGGCTTAACAGAAACATCACCGGGCATGACTCATTCACGAATTGACGATCCGGCTGAAATACGATATAATACAGTAGGGCGTGACTTCGAGTTTACCGAAGTACGCGTGATTGATCCTGAAACTGGAGAAGAATGCCCTGTTGGCGTACAGGGAGAAATGTGTAACCGCGGTTATAATAATATGAAAGGCTACTATAATAACCCGGCTGCTACTGCTGAAATAATTGACAAAGACGGTTTCTTACATAGTGGTGATCTCGGAGTAAAAGATGAAAACGGAAATTACCGTATTACCGGACGTATCAAAGATATGATCATCCGTGGTGGTGAGAATATTTATCCTCGTGAAATAGAAGAATTTTTATATCATTTAGAAGGTGTAAAAGATGTGCAGGTGGCTGCTGTTCCATCAAAAAAATATGGAGAAGAAGCCGGAGCTTTCATTATTCTACATGAAGGAGTGAGCATGACAGAAGATGTAGTAAAAGATTTTTGCCGTGGTAAAATTGCCCGTCACAAAATACCCAAATATGTATTTTTTATAGATACATTCCCCATGACCGGAAGTGGCAAGATACAGAAGTTCAAATTAAAAGACTTAAGCCTGCAGCTACTAAAAGAGCAGGGAATAGAGCCAATATAAGTATTACAATAAAAGTGCATAAGCAAAGGGGCTATCTACACTCGTTAGATAGCCCCTTTCTTTATAATAATAATGAATGATTATTCTTGACGGTCACGGTATGGTGTACGATTTTCACGATCCTGACGAGGACCACGATCGCCACGTTCCGGTCTTGGCCCGCGCTCTTGTCTTGGCGGACGTTCTTCATAACCTTCCGGTTTAGGAAGAAGGACTTTGTGAGAAAGTTTGAACTTACCTGTTTTTGCGTCAATATCGACTAACTTAACAGAGATGGTATCACCTTCTTTCAAACCTGCTTGTTCCACTGTTTCCAAACGTTTCCAGTCAATTTCAGAAATGTGAAGCAAACCATCTTTTCCCGGCATAAATTCTACAAATGCGCCGTAAGGCATGATAGAGGATATTTTACCTTCGTAAACTTCACCTACTTCTGGAACAGCAACGATACCTTTGACAGCTCTGATTGCTGCATCAATAGTTTCTTTATTGTTGCCTGCAATTTCAATTCTTCCAGCACCATCTACTTCTTCAATAGTGATTGTTGCTCCGGTTTTTTCCTGGATTCCCTGGATAATTTTTCCGCCCGGGCCGATTACTGCACCAATAAATTCTTTACCGATAATCATTGTTTCGATGCGTGGAGTATGCGGTTTCAAATCTGAACGGGTTTCCGGTTGTGCTTCCATTATCTTGCCTAGGATGTGCATACGGCCGGCTTTTGCCTGGGCTAGCGCATTCTCAAGAATTTCGTAAGACAATCCGTCTACTTTGATATCCATTTGAGTTGCTGTAATGCCATTTTCTGTACCGGTAACCTTGAAGTCCATGTCCCCTAAGTGGTCTTCATCACCTAAGATGTCCGAAAGGATAGCGTAATTCGTACCTTTGTTTTCGGAAATAAGTCCCATAGCGATACCTGATACCGGTTTCTTCATCGCTACACCTGCATCTCTCAGAGCTAATGTTCCTGCACAAACAGTTGCCATAGAAGAAGAACCATTTGATTCCAGAATGTCGGAAATGACGCGTACAACATAAGGATAGTTTTCCGGAATCATACGTTTCAGGGCACGCCATGCTAAATGGCCGTGTCCAATTTCACGACGTCCGACACCGCGGGATGCCTTAGCTTCACCAGTGGAGAACGGAGGGAAATTATAATGTAAAAGGAAACGTTCTTTGCTTTGGTTCAATACGTCGTCTATCATCTTTTCATCAGATTTAGTACCTAATGTGACGGTAGATAATGATTGTGTTTCACCACGTGTAAAAATAGCGGATCCGTGAGGGCCAGGTAAACAGTCAGTTTCGATCCAGATCGGACGGATTTCAGTTGTTTTACGGCCATCCAAGCGCTTTCCTTCATCAAGGATAGCGCGACGCATTGCTTCTTTTTCTACATCATGATAGTAACGGCCGATCATTCCAACTTTTTCGTCGGTCAGTTCTTCTTCGGAGAATTGAGCCTTATAATCTTCGATAATTTTCTCGAAAGCTTCGGCACGCTCGTGCTTGCCTATGCCTGACGTTGCAACTGCATAAGCGCTTGCATAGCATTTGTCGTGTACATCTTTGCGAAGTTCTTCATCGTTTACTTCATGGCAGTATTCGCGTTTGTTTAATTTGCCACAAGCTTCAGATAATTCAATCTGTGCCTGGCACTGTTTCTTGATTGCTTCGTGAGCAACTTTGATGGCTTCAAGCATTTCGGATTCCTGAACTTCGTTCATTTCTCCTTCTACCATCATGATGTTGTCTAAAGTGGCACCAACCATGATGTCGATATCCGCTTTTTCTAATTGTGAGAAAGTCGGGTTTACGATAAACTGACCATCAACACGGGCAACACGTACTTCAGAGATAGGACCATTAAAAGGAATATCGGAAACAGCTAATGCAGCAGAAGCTGCTAAACCAGCTAATGCGTCCGGCATATCTTCGCCATCAGCAGAAAACAATATGATGTTTACGTATACTTCAGCATGGTAGTTGTCTGGAAAAAGCGGACGGAGGGCACGGTCTACCAGACGTGATGTAAGGATTTCATAGTCGGAAGCTTTACCTTCTCTTTTTGTAAAACCTCCAGGAAAACGGCCAAATGCAGAATATTTTTCTTTGTATTCAACCTGTAACGGCATAAAGTCAACACCGGGATTTGCATCTTTTGCGGCACATACGGTAGCTAGAAGTACAGTGTTGTTCATACGAACAGTAACTGAACCATCTGCCTGTTTTGCCAATTTCCCGGTTTCGATTGTGATGGTTCTTCCATCACTTAATTCGATCGTCTTGTTAATTGGATTAAGCATAATCTTCTTTTCTTATTTTTCTATCTATAAAAATTGCTGCAAATGTAATGAAAGTTTGAGTGTAAATACATGAAAATGAAAATAAATAACGAGTTAAAAGTAGTTTTTTGTAAAAAACCTCGGAAGAATTATAGAATAATAGTGTCACAATTGCAAATTAATGTATATTTGCAGCACAAAATATATATAGATATAAAAAGCAATGAAACAAATATCTACTAAATTGCTGGTTGTGCTCTGTGTGATGTCATTTTTATTTACGTCTTGTAATAAATCTGAATTTACGGTGAAAGGTGTGGTAGCGGGTGCTGATGGCCAGATAATGTATTTGGAGAATGTAGGCATATCAAATGTTACTTTACTGGATTCGGTAAAATTGACTGCTTCCGGTAAATTCAAGTTTTCGAAACCCCGTCCTGCTTTTCCTGATTTTTATCAACTGAGATTAAATAATCAATTGATTAACTTTTCTGTAGATTCAACGGAAACTATTACAATTGCTGCTGATGCAGGTACATTTGCAACCTCTTATACTGTCGATGGTTCTGAAAATTGTAAAGCGATGAAAGCTATTACTCTGGCTCAATTGGATGCAAATCAGATAATAGGTCGTTTACGTAAAGAATATGAAGCGAAACAATTAGCAGATACTACATACAGGGACAAGGTTCTGGCTGCGGCAAATGCATATAAAGATGTGGCATTTAAGTATATTTATTCCGCCCCGATGTCGGCTGCGGCTTATTTTGCTTTATTTCAGCAGGTAGATGGCTTATTATTCTTCGATTTATATGACAAGAAGGATTCTAAAGCTTATGGTGCGGTTGCTACTAGCTTTGATCATTATTATCCGGAAAGTCCCCGCTCGAAACATCTTCATAATTTAGCATTGCAATCTATAAAGGTAATTCGTGCCCAACGCCCTGTGATATTGAATAATGTAGAAGCAAATGAAATAAGTTTCGTGGATATAGCATTGCCCAACGTTCGTGGTAATGTTGTTAAGCTTTCAGAGATTGCTAAAGACAGGCCGGTGTTGATTAATTTTACGGCTTTTCAGACTGAATGGTCTCCTGCGTTAAATATGGAGTTGGGAGATTTGTACACTAAATACCATGATAAGGGATTGGAAATATATCAGATTTCTCTGGATAGCGATTCTCATTTCTGGAAAAACGGTGCTTCAAATCTTCCATGGATATGTGTGCGTGATCCGCAATCGGTTTATTCTCAAATTGCCGGTTTATATAATGTGAAACAACTACCTGCAATATTTATTTTAGACCGGAAAGGTAATTTGGTAAAACGTGTTGATGATGTGAAAAAATTAGAATCTGATGTGAAGTCGGTTCTGTGAAATTCTTAGTAAACAATCAAGTAGATATGTTGTAAAGCACTTTCGGAAAGTTGTATGTCTTGAAAAAAAAGCGTACTTTTGTAAAGTGTTAATGAAATAAGAAGAGGAGTTCCGGCCAGGTACTGGTCGGGATTCTTTTTTTATTATGTCGTAAATAAATTTGTTAAAATAAAAATTTAAGGAGGATTTAATATGGCTGTTAGTTATATGACAGAGGAAGGTTATAACAAGATTTTGGCAGAGATCAACTATCTTGAAACCGTGAAACGTCCTGAAATCTCTGCACAAATAGCTGAAGCGAGAGACAAAGGCGATTTGTCTGAAAATGCAGAATATGATGCAGCTAAAGAGGCCCAAGGAATAATGGAGGCAAAGTTGGCTCAATTAAAATCATTGATTTCTAATGCCCGTTTGATTGATGAATCTCGTGTGCAGACAGAAGAAATTCAGATTTTGAATAAAGTAAAGATAAAAAATACGAAGAATAATGCGGTAATGACATATATGCTGGTGTCAGATTCGGAGGCGAATCTGAAAGAAGGTAAGATTGCTGTAAGTACTCCTATAGCTCAGGGTTTAATGGGCAAGAGAGTGGGTGATATTGTTGAAATAAAAGTACCGTCTGGTATAATGAGTTTCGAAATTATGGACATATCAATTTAATCATAAAAGGCAATGGCAACGATATTCAGCAGAATAGTAGCAGGAGAGATTCCGTGCCATAAAGTGGCAGAGAATGACGAATTTTTTGCTTTTCTGGATATAAATCCGGTAGCTTTAGGGCATACGTTAGTAATTCCGAAAAAAGAAGTTGATTATATTTTTGATATTGACGATCCCATGCTCGGCCGAATGATGGCATTTGCTAAACGGGTTGCTCATGCGCAAGAATCTGCTATAGCCTGTAAACGAGTAGGGCTGGCTGTTATGGGGTTGGAAGTTCCCCATGCCCATATTCATTTGATTCCTATTACAAAAGAATCGGATATGTATTTTGGTGGAAAGAAGCTGGAAATATCCCAGGAAAAGTTAGCAGAAATTGCGGCTAAAATTCAGAAAGAGTATAAATAAGAAATATTTATTTTAATTTCTAAATAAGATTATTATATTTGTAATCTCTATTATGTAAGCTATGTTTATTAGGACTTGCAAATAGGCTAAATTAGATTCATTAGTGGTTTTTACTCATAAATTTGTTAACCTTGGAAGAAGGCCCCTCTGAGACAGAGCGGCCTTCCTTTTTTTAACGCACAATTATAACTATGAAAATTATTTATTTTAACGAAATTGTATTATATATGAATGGAAAGATTGTCCCAAAATAACGTGTTCCATCCATTAATATTGGTGTAATATAGATAGATACCGCAAATTAACATTGAAATGATCCATAATACTAATAAAGCCCATTTGGCTTGTGTTGGTAATGGTTTTGCTTTAAATAACTGTCCGCATATAGTGTATACCAAAGAAAATACCGGAATACCAATCAATAAAATCGTTCCCAGGCATCCTAAAATAACTAATGGGATAGGAGCTCCATTGTATAAATCCATTCCGAATGGTGATAAATGATAGATAAAGCCGGCTCCTCCGGCTGCGAGTGCAATTGTTACTATAACCAGAATAAATATAACTAATAAAAGTACCGGTAATAAGATAATACCTATTAGTATAGTGAAAAATTTGAGTATAAAACCGATAATCATAACAAATGCATCAGCTAATTTCTGGAAGAAATTTCTGGGTTGTTCGGAGCTGATGTAGTCATTTACATTATTACTTACTTTTTCAAAACCATCAGTAACAGTTTTTCCTATATTTTCCAATGTAACACTTTCTCCACGCATAATTAATTTATCGGCAGCAGTATGTGCAACAGGCATGACAATCCAAAGAATGATATAAATAATTACTATTGGCGCATAAGGTATGAGAAGAAGAATAATCATAGCTAAACGGACAGCTGTTACGTCCCAACCCATATAAGCAGCAATACCGCCAGCTACTCCTCCTAATACGCGATTGTCCGGATCACGCATGAGTCTTTTCTTTTCAGTGTAGGCCTGATGTTCTTGCATTGGACGGGCTTTGGGCTCTTCTTTGCTTTTTTCTTCCTCTTCTTCAAAGATTTCTTCGGGTTTACCCATGCGCTTTATCACTTCTTCTACATTCTCTATTGTGATAACATTATAGCCCAGCCGGACACGCTCGCTCAGTAACTCTGAAATACGCATTTCAAAGTCTCCCATAATTTCATCGGTTCCTTCTTCTTTATTGAAGTGGACCCGGAGATTAGACAAATATTTGTCTAATAACTGATATGCATCTTCGTCAATGTGGAAAACCGTTCCTCCCAGATTAACAGTAAGCGTCTTCTTCATTGTCTTTATTTTTAATTGTTTCTAATGTGGTTTATTGTATCATTTAATTCCTGCCAGGAAGTTTCCAGTTCTCCAAGGAAGACAATGCCTTTTTCTGTTAACTGGTAATACTTGCGAGGAGGCCCCTGAGTTGATTCTATCCATTGATAACTTAAAAGTTCGCTGTTTTTTAAGCGAGTTAAAAGAGGATATAATGTACCTTCTACAACAATCAGTTTTGCTTCTTGTAACTTCTGAATTATGTCAGAGGTGTAAGCCGGCTCTTTTTTGAGGAGTAGTAGAATGCAATATTCCAATGTCCCCTTCCTCATTTGTGATTTTACGTTCTCTGCATTCATTGTTTATTGTTTTATGTTACAAAAATATGTAATGCCTGTGTACTATGCAATACATACTACTGTAGTTTATGCTCTTTTAACAATATGAGAAGTGTTATTGTTTATTATCTACTATTATTTGGTGACGTTTTCTGTGTTTGTTTCTCTAGTATGAAGCATTTGTTTTTCAGGTATAAAACAATTTGGAACCGATTATCATTAATAGACTATAATTGTTGCACAAAATAGATTGATCTGTGTAAAAATAGAAGTAAACCTATGTCTTTTAGAATATAAAAGCTTATTTTTGCGTCAACAATACAAAATAAAGGGTTATGATTTATTATCATTATGCCGAGTTGATACAGCGGCAAGCTGAAAAATATGGTTCGCGTACAGCTCTTAAATACAGAGATAATGCAAGCGGGAAATGGTTGAAAATCTCATGGAGAGAATTTGCCGATAAAGTTATGCTGACTGCTGAAGCTATGGCTGAGTTTGGAATAGAAGTACAGGAAAATATTGGTGTCTATTCTCAGAATATGCCTCAATGCTTATATACCGATTTTGGAGCTTATACAAATCGGATTGTATCTGTGCCGATGTATGCAACCAATTCTCCTGCACAGATTGAATATATTATTAATGATGCTAATATCCGTACTCTTTTTGTCGGTGAGCAATTACAATACAATAATGCATTTAAAGTTCAAAAAGAATCTGCCATATTAAAGCGTATAATTATTTTTGATTCTTCCGTAAAGTTGAACCCGGAGGATAAAACATCTGTTTATTTTGATGACTTTTTGCGTCTTGGGGATAATACTCATGCTGCATCTGCTGTGAAAATCCGTATGAACGGAGCTACTCCGGAAGATCTGGCTACGATAATATATACGTCAGGTACAACGGGGGAATCCAAGGGAGTGATGCTTCATCATTCTAATTATTTGGAAGCAATGCGTATCCATGATATCCGTTTGCCAATGGTTACAGATAAAGATACTTCAATGTGTTTTCTCCCATTGACCCATATTTTTGAAAAAGCGTGGGTATATTATTGTTTGCATAAAGGTGTGAAAGTTGCAATTAATTTGGACCCAAAAATGATTCAAAAGACTTTGGTGGAGGTACGTCCTACTTTAATGTGCAATGTTCCCCGTTTTTGGGAAAAAGTTTATGTAGGAGTTCATGAGAAAATTAATTCTTCGTCTCCGTTCATGAAGAAAATCTTTTTGGATGCGATAGAAACCGGACGTTTGTATAATTTAGAATATAAAAATAAAGGATTGAAAGCACCATGCGGACTTAGTACGAAGTTTGCTTTTTATGATAAAACTGTTTTCACGCTCTTAAAAAAGGTTTTAGGTATAGATCGCGGGCGCTTCTTCCCTGTCGCCGGAGCTCCTTTATCCGATGAAGTTAATGAATTTTTGCAATCTGTTAATATTCCGATCCGTTATGGATACGGATTAAGTGAAACGACTGCAACCGTTTGTTTTTATCCCGAAGAAGGATTTATATTTGGTTCTATAGGAACTATTATGCCGGATATACAGGTTAAAATAGACGAAGCTAATAATGAGATACTGGTAAAAGGAAAAACAGTAACTTCCGGTTATTATAATAAACCTGAAGAGAATGCGAAATCTTTTACTGAAGATGGTTTTTTCCGGACAGGAGATGCTGGCCGGTTGGAAGGCAATGTGCTGTTATTTACAGAACGAATTAAAGATTTATATAAAACTTCCAATGGTAAATATGTCGCCCCGCAGGCTATTGAAATGTTGATGAGCAGCGATAAATATATAGAACAGATTGCTGTTATAGGCGACCAGAGAAAGTTTGTTAGTGCTTTGATTGTACCGGTTTACTCTTTATTGGAGCAGTATGCAGAACAAAAAGGTATTCGATATGAAAACCGTGAAGATTTGATGAGCAATAAAGATATAATTCGATTAATAGAGTCTCGAATTGAAGAACACCAGAAGAATCTGGCTTCTTATGAACGAATTAAACGTTTTACTTTATTATCACAACCGTTTACAATGGAAGGCCGTGAGCTTACCGATACCCTTAAATTACGTCGTCCGGTCGTAGCAAAGAAATATGCGGAACAGATCGAGGCCATGTATCAGGAATAATAGGGTTGCCGGGTGTTGACTTAATACTTATCTTTGTAGAAAATAATAATAACATAAATATGATAACATCAGACCAACTAAGTAATGTGTTGGAGCGTCAGCGGGCGCTGAGGGGGTATCTTTGACATAGATGGCAAGACCATCCAGTTAGAGGAAGAAGAACTTCGTACCCATGATCCTGAATTTTGGGAAGATGCCAAACGTGCTGAAGCCCAGATGAAAAAGGTAAAAGAACTGAAAAAGTGGATTGAGTTATATAATGAAGTTCAAAGTGCTGCGGAAGAGTTACAACTGTCGTATGACTACGTAAAGGAAGAAATTATTACGGAAGAGGAAGTAGACCAGGCATATAGTAAAGCCATTCGGTTAATAGAAGATTTGGAATTTCGTAATATGCTTCGTGACGAAGCAGACCAAATGAGTTGTGTACTCAAGATTAACTCGGGAGCCGGAGGAACCGAAAGTCAGGATTGGGCTTCTATGTTAATGCGTATGTATATGCGTTGGGCAGAAAACAATAACTATAAGATATCTATTGCCAATTATCAGGAAGGCGATGAAGCGGGTATAAAAACGACAACCATTAATATTGAAGGCGATTATGCTTATGGTTATCTGAAAAGTGAAAATGGTGTCCATCGTCTGGTACGTGTATCTCCTTATAATGCACAAGGGAAGCGGATGACTTCTTTTGCTTCTGTATTTGTAACTCCTTTGGTGGATGATACAATAGAGGTGAAGATTGATCAAGCTGCTATTTCCTGGGATACATTCCGTTCAGGAGGAGCAGGTGGGCAGAATGTTAATAAGGTTGAATCCGGAGTACGTTTGCGTTATCAGTTCAAGGACCCGTATACAGGAGAGGAAGAAGAAATTTTAATTGAAAATACGGAAACGCGTGATCAACCTAAAAACCGTGAAAATGCAATGCGTCAATTGCGCTCAATTCTTTATGATAAAGAATTGCAACATCGTATGGCTGAGCGGGCAAAGATTGAAGCCGGAAAGAAAAAAATAGAATGGGGATCACAGATTCGTAGTTATGTTTTTGATGATCGCCGGGTAAAAGATCATCGTACCAATTATCAAACTTCTGATGTTAATGCTGTAATGGATGGTAAAATAGATGGTTTTATTAAATCATACTTAATGGAGTTTGCCGCAAAAGAAGTTGCAGAAAAATAATTTTTCCATTTAAATGGAAAAGGGCAGAATATTTCAAATTCTGCCCTATGTTAATCTTATTTCATGAAAGATACAGATAAAATAAGAAACCTTTTGCAAAAAGTGTCGGAAGACAACATGATTGCATTTAACCAATTCTATGATTGCTATTATACAAAGACTTTTCGTTTCTGTTATTGTTTTCTTCGTAATAAGGAAGCTTGTCGTGAAGTAGTTTCTGATGTCTTTCTTTCTGTTTGGAAATCGAAGAAAAGATTGCCCGAGATTACAAATATTGAATTGTACCTTTATATTATTGCCAAAAATGCATGTTACCGTTATTTGAATAATAACTCTTCGTCTAAGTATGTAATGCTGGATCAGATCCCCATGTCTGTGGAACAATTGGACGATAATCCCGAAAATGACCTTTTGACAAGTGAAATAGAGCAAATGTTAACCGAAGTAATCAATGACCTTCCGGAAAAAAGCCGTATTATTTTTATGATGTCCCGTAGGGATGGACTTAAGTATCGGGAAATAGCTGAGATACTTGGTCTGGCAGAAAGTACTGTCCATGTACAAGCTCGAATTGCAGTAAAAAAGATTGTAGAACAAATGCGCAAATACTATCCGGATATTGATCTGGCGATACTATTTTTATCGTTTTGTAAAATAATTGATAAAAATATCGATTTCTTTTAAACCTTTTTTTTAAAGCATGACTCCTCTATATAAAAAGGAGGTGTTTTGTGAAAGAAATAATGAAAAATACAGAAGAGGAAAGCCGTTTTACTAAACGGATTCAAATTTCTTCGTCTGTTGAATCGGTAGCAGAGGAATTGAAAGAAGATATTAGAAGTCGCGTTATTCATAAAATCAAAGGAGCCCGACGCCATTCAATATTTGTGAAACTGATATCTGTGGCTGCAGTAGTTGCTGTTCTAGTGTCTGTGGGAGCATTTTTTTATTTGCATGACATAAATTCATCAGGAGACTTAGTCCGGGTTGAGGTTATGAATGGCGAAACGAAAGAATTGATTTTACCAGATAAATCTAAAGTGATATTAAATGCAGGTTCTGCAATTGAATATAATTCAGCTTTTTGTAAGAATCGAAATATAAACTTATCAGGTGAAGCTTATTTTGAAGTAACGCATGATTCGGATCATCCGTTTATTGTTACCTGTGAAGCATTGAAAGTTTGTGTTTATGGAACAAAGTTTAATGTTCAGTCGTATAATGAATCGTTAAATACTGCAGTAACTTTGCTTGAAGGACAGGTTGGTGTGCGGGATTTGGAAAATAAAATGGAAGAAGCTGTCTTGGTACCGGGCGAACAGCTTTTATTTAATAAGGAAAACAATAAGTTTTTAAAACGTCAAATAGAGACTGATCCGTATACTTCCTGGTTAAAAGGAGAAATTTATTTTGAGAAAAATAACTTCAATGAAATTGCTGCTATTCTCGGACGTCATTTTAAAAAAGAATTTGTTATAGCTTCCAACAATTTAAAGAAGATAACTTTTACCGGACAGTTTAAGTCTACGGATAGTTTGGAAGAGATACTTCATATCATATCCTGGGACAACCGGATAAGATATAATATCAAAAATGACTCGGTTTTTGTATACGAGAAATAAGATGCTAAAGTTGTTAACCTGTTTAAAAGTATAATTATGAAAGATTCAACCTAGTTCGTGAAGTCTATAAAAAAGGCCAGAAAACCCGCCAGTCTTCTGACCTTTAAGATTTAAATCACAAAAAGTTTAATTTAAAATCAGTACAAAGTTATGGAAAAAAAGCACATCCTGTATCTACCTGTGTGTCTAGGTGGGTGTGGTAAGTTATTTAGTGTTATGAGATTGACATTTATATTCTGTTTGCTTTCCTTGTTTACTGTATCTGCAGCTGATGTTCATTCCCAAAATGTCAGAATTTCTCTGGCGCTGAATAATGTCACATTGGAAAAGGCTTTGGATGCAGTAAAAAAACAGAGTAATTATTCATTCTGGTTCAGGGATGATGAAATAAATCTGCAAGAAAGTGTTTCTGTTCATGCTCAAAAAGAAAGTTTAGATAATGTATTGGGCATTTTGCTGTCTAATTCAGAATTGAATTATCGTATAGAAGGCTCGCATATTATTCTTTATAAGAAAACGGATGTTCCCGAAAAATCGGTGACGCATCAGGATGATAATACTGTGCGAGGTAAAATTTCTGATATTACAGGGCAGGGACTTCCCGGTGTTAATATTGTAATTAAAGGCTCTACAAGTGGAGTTGTATCCGATGTGAATGGTTATTATGTAATCAAGGCTCAAAAAGGAGATATTCTTCAGTTTTCTTATATCGGATTTAAATTGCAGGAAGTGCCGGTTGGTAAAAATCCCTCATTGGACATTGTTTTGAAAGAAGATGTACAGGAGCTGGATGAAGCAGTTGTTGTTGGTATGGGTAAACAGCGTAAAGCTAGTGTGATTGGATCTATAGCTGCCGCTCCTATTGAAAATATGAAAATACCCCAACGTTCGTTGACTTCAGCACTTTCGGGACGTATTGCGGGTGCTGTTGTTGTGCAGCGCTCAGGTGAGCCTGGGCAAGATAATGCCGATTTCTGGGTTCGTGGTATTTCTTCGTTTGGAGCTAATCAGAAACCATTGATGCTGGTTGATGGCGTTGAACGTGATATGTCTGATTTGTCCATTGAAGAAGTAGAATCCATTTCTATTTTAAAAGATGCATCTGCAACTGCCGTGTATGGTGTACGTGCAGCAAATGGCGTTGTTTTGGTTACAACCCGTAAAGGTGTTGCACAAGCACCGTCGGTAGAAGCTAAATTTGAATATGGAACTTCCGATCTGCCTAATTTGCCGAAACTTTTGGGCGGAGCAGATTATGCAATGTTATATAATGAAGCATTCGGGCAGGAAAATTATTCACAAGACTATATTGAAAATTTACGTAACAATGCAAACCGTTTCCTTTATCCGAATGTGAATTGGATAGATGAAGTTTTTAAGAAGTATTCTTCTAATATGAATGCCTCTCTTAATATTCGGGGTGGAGGTGAGAGAGCTCGTTATTATATTAGTGCCAGCTTTTTGGAAGATAATGGTAATTTGAAAAATAGTAAGGAAAATGATTATAAATCTAATGTAACTCTTCGCCGTTATAATTTTCGTTCCAATGTGGATGTTACTTTAACCAAAACAACTAATTTAAACATTGAATTAGGTGCTAATCTGACAGATACACACCAGCCTGGCGTAGGAAACGAATGGTTGTATGGTACTTATTATACACCAGTTGAGATGTTGTATTACTATACATATTTATCTACTCCGCTTTCTTGTCCGGTACGGCTTCCTATCGGTACGAACTCTGACGGTTCTACAAAATGGGGATGGGGAGCTCCCAATCAGGTGGGCGAATTAAATCCGGCTGAACGTCTATATGGATCCGGTTATAATAAACTATTTCGCACACAGATTATGAGCCAGATTGTATTAACTCAGGATTTGTCTTTCTGGTTGAAAGGATTGGAATTTAGAGGATCATTTTCATTTGACTCCAATAGCCAGTCTATTCAAAATCGCAGGAAAATGTCTACAACGTATGCTGTGACAGGCGTAGACGATGAAACCGGTAATTTATTATTCTCAGAAGTAAATAAAGGTTCGGAATTCTTGGGTTATAATGTCAGTTCTTCTAATAACCGTGCAGAAGAATTGAAATTGCAGTTTAATTATAATCAGTTATTTAAAGAAATGCACCGTGTGAGTGGAATGGTAATGTATTATCAGCGTGACTATGTGGATGGTACGGCGAGTGCTTCTATTAAATCTTTGCCGTATAAGAAACAAGGTCTGGCTTTTAGAGGAACATATGCTTTCAAGGATAAATATTTTGCAGAGTTTAATCTTGGATATAATGGTTCTGAAAACTTTCCCAAGGGACATCGTTTTGGTTTCTTTCCTGCCGGAGCTTTAGGATATTTGCTCTCTAACGAATCGTTTTGGAAAATACCATCTGTCAATGTATTAAAAATAAGGGGTTCTGTTGGTTTGGTTGGTTCGGAATCTTTGCCGGAAAATATGCGTTTCGGTTATTTATCTACTTATGGAAGTGGATTGGGTGGCTGGTCTTTTGGTTTGAATCCTTCATATATAAATGGTGTTGGAGAAGATCAGATTGGTATTCAAAATCTGACATGGGAAAAAGGTTTGAAAAAAGATATAGGTATAGAATTGAAGATGTTTAATAATGCTATATCATTAGATTTCGACTATTTCCACGAAAAGAGAACGGATATTCTTATCCAACGTGCCTCTTTACCTGCTATTGCGGGTTTAAATCAGCAGCCATTTGCTAATATGGGTGTTATGACTAACCAAGGTGTGGATGGTACGCTTGAATTTAGTCACCATTTGGGTAAAGTGGATTATCGTTTATACGGAAATTTCACATTTACGCGTAATAAAATTCTTGAAATGGATGAGCCGGAAAAGAAATGGGCTTATCGTATGAGAACCGGTAATCGTTATAAACAACAGTTTGGTTTGATAGCTTTAGGGTTATTTAAAGATCAGGCCGAAATTGATGATCCTTCTACACCAGAGCAAAAATTCGGAGTAGTTCGTCCCGGTGATGTGAGATACAAAGATGTAAATGGTGATGGTATTGTCGATATTGAGGATGAGGTACCTATTGGTTATTCTTCTATCCCTGAAATTAATTATGGTTTTGGTACGCAATTAAGCTGGAACGGTTTTGATTTTGGTGTTTTCTTCCGCGGGCAGGCTCATGTCTCTTATGCTTTAGGAGGTTCTACTTTTATTCCGTTTAATGAAGGTGTTGGTAAAGGGAATTTATTTGAAAAGGCTTTAGATCGCTGGACGCCTGAAAATCCCAATCCGAATGCTTTCTATCCTCGTTTGTCAAACGGACGTTCTTCCAATAACTGGCAAGCTTCTACTCGTACTATCTATGATGGTAGTTTGCTACGTCTGGCAGATGTGGAGGTTGGCTATTCTTTTAAGAAAAAATGGATTGCGCCGATAGGCATGAAGTCTTTGCGTATTTATGTGTTGGCAAATAATGTTGCCTTGTTCTCCAAATGGGATATGTGGGATCCGGAGACGGGGACTTCTAATGGTAATAAATATCCGCTTCCGAGAAAGATTAATTTTGGTGTAAGAACTTCATTTTAAATAATACAGATATGAAAAACTATATAATAGGTTTATTTGCAGCTCTCACTATGTTTTCCGGATGTGCAGATTATCTGGATAAACAACCCGATGATATGAAAACAGATAAAATGGTTTGGAGCTCGCGCATAGAGACTGAAGGTTATTTAGCAAACGTATATGCAGGTATTCCAATGCATAATTTGCATCAGGATGATCCATGGTTGGGATGCTCAGATGAGTGTGATTTGTCGTGGGTAGTTTATAATACGTATAATATTAATCTGGGTAACTGGACAACTTCAAGTAACTTCTATAATAAATATGCCCTCTGGTACCGTGCCATTAGAGCTTCTTTTGTCTTCGAAAACAATGTAGATCGCTGTGGAGAATTGAGTGAAGATTTGAAAAAGCAGTATAAAGCAGAAGTCAAGTTCTTGAGAGGATATTATTATTGGTTATTAATCCGTCAATATGGCCCCGTTGTTTTGATTAAAGAAGAACAACCGAATGACGCAGATTTTGCAAATATGGCACGTGCTCCGTTTGATGAATGTGTAGATTATGTTTGCGAGATGATGGATGAAGCGGAGAAAGATCTTCCACTGCATTGGCAGGATAATACCAATTGGATGGGTAAGCCTAACAAAATTGTTTGTAAAGCTGTAAAGTCATTAATTCTGACTTTTGCTGCCAGTCCGCAATGGAATGGTAATAAAGATTATGCCGATTTTGTAAATAAAGATGGGACTTTATTGGTAAATACGACGTATGATGAAAATAAGTGGCGCAGAGCTGCTGCTGCCAGCCGTGAAGTGATTGATATTTCGGAACAACATCCTGAAGCCAATCTACGTTTGTACAGAAATAATGAAAATGGAGATGCTGAGTTTAATCCTTATAAGTCATGTGTGGATGTACATTTGGTCAACTGGAACTGTGAAGTCATTTTTGCCCGTTCGGAAGGTTCAAATACACAGGCCTGGATGATTCATACTTTTCCCGGACCTAAAACATTGGGTGGAGTAGGTGCTACTCAACGCATAGTAGATGCATTTCTGATGGAGAACGGAAAACCGATTGAAGATCCGGCATCTGGTTATGTGGAAGAAGGCTTTTCTACAGCCCCTAACAAGCATTGGAACCCAAATAATCGTGAAGTGAATACGGAAGAAGGCCGCAAACAGATGATATCAGATATCCGTAAGTCTGAAGCCTGGGGGCA
Source organism: Parabacteroides provencensis (assembly GCF_900232875.1). Taxonomy (NCBI): domain Bacteria; kingdom Pseudomonadati; phylum Bacteroidota; class Bacteroidia; order Bacteroidales; family Tannerellaceae; genus Parabacteroides; species Parabacteroides provencensis. The sequence goes on along the minus strand of NZ_LT960489.1, from coordinate 766,628 downwards.
TTGGGCTGGTGACTGGAATATGTATGCTAACCGCGAACCTCGTTTTTATGCTTCTATTCTGTATAATAAACGTATTATGCCTTCTTTACCGGACGATATAGAAAAGCGTAATTTCTATAATTCACCGGGCCAACAAGATGGTTATGCCCGCGCAGAGCTGTATTACGGAGGTAAATCCCGCCAGTCCGGTTCTTATACATTTTTCTCCCGTACGGGCTATCTGGTATATAAAAACAATGACCCGATGGCAAATATGTATGATCGTGTTTTCCCACAGCAATACGGAAACGTATTTATCCGCTATGCCCAGATTTTGTTGAATTATATTGAAGCATTAAATGAATATGATCCGGGGAATCAGAATATACGCAAATATTGGGATATGATCCGTAGCCGTGCCGGTGTGCCAAGTGCTTTTATTGCCACTCCTCAGATTACCGGAAACAAAGAAGCGCAGCGTGATTATATAATCCGAGAACGCCAGATTGAACTTTGTTTTGAAGGCGACCGTTACTTTACAACCCGTCGTCGTTGGTTGGCCGATACACCGGACGACGGCGCAGCAAAAGACCGTAAGTTTGGTGATGGCGGACGTATGTTCGGGATGGATATTAATGCTGGAGATGCTAATACAAACAGTTTTGCATTTACAGATTTCTACAAGAGAGTGCCTTTTGAAACCCGCGTATTTAAAAAAGCCTATTATTTGTTCCCTATACCTGAGACAGAAATAGAAAAGAGTAAAGCGTTGGTTCAGAATCCTTGGTGGTAATATTAAATAAGAAACAGATTATGAAAAATATAATTTTATTATCAGGCGTAATACTCTATTCTGTATTTTGTTTTACGTCTTGTGAAGAGGAAGGAATGGATGAATCTATTCCTGTAAATCCGGTAATGACTCCTATCAAGGCCGTTACTGCTGAAGATGGAGCGGAGACTGTTCAGGCTGTAATATCCGATAAAACAAGAACGATTGAATTGAGTTTAAAAAATTTACAGAGCTTATCCAATGTTAATGTGCATTTGAGTATTGCCAAACGGGCTAAATTGATTGCACCTTCCGATACGATTCTGAAATTGGATCTTACGAAACCAAATGAAGTAGTAGTGAACAACTTGCTTAAAGATGTTACCTATACATTGACTGCTACTATTCCGGAGTTTACAATGATTGACGTTAGCAAACATAAAGCTCATTTATTATCCAATGATTCTCGTGTGCTTGAAGGAAACATAGATAAGTTGTGGGACGGATTGAGGATGTCTAAACCCGAAGCGTATAACGAAGTTAATTATGGAAATTATCTTTGTGGTGATCCCGGAAATGCACCTTCTTCATTTACTTATGACATTGGAGAAACAATAAATCTGTATCGTTTTCGCGCCAGTTTGTATTGGGCATATACAAATGTATGCCCTAAGCGTTATGAATTATGGGGTTATTTAGGTGATGGTGTCCCTTCTCAGAATGGAGATTGGGATGAATGGACAAAACTGGGTGACATAGATAATTCTAATTCCAGATTGACAGACTTCGGTGAAGGCGATAATCTTTATTTCGAAAAAGATAAAAGTCCAAAAGTCCGTTATCTGAGACTTCGTTGTTTGGAAAATTATAGGGGGACGACCTCATTCTCTCTCTGTGAAGTGAATGTATGGGGTTATAATATGTAATATAGGTTGTTTTTAAGAGTGTGATAAAAGGAGAACAATCCTTTTGTTACACTCTTTTTTTATATTTGTAGTGGAGTTTTAATTAAAATATTTAATAATCATGAAGAATGTGAAGTTGTTAAGTGTAATTGCAGGTTTGGTAATGATGTTGTGTGTAATGCCGGAAACAATATTGGCAATAAAACCCTTTGCCCGTGATATGGTGTTGATTTATGCCGGAGGATCACATCGTAAGGCATGGGATAAAAGCCAGTTTGAGCCTTATGTGGCCATGAAAGATAGTAAAGGAAAGAATCAATGGTTGTTTGATGGTTATCTTTTCCTGGAAATTAAAAACGGACAGGGAAGGGGATTTGCTTCATATTATGAAAAAGAAGGAGCTCGCAGACAAGAATGGACAAAATTGCTGGATGATTATTTTACGCCGGGGCAGATGGTGTGTGCTTTGAATGATTGTGTTGGCGAAGTACGTGCTGCCAATCCGAAAAAATTCGAAAAGAAAAAAGTCGTAATTGGCATGCCGGAACCTATTCCAAATCAAAAAGATTGGGGAGAGATAGATGGAAAGGTGATAGACTTTTCGAATGGTGAGGATCGTTTGGCTGCTTGTCAGTGGTTTGTAAATTATGCCATTAAAAAGTTTAATGAAGCTAATTTGGACAACTTGGAGCTTTCCGGTTTCTACTGGATTGCTGAAGAGGCAACTAATAGCCGTTCATTGGCACATAATGTTGGCGACTATGTTCGCTCTAAAGGTTTCAATTTTAATTGGATTCCTTACTTTAAATCCGATGGATTTCAGGAATGGAAAACTTTAGGCTTCGATATAGCTTATTTGCAACCTAATTATTTCTTTGATAAAAAAGTTCCTTTCGAACGTCTTGACCAAGCGTGTAAACTGGCTGCCGAAAATGGTATGTGCCTCGAAATGGAATTTGATGAAAGAGCATTGAAGAATGGAGGCTTTGGTAGTCGTCTTTCCGACTATATTAATGCTTTTGATGAATGTGGGGCATTTGCTTCGTTCCCGATAGCTTATTACCAGGGCGATAGGGCTTTCTATAATCTGTTTCATTCTAAGGATATTGAAGATAAACAGTTATATATGGAATTGGCAAAACGTATTGCAGAAAGACAAAAGAGTAAAAAACTAAAAGGTTTGACGAAATGAAATTATACTCATTAATTATATGTTTGATATTATTCGTGTCTTCCTGTGGAGATACGAATGATACCGAACCTGTGCCTGCTCCCCCTGTTGATGAATCAGATTATCCTTGGGAAAAGGAACGTACGGCTTTGTTGCCAACCAAAGATATGGTATTAATTTATGGTGGCGGTGCGCATCGGACAACTGTATGGGATAAGGAACATCTTGTTCCTTATGTTTCTTATACGGATGAATCGGGAAAAGAACAGTGGTTGTTTGACAGTTTTTTATTCCTTGAAATTCATAATGGAAAGGGAAAGATGTTTGCGTCCGGATATACAGATGCTCCGGCTACTCAGAAAGATTGGATGGATTTGGCGGACTTTTATTTCCAGTCGAAAATTGCAGTCGGTGCACTTGATAAATGTATTGGCGATGCGATACCCCGGATTGGAAAACCTGCCAGAAAACACCGTATTGTGATAGGTTTGCCCGAACCTATACAGGGACAAAAGGATTGGGGCTCGCTAAAGGATGGTAAGATGCTCGATTTTTCCTATTCTATAGATCGTATTGCCGCCTGTGAGTGGTATATTGATTATGTTCGGAAAAAATTCAAGGAATTGATGCCGCAAAATGTAGAGTTGGCAGGCTTTTACTGGATTGCAGAGGAAGCAACTAATACACGTGCCATTGTCCGTGATATTTCTGCTTATCTGAATGAACTGAAATATAGCTTTAACTGGATTCCTTATTTCAAGTCGGACGGTTATAATGAGTGGAAAGGTTTGAGTTTTAATTACGCATTTCTCCAACCCAATTATTTCTTTAATGAATCGGTTCCTTATGATCGATTGGATGAAGCTTGCCAGATTGCGGTCAAAAATGAGATGGATATGGAAGTGGAGTTTGATGAAAATGTGTTGGTTGGAATGAATGAATGGGGCAATCGCCTTTATGATTATATGAATGCTTTCCGTGAAAATGGTATATGGGATACCAAACGTTTGGCTTATTATCAGGGTAATAATGCTCTGTATAAGTTGAGTGTATCATCTCATTCTACGGATAAAAAGTTGTATCATGATTTTTGCCGTTTTGTAGTAGATCGGCCGGAAATAAAGTAGTTTGTTTAAAAAATATGCAAATCATTTGCATAAGTCAAGATTGTTTCATAAGTTTGCATCCGATTTCAGAGCTAGTCTCTGAAAAGGTCCCATAGCTCAGTTGGTTAGAGCACCTGACTCATAATCAGGGAGTCCTTGGTTCAAGCCCAAGTGGGACCACGGATTGAAAATAAAGCAGTTACAATGAAAGTTGTAGCTGCTTCTCTTTTATATTCTCTCCTTAATATACTTACGCGTCCCGTAGTTTTTGTTTGTTTCAATTCTTGTAAATATTTCTCTTTAATTATAATTATCCATACTTTTGTGTATAATTAAAGTAATTCAGTTGGGATTACTTGCCCTTGTTGTAGCAAAAATATTAACATCAAAATCAGAGACTATGGAACAATTGCAATTGATACAGAGCAAGATATACGAAATACGGGAGCAAAAGGTTATGCTTGACTTTGACTTGGCGGAAATATATCAGGTGGAAACCCGTGTATTAAATCAGGCCGTAAAACGTAATATAGAACGATTTCCTGAAGATTTTATGTTCCAGTTGACTGATGCGGAATGGGGCGCTATGTCGTCACAATTTGTGATGACATCAAGAGCTAAAAGGCCTAAATCTGCTGTTCCTTTGGCGTTTACAGAACATGGGGTAGTAATGCTGGCGAGTGTATTACGTAGCAAAATAGCTGTACAAGTCAGTGTTTTAGTAACACGCGCATTTGTGGCTATCCGTCAGCTGGTTGTTCTACCTCGGGTTGACAGAGTAGACGAACTGGAAAACCAGATAATGGAATTAAAAAAATACATAGACGACGTATTTGCCGACTACAATGACATTAACGATGATACCCGTATGCAGCTAGAGTTGATTAACGAAACATTGGCTGGATTACAAAACCGTAATAACTCCCTGAATAAACCGCGGCCGAAGATTGGCTTTGTTAAATGAATATTCAGGGAGCTATCCATTACTCTGTTATCACCGAAAACTCACCTATACCCGCCTGTTTCAAATCGTCTACAATGCGGGTGGCGACAAGACGTATTTGTTGGCCGTTGGTTGCAGGGAAATGGATTTCCTGTTCGATCGGATTGGCTTTTATATTCGAAAACTCTCCTTCGGCTACCTTCCGGTTGTCGATGTAAAGCTGATAGCTTGCAATATGTCCGCTGGCATCACGTCCCTGGTTGGGGGTATAACGAAAACCACTTATTTTGTATGCTTTATCAAGTTGTACAGTAAACTCTTGCTTTCCTTTTGGTAAGTAGAAGGAGGTGTAGCCGTTTCCGTCAAATATCAGGGATGTATTTTTGTCTTTCGGAGAAAGAACCTTGTAACTGTCGGATGCAATGTCCAACAATTTGGTAGAAACAGGACTGGTTTTGCCGAATGTAGCGTCATATAAAATAGCCTTAACAGTTCCTTTCTGACGAAAAGCAAATGGTGCTTCATATAAAGGAGAGTCTTTAGTTGGTTCTGAGCCATCTGTTGTATAGTGTATTTCTGCCACTTTGTCACCGGCCAGAATTGTTACATCTCCATGCAGGTTACGGGTAATAACTGGCTCTGTCATTAAGGCTGGTGCCAAAAATGCTTCTACATTATTAATACAGAGTGGACCACGCGAATCTGTAAAGTTGATACGGATTTTTTTCGCTTTTACTGTTGGAAAGCGTACAATACGTTTATAACCTACCGTGGTAGTTGTATCGACAGACTCTACCGGGTGCCATATTCCTTCCTTCTCATATTCTATATTGAATGATTTTACGCGTTGTCCTAGTGGGATGTATTCCTGTATCATAATACGGTTTACATCTGATGGATGAGCTAGTGTAAATGTTAGAGAACCGTTGTGTACGTTATCTTCTGTAGCCCAATATGTGTCCCATTCTCCGTCTGTCGCATAACTGGCGCGGAATTTTTGCCCGCGAGTGTTGCTGGCTTCTATACGGGAATCTTTCAGTATATTTGTTTTCAAGTCATTTTGGATGGTCTGATACCATTCGATAGCCCGGATAGAGTCCTGTGGACTGATTTTTCCGTTTAATGCAACTGGGAAGTTCAGCAGGAAATTAGTATTATGACCAACGCTGCGATAATACAAGTCTACAAGATGGGCGAGTGATTTTACTTGATGATCTTCACGTGCATGATAAAACCAACCCGGACGTATCGATACATCACATTCGCCTCCAAGCCATTGATCGCCATCCTCCATACCCCATTGGCTTTGCTGGTAGTTGGTCTCTTTGTCGTATGAATAAAAACTCCATTGAGTATCACCTGCCCATCCTTCTTCATTGCCGATCCAGCGTATATCTGGGACAGTTCCTCCGAATATCATTACATCAGGATGGTGCGCCTTGATGGTGTCACGGGCTTCTTCATATTTGTAATATGTCTTTGGATCGATAGAACGGGTTTCGTCTGCACCGCCATACCAACCGTTTCCTCCATTTGCTCCGTCAAACCAGTATTCGAATAAGGGGCCATAGTTGCTGACGAGTTCATGCATTTGGGCATGAAATTTTTTCACATAGTCCGGGGTGCCGTAGTTTGAGCTGTTTCTATCCCAGGGAGAAAGATATATCCCGAATTTGAGTCCGTGTTTCCGACACGCATCTGATAGTTCCTTTACCATATCTCCTTGTCCGTTTTTCCAAGGAGAGTTTTTTACACTGTAGTCTGTCGTTTTTGTTTGCCATAGGCAGAAGCCGTCGTGATGTTTGGCAGTCAGGATTACACCTTTCAGACCGGCTGCTTTAATAGTGCGTGCCCATTGATCACAGTCCAGATCGGTCGGGTTGAACGTTGAAGCTGGCGTATTGCCATATCCCCATTCCAGATCATTAAATGTGTTTAGCCCGAAGTGTACAAATGCATACGTTTCCATTTTGTGCCATTCTGTTTGTGCAGGCGTGGGAACCGGCAAAATGGGGGCAGGAGCCGGAACTTCTTTACAAGAAAGCAACGTACACAATCCAAATCCCAATAATAAAATGCTGTTTCTCATTATTTCGTGTTTTTTATTAAGTATAGATGTACAAAGATAATGACTTAAATTTACATACGTCAAAAAAAATCATCGTAATGATTTATTCAATTCATCGTAATGATTTTGAAAAGTCATAACTATGAATCTGTTTTTACGTAATAATCGTTTTCTATGATATAAGAAAGCAGAGATTAAAACATAAAATAACCGAACGAAATAAGATAGGCTGAGATATATTATCGCTACCTGACTCATTTCCAGTATTTGCATATAATATGTAGATAAAAACATTAAAAAAATCCCTTTAAAAATTTGGATAGTAAAAAAGGTAATACTACTTTTGTCCCCGCATTCAAGCGAGAGTGGTTGATAACAATATTGGTTTAAGGTAATTTAGGAAGGGGATGAGGTTAGCCGGGCTAAGCAAAATGTCCAACCTCCTGAAATGTTCGGGAAACTTTTTTCAAAAATTTCTTCTGAAATATTTGTTAGTTTCAAAATAGTCCTTACCTTTGCACCCGCAATCGAAAGAAAGCGCACGAGTTCTTTGAAAGATTTACATACAACAAGTAGTACAAGTATTATACAGACATTGATGTTTGTTTAAAGAATAATAATACCGTCAATTACTTAATAGATTTAGAGATTCTGAGCAAAGGTATAAAAAACAAATTAACAACGAAGAGTTTGATCCTGGCTCAGGATGAACGCTAGCGACAGGCTTAACACATGCAAGTCGAGGGGTAGCAGGGGATAGCAATATCCCGCTGACGACCGGCGCACGGGTGAGTAACGCGTATGCAACTTACCTATCAGAGTGGGATAACCCGGCGAAAGTCGGACTAATACCGCATAAAACAGGGGTCCCGCATGGGAATATTTGTTAAAGATTTATTGCTGATAGATAGGCATGCGTTCCATTAGATAGTTGGTGAGGTAACGGCTCACCAAGTCGGCGATGGATAGGGGTTCTGAGAGGAAGGTCCCCCACATTGGTACTGAGACACGGACCAAACTCCTACGGGAGGCAGCAGTGAGGAATATTGGTCAATGGGCGAGAGCCTGAACCAGCCAAGTCGCGTGAAGGATGAAGGTTCTATGGATTGTAAACTTCTTTTAGAGGGGAATAAAGTGCGGGACGTGTCCTGTTTTGTATGTACCCTCTGAATAAGCATCGGCTAACTCCGTGCCAGCAGCCGCGGTAATACGGAGGATGCGAGCGTTATCCGGATTTATTGGGTTTAAAGGGTGCGTAGGTGGATGTTTAAGTCAGCGGTGAAAGTTTGTGGCTCAACCATAAAATTGCCGTTGAAACTGGGCGTCTTGAGTATGTTTGAGGTAGGCGGAATGCGTGGTGTAGCGGTGAAATGCATAGATATCACGCAGAACTCCAATTGCGAAGGCAGCTTACTAAACCATAACTGACACTGAAGCACGAAAGCGTGGGTATCAAACAGGATTAGATACCCTGGTAGTCCACGCAGTAAACGATGATTACTAGGAGTTTGCGATATATTGTAAGCTCTACAGCGAAAGCGTTAAGTAATCCACCTGGGGAGTACGCCGGCAACGGTGAAACTCAAAGGAATTGACGGGGGCCCGCACAAGCGGAGGAACATGTGGTTTAATTCGATGATACGCGAGGAACCTTACCCGGGTTTGAACGTAAGAAGACCGACCAGGAAACTGGTTTTCTAGTAATAGCTTTTTACGAGGTGCTGCATGGTTGTCGTCAGCTCGTGCCGTGAGGTGTCGGCTTAAGTGCCATAACGAGCGCAACCCTTATCACTAGTTACTAACAGGTCAAGCTGAGGACTCTAGTGAGACTGCCAGCGTAAGCTGTGAGGAAGGTGGGGATGACGTCAAATCAGCACGGCCCTTACATCCGGGGCGACACACGTGTTACAATGGCATGGACAAAGAGCTGCTACACAGCGATGTGATGCAAATCTCCAAACCATGTCTCAGTTCGGATCGGAGTCTGCAACTCGACTCCGTGAAGCTGGATTCGCTAGTAATCGCGCATCAGCCATGGCGCGGTGAATACGTTCCCGGGCCTTGTACACACCGCCCGTCAAGCCATGGGAGCCGGGGGTACCTGAAGTCCGTAACCGTTGAGGATCGGCCTAGGGTAAAACTGGTGACTGGGGCTAAGTCGTAACAAGGTAGCCGTACCGGAAG
>NZ_LT960489.1:0-752500 GCF_900232875.1 Parabacteroides provencensis | reverse complement strand
TGACTAATGAGACATCGTTTCAACCTATGTACTCACCTGATGGAAAAGAAGTTTCTTTTCTTGAAAATCGTACAACGTTGCGTGTAATTAATTTGAATACTAAACAAGTGCGTACAGTATTGGATGGAAAGTTCAATTATTCGTATGCAGATGGTGACCAGCAATACCAATGGTCGCCAGACAGCCGTTGGTTCATTGTTAAATATATAAGTATAGGAGGATGGAACAATTCGGATATTGCATTAGTAAAAGCTGATGGTAGCGGAGAGGTTACAAATCTTACTGAGAGCGGTTATAATGATGCCAATGCCAAATGGGTACTTGATGGAAAAGCAATGATATGGCAAAGCGACCGTGCTGGTTATCGCAGTCATGGTAGTTGGGGTTCGGAAGATGACGTATATATTATGTTTTTTGATGGAGAAGCATATGATAAGTTCCGTCAATCAAAAGAAGAACTAGCCCTTTTGGAAGATGAAAAGACTGACAGTAAGGATAGTTCCAAAAATGCTAAAGATAAAAAAGAAGATAAGAAAAAAGGAGATGAAAAAGCAAAACCGGTAGAACCTTTGAAGTTTGACCTGGAAAATCGTAAAGACCGTGTTATTCGTCTGACTATAAATTCTTCAAACTTAGGGGATGCTGTGCTTACTCCAAAAGGTGACAAGCTATATTACTGTGCTGCTTTTGAGAAAGGTTATGATCTGTGGATGCGCGATTTCAAAGAGAATACGACTAAATTGCTGATTAAAGATGTTGGAGCCGGCAGTATGTTTACGGATAAGAAAGGCGAGAATCTGTTCCTCGTTTCTAAAGGCCAATTAAAAAAGGTAGATATTAAAGACAGTAAAGTGGAACCTATAGCTTTTAAAGCCGAGTTTGCTTATCGTCCGGCTAAGGAACGCGAATATATTTTCCATCATATCTGGCGTCAGGTTTCTGATAAATTCTATGATCCGAAGATACACGGAATTGACTGGAAAGGATACGAGATTGCTTATGAAAAGTTTTTGCCTCATGTTAATAACAATTTCGATTTTCAGGAAATGTTATCCGAGATGTTAGGTGAATTGAACGGTTCTCATACCGGAGCGCGTTATCGTCCTGCACCTATTGCTCCGTCTACAGCTAGCCTAGGAGCTTTCTTTGATAACAACTATTCCGGTGATGGTCTGAAAATAGAAGAAATAATTGCAAAAGGCCCTCTTACACTTGCCGATAGTAAAATCACTACCGGTTGTATTATTGAGAAAATAGATGGGGTTACAATTAAAGCCGGAGAAGATTATTATCCGCTTTTAAAAGGTAAAGAAGGAAAGAAGATTCTTCTGTCGGTATATAACCCTTCGACAAAAGTTCGTTTCGATGAACAAATTAAGCCTGTTTCTTATGGTAATTTGTCTGATCTGTTGTATAAACGTTGGGTTGAACAACGCCGGAAGATGGTTGACGAACTTTCAGGAGGCAAGATTGGCTATGTACATGTAAAGGGTATGAATAGCGAAAGCTTTCGTGAGGTATATTCGGAAGTGTTAGGCCGTTGCCGTAATAAAGAAGCTTTGATTGTAGATACACGTCATAATGGCGGAGGCTGGTTGCATGATGATTTGGCAACCTTGTTGAGCGGAAAAGAATATCAACGTTTTATGCCACGTGGCCAATATATAGGAAGTGATCCATACAACAAATGGCTGAAACCTTCTTGTGTTTTGGTTTGCGAAGATAACTATTCCAATGCACATGGATTCCCATGGGTATATAAACATCTGGGCATTGGCAAACTAATTGGTACACCAGTGCCGGGAACGATGACGGCTGTTTGGTGGGAACAACAGATAGACCCTTCTATTGTATTCGGTATTCCCCAGGTAGGAGTACAGGATTTACAAGGCAATTATATGGAAAACCATGAATTACAACCGGACATTGAAGTTTATAATACACCTGAATCGCAAATGAAAGGCGAAGATATGCAACTAAAAGCTGCCGTACAGGAAATGTTGAAAACAATAGGAAAGTAGTAAAATAGTAAAATAGGGAAGAGCCGCAGAATTATTCTGCGGCTCTTCCCTATTTTATATCTGTGTCTAGTTATAAGGAACAGAAAAACGAAACGAAAAAAGGGACAGTGAAGTCTACCAATATTCCGTGGAAAATAGATACAAATACCAGGTCTTTGCCGGAATAACGGGTGATAATGGGCAAAGTTGTATCCATTGTTGTTGCTCCTCCTGCACATATCGGTGCTAGTCGGCCAAAGTATTTTACAAACAGGGGAGCTCCTAGTAAGGCAAAGATTTCCCGTATGATATTTGCCATTAGAGCAATTGTTCCTAATTCGGTTGCCAGTTGAACTCCGAGGGTAGGTTCTTTCAATTGCGTGATTAAAATAGATGAAAGAGAGTAATAAGCAAAGCCGCTGCCTATGGCCAGGCAGTCGAATACGCTCCACTGCGTGAGTAATAAGCTGACAAGTGCCGAAAAAATTAAAGTCCCTATAATAGTAGCTAATGGAACAAGTAAAAGCTTAGGACGTATGCTGCATAGAATATCTTTTAGTTTCTTATCACACCCAATGCTGATCCCTACCTGGAACATCAGAAGATAAAGGACGTACATCGTAAGATTGCCACTGATAAGGCTATCGGGCACAAGCTTACCCCATCCTATCAGGCAGCCAAGAGCAAAAAAACCTACAACAATTAAACTGCCCTTCATGCATTGCTCCTTTCTTTAAAAAAGAAACGATAAACGAGCCAGGCTGCTAATACACTTCCCGTCGTTGTAGCTAATGCAATTAATAATGCTTGTCCTCCAAGCGTACTCAGGTTGCTGACGATTGCATCGTTAGCTCCCACAGATACTCCTAAAAGAAATAGTAAAAGTAAAATAGTGTAAGAGATAGGTTTTCCTATTTTTTGTAGAAATTCAATCTTCCGTAATAAAAAACCAACGGCAATTCCTCCGAACATAATTCCGATTACTGTAAACATCCTGCTTATTCCTTAATTTGAACCTTTGAAACTTTTTTGTTGAAACGAACAGGAATATTCATTCCCTGGGTATTGACAGTTCCTTCCAGTTGATCGTCTTTTGTCATTTTAAAGATGAGCTCGATATAAGCTCCATCCAGATAAAAATTACATTTATACGTTTCAGCATTGCTGTCTTTTATTATTTCATTGATAGCAAGTTCTGACCCCCGGACTTTTGCTATAGCCGTCAATTTTCCGCTTTTTTCTTTAAAATGACAATCGCCATCCTGATACCCGTTAGGTGCCTGTGGTGCAGAAAAAGACCAATTACCTATTAATTTCTTTGCGTCTCCTTGAGCTGAAATAGCCATACACATGAATATACATGTCAAAGTGCACATGATTCTTATTACATTCGTTTTCATAATTATTTATCCGAATTAAATTAGTGCACCAAAGATAATTAATTTCAGTGCAATATTTCGTGTCACCATAAGGCAATATGCCGGAAGATCATCCATGTCGACCTTTGGCTCCATACTTTTAGCATAGCGTCTTGTACGATCTGCTCTGTTTGTTCCTTGTTTCCCGTAATACGGAAAGCCATGCGGTACAGATTATTTTTTCGGAAGAAAATGGAGCAACAGGGTAGTATTGTCCTTTTTCACTATATTTGTAGAGTGATTAATGCTTAAATATTCAGAAGTTTAATAAAGATTCAATTAAATAATATCAAACAGTGAAAAGAACAACCTTATTATTTTCAACTGCTGTATTTGCTTTAATGCTAACCGGGTGTAAGCAGGCAACTACAACATATTCTCAAAACGATTATTTACAGTATGCCGATCCTTTTATCGGAACCGGATTTCATGGGCATACATTTCCCGGTGCAACACGTCCGAATGCACTGGTGCAACTCAGTCCGGATACTCATCTTTTAGGATGGGAAGCCAGTAGCGGTTATCATTATGACGATGATCGTATTTATGGATTCAGTCATACGCATCTCTCAGGTACGGGTATCGGAGATCTTGGCGATGTTGCTTTACTTCCTTATTCGGGAGAAGATTCTATTAAACTGGTAGCCACTTTTAAGAAAGATACCGAAAAAGCAACTCCGGGCTATTACGCAGTTCGGCTGGATAATTTTGGAATCAATGTGGAGCTCACAACTACGGATCGGGTGGGTTTTCATAAATATACGTATGATAATCCGAAAGAACGTAGGGTAATGTTAGACCTGGGGCATATACTTCAACCTAACTGGGGGCATAAAGTGATTGGTAACCAATATCTGTTTGTCAATGATTCTACAGTGGAGGGTACTGTGAAAACACAAGGATGGGCGCATTTTCATTCTGTTTCCTATCGCATTACATTCTCCGAACCGATAGAAACCGTTTATCAGTATATGGATGGGAAATTACGTAGCGATTCACTCTTTATATCTGTAAATACGGATAAAGACTTGAAGTTTCATTATAAGTTTCCCGAGAATAATCAACCGCTGTATGTAAAGGTGGGTATCTCTACCGTAGATACAAAAGGGGCAGCAAAGAATATGAGTGCCGAATTACCCGGATGGGATTTTGAGAAGACGCGTGAAGAATCTGCCCGGATATGGAATAAAGCTCTTAATCTGATTCAAATTGAAAGTGCAGATCCCAAAGTATTGGTTAATTTCTATACGGCACTTTATCATACAATGATATCTCCTTATGTGTATCAAGATGTAGATGGACGTTATTTGGGTATGGATAAACAAATACATACAGCAAAACCGGGTTATGTTAATTACTCAGTTTTTTCTTTATGGGATACTTTCCGTGCATTGCATCCATTGATGACTATAATAAAACCGGAATTAGCATCCAATTGGGGAAATGTTTTGATTCAGGGATACAAAGAAGGCGGTATTTTGCCTAAATGGCCATTGGCTTCAAGTTATACAGGATGTATGGTTGGCTATCCGGCTATGTCCGTGCTTGCCGATCTTATATCGAAAGACCTTGCTGAAGGGGATATGAGCTTATGGTCGGAAGCAGCAACACGTTCTTCTGTTTATCGTCCGGATCTGGCTGAAAAGTTTAAAGGCACCCGGGAGCTTGACCTGATCACTATGCATCCGTATTATAAAGAGAAATATGGATTTGTTCCTGCCGATTCTGTTCCGGAATCTGTTTCCTGGGCATTAGAAATGGCTTATTACGATTGGTGTGTTTCGCAAATTGCCAGGAAGGCCGGCAATATGGAAATTGCCAATGAATATGCCAAGAAAGCTGAGTATTATAAAAAGTATTTGGATCCGGAAACAAAGCTAATGCGTGGAGTAATGGGTGACGGTTCATTCCGTACACCGTTTAACCCTCGTTATTCTTCTCACATGAAAAGCGATTATACGGAAGGTAACGCATTCCAATGGAGTTTCTTTGCTCCACATGATATGGATAACTTTATTAACGCTATCGGTGGTAAGAAAGAACTTGAAATGCGTTTGGATACTTTGTTCACGACTTCATCTGAAATAGAAGGAGAAGAAGCTTCGGCTGATATTACAGGCCTGATCGGACAATATGCGCATGGAAATGAGCCGAGCCATCATATGGCTTATTTATATAACTGGACCGATTCTCCATGGAAGGGACAGGAATATTTAGATTATATTATGCGGGAATTCTATACAAATGAACCTGGAGGTATTATCGGAAATGAAGATTGCGGACAAATGTCGGCCTGGTATATTATGAGCGCTCTTGGCTTTTATCAGGTATGTCCTGGTATTCCTGAATATACTTTGGGACGTCCAATGGTGGATCATGCAATAATTCATGTGAAAGGTGGCGAGTTTGAGATAGTAGTAAAGGATAATAATCCGGCTAACAAATATGTAAAGGAGGTAAAGCTGAATGGTAAAGTTCTTGATAGTCCTTTCATCTCGCATAAAGATATTGTAAAAGGCGGTAAATTAGAATTTACAATGAGTGCTACACATTAGTTAGATAATATCTATTATAACGCAAGAGAGGCGGCAGGCTGGTAATAATGTTTACCAGCCTGCCGCCTCTCTTGTGTTATTGGAAAATGGTTTGATATATAAATCTTATACTAATGGATATGGTTATAAATTCGTGGTAAGACATTGTAGGGTAACTTTTGTCGGAAAGAATAGAATATCGTATGGATAAATGTGAAAATTAACAATATTTGTTTTTGTGTTTTGAGAAATATTTTGGTATTTGTAGTGAAACAAGGTACGACTTAGTTCTAATCGAACTAAGTCGCACTTTGTCTTTTTCTGGTCTTTTTGTTAAAAAAAGAAGCTTTTATGCTTGTGAAATTTATAAATCAAAGATTTTTATCAAATAAAAGTATTAAAATGTTTCTTGATTGCATCTTTTTTTATTCCTTTGCAGTGGGAAAATGAGTGAAAACCATATAATGTTATTTAAGTTCGATTAGAACTTATTTTTTAGAGAATGGTTAAAGCTATTAAAAATTGAGTATTGCGAATACTACTAACAGTTAATAGATATGATTATGAAAAGTAAGCTAACGTGGTTAATGCTGTTTTTATGCTTGGGAATAAGCATATCAATAGCACAGACAAGTTCTGTAAAAGGCGTTGTTATTTCTGGTGATGATGGGATGCCTATTATTGGCGCATCTGTTTTGGTAAAAGGAACATCACAAGGTACAATTACTGATTTTGATGGTAAATTTGAATTGTCGGTACCTTCTGATTCCAAAATATTGGTTATATCTTATGTAGGTATGGAAACACAGGAAGTTCCTGCACAACCTAATATGAGAGTTGTTTTGAAAAGTAGTTCCGAAGCATTGGATGAAGTAGTGGTGGTTGCTTATGGCACAGCTAAAAAGTCCGTGTTTACAGGTTCTGCTGCTAGTGTGGATAATAGTAAAATTCAAACTCCCAGCGCTTCATTTGATAAATCGTTGCAAGGACAGGTTGCAGGTTTGCAGGTTATGTCTTCATCAGGACAACCGGGATCTACATCTTCTTTCCGTATTCGCGGATCCGGTTCTTTGAATGCTTCAAACGAGCCTTTGTATGTTGTTGATGGTGTGCCCATCTCTGCAAATACAAAGTATAGTAAGTTGGCGGATGACAACGACAATACATCCAGTATTCTTGCAACTCTGAATCCTCAGGATATTGAAACTATAACAGTTTTAAAGGATGCGGCAGCTGCTTCACTGTATGGATCACGTGCAGCTAATGGTGTTGTTTTAATTACTACCAAAAATGGTAAATCGGGTAAGGCAACAGTGTCTTTCAATGCCCAATTCGGTTTTTCCTCTGTTCCGAAGGCTTATGATATGATGAGTTCGTCTCAATTCTATGATACAAAGTTCCGTTCATATTACGAACAAAAACTGGCTGCCGGAGCTACTCCTGCAGAAGCTGCAGCTGCAGCAAATACATTAACACAGGGCGCAATTACTTTTAACCCATATAATATGGATCAACCTTATGATGCTAATGGTAATTTAGTTAATGGAGCACGCATTATTGTTGATACAGATTGGCAGGACGAGATATTTAAAACTGCATTTACCCAGGACTATAATATTAATGTAACAGGCGGTAACGAAAAGACCAGCTATTTCTTTTCAACAGGTTACCATGATCAGGATGGTGTAACTCCGTCTGCAATGTACAAACGTTATTCAGGAAAAGGTAATGTAACTACAGAAGTAACACCTTGGTTAAAAGCTGGTATGAACGTAACTTTTTCTCATGCTATCCAGAATATGGAAGTAGGTGGTGGAGCCGGAGCTAGTCCATTGTACAATGCTTTATTGTTCCCCAATGGCGTTCCTGTTTATTTGACAGACAGCAATGGCAATCCGATTCTTGATTCAAACGGTAACAAACAGTTTAATTTTAAGAACCCTACTTCTTTGGATTTTAACCCTATTGCTATTCCGAAGATGGATATCAATCAAAGTAAGAATTATCGCTTTCTTGCATCTGCTTTTCTGGATTTCCAATTGTATAAAGGCTTAAATTTCAAGACTGTATTTTCTCCGGATTATATCCACTATTCGGAATTAAAATATTGGAATAAAGATCACGGTAACGGACCTGCTTATGGTGGACGTTCAGACCGTTATAATACAACGGATTTGATGTATACGTCTACTAATACGTTGAATTATAACACTCGTATTGCAGATAAACATAACTTGAGTGCTATGCTTGGTTTTGAGTATTGGCAGAGTGAATATGAAAGAACAGAAGCTGGTGCTACTTCATTCCCGCTGAACGGAATGCACGAACTTGGTTCAGGTGCATCTGCATTGGCTCCACAATCTAAGACAACGAAAGAGGCTTTGATCTCTTATTTGGGTCGTGTGGAATATACATATAATGATCGTTATAATTTCTCAGTAAGTTTACGTAGTGACGGTTCTTCCGTATTCGGGAAAGATAATAAATGGGGTACTTTTTGGAGCGCAGGTGCTTCCTGGCGTATGGAACAGGAAAACTTTATGAAGAACCTGACTTGGATAGATCAGTTGAAACTTCGCTTGAGCTACGGTACTTCCGGTAATAATCAGGGACTTGATCGTTACCAGTCATTAGGCCTCTGGGACACTGGTGCTGACTATATTTATGGTACAGCTTCCGGTACAGGTCATACACAGCTTGCTAATCCATATTTGCGTTGGGAAAAACAGGCAATGTTTAATATCGGCGTAGACTACCGCTTCCTGAATCGTTTTTATGGATCTTTGGAATATTTCCATAAAAACTCAAAAGACTTATTGTACAACTATCCGCTTGCCGCTTCTAATGGTTTTGAATCTATTATGATGAATATGGCCAAAGTTGCCAACTATGGTGTTGAGTTTACTTTTGGCGCCTATATTCTTCGTGATACTCCTGTAAAATGGAATGTAGACTTTAACTTATCTGCAATTCGTGACGAAATTAAGGATATAGTAGGTGACGACCAGATAATTTCTTCTACGAAAAAGATTT
This sequence comes from Parabacteroides provencensis, assembly GCF_900232875.1. Lineage (NCBI taxonomy): Bacteria > Pseudomonadati > Bacteroidota > Bacteroidia > Bacteroidales > Tannerellaceae > Parabacteroides > Parabacteroides provencensis. The sequence goes on along the minus strand of NZ_LT960489.1, from coordinate 743,515 downwards.
GGTCAAAGGGGAGTAGTCAATATGAATTCTATATGCCTACATGGGCGGGCGTAGATCCTAAGAATGGCGATCCTTTATGGATTAAGGTCGATGCTAACGGAAATCGTACGACTACAAATGTTTACAGCCAGGCAACTTATGAAAAACAAGGACGTGCTACTCCAGACCTCTATGGTGGTTTAAGTACAAGTCTTTCTTATAAAGGTTTTGACCTGTCTATCCTGTTTGCTTATAGCTGGGGTGGTTTGGTATATGACGGTTTGTATTCTCAGGTTATGCATGATGGTAACCAGGCTGGTGCACAGATGCATAAGGACGAATTGAATGCATGGACTCCTACGAATACAAATACAAATGTTCCGAAGTATTCAAATAATAATACAAATACTTCTAACGGTGTATCTACCCGTTATTTGTATGATGCAACGAATATTAAATTGAAGAATATTACATTGACATACAATTTGCCTTCACGTCTGGGTGCTTTCTCCAACGTGGTGAAGGGTGCTAAAGTATTTGTAAGTGCAGATAACCTGTTTACATGGTTTAAAGATGACTGGAAAGGATATGACGATATTGACATCTTTGGTGTTGGTGGTTATAATGACTTGACTACGATCCCTGTGCCTCGTACATTTACAATGGGATTCAACCTGAACTTCTAATCAAATGAACTTTTATAAATAGAGATGAATATGAAAACAAAATATTTATTGCTAAGTCTAGCATTACCGTTCTTTTTTTCCTGTTCAAGCGATGTGCTCGACCAGATTCCTTCTACTTCCGTATCCGACGATCAGATTTATACGGATGTGGCAGCAGCTAAAACAGCCTTGATGGGAGCTTACTCTCATTTAGGGGAATATCGTTATCATACGTTGGCAATGATGACTTCGGATCTTATGGGTGAAGACCTTACAATGACCAGTGGTGCATATGGTTTTCCTACTTATAACTGGTTGATTTTCTCTTATCAGTATGCACAAACTCCTGTTGACGATCCATGGTGGACTGGCTATTGTGCATATATATGGAGATATGCTTATAAATCAATTGACCAGGCAAATACAATCATTGCAAGCAAAGAGACTATGTTGCCTGAGGGTGGTGAAAAAGAAGACATGATTGCGCAAGCATATGGATTAAGAGGGTATAACTTTTTGTTGCTTACCCAGTTGTTTGCCCGTGCATATACCGATCAACCGGATTCTAAAGGTATCTTATTGCGCCTGAAACCGGGTTCCAGCGACGAAAGTGAAAATGTTGGACGCTCTTCTGTACGTGAAGCTTATGATCAGATTGTATCCGATTTGACTTACTTGTATGAACATAGTACAGGCTCTGATGCCCAGTTTATGAATAAGAAAGGAGCAGCTATGTTGCTTGCCCGCACTTATTTGAATATGGCAGATTATAAAAATGCAGAAAAGTATGCAACATTGGCTACCGGAAGCTATGATGGTTCCAATTTGATGTCTCAGGCAGATTATAAGGCTGGATTTAAGGATCATAACAAAGAATGGTTATGGTTCTTCAACTTCACACCTAATACTTGTAACCTGTATGCCTCTATCCCGTCTTTCTATTGGTATTGTTCTTACTTTGAAGGATATGAATATGGTGCTAAGATTGCTCCGGAAGATGTTGAGAAGAAAGCTTCAGCTGATATGTTGAAAGGATATAGTACAGTTCGTGCAGCTGCTTCTTTCCGGAATATGTTTGATGATACGGATTGCCGTAAATTGTTCCCAGGTTATGTATATGAGGATGACGGTTATTTTGTAAGCAAGTTTGGACATCGTACACGTATTGGTGATGCCGAATATCCTTTCTGCCGTATTGCAGAAGGCTATCTGATTAAGGCAGAAGCAGAACTTCAGATGGGAAATGCTTCTGTAGCTAAAGATGTTTTGAATACATTGCAGGTTGCCCGCGGTGCAAAAACTACCGATGCTACAGTTGATAATATCTGGTATGAAAGACGTAAGGAATTATACGGAGAAGGTTTTGCATTGAATGATATGAAACGTTTGCAGAAACCGTTGAAACGTGTAGGTCTTGATCAATGGGCTGGTGTAAAGGAACTTCCGGCTAATAGCTCTCGTTTCATGTTGCCTATACCAAACACTGAATTGTTCTATAATAAACAACTTACTGATGCAGATCAGAATGAATATTGGAGAAATTAACCATAGATCTCTTGCTTTTTATGAATAAACTATTTGCAACATTAATGCTGGTGGTGGCCGTGATGGCCACCACAGCACAGCAATCATCATCCAACTTGACATTGAAGTTTCAAGATCGTGATGTGAATATTGCTCCTTTCTTTGAAGACTTTCCGTATTCACAGTTTTCATTGAGTGAGGATGGAACAAAATTGTTCTTCTTCAAGACTTCGAATGCAAACAAGCTGCAATGGCTTGATCTTGCGAAAGGACAGGATTTGTCTAAAGCAACAGATGTTGTAGATCTGGACTTTTCTAAGCGAAATTGCTGGGGGCCCCAGTATAATGATAAGGATGGCTGTGTGTATTGGATTGGTGATGAGAATAACGAGGAGATTATTAATATCTATCGTAGTAACCTTCTTTCACCGAATCCTGAAAAGCTGACGGATGTTCCTTATATTTATGCATGGGACTTCAATCCGCAGAAAACAAAAATTGCTTATGTAGCCCGTCTGGCTCAGAACGAAAAGCGTTTGGATGAACTTCGCATTCTGGATTTGAAGACTGGAAAGGATGAATTGGTTTGCCAGGATAAGCCGGATTTCCGTTATACATGGGGAGATGTAAGTTGGCAACCTGAAGGCAAAGGACTTATGATTCTTGCTTTGAAAGATGCAGATCGTCAGTACGCTAACGTGATTTATGTTGACACTGATACAAAACAGATGACAGTGTTGACAGACCCTACCAAAATGGCTAGTTATGCCGGAACATCGGTAATGCAGGAGTGGATTTCGCCGGATGAATGTTTTTATTTTTCTGATCAGGACGGATATAAAAATCTTTATCGTTTTGACCGTAAAAATATGAGTTCGTCAAAGGTTACTAATTTTACAACGGATATTGAAGATGCGCGTTTTGTAACTATAAAGAATGAGAAGTATTTGTTTGTTTTGCAAAGTAATCCGATCGAATCTTCATTGATGCTGATGGATATTAAGACCGGCAAAATGCTTTATAAACAATCCTCCGATTTGTCTTTGTCTATTGGTGCTGTAAAAGGTAATGAAGTAAGTATGCTGGCTAATTCGGCATCGGTGGTCTTCCAGATTGTAAAAGCCGAGGTAGGTAAAAAGAATATGAAACTTGTTGTTTCTTTTGATTTGCCGGAAGATTTGAAAGCTAAATTAGTACATTCTGACGTAGAGCGTTTGTCAATCCCTACATTTGACGTTGATGCTGCTACAGGTAAACAACGTATGTTGCATGCTTATTTGTATAAACCGAAGAATCCGCTGCCTGCAGGCAAGGAAATAATAATGATTGAATCTTTCTATGGCGGAGAGAATCGTTATAATACGGAATATCAGGTTTATAATGCAGCAGGTATTACTGTTTTAAGTCCTTCTCCACGGGGAAGTGCAGGTTTTGGCCGTGATTTTGCTGCTATGAACGATAAAGATCTGGGAGGAAATGAAATTATTGATATCATTTATTGTGCAAAATATATTTCTGATAAACTGAATGTTCCTGCCGAGCGTGTAGGCGTATTTGGAATGAGCCATGGAGGTTATGCAACAATGCGTCTGGTTACATTCCCCGGTGAAGTAAACGGAAATAAAGCACACTTTAAATTTGGTTTCGGTATCGAAACTGCCGGATTCTGTGATATTATTTATCAACATACACACTCTAATATTCCGGACTGGACCTTTCTTGAAGCAGGAGATCCGGTTGCCGATAAAGCAAAGTTGATTGATCGCTCGTCTCTTTATCATGCAGAGAAATTGACCGGCCCTCTACTTCTGTTGCATGGTAACCACGATAATCGTGTGGATATAGAAGGTTCACGTCTGATGGATCGTAAACTGATCCAGCTGGGATTGCCTCACCGTTATGTCGAATTTGAAGGTTTAGGACACGGAATAAAGGGAGTAGACAATAATCGTAAGTTCTATTACGAATGTTTCCGTTTTCTTGATGAAATAGAGAATAAATAATCGGTCTATTTTAAAAATATGCGAAGGCTGGCTGGTTCATCGGCCAGCCTTTTTATTACATTTACTGCAAATTAAATAGCCATGAATAAAATACTATTGCTATCCGGTTTGTTGGCTTTTTCCGTAGCTTTACCGGTACAGTCGAAAGACAAAAAAGACAAAGGCGTAAAGCCTGTAGAACAGACAAGTAAAAACGGTATTAAGCCGTATAGTTCAGTGATTACGGCGGATGCAAAAACGATGCAAGGCCTTTTTACTACTCATAAGGTAGGGGCGGATTGGTATTTTGAAATACCTGACAGCATTTTATCCCATGTAATATTGGCTGTTACGCGTTATACAACTACTCCGGTAGATGGAGGTCTGTATGGCGGTGAGATGGCAAATGAACAAACAGTTTATTGGGAAAAAGCACCGAATAATAAATTGTTACTTCGTTCTTTGGTATTAGATGCTACCGCCGAAGAAAACAGCGATATTAGTAAAGCTGTGGCTGTCAGTTCTGAAAATCCGATTATCGGTATTTTTTCAATTGAAGCCCTGAATAATGGAAGTTCCGTTATCAAGGTAACCGATTTCTTTGCTGGAGACAATCAGGCTGTATCATTACCTGCCCGTACGAAAAAAGAATATAACCTGGGTTCCATACAAGGCGATAAGTCATACATACAGAATATAAAATCATATCCTATCAATACGGAAGTGCGGATGGTAAAGACCTTTGCTTCTTCTGCTCCTGCCGATGGGAAAACAGGTCGCAGGGAAGTCGTCTATCCGGCAGCTAAGATGACAGGAGCAGTTACTATGCAATTGAATACTTCTTTTGTACTTCTTCCTGAAAAACCAATGCAGAAGCGTCTGTTTGATCTTCGTGTCGGGTATTTCACAGACAACTATTCTTATTTTGCAGATGATCAACAGGCAGTAAAAGAAAAGAAGTTTATTTGCCGTTGGCGTTTGGAACCGAAACCGGAAGATGTGGAAAAGATGAAACGGGGCGAATTGGTGGAGCCTCAGAAACCTATTGTCTTTTATATTGATCCGGCTACACCGAAACAATGGCGTAAGTATTTGATCGATGGTGTAAATGACTGGCAAAAAGCTTTCGAAGAAGCGGGATTTAAGAATGCTATCTTTGGCAAAGAATGGCCGGAAAATGATACTACAATGAGTATGGAAGACGCCCGTTTTTCAGTAATCCGTTATTTGGCATCACCTATACCGAATGCATATGGTCCTCAGGTGCATGATCCGCGTAGTGGAGAAATTATAGAAAGCCATATCGGCTGGTATCATAATGTCATGAAGCTGGTACACGACTGGTATATGATACAGGCCGGATGTAGTGACAAGCGTGCTAATAAAATGCAGTTTGATGAAGAATTAATGGGTGATCTGATTCGTTTTGTTTCTTCACATGAAGTAGGCCATACATTAGGTTTACGCCATAATATGGGAGCAAGCAGTCTTACGCCGGTAGAGAAACTGCGTGACAAAGCTTGGGTGGAAGCAAATGGACATACGGCATCTATTATGGACTATGCCCGTTTTAATTACGTGGCTCAACCAGAGGATAATATAGGGCCAGCAGGATTATATCCACGTATTAATATTTATGATAAATGGGCTATTAAGTGGGGATATATGCCTGTCTTTGAAGCTAAGGATGATGAAGAGGAACGTTTGATATTGAATAAACTGACTGTTAAAACACTTGCCGATAATCCGCGCTTGTGGTTTGGTAGTGAAGAAATTCGTATTGATCCGCGTAGCCAACGTGAGGATTTGGGCGATAATTCTATGAAAGCGAGCGAATATGGAATTAAAAACCTGCAACGTATAGTAAAAGCTCTTCCCGAATGGACATACGAAGAAGGAGACCTGAATACAAATCTTCATCGGATGCATAAGGAACTGATCAGCCAATATAAACGTTATCTGGGGCATGTGGCAACAAATATCGGAGGTGTTAACCGTAACTATAAGAGTGTAGAAGAAGCAGGAAAAGTATATCAGCCGGTAGCTAAAGAGACACAGAAAGAGGCGTTGGCATTCTTTGACAAACAATTCTTTACGAAACCGGGTTGGATTATTGACGAACCGTATATGCTACGTATCTATCAATCTCCCGAACAGGAATTGAACAGTTTGATTGACTATGTATTTAACCCTTCTGCCTGCCCATTATTGGATCCGGCAACATTTATTCGTATGGCCGACTTTAATAACTGCTTTCCGGATAGTTATACCCCTGACGAATATATTACGGATTTGCGTACGGTTCTTTTTAAAGAACTGAATAACCGTCAGCCGATCAACGCTTATCGCCGCTATATACAGAATACGTTTGTAAACGGTTTAATGGCAAATATGAACAATAAGGAATATGTAAATACCGATGTTCCGATGTTGATGCGTGATTGTCTGGAAAAGGTTTCCATTCAGATCGGTAAGTCAAGCGGAATGGCTAATGATCCGGCTACCAGCCGTCATCTTAAAAATCTGAAGACACGTATTGACCAAGCTTTGAATCCGAACAAATAATTTTCTTAATAGTATATTTTAAATCATCGGGATGATTTTTTAATTTCATCCCGATGATTTTTTTTAAAGATCGGGACGATTTAAAATATTCCTGCGACTGCTTATATCACGAACTCCAAATGCTTATCTTTGTCGTTATTAAATTTTACTGTAATGAAGCAGCTTATTACGTGCGGAATATTATTGATGCTTATTTCTTGCACTCCTAAACCGGAAACAATAGAATTATCATTGTCAAAAAGTATTGATATTTCAGATTTCCACCATATGTCCGGAGCCATGAGCCAGAAAGACGGCAGACCGGTCAGTGCCATATATCCGGAATTGAAAAATTTACCGGCAGATTGGAAAGGAATTAAATGTTATTACAACATCCCGGATTTTCCTCAGGCACTATATCAGTCTTTCCGCGAAGGGAAAATCTCAGAAGAAGATTGTATGTATTATTTTAAAGCATGGGGAATGGATACTGCCGCTTATAGTGTAAATCCTGTCCGTGCTTTTATACCTATGATTACGGGGGTGGCTGCTAATGGTGATACATGTTTTATGATTGATTCAAATGGAGATTGTGATTTTGTAAATGAGAAACCGCAATTCCTGAATGATCCGAAAGCCGTTACCGAGGTCACTTTTGATCGTTATTGTAATGGGATAGTGGTAACTGATACAACTTATGTAATTCCGCTGCCAACTTCACAAATGATGTTCCTTAAATTTGTTGATGTGGCAAAAGCAGACTTTAAGGTAAAAAATAAGGAATATACCTGTTCTGTTTATTCCAATTGTGGTGATTACAGTAATCTTTCTGCAGAAATCTGTTTTTCTGATTCCCTGACTACATTGAAGTGCAAGGTGAAACAGTTTGTAAAATTAGCAGATACTTATTATACTATAGATAGCGTAGGTGTTGATGGTAAATTTATCAAGCTTGTGGAATACCCGGACGCAGAAAATCAAGCAGCTTTGCAGAAAGATTTCAGACCCTATGCTTTTACGGCTACTACGATAGAAGGAAAGAAGATTAACTTTCCTGACGATTTTAAGGGTAAATATGTTTTGCTGGATTTTTGGTCTGCCAGTTGTTCCCCTTGTCGTGAAGAGATAAAAGATTGGTTGCCTCTTATTTACCATAATTATAAAGAAAAAGGATTGGAAATTGTCGGAATTGCCGATAACACGAGTGAAGAGATTGAAGATTTTATGAAAACTTATCCGATTAATTGGCCTCAGGTAGCTGATCGTGATTGCGGACAGGCTATACAACAATTATATAAGGTAAATTATTGGCCTTCTGTTTATTTAATAGGAAAGGACGGGAAAATAATTGCTATTGATGGAGATGCACGCGCAGAGAATTTATATGACCGTTTAGCCGAGATTTTCCCTGAGGTTCCAACCTTCCAGACTTATGACCCTGAAACATTTAATGAACTATTACAGAAGGATTCTTCTATTCAACTTGTCGATGTGCGCCATCTGGAAGAATATGCTGCAGGTCATATTGGTGAAGCTGTCAATATAGATGTATGGGTAGACGGATTTCATCAGAAAGCAGATTCTTTACTTGATAAATCCAGGCCTGTTGCAGTTTATTGTAAAACAGGTATTCGTAGTAAACAGGCTGCTTATCAGCTGATAAATAAAGGATATACTCTTTATAATTTGAAAGGGGGATATGAAGGATGGAATAAATAATTCTTTATCTTTGTTTTTATACTAAATGATTCGATTATGGATAAAAAAATTCTTCTCACCCTTTGCTTTTTAGCTGGGCTTCCTTCTTTAATTATGGCTGCTGATGAAGCGCGGCTTTTGCGTTTCCCGGCTACAAACGGCAATGAAATTGTTTTTTCGTATGCCGGCGACTTATACAAAGTGCCTGCAACGGGTGGTGAAGCACAACGCCTGACTTCGCATGTGGGGTACGAAATGTTTCCCCGTTTTTCACCGGATGGCAAAACAATTGCTTTTACCGGACAATATGATGGAAATACGGAAGTTTACACGATGTCTGCCAGTGGCGGTGAACCGCTTCGTGTGACATATACCGCCACGAATCAACGTGATGACTTAGGGGATCGTATGGGCCCGAACAATATTGTAATGGGCTGGACGCCGGACGGACAGCAAATAGTGTACCGTAACCGTATAAGTGATGGTTTTGCAGGTAAACTTTATACGGTTGATAAAGATGGAGGTTTGTCTGAAGTAATTCCATTGCCGGAAGGCGGTTTTTGCAGTTACTCTCCTGATGGCAAACAGTTGGCATATAACCGGGTGATGCGTGAATTCCGTACCTGGAAATATTATAAGGGAGGTATGGCGGATGATATCTGGGTTTACGATCCTCAGCAAAAAACGGTAGTGAATATTACCGATAATCCGGCGCAGGATATATTTCCGATGTGGATAGGCGATGTCATTTTCTTCTTGTCCGACCGCGATCGTACGATGAATATTTTTGCTTATAATACGAAAACAAAGAAAATATCTAAAGTGACGGATTTTACGGATTATGATGTGAAGTTCCCCAGTGCGTTCGGAAATACCATCGTTTTTGAAAATGGAGGTTACATTTATAAGATGGATGCCGACAGCCGCCGTCCTGAAAAAATAAATATTTCTCTTTCTTCTGATAATATTTATGCCCGTCAGAGCATTAAGAATGGAGCGAATTTTATAACAGCAGCCAGTCTTTCTCCTGATGGAGAGCGTGTAGTTGTTACCGCACGTGGAGAAGTATTCAACCTTCCTGCGAATAAGGGAGTGACGAAGAATATAACCCGTACGCCGGGAGCCCATGACCGTGATGCACAATGGTCGCCCGACGGTAGATATATAGTTTATATTTCTGATGTAACGGGTGAGACCGAACTTTATTTGCAAAATGCCGAAGGTGGCGATCCGGTACAACTTACAAGGAATAATGATACATATATCCGTTCATTCGAATGGAGTCCCGATTCAAAAAAAATTGTTTATTCCGACCGTAAAAATCGCCTGAACCTGTTGGATGTGGCTACTAAACAAGTTGAGACTTTATTGCAGGATCCGATGAGTGAAATAGATGAATATACTTTTTCACCGGATAACAATTGGCTGACTTATACTCGTATGGCGGATAATGAATTTGATATCGTTTACGTTTACGATTTGGCCAACAAAAAGGAATATGCCGTAACTGATAAATGGTATTCATCTTCTTCTCCTGTGTTCAGTACGGATGGGAAATATCTGGTATTTGCATCCGAACGTGATTTTAATCCGACTTACGGTTCAAAAGAATGGAACCATGTATATAATAATACCGAGGGGATTTATCTGGCTTTACTTTCAAAAGACCTGTCTTCTCCTTTTATGGAGAAAGATGCGAAAGTAACGGTTAACGGCAATAATGATTCTTCAGTGAAGGGAGATAAAACAGGCGCAAAGAAAGAATCGGCTTCTGCGGCTGTCAAGATAGATATTGAGGGTATTGGAGACCGTATTGTACGAATACCGACGGATGGTTCTTATTATGGTAATTTTTATTCTGACGGAAAGAAAGTTTATTATTATACCAAAGGAGGAACAAAAGTCTTCGATCTTGAGAACCAAAAAGAAGAAGTGGTGGCAGATGGTGCTGTTATGTCTGTAACGCCGGGCAGCAAGAAGGCTCTTCTCTTTAAAAATAATAGTCTTTATGTGACGGATATTCCTTCGGGAAAAGCGGATTTAAGTAAAGCTGTAGATCTTTCCAATATGAAGGTTAATGTGGATTATCCGAAAGAATGGGCACAGATATTTGATGAGGCATGGCGGGCATATCGTGATGGCTTCTATCTTGCAAATATGCACGGGGTGGATTGGAAAGCTATAAAAGATAAATATGCAGTGTTAGTACCTTATGCCAAGACACGTCTGGATCTGAACTATATTATCGGAGAGATGATAGGCGAGCTAAATTGTGGTCACTCTTATGTGAACCCGGGTGATACCGATCGTCCGGAACGCGTTCCGATGGGATTGCTGGGAGCTGAGGTGTCGCGTGACAAGAGTGGCTTTTTCCGCCTTGAGAAGATATTGCCGGGAGCTTCCTGGAGCAGTAAATTACGTTCTCCGCTAACCGAACCGGGTATTGAAGCGAAAGCAGGCGAATTTATTGTAGCGATTGATGGTGTGCCCACTAATACGGTAAAAGATATGTATTCTTTATTAATAGGTAAGGCAAATGTGCCGACAGAGTTGTCGCTCAATACAAAACCACAATTAGATGGTGCGCGCAAAATTGTGATCAGTCCGTTGGAAGAAGAATATTCGCTTTATCATTATGATTGGGTACAGAATAATATCAAAAAAGTAGATCAGGCTTCGAATGGAAAAATCGGTTATATATACATTCCTGATATGGGGCCGGAAGGTCTGAATGAGTTTGCCCGTTATTTCTATCCTCAATTAGATAAAGAAGGATTGATTATCGATGACCGTGCTAATGGGGGCGGTAATGTCTCTCCGATGATTTTGGAGCGTTTGTCGCGCGAACCGTATCGTTTAACGATGCGTCGTGGATCAACACATATCGGAACTGTTCCGGATGCAGTACAGGTAGGTCCGAAAGTTTGTCTTATAAATAAATATTCGGCTTCGGATGGAGACTTGTTCCCGTGGGGTTTCCGGGCTCTTGGATTAGGAAAGCTGATAGGCACGCGCACATGGGGAGGTATTGTTGGTATTAGCAGGTCATTGCCTTATATGGACGGAACTGATATCCGTGTGCCGTTCTTTACTAGCTATGATCCTAAAACGGGTCAGTGGATTATCGAAAACCATGGTGTCGATCCTGATATCCTGATCGATAATGATCCTGTAAAGGAATGGAACGGTGAAGATCAGCAACTTGATCGGGCTATTGAGGAAATAATGTTGCAGTTGCAAAACCGTAAACCGTTGGCTCCTGTTCCGGCACCAAGAGATTTTAGTAAATAAGTTGCTATTTCATAGTTTTACCGGATGTAGGCTATATTGCAAATGCTAGCCGCATCCGGTAATTTATATTATCTTTGCGCGTTCTCAAATCTAACTTAATACGTGTTTTTAATGAAAAGTAAAATCTATTCTTTAGCCGTTAGCGCTATTCTACTCAGTGCGTGTACTGCGCCTGAAGTAACCGAAACTTATACGCCGGCCGCGGAGAATGCTCTCCGCGCTCCGGCTGTACCTTTGGTTACAATTGATCCATACACAAGCGTATGGTCTTTCTCCGACAACCTGAATGAGGAGAATACCCGCCACTGGACAGGTAAAAATTTCCCTCTTTTAGGAGGCATTCGTGTAGATGGTAAATCTTATCGTTTTATGGGAATGGAAGATTTCCCGGTAAGCCCTGTTATACCGACTGCTGCCGGTGGTGTATGGGAAGGTCTTTATACTGAAAAGCAGCCCGCAGGTGATTGGATGGCTGTGGCTTATGAGGCCAAAGGCTGGAAAACAGGTAAAGCCGGATTCGGTTCCGAAGGGAATCCTGACCTGTCTACCCCCTGGACTACAGACGACATTTGGGTACGCCGCACATTTGATCTTCCCGGAGATGTAAGCGGAGAATCATTATATCTGCAATACTCTCACGACGACAATATTGAGGTCTATGTAAATGGTACTTTGGTTGCCGTTACCGGCAATGGCCTGGACTATAATCTGCTGAAAGAGATCCCGGCCGAAGTAGTGAAGGCCCTGAAGCCTACCGGCAATGTGATTGCTGCCCATTGCCATAACAACGGTGGTGGTTCGTATGTGGATCTGGGTATTGTGAAAAAAGAGAAACGTGACAATACGTTTGATGAACGTGCAAAACAGACTTCTGTTTGTGTAATGCCTACCCAGACATTCTATACTTTTGAATGCGGAGGTGTGCAGCTGGATGTTATCTTCACAGCTCCATTCTTAATGGATGACCTGGACTTGATGACTTCTCCATTTAACTACATTACGTATCAGGTTCGTTCTTTGGATGGACAGGAACATGATGTTCAGGTATATCTGGAAGCTACCCCGCAATTGGCAACGAACAGCCTGGATCAGCCCGTTTCTTTCGAGAGGATAGAAAAGGATGGCATGACTTTCCTGAAGACCGGAACCGAAGAACAGCCTCTTCTTGGCAAATCGGGCGACGATGTGCGTATCGACTGGGGGTATCTCTATCTGGCAGCCGAACAGTCTCCGCGTGTAACCATGTCTATTGATGAGTATTATGCCTCTAAAGGTGCATTCATGGCAAACGGCAAACTTTCAGGCAGGACAGAGGATGTATCTCCCGATATGCAAAAACAAATGACTGTGCTTGCGTATGCCGATAACTTGGGCAAAGTCTCATCCAATACAGCCAGTGGGCATGTCATGATAGGTTATGACGATATATACTCTATCCAATACTTCGGAGATAACCGCATGGCCTACTGGAAACATGACGGACAGGTGGACATTTTCAAAGCCTTTGCTGATGGTGCTAAGAACTATGCAGACGTAATGAAGCGCTGCAACGAATTCGACGGAAAGATGATGCAGGATGCCGCTGCTGCCGGCGGACAGAAATACGCCGAGCTTTGTGCCCTTGCATACCGCCAGGTCATTGCCGCTCATAAACTGGTGCAGGACGAAGAGGGTAATCTTTTGTTTTTCTCTAAAGAAAACTTCAGTAACGGTTCGATCGGTACGGTGGATATTACCTATCCGTCCGCCCCTATGTTCCTGCTTTATAACCCGGAACTGTTAAAGGGCATGATGAATCCTATCCTTTATTACAGCGAAAGCGGAAAATGGACGAAGCCGTTCGCTGCCCATGATGTGGGTACCTATCCCTTGGCTAACGGCCAGACCTATGGTGGAGACATGCCGGTGGAAGAAAGCGGCAATATGCTTATCCTTATGGCAGCTATCGCCCAGATGGAAGGAAATGCCGATTATGCGGCCAAACATTGGGATGTGCTGACTGTATGGACCGACTATCTGCTGAAAGAGGGGCTCGATCCTGCTAATCAGCTTTGTACCGACGACTTTGCCGGGCACTTTGCTCACAACACCAATCTTTCGATCAAGGCGATCATGGGTATTGCCAGTTACGGAAAATTGGCTGCCATGCAGGGTAAAGACGATGTAGCTGCCCGCTATACCGAAGCTGCCCGTGAAATGGCTGCGAAATGGGTTGCAATGGCTGCCGATGGCGACCACTACCGCCTTACTTTCGACAAGCCCGGAACCTGGAGCCAGAAATATAATATGATATGGGATCGCTTGCTGGGCTTCAATATCTTCCCGGCCGAAGTGGCTGCTACCGAGATGGCTTACTATAAGACTCACCAGAACAAGTATGGCTTGCCGCTGGATAACCGGGCAGATTATACCAAGTCCGACTGGATTATGTGGAGTGCTTGCTTGACCGATACGCCGGCCGACTTTACCGCTCTTGTGGAACCGATATGGTTGTATGCTAACGAAACAACTTCACGCGTTCCGCTGAGCGACTGGCACTTTACGAGCAACGGCTCCCAGCGCGGCTTCCAGGCGCGCTCCGTAGTGGGAGGCTACTTCATGCGCCTGCTACACGACAAAGCCAAGCGGTAACGCATCGCCCCTCGTTGCGTTCGCTATCCCTGCTCACCCCTAGGTAGGGAGCATCTTTCTCCCTACCTAGGGGGATAACTTCTCCCTACTTAGGGTGATACTTTCTCCCTACCTAGGGAGATTAGCGAATATCGTACGGAGTGAGGCAAGCGAAAGGAGACTGTGAATTATTTCATACCTTTGCATCAAACTAAAATGAGATGGAACGTTTTGCTGCTATAGACTTTGAAACTGCCAACGGCAAGAGAAGCAGTGTGTGCAGTGTAGGTATTGCCTTTGTAGAAGGCGATACGGTTGTAGATAGTATTTATACCTTGATACGTCCTGTCCCTAATTATTATTCCCCTTGGACAACAGCTATTCATGGCATTACTGCTGAGGATACGAATGATGCTCCTGACTTTGAAGAAGTATGGGCCAGGATTGCTCCTAGGATTCAGGATATACCTTTAGTGGCGCATAACAGTCCTTTCGATGAAGGTTGCCTGAAAGCTGTTCATCAGGTTTATGGTCTGGCTTATCCGCACTATGACTTTTACTGCACGTGCCGTTTATCGCGGAAACTATATCCATACCTTTGCAATCATCAACTGCAAACCGTAGCCGCCCATTGCGGATATGATCTTACCTATCACCATCATGCTATGGCCGATGCTTATGCATGTGCCCATATAGCCAATACAATGATGCGTGAGCGCGGGGTGGAATCTTTGCAAGAGCTGGTACGGATTATCTATTGAGCTTGTTTACCTGCAATTTTATCTATGATGACGGCTATGGAACCGTCGCCCGTAACGTTGCATGCCGTACCAAAGCTATCCATTGCTATATATAGCGCTATCATTAGTGCCTGCAATGTCTCATTAAATCCTAACATGCTTTGAAGTAATCCCAGTGCAGCCATGATGGCTCCGCCGGGAACTCCCGGCGCTGCTACCATTGTGATACCTAACATCATGATGAAGCCGCCGAACTGGGCAAAAGTAACAGGCTCTCCTGCCATAATCATGATAGCCATGGCACATGCCGTTATCTTCATTGTACTGCCGGCCAGATGGATCGTGGCACATAAAGGAACTACAAAGATGGCGATGTTTTCGCGTACCCCGTTTTTAACAACCTGGGCTAATGTAACAGGGATTGTTGCCGCCGAAGACTGTGTACCCAAAGCTGTAGCATATGCAAGCAGCATATTCTTTAATAAACGTAGCGGGTTTTTACGGCTGACGCTGCCGGCTATTGTAAATTGGATCAGCAGTAAAAGCACATGCAGTACGAAGATTACGACAATTACTTTCAGGAACATTGCAATTACGCTCATTACCTGTCCGCTTACCGTCATATTCAGGAAAATGCCGAAGATATGCAAAGGCAGCAAAGGGATAATGACAGCCTCTATCAGCATCGTGATAACTTCTTTGAAGTCAACGAACGTATCCCGTAGGGTGGTTCCTTTTATGTTGGAGATTCCAAGCCCTACGGTGAACGAAAGCAATAAGGCTGTCATTACGTCCATTAACGGAGGCATGGCTACTGCGAAATAAGGTTTGAGCATGAAGCTCTCAGGGTTTTCCATAGCGGTCAGTTCCGTATTGGCAGGCAGGATGTGGGGGAAGATTGCCGAACCGCTGAAATAGGTGAAGAAACCGGAAAAGATGGTTGATCCGTAAGCTATCAATGCTGTTATTGCCAGAAGTTTGCCGGCTCCTTTGCCCAGTTCTCCGATAGCCGGTGTTACCAGCCCCACAATAATGAGCGGAATGGAGAAGGAAAGGAAGTTCCCGAACAGAGAATTAAAGGTGACAAAGATTCGTGCTATACCCGACGGCAGGAATTGTCCGAACAATACGCCGGCGGCTATGGCAATAATGACTTTAGTCAGCAGTGTGATTTTTATCTTCTTCATGGTTGCGTACTTGTTTTATTTTGAAGCCTATGGCGGCAACGGTTATACTCATCAACGGACTGATCAGGTTGAAAAAACAGTAAGGCAGGTAGGTAAGCGTGGCCACTCCCAGAATGGTAGCTTGCGTCATGCCGCATGTGTTCCAGGGAATCAGTACGGAAGTGACCGTTACCGAGTCTTCTGTCGTGCGGCTAAGCAGACGGCTTTCATAGCCTTTTCGTTTGTATATATCTTTAAACATATTACCTGTCAGGATAATGGATATGTATTGGTCTGCCGTACATATATTCAGAAATAAACCGGACATCACGGTAGAAGCTACCATGCCCACCCTGCGTTTCATAAAGCGCAGGAATACGGAAGTTATACTTTCCAGCATTCCGCTGGCTGTCATGGCACCGCCGAAACACATGGCACAGATAATAAGCCAGATCGTGTTCATCATACCTGCCATTCCCCGGGTAGCTACCAGGTTGTTCAGTGCCTCGTTGTGTGTCTCTATCTGGGTGCTTCCGTAAAATGTCATGAATAAACCTTTGAAAGAAGCTTGTACTCCTTCTGCCGGAAGCCCTGAAATCTCTTGTAGCAGATGGGGCTGAAAAAAAAGAGCGAATACACCAGCCAATGCCGATGATACGAATAAAGTAATTAACGACGGTACTTTGCGGGCAATCAGAATACCGGTTATTACAGGTACAATGAGCAGCCAGAGTGAAATGTTGAAGGTGCTTTTTAGTGATTCCGAGAAGGCGGCTATTTGTTCGTTGCCTGCGTTATCCTGTGTAAATCCCGCAATTGTAAAGATGGTTAAGGTAATCAGCATGGAGGGTACCGTTGTGAACATCATATAACGAATGTGCGTGAATAACGGGGTGTGCGTTACGGATGAAGCCAGAACTGTCGTGTCGGAAAGGGGGGAGATCTTGTCACCGAAATAAGCTCCCGATATGATAGCCCCGGCAATCCATCCGGTAGAAAAACCTTGTGCTTCCCCAATGCCCATCAGTGCAATACCAATGGTTGCGATAGTTGTCCACGAACTGCCTGTCATAACCGATACGATAGAACAGATAATGCAACAAGATGCCAGAAAGAAACTGGGATGCAGTATCTGCATTCCGTAATAAATCAGTGTGGGTACAACCCCGCTTATCATCCAGCTGCCCGATAAAGCCCCTATCAATAGCAGGATAATGAGTGCAACCGACACACCTAATATGTTATTGCAGATAGCTTGTTCGATGTCTTTCCATTTCGTTTTGCAGACTACGATAGCCAGGAGGGAACATATCGCCGTTGTTGTGAGTAATACAATCTGGCTGCCGCCATTTAATGCATCACTTCCGAATGTACGGATTGTAAAGAAAAGGAGGACAATCAGTACAATGATCGGGACGATGGATAGCAAGGGTGCCGGTAGTCTTTGCGGACGATTTTCCATTTATTTCTGTCTTATACGCTGTTATGATATAGGTTGCAAATATAGCGAAAAGATGTCTCTCTTAAAAAATATATCTGCGTTCATCTGTACCCGTCTGCGTTATCTGCGTTTCTTGATCCCACAAACACATTATAGCCTGCCTCGTATAGGCCGGCTACCTCTTCATCCGACAGAGCAGCTCCGTATATCCGGCTTGAACCGAATTTCATGTGGGAGAAGCGACTGTAAGGCATCTCGGCATTACGTCCCAGATTCCAAGGTAATTCTGTCTCCGCCAGCTCTCCCTCGACCTGTATTTCCTGTATCAATTGCCCGTCTATGTATAGTTTAATGCTGGAACCGGTACATACTCCTGCGATATGATGCCAACGGGTGTACCAGTCTTCCGGTACATTGACCTGGCACTCGCCCCGTCCCCAGCCTCCGGCGAAGAATGCCAGCCGGCGGGCACCCTCCATCTTGAACAGGCTGTAATCTCCTTTTGTAAAGAAATCGGCATCACCCCTGGGTGGCTCTTGCGGATAGATCCAAGTGGCTATTGTCAGTTGATTATTGTAGACAGATTGCAGGCTCTCGGAGAGTGGGAATACGACATAGGCTTGTTCTCCGGTTTGTATGGTTCCTTGTCCGCCTTGTTTGCCCCACTGAAGGCTACCGTGCAATTCACCATGGTTGCCAAAGCCGGACTGGTCATATACAAACAGGTCGTCTTTGTGGTTGTAATCGAGATGCAGCAAACAGGCTGACGTATTTTGTGAATAGGCTTTTACCCGTTTATGGCAACCTAAGACATTTACGTCCAGAAAGCCTTCGCGGCAGGCGGTATATGGCATGCTTATTGTCTGTTGCTCTCCCGGTGCCAGGGAAACTTTTAGGGTGGCAACTGCCTTTCCGTTTACTAAGACAGGAACTTCTCTTTTATGCGGTTTGCCGGATATGTTCTTGCAAACTATTTGCCAGCTCACCTTCTCGTTTACGGGTAGCAAGGGAGAGCCAATGATCCGGGTGCAGATAAAAGGTTGTGTACGCTCTGCCGAATCCTTTACCACTATGGTATAGGTGTAGTCTCCCAGGTTAATCTTGTGTTTTCCTTCTTTATAGAGTGTGAATGAGAGTGTATCTGCGAGGGTATGCCCTTGTTGTACCATTACCCGCTTGGTGGCTATCTGTGCTGTGTCATCATACAAACAGGCTGCGAAGGAACCTTGAACGCCTTTGTTGGTGACGTGGAAGACAATATGATTGGACTGGTTGGGAGACATTGTACTTTGAACCGGAATAGTGGCCGTTATCTTAAAATCCGGCTTCTCCTTTGTTTCGGAGAATGGCCTTTTGTAAGAAGAAAAATCGGTTATAGGGCTGCCGTAGTCAAATGCAAACCTTCCTCCGTTTGCAATAGCATGGTGATCGATGTACATACTATTGTGCATTTTTCCATTGAATAGTATGGTAGGGTAGGAGGTTGCAGCTTGTTGTGGCTCGTCTTCGGTGTCGATTGTGAGGGTCTTGCCATTGTGCAGACGGATTTCTATGTGGTCGAATAACGGAGGTGTCAGTATATATTCGCCAGTCCCCGGACAGGCAGGAAATAGTCCGAGGGCGCTGAATAC
This sequence comes from Parabacteroides provencensis, assembly GCF_900232875.1. Lineage (NCBI taxonomy): Bacteria > Pseudomonadati > Bacteroidota > Bacteroidia > Bacteroidales > Tannerellaceae > Parabacteroides > Parabacteroides provencensis. The sequence continues at coordinate 724,244 of NZ_LT960489.1, read as the reverse complement.
GAACCAGCTGGAGGTAGACCCTAAGTCGTCATTTCCCGGAATGCCGCCCGGACGCGAGGAGTAATCTTCATTAAGGATTCTGTTTACTATCCGGTGCGTAATATCCGGCCTGCCCGCCCAGCAGAGGAGGTATGGATAATGGAAAACGGGTTCGTTATCGTGTATGATTTTACCTTCGCTATACCCTTTCTGTAAATGGTTTACAAAATCATTGGTGCCGCCGGATAAGTTGATTAAATCTTGTATATTATGCGGGACGAAACAGGAGGCTGTCCACCGGTTGCTTTCCTGATATCCCAGTTCTCCGGAATTACGGACAAAACCGTTTTCATCCTTTGGCAACATGAACAATGTTTGCCCGTCAAACAGATTCCGGTAATTAAACGAACGGCGTATCAGCTTCTCCGCATCTGCTTTCCGTCCTGTTAATCGGGCAAAGTGGCCTAAAGCCCAGTCGTCGTAGGCAAATTCTGCTGTGATACTGACCGATTTTTCTTTGGAAGCTCCGATATAGCCCTTCTGCAGGTATTCGCTCAGAGAGTTCTGTAGATCTCTTTCGCCGTAGCAGGATAGCATGGCCTGGTATAATTCTTCCGCATTTTCGTCTACCGCCTCTTTTACGTAGGCATCTACAAGAACCGGTATCATGTGCATGCCGGTCATGGGGCCTTTTGGAAGAAAGCCTTTGGCACGGTATTCGTTCATGGCAGACCGTATCATGTCTTTCTGACGGTCCGGTTTCAACAAGGAGAGGAGGGGATGCAGGGAGCGGAATGTGTCCCAGGCTGAGAACTCAGCGTATGTGTTGCCTGTTTGTGTTTGTACATCCGAGACGATCCAGGGCATCAGGAAGGAATGATAAAGTGCTGTGTAAAACTTTTCTTTGTTATCCTTGTCATCCGATTCGATCCGGACGCAGCTTAGTTCTTCATCCCACAGGTTGTAGGCAGACTGCCGTACGGCTTCAAAATCCCAGCCGGGTATTTCGGCATCCATGTTTTTGAGACTGCCTTCAAAGTTACGGATGGAGGTGCCGAGTTTTATCTGTAGCCCGTCTTTTGTCTGCGCTTTATCGAAATACAGGTAGGCTGTGTCGTTACGCAATGTACATTCTTTCCAGGGATGGTTGAACCGGAATACGGTATGAAAGAAATCCGCATTTATCGTGTTTTGATTACCGACAGATAAGTTTCCTGCATTACAGATAACCAGTGTTGTCTGTTCTTTGTCCGAGTGGTAGCGGAACATTCCGGTGCGTTCCATAGCTGTAGTTTCTACCTGATCTCCGGTTTGGAAATGTACGCTGTAATATCCCGGTGTGGCTTGTTCTTGTGTATGGCAGAAAGCATGTCCGTCGTATTCCTGGGATAGTTCCGAAATATGATCCGGTATGAATAAGAGATGGACCCTTCCGGCCGAACCGTTCGGGTAACCGCTCCGATGGGTTACGCACGAGAAGGAACGTATTTTGTCGTCACTATAATAATATCCTCTTTCCGAGGGACGGATGCTGGTCTCAGGCGTAAGTTGCACGCGTCCCCAGGGGGCAACGGCTCCGGGGTAAGTTCCTCCGTAGTTTCCCCACAGCGAAAGGGCGTGGCTCCGGGCTGTTCCGATAAACGGATTCACGAGAGATGCGTTTTGACTGTGTACGTGCAATTGAACTAGTATAAAGACAAGCAGTGACAGGGAGAATATGTTCTTTTTCATAACCGTATAGTGTGTTGAGGGAATAAAGTTAATACAAATCTCTTTGGTTTCGCCCAAAACTTATGCCTATATTTGTTGGTAGTCAAAATAATCAGGATATGAAAAAGAAGTTAGTTGTATTGACAGGCGCCGGTATGAGTGCCGAAAGTGGAATCTCTACCTTTCGCGATTCGGACGGGCTATGGGAAAAATATCGTGTGGAAGACGTCGCAACTCCCGAAGGATTTGCGGCAAATCCGGGCTTAGTCCTCGATTTCTATAACCAGCGGCGCAGGGAACTACTGAATACCAAACCGAATGCAGGACATATCGGCCTGGCTGAACTGGAAAAGGATTTTGATGTGTGCATCATCACCCAGAATATAGACAACCTGCACGAGCGTGCCGGAAGCTCTTCTGTAATTCATCTGCATGGCGAGCTGATGAAATCGTGTCCGGTGGGCGACATGGGCACTACTTATGATATTTCGCCGGACAATCCCGATTTGCACGTGGGAGATAAAGATAAGAATGGCCGCCAGCTACGTCCTTTTGTTGTTTGGTTTGGTGAAGCTGTCCCGATGATCGAACCGGCTATCCGGGAGGTTGAGGCTTCGGATATAGTGGTCGTTATCGGTACATCTTTAAACGTATATCCGGCTGCAGGCTTATTGAACTACGTGCGCAAAGGTCAGCCTATCTTCCTGGTTGATCCGAAAGATGTGAATACATATCGTAACGACATACAGCATATCCAGACAGGAGCTTCGGAGGGGGTAATGAAGCTGAAAGAGATTCTGTTGGCAGGCAGGTAGGTTTATGAAATAGCGGGCCATGAGCCCGCTATAATGGAGTGCCACCGTTTTATCCCAGATTATTCAGGATATCTACTTTGCCTTCGTTTACGAGGCGGTAAATCATTTCGCCAAACAGGGTGTTTACCCACGCAAACCATGAGCGGGTGAATTTGCTTGGATCGTCTTTATAGAATGATTCGTGCATAAAGCCTGTATTGGCATCGGTGTCGCGAAGCATCTTAACGCACTTGCGTATTTCTTCGGCGTCTTTTGTTGTGTTGCAACGCATAATGATACTCATCGGCCAGATGTAACCGAATCCGATGTGCGGGCCACCTATTCCTTCGCCGGCCGTGCCTTTAAAGAAATACGGGTTGTATTCGCTCAATACGAACTTGCGGGTGTTCTGGTAGATGGGGTCGTTTGCGTCTACACAACCTAGATAAGGCAGAGCCAGCAGGCTAGGCACGTTTGCGTCGTCCATAAATACATGGTTGTAGAAGCCGTCTACTTCAAATGCATATATTTTACCGAACTTCGGATGGTTGATGATACCGTATTCTTTTACGGCAGCGTCTACTTCTTTGGCAAGGGCTTCGCACTGGGTGGCAAATGCGTTGTTGCCTTTTATTGTGCGCATCATCTCGGCCAACTGGCGAAGTGAAGTGATGGCAAACAGGTTGGACGGGATAAGGAAACCAAACAGAGTGGCATCGTCTGAAGGGCGGAAAGAAGAAACGATCAGTCCCACCGGACGAACGGGGCTTCCCCAGCCGTCGTTAAGCAGGGTGTCTCCCTGACGGTCTGTTACGCGTGTGAACTTGTACGGACCCAGACTGTCTTTGCGTTGTTGTTCGATGAATGTTTTGTATACGGATTGCATGGCCTTTTCCCAATCGGCGTCGAAGGGTGAGGTGTCGCCCGTTTTCTTCCAGTAATGATAAGCCAGACGGATGGGATAGCAAAGCGAATCAATTTCCCATTTGCGTTCGTGAAGCTCTTTCTTCATTTCGGTGTTGTCGCTTTCCCATTCGCTGCCTGTCGGGCCTTCGTTGAAGCCGTTGGCGTAGGGGTCTTTCAGTATGCACCAAGTCTGGCGGTTGATAACACCGGCAAGCATGGTTTTCACCTTCGGATCTTCGTTGGCAAACTGGATATGTGGGAATACCTGTGCCGACGAATCGCGCAACCACATAGCGTGGATGTCTCCGGTAAGGACGAAGGTGTCCGGCTTGCCGTTAATCATCTTGTGTTCGCAAGTGGTGTCAAGTGTGTTGGGGAAACAGTTCTCGAACATCCAGGCCAGTTTTTCGTCTTTCAGTTTGGCTTTTGTCGTCTTGATAGCTTTTTCTACTGCTTCGGAGGTGAATTGGCGTTTCTCCGGTGCCGGACGCTGGCAAACATACTGCAAAGCGGCTGCTGTGCCGGGCATGCTGTCGTACTTGCCTGCTGCTTCGGCCATGCTGGCAATCGATTTCTCTCCAACCATTAGGCCGGCCAGTGCAAGGCCGCCGTTTCTAAGGAAGTTTCTGCGAGTTGTCATTTTTGTAATGTGTTTAATAAGTAATTATTTAATGTTTCCAATTACCGAATAAAGTTCGATCATGCAGGGTGGTTAGCCCGCGTAAAAGTACAACATAAAACTAAGGAGTGGCAGAATAAGAGCTATTTTTTTGTACTATCCATCCCTTGCTTCAGTTTTGTAGAGTAATGAAGCAAACCAAATGCTAGGGAAAGAATTAGCTAAATAAGAGAAAAACGCGTAATATTGCATTTACATTAATAATATAAATGCCGCGTATATGAAATATCTGAAAAAACTGCTGTGGCTTGCCTGTTTGGGTATTACTTATCCTGCTGTTGCACAAGAGGCAGGCAAAGCCATGACTTTCGAAAATCTGGTTGAATGGAACCGTATTTCTTCTAAAAGTATTTCCGATGATGGTAAATGGGTAACTTGTCAAATGGAGCCTTGGGTTGGGGATGCTACCGTTAAGTTATATGATGCAAAAGGAAAAGAGGTAGCTTCTTTTTGCCCGGCTGATAAAGCTGTTTTTTCTTCTTCTTCCCGTTACTTACTTGCTGTAAGTAAACCAACGGTGAAGGAAACAGACTCTTTAAAGTTGAAAAAGACGAAGGAAGATGATATGCCTATGGATAAATTGATTATTTATCATTTATCCGGGAAACAGGAGACGATTGACTCTCTGAAAAACTACAAATTAGCGGAATCTGCCGATTGGATAGCTTATCAACGTGGCCGGAAAGATTCTACGTTGTATATCCGTTCCCTGGATGGAAGCAAAACATTTCAATTCCCGTCTGTAACAGAATATAAGTTTGCGAAAAAAAGTGCTATGCTTTTCTACATTTCTATTGAAGATAAAGAGTTGCAGCCTGGTTTATTTACATTGAATCCGGATAAGGGAACACCTGTCTTGATCAAGGAGGGAAAAGGTGTGTTTAAACAGACAACTTTCGATGAACAAGGTAACCGTATAGCTTTTCTTTATTGTACTGATAAAGATTCGGTATATAAAGCACTCGATTTATGGTTGTCCGAGAATAATGTGCCGGCTAAATTACTTGCCGGACGGGGCAATAAAGCTTTCCCAACCGGCTGGGTAGTGAATGAAAATGGAGAGTTGCAGTTCTCAAAGAATGCCGCCCGTCTTTTCTTTGGTACTTCACCTGAGCCGAAGCAAAAAGATACGACTATTCTGGCCGCCAATCGTCCGGAAGTACAGGTGTGGAGCTGGAATGAACCAGTTCAGTATACTGTACAAAATTATAATAAGGAAAAGGAACTGAAACGAAGTTATCGTGCAGTCTATAATTTAAGTGATGGCTCTCTGTTTCAACTGGCCGATAAGGAATTGCCTGATATTAAGTTAGGTAATGAAGGTAATTCATCTGTTGCTTTGCTCTCTACTTCGCGTCCTTATTCTCTTTCTTCTATGTGGGAAGGACGTACTCGCAGTGATTATTATACCGTGTCGTTGGATAATGGAGAGAGAAAACCGTTGCTAACGGCCGATTACGGTGATTTGGATATTTCTCCGGCAGGCAAATATGCTTATTGGTATGCTGAAACGGATAGCAGTTGGTATACTATTGCTTTGGCAAGCGGCACGAAGTATCGTCTTTCTACTCCGCAAACGTTCCCTGCTTGGGACGAAGAAAATGATGTCCCTGATTATCCCGGTTCCTATGGCTCGGCAGGATGGACAATGGACGATAAATATTTACTGGTGTATGACCGTTATGACCTTTGGCGTTTTGATCCGATAGGAGAGGCTGCGCCTGTGAACCTTACAGTGGACGGAAAAAAGAAAGATATATCTTATAATTTGATATGCTTGGATAAGGAAGCACGTGCTATTGATCCGAGCCAAACCCAATTATTAAGGGGCTTCAACCGGACAACGAAAGGGTATGGTTATTATCAGGCAAAGTTGTCTTCTCCGGGAGCACCTAAAACATTGCTTGCAGGCAACTTCATGCTGAGTGTTCCTTTAAAGGCTAAGAATACGGATGCAGTTATTTATACATCTGAGACATTTGAACAATATCCGGATATTCGTCTTTCAGATATGAGTTTTAAACAATCTGTCCAGCTGACTCATGGTAGCCGGCAGCAGGAAGGTTTCATTTGGGGAACAACAGAAATGGTTTCCTGGATTTCTTTGGATGGCCGTCCGTTGGAGGGCGTGGTGTATAAGCCTGCCAATTTTGATCCGAAGAAGAAATATCCGATGATTGTCAATTTCTACGAACGGAACGCCGACACATATTATAGCTACCACATGCCTGAACCCGGACGCTCTACTGTGGATTATCATTTATACAACAGTCATGAATATATTATTTTTAATCCGGATGTACGTTATGTAGACGGCTACCCCGGACAGAGTTGTTATAATTGTGTTATGCCGGGTGTAACCATGATGATTGCTAAAGGCTATATTGATGAAAAAGCGATTGCTGCACAAGGCCATAGCTGGGGCGGTTATCAGGTGGCTTATCTGGCAACACGCACCAATCTGTTTGCGGCTATCGAGTCTGGAGCACCTGTCGTAAATATGTTTAGCGCGTATGGCGGTATTCGTTGGGGATCAGGTTTGAACCGCTCATTCCAGTATGAGCATACGCAGAGCCGTATTGGTGGAACTCCCTGGAGTGCACCATTGCAATACCTTGAAAATTCACCCCTTTTCCATATGGATAAGGTGCAAACGCCAATCCTTATCATGCATAATGATGCAGATGGACATGTGCCCTGGTATCAGGGAATAGAATATTTTATTGCTTTGAAACGTTTACATAAACCGGCCTGGCTGCTTAACTATCCGGGAAGTCCTCATTGGCCGGAACCAATGGCAGATCGTGTAGACTTTCAGAAGCGCATGTTCCAGTTCTTCGATCATTATTTGAAGAAGAGCCCGATGCCTAAATGGATGTCGGAAGGTGTACAGGCAACGGAGCAGCCTTTTGAATTAGGATATTAGCTTTTAGGGGTTGCCCTTTTGGAATGTAAGATTTCAGGTTCATCCGACAGATGTATGATTTGTTGTTGGATGAACCTTTTTTGTTTGATAATATGAAACCTGGATAGGATTATTAACTGCTTATGTTCAGCTTGTTAGAGATACATCCTTTTTATGCTTCAGATTGGAATTGTAAAGTAAAGGTGGTGCGGATATTTGGTAGTGAATTTACTGTCAGTAGCCCATTGTGCAATTGCATAATGCGTTGTGAAATGCTTAATCCAATGCCACTTCCTTTCGGTTTTGTCGAGAAGAACGGAGTGAAGATTGCTGATAGGAGTTCTTGTGGAATACCTGGTCCGTTATCTGCAATTATTATATGAATATGTTTTTTTGTCTCTTTTACTTCTACTGATATAAATCCATTTTCTCTGTTGGATATTGCTTGCAATGCGTTTCTTATTAAATTAATTAATGCCAAAGTAATTAAGTGGGAATCAATTTGCAAAAATACAGGCTTATCACAGATATATTGTATTTTTTCATTATCAGGCTCTGCGTGGAATAATCTTTCCAGCTTTTTCAATAAGATTTGAATATTTATTTGTTTCTTTTCCGGTTGAGGCAGATGAGTTAGCTGATAGTACGAATCTAAGAATGCAGATATGTCTTGTGCTTGATTGTTAATAACCTCCAATCCGTTTTTTAATTCAGCCGGTTCATAAGAGTCATAATATTTTAGTAAATCTGCCGAGAGGGATGAAATAGGAGTTATTGAATTTCTTATCTCATGTGTTAATACACGTAAAATACTTTCATAATATAGTTGTTTCTCTTCTGTTGTTTGTCGGATATCTCCGATTATAGTGATTATGTTATTCATTTCTTTATATAAACCAGATAGAAATAGGTCCTTTTGCTTCTCTTGAAAGTGTAATGAGTAGTCGTGGTTCTTTAATGTATTGAAGAAACTTTCGATTTGATGATTTGCTTTGTTTATCCACCGGTTTATTAACAGGGTTATCAACAGGATAAATAAAAGACTGATAAAAGATAATGTATAACTGTATCCGGTTATTAACAACAATGCGCTGCAGTATGCCAACAATACAATTAGAAAAATGCTGCCTGCCAATTTTAGATATAGTCTGTGGCTACGCATTGTATTGTCCTTTCTTATTTGGGAGCGCGAATGTACAAATTATAAAGAGATAGCTCATAATAAAACAATTTATAAATTATATTTTTTTATTTTGTTGTATAAAGTCTGTCTGCTAATGTTTAGTTGTTGAGAGCATAATGTCAGATTCCCTTTCTTCTCCTGTAGAATTTCTTTGATGAATTGTTTTTCCATTTCTTCTAATGTTAGGGAGCTTTGAGAAGTTTGCTTGTTGTCTGCCGGAGTATTTTCCGGATAAATATCTTGTGTGGTCAATGTGTCAGAATTGGCAAATAATATAGCTCGTTCGATGCATTGTTCCAATTGTTGAATGTTGTTTTGCTTAAGTATATTTATCAATTTATTACGAGCTTCATCATCTAAAGAAGGTAAAGGTTTGCCATAAGCAGTTGCTTGTTTTTTTAGGAAATAGTTTAATAGCAGAGTTATTATTTCTTCTTCTTCGGAAACCGACTCTTTAGATGTACTTTTTCGATGTTTTTTCCATGCTGCTATGATGGTTTCTACCAACTTATCGTTATTCCATGGTTTGACAATAAAATCGGTTGCTCCTTTTTTTAGGGAAGAAACGGCTAAGCCAATGTCTCCATAAGCTGTAATCAGTACAACTGCTGGTGGTTTTTCCCGTTCGAGAATATTTTCCAGCCAAAATAAACCTTCTTTTCCTGTATGCTTCCCTATTCCGAAATTCATATCCAATAAGACGACATCTACATCATTTTCCCGTAATAATGCAGAGAGTAAAGGTGGTGCGGAAATGCATTGGATAGTTCTGAATTCGCGGGATAGAATTATACGGAGTGTTTTTAATACCACTTCATTGTCGTCAACAATTACTATTTTTCCATCTCTCATAACCGTATTAAATTGTAAGTCGTTACAAATGTAATTTTTATCTGCTTATAGAAAATAGGTAAATGAAAAGTATAAATTATTTTGTTATGCGGATTGTCTAATATTTGGACGATTTAGTGGAGGAATTGTCGTTTTATTCCGATCTTCATTGCCTTTTATCCTGGCTACGCTTAGTTTTGGATTATAAGTTTGAATAAAGAATATTATTATGCAATCTATTACTTTAAAACTGATACTTCGTAGCTGGTGGCGTAATAAAGTGTTTGCTATTATTTCCATACTGAGTTTGGCAGTCGGCATTACTTGTACGAATGTTCTGATAGCATATGCTATTTATGAATTGGGTATGGAAGCTAAGAATCCTGAGCGGGATAATATTGTTTTTATGACACAAGACTCGCCTATGGTGTCGGGAGAGCAAGTGGTTTATGTCTATCGTGATGTGCCGGGTTACCTGAAAGAAAACTATCCGGAGGTGAAGGATTATCTTCAGTTGGGTTGGACTACTATGCGTTATGTTGAGGTGGGTGAAAATCGGTATGATCCAATGCTGCTCGTTACTGCCGACTCCACTTTCGCTCATTTCTTTCCTTACGAAACGTTATATGGTGATTTGGATGAGGCTTTATCCGTACCAAACAAGATTGCTTTGAGCGAATCGTATGCTAGCCGTCTTTTTGGACGGAATAATCCTGTCGGTCAGATGCTCACTGTAGCCTGGTCTCTTGACCATTTCTTCCGGGATGAGAATGAAGCTGAAACTACGACCTTTGAAGTAGCTGCTGTATTGAAAGATTATCCTCAGTCGTATTTGAAGTTTGATGCGTTGATGCGTACAAAGAAAGACTTTACGGGAGGAGTTACTTTGTTGCGGGTTGATTCGTCCTTTGATAAGGATGCGTTTGCCCGGAAAATAAAGAAAGATAATGTATCTACTTTAGGAGCACAAGACGGACGTTATTATTTCTATTCCTTAGAAGATAGTTATTTTCAGGAGTTCAGCGTTATTGCTTTTGTGAATCGTACAAACCGGATGCTGCTATATGTAGGGCTGGTTTCGGCTTTGTTGATTTTACTGATAGCCTGCTTTAATTATGTAAATCTCAGTTTTTCGCGAATATTGCAGCAGGTGCGAATGATTTATACACAGCGGTTGATGGGAGCGAGTAATAGAAATATTTATTGTCAATTGTTTGTCGATACATTGTTGACGGTATTGGTTGCTTTTCTTTTATCCCTGCTTTTTACTATTGACTTATTGCCTTTGTTTAATAAAATGATTTCCGGGAGGTTGTCATTATCGTTTCTGTTCAGTGAACAAGTGTTTCCGGTGATTGGAGGCTTTATTTTGCTACTCTCTGTCCTGCCGGCTATTTATTTGAGCCGGCAAGTAACACGGATGTCTCATCTGGATTATCGAATGCAGTTCATGGGAAGTAGGAAAAGGCGTGTGGTGGCGGTTTTGTCGGTAGCCCAATTTGCTATATCCATCGGTCTGTTGTTTGCAACTCAAACGATTTACCGCCAGCTGGATCTAACAAAAAGCAATGGAGAACGTTACCGGAATCTGGTGGAAATAGGATCGTGGCAAGAGACCGGTTCGTCTCGGATTATAGAATCTCTGGCAAAGGAAATACAACGTTATCCCGGAATAGGAGAAGTGTCATTATCTAAAAGCTCTGTTTGGGCATTGGCGATGCGCCAAATGGTAGTAAAGAGAGATGACGGTACGGAAGAGTATCATTCGATGGTACAGTTTGGTGGGGATAGTAATTATTTAAAGGTGATGGATTTGAATATCCTGCAAGGATTGGATGTGTCGCAGGCTATGAAACAATATGCGATACCGGTTTATATAAACCGGCAATATCAATGCCTTTTTGTTCCGAAGGGCGAGAACCCGGTAGGCAAAGAAGTACGCCTTTATGATACTTATTTCGGACAGATGGAGAAGGTGGGTGAACCGCCTGCTGTTATCGCTGGTGTAATAGAAGATTTATATACGAATGGAATGCAGTCGGAGGTGAATCCCGGGATTACCTATATATTTTCTTCCGGCCCATATAGTCTGATACAAGTACGTCTTAATGAAAATAACCGGCAGGAGATGTTGGAGAAGATAAAGGCAACATGGGAGAAAATGGCGCCTGAGCTTTACTTCACTTATCGGGACTTGTATGATGTGTATTTGGAGAAAAGCAATAAAACAATCGAATTGTCGCATCTGCTGGTGATGTATTCTTTAATCAGTATACTACTCACTTTGTCCGGGCTTTTCGGCATCGTTTTATATGCAACCGAACAACGTGCGAAAGAAATAGGAATCCGTAAAATAAACGGAGCAAAGATATGGCAGATTATTTATGGGTTGAACAAGCCATTTGTCGAGCAAATATTAGTTGCTTATATTATTGCCGTGCCAATTGTATGGATTATGTTAGACAATTGGCTGAGTAGTTTTGTCTATCGAGTCAATGTTTGTTTTACAGATACGCTGATAGCGGGTGTTGCAGTTTTGCTTCTTACGCTGTTTACGGTAAGTTGGCATGGTTATATTGTAGCAACTTACAATCCTGTGAATACTTTGAGGAGTGAATAGTGATATTTTTATATCATCGGGATCAATACTGTTCCTTCTGTAGCAGCCATATCACGTGCGCATGAATTGGCAAACAAAATAAAAGGCTCCTTAAATTGATCAAAGAGCAATGAAAATCTTGTTAATTCGGTTTGCCGTTCATTCATAATTGATGCAAAAGTAATAAAAAAGTATTTCCTTTTGGTGATTGTCCGGTTAAAAGCATTACTTTTGTATCTCATAATTAGTTGAACAAGAAAAAAATGGATAAAGTAAGTTATGCCCTTGGTTTAAGTATCGGCAATAATTTCCAGAACTCTGGAATCAATAATCTTCAGGTTGAAGATTTCATGCAAGGACTGAAAGACGTATTGTCTGAAACCAAACCTGTTATAAGCTATGATGAGGCAAAACAGATAATCAATGATTATTTTGTAAAACTTCAACAGGAAAAGTTGGAGATTAATAAAAAAGCAGGAGAAGAATTTTTGAATATCAATAAGCATAAAGCAGGCGTAAATGTATTGCCTAGCGGACTGCAATATGAGGTACTGAAGAAAGGAACCGGTGCAAAGCCTACAGCATCAGATAAAGTAAAATGTCATTATCACGGAACTTTGATAAATGGGACTGTTTTTGATAGTTCTGTGCAAAGAGGCGAACCCGCAGTGTTTGGTGTATCGCAAGTTATTCCGGGATGGGTTGAGGCATTACAGTTAATGGAAGTCGGTTCTAAATGGAGATTGTTTATCCCTTCCGACTTGGCTTATGGCGAACATGGTGCCGGAGAAGCAATCGAACCGAACAGTACGCTCGTGTTTGATGTTGAATTATTGGATATAGTAAAATGATTAAATACAAAAAGAAAATGAAAAAGTTTGGTGTATTAGCTACTACAGCTATTGTGGCATTAGGTATCTCTGCCTCTTCTTGCAATTCGCATCCTACGGCAAATTTAAAAACTGCCGCTGACAGTGCAAGTTATGCAATCGGTGTAAGCACCGGTTTGAACTATAAGGAAAACCTGAAAACTTTGCCTGGTGGCGAAGCTAACATCGATGCATTGATTGCAGGTTTTGTTCAGGCTATTAAAGGTGATTCTACAAAGATGTCTATGCAGGAAGCACAGAATTATTTGCAGACTTATTTTGTAGAAGCTCAAGCTCGTGAAGCAAGTAAAACAAAAGAAGAAGGTGATAAATTCCTTGCTGAAAATAAGACAAAAGACGGTGTTATTACAACTCCGAGCGGTCTTCAATATAAAGTGGAAAAAGAAGGTACAGGTGCAAAACCTACTGATGATGATAAAGTAAAAGTTCATTATACCGGTACTTTGTTGGACGGTACAAAATTTGACAGCTCACTTGATCGCGGCGAACCATTGACAATTGGTGTAGGTAATGTTATCAAAGGTTGGACAGAAGGCCTTAAGTTGATGCCAGTAGGATCTAAATACATTTTCTGGATTCCTGCAGAATTAGCTTATGGCGAACGCGGCGCAGGCCAGGATATCAAACCGAATAGTACATTGAAGTTTGAAGTGGAATTGCTGGAAATTGTAAAAGACGACGACAAGAAATAATATTTCCTTTGTTTAGTTAACGGGCGGGCAAAATATGCTAAAAAGCATTATTTGCCCGCCTTTATTATTTATTTAGCACTTTTTTCTTTCAGAATGACATTTGATTCAAATTAATTATATACTTTTGATACATTAAACTATAGTGCATTATAAAGCAAATTGAAAAATGGAGAAGATTGACAAACTGGATCGGCAGATATTGAACATTATTTCAAAAAATGCCAGGATTCCTTTTAAGGATGTTGCCGAAGAATGTGGTGTCTCACGTGCAGCCATTCATCAACGGGTACAGCGCATGATTGATATGAATGTGATCGTTGGGTCGGGATATCATATCAATCCGAAAATTTTGGGTTATAATACCTGTACTTATATTGGTGTTAAGCTGGAACGCGGATCTATGTATAAAGATGTAGTTCCGGAGTTTGAGAAAATTCCGGAAGTAGTAGAATGTCATTTTACTACGGGACCGTATACAATGCTTATTAAATTGTATGCGCGTGACAACGAGCATCTGATGGAGCTTTTGAATTCTAAAATTCAGGAAATTCCGGGAGTTACGGCAACTGAAACATTAATATCTTTGCGTCAGAGTGTAAAACGGGAAATACCGATCTGCAATATCAGCGAGTAAATAATAGATATATACTGAAATAAATCAACCCTTCATGGCTTGTCTGGCAAGAACCATGAAGGGTTGTTTGTTTTAGTATGTTTGTGTGTTATAGTATATTTTATGCATTATTCGTACCTTTGTAACCCGTGTGTATTGTGTAGATAAATATCATATGAATAAATATATAGCAGTATTATTGTTTAGTTGCCTGTCTTTATGGCTTTGCGCCGGTGAAAGTTACTGTTTTCGTGTCTATCTGAAAGATAAAGGGAATTCCGGTTATACGGTTGATAAACCGGAAGCCTATCTCTCCGAACGTGCAATAGAACGCCGGGCAAAACAAGGAAAACAAATCTCAGTTTCTGATTTGCCTATTGCCCGTGCCTATTTGGATTCATTGACTGATTGTGGAGGAAAACCAATCGTACAGAGCAAATGGTTTTCGACAGTAGTTGTGGCATGTGCTGATAGCCTGGCTTCCGAACAGTTAAAACGACTTTCTTTTGTGGATTCTGTGAAATGGGTCTGGAAAGGAGATCGGGAAACAAAGGTCGTAGCTCGTGATGATACGTCTTTATTTGTACCTTCGGACGAACCTTTAAAAACGTTTTATGGTTATGCAGAAGAACAGATTAAAATGTTGAACGGTGTAAAATTACATAATGCCGGATATAAGGGTGAAGGTATGCAAATAGCCGTGATTGATGCCGGATTCATGAATGTAGACCGTATAAGTATATTTAGCTCATTGAAGCTACTGGGTACACAGAATTTTGTTTTTCCCGGAGAAAGTGTTTTTGGTGATGACGACCATGGGACTAAGGTATTGTCTTGTTTGGCTTCAAATGTCCCGGGTTTAATGGTGGGTACAGCTCCCGAAGCATCTTATTGGCTGATAAAAAGTGAAGATAGCCGGTCTGAATATCCGATAGAAGAAGATTATTGGGCTGCTTCTGTTGAGTTTGCCGATAGCGTTGGGGTTGATGTTATTACTTCTTCTTTAGGGTATTTTACGTATGATGCGGGCGAGTTGATTTACAGTCAGTCGGCTTTGGATGGAAAGACTGCACTTATCAGCCGTGCTGCGCATAAGGCTTCTGAAAAAGGAATTTTGGTGTTTTGCAGCGCCGGCAACGAAGGAAATGGTTATTGGGAGAAAATAACTTTCCCTTCGGATGCTTCTGATGTCGTAACCGTAGGAGCAATAACTGAGAAGAAGAAAAAGAGTGTGTTTAGTTCCGTTGGGCTTACGGCGGATTACAGGGTAAAACCCGATGTTGTTGCTTTGGGTAGTGGTTGTTGTGTAATAGATTCTTCGGGTAATATACATTACGCAAACGGGACATCTTTTTCAACTCCTATCCTTGCCGGCTTGGGAGTTTGTTTATGGCAGGCATTCCCGGAATTGAGCAATAAGGAAATGATAGAGTTATTGCAACGATCATCCAGCCAATACAACCAGCCGGATGCGGAGTTGGGATATGGTATTCCGGATGTGTTCAAAGCGTATAAAAACAAGAATAAATATGTCGCAAGAACAGAATAGCATAGAGATTGAAAAAGAAGCGTTTTCACTCTTGGAATTAACAACCCGGGTAAAGAAAACGGTCTATGAATCTTTTTCCGATACTTATTGGGTACGTGCCGAAATGAGTGATGTGCGTACAAATATGTCTTCCGGACATTGTTATTTGGAATTTATCGAAAAAAATACAATAACAGGACAAATTGTAGCTCGTGCCAGAGGAACGATATGGGCGAAAACGTTCCGTATGGTGAAACCTTATTTTGAAATGGAAACCGGGCAGTTGTTTGCTTCCGGAATAAAGGTACTGGTAAAAGTTATTGTTGAGTTTCATGAATTGTATGGTTTTAGCCTGACTGTTATAGATATTGATCCCGCTTACACTTTGGGTGATATGGTGCGTAAGCGGATGGAGATAATTCGTCAGTTACAGGAAGAAGGAGTATTGACATTAAATAAAGAACTTCCTTTTCCTGCATTGCCACAACGAATTGCGGTGGTTACCTCTGCTACGGCCGCCGGATATGAAGATTTTCTGAATCAGTTATCTTTGAACAAAGCAGGCTATCCTTTTTATGTGAAACTTTTCCCGGCTTTGATGCAAGGTGAAAAAACGGAGGCTTCCGTCATTTCAGCATTGGATAAGATTTATCATTATGCAGATAGTTTTGATGTCGTGGTTATCATCCGGGGTGGTGGTGCAACGTCGGATTTGAATAGTTTCGATTCTTATTTGCTGGCTGCTAATTGTGCCCAGTTCCCGTTGCCTGTTATTACAGGAATTGGCCATGAGCGGGATGATACGATTGTTGATATGGTAGCTCATACCCGAATGAAAACACCTACGGCTGTGGCTGAGTTTCTTATTGGACGAATGGACGCAGCTGCAGACGAATTAAATGCTTTGCAGCAAGATATTTGTGCATCAGCTGTTGATGTTCTTCAAAAACGAAAGAACTATCTCCAATTGGTAGGAAACCGGTTGCCTGCAATAGCGGTAAATAAGATCGAACGAAACCGGGCTACATTGCAGGCATTAGGAAGCAAATTGCCAACTGCAGCATCTTCTCTTTTAAAGTTACGCAATTCTTTGCTGAATGCTGCCCGGCTACGATTGGGAAACTTGGCGGTTTTTAAATTGAAAGAAGGCGAACGTTTTATACAGCTTACAGAACAATTTATAAAAATGGCTTCGCCGGAATATATTTTGAAACGTGGATATAGCTTATCTTTGAAGAACGGAAAAATTATAAAGCACGCTGCAGACTTGCAACCTGGTGACGAATTGATAACCCGGTTTGCCGATGGTAGTGTATATAGTACGGTAAATAAAATAAAATGATATGGCAGAGAAGAAAGAAACATATAACGAAGCAGTAGAGAAACTTCGTGAGATTGTAGCTGATATTGAAAATGGCGATTTGGATGTTGACATTCTTTCGGAGAAAGTGAAAGAGGCAACCCGCCTGATCAAACTTTGTAAGGAAAAATTATATAAAGCAGACGGGGAAGTGAAAAAAATACTGGAAGAATTGGATGTATGAAGAAGTTTGTATTGATAGTTGCCGGAGGTAAAGGGCTTCGTATGGGAGGCGATTTACCCAAACAATTCATACCAATGAACGGAAAACCTGTATTGATGCATACGTTGGAGACTTTTCACCAATGGGATGAGGCTGCCCGCCTTATATTGGTTTTACCGGAAGAACATCAGTCTTATTGGAAGATGTTGTGTAAAGAAATAGGATGTGGTGTGCCCCATGAGGTTGTTAACGGAGGAGAGACTCGTTTTCATTCCGTTCGGAACGGTTTGGAATTTCTTTCGGAACGGTTTGGAGTTTCTTTCGGGAGGAACGAAAATGTTTTCGTTGGTGTGCACGATGGAGTACGTCCGTTTGTTTCCAAAGAAGTGATAACGGCTTGCTTTGAAAAAGCGCAACAATGCGGTAATGCTATCCCGGTAATGCCGATGATTGAATCTTTACGTGAATTGGATGGCGAAGGCAGCCATCCGGTAGACCGTAGTCGATATATTGCCGTACAAACGCCTCAGGTATTTTCTTCCTGTTTATTATTGAAGGCTTATAAACAGCCGTATTCACCTTTGTTTACAGATGATGCTTCGGTTGTTGAAGCGATAGGGGAAGTTGTGCATACAGTGGAAGGTAACCGTGAGAATATAAAGATAACGACACCTTTTGATCTGTTGGTTGCAAATGCTATTTTTGCAGACAGGTGTAATTTATAAAGTGAAATGCTTGATCTTGATAAACGGTCTATAACGTATCTGCAGGGTGTAGGACCTAAAAAGGCGGAAATTTTGCAGAAGGAAGCTGATATTTCTTCTTATGAAGACTTGTTGTTTTATTTTCCTTACAAATACATAGACCGCAGCCGCTTTTACAAAATAGCCGAGATCAATGGGAATATGCCTTACATTCAACTAAAAGGGCGCATCCTTTATTTTGATACTTTTGGAGAGGGACGAAGTAAACGTTTGGTGGGTAAATTTACGGATGGTACAGGTACGATTGATCTTGTCTGGTTTAAAGGGTTGAATTATGTGACCGATAAAATCAAGCCGGGATTGGATTATATCGTGTTTGGCAGGCCTGCTGAATTTGGACATATTTATAGCATCCCGCATCCCGATATTGACCCGGTAGATCAGGCAGATCAGGTTTCAGGCGGTTTGACGCCTTTTTATAATACAACGGAAAAGATGAAGAAATCTTTTCTGAATTCCCGGTCGATACAAAATTTGCAGTATACTTTATTAAGCTGGCTGAATTGGGAAGTTCCGGAAACGCTTTCGCTCGATGTGTTACAGCGTATCCGTATGGTTTCACTTACCGAAGCAATGCGTAATATTCACTTTCCCGAATCGGCGGAGAAACTTAAAAATGCACAGTTGCGTTTGAAGTTCGACGAACTGTTTTTTATTCAATTGAATATCCTTCGTACGGCAAACGTGAGAAAACTTAAACTTAAAGGAATTGTTTTTCCTACGGTAGGGCACTTCTTCAATACCTTTTACAAAGAGTATCTCCCTTTTGAGTTGACAGGGGCTCAGAAACGTGTGGTGCGTGAAATCCGTTCGGATATGGGTAGCGGACGGCAGATGAATCGTTTGCTCCAAGGTGATGTGGGTAGTGGAAAAACATTGGTTGGTTTGCTTGCTATGTTGCTGGCTGTGGACAATCATTGCCAGGCATGTATGATGGCTCCTACCGAAATTCTTGCGACACAGCATTATGCAACGGTGATGGGGTTTCTGAAAGATATGGATATTAAGGTTGCTTTGCTAACCGGTTCTACTCCGAAAAGAGAAAGAAATAAGATATTGCCTGCTATTGCTAATGGTGAAATCCAGATAGTTGTTGGTACTCATGCGTTGATAGAAGAAACTGTTGTTTTTTCTTCTTTAGGACTGGCTATTATAGATGAACAACATCGTTTCGGAGTGGAACAGCGTTCACGCTTATGGACAAAGAATGCAATAGTGCCGCATGTCTTGGTTATGACGGCTACGCCTATTCCGCGTACGTTGGCCATGACGTTGTATGGCGATTTGGATGTGTCGGTAATAGATGAACTGCCTCCGGGACGAAAACCGATACAGACAGTTCACCGTTACGATAATAAGAAGGCTCAATTGTATGACTTCTTACGGAAAGAAATCAATTTGGGACGCCAGGTTTATGTAGTATATCCGTTAATTGAAGGAAATGAAAAGCTGGATTATAAAAATCTGGAAGACGGTTTTAAACTGTTTAAGGAGGTGTTTTCCGAGTATAAAGTTTGTATGGTGCACGGACGTATGAAGGCTGCGGATAAAGAACGTGAAATGCAGAAATTTATATCCGGCGAAGCCCATATCCTGATGGCAACAACAGTTATTGAAGTAGGAGTAAATGTACCGAATGCTTCGGTTATGGTAATAGAAAGCGCTGAACGCTTTGGCCTGTCCCAACTGCATCAGTTGCGTGGACGGGTAGGACGTGGAGCAGACCAGTCGTATTGTATTTTAGTCTCTTCTTATAAGTTGAGTAATGAGACCCGCAAACGTTTGGAGATTATGGTAAATAGTAATAATGGATTTGAAATAGCCGAAGCCGATTTGCGACTTCGCGGACATGGTGATTTGGAAGGAACCCGCCAGAGCGGAGAAGGCATTTATCTTAAAATTGCCGATTTGGCTGCCGATGGTCAAATTCTTCAGTTTGCACGTGAAGTGGCACAAGATATTTTGAACGAAGACCCAGAGTTGCTGTCCGATACTCATAGGATATTGAACGAACGGTTAAAAACGTTATTTTCCAGAAAGGTGAACTGGGGAATGATAAGCTAATGTGTTGTAAAACATATTATAATGTAATTGCTTGTATATCATATGGTTTTTGTGTTTGGTTTATTTTTGTTTACTCTCATTGTGGAAATTTTTCTATAATTCTTTTTGAGGGTTTACTTAATTTCACGAACTTTGGCAAACTGACTTTTGGGCTGATGGGCTGAAAGTCTTTGTTTTTCATGATCTAAGAAGAATAAATTAATAAAATGAGTATAAAAGCATTACTTATAATATGTTGTTCCGTTGTATTTGTGTCGGCAGGGAGTGCCCAGAATACAGATAAAAAAGGAACATCCCCGAAGATAACTTCACATACTAAATTAATGGATGAACGTGTTTCCGAACTAATGGCAGACCGTGTCGGCTTTAAAAAAGATATTACTCTTAAAGCATTGGCCGAATTGAGTGAGCAAGCCGAATTAGAAGAGGAAGAATTGTTATTTCCTGCAGACGAATTATATGGCTCTAACTGGGATACCCGTTGGGTAAACCCTTTTCGTGAAGGCAAAGTGGAATTTCCTGATTCATGTGCGATAAATTGTGCTTCTTTTACAATGCCGATTGATTCGATGACTCGTATCACCTCTAAATATGGCCCGCGTCGTCGGCGTATGCATAAAGGAATTGATTTGAAGGTGCAGATTGGAGATACGATTCGCGCAGCTTTTGATGGTAAAATCCGTATTTGTAATTTTGAACGCCGTGGATATGGCAATTACGTGGTAATTCGTCATCCGAATGGTTTGGAGACAATTTATGGTCATCTTTCTAAGATATTAGTTAATATAAACAATATAGTACGTGCGGGAGATCCGATTGCTTTAGGAGGTAATACCGGACGTTCTACAGGCTCTCATCTTCACTTTGAAACCCGTTTCCTGGGACAGGCAATAAATCCTTCAGAAATTATAGATTTCGAAAATGGAGTTCCTCACCAGGATACTTATGTATTTCATAATGTGAAAATAAACGGACGTAAGAGTAATATTTATACTTCATCCGATAATCAATTGGTTTATCACCGCGTGAAATCAGGTGATACATTAGGTAAAATAGCCCGTTTATACGGAACAACAGTTAATGAACTTTGTCGTTTGAATGGGTTGAAAAGCACATCGATACTTCGTTTAGGCCAGTCAATTCGTTGTAGTGCAAACGCCCAGAGAAGTGTGTCAAAGACTCGCTCCAAACAGGGAGCCTCATCTGTGCAAAAGGCATCAAAGACAAAGGTCGAGGCAACTACAGCTGCTGTAGCCTCACTTCAGGATAATACTTCAAATAGTAAGCCGGGTCAGACTCCGGTTTATCATCGTATTAAATCGGGAGATACATTGGGTGCAATTGCAACTAAATACGGAACAACGGTTTCCAAATTATGTCAGTTGAATGGTATTTCTAAAACTACTGTTTTGAGACTGGGGCGTTCTATCCGTTGTTCATAATAGAAATTTAAACAGGTTTATAATGAAAAAAGGCACGAGTTGATTCCCGTGCCTTTTTTATCCCTATCTTTGTCGTATAATTTATATAGGTTATGCCAGAAACGAAGGAACAGTTCGATAAAGTTATATTCCTATGTCGGGAATTATTTGAGAAAAAGTTGAAAGACTATGGTCCGTCATGGCGTATTATGCGCCCTCAGTCGGTTACCGATCAGATATTTATTAAAGCAAACCGTATTCGAAGTCTTGAAACCAAAGGGGTGAGCATGATTGACGAAGGTATTCGTCCTGAGTTTATAGCTATCGTCAATTACGGTGTAATTGGATTAATCCAGTTGGGACTGGGGTTTTCTGATACGACGGATATAACTAATGATGAGGCATTGGCGTTATATGATAAATACATCACAGCAACCAAAGAATTAATGTATGCCAAAAATCATGATTATGATGAAGCATGGCGTAGTATGCGTATCAGTTCCTATACAGATTTGATTCTTATGAAGATTTACAGAACAAAGCAGATAGAGAGTCATGATGGCAAGACATTAGTGTCTGAAGGTGTTGATGCCAATTATATGGATATGGTGAATTATGCTTTGTTTGGCTTGATTAAATTGGAATTCGGCGAGGAATAACAATGAAAGGAAAAGAGGCAGTACTGAAAATCATTGCAGAGAGTTGTCGTTTACTGATAGGACTTGTATTTGTTTTTTCCGGAACAGTAAAGGCAGTAGACCCGATGGGAGGAGCTATCAAGATTGGTGAATATCTTGCTTCTTTCGGGCTTGACAAGTTACAATCTTTTTCCGTATTAATCTCCTTTAATCTGTCTGCTGCAGAGTTTACTTTGGGAGTATGTGTTTTGCTGGGGGTATATCGCAGATATGCATCTTTCCTTACGCTTGTATTTATGCTGTTTATGACGCCGTTGACGTTGTATTTGGCACTTTATAATCCGGTTTCCGATTGCGGATGTTTTGGTGATGCGTTGGTTATAACTAACTGGCAGACATTTTACAAAAATATTGTTCTTCTGGCTGCTGCGATAATTGTATTTATTTATAATCAGAAATTATTGCAATGTTATACATACAAAGTATATTGGTTTATAGCTTTGTATGCTTATGCTTTTAATGTATGTTTTGCCTATTATAACTATAATCATCTTCCGATCTTGGACTTTCGTCCATATAAGGTAGGAGCTAATATTCCGGCTTTGATGTCTATACCGGAAGGTGCGCCGGAGGACGAATATCGCTATTCATTCATTTATGAGAAAGATGGTGTAAAACAGGAATTTTCATTAAATGATGTTCCTGCAGATGACAGTACCTGGACTTTTGTCGATTCAAAAACAGAATTGATAAAGCAAGGATATATACCTCCGGTTGCAGCGTTCAATATTTATAATGACAAAGACGAAGATGTTACAAACCTAATATTGGATAATCAGGATGGAGTGCTGCTGTTGGTAGCTCCTAAACTGGAACATGCGAGCGATGAACGGATTGATGAAATAAATAATCTTTACGATTATGCTTTGGAAAACAATATTCCGTTTTACTGTGTGACAGGTTCTGCACCGGCAGCTATAGCTGAATGGAGTGATAATACTGGAGCTGAATATCCTTTCCTCATGGCAGATGAAGTATTGCTGAAAACAATTATCCGTTCTAATCCTGGTTTAGTGCTTTTAAAGGGAGGTACAGTATTGGCAAAATGGCATTATAACGATATTCCGCAAGAAGAAGATCTGAAAAAAGTTATAGATGGTTATCTGCTGGGAAAAGAGCCTGTGGCTAAAGAAGATGGTCTGTTATTAACCAACCTATTAACTTTTACCGTACCTTTGTTGCTCGTTTGGATGTATGATTTCGGGAGAAATCGCCGAAAGAAAAAAACTGGTAAAAACGAGGCAGAAAAGAAATAAGTTATTGTATTATATATTAAATAATAAGAATTATGAGAAAGAATATTGTTGCAGGAAACTGGAAGATGAATACTACTCTTCCTGAAGGTTTGGCATTGGCTAAAGGTTTGAACGAAGCATTGAAGGGCAAAACTCCGAATTGCGATGTAATTATCGGAACTCCGTTTACTCACTTGGCAAGTGTTGCAGCTGTTATTGATACAAATAAGATTGGTGTTGCAGCTGAAAACTGCGCAGACCAAGTTGCGGGTGCTTATACCGGCGAAGTTTCTGCTGCTATGGTGGCTTCTACAGGTGCAAAATATGTTATTTTAGGCCACTCTGAAAGACGTGCTTATTATCACGAAACTCCGGAAATCCTGAAGACAAAAGTAAATCTGGCTTTGGCTAACGGCCTGACTCCTATTTTTTGTATCGGTGAAGTATTGGAAGAAAGAGAAGCTGGTAAACATTTTGAAGTGGTAGACGCTCAGATTAAAGGTTCTTTGTTTGATCTGTCTGCTGAAGACTTCAGCAAGATTGTTTTGGCTTACGAACCGGTTTGGGCTATTGGTACAGGTAAGACTGCTACGTCTGACCAGGCAGAAGAAATTCATGCCCATATCCGTGCAACGTTGGCTGCTAAATATGGTAAAGAAGTTGCAGACAACTGCACTATCCTTTATGGTGGTAGTTGCAATGCAGGCAATGCAAAAGAATTGTTCTCTAAACCGAATGTAGATGGCGGTTTGATTGGTGGCGCTTCTTTGGCTGTTGATAAATTCATGCCTATTATCGAAGCATTTTAATTAAGCAAAATAAAATAAGGGCAGCCTGGTGAAGGTTGCCCCTATATCATTTGTCCAGATGAAGAAATTTCCTTGTATTATATCGTTTTTATTTTTTCTGTTTTGTGTAGTAAGCATCTCTGCTCAGACATTAGACGGGCCTGCTACAACTATATTCGATGATTTGCAATTATCCGGATATGGGAAAGGGCAGGTAATAGTAAATCAGTCCTCCGCTATCCGTAACATGATTGGTGCACGTATGCATGGAGCAAATGTGGAGAAGACAGACAATGAAACTTATCTGAAGATACAAGGTTTCCGTACACAAGTATTTTCCGGTAACAACCAGAGAAAGTCTAAAGATGAAGCATTCCGTAAAGAGAAAGAAATTAAGGAAATGTTTCCGGATGTACCTACTTATGTTACTTATAATGCTCCTTTCTGGAAATTGCGCGTCGGGGATTTTCGTTCACATGAAGAAGCTTATCACATGATGCGCCTTTTAATGGATGCATTTCCTTCATATGGAAAAGAGATGTATATAGTAAAAGAAGAAATTAAGATTCCGTTGAACTAATACGAAGCATAACACAAAAGAGATGGATTTAAAACAGAGTGAAGAAGAAAAATCCCGTGTCCAGGGAGAATTAGCTGTTCATTATAACGCAATCCTTAGTTTATTGGGAGAAGACCCTAAGCGTGAGGGCTTGTTGAAAACTCCTTTCCGCGTAGCAAAAGCAATGCAGTTTTTAACTAAAGGTTATAGTGAGGATCCCGAAGCTGTACTTCGTTCGGCAATGTTTCAGGAAGAGGACTATAAACAAATGGTTATTGTTAAGGATATTGATTTCTTTTCTCTTTGTGAACATCACATGCTTCCGTTTTTTGGAAAAGCACATATTGCTTATATTCCTAAAAAGTATATTACAGGCCTGAGCAAGATACCTCGTGTAGTAGATATTTTTGCCCGTCGTCTACAAATACAGGAACGCCTTACGATGCAGATTAAAGATTGTATTCAGAAAACACTCGATCCTTTAGGGGTAATGGTTGTTATTGAAGCACAGCACATGTGTATGCAGATGCGTGGTGTAGAAAAACAGAACTCTTTGACTACGACTTCCGACTTCACCGGTTTTTTTCAACAAGCTAAAACCCGTGAGGAATTTATGAACCTTATTAAGCATAACCGCTAAAATTGTCATAAGTTCTAATTTTTAAGTGCATAGCTCCGTATATTTGTACACGGGGCTTTTTTATGCGTGCAATATTATTTTCTTTTCGTTATTATACCTTCTTTTTTCGTTTTGCTTATTTAAAGCAGGTAAGTAGAAATTATTTTGTTTTTCTTTGTAAGTAAGAAAATAGATGGTTATGGACTCATTTGATGCATATATCACCCGGAATCTTCCATGGGCTAGCTTAGTTAGCACAGTATTCATTATATATCCAAACATATCTTGTCTTCCGTGGCAGCTGGATCTGCTGAATGAGTCTGGCTATATGGTCTTTTTTCTCTATTTTATTTATCGTATATTCTTCTTCTGGGGATTAATATATTGGTTGATACGTTATAATTTGAGGAAAATACCTTCTGCCCAGTTTAAAGAAAGGTTCATCCGTAATTTTATCTATTCTCTCGTAGCATATCTGGTTTTTGCTTCGGTTTCATTTTGGATATCTACTTTCGGTTTCTTTACGGATTTTAGAGGTAGCACGTTGATTTCCCAGTTCTTTACCTTATGTACTTTATGTACTTTTATCGGTTATATATCAATGATGTATTCTCGCCAGCGAGAAAAAGAGCAAGAGATTGAACGTCTTCGTTTTGAAAACCTGCAAAGCCGTTGTAATGCGTTGGCGAACCAGATTAATCCGCACTTCTTTTTCAATTCATTGAATGGAATACAGTCGTTAATTCGGAAAAAGAACGATGGCCACACACTGATGTATGTCCATCAATTGTCTGATATTTTTCGCTATCTGCTCCAAAGTGACCGGAAAGGTCTGGTAATATTGAGGGAAGAGTTGGAGTTTATACAATCTTTTCAATATGTAATGGAGGTTCGTTTTGCGAATAAACTTGCTTTTTCAATAAATGTGAATCAAGAAAAAAAAGATATGTTGATGTTGCCTGTTCTTTCACTGCTTCCACTGGTAGACAATATAGTTGTACATAATATGATAGATAGCGAACATAAAATGTTGATCTCAATTTATCTGAATGATTATGATGAGCTGGTAGTGTCAAATCCTGTTTATCCCAAGCTCTCTCAATCAGATACGAATGGTACAGGACTTAAAAATCTGGAGAACCGTTTTAGTTTATTAATGAACAAACAAATACGGGTAGAGTGTGATGAGAAAACGTTTCGTGTTTATCTTCCTTTAAAATAATATGCCTTTTAAAAACAGCGAATATGAGAGTGTTGATTGTTGAAGACGAAACTGCGGCCTACGAAAATTTAATAGGTATTCTTTCGGAAGTTGCACCGGATATTGAAATAACAGGCAATACAGAGAGTGTTACTCAAACAGTTTGCTGGTTGCAGTCTAATCTGTTACCAGACTTAATATTTATGGATATTCATTTATCCGATGGTTCAGCGTTTACTATTTTTGATAAAATAAAATTGGAAGTCCCTGTCGTTTTTACAACAGCCTATGACAGATATGCAATAGAAGCATTTAAGGTGAATAGTATAGATTATTTGCTGAAGCCTGTGAAGGTTGGAGACGTGAAGCATGCTTTGGAAAAATATAGTAAATTGACACATCTTGATGTCATCCAATATTTGTCTAGATTGGCGCAGCTTGCTCCTGCACGTAAATATAAGGATAAACTGTTAGTACCATATAAAGACAGGTTACTGCCGGTTAATCTGGATGAAGTTTCTTTTTTCTATACGTCAGATAAAAGCACGTATATATATTTAAGAGACGGAAGCAAATATCCATACTCCAAGACATTGGAGCAAATAATGCCAATATTGAGTCCGGCAACTTTTATCCGGGCAAATAAACAATATATTCTTAACAGGGATAGCGTCACGAATATAACGATATGGTTTGATAGCCGCCTTCTTGTGACATTGGATGTAGAAGCTCCGGAGCGTATCTATATAAGTAAAAATAAAGCTTCCGAGTTTAAATCCTGGATGGTGAATAATGTATAATAACTCTTTTTAGGTTGTTTTGAGTTATCCAAAATTAAGATTATAAAAATGTAGATTAGCAATTGTTTTGTGACTTTAAAATGTAAAAACCACACAAGAGAGAGGAGATGCCCGATGAAGGATGTCTCCTTTTTCGTGATAAATTCTTTATTTTTCGTTTTAATGAAAAAGCTCTTTTTTTGTTAATTTTGTTCTGTCATCTTTGTATTAATAATAAATAATATTTACAGTATGCTACGAAAAATCAGATTGATATTGGCTGTTGCATTCATATCAATTATTACTCTTCTGTTTCTTGATTTTACAGGAACAATACATGCATGGTTTGGCTGGATGACTAAGATACAGTTTCTTCCGGCTTTATTGGCTCTCAATGTTGGAATTGTTTTGTTTCTGCTAGCTCTTACATTCATGTTTGGACGTATTTACTGTTCTGTTATTTGTCCTCTGGGTGTATTCTCGGATATATTAGCCCGTATAGGAAAGGCAGGAAAGAAATTGCCGTATTCATATTCGCCTGAGATGTCATGGTTGCGTTACGGTGTATTAGCGGTGTTTATCCTTGCAATGGTAATGGGGTTTAATTCGGCGGTAGCATTATTGGCTCCTTATAGTTCTTACGGGCGGATTGTTAATAATTTGTTTAATCCGCTTTGGCTATGGGGCAATAATATGCTGGCTTATTTAGCGGAACGTGCAAACAGTTATGCATTTTATGAAACAGAGGTTTGGATGAAGAGTTTGTCGACGTTAGTAATTGCTCTGGTAACATTTTTAATTCTTGCCGTATTGGCATTTCGTAATGGTCGTACGTATTGTAATACTATATGCCCAGTTGGGACACTACTTGGTTTTGTTTCTCGTTTCTCATTGTTTCGTTTTACAATAGATACGGATAAATGTAATAATTGTGGGCTTTGTGCGCGTCGCTGTAAAGCGGCATGTATCAATCCGAGAGAACATAAAATAGACAATAGCCGTTGTGTGGTTTGTATGAATTGTGTAGATAATTGCCAGCGCGAAGCGATAACTTACAAGCCTGTATGGATGGTGAGGAAGAAGAGTGACGAAAAGTTGGAACAGACGATAAACTTGTCTCGCCGAAGAGCTTTATCTGCAACAATCTTGACGGCAATGGCGGGTACCTTGAAAGCACAAGAGAAAAAGATAAAAAATGTAGAGATGAAGAAGGATGGAGGACTTGCGCCGATTAAAGAACGGAAAGCTCCTCTGCGTCAAACACCACTTGCGCCTCCGGGGGCGTTAAGCGTTCGTAATATGACGCAGCACTGTGTGGCATGCCAGCTTTGTGTTACGGTTTGTCCGAATCAAGTATTGAGCCCTTCAGATAGCTTGATGACTCTGATGCAGCCGGAAATGTCTTATGAACGCGGCTATTGCCGGCCTGAGTGTGTCAAATGTTCAGAAGTTTGTCCGGCTGGAGCCATACGCCCGATAACAAAAGCTGATAAATCAGCGATCCAGATTGGACATGCTGTATGGTTAAAGGAATATTGTGTGGTAAATACAGACGGGGTAGAGTGTGGAAATTGTGCACGTCATTGTCCAACAGAAGCAATCCAAATGATTGCAATTAATCAGGATGATAAAACTTCACATAAGATTCCGGTTATTAATACAGAGCGTTGCATAGGTTGTGGCGCTTGCGAAAATCTTTGCCCTTCTCGTCCATATTCTGCTATTTATGTGGAGGGGCATTTGGTTCACCGGATTATATAATTTATTTATAAAGACTAACAACATGAAAGAACAAGATAAGAACATAAATCGTCGCGAATTTTTAAATATTGTAGGACTTACTGCAGCTACTACAACGGCTACACTTTATGGTTGTACTTCTAAACCGGAGAAAAGTTCTGTAGGAAATGCTTCTCTTGTTGTTCCTACAGACCGGATGACATACCGTGTTCTGCCAGGTAATGAAGATAAAGTTTCTTTATTAGGGTATGGATGTATGCGTTGGCCGACAATACCCTCTCCTGATGGCAATGGTGATCTGATTGATCAGGATGCGGTAAATGAATTGGTGGATTATGCAATTGCACATGGTGTGAATTATTTTGATACATCTCCTGTGTATGTACAAGGTTGGTCGGAAAAGGCTACGGGTATTGCTCTGAAACGGCATCCACGTGAGAAGTTGTTTATTGCTACCAAATTATCCAACTTTGCCAATTCATCAAGAGAGAACTCTATAGCAATGTACTGGAAATCATTTGAAGATTTGCAAACCGATTATTTTGACTATTATCTGCTTCATGCTATTGGTGGTGGTGGAATGGAGGTTTTTAACAGGCGTTATATTGACAATGGAATATTAGATTTTTTGATTGCAGAACGTGAAGCAGGTCGTATCCGTCGTCTCGGATGGTCGTTCCACGGGGATGTGGCCGTTTTTGATCAGGTGCTGGCCATGCATGATTCGGTTAAATGGGACTTTGTGCAGATACAATTGAATTATGTCGATTGGAAGCATGCTACTGCCCAAAATGTCAATGCCGAATATTTATATGGAGAACTTGAAAAACGCGGAATCCCTGCTGTTATTATGGAACCACTATTGGGGGGCAGGCTTTCCAACTTACCGGATCATATTGTAACACGGCTAAAGCAACGTCGTCCTGACGATAGTGTTGCTTCATGGGCTTTTCGTTTTGCCGGTTCGCCGGAGAATGTTCTTACGGTGTTAAGTGGCATGACTTATATGGAACATTTACAGGATAATATCCGTACATATGCTCCACTTGTACCTCTGGTTGATGACGATAAAGATTTTCTGGAGGAAACAGCAGAATTGATAATTGCATATCCTACAATTCCGTGTAATGATTGTAAATATTGCATGCCTTGTCCTTATGCAATTGATATTCCGGCAGTCCTTTTGCATTATAATAAATGTGTGAATGAAGGTAACGTATCACAAAGTAAAGGAGATGCAAACTACAAGGAAGCTCGCCGTGCCTTTTTGGTTGGTTATGATCGTAGTGTACCTAAACTTCGCCAGGCAGACCACTGTACCGGGTGCAACCAGTGTAACGAGCATTGTCCGCAAGGTATTAATATTCCTAAAGAAATGCAGCGGATAGATAAATTTGTTGAACAATTGAAACAGGAGACACTTCCCGGGTAGATGATTTAACCGTTAGTCAACAAAACCATTCCATTCGTCATATTTATTTGAAGAATGAAAGTGGCACCTCTACTTTTGAATTAAAATCAAAAATAGAGGTGCTATGTGTAAAGTTTATCTTTTATTATTAAGTATAATATATCTTTCGGTAAGCTCGTTGTGGGCACAAACCGATACAATTGCAGACCAAAAGATTGAGGAAGTAGTTGTAATAGCTAAACTTCCGTCAGTACAAATACAGCCTGATAAAACAACTTTCCGGCTAGATGCTTCTGTAGCTCGTAACCAGGGTAGCCTGTATGATGCCCTTCGCGGATTACCTGGTGTGATTGTGAATAATGACGGGACAATCATGTTGAACGGACAGTCCGGAGTCAATGTTTTGATGGACGGCAAATCTACCTATCTGAGCGGACAGGAACTGATAAACCTATTGAAATCCACGCCCGCTACAACAGCAGAAAAGATAGATATTATTACGCATCCTTCCTCACGCTATGATGCCAGCGGAAACTCGGGAGTTATCGATATTCACACGCGTAAGATCAAACTCCGGGGAGCGAATATCGCGCTTAACGGAAACTTTACTCAAGGGCGTTACTCTACCGGATATGGTAGTGCGTCACTGAATTACCGGAATGAAAAGTTTAATATGTTTGCAACTTATTCTTACTACCAGGGGCAAGAATATGATGAACTGAATATTGACCGTGTATTTGTTGATCCACGCACAAGTGAAGATACCGGATTAAATCTGCATCAGGATTCTTATCGGCGCGATCTTAACAAGATGCACTATTATCGCTTTGGCCTTGATTATTATTTGACAAATCGTAGCACATTAGGTTTCACTTTTGATGGTAATCATTATGATAAACACCGGGTTGGGACAATGGATTCCTATTTTAAAACTTTAAGGGAGCAATCGGATTCAACCCGGTATACGTGGAATGACAGCCGGAAGAAAACTACGAATCTGACGGCCGGAGTAAATTTTACTCATAAATTCGATTCGGAAGGAAAAAGGTTGGATGCATCTTTTGACTACCTCCGTTTTAAATATAATGATAATCAGTTCCAGCACGACGTATTTTATGATGCAACTTTTGATCGACAAAAAAGAGATTCTTTGCAAGGACATATGAATGGGATATTAAACCTGTATACAGGACAAGTGAACCTGGCTTTATCTCATGGTGATAAATGGTCGTTGGATGCAGGTGCAAAGACATCATTTGTAAAACTGGATAATAGCGCAAATTATGCAGATGTACTAAATGGAGAGTATATTTATAATGCTTCTATCAGTAATTGTTTTGTGTATGAAGAAAACATTAATGCGGGCTATTTGCAGCTGAAAGCAGATTTCAAGCCGATACATATAGAAGCCGGTTTACGGGTAGAAAACACGCGGGTTACCGGAAAACAATCGGGAAACTCTCTTCAAAGAGACTCTTCTTTCACACAACATTATACAAACGTATTCCCTACGCTGTTAGTGCTGTTCAGCATTAGGGAAAGTAGTCTGTCTTTATTTTATGGCCGGCGGATTGTACGTCCTGACTACGGCGACTTGAATCCTTTTATTTACATCTTCGACGACTATACTTATGAACAAGGGAATACTATGTTAAAGCCCCAGCTATCCAATAATCTGGAGTTTGCGTATATTCATAAGACGTTGTTTAAGGCAAGCTTTTTCTTTACGCACATTCATGATGTAATAGTAAAGAGCTTTTCGTTGATGGACGATAACCGGATACTGGTTTCGCCGGCCAATTATTCTTCGGCTTTTAGTTTGGGGCCGCGTATCAGTACCTCTAATTTGCCGTTTACATCTTTCTGGGATATAAATGTAAATGCATCTGCTATTTATAATCATTTTCGGTGGTTGGCAGACGGAGAAGAACAAGTAAGCAAACGATTGGCTTTTGTGGGAGGATTCAATAATCTGTTTTCTTTTGGAAAAGGGTGGTCGGCCGAGTTGAATGTCTCTTATAGAAGCAAGATAGCTGCGGGGCAGGCTTTAATGGCTCCTGTCTGGCAGATGGATGCGGGTATCAAAAAGCAAATACTGAAAGGTAAAGGGAGCATACAATTATATGCGAGAGATATTTTTAATACGTACAATCGAAATATGGATGTGGTTACACCCGATCAGAAAGCCTCTGTAAAAGAACACGAGGGCCAGTCTCTTATCGGCATCTCATTTTCTTACCGTTTTAATAGTGGATATAATGCAAAAGAGAGTCGCTCAAAAAATAGTATAGATGAAAGTAAAAGGATAAATTTGTAATAAAATAATATATATGAAGTTTTTGTTTCGTGCTCTGTCCCCTTTGTTTCTTGGAGTCGTGATGTTTAACTGTATTCGGTTTACCACAGATTTGTTGCGATATGAAATACCGTGGAGCAGTGGTCCTATGAAGTACCATCTATTTGCTTTGTGTACTACGATTGTAATGTGCTACGCTTTTGATTTTGCCAGCCGGTATTTTCTTTCCCGGATAAGGCCGAAATTGAAAATATCTGTTGTTCCGGAATGTATGCTGATAATACTGAACCTGTTGGTTGTCATGAATTTGATAATGTTTGTTGGTGACCGGCTAGGTGTTTTATATATGGGAAATATTATTACTGATTATGTAGTAGCCAATGTGATTTACATACCACTTTTTTTGATTTATTATATCATTCTTCGTACGAATCAGTTGGAAACGGATTATCATCGGCAAACTTTGCAACTGGAAAAGATAAGAACGGATCAATTGGAGATGGAACTGAAATTCTTGAAATCTCAATATCATCCTCATTTCCTGTTTAATATCTTAAATACAATTTATTTCCAGATAGATGAAAAGAATAAGGAGCCGCGGCGTACTATAGAAATGTTGTCGGAGTTGCTGCGTTATCAATTGTATTCGGAAGATAACAAAGTGTTATTGGAGCAAGAGTTTGATTATTTGAATACCTATATTGCCTTACAGAAGCTCCGTGCAAACGAGAGGCTGGAACTGAATACATTTTTTGATCCGTCTTTGCAGAAGTATAGAGTCTCTCCTCTACTATTATTACCGTTGTTGGAGAACGCTTTTAAATATGTAGGAGGCGATTATAAAATAGATATTACTGCACGAAAAGAAAAGAACGGACTCTTTTTTAGTGTAACAAACTCTATACCGCCTTCTGTTATCCAAACTCGTAAACGTGCCGGTATCGGTTTAGATAATCTGCGGAGGCGGCTTGCCCTGTTATATCCTGGCAAACATACATTGGAAATTAGTAAAGAAGATAATATTTTTGTTGTAAAATTGTTTATTGTGTTAGAAGATGCAACCTGTTAAGTGTGTAATTACCGATGATGAACCAATGGCCCGTAAAGGATTGGTTTCTTACGTGGAGAAAGTAGATTTTCTTACACTTACCGGTGTATGCGAAGATGCTATTCAATTGGATAAGTTATTGAAAACGGAACAGCCGGATTTGCTTTTGCTGGATATAGAGATGCCTTACCTTTCCGGACTGGATCTTTTGGCAACACTGGCAAATCCTCCGAAGGTAATTATTACATCTGCTTACGAACAATATGCTTTACGGGGGTATGAGTTGGATGTGACAGATTATTTGTTAAAGCCAATCTCGTTCGACCGGTTTCTGAAAGCAGTTAACAAGGTCTACAACATATTGCAAAAAGAGATGAATACAACTAACAATCTTGATAAATACTTGTTTGTAAAGAGTGACAAGCAGATGATCAAGGTGTTTTTGAAGGACATCCTTTTTATTGAAGGAATGGAGAATTATATTGTTATCTATTTACCTTCCGGCAAGTTTACTGTGCACTCTTCCATGAAAAAAATCATGAAATCATTACCAGGAGCCCAGTTTTTACAAACGCACCGTTCTTATATAGTTAATAAGTTGATGGTAGAAGGTCTGGAAGGGAACCAGTTGCTTATTGGAATACATAAAATACCGGTAGCTCGCAATTTCAGGGAGGTGGTGTTTAAACAAATTCTGACGGATATTTTATAGGAACTGTATTAATCTGATAAATAGTTTGTGGTATGAATATGGGTATGATGGAAAATGAGACGCTGGCCGAATATTGGATCGGACGTTTAGGTATGACTCCGCATCCGGAAGGAGGTTATTGTAAGGAGGTATATCGTCCTGAACGTTGGAAACCGCTTGAAGGGTATCCTTCTGATAAAAGGGTTCTTACCACAATTTATTATTTGCTGGAAGGTCAGGATTTTTCTGCTTTTCACCGTATTAAATCGCCCGAGAGCTGGTTTTTCCATAAAGGAGAGCCTTTATTCATTTATTCGTTTGAGCAAGGTTGTTTGGTTGTCCGCGAGTTATCAGATAGGGAAGACGGGGAATTACAGATAACTATTGAGCCTGGAGTATGGTTTGCCGCTCGTTTGAAAGAGCCTTATGGCTTTAGTTTGGTAAGTTGCGCTGTGGCCCCCGGTTTTGAATATGCAGACTTTGAATTGGCGAAGAAGAAAGAATTGCAGGCTGTATATCCACAGGATACAGAAATAATAGAGCAATTATGCCGGCGATAGATATTATGTCATTAATATATAAGCTCTGTAACGGGCTTCCTTTGTAACCGGACAAAGGGAGAGATAACCTTCTGTAATCTTACCGTTTTCCAGTTTTAATGGATAAGCTTTTTCCATAAAATGATGGTTTTCGTATGCTTCACCGGTCTGATGGCTGTAGGTAATACAGAAATTACCTTTCTTTTTGAGGTCTATATACTTTTCAAATAAACGAATGGCTACCATTCCCATTGTGTACCGCATATTGATTTCAATACAGGGATGAATGGAATAGTTTCCGTTCTTTTCTCTATATACCAGCATATCAACACCTAAATACCCCGTGTATATATTGCCATATATTTTTTGTAATGCCAGACAAACAGCATTCTGAATTTGTTGAAACTTGTCTTTGTCCGAATAACGACAAAGCAGGGCTCTCATGTCTTCCTGATTCTGTAAAATGTTACCGGAATAAGAACCTTTCTCTTCTGTGTTGAAAACAGACAGACCCTTGTATTCTACCGTTCCTTTTCCATCGGAATAAAATTCCATAGCAAAATCTTGTACTTTATCCAGGCCGTATTCTATACTGATGGTTCCTTGTTTGTTGAAAGCCCCGTTTATCCAGGCTTTGTCTTTGTCGGTCAGTTCAGGCCTGTTTATCCAATGCAATCCTCTTCCGGAAGAAGAGTATGGGGTTTTCAGAATAAAGGGCGCATGGTGTAATGTAAGGTGTTTTTTTATTTCATCAATTTGGGTGCAAAATGCCGGGGTAGAAGGAATTGAAATGTCTGGTAATAAATTACGTAACATCTCCAGACATTCGGCTGCCGTTTGCCGTCCGGCCAAGCGTTTGTATTCTTCTTTCCAGCTTGGGACAGCTATGTTTAGTGCAAATTTCTTTTTTAGTTTTTCAAATAATTGGATGCTATGAGGTGATAATCCCCAGGGAGCCGCTTCTGTTTTTTCGGAAGAAGAAATAAATTTGTTTATTTCTTTGGGCATTACAGGAGTGGCAAACGGATGAAATACTTCGGGTTGTAAAGATAGAAAGTGAAGAGAATTTATTTCATCTATTAGTACATAATCCTCCGGATTTGCATACCATGCGGGCAAGAAAGCCAGCTCTTTTGTCATTCTTTGTACATTGGCTGGCGGAGTATAGTTTTCTGTTCCTAAAAGTATGGCTGTTTCATGGCCCGGATTAAAGTAATGAATTTTTCTGGTCATAGCAGATAAAATAACGAAGCCGTCTTGTTGAGAGGACGGCTTCATTAATTATTATGTTTTCGAATTTGGTTTATTCAAGATTTTCATCAATTGCTTCAATCTTTTTGATTGTAAGCTCCATATCCTCCTTCAGCTTTTCGATCTTACGTTCCATCTCTTTCAACAGGCCGCCACCACCTTTTGATGAAACACTAAGGAAGCCGATGTTGTTTTCGTAAGTCTGCAGTTCATTTTTCATGCGTTCGTACATGCGCATTAGCTTTTCACGTTCTCCGTAAAGTTTGCCTTTGCTGTGTTCGCCGCTGGCCATATCATTCAGATTGCTGCGGAAATTTTGCATCTTACGGTCGTTCTTGTCTACTTTCAGACGGTCAAACTGTTTGTCTATAGCTTCGTGATATTCTTTGTATATTTTATCTTTTTCTTTGAATGGGACGAAACCTATGGAACTCCACTCAGACATAAGACCTTTCAATGTTGCCAAAGCCTCCTCAGGGTCTGTTTCATTTAGGCTGTTAATTTTTTCAATTAATGCTTTTTTTGCAGACAGGTTATTTTGTTCGATGCTCTTTTGTGAGACTACATTTTTATTTTTTTGTTCAAAGAAATAGTCACAAGCAGAAATAAAACGTTTCCAGATAGGATCTGAATGTTTGCGGGCTACAGAACCGATGGTTTTNCAAAAGGGGAGGAGGGAGAGAGGAAGGGAAAAGAAAAAAAAAAGGAGAGGGAAGAAGAGAGGAAAAAGGCAGAGAGGAAAAGAAGAGAGAAGAGAAAAGAAGAGGGGAGAGGAAACACAAAGAAAAAAGAAGAAAGAAAAGGAAGAGAGCGAGGAAAAGAAAGAGAGAGGGAGAGAGAAAAGAGGGAGAACAACAACCACACGACCAGACAGCTTTTCTCTGTGGCAACGTTCCAATCTGTGCTGTCTTTTAAGGCTTCAACCTTCTCACATAATGCCTTTTTGAGTTCGAGATTCTTTTCCATCTCCTCTTTGATGGCCTTATAAAATTCACTCTTTTTATTAAAGTAAATGTCACAAGCGGCGCGGAAACGTTCAAAAATCTTTACATTGAATTTCTTTGGTGCAAAACCGATGGTTTTCCACTTTTCCTGTAAGGCGATGACTTCTTTGTTTTTTTCCTCCCAGTCTTTGAATGATTTCAAAGTGCTGAAATCTATTGCTTCAATTTCTTCACAGATTGCAGTTTTAGCTTCCAGATTTTCCTGTTCTTTTGCTTTCAGCTTCTCAAAATGTTCCTGGTGGCGTTTGTTGATAACTGTAGATGCATTTTTAAAACGGGTCCATAAATCTTCGCGCAACTCTTTCGCTACCGGACCAATTTCGCGCCATTGCTGGTGCAGTTTCTGTAATTGGTGGAAAGCTGAAATAACATCCTGCTCATTTTCCAGTTTTTCTACTGTCTCACAAAGAGCTGTCTTTAATTCAAGATTCTTTTTGAAGTCGTAGTCACGGAACTGGTTATTGATTTTTATAATATCGTAGAACTTTTCGCTGTAAGTTGTATATTCTTTCCACAAGTCGTTTACATGCTCTTGTGGAACGGCTTTGATATCTTTCCATTTCTGTTGAATATCCTTGAAGTCGTTATATAGTTTATTGAAGTCTTCCTGACTTTCGCTTAACGCTTTTAGTTGATCAATTAGTTGAAGTTTAAGCGTGTAGTTCTCTGCTTTTATACGTTCTTCTTCTGCAAGAACAGCTGCCCTTTTTTCTTTATATGTAGCTAGTAAATTCTTGATTTGATTTTCTGTTTCATCTTCAGGAGCTACAAAATCCTTTTCTTCTCCCCCATTTTCAAGGAAAGCTTTCTTTAGTTCGTCCACCTCGCTGCGGCGAATCTTATAATATGTCTGTTTCAAAGATTCTACTTCGCTACGGGAAGTTTCTGCCGATTTTTCAACTAACTCTGTTAGTTTATTGACAATTTCTTCTTTGGTTAACTTGCTGACAGCAGTAACTTCTTCTTCCGAAACTGTGTTTTCAACATTATTCGGAGTTTCTTCCGATCCGATAACCGGAGCTTTAGCTTCTTCCAATTTGCCGGTTTCTTCTACAGGCAGATTAGTCTCAACGGTGTCCTTCATATACAATCACTTATTTAAGAAAAGGATATTTTTCCTATATCAAGTCACAAATTAAGCTAAATATTTTGTGATAACAGCATTTACAAGCAATTATTTACATGCAAAAGTTAATATTTAATCCCCATTTTACGAAACATATTAAAATCGGTCTCTTTTAACTTTATATCTTTCAGTAAAATAGGAAGGTTGTGATCGTTCAGGTATAATCGTTTTTGCTCTTTAAAATCTTTGCTAACTACTGATAACGAGTCATTTTTATAAGGCGTATCTATTCCTCCGATATCTAGCATAGTATGAAAAACCGAGTTACTGGATATGGCTTTTGAACTGTTTTCTTTTGCCGTATTATATAAGGAAATATGATTTTCCAGATAAGGCTGGGACATCCATATCAGATAAGGTACATGCAATTGATAATAACTGGGTACGGGAGATGCATGGAGAAATAGATTCCGGTTGTCGTCGAAAATGTCTTCTCCGTGATCGGAAGTGTAAAGCATTGCAGCCGAATCCTGTGTGTTATCCAGTATTGTTATGAGCCGGGACAGAAAGTCGTCGGTGTAGCAAATCGTATTGTCGTATGCATTTATGAGATTTGTACGGTATTTGACTTCTGCTCCTTCCACCTGGTCTGGTAAAAAAGCCGCTTTAGTAGCAGGATAACGCTCCTGGTAATTGAAATGTGATCCATATGTATGCAATACAATGAATTGTTTATTGTAGTTTTTCCGGATTTCTTTTTCAACCATATCTAGTAACACATCATCCGATGGATTGAATTTGGAATCCAGACTGTCTTCTTTAATGAAGTCGTATATGTCGGCTTCTTCACCGAAAAAGTCAATAAATGAATGATTCGGTCTTTGGTTTGAAAAAAAGGCAGTATGGAAACCTGCTTCTTTGAAAGCAGTGATGATACCCTTTTGTTTATATATGCAATCGTAATTATCTGCAGATACGGCCGACAACAATATGGGAACACTTTTATGGGTGGTGTTTGATTGTGTCAGCGCATCTTTGAAAATTGTCAGACCGTTTATCCGGGCAAGTTGGGGAGTTGTATTGCGTTCATAGCCATATAGTCCCCAATTCAAGGCTCTTGATGTCTCTCCTATGACGAGAACATAAATTTCTTTTTCTTCCTGGGCATGGGATGGTTTTGCCTGAAAAGTGAAGCCGGAAGAAGTTGTTTTGTATAGTTCGAGTTTATGTTGGCGTTGAATAGCTAAGCCGACATTATAGCAAACATTTAAGGGGAACATGTCTGTTTGTATCTTATATCCGGGTTCTACCTGGTAAGTAAAAAGCGTAAATAAAACACCTATGGATAGAATAATAGAAGAAACCGTTTTTTCTTTGCGGAGAAAATTATCGGTTAGTTTTTCTTTCCGATAGATAGATGCAATCCCTAAAGCCAATGCCGGTAAGTACAGGAAGCAGACACCAA
Source organism: Parabacteroides provencensis (assembly GCF_900232875.1). Taxonomy (NCBI): domain Bacteria; kingdom Pseudomonadati; phylum Bacteroidota; class Bacteroidia; order Bacteroidales; family Tannerellaceae; genus Parabacteroides; species Parabacteroides provencensis. The sequence continues at coordinate 684,773 of NZ_LT960489.1, read as the reverse complement.
TGATGGCAGGAGTTAAATTGTCTAATAATTCCATAGCTTCACTGGAGTTTGTTGTTGCCAGATTCAGGAACATATCTACGGCTATAATCGATTCGCCGAATAAATACAAAAGTACTAATTGAAATGCCCCGAAGAATATAAAAGGAAATAATATCCAAAGCACTTTCCCCGGTTTGGCGGATAAAGACATCAGGAACCAATAGAAAGATAGCGGTACCAATATATTGCATAAATTAGCAAGGAAAGACATTTTTTCTGTAAACAGAAAGAATATATTGGGTACTATCAGTACAAATAAAAAAAAGAAAAATAGAACTTGCTGATCAAAAACAGCATGGTATATATTCTTAAAATGCTTCATTGATATTAAATATAAATCCGGTTTGATTTTTTCCAAATCCTAAATCCAGCCGTACGTTTACACCTCTTTTAAACTCCCATCTATAACCAAAACCATAATTCGGCAAAGTATGTTTAAATTGTAATTCGTCAAATTGATGGAATATATTGCCGGCACCAACCCATACGACAACTCCGTTTCTTCTCCATATATGCTGGCGTAATTCAACTTGTATCTCCATTATATTTTTGTCACGATAACGACCTTCGTAATAACCCCGCATGGCATACGAACTGCCTAATATAGCCATTAATCCCCAAGGCGGATTCCCATAATTAAATAAAGAGTGGAATTCTCCGGCTAAAATGCCTCCTTTCCATACTGTATGGTAGATGCTGGTGCGGATATCTGTGGCACTGAATGCATATTTGTTTCCTAAAAAAGCGGGACTGAATTTTTGTTCTGCTTTTAGATAATATCCTCTTGTTGCATTCGTAAGCATATCTCTCGAGTCATAAGACAATATGATACCTCCCGTAAGATTGGAAGTCGTCATTGCCATTCCTTCCAATAATTCCGGTTTTCTGAAATCCATACCATGTACATAATCAAAACTTATGCTTGGACCAAGGTATAAATTTGTTGCAAGACGGAATAAGAAATCTGTTTTTACCTGTGCTTGAAAACGTTTGTATTTACTCTCGTTGTCGTTGTTATTACCGTTGTCATATCCAATACCCCAGAATTTGCTGGGGAAAGAATAAAAGTAAAGGTTATAGTTTAACCTGTATTTATTTTGCGGGAATAAATTATTTCCCCGTATTCCTAAAAGAAAGAAACCTACGGTCGAAACATCGCCGTATAATGAGACATTGGAGGGGGGAAGAAGAGTATCTCTCCTGTCCATACGGTAAAGTCCTGCGGCGACAAGCCCGATGCCTACTTTGGTATCACTTGAATAATGGGGACCGCCTATGATACTGAAGTCAAACGGTTTGTTTTTTGTGTTTTTATTGGAATCTTCGAAATAATCTAATACTTTTTTGATAAGAGAACGGCGTTCAGCTGAATCTTTCTGCGCATAATGATTGTCGTCTGCCTTTAAGCCGTTTCTGGCAAAGCCGGACAGGACACATGAAAATAATATAACACCAATAAAAAATATCGATAATTGTTGCTTCATCTCCTATTTTTTAAACATCTGCGATTTAATAAAAAATAGTGAAGCTGAATTGTTCTTATATAATCAATATTCGTACATTTATTTACATATTGCTTTGAATAAGTGCTTTCGTGACCATTTTCCCTTTTGCAGAACCTGCAAAATCTATTAAAACGATGCCACAACTGCTTTTCCCTAACCTCCGGATATGTTTGGCTACAGGTTCATTTACTTTTTCGGCAAAATGTATCGGGCCAGAGACCGGAACAGCAGTTGCACTTACAAAAGTAATAGCCCAAAGGTCAGAGTTGGCAGGTTCGGATGCTCTTTTATTGATATTGTCTATACATACTTGCGTTTTATAGCTGGCTTTTTCATCTGACGGATAAAGGTATTCGTCTTCTACAATAGCACGTCCTTCTGTCCCGTCGTTATCTCGCATAGGCATGTTGAATGTGGCGTTGTCTCCCCATACCGATCCCAGGCATTCAACTCCGGGATAGTTCTTCATGGCATGGTCGCGATGCATAAATAAAATTTTACCACGACATTCTCCCAACGTAATGTCCGGACGAAAATCCTGAATGAAATAAGATTGATATTCCGGTTTTTCTAAAGTGGAAGATAAAGACCGGGTATAATCGGATATTTTCCCATTTTCTTTTTTAAGCGATACGATCAAAGTTTCGGAAGGGTTCTTTTGTAGAAAACGGATAAAGTCTGCCAGAACGTTTTCTTCCCAATAAATATCCTGAAATGCAGGTCCGTGATAAACGCCTAGTTTACCGTCTTCCATAGCCTGCAACCGGATATCAAAGCAACGTATTCCTTCTGCTAATTGAGAGGCAATGTCTATATCTTGTGTTTGAAGTAAAATGCCGCCATTGCGACAGGCTCCGCTGTCGTGACTTCCCGGTATGGAAATCAGGCATAGGCGGGTGTTATCCGCAAGTTTCGACATCCAGTTCTGAAAGTCTTTTGTCTCCAGGGATGTTTGCTTTACATCTTGGGAATAGGCCGTGAATGCACAGAGCAGGCTAATAATGATTCCGTATAAAATTCTCATTTATGATTCTTTTTGATCGTTTGTGGACGCTAAATATACGTAAATAATTGGAAATTTCGGTGCGGGCATATGTTTTGAACAGTTCCGGAATCTGTATTTATGGAACGCAGACGACACAGACAAGCGCAGATAATATTATGTCTTAAAAAATCTACGTGAATCTGCGCTTGTCTGTGCCATCTGCATTCGCTTTTGTGCAGCTATTATCCCAGGAAAGAAATCAATACACCGGCTGCAACGGCCGAACCAATTACGCCCGATATGTTACTGGCCATGCAGTATTGTAATACATGGTTCTTCGGATCATATTTCAAAGCGATCTCGTTGGCTACCCGGGAGGCCATCGGTACGGCGCTCAGTCCGGTTGCTCCGATCAGCGGATTGATCTTTTTCTGAGTGAACAGGTTGAAGATCTTAACAAAGAAAATACCTCCGCTGATAGATAAAGCGAATGCCAAAAAACCACCGATAATGATACCTATCGTAGTGAAATTAAGGAATGCTTCTGCTGTCATGGTAGCACCTACCGATAATCCGAGGAAGATGGTTGCAGCATTCATAATGCTGTTTGATGCCGCATCGAACAGACGGAATGTGTTTGTTCCTATTTCCTTTACCAGATTACCGAACATCAGCATACCGATCAATGGAACGGCACTGGGTACGAACAGGGCTACAACCGTTGTTACAACGATTGGGAAAATAATTTTCAATACACGCAGGTTTTTGATTTCTACGGATGAAGGGAATTTCTTCTCCTGTTCTTTCATATTGATGGAAAGTTCCTTTTTTGAACAAAGTAATTTAACCACTAATGGTATGATAACCGGAACCAGAGCCATGTACGAATAGGCCGCAATGGCGATAGGGCCGAGCAGGTGAGGAGCCAACTTGATGGTGGTAAAGATCGCTGTAGGGCCATCGGCTCCTCCGATGATACCTAAAGAGGCTGCTTCTTTGGGAGTGAATCCCATCAGGATGGCAACAAGTAGGACTGTGAAGATACCTAATTGCGCTGCCGCTCCGAAGATGGAAAGACGCAAATTGCGGAGCATGGGACCGAAATCGGTCAGTGCACCTACACCCATGAAGATGATAGGTGGCAAAAAACCGGTCTTTATCAACATGTAGTAGATAAAGTTCATTAATCCCAGTTCGTGTGCAATATCGTGCAAAGGCATTTGCCAGATGTTTTTCATTACGCCATGTACATTGATCATTCCGTTTTCGTCGGCTTGAATAACACCCATGTCTCCACCCGGAAAGTTGGCCAGCAACACGCCGAATGCAATAGGTACGAGCAGCAATGGTTCGTATTGCTTCTTTATTCCGAGATATAGCAGAATGAAAGCAATGGCATACATGATAAGAAACTGCGGTTCAGCAACAATGTTGCTGAACGCAGTCATATTGTACAGATTTTGAAATATTTCGTTCATTACCGGATTGTCATTAATATGTCATCTTCTGAAACTGCATCGCCCGGTGACAGGCAGATGGCTGTTACCGTTCCGCCAAATTCTGCACGGACAGCATTGTATGTTTTCATGGCTTCTACGTAACACAACACGTCGCCTTCTTTTACGGTATCTCCTACCTTAACCGCAGCTTCTGAGGCATTCTTTACAAGGAAGAATTTGCCTTCCAGCGGAGAAAGGACTTCCTTTCCGTTTCCTGCTGTTGCCGGAGCGGCAGGTGCGGAGGCTGGCTGAGAAGCTGCCGGTGCAGCAGCGTTGGTCGTATCACCGAAGGCAACCGTTACGCGATAGGCTTGTCCGTTCACATCTACATTCATCACCTGAGGTGTTGTTGGCATAGCTATTGTTGCAGGTGCGTCATGGGTTGCCGGCTTTTTGGCTTCCTCTTTTTCCGCTTTGCGATGTGCTACGTCGGCCAAAAATTCCACTTTGGCTTTACCTGAACGGTAGGCTTCGTATTGAGCCGGATGCATGGCGTATTCAAATAACTCTTCATCGTCCTGACCGCATTCCCATTGTTTTTCATTCATCAACTTGCGGTATTTATCCAGAGCGTCCGGATAATTGTCTTGCGGATTGCCTTCAAAGAACTCTCGTCCTTCTGCTTTGGCTTTCTCTACAAGTTCGGGGGCTAGTTTGCCCGGCAGGCGTCCGGCTTTGCCTAAAAGCATATCCCAGATGTCGTCGGCAATCATGCTCCAGCGTTCTTTGCCTTTTTCCATCTGCATGACGTTCATCAAAGCCAGATTCTTTACATATTGACTGAACGGAGTAACCAATGGAGGATAACCCACACGCGGCCATACAAAAGCAACTTCGTCGAATAATTTGATCAGAAGCTGATCTTGCGTCATAAGAGGCTTATTATTCTTGGTGCGTCCTTTATTGATTGATTCCAGATTCTTTTCCAGGTCTGCCATAAGGCTACCCATCATACCTCCCGGCAGTCCGGGGCCGATCAGTAGCGAATTCATCAGACGGTTTTTAGGACTGATGTATAAGCCGAGGAAATCGTCCATAAATTCCTGTACCATGCTGCGTACTTTCATGTAGGCTTCCATATTGATTTCCGGTACTTTGTAGCCGGCATCTTTCAGCATTGCCTGTACGGTAAGCAGGTCGGCGTGGCCTGTACCCCATGAAAGCGGTTCCATACCCACGTCTATATAATCGCAACCGGCATTACATACTTCCAGAATAGAAGCTACATTGAAACCGGGGCCGGCATGGCTGTGATATTGAATAGGAATTTCGGGATGCTTAGCTTTAATGTTACCTACGATTTGTCCCAATGAATACGGACGTCCGATGCCGGCCATGTCTTTGATACAGATTTCGTCTGCACCTAGCTCGATCAGTTCCAGCGCCATATTGGTGTAATACTCTACAGTATGTATAGGTGAATGGGTGATACATAACGAACATTGTGAGATCATACCTGCTGCTTTGGCATATTTGATTGAAGGTGCGATATTGCGCACATCGTTCAAACCGCAAAAAGTACGGGCTATATCGGTGCCTTGTGCTTTTTTTACTTTATAAAATAATTGCCGTACATCGTCTGGAACCGGGCTCATGCGCAGTCCGTTTAACGCCCGGTCTAACATGTGAGTCTGGATGCCGGCTTCATGGAACGGTTTTGTCCATTCGCGAACAGATTTATTGGGGTTTTCTCCAAAAAGCAGATTGACTTGTTCAAAACCTCCCCCATTGGTTTCTACACGGGCAAAACAGCCCATTTCTATAATAGCAGGTGCTACTCTGACTAATTGATCAACTCTGGGAACATATTTTCCAGCTGATTGCCACATGTCGCGGAAAACCAGACTGAATTTAATTTCTCTTTTCATGATATTATATAATGTAACAATGTTATACTTTTTCTATTTTAACAACTTTACCTTTCCCTCCTGTTACAACACTTATGGCAGAAACAATTGCAGCTGTTTCCTGATTTGATGCTGATCCGGCCTGGGGGGATATGCGGGTTGCGGGAGTCTGTTTTTGGATAGATGCTTCTTCGGGTGCATACTTGTTCACCAATACTATCAACCCTTTCCCCAAGTTAATAACAATTAGTAGGATGGCAAATACAGTAGTCATTCCGACTACCATCAATAGTAGTCCTGTCTCTAAGTTTTCCATGTTTTTTAAATGGTATTTATTTTAAGGTATTTACAGAGGTATATCCGTCTGAATACAAATTGAAAACTAGTGCAAAAATAAATAAATACTCTTATACTTTGTAAGATAAATTATTTAAAAAATTGAAAAACGGAATAGCTGGTTATCTTTATGTTTGTATTTCTAAGTGCAGACAGCCCGTTTTGTTTCAAATTAAAACAAAACGGGCTGTCTTAGAATCGTAGAGTAACGTATATGTATTATATCGAATTTACTTCCCCCATAAACAAAATCGTGTTGGTAGAGCTTTCGCATATCATAAACAGGAACGGACGATTTGCAATAAAGTCTGCAGATGGGGGTACAGGTGCAGGGCCAGCACTTCCGCTCATTGTTGCATAGGTAATAGCGGCTGCCTCCGATCCTTCTTCATCTACAGTCAGGTAGGTGTGTTGTTTTATTTTGGAGATATTTATTTCTGCATCTGTTATTAATGGAAAATCATTTTCGCCAGTAAATATCTTCTTTATTCCTGTAGCTTGTAAAGCTGTTATTAAATCTTCTTTTCCGGTTACTTTGAAACGAGGTAGTGATAAATCCACTATGTAGGTGGAAAATTTGTTGTTGCATTCTGCCAAGTATCCGGGTTCTTTCAGTTGGTCTATCACTTGCTCTGTAGTGTAATTTTCATTCGGCAGAATGAGTTGCATATAGAATGCTCCGTTGCCGTATTCAAGTTTGGTGGAGGCAAACAGGTCGTTTCTAAAATAAGGACGTTCACCCTTTTGTGGCATAAAATTAGCTGTTGCCACAGAACCGTCTTTTTGTGTAAATTCACCTTCTTTGGTGTTTTTCGGTTGGAATTCGTTTGTCCATTTCGCACTAAAATAGATGGCATTTATCAGATATAATAAATCATTTGCGCTTGTCGATTCCAGTATCTTGTCAATTTTCCCGTTCGTGTTATCTGCACACCATTTATTAATATCGTTCACTGTGGATGGATTTGCAAAGTCTACCACGAAGCATTCGGCATTGTATACGGCTTTATTGGTGGTAACATAATCTTCCTTCAGTATAATGTTTTTGTTGCTCCACATAGAGTTGGCAGAGGTGAAAACAACACCTCCGTCTGCTTTCTTCAGTCCTTCCGTCATTTTCTGATAGTAACCGTTTAGTTCACTTATGGAGAAGCCTTTCAGCCCCGTTGCATCTGTTATTTCTTTCAGTGCATCTCCTTGCGTCCCGTTGGCAAGCATGGCTAGTGCAATGTTTAGGCTAAAGGGTGATAATAGAAGATTCTCGTTTTTCTTTCTTGGAGCATTTTGTAGTTGTTTGTAGAGGCTGAAAGCAAATGAGTTTGTCGTATTTACTATTTGTTGTTCGCTTTCGTTTAGTTCTATCTTTATCCGTGGATATGTTTCTATAGACGGCACTTCGGGTGCCGGAGCCGGCGGCAGAACGGGTTGATCTATACTGTTGTTCTCTTTGTCGCAGGCTATTAGCATGCAACCGGCTAATATGAATGTATAATACAAGTTTTTCATAATTGTTGATGTTTAATGTTGATTAGTTTATGAACTTGAAACTGATCCTGTATCAATCTTTCAGAAGACTTCTGTAGTTGAAGTGTGAGACGTTGCAAAAATATATAATATGAGTCTGTATGTACTTTGTTTAAAAAATAGTTTTTTGTGTAAACAAATATAGATATAAAGTCTGACTATAGGCCGTTGGGGACTAAACAATAAAAAGCAAGAAGAGTGCTATTTAATTAACTGCTTTGATTCTTATTATTTTTCAGACAATGTTAATGTATCGTAATTGAATCTCGTTTTTTCGCAAAATATCTTGTCTCCGGTCAGAACGGAATGTATTGATAAAATCATCGGGATGTTTTTTGAAAATCATCAGGGTGATTTGGAAAAATGATCGGGATGATCCTTTTTTATGAATCGTTTGTGGTGGTATGAGTAATTTGTTTACATTTGCGAAACTAATATCGGGAAAGTATGGGATTTCTTAAATCATTGTTTTCTTCTGCCAAAGCGGAAAATCCGGAAGAAGAAAAAGTAAAAAACAACCAAAAGAATTTTGATATATTAAAGTACGATGGTGTGCGTGCCCAAAAAATGGGGCGGGTTGCTTATGCTGTTAAATGTTTTACGGAAGCATTGAATATACAGAAAGATTTTGAAACTATGACATACCTTGTCAGTGCATATATTGTAGCCAACGAGCAGGAAAAGGCTTTGGCTGTATTAGACCGTATGGTTGAACTGGAACCCGACCATATTAATACGCTGCTTACACGGGTTAATATTTTGTTTTTGTTGGATAAAGATGCCGAAGCGATTTCGGTTTGCCAACATGTAATAGAGTTAGACGCAACAAACCATGTGCCCCATTATTTGATGGCAAAAGCTAAAAAGACGACCGGAGATCTACTGGGAGCCGTTGCCGACCTTACAAAAACGATTGCTTTGAAAGATGATTTCTTCGAGGCATATTTGCTCCGTGCAGAAGTTCTATTGTCTATGTCGCAGCTACAGGAAGCTTTAGCTGATGTTGAAAAAGTGATCGAATCTGTTCCGGAAGAAGAATCAGCCTTTTTGTTGAGAGGCCGTATTTATGAAGCACAGGGGAATACAACGGGGGCGATGGCCGATTTTGAAAAAGTTCTTGAGCTGAATCCCTTTAATGAAGATGCAAGCCTTTTAATTGGTAAGCTGTTAATCGTTCAGGATAAATTAGATGAGGCTATTTCTTTTTTCGATGATGCTATCGATATGAATCCTGCGTTTGGAAAGGCTTATGCCGAACGTGGACGGGCAAAAAATATGAAAGGCGACAAAGAGGGGGCTTTTGAAGACTTGAAAAAGTCTATTGAATTGAATCCCGAGGGCGAGGAGGCAAAGAAAATGGACGGACAACACACGAATTTTGAGAATAAATCATATATGCCTTTTTGACGAATAGATATGCCTGATATGTAGATGAAGGATATACAGCAATATGAACTGGTAGAAGGGTTGCGTAAAGGAGAAGAGACTGCATACAAAGAACTTTACAGACTTCATTATAAGGTTCTTTGTGCTTTTGCATATAGTTATGTAAATAATAGTTTTATTGCTGAATCACTGGTCAGTGATGTCATTTTTAATCTATGGGAAGGCCGCGGTACTTTGACTATCAATCAATCTTTGCGGGCTTATTTGATGAAAGCTGTGAAGAATACCTGTATAAACTATCTTGCTCATTGCTCACGGCATAATGATTTGCTTCAAACATTGTCTGGTAAACTGACAAGTGAGCAACAAACTTATTACAATCAGGATGGACATCCGCTGTGCTCATTGCTTGAAAAGGAATTAGAAGAGCAAATTGAGAAGTCTATCTCTTCTTTGTCTGAATTGTCCAGGGAAATTTTTTGGATGAGCCGTAATGATAAAATGAAGTATGAAGAAATAGCCCGGCAAAAAGGACTTACTGTCGATATTGTGAAATATCACATTCGTTTGGTGCTTAGTAAACTGAGAAAAGACCTAAAAGATTATTTGTTTACTTTTCTGTTTATATTTTTCCCGTTTTAAATAAAAAATAATTCATTTTTTATCACCTGATTTGTTTTCTCGTTTGTCATATCTATATAGACATACTATATATATGCAAATTCGGGATAAAGAATACTGGGATGACTTGTTAATCGACTGTTTTTCAAATGATATAACAGATGATAATAGAGCTGTGCTGAATAAATGGCTGGATGAATCGGAGAAACACCGGTTATATTATGAAAGTATGAAAGATATATGGAATGCATCTTCGGTGGCAGATGACCAGTTTCCGTTTGACTATGAAAAAGCATTTATTCTTTTTGAGAGAAGAATTCATTCTGCAAATGGACAAAAAACAAAACATAGTATGCCATTATGGCGTAAAGCAGTTGCAGTAGCTGCTGTATTGATTCCGTTTATTCTTTTGTCTTACTATACGATTTTATATTTTAACATACAAAGTAGTAGGGACGAAGGTTTGGTTTTGTCAGAGATAACAAGTCCAAACGGCTCAAAGACAAAATTGAAACTGGCTGATGGCACTGTGGTATGGCTTAATTCCGGTAGTACGGTTCGCTATAATAATGGTTTTGGAAAAGATAACAGGCAATTATTGCTTTCGGGGGAAGCTTATTTGGAAGTTGAACGAAACGAAAAACTGCCTTTTGTGGTGAAAACCAAAGAAGTGGATGTTGTTGTATTGGGTACGGTATTTAATGTAAATGCTTATCCGGAGAATGAGGATGTGAAAGTCTCTTTACTTAACGGTTCTGTATCTCTGTCTAAGGACGGAAGTGTAAAACCGATTATATTGAAGCCGATGGAGACAGGAGTTTATAATAGGATGTCCGGACAGATTATTATAGATCATCAGATGGTTGCCAATGCGTTGAGTTGGATAAACGGGCGTTTGGTGTTTAATGGAGAAACTTTTGAAGAAATTACAAAAATATTAGAGCGTAATTTTAATGTGAAAATTGTTATTCATGACGAGAACTTGAAAAAGAAGCGTTTTGGAGGCGATTTCCGCAATAATAAATCAATAGAAGAAATACTTGAAATTATGTCGTCCAGCGGTAAGTTTAAGTACAAAACCACTAATGACAGAATAGATATCTATTAATTTGTTAATCTTGTCGAACCTAAAAAAATCTAATGCCTATGAGTGAAAATATAAGTTAACTAATTAATGTTTGAAGAAATTGAGGAATGGGCCAACATTCCTCAATTCAGATTTGTCAACAATCAGAAAACCGATTATTAACAGCTTAATAATTAACTGCAAATGTATCAAAAATTATGCAGCAGGGATCTGTTATACGAGATCTTATGCAATAAAAAAAGTATAAATGTTATGAAAATATCCATATTACTTCTTTTTGTAGCGGTATTTTCTATTTCGGCAACCTCGTATTCTCAGGAGGCTCGTGTGACATTAGATATGGAAAATGTCAGTATAAACGAAGTATTCAAGGGTATACAAGAACAAACCAACTATTCTTTTTGGTATGATTTAAAGGATATTAATTTAGATAAAATTGTATCAGTTAAAGTCAAAGAGAAATCAGTGGGCAGCATATTGGAACAATTATTACAAAGTGAAAATGCAACTTATAAACTGGTTGGTAACCATATTGTGATTATACCAAAACAGGAAAGTTCCGGTAGTCCGGTGATAATGCAAAAGAAAAATGTAACCGGCATTGTTAAAGATCATCTGAATGAACCCGTTATAGGGGCAAATGTAGTTGAAAAAGGGACTCAGAACGGAACGATAACTGACGAGAATGGGAATTTTTCTCTTGAAATCAGCCCGGATGCTATTCTAGTTGTTACTTATATTGGCTTCTTGCCCAAAGAAGTAACTGTCGGTCTCAAAAATACATTCAATATTTCTTTGTCGGAAGATGTCGGACAATTAGATGAAGTAGTGGTTATTGGTTATGGAAGTGTAAGAAAAAAAGATCTGACAGGATCTGTTGTGAGGTTAAATGCTGAAAAATATAAAGATCAGGCTAAAACCCAGGTATCTGATATGCTGTTGGGAACAGTTGCCGGTTTTTATGCACAGCAATCGGGTGCAGCCAGTGATGGGGCTTCAAAATTGCAGGTTCGAGGTCCTACTTCATTGAAAGCATCTACTTCTCCTTTAATAGTTTTGGATGGTGTTATATATAATGGTAATCTAAGCGATATAAACCCGAACGATATAGAGGCTGTTGATATTTTGAAAGATGCAAGCTCTGCTGCTGTGTATGGGTCGAGAGCAGCTGCAGGAGTATTGATTATCACTACAAAAAAAGGTGTAAAGGGTAAACCTATGATTAATTTTTCTGCCCAGATAGGCGTGGCGCAACCTTCAAACCGGAAGTTCAAAGGGTATGATGCCGAAGGATTCCTGCAATATAGAAGAGATGCTATGACTGCCTGGTTCCCGAATAAATATCCGTATTTCTATTATAACCCGGATGAATTACCTGCTGATACATCACTGGATGAATGGAGAAATGCAAGTGCTAATCCGAGTGCAGACAATAAATCGGAATGGGGTTCACGTCTGAATCTATTTCCCACTGAGCATGAGAATTTTATGGCTGGGAATACAATCGATTTGGCAGATATGGCATTTCGGAATGGGTTGAGGCAAAGTTATGATGTAAGTATTTCGGGAGGGACGGACAATACAAACTATTACTGGTCTTTGGGATATGATGATAACGAAACGATTCTTCGGGATGGAGGTTTTTCGGCTTTGAGAACTCGCCTGAATGTGGATTTTAAAATTGCATCATGGCTGACGGTCGGTTTAAATACACAATTTACAAGTAGAGATGAGAGCCCTCTTTCAGTATCATATACAGCCAGAGTTAGCCCATTCTGCTCTATTTATAAAGAAGATGAATCGCTGGTGTGGTATCCGTCTGGCTATCAGGGCGTACAAAATCCATTCTTAAGTAAAGAGCAAGAACGGAATAAAAAGGCAAACGCATTGTTCTCGTCTTTGTTTGCGAAAATAAACCTTCCTTTTGGCTTCAAATATGAAATGAATTTTCAGCCTCGTTATGAATTTTCGAAAGATTATAATTTCTGGGGTCCCGAAACTTATGTCGGATCAATAGCTTATTCTAAAGGATACGGTACTCGTTCAGAGTATTCCCAATTTGAATGGATGTTAGATAATATCATTCGTTGGAATAAACAGTTTGGTGATCACAATTTTGATTTGACATTATTATATAGTGCTGAGCGGTTCAGGGATTGGGGGTCGGATATGACCGGAGAAACTTTTGCCCCGAATGCTAATCTTGGATGGAGCGCTTTGCAACAGGCACAAAAAGTTTCAGTGAAAAATAATGATACGGAATTGACGGGAAATGCTGCAATGGCCAGACTAAACTATACTTTGATGGGGAAATACTTGTTGACAGCTTCTGTTAGAAAGGACGGATATTCTGCATTCGGACAAAAAAATCCGTATGCTGTTTTCCCTGCAGTTGCTTTGGCATGGAGAGTATCTGACGAAAAGTTTTTTAAAGTCCCATATGTAAATGCAATGAAGCTAAGGGCTTCGTGGGGAGTAAACGGAAATAGATCCATCGGACAATATTCTGCACTGGCTACAGTAACTTCCAGCTTGTATTATGATGGGAAAAATGCTGTTTCAAATGTATACAATACCTCCCTGGCAAATTCGAATTTGAAATGGGAACGTACGGAATCTTTCAATTTTGGAATAGATATGTCTTTGTTGAATGATAAAATTTCAGTAGTTGCGGATTTTTACTCAATGACAACAACCGATTTGTTAATGGACCGTAAGCTTCCGGAATTGACAGGTTTCTCCAATATTACTACAAATTTAGGTGAGTTGGGTAACAAAGGTTTTGAATTAACTGTAAATACACAGAATATAGACAATCCGGACTTTAGTTGGAATAGTAACTTGGTTTTTTCTTTAAATCGAAATAAAATTAAAAAGTTATTTGGCGATTATGGCGAGTATATATTGATGGGGAAAAAACACAATGGCGAATTACCTGATTATACAAATGGATTGTTTCCAGGACAGTCTATCGACCGGGTATGGGGATATAATATCGTAGGTGTATGGCAGATGGAAGAGGCTGAGGCTGCTAAAGAGTATAATTTGGCACCGGGCGATTTTAAGAGTGAAGATCTGGATGATAACGGAAAATACGAAGATAAGATGGATAAACAGTTTATCGGGTACACCAGTCCACGTTTTCGCTTGGGATTTGGTAACGATTTCACGTTTCTGAAACATTTTACGGCTTCAATTTTTCTTCGTGCGGATTTAGGCCATATAGCCCGTGCATCTTTGGCCGAACGTAGAGATGGTTATGAGTATAATCGTATTAATGAATTTGATTTTCCATATTGGACACCGGAAAATCGTAATCAGGAATGGGGTGGACTCAGGATGAGTACAAGTTCATACGGGGGAGATTTCCAGGTTTATAAACCTGCATCGTTTTTGAGGATACAAGATGTTTCGGTCGGCTATAATTTACCGGAAGCGATTGCGAAAAAGCTGTTTGTAAATAGTGCACGTTTCTCATTTTCTATCCGTAATCTTTATTGCTTTACAGACTGGATGGGATGGGATCCTGAATCATTGAATACTCCTCTTCCCCGGACTTATACTTTTGGCGTGAATGTTTCACTTTAAAAACAGAGTAATATGAAACGTATAATTATATTTTTATCATTTTTTGCTGCTTTTTTCCACACATCTTGTTCGGACGAATGGTTGGACCCTAAGCCGCATTCTTTCTACACACCTGAAAATGTATATACAGACAAGGGCGGTTTTGAATCTTTGATCCTGACCATGCGTAAGGATTTGAGGGCTGATAACACAGGAGAGAGACATTTTATTTGTTCTGAGATGGCTGCGTCCGATTTAGGTGTTCCATTGGTTCAATTGGATTTTAGGAAATTGACACCTAGCAGTTCTACTTATTATCCTTTCCTGACAATGTTTACCCGTGCATATGAATTTATTAAAAATTCAAATGTCTTAATATCCCGTATTGATAATATCGAGTGGAAAGACGAAAACGAAAAAAATGCATTAGTTGCTGAAGCTTTGTGGCATAGGGCTTATTGGTATTATCGGTTGGTGAACAACTATGGAGATGTACCTTTGATTTTGGAAGAATTGTTCGGGCCGAAACTGGATTTTGCAACATATAGCAGATGGACAATCCTGGAAAAGTTGGAACAAGATCTGGAATTTGCAGTTAAATATCTTCCAACACCGGAATCTACGCCGGCAGGTGGTGTTTCTGCAGGAGCCGGGTACCACCTTCTGACAAAGGTTTATCTGGCAAATATGAAGTATGATAAAGCCATAGAAGCTGCCGATCATGTCATTAATGACTATTCGTATGCATTAATGGAGCATCGGTTTGGAAAAGACCTGGATATGCCGGAATATAACTTAATGTGGGATTTGCATCGTCCTGAAAATTTTAATTTGAGTGAAAATACTGAAACTATCCTGGCTTGTATCGACCGTTTTGAGGCCCCGGCCGAGGCTAAAACTGCCGGACTTCGTACCATGCGAAACTACAATTGTGGCTGGTGGTATCCGGCTGTATTAGATAGTGAAGGAAAGCAGGGTATGGTTTATGGAGGCGAATATAAGGCTTTATATGGAGAAGCAAATCCGAATCTGGTAAATACACCCTATTACAGGTTTGATATCTGGTCTTATAAGGGAGATACCTGGGAAAACACATCCGATATGCGCCGGGCTGATGAAAATTGGGTGGATATGCATGAGTTGAAATATAATAACCCAAAATCGGTAGATTATGGGAAACCGGTAAACCCCGAATATTTTGCGGCATTAGCAGATACATTTTATTATACATTTGCTTTTCCACATTATATAACGTATGTTCCGGCTCCCGACCCGGCAATAAATCCTATGGGAAGTAACGGTGATTGGTATATTTTCCGACTGGCTGAAACATTCTTGCTGAGGGCTGAGGCATACTATTGGCAAGGAAATATGGGAGCTGCCGCTGATGATATAAATAAAGTCAGACTTAGGGCAAAGGCTAAACCTGTCACTGCAGGTGAAGTAACGATTGATTTTATATTTGATGAACGTGCTCGTGAGTTATTCGCAGAAGAACCTAGGCATTCCGAATTGGTACGCGTATCTTATATGATGGCAAAAGCAGGTATGAACGGGTATACATTGCAGGATTTTAGTAAAAAGAGCTGGTTTTATGATAGGGTAATGAAGTATAATACGTATTATCAAACGGAACTTAATGTGTTGGCAAATTATGTGGTAATGGATCCTCATCACGTGCTTTGGCCTATACCTCAAAGTGTAATTACGGCCAATACACAAGGAGTTATTAACCAGAATATAGGATATGACGGAGCTGACAATAATGTACCGCCATTAACTCAGATTGAATAACAGGATAATGAAAATTATTGATTAATATTAAATGTAAATCGGGTGAAAAAAAACAAGTTTTTTCACCTGATTTCTTTTCTGAGTTGTCATATTTATAGAAAGAGAAAGAATACAATTGTTAAACTAAAATCTCATTTGCTTATGGGTAAAAAACAGAAATAATTAGATTGCATATGACTGGGGTATGGGCCAACATTCCTGGTTTTCAGATAAATCAATACCTGATATTAATAGCTTAATAAGGGACTGCAAATATATACATATTGAGTGGCAAGCCATTACTATATCTGGATTTGGACAATTGAAAAACTGAACATTAAAAATTTACGGCCTTTCTGTTTTAAGCTCCAGTCGGACATACATTTTCTATCTCCATTCTATTATTGATAATTTTTGTCATTCATGATGAAGAATGAGATTGTGCCTGGTTATTATGGCTGTCGAAAATTATGCCCTGCAAGTTTCGGGAAAATTACTGGATAAATAATTATATGTTACGAATAAATTAATACTGAAATAAAATGGAAAAGATTACAGAGTTGCCGTCTTTATATAATCATCTGGAAAAAATGTCGGTGATGGAGTTGGTTAGTAATATAAATAAAGAAGATCAGAAAGTGGCGGTTGCTATTCAAAGGGTATTGCCTCAGATTGCAAAAGTTGTGGAGATGATTGAGCTTAAATTAAGAGAGGGAGGAAGGATGTTCTATCTGGGAGCCGGAAGCGGAGGCCGGTTGTCTGTTTTGGATAAAGTAGAATTGCCTAATACTTATGGAATTGAACATGGAATATTTAACTGTTTGCTGGCCGGAGGTGAAGAACGATTGCTGGAAGTGCTGGAAGCAATGGAGGATAGCGAAGAAGACGCCGTGCGGCAGTTGGATTTATTTGAAGTCTCCGGGAGTGATTTTGTGTTGGGTATCTCTGCCAGTGGAACAACACCATACGTTTTGGCAGGAATGAAAAGATGCAGGGAACTGGGTATTCCTTGCGGATGTTTGGTAAACAACCTTGATTCGCCAATTGCTGCTAATTGTGATTATCCGATTGAATTGATTTTAGGACCGGAGTTTGTGACTGGTAGTACACGTATGAAGTGTGGGACGGCTCAAAAAATGATATTTGATATGATAAGTACATCAGTCTTAATCCGGTTAGGGAAAGTGGAGGATAATAAAATGGTAAATGTCCGGCTTATTAATAATAAAGTTGTGGACCGTTCTGTCCGGATGCTGATGGAAGAAGCGGGATTAACTGATTATGAAGAAGCCAAACAATTGATCCTTAAATATCAGAATGTACGCAAAGCGCTTGATTACCTGAAAACTATTAAATAAAACATTTAAATATACATGCCATGGAAAATAAAATGAACAGAAGAAGATTTTTAGAGACTACAAGCCTCTTAGGAGGAAGTTTATTGTTTGCTCCGTCATTTTCAATTGCCGGTTCTTTGAAATCGGATGTTAAACCTGCCAGGCTGGGAGGAGCTAAAGCGCATCCGAAAGGATTTCAAAGTTGGCCGATTTATGGCCGATCTGAAGAATTGGCATTGATAAATACACTGAAAACCGGAAAATGGGGACGTCTTGATGGGAATACAACTGCCACTTTTGAAACAGAGTATGCGAGAATGCTGGGTGTAAAACATTCGTTAGGTGTATCTAGCGGTACGGCTGCTTTATATTCAATGCTTGGGGCACTAAATCTGGGTCCGGGCGATGAAGTGATTATTCCGGTTTATACTTTTGTTGCGACTTATAATGTTGTAACTCTTAACTATGCATTGCCTGTATTTGTTGATTCTGATATTGAAACATTCCAGATTGACGCACGCAAAATAGAACCTGCTATTACTTCTCAGACTAAAGTGATTATGCCTGTACATATTGGTGGCCTTCCTGCAGACTTGGATACTATATTGAATATTGGCAAAAAGCATAATATTACGATAATTGAAGATGCTTGCCAGGCTCATTTGGCAGAATGGAGAGGTAAAAAAGTTGGTTCTTATGGTTTAGGAGGAGCCTTTAGTTTTCAATCTTCAAAGAATCTGAATTGTGCGGAGGGAGGAGCCATTACATCTAATAATGAAGAATTTATACAACGTTGCTATGCTTTTCATAATCAAGGTCAAGGAGGAGCCCGTACTTCTTTTGCTGTTGGTGGTGAAGGTACCCGTGGTGTTAATATGCGATTGACGGAATTCCAATCGGGCTTATTGCTTGCCCAAATGAGTCGTTTGGAAGAACAAGCGAGGATACGGGATAAGAATGCGTCCTATTTGAATAAAGCGTTAAGTGAAATACCGGGAATTACTCCTGCAAAGTTGTATGACGGTGTAACTATGGGAGCTTATCATTTGTATATGTTCCGATATGATCCGTCTCATTTTGCAGGTATGAGCCGTGAGAAATTTCTGGAAGCACTTTCTGAAGAAGGAGTTCCTTGTTCCGCTGGCTATGGTTCGATGAACAAGAGTGAATATGTACAGAAGTTGGCTGCAAATAAACATTATTTGAAGATATACGGTGAAAAAGCTATGAAAGAATGGCTGGAGCGCAATGAATGTCCACAAAATGACAAATTGGCTGAACAAGGTGTATGGCTTCTTCAATACATGCTTTTGGGTTCTAGGGAGGATATGGACCAGATCGTAGAAGCTATCCGTAAAATACAGAAATATGCAAAGCAATTGAATAAATAAAAAGGAGGGGCATGAGGTCGATTATTAATAATATAGGCATCCTGTTAATGGTGGTGCTATTTGCGGGAGCTTGTAGTTCCGGATATGAAGTTGGTACATCTTCTGTAAGTTTGGAGCCGACAGATGAAACTGTTTCTGTGACGTTGGGGGGCTATGCAAGTCCTTGGGAAGGTCGCTTTTCTCTTACTTGGGATTGTTTAGGGGAGAATAAACTTTTGTCGGTTACAGCTTGTAAAGATTCGGTTGTGATTCTTGACAGAGAAAAGAGGTTGTATTATGGAGACAAAAAGCAATTGCTGCCTGCTCGGGAAATTGGCAAAGCCCCCTCAGTAAAACAAATTTCGTTTTGTGACGGATACTTGTATGGCGTAACAATGAACAATCGTTTGGTACGAACATTATTGGAGAGTGGTATTGCTGTATGGGAAGACGTACGGTTTGTACCACAGGTGAAAGGTATAACTTCTTCTAATGGTAATCTGTATGCAGTAGACTTGCAGGATCATTTATACAAAGGTGTTCTGAATGGAACTGTTATTGAATGGAATGATATAGGTTTTGCTCCGGAAATTGCAGAAATAGCATCCGATAACAAGCGACTGTATGTTTTGACAAAAGATACTATTTTATACCAACGATCGCTGGATAAGGCGGATGAACGTTGGCAACGGATAGGCTACAAAAATAATGAAACATTTACTATTGATGTGGCACACCTTAATTGTCTGGATGGTCATTTATATGTCGTATCTGATGATGGTTTTTTGTATAGCAATAAACATTCTTCCGTAGGTGATATAAAGGCGAAAGCCATGAGCATAAGAAAAGATGGTAAAACCGTTGTGATTGTAGGTGTCGATGTTTGTGGCCTTAATAAATCATTGACAGATGACATTAAAGCTGAAATAAGAAGAAAAAGAGGAGTCGATGAGAATGCCATATTGATCAATGCTTCACACACCCATTACGCCCCTGTTACTCAAAGTTGGGCTACATGGCAAAAGCCGAATCAATACCCTGATAGTCTTTATTTACTGAATGTAGTGTATAAAGGAATTGTACAAGCTATCGAAGAGTCGCTTGATAATATGGAACCTTCTTCACTTTATTTTGGCAGAGACACATGTAGTATCGGAAGAAACAGAAGCTTGACCGGAGAAGATGTTATTTATGATAATGTGGTAGATGTTATTGTTTCTGTAGCCGATAAAGATAAGAAAAAGACAGTCTTATTTATGGCCGGCTGCCATCCTGTTTTTCCTGATCCGGAGGTGGGTAGGTATACCCTGAATGCAAATTATCCGGGTTATACAAAGGAATTACTGGAACAGGATGGGGATATACGGAATAGTATTTTTCTACAAGCTTTTGCGGGAGACGTCAATCCGGTTGATCCGTTTCGGACAACGGCTCGAAAACTGGCAGGTGCTGTTGCAACTATAATGAAGGCTGATTTAAAACCAATAAAAGGAGCTGTATCTTATAGTTTTGATACGATTATACCGCCGGTTGTTGCTCCTTGGACAAAGGAACAGATTTTACAATTTAGAGAGCGAAGTCTGAAAATTGAGAATGATATAGCAGCAGAACGGGATGTGAATTGGGCAAATATACAGTTGGCTTCTCTGGAAGAAAACGGAAAGTTGCCGGAAATGCCGGTTTACTACCAAACACTGAATGTGGGTGATTGGAAATTAGTGGCATTATCCAGAGAAGTTACTACGGAATATGGATTAGCTATACGTGCTATCTGGCCGGAACAGAAGGTATCTGTGGTGGCATATTCAAATGATGTTTCCAGCTATTTGGCTACACCACCGCATATCCGGGCAAAAGACTATGAAGGATACGAATCTTTTTTCTGGTATGCGCAGCCTACCTGTTTCTCGAAGGAAACATTTCCGTTTATCATAAACAAAATAAAAGAAAATAATTATTGATATGATATTAATTGCGGATAGCGGATCAACGAAAACAAGCTGGTGTTTGGTAGATTCCGGAAAAAAAATCGTTGAATTTTCCACTGAAGGATATAATCCTTGTTATGTTGGCGAGGATTATATCACCCGCTCATTGCGAGGGGCGCTACCTCCCTGTTTTTCATGGGATGAAGTGAGAGAAGTGCATTTTTATGGCGCAGGTTGTTATGAGGAAGAGTTTTTAATTATACGCCGAGGTCTGCAGCCTGTTTTCCCAAAAGCTCGGTTGTTTGTAGCAATGGATCTGTTGGGATCTGCCAGAGCTCTTTTAGGAAACAAACCCGGTTTTGCTGCAATCTTGGGAACCGGAACCAATTCTTGCCTGTATGATGGAGTAAACGTAACTCACAATATCGATTCGCTGGGGTTTCTTTTGGGTGACGAAGGTAGTGGAGGCTATATAGGCAAATGTATAATACGTGATTATATAAGAGAAGATATGCCTGTAGAAATAAGACGGTTCTTTCAAAATCAATATCAGTTATCGGGAGAAGAGCTGGTGCATCGTATATATATGGATAAGATGCCTAACCGGTACTGTGCAAATTTTACACGTTTCCTAACGATGCAATGTAAAGAAAATGAATATGCCGTAAAATTGGTAGCGGAAGCGTTCCGTGATTTTTTTAAAAATATAGTTTGTAAATATCCCGGATATGAATCTCTTACCTTTAATTGTATAGGATCTATCGGGTGGGTATTCCAGGATATCTTATGTGAAATAGTAAAAGAATATAATATGAAATTGGGCCGTATTATTAGAGAGCCCATGGAAGGGCTGGTAGAGTATCATAGTAATAATCCTAATTCTATTTAATATGAAACAAACACAACAATATCTGTTTCCATTAATTATTATAGCTTTTGTGTTTTTTATCATAGGCTTTGGAGTTGGTATCAATGGCATCATGGTACCTATTTTGGAGGGTACATTTTCGTTGAGTAAAGGAATGTCATATTTGGTATTGGCTTCAACCTTTTCAGCATTTCTTGTGTTTGGCATTCCTGCTGGATGGGTGATTAAAAGGATTGGATATAAAAAATCATTGTTAGTTGCACTTTGCATAATGAGCGCGGGGATGTTTTTGTTTATTTTATCCGCCCGGATGAGTACTTCTATAGCTGGGTTTTACATGTTTTTGGTAGCGTCTTTTATAGGAGGGATAGGAAATACTCTTTTACAGACAGGAATAAATCCTTATGTAACAATATGTGGCCCTTTGGAAAAAGCGGCTCAACGGATGTGTATGATGGGCATTATGAATCAATCTGCCTGGTTTTTAGGTCCTATCTTCTTGAGTTTATTTATTGACATAAAGAATCCTGTAATTGCTAATGCTAATATCCCCTTTGGAATAGCAGGAGGTGTTATTACCTTGTTGGCTGTATGCATATATTTTCTTCCGTTGCCGGAAGTAAAAGCAGAAGGAGAAACTGATGAACAAATAGAGGATGTAAATAATAAGGAGGCAATAGCTAAGGCAAATGCAAAAACAAGTATCTGGGAGTTCCCGCATCTGTTGCTGGGTGCAGTCGCTCTGTTTTTATATGTTGGAGTAGAAACACTTCCGATGGCATCAGTTATTGATTTTGCAAATGTGATAGGAGTAGACGATCCAGCACGTTACTCGGCAATAGGCCCGATAGGTATGATTACAGGATATGTTGTTAGTATATTTGTTTTGCAGGTGATGCGACAGGATAGAGCTTTGGCATTATTTGCTTTGTTGGCTTTGGTTATGTCGCTTTTAGTCGTTTTTTTACCGGCGGCACGGGCTATTTATTGTGTAGCAGGTCTTGGTTTTGCACATTCTATCATGTGGGGCTGTCTGTGGGCGCTGACGATCAATAATTTAGGGAAGTTTACGAAACCTGCATCTTCTTTGTTGGTTGTGGTAATGGTGGGAGGAGCTGTTATTCCTGTTTTGTTTGGTTTTATTTTGGATATAGTGAAAAGAGTAGGGCAGGTTACCCCTTGCGATTATCAGGAAGCATATATTATTTTTGTTCCGTGTTATTTGTATATTTTATTTTATGCTTTAAGCGGACATAGGATTGGAAGATGAAGCGCGGAAGAAAGAAAAAGATGTCAACTGTTTGTTTATTAAAAAAAAGCCTATATCTTTGCAGCCCGAATTGGTATGAAATAATAAATAATAATATAGAGAAATGAAAAGAACATTCCAACCTTCCAACAGAAAAAGAAAGAACAAGCATGGCTTCCGTTCAAGAATGGCTACTGCTAATGGCCGCAGAGTATTAGCTTCCCGTCGTTCAAAAGGAAGAGCTAAATTAACAGTTTCAGACGAATACAACGGATAAGAAATCCGGTTCGTAAGATTTATAAGGAAAGTAGAGGTTTTGCTAAAAAGCCTTTACTTTCTTTGTTTTTGTAGTAATGTATCCGACGGAATTATGTCTATATGAGGTTTTTTTCATACTTTTGACCCGCCTATAAATACGAAACTGAAATGAATAACTTTTTGGTTAAGCTAATAAAGAATCCGATTATCGTAAATTTACTGCTGATGGTAGTAATTACTTGCGTAGTGATTTATGGTGTATTAGTATGGCTGGATGGCTATACCCGTCATAATGAAGCTGTGGTAGTGCCGGATGTAAAAGGGTTGAAAATGGAAGAGGCTGTTTCTTTTCTTGAAAATAATGGTTTGCGGTATAGCGTAATAGATTCGGTGTTTTCCAAAGACGTAGCTCCAGGAACGATTGTCGAATTAGTCCCTTCTGTTGGTTCGAAAGTAAAGGAAGGCCGTATTGTATTTGTAACAATCAATGCCTTGTCTTCACAAATGGGAATGGTTCCCGAAATAGAAGATTTATCTTTCCGTCAGGCTTATGCTTTACTTAAAGCGCGTGGATTCAATAATATAGAAATAAAATATGTCCCAGGGGACTTTAAAGATTTGGCGTTGGGTGTATCGATGAATGACCGTAGTCTGCATAAAGGAGAACAAATTCCGCTGGCTGCAAAATTATTATTGGAAGTTAGCAGCGGAGATGCGGAAGTTATTCCAGCCGATTCGTTAGGTTTGGATGAAATCCCTGTGGAAGATTTGAATAGTGAAGAAGAAAACTGGTTTTAAGTAAAAATATGGACGAGTTTTTGGAGGATATGGATGACGAACAGGTGGACGATCTGTTGCTGCCTGAAGACAGTGAAGAAACCCCGGCTGAAATAGTCCCTGGTCTTTATGAGCATTTCCGTTTTGTAGCAGATAAAGGGCAATCTTTATTGCGTGTGGACAAATTTTTGGTTGATCGCATGTTTAGCGCTACTCGCAATCGCATACAATTGGCTGCTGAAGCCGGCTGTATTCTGGTAAACGGAAAACCGGTAAAGAGCAACTACCGGGTGAAACCCCTGGATGTAGTTTCTCTTGTAATGGCGCGTCCTCGCCGTGAACTGGAAATTATACCTGAAAATATTCCATTAAATATAGTTTATGAAGATGATGATCTGCTGGTTGTAAATAAACCGGCAGGTTTGGTTGTGCATCCCGGGCATGGTAACTATACAGGTACATTAGTGAATGCACTGGCCTATTATCTGAAAGATGATCCTTATTATGATCCTTCCGATCCTCGCTTAGGATTAGTACACCGTATAG
This sequence comes from Parabacteroides provencensis, assembly GCF_900232875.1. NCBI lineage: Bacteria > Pseudomonadati > Bacteroidota > Bacteroidia > Bacteroidales > Tannerellaceae > Parabacteroides > Parabacteroides provencensis. The sequence continues at coordinate 660,271 of NZ_LT960489.1, read as the reverse complement.
ATAAAGATACATCAGGACTATTGGTAGTTGCCAAAAAGCCTGAAGCGAAAGCGAATCTGAGTATGCAGTTCTTTAATAAAACGACTAAACGTAAGTACAATGCTTTGGTGTGGGGAATTGTACAGGATGACGAAGGACGTATCGAAGGAAATATCGGTCGTGATTTACGCGACCGTATGCAAATGGCTGTTTTCCCCGAAGGAGAACAGGGAAAACATGCAGTTACTCATTACACAGTATTGGAGCGTTTGGGATATGTCACGTTAGTTGAATGCCGGCTTGAAACCGGACGTACGCATCAAATACGTGTACATATGAAATATATTGGACATACCTTGTTTAATGATGAACGTTATGGTGGTCATGAAATATTGAAAGGAACAACTTTTACTAAATATAAACAGTTTGTGCAAAATTGTTTCGCTATCTGCCCGCGGCAAGCATTACATGCCAAGACGCTGGGTTTTATTCATCCTACAACCGGAGAGGAAATGTTTTTTGATTCTGAAATACCTTCCGATATGGAGCAATTGATAGAAAGATGGCGTGTATATGCAAATACTAAAGAGTTATAGAAATGAAAAGGAACATTGCTATTATTGCCGGAGGAGATTCTTCCGAAATTGTTGTTTCATTAAAAAGTGCGGAAGGAATTTACTCTTTTATTGACAAAGACAAATATAATTTATATATTGCCATCGTTAAAAAAGGGGAATGGACAGTACAACTTCCTGATGGAGAATATGTGCCGATAGACAAGAATGATTTTAGTTTTCATGAAAATGGGAATGTAAAACATTTTGATTTCGCTTATATAACGATTCATGGGACACCGGGGGAAGATGGACGTTTGCAAGGGTATTTCGATATGATAGGAATGCCTTATTCTTCATGTGGAATGTTAGTTAGTGCAATAACATTTAATAAGTATGCTTGTAAGAATTATTTGCATAACTTTGGCGTGAAGATTGCCGGTTCTATTCGCTTGTTTAAGGGACAATCTGTTTCGGATGAAGAAGCGATAGCCGAATTGGGACTTCCTGTTTTTGTAAAGCCTAATGATGGCGGCAGTAGTTTTGGTGTCACAAAGGTAAAAGAGGCATCAGCATTGCAACCTGCTATAGAGAAAGCTTTTAAAGAGGGAAATGAAGTTCTGTTGGAAAGTTTTATTGCAGGGACGGAAGTCACTTGCGGATGTTATAAAGTCGGTGGTTATGGTGATTTGAGAAAAGAGGTTGTTTTTCCGGTCACTGAAGTAGTAACATCAAATGAGTTTTTTGATTATAATGCAAAGTATAACGGGCAAGTGCAAGAAATTACACCGGCTCGTATTTCTCTCGGGTTAACGGAGAAAATACAACGTGAAACATCTAGGATATATGATATATTGGGCGCCAAAGGACTGATACGTGTAGATTATATTATTCCGGCTGATGAAGAACCGATACTGCTGGAAGTAAATACTACGCCGGGAATGACGGTTACCAGCTTTATCCCTCAGCAAGTACGTGCCGCCGGATTAGATATAAAAGATGTTATGACTGATATTATAGAAAACGAATTTAATTAATTGAAAATTGAAGATTGAGAATTGATAGGTGAGAAGTCCATTCAATTCCCAATTGTCAATTCCCAATTATCAATTATAAAGATATGGATACAGAAACAGTTTCCCCTAATTTCGACGACATCCGTCCGCTGAATAATGATGAGGTGAAGGACGCAATAGAAGAACTGGTTGCAAATAAAGATTTTGAAAGGGCTTATCAGTATATAAAGTCCGATTTGACATGGGATCAGTTTGTTGCTGCCATGCGTTCATGCAAAACGAAAGAGGAGTTTAAATCCACTCTTTCCCGTGATGCGGTAATGATAGTAGCCAAGCATACAACGTTCTCCCTTTCAATTTCCGGCCGTAGTCGTTTGCCAGAAGGTAAACCTGCTTGCACTTTTATGTCTAATCATAGAGATATTGTACTGGACGCTTCTTTCCTTAATGTGATGTTGTATGACGTCGGATATGGAATGACACAGGTTGCCATAGGCGATAACTTGTTAATTCGTCCCTGGATCAAGACATTGGTGCGTCTGAACAATAGCTTTATTGTGAAGCGTGGCGTATCGGTACGCCAGATGCTTGAGGTGAGTGGTACCCTTTCGGCTTACATCCGCCACACCATTACCGATACGAAAGAATCTGTTTGGATTGCACAGCGTGAAGGCCGGGCTAAGGATTCGGACGACCGTACACAGGGAAGTGTATTGAAAATGCTTAATATGAGCGGGAAGAAAGATATTCTGAGTAACCTGATGGAATTGAATGTTGTGCCGGTTGCCATTTCTTATGAATATGACCCCTGTGATTATTTGAAAGCAAAAGAATTCCAACAGAAGCGGGATGACCCTGATTTTGTGAAATGCCAGCGGGATGATCTTCTGAGCATGGAAACAGGCATATTAAACAATAAAGGGCGTGTGCATTTTACCATTGGAAATCCTATTAATGATTCTTTATCCGAACTGGATCCTGCAATGGAAAAGAACGAATTGATCGCAGCCGTTGCTTCTGTCATTGATAAGGAAATTTACAAGCATTACCGTTTCTATCCTTGTAACTATGTGGCTTACGACATGCTTACAGGAACCAAGCGGTTTAGTGAGAACTATGGCCTGAAGGACAAGAAACATTTTGAAAACTACTTGCAGGGACAGTTGGACAAAATTGTATTGCCTAATAAAGACGAAGCATTCCTTCGTACCAAAATACTGGAAATGTATTCAAACCCATTAAAAAACCATTGGGCTAATAAAGAATAAATAATAGAGTATATAAATACTGTAAAACAACAACGGTTGCTATCCCAAAAGATAACAACCGTTGTTGTTTTACAAGACCGGTGTGTTTCTTAACATGTATTCTTTGCTGACATATTGTTGGCGGATTTGTTATCTTTGAAGCAAAGGCTGCCAGTATTGTTGACAGTATGCTAAACAATTAAATCTATAACAGTATGAAACCGGAAGATTACATGACCCGAGAAGGGAAGTACGGAGCACATAATTATCACCCGCTGCCTGTAGTGCTTCAAAAAGGAGAAGGCGTATTTGTTTGGGATGTCGAAGGTAAGCGTTATTTTGACTTCCTGTCTGGTTATTCCGCCCTGAGTCAGGGGCATTGCCATCCTAAAATTATCAGAGCGCTGAAAGAGCAATCCGATAAACTGACACTCGTTTCCCGGGCTTTCTACTCGGATGTGTTGGGTGAGTATATGGAGTTTGTCTGCAACTATTTCGGCTACGACAAATTATTACCGATGAATACCGGTGCAGAGGCTGTGGAAACTGCTCTTAAACTGGCTCGCCGTTGGGGGTATCGTGTAAAAGGAGTTGCCCCGGAATGTGCTAAGATTGTTGTATGCAGTGAGAACTTCCATGGACGTACGATCACAATTGTATCGATGAGTACGGACCCGAGTTCGTATTTGGATTTTGGACCTTATACCCCCGGATTTATCAAAATACAATATAATGACGTAGAAGCATTGAAAGAAGCACTGGATGATCCGGATGTTGTTGGTTTCTTGGTTGAACCTATCCAGGGAGAGGCTGGGGTAGTGGTGCCTGATGAGGGTTATTTACGTGCATGCTATGATCTTTGCCATGCCCGCAATGTCCTTTTTATTGCAGATGAAATACAGACCGGCATTGGGCGTACAGGCAAACTGCTGGCTTGTGATTATGAAAATGTTCATCCGGATATTCTGATCTTGGGTAAAGCTCTGTCCGGAGGCGTAACACCTGTATCTGCTGTTTTGTCGAATGACGAAATTATGCTGACAATTGCTCCGGGTGAACATGGTTCCACATACGGCGGGAATCCGTTGGCCGCCAGTGTTGGTGTCGCAGCTTTGGAGGTAGTAAGAGATGAGCATCTTTCGGAGAAAGCGTACGCGATGGGAGAACTTTTCCGTTCGGAAATTAAGAAAATAAATAATCCTATGATAAAGAATGTGCGGGGCAAAGGATTACTTAATGCTGTTGTAACCGAACCTCATGGAGGAAAGGTTGCATGGGATATATGCCTGGCATTGAAAGAAAACGGATTGATTGCTAAACCTACACATGACCATATTATCCGTTTTACTCCGCCGCTTGTTATTACTAAAAAGCAGATGACAGAAGCTGTGGATATTATACGCGAAACATTTGCTTTGTTTACATAATTAAGAATTAAATATATGAAGATAAATGTAATAGGCGTCCCTTTAAATCTGGGTTGTGATAGAGTGGGAGTGGAGAGAGCTCCGAATCATTTGCGGGAACGGGGCCTGATGCAAATAATACGAAATAACGGACACCGGGCTTTTGATTTGGGAAATCTTTACGTACCGCCGGTAAGTGAGGCGGATAAGTTTACGCGCGGAAAGGGTCTGAAATATCTGGATGCGATTGTGGAGGTTAATAATAACCTGGCGGAGCTGGTATATGATACCTTACGGGGGAGTGCTTTTCCGTTGGTGATAGGCGGAGACCATTCCTTAGGACTGGGCAGTGCTTCCGGGGTGGGTAAATGTTTTGATGATTTCGGTATTATATGGTTGGATGCGCATGGCGATATTAATACAAGTGAAACTTCTCCGAGCGGTAATATACACGGCATGCCTTTAAGTGCTTTGATGGGTATGGGAAGCGAGGAACTGGTTAATATTTATTCGCCGGGAAATAAGGTCAATCCTCAAAATGTGTTTTTGGTTGGTACGCGGAGTCTTGACGAAGGAGAGTCTGACTTGATTCGTCGAGAACAGCTGAGTGTGTACACAATGGAGACTATCCGCTTAAAAGGGGTCGGCTTCGTTGCAGAAGACATAAAACGCAAATTGAAAGAACGTAAGATACGTAATATCCATTTTAGTATTGATGTAGACAGCATAGATCCTCGCTTTGCTCCCGGAACAGGCACCCGCGTTAGCGAAGGGTTAATGCCCGATGAATTTAAAAGTTTTGTAGATCAGATGTTGTCCACCAATCTGGTGAAGTCGTTGGATTTGGTAGAGTTGAATCCGGATTTGGACGTCAATGAGCAAACATCTTCTCTGTGTCTGCAAATTATTGATTATATTACATCCAGATTGTAGATTAGAAGGGGCATGCTGTTTTCTGCCAACCGGCGGCAAATAGCATGCCTATCCTTTTTGCCCCGGATGCTTATCGGATTTGTTTCAGATGCCTACCTTATTTTCGTCCTGATATATACTATTAGCATTGTTCAGATAACTTTGTGCTATTATTAAAACGGATAACCTATTGCCAGGTGTAATCCTAATCCGTCTTTGAATTTCGGGATATTATAATAACCTTTCCTGTCTGTTTCATAAGGAACATGCAAGCCTATACCCATATCCAGGCGAATAACGATAAAAGGTAATACGTAGCGTAATCCTACACCTGTTCCCAGAGCTAAATCTTTTAAGAAACTACCCCATTTTAACTGACCTCCCGGACGGTTCGGGTCATTTCGGATTAACCAGATATTACCGCTGTCCAGAAATGTGGCACCATGTAAATCACCCAATATAGGGAAACGGTATTCAAGGTTGGCCTCAAATTTTAAATCACCTGTCTGATCGATATATGCATACTTGTTGTCCGGGTCGGGCCGAAAACGTCCGGGACCTATGCTTCTGATCGTGAAAGCACGAATACTGTTAGCACCTCCAATATAAAACTGCTCGTTGTAAGGAGTTGTGACTGCGTTTCCGTAGCTATAAGCAGCCCCTACCATTAAGCGGCCTACGAGATGCTGCTTTTTACCTAACAGGTAGTTGTAACGTATCTCTGCCGTTCCTTTGATAAATTGGGCAAAAGGATTCCCTAACAGTTTCTTGTCTTTTTCGTTAAACTTTTTGCCGGCGAGGGCATAGATTCCGTCCAGAATAAGTCCGGCCTGGGTAACAGATGCCTGCCACCATAGATGGTTTCTTTTTGTAGCAATAGGCGAATCGTCGTATGTATAGGTGTACCCCATGGATGGGATGAATTGATCTTGTAAACTCTTATACAATGCTGGGTTGGCTGTTGTTATGCTGTCAAATTCATGTGTCTTGTGTTGTAGTAAATTAAATGTAAGCTTGAAGGGTGTTATGGTATGATGGCTTGTTGTTGTAGGTTGGAACTCATAAGAGGCATCTCCCCCGAAAGCCAATAGTTTAAAGAAACGTGCCCGGTTCATCTGGTCGATGTATAGCCGGAAAGATGTGCTGGACGGATATTTGGTGTCGAGTTTCCCGAAAGTGGGAAATAACACACGTGGAAAAGTGAGTGTTGTTGTTAATGCCAGTTCATAACTGTTGATGGTGGATGAAGAACCTTCTATTCTGTTTCCGGTTTGCCATTCATATGATCCGCGCAGTTTTACGCCGAACGTTTCGCCTCCTCCGAATACATTCTTTTTAGTTACACTGAAAATAGCGCCCGGTCCAATCTGGTCATTGCTCTTAGCAGTAATATTCAACTCCAGTTCTCCGTCTAAAGGAAGATCGTAGACTGTATTGATACGGAGGTTTAAGGTATCTTGTCTACGTGTAGTATCTTTGGGTGAGTATTGCATTTCCGCATATCTGAAAATGCCCAGGCGGGAAAGGGCTGTATGAGTCCTTTCCTGTTCTTGTTGCGAATAAAGATCACCGGTCTTAAAATACAAACGGTTATAAAGTACGGACGGGCGTACGCGCAGCTTTCCCTGATAATGGATTTTAAGGTCTTTGTACATGATCGAATCTGTAGGCGCTTCGTTGTTATATCCGTTGAGCCACACAGAGATATCGCCTAACTTCCAGGGACGGAGCACTGTGGACGGGAGGTTTTCTTTCGGGACAATGCGCAATGCCACTTTGCCGGGATTTATTGTCGTGTCTGCCTGATAGCTGATAAAGTCCGGCCGGAAATAATAATAACCATTATTGCGTAGCATGGAAGAAATACGTTGACGTTCAGCCTGTAATTGTACAACATTAAAATTGTTCCCGTTTTTTAGCAGGCTTTTTCCGATATGTTCCTGGATCAGCAAGTAAGCCCGGTGCCGTATACGTGCAAACCGAATGCTATCGATCGTGTAAGGATTGTTCATCTCGATGTTATATCGTATTTTAGCTTTTCGGGGATTCTTGGGGTTTGGTTCTAATTCATAAGACGTTGCCCCGTTGAAATAGCCGTATTCATTCAACAGATTCTGTGCAACCTTGGTACGTACTTCGGGGTTAACAGTGCTTATGAATACAGGTTTTGCAGCCAGTTTCTTGAATATCCATTTCCCTACTTTTCCTTTTTTGTTTACAAAGGCATTGTATATCCATAGTCCGAAAGGTAACGGTACACGTATGGACGAACTGCCTAATAATGCATTGTTTGGAGGGTAGGCAAGGGCTCCTTCCACTTCTTCCAGCGCATCTTGCCCTGCCCGGGTTTTATCTTCTGCTGTTACCTCTATCTTCTTGATACCGGTATATAGCACTTGTCCCTCCGGAAGATTCTTCGTCGTGGAACAGGCTGTAAATAGAAAAGTTATCATTAAAATGAAAAGAATTCTATTCGCTATCGGTTTATACTTGTTATTCGTTCGCATTTTTTATTTCTTCACTAACCGGTTTTACTTTTTTCTTCTTGAAGTTGAATAATTCGCGTAGGTGCATCATCTTTTTTCGTAGAACGATACCTGCACCGGTTTCTGTTATTTCGCCTTCAAGAAGGCTTTCATAGTTTTTGTCATAGAATAGCTTTATGTACCGTGAACCGCTTGTGTCGAGCCGGTATTCTACGGAAATGTTATCAATGAACGGTTGGGCTTGTCCGTTGTTGACATCGCCTCCTGTGGAAATGCGTCCTCCCAGTACAACGCGTATGCGGTCGTTATAGAAACGTTTGGCAAAACTGAATGAATAATCCGTGCGTTTGCCACCTCCTTCGTCTCCGTTTTCGTCATAACTCTCCATGCCGAACGTTATATCTATAGACTTCAAAGCACTTCCTGCAATGTTATTAATCTCGCTTTGCAGGAAGCTGTTCAATGCAGAGCCCATATTCATGTTTGTTTTCCCGCTTCCGTTGCTGGCCATGTACATACCTGTGATTATCATGCTAACGGCTTGTTTCTGTTGTTCTTCTGGTCCCATGCGGGTGAGTTGTTCTTGTACGGCCATGTCTTCAGGAGCCGAGATTACGAATTGCATACCCAGGTTTTCTAATTGCTGTGTGAGCATGATACCAACATCAAAATTCACAATACGTGGCGACTGCCCGTCAAGGTTTACCGAGGTACGAATACGTTCGGTAGCAGTAAGGTTCAATGTCGGATTCATGATATTTCCCGTCCATTGGACGTAACTACCCGACTGTATATTGAACTCTTTTAGCGGGATTATGGGAAGTGAATATTTTACCGTACCGCCCGAAAGAGTATACCGGCCATTTAATACCATATCCCCTTGCGAGGTATATTGGAATGATAAGTCACCGCCTCCTTCCAGATATACATGGTTGGATTGATCGGGGGTGAGATCTACATTCAGCCGTACCGCCGGATCGATACGTACTGTCATTAGCATATCCATTCCTCCCAGCGGCAATGGAGGTTTCTTTGGCATGCGGCTGCGGATCGTATCGGCAAAGGATACAAATGTAACCATGTCCGACATACGGTCTTGTGCAGTTAACGGAGAATCCTGCAATACATAAGTCACGTTTGTATTACCTAATAATTGTATGTCTCCCCGCATCATTAAAGCATTTAAAGGACCTTTGACCGTAGAATTCAGATTGACAAACAATTTCCCGTACACCATACTCTGGTCATTGCGTTTTACGTTCAGTAATTGCATGTTGTCGGCGTGTAGTTTCAAATCGGCCATCATGTGGTCTATTTGATGGAAGTCGATGGTTCCGTCAATTATGAACGGGTTCTTCCCGGCGGCATATATATTATATTTATTGAATGTAATCAGGTTGTTTTTTACTTCAATTTTCTCTTCGTCAAAACGGTAAGAACTTCCTACTGTTCCTACAAATACGGAAGCTGTGTCCAACTGCAGATAACCTCCGATAACTGGCTTTTCACTTGAACCTGTTATCTTCATATTACCGTTTAAAGCACCTCTAAGTTTGGCCATATCATCAGGAATGAACGGATTAACCATCTCGAGCGGAAGGTGCATAATGTCAATGTTTCCTTCTACAGCATCCGGCTTTCCTACCCGGTAGAATGCTGTCGCAGAGGTAACTTCTTCCCGGTCCCGGAAGAAGTGCATATCCACCTGATGGTTTCCACCTGCCATTGGCATATAAACGGCATTAAACATGATTTCTCCTACCCGGTCGTTCTCATAGTATAAATCATCTACATTGACGTCGGCAATTACCATAAAGGCACTATCCGAAGGTGCGTATTGAAAATCGGCATTTAAGATACCTTTCATCGGTGGAAGATAAGTACTGAATCCACTTGATATTACGTCCAGGTTTATCTGGTTTAACTCCGCATGAACTTCTTCCATTCCTTGATTCTCTGCTTTTGAGTGAATCCAGAGAGCAGCATTGTCATCCCCCGATAAACGAAGATTAGCACTTATATCTTTTTTACTTTTTATTTCTATAAAATTATCTTTATTCAGCTTGAAAGGCCGGAAAGCGATAATCGGGTCTTCCGGGAACATGTGGAGTCTTAATCCTTGCGGTATTTTATGTGCTTCGAGTCCTAGTAACAAACCTAAATTACCTTTCCCGTCTTTATAAAACAGTTGTGCATCGGCATATTTGTACCTTACTTTTCCTTCTATGCCAGCCGAGAAAGGTTCTTGTTTACGGTATTTATTCTTTATTACTTCAGCATGATAAATAAGTTCTAACGAATCCTGGCGGATAGTGGCCTTTACGGTATCTATCAGGGTTGTGTCGCGCATTAACCCATATAAGCCGGCGTCCATCCGGAATCCGCTCTCTGGAGAGGTATAGGCATTTATGGCAAGCGATTTGAATTGCATATAATAAGCTTGCAGGTAATTATATATCGGATTATCTTGCCCTGCTTTAATTTCGAGGTGCATTTCGGGAAGCAATGGGCGTAGTAATGCCAAGTTTATTGAGGAATCTCGTTTTAACTGGATAGAAAGATCGTCGGACACTTTTATCAGTTTATCTTTTATTGTGTGTATACAGGCATCTCCGGTTAAGATAATCCCTAAATCTCCTGCGTGGAATGAAACTTGTGTCGTGTCTTTATCGCTACGTGCTTTTAAGGTCAGCATTTTGGGCCTGTATTTCCCGTCAGGGTTAATAAGCTCCCAGTTTCCTAATGAAACATCCAGATTGTTATTTTCGTCCAGGTCGCTTTTTCCTTCTACAAAAAGTTGGAAGGAGGTTGCGAGCGGCTTTTGTATAAGATGAAGGCCGTATAAGTCCAGATTTCCTACGTCGGCTATCAGCATAGCCTTCACCTCATTTTTATGGAGTGAAGCATTTAGCGAAACGTCCATTTGGGCTAGCGGATATTTGCTGATCAGGTCAAACTTCAGCAGATTCTTTTCTAAATCTCCTTTTAATGTGACATCTGATATAGAGGATGTTCCGTATTTTATATCCGTGATTTTGCCATTCAACTTACTCCAGGTAGACGACAAAAACGGGTCTGTCCCTTTTCCTTCAGCCTGGATAGAAGCTGTCAGCCAGAGTAAAGAATCTTTGGGCATAAAATGAATGGGTTCTAAGCTGTCTACATTCAGATCTGCTGCGTATGTTTGCCGGGTTGGATGATAACTGGCATTTAAGTCTACCTTGCCTGCTCCTTCGGTTAGTAGCATACGGGTGCGGTATTCTCCGTTTCCCAGAGTGGCAATACCATTTAATTTGATATCTTTTGGTATATTAAATTGTTCGCGTTGCGCTTTTGGCAAAAGGTCGAGAATAAAATCCAGATTACCGGTTTGGGCTAATAACTTGATTTGTCCGGAACGCCGTATGTTGTCTGTAACAGATTCCATATCTCCGGCTGCCTGTATGCTGAAGGCTCCTTGCAGTTCTCCGAATAAGTCGCGGAGATGTAACGAGGCAAGATTGCCTTCTGCTCTGGCTGTCAGAGTTAAAGGTTTGTTTGGGAAAGTCTTCTTGAAGTCGTCCGGTAATTGTCCTGCGGCAATCAATAAATCCTCTTTTCCAAGGCGGGTCGAGAAATCTACTTTCATCTTTCCTTCGGGCGTATTGCTAAGAGTACTCCACGGTATGTATGCTTGCAGTTTTATTTCAGAATAGGCTGTTTTCAATGCTAGCTCGGGCACATGTATAGCCACGCTGTCACTTTGGATTTTGCCGGCTAATTCCGTAATGGCAATCCCTGAACGTTCTTCCATTGTCAACTCTTTGAAAAGAGCGTTCATGTTTTTATCTTGATAGAGTATGGAATCGACTGCCAGATTCATGTTTACTAGCTCAATGTGTGAAGGATCCAGTCCTTCGGATGGAGTATCGTAGCCATTATCGTAGTTCAAGCGTGAGCCGGATATGCCGAAGCGTTTGGCACTATATCGCGTAGTGCCTAAATCAACAATGCCGTCTGTCAGATTTGCATTGTCTATATATGTTGCCAGACGCAGCGAATCGCTCATCACCTGCAGACCGAAAGTCACTTTACTCAATTCTACTTTGTCAATATTAAATATCCAGTTTACCGGAGCGGAAGCAGAATCTTTTTCTGATGTAGAGTCATTTAATAAGACGGTTATAGATGTATCAGATAGCTTAATTGCGTTTAAGCGGGCTTTTTCATCGGATAGATTTATCCGGTCGGCACGTACGTAAAGTTTGCCTAGCGCACCTTTTATTTCTACTCCCGGAATAAATGTTCCTGTATTGGCTGTTACGCCTCGTAGGTCGATAGCTTCTACAAGTACTTCTTTTTTCAATAAAGGCAACGGATGGATACTGACCATCAGGCTTTTTAGTGTAAGAAGCGTATCGTTAGGCACAGCAATAACCTCTACACCATGTACCGTAAGGTTGAGGGGGAATGAAAGGCGTATCTTTTCTATCCCAATCCGCATGCCGGTGGCATTGCTGGCGTATTTCGTTGCCTGTTTTATTGCAAAATCCTGAAAAGGAGGTATGTATAATAGTATTGAAAGTAGCAGAACCAGTGCTACGGGTATCAGACATATAACTCCTATCCGTTTAATCCATCTCCTCATTTATAATTCCGGGTATATTGTTATATTCATAACGTTTAAACAATGAGTTTTGTTTGATGATTTATTAACAAAAGTACAAATAAAGAATGTACTTTTGACATAAATAAATCGTAGAATTATGGCAGATATGGAATCTCTTTGTCAGAAAGTGCAGGTTATAGCACGTGAGATGGGCTCTTTTCTTAAAAAAGAACGCGAAACCTTTGATTTTGATAAGGTGGAAGAAAAAAGTGCACATAATTACGTCTCATACGTAGACAAGCAGTCGGAGCGGATGCTTGTCGATAAATTATCTGCATTATTACCCGAAGCCGGTTTTCTTGCCGAAGAAGGAACAGGCAGTATGAATGATAGCGGCTATTATTGGGTAATTGATCCTTTGGATGGGACATCTAATTATATTCATGATATGGCTCCCTATTGTGTTAGTATTGCACTATGCGATAAAACTGGCGTTTTGTTGGGTGTTGTGTATGAAGTACACCGGGATGAATGTTTTTACGCTACAGCCGATAGTGCGGCATATTTAAACGGTAAAGAAATACATGTTTCGAAGGTTTCGGCCTTAACGGATGCTTTTATTGCTTTAGGATTTCCTTATAATTCGGATGCTTACCGTCCGGTGGCTTATCGTCTGATTAAGAATTTGTATGGTTTTGCCGGAGGAACGCGTTTGTTGGGTTCTGCCGCAGCCGAATTGTGTTATGTAGCAGCCGGCCGGTTTGATGCACGTATCGAAGCATATCTGGGATCATGGGATGTGGCAGCCGGAGGCCTTATTGTTCAAAGGGCGGGAGGAAAAGTAACGGACTTTAATAATGGAAATAACTGGTTTTCCGGAGAGCAGGTAGTAGCGAGCAACGGAAGTCTTCATGATACAATATTAGCTCTTTTGTGATAGGATTGTTTTTCTAATTTGTCAACAGTTTTTGTTGGATTGTGTAAGAAGTTTTCCGAAATATTTTGTAATATACTGTTTGTTTGATGATTAATTTATTTTAACTCGTCAAAAGTTTTCCTTTTTGGATAACATGTGTTATATGTGTATACCTTTGTTGGGAAATAATACAATAAGATAAATACTATTCGACATGATTCAGACAGTTGTCAAAAGAGACGGACGTATTGTTGGCTTTAATGAAGAGAAGATAGCCACAGCCATACGAAAAGCCATGTTGCATACCGATATGGGGGAAGATATGCAATTGATACGGCAGATTACAGACCATATCTCTTTTAAAGGGAATTCGCAAATGACAGTGGAGGCTATTCAGGATGCTGTTGAGTTGGAACTGATGAATAGTAGCCGTAAAGATGTGGCGCAGAAATATATTGCGTACCGTAATCAACGCAGTGTAGCCCGAAAGGCTAAAACGAGAGATATGTTTCTGGAAATTATTAATATTAAATCCAACGACATAACCCGCGAAAATGCCAATATGAATGCCGATACTCCTGCCGGCATGATGATGAAATTTTCCAGTGAAACAACCAAACCCTTTGTTGATGACTATTTATTGAGCGAAGATGTTAAAGATGCTGTTGCAAATAACTATCTTCATATTCATGATAAAGACTATTATCCTACAAAGAGTTTAACCTGCGTACAGCATCCGTTAGACCGTATTTTAAAGTATGGCTTTTCTGCCGGGCACGGCGAATCCCGTCCGGCAAAACGTATCGAGACTGCCAGTATCTTAGGTTGCATTTCCTTGGAAACTGCCCAGAATGAAATGCACGGGGGGCAAGCTATTCCTGCCTTCGACTTCTATCTGGCTCCCTATGTACGTAATAGTTTTATTGAAGAAATAAAGAACCTGGAAGATTTAAACGGGGAAGACTATTCTCATTTATATAAAAAGAGTCTGGATGATTATATCAATCGTTCTTTAGACGGCCTGGAAGGAGAAGAGCGGATAGTGCAGCATGCCATAAATAAAACGGTCAGCCGTGTGCACCAATCCATGGAGGCTTTTATCCATAATATGAACACCATCCACTCCCGCGGTGGAAACCAGGTAGTATTCAGTTCCATTAATTATGGTACGGATACTTCAGCCGAAGGACGTTGTATCATCCGTGAAATACTTAGAAGCACATACCGCGGAGTAGGGAATGGAGAGACGGCCATCTTCCCGATTCAGATATGGAAAAAGAAACGTGGAGTCAGCTATTTGCCGGAAGACCGTAATTATGACCTTTTCCAATTGGCTTGCAAGGTAACGGCACGCCGTTTCTTTCCGAACTTTCTGAATCTGGATGCGACCTTTAACCGGAGTGAAGAATGGAGGGAAGATGATCCGCAGCGCTATGTGCACGAAGTGGCAACGATGGGATGCCGCACGCGCGTGTTTGAAAACCGCTTCGGGCCGAAGACTTCGATCGGGCGTGGCAATATTTCATTCTCTACTATAAACATCGTCCGTCTGGCAATAGAATGTATGCCTATTGAAAACAAGGAGGAACGGATTGCCTGTTTCTTTGCCAGACTCGACAATATGCTGGAAGTAACAGCCCGCCAGTTGCACGAACGTATGGAGTTTCAGAAGACGGCTTATGCAAAACAGTTCCCGTTGCTTATGTCATCCCTTTGGTTGGGTAGCGAAAAGCTCGGGCCGCATGATACGATTGCTTCCGTGATCAACCAGGGAACACTGGGTATCGGTTTTATCGGCCTGGCAGAATGCCTGGTGGCATTGACCGGCAAACATCATGGTGAAGATGAGGCTTCACAGGAATTAGGACTGAAAATCGTAACGTATATGCGCGACCGGGTGAACGATTTCTCCGAACAGTATCAACATAATTATAGTGTGCTGGCTCCTCCGGCAGAAGGTTTGTCCGGCCGTTTTACTCGTAAAGACCGGAAGCAATTCGGCCTGTTGCCGGGCATCACGGACCGCGACTATTATACTAATTCAAATCATATCCCAGTATATTATAAATGCAGTGCCCGCCATAAGGCCGAAATCGAAGCTCCTTATCACGATCTGACGCGCGGAGGTCATATCTTCTACGTTGAAATGGATGGCGATGCAACCCACAACCCCGAAGTAATCATGCAGGTGGTAGATATGATGGATAAATATAATATCGGATATGGTTCGGTAAACCACAACCGCAACCGTTGTCTGGAATGTGGTTACGAAGATGCTGCTCCCGATCTGGAAGCATGCCCGAAGTGCGGCAGTAAACATCTTGATAAACTGCAACGCATTACCGGTTACCTGGTTGGTACAACCGACCGTTGGAATAGTGCAAAGCTGGCCGAGTTAAACGATAGAGTAATACATAATTGATATGTTGTCCATCATTGACGTTATAGAAGACACTACTGTAGACGGTCCGGGGTTTCGTACGGCAATATATGCCGCCGGCTGTCCGAATGCCTGCCCGGGTTGCCATAATCCTGAATCGTGGGACATAAACAGAGGGCGTGCCATGTCTACGGATGAGTTGCTGGACAAAGTTATGTCCGATGATTTTGCCAATGTTACGTTTAGCGGCGGCGACCCGATGTTTCAGCCCGAAGGATTCACCGAACTGGCACGTGCCATAAAGACCCGGAGCGGTAAGAATATCTGGTGTTATACCGGATATAAGTTTGAGAATATATTGAACAATCCCCGGCAGGCAGCGATGTTGAATTACATCGACGTTCTGGTAGACGGAAAATACCAGCAGGCCTTGCGTGACGAGAACCTGCTGTTTCGGGGCAGTGCCAACCAGCGGCTTATCGATGTCAAAGCATCGTTAAAACGTAACAAAGTAGTTCCTTTTGAATACAATCCTTTTTTGTAAATATACCCGATAAGATAGTATGATACGGAAAGTTTGTGCCATTGATGCACCACAGATCAGCAGGATATATAATTATTATATCCTGAATACGGCCATTACTTTTGAGACAGAGCCTGTAGATGTTGCGGAAATGGAGAAACGTATTGAAGGCATCGTCACGAAGAGATATCCTTATTTTGTGTATGAGGCTGACGGGAAAGTTGTCGGATATTGTTATCTGAACCAGTGGAAAGCCCGTAAGGCCTATAGCAAGAGTGCCGAGTTATCTGTTTATATAGATAAGGACTACAGACGGCAGGGAATAGGAAAAGCATTGCTTCGTCATGTGCTGGACAATGTCGATCCGGACGAAATCCATACTGTTATGGCATGTATCACTTTACCGAACGAATCGAGCGTGAAGATACACGAAGCATTTGGTTTCCGGAAGGTGAGCCATTATAAAGAAGTAGGCTTTAAGTTCGGCCAATGGCAGGATGTGGGAGATTGGCAGCTGATATTTCATGCTTGATACCCTGCTCCGAAAGGAAACGGCTATTGCCTAAGTTTAGTTACCGTCCGCTTTAGCGGACGGCCTAAAGGATGTTCTCTTTATAGGCTTTAGCCTAAGTTCAGTTGCCGTCTACTTTAGTGGACGGATTAAGGGATGTACATTCTCTGTTGGCTTTAGCCAAATTTCTTTCTGGGGTTGGGCTAAAGCCATATTCTATCTGCCAATCAGATATCCCGCACGCAGCGAACGAGGCAGTTACTCGTCTTGGGGATGGTGCGGTTCGTGGAGCCATTGTAGAAATATACAGGCCAGGCGTTACCGGCTTTGCTATCACTGCCCTCAGTGGCTGTCCAGGTGTAGGTGCTGCTACTGAGGGCAGTGAAGCCTCCTTTGCCTATCAGTTGCGGGTGTAGCACCCAAATCATCTGTAATTCCCGTTGTGTAGGCAGGCGCCATTGTCCGGCTGCTCCTCCTTCTCCCGAGTAGGCTTTGCAGGCATTCCATGCATCTGCCCAAGTCATAGCAGTTCCTCCGCTACTATTAGTCAGGTTGTTCCTCATCACCTGATAGCGGGTGGACATCTTTGCATTCCATGTACCGGTATGACTGGAGACATCATATCCAACAGAGAGGAGTTCCGTATTGCTAGGAGTGCATGCATGCATGGCTTCGCGCCGGCTGTTTGCTTCCGAAAGGGGTAGCAAACAGCCCAGCGGATTCAGTGCCGACAGGTCTATCACCGGATAGCCGTTAATGGTGGTAGCCATGGGTGCTACCGTTAATGGCTGTCCGGCATCCTTTACGCAACGCACATAGAAACGACCCGCCTTGCCGTCGCTGAAGTAGGCCGTTTCGCCGGTAGTGAGGTTTGTCATATAGCTGCTTTGCGAATGTCCCTCCGTGGATGCCCAGTGGTAAAAGTCCGTTGTATATTCTTTAAACTTCCCGCTGCCATCTATCCCTTGCTTCATAGCCCATATAGCCATCAGCTGCGCTTGGGTTGGCAGATACCATCCTGTCTCTCCGTTTACATTCAGGCTGTTGCAATAGTCGTAAGCGTATCCGGATCCTTTCTCTATGTTGGCTGATGTATAGGTGTGGTCCCAGTATTTCCGGCTTTCTGTTTGGTATCGGGTGGTTTCATCGTCCGACCATTTTATTCCGCTTTTATCGGTTGAATAAGCTGAGAGCAGCAACATCTTTGTGTAGCTCCCGGTTATAGTATTTGCAGCACCTGTGCCTGTCGTGTAGCCGCTAGCCCCTCCAAACAGGCCGATGCATAATCCAACGGCTTGTTTGGATACATCCATTGTCACCCTCCCATCGTTTGCTGCCAGATATTTTTGTGCGGCCAGCGTTCCGCTTACCGTGGATGTTATGGTGTAGTTGGTATGGCGGCGTAGTGAGAAGTCTGTCAGGTTGCTGCTTTTCCCTAAATAAATGTCATAGTTGAATGTTTCCGTTCCGTTCTTTATATATTCTTCTCCAATGGCAGGGGCTGTGTTCACTATTGATTTTGCAGCCGATGTAATCCTGATGTAGCTTGCATTGGCCGGGGCTTTGCTGCTGTTTCTGTCTGCCTGTGAGGAGATATTGCTTCCTGCCGGGCGGATGTTTTCTCCTACATACCAGACATTGCTATTGGCATTGCTTCCTGGTGTCGTTGCAACAAAGGATGCGGTTTGCGTATTTCCTGTCCCGTTGTAGTTGTCGTTGCCCCGCGTTGCAAAGTAGGGTGTTCCGGCGTTGCATAAAGTAATGGATTTGCGCGCCGGGCCTCCCGTTATGCTGAAAGTATTGCTTAGGGTCACTTTCGCCAGCGTGCGGTAGAGCTGTACGGATGTTGTTGCGTTTACTCCACCGGCAAATAGATTCACCGTTGCCGTTCCGGCGTAGGGTACGTCTGCGTCTGCGGCTATATTGTTCGTCATCACCAGCGCTTGAAAGTTTGCATAGTTTCCTGTGAAGTTTGCAAAGCTTCCTGTGCCTCCCGTGCTGGCGTAGTTGTTTGTTGCCGCATTATCGTTTGCTACAACCACTAGCCGGCAACTTGTTGCTGCCGGATCAGCTACGTTTGTAAAGGTTACTACTTTGTTTGTGTTTGCCGTCATGGTTCCGATGTTGGCTCTGCCGTTGAACGTTCCGTCGCTCTTAAAAAGGAGGGCGTAGACGTTCTTCAACGTTGTTGGCGCTTTGGTGGAAGGCATATCCGCAGAACAACTGTCTGTATCACTCGATACCAGTTCGTAGCTGAAGCCTGCTTGCGCGGCTTCGCTTCCCGGGGCTGCTTCGCGAATTAGCGCTCTCGTCTCCGGTATGGCTTCTACGTCGGTTTTGAGCGTAAGTGTCAGGGTATGTCCTGCGGTTTTGTCTTTTTCTAGTCCGTCGTCGTCGTTGCAGGCGGTCAATGCAGGCAGCATTGCCAGGATTATCAGGAAACCGGCCGCGAGGTAGCGGGTTTTGATCGCTTTTGTTTGTTCCATAACTTTGAATTTAGAGAGTTAATATTAGGTTGAAAATTGAGAAATCCGTTCTGTAGAGCCTCCGTAGGCCTACGGAGGTATCACCGGAGCTCCGGCAACGGTTTTGTAGGGGTACAGAATGGCTGCCGGCGCGTCTGTAATGGTTTTGTAGGGGTACGGAGGCTTCGCCGGTGCGTCGGTAATACTTTTGTAGGTATACGGAGGTTTTCCGTGCGGTACGGACACACGTTTTCGGCAGGCTGCAAGGGCAGCCTGCTATGTTTTGATTGAGTTTTACCGGGAAAAAGGAGGAGGAAAGGTTACGTTTTTTTTGCAAAATTACCTTCTTCATGAAGAAGGACTGTGGAACATACATGTTCCACAGATATATGTCTTATACAAGGAATGTATTTCATCTTGTTTATGAAATGTTGCGGGGGCAAAGATAGGGATTTTTATCTTTTTCCGCTATTAGAAACTGATCTTTGCCCCCGCAAAATAACCCCTTGGGCTTCCGGGCCCATATATGTAGGCCGAATCGCGGTTTTTACCCTGGTCGAAATCCGATTGATAGGCATTGAAGATGTTTTGAACGCCGGCATTAAATTCCAGCTTCATCTCTTTGTAAATAGGAAATTCGTAGGCCAGCTTAACATTCATATCGAAGAAATCCGGGGTTTCCACCGCTTTATCCATCAGGATATATCCTGCCAGATGCTGTACCAGCATGCTTCCGGTATAGGTTCCGGAGAGTGAGGCGGTGAAGCGCTTGAACGGAGTGACGGAAGATGTGAAGTAGCCGTATGTGTTTGGCGTACGAAACATTCTTTCTACCGCCGGTACGCTTTCATCGTTACTCCATTTTTCCGGTTCTTTGTAACGGCTTCGTTGCAGTGTTACCCCGGCCTGGATGGATAGCCACGAGGTTAATACGGATTTTCCTTCCAGCGTAAGCCCCATGACTTTTGCGCCGGAACCGTTTCTGCGTTCTTTTATCAGGTTGCCCTGTTCGTCTTTGCCTATGTCTTCCAATACGAATACGTCACTCAGGTTGGTGTAGAAACCCTCTACCAGGAAGTTTACCTGTATTCCGTTTTTAAAACGGTGGTAAAAGTCTACCGAGCTGCTCAGGCTTTGCGACTTTTCTTCCGTTAAATCCTTTGCACGTTGTATCAAAGCCACTTCGCCGCCTACGGCTGATATATGCATGTCTTCGTCGAATGCCTGCGGGGCACGGAAGCCGCTTGCATAGCTAAGGCGGATGTTTATGTCTTCTGTCGGGTTGAAACGTATGTTGGCCCGCGGGCTGAATACGGCATGGTCTATCATATTATGTTTATCCAGCCTTCCGCCGATAAGGAAACTCCACTGCTTGTTTTTCCACTCGTTTTGCAGGAAGGCACTTTCGATATGCACTTTCTGGTTGGTATAGCGATTGTATCCCAGCATTTCGTCTTTCAGATGATCAAAACTGTATTCCAGCCCGGCTGTCAGGTCGGAAGGCATAAACAGGAGTTTGTCGAAACTGTAATTGTATTGCGTTCCGGCTATCCAGGTTAGATCGGTGGTTTTGCCGTATGCATCCGGGTCTTTGTTCGTACCGTAATAGCTGTTGCGGTCTGTATTCTGTGCCGAGGTGAAAACGCTTAGTTTGTGTTTGTAGTCTTTTGAGAAAAGGTCAAACTTTAATCCGCCTCCATCTATCGAGTGCTCCAGTTGTTCGGCAATATCCGCTTCGTGGGGCGGGCGATCCAGGTTATTGCCTCCCCTGCGGAACTCGTTCATGTGATGATACTCAAAGGTCAGTTTGCTGTATGTGCCCGTTTTGATATAGGAACGGAAACCTACCATCTGGTTCTTTAGCTTAGGCAATTCTGTAAATCCGTCGCCGTCATAATCAAATCCGTTGCGGTGCCGGTTCTGTCCGAAGATATATATGCCGGCTTTGCCGTTTTCGGTTACCAGCGAAGCGTTCAGGGTGGTATTATTGTCGAACGACGAACTGCCTCCAATGGAAGTGAACGTATGTGCCAACTCACCTGAATTTCTTAAAGGCTCTTTTGTAATAATGTTGATTGTTCCCGCAATGGCTGAAGAGCCGAACAGGGCTGATCCGCCTCCGCGCATTACTTCTACCCGTTCGATCATATTGGCCGGAATCTGTTCCAGTCCGTAAACTCCCGAAAGGGCACTGAAAATGGGGCGCGAGTCTATCAGTATTTGTGTGTAAGGCCCGTCCAGTCCGTTGATACGAACTTGCTGGAATCCGCAGTTCTGGCAATTGTTTTCTACACGTACGCCGGGTTGGAAGTTGAGCCCTTGTGCCAGGTTTACGGAATTGGTCGTGGCGAATACTTTTGAGTCGATCACGTTAACCAGCGAGGGCGCCAGCCGTCTTGTCGTTTCGCTCCGGTTTGCAGATACAACGACTCCTTCAAGGGCAATCTGGTCTTCTTCCAGTTCTACGTTTATTTCCAGGGTCTTTCCCTTTTTTAAGGTTACTTCCCGTGTCACCGGTTTATATCCCAGTGTTTTATACTCTATGGTGAATTTGCCTTCCGGTAAGTTCTTCAGGAAGTAATGGCCGGAGTTATCCGTTGTGGTGCCTATTGTCGTACCCTTTATTATAACGTTGATAAAGGGCAGGTGTTCTCCGCTTTGTTTATCCAATACGTGTCCGAATACGTTTGCATCCGATTCGTTCAGGCGTTCTTCGCCCGTTGCCCATACTGCCGATAAGACACAGAAAAGGCATACTATGATTGTAATAGTCTTGTTCATATCTTTTAATGCTGATTTATAGTAATGTAAATGTGGAATGTATGCCTTCTATTCCGTGTTGATAATTAATAAAACAGAACTTGTCCGTGATAAAAGAATCATCCGGAAGGCATAAAAATAAGAAATAGTAATACGTATAAATCAGGATAGAGGAGGGGCACGTAGCGAACATTTCCCATTGAAAGGGATCAGATAATCCGGATATACCGGAGAATGTGACAATGTCCGGATATGGGAGTAAAGGGCAGCTAATAAGATAGCTGCAAACAAAGCACCTGTTATCTGTAAGGTAGATAGCTGGTGGAGTAATTGAAATTCTGCGTAGTTGTGGGAATGGTCGGGACGACCATCGTCTGTTTTCTGATAAGGATGCGAATGGACAATCGTTACTCCGTTGATAATATGAACGTGAGTCAACGCTATCAAACAACCCAGGTAGGCAATAAATAACGAGGGTAGTAATATTTTCAGATATTTTCTGTATTTATCCATCTCTCCGGCACAAATATATTAATATAACCGGAGAAATGGAAACAGGGTTTAAAAATTACCTATTTGTAGGTAGTTCAGATTACTCCGCGCATCCGGTCTTCAAAGGCTGAAAGGGCTGCTTTTGCTCCTTCGCCCATCGAGATGATGATCTGTTTGAAAGGTACGGTCGAGACGTCGCCTGCTGCGTAGATACCCGGTACGTTTGTACGGCAATGTGTGTCTATTACAATTTCGCCGGGACGGTTTGTCTCTACCAGTTCGCGGAAAATTCCGCTGTTGGCTGCCAATCCGATCTGTACGAAAATTCCATCCAGATTAATAATACGTTCTTCTTCCGTCTTACGGTCTTTTACGCGAATGCCGGTCACTTTTTCTCCGTTACCAATTACTTCTGTTGTTTGCGAGCTGGTGAATATTTCTACGTTGGGCAGGCTTTTCGCCTTTTCCTGCAGAACCTGATCGGCTTTCAATTCATCCATAAACTCAAGTACGGTTACTTTTGAACAGATACCAGCCAGGTCGATAGCCGCTTCAATGCCTGAATTTCCACCACCTACAACGGCCACATGTTTGCCTTTATAGAACGGCCCGTCGCAATGCGGACAGAAAGCAACGCCTCTTCCTATGTGTTCTGCTTCGCCTTGTATGTTCAGTTTCCGCCAGCTTGCGCCGGTTGCGATGATTAAGGCCGGAGCAACAAAAGTCTCGCCGGTAGAGGTGGTGATTATTTTGTCCTTCCCTGCGACTTCAACTTTTTCAACCTTACGGTGTTCCAGCAAGTCGATAGGATAACGGTTCATGTGCGTTTTCAAATTATCGGCCAGTTCGCTTCCGGTAGTTTCCGGTATAGAGATCAGGTTCTCTATTCCTACAGTTTCTTTTACCTGCCCGCCTATTTTTTCGGCTACAACAGCTACTTGCAAACCTTTACGGGCCGAATAGATTGCAGCGGACGAACCTGCAGGGCCGCCACCCAGTACGATAACATCGTATGTCTTGACTGTTTTCTCCACGGCATTTTCGTTAACACCGTATTTTTCTTCCAGCTTGCTTAATAGTTCGCCAAACTCTCCCCGGCCTACATGGATAAGTTTACCGTCGGCATATACCGAAGGAACTGCCTGTATCTTCAGCGACTCTACTTCTTCCTGGTTGATGGCTCCGTCTACTGTCGTATTGGTTATTTGGTTGTTCAGGGTTGTCATGGCATTTAATGCTTGTACGACATCCGGACAATTAGTGCAGGTCAACGAGACATAGGTCGTGATATTTATAGGGCCGTTTAATGCTTTCACGCGGTTGCATACGGCTTCGTCCGGGAAATTTTTTCCTTTTCCGTCAGCATTCAGTACGGCAAGTAGCAAAGATGTAAATTCGTGTCCGTTAGGAACTGCACGGAAGTTGATTCCGGTTTTTTGTCCGTTCTTCAGTAGTGTGAATTTAAGTCCTTCGCTGTCTTTAACCTCTACCTTTATCTTATCGGAGCAGTCGGCTACGTCGTTCAGTAGTTCCAATAACTCTTGGCGGCTCTCATGTCCGGGAGCTACCTGTATGTCGAAGGTATAATTTGCATCCAGATTGGCAAAAATACCTTTTAATTGTTCTTTTAACGCTGATTCTAACATATATGTAATGTATGAGAAGTGAATAAAAAGGCCGGCAATTTATCTTGCCGGCCTCTGTCTGGTTTTATTTAGATCTTACCGACCAGATCAATACTTGGTTTCAGTGTTGCTTCACCTTTTTTCCATTTTGCCGGACAAACTTCGTTCGGATGTGAAGCCACGAATTGAGCTGCTTCTACTTTGCGCATCAGTTCAGATGCATCGCGTCCGATGCCATTGTCATGAATCTCGGCAACTTTGATCTTACCTTCCGGATTTACAAGGAATGTACCTCGGTATGCCATACCTTCTTCTTCAATCATTACACCGAATGCGCGGCTAAGAAAACCTGTCGGGTCTGCCAGCATCGGATATTTGATCTTACGGATAGATTCGGAAGCGTCGTGCCATGCTTTATGTACGAAGTGTGAATCTGTACTTACTGAGTATATTTCTACGCCCATAGCCTGGAACTGATCGTATTTTTCAGCCATATCTACCAATTCGGTCGGACATACAAACGTAAAGTCTGCCGGATAAAAGAAGAAGATAGCCCATTTGCCTTTTAAATCTTCGTTAGTTACAGTTTTGAAATTACCATTATGGAATGCCTGGACACTGAACTCGGGAATTTGTGAATTAATAATTGTTTCCATGATTAATACCTTATAAAATTATTATTATTTGATTTTGTTTGATGTCACAAAAATATAATAACAATTCCCGATACAGCAAGGTTTTCGATTGAAAGATTTTATTGGCTCATAGATGAAACCTGTTTCCGGACTTCTTTTCGCATTTCTTTTATAGCCGTACTTTCTACCTTCGGTTGCTTGTTCATTACGACGTAAGCCGCGTTTTTCAATTTCTCCGGTTGATAGAAATCCGGTTCCGCGTATAACTTGACAAGCAGATAATAGGGGTAAATCCGTTCGGGTAAAATATTAATGGCATAGAGTAAGTGTTTTTCAGCCTGGTCGTATTTTCTTAATGATTGCTCGTTCTTTGCCATCATATAATAGAGCATAGGGTCGGAACTGAGTTGTATGGCTCGTTGTAGCAATGCATTTGCCTGCTCGTATTTTCCGGTTTTGCTCAGGCATTGGGAATATTCAAACAGAAATTCATGCTTATGGCGTAGTTGGGGATATAGCATCATGTAACTGTCTAGAGCTCCCCAGTAGCCTTTGTTACTGTATAATGCTTTGGCTCTCGACCATTGTGTATAGACATTTTGCATATCTTTTTGTTCTATAAACAGCAGCCCGCAACTAAGTGCCGTTATAAATCCGATATACGGAAACCTTCTTTGATTTCCGGCCAGGCTTTTTCCTTTTATTTTATTGGTAGATACACAAATGACCGAATAGAAAATGAGCAGAATCCAGAATGAAGGCAATTGGAACGGATAAGAAGAAAAAGCAAAGATCATGAGTGCAATTATTCCTCCGGTTGTACCGTACCGTTTACTTTTTATTCCGTAAAACAAAACGAAACCAACCCAAACAAGAAAAATGATAAGCCCAAAAAGACCTTGTTCCAATCCTATCTGTAGAAATTCATTAAATGCATATTCCGGACAACCGGCTACAAACTTTTCTGTTTCCGAGGCTTTTCCTGAGGCGAAATACTCCGCCTGTGTTTGCGCATAAACAGCAGGAAAGCCCCCTAGGCCAATACCTTTTAACGGATGCTTTTCTATTGCTTTTGCCGTAATACTCCACATTAATAACCTACCGTTAGCCGAATCTTTCTTTATTGTATAGATGGCAACAAGCCCTACGCACAGTGCTGCTATGCCCAGCACCAGAAAACCGATACATCTTTTACGATGTTTTTCCCAAAAAGTATACATGCCTTTCCAGCCGATCCGGTATGTAACATATACCCAAATGCAGGATACGGTGGCAGCTATCCATGCCGACCGGCTCATACCTGCCGGAAGAATCAGTATAATTGAGATAATGGATATCCATGCCAGATAGTAAAGAGTTGTTCTTGGATTGGATAGATCCGATTTCCTACAGTTGCTGAATCGTAGCATAACTCCGAAACTTACAGGAAGGATTGCTGCGATATATCCGCTGAATGGCCCGGGATTGAAAAAAGAGCCGGTAAGGTTGAAAAGCGGATGGTTGGAAATCTTGAGCCCGTACAATTGCATCATCCCCCATCTTGCTTCGAGTATGCCGGTGCATATAATGATGGAAATGAAGAACATTAGCAACGATGGATAGTTCTTGATTGCCAGCCGTATCATGAACCAAAGCATAATCAGTTGTCCGCCGAATAATAATTTTTCCGGTTCGGGGTTTAGTGTCCAATTGTAGGTCATCAGGATGATGGCGGCGTATAACAGTATTAATCCGTCTGCCGCCATGAACTTAATATTGTTGGTTTTCTTAATGACCATTTCCATAAATAAGGTGCTGGCTGCAAAAGCTAACATCATAATATGAAACCAGCAGGTTTTTCCTGCCACCATTCCGTTTACCAGGTCTGCGTTTGCCGCAAATACGGTACATAATAATAACATTCCACTGATAGAGAGGAAAAGAAGACATAAATATGATAGTAAAGCATTCATAATAGAGGATGATTTAATTTGCATAATTGTCAGTCGATGGTTTTAAAAAAACGTTTCCAGTGATATGTTTCGGTATAAGGATCCGATGATTTCCATATAAGCCATGCCTTTCCGACAATATAATCTTCGGGCAAAAGTCCCCAATATCTTGAATCTTGCGAGTTATCCGCCTTGTCTCCTCCCATGAAATAATAATTCTTTTGGAATTGGTATTCTGATATTGGTTGATTGCCGAGATACACTAACGAGTCTTTATATATTAGTTTTTTTTGCTGTTCCCATTCTATTAATTTCCAATATAAGTGGTAGCTGGTTCTGTCCATACTGATTTTATCGTTCGCTTTCGGAATATATAAAGGCCCGAAATCTTTGATATTCCATTGCATGATGGAGTCGTACGGATAAGTAATATAAACACTCTCTTCAAAAGTTTGCTTGTTGCGCAAAGAAAGATGTGTTTGGGCTTCCCGGTTTCCTATTTGGATGTCTGTTCCTTTTATTTTATAGAACCCATTTTGTATAAGTAATGTATCACCCGGCAAACCGATACACCGTTTGATGTAATATTTCATCATGTGCATTTCTAATTTATCCCAGGTATTAGGATGGAGATGGTGGAAAACGAGGACATCGTTCCTTTCTATTTCCTTAAATCCGGGTAAACGGTATACCGGAGTTTTTTCTCCACGTAATGAAGCAAATATATTGAATAAACGCGGTCCGATAGTGAGTTTACATACTACTACATTATCCCCCTCTATCAATTCCGGGCTCATCGAATCGCTGGGGATTCTGAATGAACTGAAAACGAATACTTGCAAAACGAATGCAATGACAATCATTATACATCCTATCCATAGGATATTTACTGTGCCATTTACCGCCCGGGTAATATGTTCTTTCAATGTCTTCATATAATCGCCATTTTAAATGGCGTCTCATTTAAGAGTAAATGGTTTTTTATAAGGCTTTACCTTTGATTTGTAATTTGACAAAGTTTCCCGTGTTACACTTTACCGTAATTGTTTCGTTAAAACTGCCTGCTTCTTTAGGTGTCATTGCTACATGGAGTTGGAGTGTCTCATTAGTTTGTGCCGGATTTTTATCAAATGAGACGCTTGCACAGCCACAAGTCGTACTTGCATCTATTATTACAAGCGGGTAATTTCCTGTGTTTTTTAGAATAAAAGTAGCTTCCCGTGTTTCGGAGTTTTTGAATGTACCTAAGTCTATTTCCGGAACATTGGTTTCTACGGTTGTCATTTTACTTTTGGCGTCAGGGAGGGATGTTTCAGTTAACTGGTTAATATATAAATCTTTTATAGCCAGATTGTGTACCGGATTGCCGATAACCAGCACTTTATTGTTTTTGTCTAACAAAAAAGTCTGGAAATTCATTTCTGTGGGGAATTGGTTTAATCTGTTCAACTGGTCGTCCAGATCAATGCAAACCGGATAGTCGAATTTATCTCGTCTGAATATGTATTTTAATTCTTTCTCATTTTTTGGATGGAAAAAGAAAAGAAAGGGCACTTGCCCGTTTGTCAGCGAGTCGGTATAAGCTATAAATCCTTTCCATTTCTCTAATTGCAGTTTACAACTAATGCATCCGAAAGAATCTACATATACCACAACTTTGTATTTTGATTCGGGAACATGAAAATCTATAGTGTCTGAACTTAATGTAGTAAAGACCGGGTTGGGAGGAAACACAATTTCCTTTCCTTGCCACTCTTGTACCAGTTTGGCAATTTTTTCTTTTTTGTTCCCGTTACATGCAATTAGCATGAGAAATGAAAGGAACAAGAAAACACCGGCAGTTGTATTTCTTACTCCTTTCATATCCTGAACTCTAAAAGAGGTTCATCATGATTTACATCCGTAGCGAAAATTGTTCCGGTTTGTTCATTCACGTCAATACCGTAAATAGCATGGTCTAATGTATACTTTTTGACAGGCTCACCTTTCAAATTGAATACATAAATATAACGACCGCCACTTTCGGGGTTCTCACCTCGTTTATAGGCTTCACCTATCTCTTTGAAAGAACGATTGTGGAATACGGCATAAATGTACTTGTCGGTAACTTTTATGTCGCTGAATCCCATAATACCGGTCGGAACGTAATCTCCTTCTACAATTCTGAATCGAGGCTCGCCTTGCGGCCCGTAAAACACAGAGTGAGTTTTGTTTTTTAGATCATAGATTTCCAAGACTTCGCCAAGCTGGGTAACCATAGCCAATATCCCGTTATTGGGGTTATAGCCTATAAAGGTACGCCATGCCTGAGCCAGAGCCGGTAACGATATTTCTTCGTAGTCAGTTTCTGTTGGTATATAGCCATCCGATTTTGTTAGTTTACCTTCATTCGATACTTCGTTATAGCGAAATTCGCCAAGATAGTTTGTTGTCAGGAAACCTGAATTTGTTTTACAAAAATCAAGTGTCCTTACCAGTGCCTTGTCTAACTTGATAGCTTCTGCCCTTTTAGCGGAGTGGTTTGCACGAGAGATGCTCCAACGCGTAATTTCCATTTTATTGGCATCTAATATCCATACGGAATCAGGCGAGTTGAATTGGACTTTTTCTCCGGATTGCATTTCTTCGGGGCCTTCACCTCTTTTTCCGAAAGAAACGATATGTTTCCAGTCCGGATAAGAAAAGGCATGGAAGAAATGATCAGCATTATGTAAGTCTAATACTAAAGCGATACTGTCCTTGACCGTTATCCGGAAAGGATAACGGAACAAGGCAGTATCTAAAGAAATAACCTGCGCTCTTAATGCCTTTTCATCGGGAAAACTAGTATAACGTGGATTGGTTATTTTCTTTTTATTACAGGATGTAAGCCCACATACAATTAATAATATGTATAGGAACTTTTTCATTCTTCTTCCCCTTTAGGAACCAGTCTTACACCACTGATTTTTATTTCTACGTAATGACCATAACATTCTATAGAACCGGTTCCCATACATCCGGTTGATGATCCTTCTCCTCCAGCTAATGCTTCAATATTATTGAACGCTAGATTATGGATGTCATTTTTTTTAGGAATAAAAAAGCAGCCTGCAGCAATAACGCTAACAATTAATAGAATTTTGAGAGTCTTATGTTTTTTCATTTTAAAAAAGATTGATTTATGTCACAAATATATTTTATAATGAGTAAAAAAGTCGCTAAAAATAATGACATTTTAATGACATTTAGTTTATTAGTATGGTTTGTTAATTTCTTATTTTTCTTTGTTACAACAATTTATATCTTTGTGGTAAAAATAAAATATAGATGGGAAAGAAAACAATTCCAAATACGTTGATTGTTTCACTGGTTGTGTTATTAGTTTGTGTTTCTTTTATTATTGAGTTTAATGTTATTTATAGAAAGACATATGATGAGGTTCAAAAAGAAGCGATAAGTGTGTTTTATCGGTCATTATCTTTGGATATGAATAAACGGTTAAAAGAGGCACATGTATTTTACTCATATACATTTGATCCAATAGGCAGTACTGATAGTATTGTTGTCAAAAATGAAAATAAATCAGGCAACGAACAGTCCACAAATGATATTCGTAATTTATCTATTGAAAATAAGCAAGAAATGATATTTCAATCTCTTTTATTTATTAAAAGTCCAATAAAAGTAAATTCCTTAGATAGTCTCTTTCATGAAGAGTTAAAAAAGAACGATATATTAGCAGAAACGGGTGTTTTGTATGTAGATAAAGTTCGGAATATAGAACATGTCAGTAATAATTTTGAATCTGTTTCAGTTCATGCCTATTCTACAGGCAAAATAGAATTGGGCGTACAAAAGGAAATTCTTGTCCAAGCTTTTATTAAAATTCATCCTTATTGCATTTTTACAAAACACAAAAGTCCGTTTTTTATTTTGCTATGTGTATGGGTTGCAGTAATGCTGGCTTTATTTGGGACAATGTACTACTATAAGAATAGGGTATTTAATTTGGAGACCAACTCACACGAAGATAAGGTATCCGAGAGTGCGGATAACCCTAAGGATGTTTCAGAACTTTCGGCAAGTATGATTCGTATAACTCAGGATGTTATTTTAGAAACAGACCATTGTGCGATTTCTTTTGCCGGTATGAGGTATGATATGACGGATCAATCGGTGCTTTTGTTAAAACTACTTTTCTACAGCCCTGATTATTATAAGAGTTATGAAGATATAGTTGAAGCATTGTGGGGGAAGTTGGCCGATCCTACCAATAGATTGACACAATCCGTTAAAAGACTTCGTGAATCTATCGCTAAAATTCCGGTTTTGAAAGTAGAAAATGTTCGAGGAAAAGGATATCGCTTAATCATTGATGAAACAGTGGACTTCGATATTGATGAAGGAAACTTATAAAATGATGCTTTATTTGTTAGAATGTTGTTTTTATTGATTTTTTTATCTTTCCGGTTTATCCCGATGATTTTATAATTTCATCGGGATCATTTTACAAAATCATCAGGATGAATTTAAGATGCCTTTTTATTGCTATGCCTAATTTTGCTATCTTCCATTATAAAATATAAATTTAAATCGGCAATGGGCTTATAATATAAATAGCTCACAAATAAAGGATAGCTTTTCTCTTTGTTTATGTGTTTTGATAAAACGATGTAAGTATAATAAAAATATTTTAAAAGAAAAAGTTATTTTTCTGTTGGTTTACATAATGACTCTCTGTTTATGTTTAATCATTTGATTTTTAATTGTTTTATTTGTCTTGTTTGCGGACTGTATAACTTTAGGCTCTCGTAGAAATAAGAACTATAGACCTTTAATCTATATAATGTTTATTATCTTTGCGATCATTGAATTATAAAACAGAACGAAAATGGAAACAGTTGTAAGTGGCATACGGCCAACCGGTAACCTGCATTTAGGTAACTACTTCGGAGCAGTAAAGAGCTTTCTGCAGATGCAGAATGAGTATAATTGCTATTTCTTTATTGCTGACTGGCATTCGTTGACCACACATCCGCATCCTGAAAATTTACGCAAGAGTGTAAAAACTATATTATCCGAATATCTGGCTTGCGGCATAGATCCGGAAAAGGCAACTATCTATATGCAAAGCGACGTGCGTGAAGTTGCAGAACTGTATCTTTATTTGAATATGAATGCCGGTATCGGAGAATTGATGCGCACGGCCTCTTTCAAAGATAAAGCCCGTCAACAACTTCATATTAACCGCGACAGTAATGACGATAGTGATGTGGAAAAAGAGATATTCAACGAAGGCAACAAGCATAGTGTAAGTGCCGGTTTATTGACTTATCCTACATTGATGGCTGCCGATATTATTATACATAAGGCATTAAAAGTGCCTGTTGGTAAAGATCAAGAGCAGAATATGGAAATGGCTCGTCGTTTTGCCCGCCGTTTCAACTCTACTTATAATGTGGACTTTTTCCCGGAACCGGCTTCTTTCCACATGTCTGCAAAGGCTATAAAAGTGCCAGGACTGGATGGATCCGGAAAGATGGGTAAAAGTGAAGGCAATGCTATCTATCTGGTTGACGACGAAAAAACGATTAAGAAGAAAGTAATGAAAGCCGTTAGCGATGCGGGACCAACGGAGCCGAATAGTATAAAGCCGGAACCGATAGCCAATCTTTTCACTATGATGGAGATTGTATCTACCAAGGATACATACGATTATTTTAATGAGAAATATAATAATTGCGAAATCCGTTATGGCGATATGAAGAAACAACTGGCGGAAGATATAAACAGTTTCTGTGCTCCGATTCGCGAACGTATCCTTGATATTGCTGCAAACGATGACTACTTGAATAAAGTAGCCCGTATGGGTGCGGAGAGAGCAAGCGAGAATGCAGCGAAGACTTTACGCGAAGTTCGTGAAATTATAGGTTTCCGCGCAGATTAATAGCCTTTTGCATGGCAGCATTTACTACTGAAGAATTTGAACGGAATTTCAAGAGCTTGTATAAGCCCTTGTGTTTGTTCGCGCTTCGGTATATAGACCGGTTAGATGATGCCGAAGATATTGTTCAGCAGGCTTTTGCTGATGTGTGGGATAAAAATAGCGAAGGTCTGCTTATTGGTAACCTGAAAGCCTATTTATATCAGGCTGTACGCAATCGTTCTCTTTCTTTTATCTCTCAATCGCCAATGGCTCAGGCTACAGATGTACTGCCGGATATGGAAGATACTTCGGAAGAAGAACAGATTCGTTGTTCCGAAAGAGATGCACGTCTTTGGCAAGCCATTGATAAACTGCCACCCGAACGGAAGAAAATATTTTTGCTTTCTAAACGTGATGGTTTGAAATACCAGGAAATTGCAGATGAATTAAATTTGTCTGTAAAGACGGTTGAAAACCAGATGGGAAAAGCGCTTAAAGCTTTGCGGGAAACGGTTGTGCGTATTTATTGTTTTATTTTTGGGTTGGCGTAGTAGGGGTTTTTTTACTTTCCTTGTCTTAGTGATGAAAGGATATTCAAAGTTTAATCACTAAAAGAAGAGAGTATGAAGAAGTTGGTATTATTTGTGATGTTGATAATGTGTGTGGTTTCTGTAAATGCACAACAATGGTCGCTGACGCCTGAATTGGGGATGACTGCCATTAAACGGGGAGGTGATAAGTTTGTATATTTTGGAGGCAATTATGACTGGAGCCCTCGGTTTAAAGGCGGAGTGGGCGTTGAATATACATTTAAACCCGGGTGGTTTGCACTCAAATCCGGTTTATATTTTACGCAACGCGGATATAGTGAAAGCTATTTTAAAACTCCGGAAGCGGGCGACCCGAATGAACCTGACGCAGGGGTAGTAAATATGAAGGTGAAGCGGAATTTCCTGCAAGTACCGTTATTGGCTGACTTCTCGTTCCGTCTTTCGGATGATGTGCGTTTGCATTTAGCGGCAGGACCATATATTGCGGCTTCTTTATCAGATAGGATGTCAACATATTATACAGGCTATAAAAGCTATGGTGAGGGTGGCTATGGCTCTTGGGGAGGCAGTGAAAATACAATAAAAGTCCAGGGCTATAATGCTTTTGACTGGGGACTTTCTTTT
Source organism: Parabacteroides provencensis (assembly GCF_900232875.1). Classification (NCBI taxonomy): domain Bacteria; kingdom Pseudomonadati; phylum Bacteroidota; class Bacteroidia; order Bacteroidales; family Tannerellaceae; genus Parabacteroides; species Parabacteroides provencensis. Next base: position 626,762 of record NZ_LT960489.1, on the reverse strand, counting down.
CAAGCTGGAATAGAGGTAAAGCAACTGGTTGCGAATATTGGCTATGATGCTTCTCTTGGAAAGGAGTTTGAATATGGAAAGGCCGATTTGAAATTTCATACGATCAGTCTTTCTATAGGCTATAAATTTAAATTAGGAAAATAATTACGGACATAGTCCGGTGATAATACTAAAATGATGAATAACGAGTACGATGACAAATTAGAACAACATATTCGCTTTGTAGCCAAACATTACAAAGAAGGATCTTTGGATGCGGATAAAGCCTGGGAAAATTTTGCTTCAGGTCGTAAAGTAAGCCGCAGAATCCCTCTTATGCGTTATCTGGTACAAGCAGCTGCAGTTGTACTTTTGCTTATCGGAATCGGAACGTTTTATGTATGGGAACAGAGTCGGCCTGATTGGGTAGCTATTTCCACTGTTGCCGGACAAAAGAAAGATATCTACCTGCCGGACAGTACACTGATTTCTTTGGCAGGTGATTCATGGATTCGTTATGATGTGAAAAACTACGGGAAAGACCGGCGCGTTGTGGAGATGAAAGGAAAAGCATTTTTTCAGGTGAAGCGGAATGAAACGCGCCCTTTCTTTGTAGAAGCTGATTTAGCTGAAATACGGGTTTTGGGTACGAGTTTCCAGGTTGAAACTCCACGAAATTCCGTAGAGGTGAATGTGGAGACCGGTAAAGTAAGCTTTACTGCCGGAAAGGAAAAAGAACAAGTCATATTAACGGCCGGAATGTCGGCCAGTTACTCTATGGAGAAAAAAGGAATAACTGTACTGACAGAGGAAGATGCTAACTACCTGTCTTGGAAAACCGGTTTATTGCGTTTTACTGATGCGCCGATAAATAAAGTAATAGAGGATCTGGGTAATTATTATCAGGTAAAAATTACGAATAAGATAACAAAACCGGATGCTAAACTAACTGCATCATTTAATAATATGCCGCTGGATGAAGTACTGATGGTGATAAATCAAACATTGGATATACGGTTGGTGCCGGAAGCGGGTGAGTAGAAATAAAAACCTATGTCATACAAATTATTTATATGGCTATTGGGTTTGCTGATGTTACCTTGCCTGTCAGGACAGATTGAAGCCCAGTTACCCGAATCTACACCGGTAGTTACGGTAAGTATGAAACGGGTTCCTTTGCCGGATATACTGTCGGAACTGGAAAAACAAACCGGAATGTTTTTTTCGTATGAATCTTCCCTGATAAAAGACCTGCCGGATGTTTCCTTGGTTGTACGCGACGAATCGTTAAACTATTGTTTAAAGCGGCTGTTTTCGGCTCTTCCTGTTATTTACCGGGTAACCGGGCAGTACATAATATTAAAGCGAAAACCCCAGTTGTTTACTATCAGTGGCTTTGTTAGGGATTCTGCTTCGTATGAGAGCCTTTTGAATGCTACTATAATAGAAAAAATATCAGGTAAAGGTTCGGTTTCCAATAATTATGGTTTTTATAGTATAACGCTTCCGCCCGGCGAGGTTCTGCTCTCAACTTCTTATGTAGGTTATAAGCCCAGAGAGATACATTTTATTCTTACAAAAGATACGTTGGTTGATTTGTCTTTATCTTCAATCGGTAATTTGAAAGAGGTTGTAGTAAGGGGATTGAATCCTGACTCGGAAGTGTTGAACAGTAGAAGTGGTGTTTTTGATGTGCCTGCGCAGCGAGTCAAATCAATGCCAACTTTGCTGGGAGAAAATGATTTGATAAAAACTTTACAACAATTGCCTGGAGTTGCGGTAGGAGATGAAGCCAGTACCGGACTGTTTGTCCGGGGGGGAGGGGCCGACCAGAATTTATATTTGCTGGATGGAAATCCGGTTTACCAAATTAATCATTTATTGGGATTCTTCTCCGCATTCAATCCGGATGCAGTGAAGAATTCGATCTTTTATAAAGAAAGCTTTCCGGCGGAATATGGTGGAAGGCTTTCGTCGGTTGTAGACGTTCGTACAAATGATGGCGACCGGCAGCATTATCATGGAAATATATCGATCGGTTTGCTGTCGGCGCGGGCTAATCTGGAAGGACCGATCTGGAAGGACCGTACATCATTCAATGTATCGGTACGACGTACCTGGATTGATTTGCTTACAACACCGATTCTAGCTTTTACCAACAAAGATAGCAACACAAAGCAATCGTATGGTTTTCACTTTTTTGATATTAATGCGAAAGTGAATCATTCCTTTTCGGATCGGAGCCGTCTTTATCTGAGCTTCTATATGGGACAGGATGCTTTCCGAAACGGAGAAAAATCCAGGCATGAGGAAGATAAGGATGACTTTCATTGGCGTTGGGGAAATCTGATCGGTTCGGCCGGTTGGAATTATGTGATTAATAATAAATTGTTTGCCAACGTAATGGCCGGTTATAGCCGCTTCCGCTCCCATATATGGAAAGAGTCCATCAGTACTACTATTTATGAGGGACAGGCTCCGGATAGTCCGACCGAACCGGGACAAAAGTTTCTGTCTGTGTTTGAAAGCGGCTATAGGTCGGAGATAGAAGATGTTAGTTTGCGTACTTCTTTTGATTATCGCCCGGTTGTTAACCACCGCCTTCGTATCGGATCGGATTATCAGTATCATAGTTTTCACCCCGAAAATAACTTTGCTACGATAACAAACTGGCAAAAGGAAAGTAGCTCTCAAATGCCTGTAGGCGGGTTAACCATTAAAACCTGGATTCCCGGACATGAAGTTTCTTTTTATGCCGAAGATGAAATGCGCCTGACGAACCGTTTACGGGTGAATGCCGGATTGCGATATACGATATTTATGGTTCAGAAAGAAACATATCATTCCCTGCAGCCGCGTTTGTCTGCCCGTTATGTATTAGGACGGAACTGGTCGGCAAAGCTGTCTTATAGTAAGATGAACCAGTATGTTCATTTACTATCGGATACATATATCAGCCAACCGACAGATATATGGGTACCGGTAACAAGTAGCATTCCTCCGATGGGAGCACATCAATTGTCTGCCAGCTTATGTTATAATTTGAATAAATCGTATGACTTTAGTTTAGAAGGATACTATAAGCGAATGAATAATCTGATAGAATATAAAGATCATGCTTTGGCCGAAAATACCTTTACCGGCTGGGAAGATCGCGTAGGTATCGGTAAAGGACGTTCTTACGGATTGGAGTTTATGGTACAAAAGAAGATAGGCAAGACTTCCGGATGGATAGGATATACTTTGTCGTGGTCGGATCGCTGGTTTCCGGACGGTTCGGTAAATCGTGGCGAGCATTATCCTTATCGTTATGATAATCGTCATAAAGTAAATGTCGTTTTATCGCGCCGTCTTTCCCGGAAAGTGGAATTAACCGGCACATGGGTCTTTGCTTCCGGCAATCATATAACGATACCTGAATATTTGTATTCGGGAGCCGGCGGGCAAATAAATAATGGTTTTATTCCGGGTGATATTTCACAAGTGCCCGGTCAAGGTGCCAGCGCATTGAACAATTATCAACTTTCCCCATATCACAGACTCGATTTAGGTGCTAATTTTTATCGTTATAAGAAGAATGGAAGGATGGGGATTTGGAATTTGAGTGTATATAATGTTTATTTGCAACCAAATCCGTTCACTGTGAAAGCGGTGTGGAGACAAGGCGCACAAGATGAGCCGAAAGCTGTTTTGCAGCAATCGATCCTTTTCCTTTGTATGCCATCCATTTCCTATACCTATAAATTTTAGAAATGAAGTTATTTTTTTGTAGTTGGTTCGTGCTGTTGGCTTTTATTTCTTGTATTCGGGAAGTAGAACTTGATTATCCTCCCGTACCGGCAAAAATTGTGTTGAATGCTTCCGTTTCGCCGGATCAACCGGTGAGCGCTTTTATTTCTAAAACCTGGTTTTTGCTGGATAGTGTTCCTGATATTTATTTACCGGATGCAACCGTGCATGTGTATGTGAATAACAATTATAAAGGGATTATGCAGTGCATTGACGACCCTACCGATACATTGACTGCCAAAGGACAGTATCAGTTGGCCGGATGTTATGTACGTGCAGGCGACCAGCTCTCTCTGAAAGTACAAGCCCCGGGATATGAAACGGCCACATCCGGTGTAACGATTCCGCCTTATACTCCTATTATGTCGGTAGATACGGTTCGTTTCCAGTCTACCTCTCTGACATCTCCTTTTTATAATATAGAAAGCTTACGTTTTATGGTAAGGATGAAAAAGGAACAATCTGAGCGGCATTATTACAGGATGCTTGTTGAGCGTGTAGTAGAGTATGAAAAGGGCGAGGAAAAGATTTCGGTTTCTCGATATGGATTAAACGGTTATTTTTTAATAAACGGCTATTTGCCGTATGGCTCTTTCCTGATGGTTAACTATGAAGATCCAGTATTCCAGATGACAGATATGTCGTCGGTTTCCCAGTATCAAAGTTATGGCATTTATACGGATGATTTGCTAAAAAAACAGGTTCCGTATAACGTAAGGTTGTCTGTTGCGCCGGTTGAGAATTCATATAAAAGCGATACGCTTTCGACGCGTGTTACTTATAAAGTGCATTTACAGACTATTTCTGAATCATATTATCAATATTTCAGGATGGTAGGCGGTTTTGGCATTTGGATTGGCAATATTAATTGGGGAGATATAGCGAGTTCGTCCGAAACATATACAAATGTATATAATGGTTTTGGTGTACTTACAGGTTATCAGCAAGATACATATTCATTTACAATGCCTGACGGTAATGTCCCTCCGGAATGGGATCCATGGAATAAGTATGGAAGCTGGTAGTATTGTTATTTACCGAATATAGGATAAACAAGTACCTGTCTTTCCATTTTTCGCCGCATAGGATTGTATTCATATTGCATACCGGCTCCTATACCGAAATTGTTGGTAATTTTAAATTCCATAGCTCCTCCTACGGCAGAATGATTCATGTACGGGCTATATATCATGAATGAATTCTTTTTGTTGTCATTATCATACATTGTGTATTGTCCCCATGCTTTTAACCGGAGCCAGTTTGTTGCTTCGTAACTTACCTGTGTGTTTACTCCTCCCATAAAACCCGGACTGGGGTTAAGCGGCGTGAAAAAACGTCCGGCAAATGCTCCGCCGCTGACAGTCCATCTATCTTTATGCCATGCAATCTGAGGGGCAATTTCTGTAATGCCTCCCATTCCCGGCCAGGTAAACTGGCGGCCTGTTATCATAAAATCTACATTGTCGTTTATTGGTTTGAACGTTGTTTCGTCAAAATCCAGTGCCATAGGGGAAACATCCCTTAACATAGGTGTGAATACATTAAAGAAAGGACGGTAAGCAGCGGATAATATCTGCATATCCATAGGACGCTCGTCCAGTGTGAGCGGAGTCTCGGGGATGAAGTCCCGCAGTCTGTTTTCTATTTCGCGGGTAGATGCCGGTGTATAAGATTTATAAGCGAATTTGGGAATATTGAATTCATAATTTTCAAATTTGGGAATCGCGATTATTTTACCTTCATTGTTTTGTATAATGGTAAATCCTTTTTGTGCCCATACTTGCATGCTTAATGCAATCAGCATTAATATGATAAGTAAATGTCCCCGTTTCATATAACCTCCTTCTTTTGCCGTTTGCAAGATACGTATTTTATAAATAGAATACTATGATTGTTTTTAAAAGAATAATAATAACATTGTTATAATAAAATAAACATATATCTTTGTAACCGAATTATGGTGTAATCGTTTCGTATTCTCGGACGGTTAGTAAAAGGGAATCCGGTGTAAAACCGGAGCTGTACCCGTAGCTGTAAGTTCTGTAAACCTCGGCCTTTCTGATTGCCACTAACGATCTGTTGGGAAGGCGGCCGACAAAGGAGAACAAGCCAGAAAACCTGCCATTATTCTTGTTATGCGGTTCCTCGGGTAAAGGAATTGGTAAACCAAGTTATTATGCTGGATATGTTTGTTAAGAAAATGTTGTACCTGATAGGTGCATGGGTGTTTTTCGCTGTGGTATCTTATGCCCAGGGAATAGATACTGTGTCTTATCATCGGCTTTCGGGTGTGGAAGTAGTGGAAAAGGCTCGTCCCTCCGTTACACGTGAAGCAACACCGGTTCAGTTGATGGATAGAGCCGGTATTGAAAGGCTGGGTGTACAGGATTTGTCGGAAGCGGTGAAACGTTTTTCCGGTGTAACTGTGCAGGATTATGGAGGAATAGGCGGTTTGAAAACGGTATCTGTCCGTAGTTTAGGTGCTAAACATACAGCGGTAAGTTATGACGGCGTTACTGTTACGGATGCACAGAGCGGGCAGGTGGATATAAGCCGTTTTTCACTGGATAATGTAGAAATGGTATCTTTGTCTATAGGCCAGGCTGATGATATTTTTCAGACGGCACGTATGTATGCTTCGGCTGGCGCATTAAGTATAAAGACAACTAAACCTGTATTCTCTTTATCTCCTCTCCATCTGCGTGCACAAGTGAAAGCCGGTTCTTTTGGTATGGTAAATCCTTCTCTCCGTTATGAACAGAAGTTGGGAAACCGATGGGCGGCATCTCTTTATGGGGATTGGCAGCGGGCCGACGGAAACTATCCTTTTACGTTGGTGAACGGAAAACTGGAAGAAAAGAAAAAACGTTATAACAGCGATATCGAAACGTGGCGTACAGAATTGAATGTATATGGCGATTTTGGTAAAGGCGGAAGTTTACGTTTAAAAGGGTATTATTTCGATTCGGAGAGAGGATTGCCCGGATCTGTTATATTGTATAATGACTATGCCGGCGAACGTTTATGGGATAAAAACGGTTTTGCACAAGCCCATTATGAAAACAGATTCAATGAACGTTTTGCTCTGCAAGCCCAGTTAAAATATAATTATGCGTGGACGCGTCATCTGGACGTGGATAATAAGTATGAAGGAGGCAAACAAGATGACCGGTATACGCAAAACGAATATTATGGTTCCGCTTCTGCTTTGTATACCCCATTGAAGTATGTATCTTTTTCTCTTACGCAAGATTTTTTTGTGAACACGTTGGATAATACATTGCCGGAATGTCCCTTCCCTATGCGGTACACTTTGCTTACTGTATTGGCAGGACAATATAAGAACTCAAGATTCACTGCTACTGCAAGTTTGTTGGGAACGTTTATAACAGAAAAAGTTAAGTCAGGCGATACGCCGGCCGATCGTAAGCGGTTGTCCCCTGCGGTTAGTGCTTCATGGCGTATTCTGGCAGATCAGAATTTGCGTGTCAGGGCTTCTTATAAAGATATATTCCGGGTCCCTACATTTAATGATATGTATTATTTACGTATCGGAAATACGGGATTGAAACCTGAACGTGCAACACAATATAATCTGGGGCTTACCTGGAGTGGACAGCCTGCTTCATATGTCCGTTATTTAAGTGTATCGGCTGATGGTTATTATAACCGTGTGAGGGATAAGATTGTAGCTTTGCCCACTATGTTTATTTGGAAGATGATGAATATGGGTGAGGTTTCGATAGCCGGAATTGATGTGAATGTGTCTACGGAAATTCCGGTTTGCAATAAAATAGATGTCGTATTGCAAGGAGCCTATACGTGGCAGCGGGCAATTGATATAACGGACGAGGATGCTAAAAACTATCGTGACCAGATTCCTTATACTCCGAAACACAGTGCTTCCTTGTCTTTGTCCGTAGAGAATCCGTGGGTGAATTTTTCTTATAGCCTGACTGCTGTGGGAGACCGTTATGCATTACCTCAGAATATCTCTGATAACCTGATCAAAGGGTACGTTGAACAAGGTATCTCTGTAAATCGTGAATTTAAGTTTGATAAATGTAAATTACGTCTGCAGGGTGAAATAATTAATCTGGGTAATATCAATTATGACGTAATCCAGTATTATCCGATGCCGGGACGTTCGTATAGGGCAACGGTTTCGTTTATTTTGTAATATCCATTCAAAAATACATATAATATAATGAAGAGAAAGAATTTGTTTTTTATTTCGGCACTATGTGCTTTGATGTCGACGTCGTTTGTTGCTTGTGATAATGATGATGATCCGATACCAACCCCGAGTCCGACACCGGAAACTTCTGAATATACAGCTGGTTTTTATATAATTAACCGCGGAAAATCAAAATCTAATAACAGCTGCATATCTTATTATGACTTAACGAATAAAAAAATAACCGGACATGTTTTTGAAACAGTTAACGGTCGTAAGCTCGGTGATTCTGCCCAGGAATTTTTCCAATATGGAACAAAGATTTATATTCCGGTTTATAACTCTATGATTATAGAGGTTGTGGATGCTGCAACTCTAAAGTCATTAAAGTCAATCGAACCGAAAGATGCCGGAGGAAACGGAGCAAAGCCACGTGCTATGACAGCTTCAGGCGATTATGTATATGCAACATTGTATAACGGATATGTTGCCCGTATCGATACAACTACACTTGAAATAGACAAACAGGTGAAAGTCGGGATGAATCCTGATAAATTATCGGCTAAAGGAGATGTGCTGTACACTGCTAATTCGGGAGGTCTAAATAGTCCGAACTACGATAAAACAGTTTCTGTGGTAGACCTGAACACTTTTGAAGTAAAACGTAATGTAGAAGTTATTATCAATCCTACTCGTGTAATTACCGATAGTGAAGGGGATGCCTATGTGGTTTCTATGGGTAATTATTCAAAAGATCCGGCAACCTTGATTCCTAATACATTGCAATACTTCAAGAAAGGTTCTTCCGAGGTAAAGGAAATTCGTACGGCTTCTGTTGTCTCAATTTGTAATGATACGATTTATGGTGTCTATAAACAATACGGTGCTACAACTTATGATTTCTTTACTTATGATGCGAAAGCGGAGAAAATGATTTCGGAAAAGTTTGTAACGGATGAAACAAAAATCAATGGCGATCCGCAGGAGATTGATGTAGACCCGTTGACAGGTAACGTATATGTGTCTGTTGGTGGAAAAAATGTTAACGGAGACATGTACATCTTCTCTCGTGAAGGAAAATTGATTAATAAGTTTGATACGGATGGTCTTTATCCTCAGGGAGTCCTTTTTGTGTATAAAGAACAAGCGTCTGAAAAAGAATAAGAAAATAAAATAAAATAGAACACAATGAACAAGAACAAGTTTTTATTATTATCCGCACTGTGTGCAATGATGGCCGTTTCTTTTATGGCATGTAACAATGATGACGATCCGACTCCGGGAATAGATCCATCTAAAACAACTGCTTTTTATGTTTTAGATGGAGGTAATTACGGAAATAATAATGCTGCAATTACTTATGTTGATGCAGAAGGAAAGGTTATAAACAATATTTTTAGAGATCAAAATGGCCGTAATCTGGGTGATATGGGACAGAATATGATCAAGTACGGTTCAAAATTATATGTTTCTGTATATGGTTCTAAAACCGTCGAAATATTGAATGCAGCTGATGCGCAAAGTTTAAAACAATTAAAACTGGTTGATGAACAAGGAAATGAACGTGCACCACGTATGTTTGCTGCTTATGGAAATAAGGTTTATCTGACAACCTACGATGGTTATGTTGCAAAAATAGATACAGCGTCCATGTCTGTAGAGGGTTATGTGGAAGTTGGTCCTAATCCGGATGGTATAACAATTGCTAATGGACGCATCTATACAGCGGATACGGATGGAATGAACTGGCCGAGTCAGAGTACAAGTGTTTCTGTGGTGGATATTAATACTTTTAAAAAGGAGAAAACATTGACAGTGTCTTTAAATCCGAATTATATTTATTCAGATTCGGACGGAGACGTTTATGTTATATGCATGAGCGATTATAGTGATGATAAGTCATATATTTTGCAACGGATAGATGCCAAGACTGATGCTGTAACAACGGTTGAAGGTGTTAAAGCTTATAAAATGACTGTTTATGATGATATTGCTTATATCATGTTTAATGACTATTATGCAGGGGCCGTGAAATTTTACAAATATGATTTGAAGAATGAGAAATTACTTAGTGAAAATTTCATTACGGATGGAACTGTTATAGACTCTCCTAATGGAATCGGTATAGACCCGTTAAGAGGAGATATTTATGTTGCCAAAAGCAATAAGACTAACAATGGGGATGTTTATGTGTTTACTGCTGAAGGTAAACTGAAAACAAAGTTTGAAACAGCTCCTTATCCTTCTGATTTTGTTTTTATGGATGGGAAATAAATTAAAGCTTTATGAAGCAAATCATCTCTTTACTGTTTGTTCTTTGGGCTGCCGTGTCGTGCACGCAGCCCAAAAAGCAAACGGATAATACTCTTGTCTCTGTTGATAAGATTCAGTATTCACAGGGATATACAATAGAACGCTATGACGATTATATTGTTACCGAATTGCGTGATCCATGGGACACAACACGTATTTTACAACGCTATCTGTTGGTGGATAGGAACAAGGATATTCCGGGAGGAATGCCTAAAGGTACGATTGTGCGTATTCCTTTAAAAAATATCGTGGTATATAATTCGGTACACAGTTCTATCGTAGAATTGCTCGATGCTGCCGAAAATATTGTAGGGGCTTGCGAATCCCGCTATATGGATACTCCTGTAATCCGCGAACGATTGGATAAGGGAGTGATTGCCGACTTGGGTGAAGCAACAGCTCCTAATATAGAAAAGATGGTAGATGTAGGTTCGGAAGTGATTCTTGCCTCTCCATTTCGCAATTCGGGATATGGCCCTGCCGAAAAGTTGGGAATACCTATTATTGAATGTGCCGATTATATGGAATCTACCCCGCTTGGAAGGGCTGAATGGTTACATTTATACGGCCTTTTGTTGGGACGTGAAGAACTGGCAGATTCACTTTTCCGTGCAACGGAGTCAAATTACCTTACCCTTAGTAAATTGGCAGAAGGAGTACAGCACCGTCCTACCGTATTTTCTGAAAAACGGTTTGGATCGACCTGGCATATCCCCGGAGGGGCTAGTTATATGGCTCACTTTTTTAAAGATGCAGGTGCCGATTATATGTTTACAGACCTTCCCGGTGCAGGAAGTACGCCTCTTGCTTTTGAAACGGTTCTGGATAAAGCTATTCATGCCGATATCTGGCTGATTAAGTATAACCAACCGGATGATCTGACCTATGCCGGTTTGCGTGCCGAGTATACGCCATATGAGAATTTTGATGCATTTAAGAAGAAAAATATTTATGCTTGTAATACCGGCTCTGTTCCTTATTATGAAGAATTTCCTATGCACCCGGATTATCTGTTGAAAGATCTGGTTTGGATATTCCATCCTGAGTTATTACCGGATTATACGCCCCGTTATTACAAAAAACTAGGCGGTTCTTAAATGGCTTTTGATATAAATGATTTAAAAAGATATGTCTTTTGCATTTAAAAGACGGGACTTTTACATTAAAAGGATAGCTCTTTTTAATAGGTTGATTTACCTTTATAAAATAAAAACCCGGTTTCTTTCAAAGAAACCGGGGTTTTGTAGTTTGGCATTTTATTAGAGGGAGTTGTTTAGGGTCTGTTAAGCATATCCGTTGAGCATTCCATAGAAATACATAGGCTTTAAAATGTATACTTTCAATAACCATGCCAGCCATTGTTCTTTTGACGTATCTATCATGGTGAAAGGGAATGAGATATCCGGATTTTTGTCGTAATCGAACTCACAAAGCAATACGTGTCCGTAGTCTGTTACGATCGGGCAGGCTGCATAGCCATTATATTTTTCTGCCGGTTCTTTTCCTTCCATTAGTGAAATCAGATTCTTTGCAGCGATAGGTACTTGTTTACGTACGGCTGCTGATGTTTTACTGGTTGGGATACCTGCCACATCTCCTAATGAAACAATGTTGGAATATTTTTGGTGAACCAATGTGTTTTTATCTACCATAACCCATGCTTCTGCTGCCAGTTTCCCTTCAGTCCAACCCAGTCCCGATTCGCGGACGAAGTCTGGGGCTGACATTGGAGGGGTGAAATGTAAGAAATCATAATCTTTGACGAAAGGAGTAACGATTTTCTCATCTCCTTTCTTTTCAATCTTTTCAAAATGTGCCTGCTTAGTAGCTGTGTCAACTCCTTTAAGCCGTACATTCAGATTGATAGGAATATTACGTTCGTCGTATATCTCCAACAGGCGTTTGGTGAAATAGGGTATATCATATAATTCGTGTGATGCCGTAAAATAGTCTAATTTTACCTTATCACGCGTATTTTGTTTTCGTGTATAATCATCAGTCAACAAACATATCTTTTTAGGCGCTCCTCCACATTTATGCTTTGTATATGTGTCTGTATAAAGTCCGCGTCCGCCGGTCTTGGCAAATTCCTGTAACGCTTTCCATGTTTTCTGAGCACCCTCAAAATCATATATGCTGTTTGCATTGCCTACGCCTAATGTGTCGTGAGTGATACCTTCTACTTTCTCCCAGTTTATTTGTAAACCCGGAGTGAGGACTAAAAAGTCATAAGGGATTTTTCCGTTATTAACCGTTGTTATCTGATTCCATACGGGGTCTACGCCTGCGACAGAATCTTTGATCCATTTTACACCTTTAGGCATGCAATCTTCCTGGTTTTTCCAAACCTCATCCGGTTGATATACTCCGGAAGCGATTAAGGTGAATCCCGGTTGATAGAATTGACGATCGCTCGGATCGATTAAAGTGATATCCGGTTCGTCCAGCCAACTTAACAAACGTGCTGCCATACTGATACCGGCAGCGCCTCCGCCTATTATTACTATTTTGCCTTTAGCATTACTTGAAAAAGCTTTAGCTTTTTCTGTTCCAAAAGTGGTAAGAATTCCGGCTGCCGCCAATAATTTGAAGAAGTTACGACGATCTATGCCCTTTTTCTCCAATTCCTCTAATTGTTTCTCCAGTTCGTGTTTCATCATGAATATAAGAATCTAAGAAATAAAATTAATAATTTTGAACAAAGAAACAATATTAAAATAAAGTGACAATAAAAAAGGCTACAACACTGCTTGCGCAAGTGATTTGAGTATAAATTAAAGATACTACAATACTTTCACAAGTACTTTTAATGTGATGTTTAAATGGTTGAAGTATACATATTTATAAACTTGTTGTTTCTGATAAATAATAGATTAGAAACGCATCAGGAAATCTGCTAAATTTGTATCGGAATCCAAACCTAAACGTTTTCTTAAACGGTATCTGCGTATTTCTACGGCTCTGACAGATATATTTAAAAGAGATGCTATTTCCTTGGTAGAAAGATTCATTCGCAGAAAACAACATATTCTTAAATCACCGGCAGTAATATCCGAGTATTGTTCGCGCAGCTTGTCCATGAAATTGCGGTGTGCACTATTAAAATAGTTTTCAAAAAGAATCCAACAATCCTGGTCATTAAGTGTCTCTTCTATTAGCGTACGCAACCTGTTGTACATCTTGTTCGGATAACGATCTGCCAGTGCTTCTTTTTGGTGGTCTAATTCTTTCAATAAAGCTTGCATAGCTTCGTTCTTTTTCACTAAAGCGGAAGTTTGTAAAGTCAGTTCATTATTTTTATTTTGTAGCTCCGCTTCCAGCATTTCACTTTTAAGTTGATGAATTTTATGTTGCTCTGCAAGTTTATCGGCTTCCAGTTTATTTTGTTCTTCTTTTCTTAAACTTTTCAGGTAATAATGTAGTCCGCCTTGTACTATAAGCCAAATTACAAATAGGTAGCCTATGTAAGCCCATATACTATTATACCATGGCGGACGTACTTCAATAATCAGAGATATTTCGGGATAGGGGCCTTTTATAACATACTTTCTTACTTTAAGCTCATAAGTACCTTCTGGCAATTGAAGAAAAGAAATTTTTCCGTCTTTCTGCCAATCCGACCAATCAGAAGAAACTCCTTCTATCTTATAGCTTATCTGGTGGTTTGATGTGAAAATGGATGTTCCTGCATATACATTCATTTCTTTGAAGTTATGAGGTAATGATATGGTTTTGGTATCCAATGGTAGCTTTTGTAGCGTTTCATTGTATATATAGTCTATTTCAGCAAATCTTAAAGAAGCAATACCCAGATTGGATTCTATTAATTGGCGAGTGTCTACCAAAAGAATACCCTGCATGGCTGATACCAAGTAAAGACTACTGGATAGCGGAAATATAGCATCTCCGCGTGTTACCAGATTCATATTATAGTTGTCGAACAAAATCCGGCATTTCATACTGCCTTTTTCGTTTTCGAGATGGAATAATCCGGCTTCATTTTTGTAAGTCAGCCAATATAAATTTTCCGGAGCGGGATATATATATTGTGCTTTGCTGAATACACCTAAGGCATCTGTGTCCTTAAATAGTCCATCAATTTTTAATTTAGGGTTGGCATTGTTATCTGGGAGAAAGGATTGGGCTTCTTTTTCCGGAATTGGCAGGAATTTCTCTCCGGGTTGCATTCTTCGTTTATAATATCCGATATTGGTCTGTATGTATAGCTCGTCTCCATTCAGGTATCCTTTTTTTAATTTACCGATATTGCTTCGTTCTGCCAATAATGTGATGGGAGGATCAAGTGCTATTTGTGATAAGCCATTGTCGAATGCTACCCAGACTAACTTTTCATCCTGTACGCATATTGCACGTACCAAATTATCCTGTAGCCGATTGTTATGATGCAAATGCAGTAAAATATCTCCTTCCTTATTGGTAATATACAGGCCGCTTGTTTCTGTCCCTGTGAAGTGAAGGTCGCGGATTGTAGCATAGGCTGTAGGTTGTGCTTGTTTTACCTCTTCGGGCAGTAAATAAGGTTCTACATGGCTGCCGAAACCTACGCCATCCGGTAATTTATCTATTGTATGATAGTGTAATTGGCCCATGTTGTCTGATGTCCAGTATCCGTATACATTATCTTCTGTTTTTGTGTATATCTTATTATCAAAATAAGTAACTCCGTTTATGATATCGTTGTCTGGTAATGGATAGAGCCGCCATGTATTTCCGTCAAAAGAGAGTAGTCCTGAGTTATTGGCAACATACAATATACCGTTGTGTGAAACAGAGAGTGCCCAATTCTGGCAACTGGCTTTATAGTCGTCTACACCATAATTTTGGATAAGAAAGGAGGGGGGAACTACCGGAACAGCCTGCATAATAGAAGCTGTCAATATTGTGAAGAATAATATTAACGGTAGTTTGAACATGGTCTTTTTAATATTAGAAAACAGTAGAGACAAGGAGTTGCCTTGTCTCTACTAAAATTTTACGGTTACAAATATAGTAAAATATTTTTTACTTATATTCCTGCCAGCTCTTAATCTGTATATCTTCTGTGTTCAAATTACAGAATGCGCTGATAAATGCACTGGCTAAACGGGCATTTGTAATCAATGGTATATTGTGGTCGATTGCTGCACGGCGAATCTTATATCCATTGGTTAATTCCCGCTTACTATGGTCTTTCGGGATGTTGACTACCAATTCGAAAGCATGTTTGCTGAACATTTCCATGATGTTCAAATCTCCTTGTTCGTCTGGCCAACATACGGCTGTTGCCTTAATTCCGTTATCATTTAAGAATTTAGCAGTTCCGTGTGTACCGTAGATCGTATAGCCTTTGTTGGCTAACATACGGCAGGGTTCCAGTAAATCTACTTTACTCTTGGCAGCACCGGAAGAAACCAGGATGTTTTTCTTTGGAATATTATTTCCTACTGCAACCATGGCTGATAACAGGGCTTCATCAAAGTCGTCTCCAATACAACCTACTTCGCCGGTAGAACTCATATCGACACCCAGTACCGGATCTGCTTTGTGCAGACGTGCAAATGAGAACTGAGATGCTTTAACACCAATCCAGTCGATGTCGAATGCACTCTTGTCGGGTTTTGTATAAGGAACGTCCAACATGATGCGGGTAGCTGTTTCAATAAAGTTGCGTTTCAGCACTTTTGATACGAATGGGAAGCTGCGTGATGCACGCAAGTTACATTCGATTACTTTTACGTCGTTATTCTTAGCCAGATATTGGATATTGAAAGGACCGCTGATATTTAACTCCTTTGCGATCATTTTACTTACCTTTTTAATGCGGCGTGCAGTTTCGAAGTATATTTTCTGTGCAGGGAATACCAATGTTGCATCACCTGAGTGTACACCCGCAAATTCAATATGTTCTGAAATTGCATATTCAACAACTTCACCGTTCATTGCTACGGCGTCAAATTCGATTTCTTTTGCTCCCTGAAGGAATTCGGAAACAACTACCGGATATTCTTTTGACACTTTTGCTGCCAAATCCAGGAATTCGATCATCTGTTCTTTGCTGTGGCATACGTTCATTGCTGCACCAGACAGTACATATGACGGACGGATCAGGATTGGGAAACCTACCTTTTCGATGAATGCGTCAATTTCTTCCATGCTGGTAAGTTCTGCCCAACGTGGCTGGTCGATACCCAGTGAGTCCAACATAGCAGAGAATTTGTGACGGTTTTCTGCACGGTCGATAGATAATGGAGACGTTCCTAATACCGGTACATTCTGGCGATATAATTTCATAGCCAGGTTATTTGGTATTTGTCCTCCTACTGATACGATTACGCCTTTCGGAAGTTCCAGGTCGATTACGTCTAATACGCGTTCGAATGAAAGTTCATCAAAGTATAAGCGGTCGCACATATCGTAGTCGGTAGAAACGGTTTCCGGATTATAGTTGATCATAATCGATTTGTAGCCCAGTTTGCGTGCAGTTTGCGTTGCATTTACCGAGCACCAGTCGAATTCTACAGAAGAACCGATGCGATAAGCTCCCGATCCCAGGATAATGACACTCTTATCATTCGGATAATAATTTATGTCGTGCTGGCTGCCATCATAAGTCATGTACAAATAGTTTGTCAGCTCGGGATGTTCGGATGCTACTGTATTGATCCGTTTTACACTAGGCAGAATACCCATTTGTTTACGCAGGTTGCGTACACGGATATTTTCTTTCTCCATATTGCCTTCCGGGTTTTCTACATAACGGGCAATCTGGAAATCTGAGAATCCTAAACGTTTTGCTTCACGCAATACATCTTCGGGGATATCTTCAATTTTATTGTAAGAAGACAATACTTTCGTATAGTCTACTATATTTTTTAGTTTTTCGAGGAACCAGGGAGTGATTTTGGATAGTTGGTGAATGCGGTCTACCGTGTAACCTTCTTCCAGGGCTTTTGCCACAGCGAAGATACGTAAGTCGGTCGGGTTGGCCAGTTCATCATCCAGATTGTCGAACGTAACATCATTGTTTCCAACGAAACCATGCATACCTTGTCCGATCATACGAAGGCCTTTCTGTATAATTTCTTCAAAACTCTTACCAATAGACATGATCTCGCCCACTGATTTCATACTGGAACCGATCAGGCGGCTTACACCAACAAACTTTGTCAAATCCCAGCGCGGAATTTTAACGATCATATAATCTACTTCCGGAGCTTTGTATGCTGAGTTGGGAGTACCCATTTCTCCAATTTCATCCAGGCTGTAGCCTAAAGCAAGTTTTGCGGCAACGAAAGCTAAAGGATATCCGCTGGCTTTAGATGCTAATGCTGAAGAACGGCTTAAACGGGCATTTACTTCAATAACGCGGTAATCGCATGTGTCGGAATTGAATGCGTATTGTATATTGCATTCGCCCACAATACCCAGGTGACGGATTGTTTTTGTTGAAAGTTCTTTTAATAAATCCAACTCTTTTTCCGTCAATGAACAAGTAGGGGCAACAACGATACTTTCACCGGTATGTACACCCAGTGGGTCGACGTTTTCCATGCTTACTACGGTGAAGCAATGGTCGTTCTTGTCTCGGATTACTTCAAATTCGATTTCTTTCCAACCCTTTAACGATTCTTCTACCAATATTTGGGAAGAGTATGCGAATGCGCTTTCGGCCAGTATGCGTAATTCGGCTTCATCTTTACAGATACCGCTACCCATACCGCCTAGAGCGTATGCCGAACGGATCATAACGGGGAAGCCTATTTTGTAAGCTGCTTTAACTGCATCTTCAAGACTTTCTACTGCTTGGCTGATAGGGGTTTTTACTTCTATCTCGTTCAATTTTTTCACAAACAGGTCACGGTCTTCGGTATACATGATTGCTTCAACAGAAGTACCCAGTACTTTAACTCCGTATTTGGCAAGTGTACCGCTTGTATACAGTTGAGTTCCGCAGTTTAGGGCAGTCTGGCCTCCAAAAGCCAGCAGGATTCCGTCAGGTTGTTCTTTTTTGATAACTTCTTCAACAAAGTATGGTGTGATAGGCAGGAAATATACCTTATCGGCAACACCTTCCGATGTTTGAATAGTAGCAATGTTCGGATTAAGCAATACAGTGCTGATTCCTTCTTCCTTCAGCGCCTTTAGAGCTTGTGAACCGGAGTAGTCAAACTCGCCGGCCTGTCCGATTTTCAGGGCACCCGAGCCCAGAACAATCACCTTTTTGATTCCACTTTTCGACATAGTAATTGGGTTGTTTTATTATTAAATGATTTTATAGATGTTTTCTCTGTATTGGGCACAAAAAAAATGCGTTAGTAAAAATAACCAACGCATTTTATATAACCAAATTATAATCCTGTAAAATAAAGAAATAGGCTTCGTCGTCCGTCATATATGCGGAAAAAAACTTTGGATCATCCTTATATGTCTTTATTGTCATAGAAACCTTTTCTTCAAAATTTCGGCAAAGATATGGGTTTGTTTTAATACATACAAATATTGGAGGGGGAAATTATTCTTTAGTGAAGCTAAACCGTCTATATTTGCTTCGGCAACAAAATTAAATTCGTCCGGCATCTAAATAGGATAGGGTAGGCAACTAAATCTGTCCGGATGCTATTATGAAATCATAGTTATGATTTAAAAAAATGATACTGATGATTTTTCAAAAACATACATATCGTTTTAAAACTTGCAAATCATTTGTGCCGTTACCTTACGGCTTGTTATCGAGGGAGGATTCTTTTTTTAATGTGAATAGAGGCAGGTAGAAAAATATCCCGATAACAGACATCGTAAGTCCTCCTATAGTTCCGGCAGCCAATGGGAACCAGAATGCCTCTTTGTCTGTCCCTAACATAAATGGAATGAATCCTAAAATGGTAGAAATGACAGTGAGGAAGATTGGAGTTATTTTTGCATTCCACGCTTTCAGATATGCCCGGTAAGGAGGTAATAAAGGATTCTTGGTTCTTAGTTGGTTGTATTCGTTCAATATATATATACTGGCATTTACGGTAATACCGCATAAAAGGACGAAAGAAGCGAATCCTCCCTGGTCGAAGTTCAGTTTGAACCAATAGAATGTAAGGAATACGCCTATATAGGATATGGGTATAACGAATATTACAGCCAGCGGTTGTTTTAGGGAGTTGAATAAAATGCTGGTTGTGAAGAATATAATAGCGATAATGAGCAAAAGTAAAAGATACTGTTTGTTATCCTTTTTATCCCAGTACCAGTAATTGTTTTCTGCTTTCGCAGTATATCCCATAGGTAGTATTTTATTGAATTCTTTCAAAACGCGTTCCTGTATTTTGGTTCCCTGATTTGATGCGCCAATATACTCGTATTGCAGGCAAAGACGGTATTGCTGGTTTACTTTGGCTACTTTCTGAGGCATTTGTCCCTTTTCTACACTGGCAAGTTCCGATAGTTTATAGGGTTTCCCATTTACATACTGGGGTATGTATTGCATATTCCATATATCATATTCGTTCGATTGCCGGGAGAATAGTTTTAATTTTTCCGTTTCATTGTCAACTATAATATTTCCGCTATATATATCTTTTCCGAATACCGGACGGAGCGACGCAAACAAATCGATAGGAAGAATACCTTCCTGCGACATGCGGGCTTTGTTTAATTTAAAATAGAATTCCTGATAATCGTCTTTCCACCATGAGTATTCGGAATTGATAAGTACTTCCTTGATCCGGCGGTAAGTAAGGAGTTTTTCTTTTAATTTTTCAGCCCATTCGTACAGGTCGTCATAGTTATACCCATACATTTCTATACGGAATGAACCGGCGTTTTCACGGACATCATTGCTAAACCCCTGGTCTTGCAATCCCCAGACATTCCAACTGCCGCCTCCCAGTTCGAGTGCCTTACTTATGATACGGCTTTTTAGTACATATGGAAAACCGCTTCGTTCGCTTTCGCGGGTGAAATATATACTGATACCTGCCTGTCGCGCATTATAAATATTAGTTTGGAACTGCCGTATTTCTTTAAAACTACTTAAATAAGATTCCATCCGGCTGATGAGATGATTGGTTTGTCCCAATGTCGTGCCGTTAGGTAAAGATGCTCCTACATATAAAACGGTCTCGTCATTTCTGGTGAAATAGCTGCCTTCGTATACTTTCTGTACGAATAATCTCAATGTACCTCCCAGGGCTTTGTCCATAATAGGTTTTATACTTTCCTTATAAGTGTCGGTCGATACAATGGTATTATATTTTTCTATGAACAATGAATCCAGGGATGAATATTGTTTTTTATCATCCATTTCTATTTTGTCCGGTAATAAAAAGATTGGCAGGCCGAATATCAGAAGTAAAACAATACATGCCAGTTTTTTCCAGTTACACAGGAAACGAATCTGTGCCCAATAATATCTGGAGAAATAAACAGGAAATCTTTTTATCCATCTCTTTAGCCTTGGAAATTTAGGAAGGTGAATACGGCGGTATTTTCCGGCAGGGTTTTTCTTGTGTTTTTCTTCCAGCCCCATTTTCTCTATTAAAGAAGGGACAAAGAATAAGGCTATAAATAAAGAAACGCCCAGGTTAATAATAACTACAGCAGCAAAATCTTGCAGGTTAAGACGTATTTTCTCATCCAGAAAAAAGATAATAACCAGTGCCCCCATTGTTGTTAGCGTGGCAGCCAGAATAGATAAAAAGGCATGCCTGTTATGGCGGTTACGAATATGCTCCGTCATAACTATGGTATTGTCCATGATCAAATTGAGAGAAATTGTTACGCCGGCCAGTGAGTATAACTGCATTTCTAACCCTAATAAATAATAGAGAATAACAGCAATACTAAGGTTTACACTTATGCTGATGATAATAAGAAACAGATAGCGGATGCTTTTTGTAATCAGTAAAACGAATGTTAATAAAATCAGTATGGTAAGTCCGGTACGTAGGTATATTTTATCTAATTCCTGTTGTATGAACTCTGTCGCATCGTAGCTGGTATGTATTTTATATCCGGCCGGTAACAGCGTGCGTATATGTTCCATCTCCTCTTTTACTTTTTTAGCCAGTTGGAGCTGGTTTGCCGTTTCGTCTGCTTTTATGGATAGGTAGATAGAGTTTAGTCCGTTGATACGATAATAACTTTGCGGTGTTTCTTCCTGACGCGTTACTTTTACCAGTTGGTCTAAACGAATTAATTTCCCTTCTTTACTTTTTACAGAAATCAGGGCAGGGTTAAATCCCTCTTGTCCGTTTTCGGGAATAAGTGCCAAACGAATCCACTGGTTTGATTGTATGGACGAACCTGTTTGTGCCTGAACGTTGGCAATACCCAGGAACTCTTTTTTATAGTATTGGTAAATAGCAGTTTGCAGGTCGTCTATAGAGATGCCTAATAATGTTAATTGGCGGCTGTCATATTCCAGCTTCCATTCCATGGGGGTAGCCCCGCTGACATCTATTCTGTATATTCCCTGTATTCCTGACAAACGGGGTTTTATCTGGTCTTCTGCGAAACGCTGAATAAAAATAGGGGTAGCCGCCGCATTTAGCGTATAGCTCATGAAAGGAGCAGACTCTTTATCGTCCGGCCGGCTCATTTTCAGAATCGGATAACTCAATCCATCCGGTAAACCAGGCCAGGTTTGCCGGATGATAGTAGATGCCTCGAAGCGGGCGGCATCTATATTTGTATGTTTATCCAACTCTAGTGTGATGTATCCCCAGCCATTTCCGGAGGTGGAGGATATCTCTTTTATCCCTTTTATACGGGCTAACATAGACTCCAACCTTGATGTTACCTCCATTTCGATTACGCGTGCCGAATTGTCGGGCATATTATAGCTGATGCTTAATCTTGGTAAAGTGCGCGAAGGCGATAACTTTATAGGTAACAATGGAATGAAAGCAAGCCCTGCCACCGCCACACAAAGAAAGGCGACGATGATAGTAAAAGAGGATATTTTGGGCGATGCACTCATTTCATATAATGGCTGTAATCGAATTCATTGCTGAGGCTGACTCCTGTTTCAAAATCATGTAATGTAAGCTTACGTATTTTGAAATAACTCAACCAGTAATTTTGCAAAGCAGATATATAGTTTCGCTGTGCTTCTTGTTGCCTGTTCAGGGAAAGAGTCAGACTGTTAATATCCGCTTTTCCGATCATAAAACGCTGTTTAGTCTCCGAATAAGCCATAATTGCCAGATCTAATGCCTCTTCGGCACTCGCGATCAGATTTTGTTGAATGTTGAAATCTCCAACTGTCATAATAACGTCTTCTTCGACACTCTGTTCCTGTTGTCTGGCTGAAATCTCGGTGACATTCAGGTTGTTCTTTGCAATATTATGTTTCCCTTTTCTTACCCCCCAGTCAACCAAAGGAATAGATAAAGAGACGGAAACCATGTCTTGTTGTAACGGGTCGCGGTAAGCGTCTTTAAAATTGTTTGCTACTTGGTTAAAACCGATACTGGCTCTGAGAGATGCATTGAATAATGTTTCTTTTTTTGTTTTATCGACTTGTTGTTCAGCTTCCAGTATGCTTTGGCGAAGTTCCAGGAACTTTGGGTTATTTTCCCGTGCCATTACTAATGCTTCATCGGCAGAAACATTTAAGTCGGCGGGATGTCCCGGCAGACGCAACCGTATTTCCGTGTTTTTGTCCAGGTTTAGGAAAGAAGCCAGGCTGAACATGGCACGCTTTAGTGCAATGTCCGCGTTTTGAAAGGCATTGCGGGCATTTACGGCATCCAATTTGAGGGTGAGCAGATCTGCTTGGCTTATGGAAGCTATCTTATGACGCTGCAATCCGGTTTGATAAAGAGTATCGGTAGATGCCACATTATCTTTTGCCAGGTCATATTCAGCTTGCGCCATTGCTAAAATGAAAAAGTAGGAGGTGGCTTGTTCGCTGATAGCCTCCCGGTTATAAAGAAATTCTTTTTTTACTTTTTCGTATTTCAGCGGTTCGATTTTTCGTTCCCAACGAAATGGATTATATCCGATCAGGCTTTGGGTATATCCTATTTGAATAGGTATGGTGGTAAATTGACTATATGCGTTGTCTCCGAAGTTCCGTATGTAGCCGAGGTCTGAACTCAAGAAGAAATTACCTCCCAGCAAATCGAAGTTTTGCTTGACTTCCAGGTTCCCACCTGAATAAAATGATTGTTGTTTACGGTATACATCAATATCATTTTCGGAATCGTATCTTTTGGTAATGTCCCGGTAATATTGTGCCGGGGTCAGATTTAAGGTTAGGCTGGGCAAGCGATCTGCTTTATAAGTCCTGAACTGCCAGTATCCGGCAAGATACATATTCTTGGTACGGAAAGCTTCCAGGGAGCTGTCGGCTGCCATACTAATCGTCCTATCTAAAGACAGAATGAGCTGTTGAGCTGTTGTTTTTCCAAAAGTGACTAACAAAAAAGCTAATATTATATTTAAGAATCTCATATTTTGATATCTATAAATTCATACTCTAATGTCTTATCTCACGCATGTTTCCGGTAGATATACCAATATATTAACGGAATTACAAAAAGGCTGACTGCTGTACCTAATAACATAGCCGAAATCATGGCAATTGACAGAGGTTTTTGTAACTCGCTACCCATATCGAATGAAAATAAAAGAGGTACCATGCCGAATATTGTAGTGAGAGATGTCATGATAATCGGACGAAGGCGTCGTCTGCCGGCTTCGTGTATAGATTCCATTAACGGCCGGCCTTCTTTACGCAATTCGTTGATTGCGTCTAGTTTCAGGATAGAATCATTTATTACGATACCACAGGTTACCACAATACCAATGGCACTCATCAGGTTCAGACTATGCCCGCATAACCAAAGTACTAACAGTGCTGCTGCCACGTCAATAGGTATTTCCAATAGTACAATAAGGGGCTGGAGGAAACTCTCGAACTGGGCTGCCAGAATGAAATACATTAGTAAAAGAGAGATAAACAGGATGATCACCAATTCGTTCAACATCTGTTTGTTTGAGAAAAAGCTTCCCGAAAAATCCACATCCCAGTTTTGGACAGTTTCTTTTACCTTTCCCATTAAATGCTCCGCATCATCTACATTGTAAAAACTGAAAGGAATATATTCGCCGTTTTTTCCGGCTGTAATTGTTTTCAGGTCTTCTCCTTGTGTAATATGAACCAATGACTGCAGAGGAATGTATTGCGGTTCTTCTCCACTTTTTGCCGGACTTGTCCGGATAAGCGTGTTGCTTAATACTTGATTTATGCTCTGCTCGTTCCCTGCTAATGTGATTGGCAGATATTGTTGGTAAGAACGAAGAGTTGTTACTTCATTTTCTTTGAATGCAGTTTTCAGTATCTTATAAACTTCATTGTAATCTACATTATACAATAAGAGTTTCTGACGGTCTATGGATATATTCAGCTGATCATCGAATGCGATGCCAACAGGAGGTATTCCTGTTTTGGCTGTAAGTGCTTTCTCTAAATTAAACAGGGTTGAGGCTACCGGAGCTTCTGTCTTATTGCGCGTGTATAATTCCGTTACAATATCAGCTTCACCTGTAACAAACAACTTTTCAAAAACAGTTTCAGGCGGTGCAAACGAAACTACTGCATTTGGGTATGATTGCTTTATCCACTGCTGGATATCAGATTGCAAAGGTGCAATATCTTTCGTGCTGAATGTCTTTAAGTATAGTTCAGCCTCTGATACGGATAATTCCCGGTCTCTGTTTAACAGAAATTGTTGTTGGCCGATATAGGCCGTATGTTCTGCCCCGAGTTTATCAGCTTGTGCGAATATGGAACTTACCCGCTTCCTGTTTTCGTCGATATGTATGTTTTCATTCCATTCTAAATGGACGATCAATTCATTCTGATCTATTTCCGGCATGCGGCTTTTGGGTATAACGTAAAATAAAACTACACACAAAGGCACAGTAATAATAACGAAAATAAGAGAAGAGCGTTTATGATCGAAAATAAAATCAACTCCTCCATCGTAGAAGCGGTCTAATGTGTGCTCTTTAACCAGGTTATTAATTTTAAGGTTGATAAAAGAATGCTTTATTTCAGGAATGCTGTATACCAGTTTGTAAAGAACAGGAAGCAACATGATTCCTGTAAAATAGGAAACCATCAGGCCCACGGTTACGGCAAAAGCCTGGTCGTAAAAGATGGCTCCGGCAATACCACTCATAAATACTAATGGGAGAAATACCGCTATAGTAGTGAATGTGGAACTTAGCATGGGGGTGATGACTTCCGTAGTCCCTTTTATACAAGCTTCTTCCAAAGAGTCGCCTTTCGCCCTATATTGCGTGATATTTTCGGTAACAACGATCGAACTGTCTATCATCATACCCAATGCCAGTATTAATCCGGACAAGGATATAATATTGAGGGACATATTACATAAATAGAAAAACAGAAAACTAATAGTTAGACTGACTATCATACTTAGCCCAATTACGGCCGGGCTTTTTACGTCTCCTAAAAACAGAATGGCAACTATGCAAATGAAAATGAAACCGAGTGACAAGTTTTGTTTTAAGTTTGAAATGGTATAATCCAATAACTCCGTTTGATTACGGGTAATACTGAATTCGATATCCGGATAAACGGAAGCAAAATAATCGGTAACCTCTTTTAATGCCTCCTTCATATTATCCATATTTTCGTCAGACTGTTTGATAACGGCGAGTGTGACCGCACGTTTGTTGCCGGCCAGTGACAAACCTGTTTCTTTTTCGGGAACAATGGCAATATTTGCTAAATCTTTTAACTGGAAAATGCGCTCGTTTTTCCGGATATAAATGTTTTGCACATCTTCGGGGGTACGCAACAGAGTTGAAAATTTAATGTTGTATTCATAATAACCGTCCCGAACAACCATACTGCCCGGTTCTATATTGTTTGAGTTTAATGCAGATTCAAGTTCGTCCAATGTAATATCTGCTATCTTCATCAGCTTCATATCCGGAACAATCTGCAACTGCCGTTTCTGTATTCCGGTTATATCTACCATGGCTACTTCCGGTAATTGTTCAATGCGTCTTTTGATAACTGTTTCTGCAAATTGGCATAAATCAAGGAAAGCAGATTCGTCTATTCCTGATTTTTCGTTTTCATTTGTCTTCAGCGTGAGGTTGAGGTAAAAGACGGGAATGTCGGTAGCACTGGCTTTGATGACGCGGGGACGCTCTATCTCTTTGGGGAGATAATTCATAGCTGCATCTATCTTTTCGTTTACTTCAATAAAAGCAAGATCAGTATTTGTCCCGAATTCGAAATTGAGACGGATAATACTTGCACCATCTCTTGTCTCACTATGGACATCTTTTAATCCGGCAACTTGCATGAGTTGTTGCCGGATCGGTTTTACTACCGTGTTTTCCAATTCCCGGGCAGATGTGTTTTGCCCTGCAACCTGAACGGTAATTTCTGGTATGGCAATATCCGGCAACAAAGAGATAGGAATGGTAAAATAGGTTACCAACCCGATGATAAAGAATGCCGTAAAAGCCATTAATACGGCTATGGGACGTTGTAGCAGGAACTTAATCATTGGTACTTTCGATTACTGTTACTGGCGCCTCATGTGCCAGGTTAATATTACCGCTTGTTATTATTATATCTCCTTCTTTCAGGCCTTCTGCTATTGTATAGTTTTCGGCATTTTCCAGTCCGGTTTGTACATAGTTCCAATAGGCTTTGTTGTTTACCAATGTAAATACTACTTGCTTGCCGGAGCGTAGAACAAGTGCTTCCTTCGGTATAACGAGTTGCTTACTTAACGAGCGGTGGACACTGACGCGGACATTCATTCCTTCAAACAATTTGCCTTTGTCGGTAACGGCAGCTTTCACTTTTACCATTCCGTTTTCATCAACCAGCGGGTTTATTTCGGAAATGCGGCCTTCCGTTTTATTCTCAGGTGAAGCAAATGGAGTGACTTCTACCCGGTCTCCTGCTTTAATTAATGGTAGTTCGCTTTCTAAAA
The DNA here is from genome assembly GCF_900232875.1 of Parabacteroides provencensis. Classification (NCBI taxonomy): domain Bacteria; kingdom Pseudomonadati; phylum Bacteroidota; class Bacteroidia; order Bacteroidales; family Tannerellaceae; genus Parabacteroides; species Parabacteroides provencensis. The sequence continues at coordinate 599,519 of NZ_LT960489.1, read as the reverse complement.
CAGTGAAAGAAGCTTCCAGGCTATTGGGATTAATAATTGTACAGAACACATCTGATGTGGATGCCGTATTGAATGGCTTGGCGAACAGGTTAGCAACGATTCCGTCAAAAGGAGCTGTCAGGGTAGCATTACGTTCTTCAAATTCGGCAAGCTTATATTGTATAAATGATTGGTCATAGCCACTTTTTGTTTTTACCAATTGCATTGTTGCAGCAGGAATCCTGGCCGAGTCCTCCAGCTTATAGCCTTGGCCTATCAATACATCCTGTAGTTCCAATTTTGCACGTTCCAGGGCATCCTTTGCCTGAGATAGTTTATTTGCTAAACGGAACTTTGACAGTTCTGCCAGTTTTTGTCCTTTTGTGACCCTGTCTCCGTTTTTCACATAGATGGTGGCTATAGGTTCGGTCGATTCAAATTTTAAATCGGCGTACATACGTGCAGATAGTTTACCGTTACTTATTAATTCGTGGTTGAAGTCTGTCGTCTTTAGAGCCATAACAGTAACTTCATTTGTTTCGTCGGGCAAAACTGTTTCAACAGATTCTTCACCGGGCTCTGTTGCCTTTTTATCACCGGAACATCCAATTAACCCTGCAATTAATAGTATGATAAATACATTGTAGCTCTTCATAGTATTAAATTTAATATCACAAATATAATAAAATGGCAATATGTACATACGAAATATTCATAATTTATTCATAATTAACTGTGTCTGGAAATAAACTATTTCTCATATACACATTCATTCATCAGTGTATAAAAGAAGTTTATTTCTGTTTTTTCAACAAGTTTTTATGCTGACAAAAAACTGACATGAAGTAAAAGTTTGTTTTATCCTTTAAAACCAGTTTATTATACCATTGCTATATGTGAAAATCCGTTCTTGTATTTTGGGAGCAATAACTTTATAGATTGTATTTTGAGGGATTTGTTTAAAGGTTATAAAGTTATTATTTCCTTTAATTGCTCCTGCACTTTTCCATTCATTGTCCCAATAGTAAAGTTCAAAATCCAATGAATCGGCTACTTCACTCTTTTTATACGGGATATAAGATATTTGTTCTAGTTTACATGGTTTACCCAAATCGAATAAAATCCCTTGTTGTCTTTCTTCTCTTTTACGGAAAACGCCTTTAAATCCGGTTGCAGACAAATGATCTGTTAGCATGTCCAGTGTTTCATCATCCTTAAATCCTTTCACATTGGCAGAAACCTTCACATTCGGAATCTCAATCAGCNGTTGTCTTTCTTCTCTTGTACGGAAAACGCCTTTAAATCCGGTTGCAGACAAATGATCTGTTAGCATGTCCAGTGTTTCATCATCCTTAAATCCTTTCACATTGGCAGAAACCTTCACATTCGGAATCTCAATCAGCCGGCCATTTTGTCTCTCTTTGAATACAACTTCACATAACGAAATCGTATCTGACGGAGGGAGAAACCGTATATATCTGTAAGGCTCTTTGCATGACACTTTTATATCATTTGTCCACATATCCATGCTGCCCGTCATTGTAAATAAACTTTCATATTGGCTTTCTGCGCTTCCCGGATCATTGCTTCCTATAAATAGCCCTCCAATTAATGGCTTTTTATTATCTGCGATCAGATTTTTATATAAATAAGGTTTGTTGATAAAGTGATCGATTGTGTAATAATCGACCATATTATTAGTTAACAACACGTTTTTTTGTGGGAAAATAGAATTTTCAAATTCTGTTCTCAAATTCATCATTTCTTGTAATTGTAAATTACCTTGTTGCAATATTTCAGATTTTACTCCAATCTTGTTAATGGTAATACTCTGTTTTTTGATGAAAAAGAACATCCAGACACTAACAGTGAATAAAAGCACGACAACAATATAAAAACACCATTTCATTTGAATTTATATTTAAGGATTAGAGGATTATCTTCCGGTTGAAGATTTTGATATATTAGATTTAACTTTTGATTCTTACGAATAAATTCATCGTATTCAGATTGAGGCATCTTGGATTTAATATCATTAAAAAGCTCTAAAAATTGATATGCTTCAATCATCCAATAACAATAATTATCATCCATAAAAACAGGAAGAATATCGTATGCTGTTCGTTGATTTACAGTAGGAAAAAGAAGATCATTTTCAAAATTTGAGAAATGATACAGCTTGTTTCTTTTTTTGTCAAATAAAACAAAGGGTCTCAGGTTTTCATAAGTATAAATAAAAAATAAAAAAGAAGAATTCTCTGCATATCCATCAATTCTTGCTGCATATTTATTGCTGTTTATATAGTTTACAAAATCGGATAAATTGGTGAATTCATGATATGCATTTGAGGGCAACGCTGATTTTCCAAAATCAATAGTTAGCCGAGGATATAATTCACGATCTTTTATATAATAAATCGTATCTGAGATTGAACTGGAATATGACAGCGTATCATCCCATATGGCGAAGTTTGTGTATTCAATGAAGTTCAAATACTTTTCTTCAGCAGGAACTTCCACAATCTTTTTTTTAGAATCCCCGGTTTCGCTATTTAGTATATGAATAGAATAATCTTTTTCTGCATTTTTAGTACGCCCGGAATACATATAAAGATCATTCCTATAGTTCACGAAATTGCTGGAGAATAATTTATATTTTATTTCACCTACATAATTTCCATTCATATCATATCTGACAATTTTTCCTCCTTCCCCGTCATTTATTTCCAATAATTTTTTATCGCTATCTATTGAGAAGTCGGATATTGTAATATATTCGCCTGGCCCATTTCCTTTTTTATTAATATTCAAAATACAGTTACCTTCCTGATCATAGACGAACAATATGTTGTTTGAACAGAAATAAAAATGATTATCTGCTGTCAATAACTTTGACGGCTTGCTTAATACATTTATGCTGTCATTGCTTACTTTGATAACTTCTTGTGCGGAAAACAAGTTTGAAAACTTAATTGGATTTATCTGTTTCGGGTTAATTGCCAATGTTTGTACATTTTGACATGTATCTGTTTTTTGTTTTGTACATTGCACAAAACAAAAGATAAGTATACAAAAAAGTAAATACTGCTGACGATAAGCGTTCATAACTAATATAATTTAATGTTTAAAAATGGGGAGAAATAGATTTTATAAAAACGTACATTAAGCAAGACTTAAATATGCCAAAGATAATTTCATTGAACTCTTCTTGCCTTGCTTAATTCTAATCTAAATGAGGCTAATAGCTAGCACTTTTAACCTTTACAGAATCCTTCACCACCTGAACATCCAGTGTATTCTCCTTTCTTTTTAAAAGGGGACGTCAAGGGAGCTTGTTTGTGAAGTTTCGTAAGCTGTAAAAGCAATGCGCCCCTTCTTTCCGTTACCGGACTCGTCTCACTATTGTTAATTTCATAGATTGCTTTATCTTATATTTTTACTTTTTCAACAAATCAAATCTTACAAAGCTAAGAATATCATCATTATATCCTTGATTTATAGGATGATTGTTTGATATATACAATCCATCTTCTCGAATAAATAGTAATGTTGAATTAAAGCTATACTCAGGCAATAGAGTTTCACCGATTATGTTAAAGTCCTCATCAATAATTATTATTGAAAACACTTTACGACCATATAGCCAAATATCCATAGAGTTTTCATTTTTTTCTATTTCCGTCTGAGGATAAGCGATTCGATAATAAACCTTTCGATATTTGTCATAATATAAATTACCATAATTGGGTGATTCACACCATAATCTTAATGCTGTATTTAGATTTGTTCCGCTATTATAATCATTTGGTAACGGTATTTTATCTATATATTTACTTTTTATTTTGATTTTTCGTATTTGTTCTTTTGCCAAAGATGAAATATAAATATTTTCATCATAAAAAAAAGAGTATATAAGAGATTGGTTATTTAGAATTCTACTAAAATAAGCTTCTATACCAAAAGCTTTTGCTTTGTTGTCTGCATCAGGAAATTTGGGATATTCAAATTTCAAGTTATCAATCTGTTTATTAAGAAGATTAAGAGTTGCTGATACTGGATTTATTTTATTCCACCTATTGCATTTTGATAATATATAAAGTTTGTTATTTTCTGCAATAATAGGTTGAAAAACAAATGAAATAGAGGAAAATGGATTTAAGGCTACGTCATCATCTGTTTTAAAATACTCAAACTTATCAACAATTTCTCCTTCTTTATTTATCAGAGATATTTCTTGTATTCCATTCGTTGTTAAAAATATACTATCCAAATTGTGTATATAATATCCATAAAATAAACCAACGCCATTATTCCCTTCAACCGGAGGGGTTATTTTAAAATCGAAAGCACATGTTTCGATATTATAAAAATAAATTTCGTTCAAATCCTGATTTTGAAATGTTAAATATTCTTTGCCGTTTTTATCCTTATACAAAAATAAAACTTGGATGGATGATTTAACATTATTATCAAGCTTAAACTTTAACTCTTTATTGGATTGTTTTAAAACATAGTTTGTTTCACTTTCCCGTTTACACGCAGATAAAGTAAAAACAAAAAACAGTAGACATATATATATACGTATCATAATTATTTCCTATTTAAATATCAAGAACCCATTTTTCAACAAAGTTCCTTGATATGATAAAATTTTTTATATTTAATGGCCACATGGAGAACAACCCAGCTCACCTCCATTACAACAGGGATTAGGATAAAGATAACTTAACCAACAAGTCCCTCCATAACCAGCTTCACAATTTGCCAACGCTTCCACATTTTCTAGCGCCAAGTCTAATAATTTTGCATTGTTTTTACTTTGGCTGATATTCCAACTAGTTGTTACAGCTATGGCTACCATAATAGCTATACCAAGTATTTTTTCGCATGATATTATATTTTTTATGTGTTAGTTATTTTTGTTTTAAATACGTTATTCTGTTTACTTTTCTTCCGCAGAAACAAATTAGACATTCGTCCGATTGCTTTTTTTCTTATTTTACCTCTTCATGACCTCCTTTCTTTTAACGAAAGACTCTGTGTGAACTTGCTTATGAAGTTTCGTAAGCTGAAAAGCAATACTCCCCTTCTTTCCGTTACCGGACTTGTCCCATTACTTTTAATACGATAGATTGTTCTGTATTACATTTTATAGTAATCGTTTCACTAAAGATGCCGCTTTCTTTGGGCGTCATTTCTACTGTCAGGCGCAATGAGTCGCCCGGTTTAGCAGGTGATTTATCAAATGAAGGCGCAGCACATCCACAAGTAGTACTTGCATCAAGAATCACTAACGGGCTATTGCCTGTGTTCCTTAAGGTAAACACAGCCTTTTTCGTTTCGGACTTATCGAATGTGCCGAAGTTAATTTCCGTCTGATCTACTTCGGCTGTTGTCCGGATCTGTTTGGCAGAAGGTGGTTCTGCTCCTGTAATCTGTTTCAGATATAACTCTTTTACAGCCAAATTATGAATAGGATTTCCTATTACGACAACTTTATTATTCTTATCCAATAAAAAAGTTTGAAAGGTAATATCAGAAGGAAAATTGTTTTGCTTAAAGATTTAAATCTAAGTAAGACACCTGCATTTCGTCATCAAGATTCATTATGATTCTATTGTTTTCCTTATCGTAGCAAAAGGTGAGAATAGGATGTCCTACTTCTAAAGTTTGTATATAGTCGCCGTTTTTATCAAAAATCAAAAATTTAGTAGGATTCATAACTGTTATCCCTCCTCCTTTACCATCTATTATTCTTTTCTCTCCCAGATAGCTAGCTACAATATAGTCTTTGCAAAAGACAACATCTCTATAATGCCTGTTCTCACTGGAATTTTTCGTATTCCACTTTGCGCCATATATATTGCATTTAAAATCACCATTAAGATAACCAATCGTCATTAAATCATGATACCAATAACACTCAACATATAAGTTGTTTTCAATGGATATGGCAGAACTGACTCGTTTCCTTTCTATTTCCGGATGTTTTAAATATTTCATAGGTTTTACTTCCCCCGTTTTCATATTCCACTTGGCAACTATAGGCGTATAATCCGAGTTATCCAATATTTTTGTAAATAATCCTATTGATAAACTATCATTTATATAGTCGTAATTATCAGGGCACATCATACCATCTAATTTAAATTTTTGATTTGGGATATATGATGGGTTCATGAGAACACTGTCCAAATTAAAACTAAATATTTTAAGTTTCCCATGATCTGTTACATAAAAAATGCGATCAGCTTCATTAATTCCGATACGCCCCAGATTTGCAATTTCTTGTGGCCCTTCTCCTCTATCCCCGGTGCTTGTAATATATTTGAAAGAATTCTTATCAAAAATATGTATTAGTTTATCCGGTGATTTGTAGTCGCTTATTATTAAAAAATTATCCATAATATATGGTATCGCAAAACTAGAAACAGGGTTTTCCTCCATTTCTATCTTTACAATCTTATCTTGAACATCAACAATATTATTACGACTGTTTTGATGTTTTTCTGTATTTGAATTATTTGTACAATTCCAACACAAATAAGCTAATAGTATAATTAATAAGTTATGTAATTTCATCTCAAAAATGCATTTTAGTATTATACAAAATAATAATATATCCTAACTCTATGTTGAGTGGATTTGAATCACTAAATTTTTATTTTTTTATCTGTTAGTATTTATTTTAACTGATCATCAATCTTGTAAACCAAAATCATAGGGTCTTCTTTATAAGATATCGCATATATTGAATTTGTGTTTTTGTCGATACAAAAATTCAATAGCTTAGATGATAGCAAATATTTTTGTTTTAAATTCCCATTATGATCAAATATATGAAATTCATTACCATAACTAGTTCCTCCTTTTTTTTCTTCTCCGGAATATAAGCCGATTAAATCGTTGTTTGCAAACCCGGCCGCTAAATATCCCATTGGGTTTAAAGGGTGTATACTTTTTTCTTGATAATTATATTTAAGGTCATGTAAAGAGTAATCCCATTTTTTTTGTATCGTATCATCATTTATATTATATAATTCTATTACTCCAGCTATAAAAACGACACTTGCTAATTGAGTTCTGTCTGGAGATAAATATAATCGCCCATGGTTGGCCTTAGAACGGGTCATTGAATCAACATTTGTATTATTCTCTTGTAAATAATTTCCACATGAGATTACTTTATCCAATTTTTCATCCATAAATGTAAACTTCTGCTTTGTTCTACCTGTAGCAATATAACTGGAGTCATTTATTCTATATATTTCTAAATAGCGTGTATTTTCGTCTAATTTTTTTTCTATAATAGGAAGACATTCTCCTGAACTATGATTTAAGCTATCAATAGAGTATACTGATATTTTACGTTGTATATTATCAAAAAGCTGAATATACCAATTATTATTTGATTGAAAGATATCAATACTAGTTATTTGTATGAACTCATTAGGCCCTTGTCCCTTTTTTGCAAAAGAATATAAAAGTTTATTTTTACATACGTCAATAGCATCAAGCATGTAAGGAGCAGAAAAAGATCTGTCAACAAATAGTAAATTACCACATAATTGCATCAGCACAGGGGTGCCTATTTCCACGTCTAGAGAATCGGACGCTTCCCAAGAGGAAATTTGTGTGTTTTTTTCTGAGTTTTTATGTTTACAAGAAAAAAACGATAACAAGAATACTAACAATATACAATAACGCATATATATTTTATTTTAGATAATTGGAGTAGAAGAAGTGCAATTTAAACAATTACACTTCTTTAATCGTTATATGTGGTTCTCATGGATTTGTACAAAAAATATCCATCTGGAGTATATCTGGATTTTTTGAGGTGTCTAAAATATTTTCTATAAAAATCAAGAGACCTTTTTTTGTAATTCCCCAACCATTAAAATAGTTATAAGTTTTAGGGCTTAATTGTTGCTCATTTATTATGTGAAAATTTGAATCTAAAATAGTCAAATAAATATTTTTACTTTCATATTGTTCATTAAACTCTTTATTCTTAGAATAAGAGGCAATTTTATCTAAATGCAATCTATAATACACATTCTCTTTTGGAGAGTATATAACTTCAAAAAAATGAACGTTCTCTAGCAGATGTTTATCTGCTTTCTGAAAATCATAAGGCATAGTTAATTCTGAAACTAAATTTTTTGTGTATTTACTTTGTCCATCAACTGTATTTTTTTTACCGGTTTTTATATCTATATAATATATATTTGAACTGATTGGATAGTTGTAAATAATATATTTATCTGTAAATGTAACATTAGGCATTTGCTTCCATCCAAAATTTGTTCCTGCTTTATTTTCGATGCTATTTCCTTCGATTTCAAATGATTTTAAATTATCAGTCAAAATTGAATATTCGCATATATTGTATTTGGTACGATCTTTATTAGGTGTTACAGCCAAGTAGAATATTGAATTTCTTGCCGGGTGATAATAAAAAGTACTGGTAGATCTTGAAAAATTTTTATCTATCATGATGAACCCACCTTCAGGGATTGGTAGTTTAAAACTATTTGTGACTTTTCCAATCGAATTAATTAGGTATAAATTTTCTTGGCTGTAAATCCAAATACTGTCAGGATTGGAAACACATAATCCGGATATATTTTTTAGAACACCGTCTTTTCCTTCTGTTGCTAAAGAGATATGAGAAACTGTTTTATTATCGATGTTAAACTTGTCTATGGAATGTGTTAACCTATTATAGGCGTATAAATATTCTTTATTATCCTCTTTAGGATAAGTAGAAATAAAACTGTATGATGTAAGTGATTGGTCATCAATAGAAATATTGATACTTATTTTGTCTAACTCTTTGGTTTGATTATACAAAACCTTTGATAGATCTTTACTCTTTTGTTGACAAGATGTAAATAGAACTAAAAATGCTCCAAATATTGATATCAGTTTCATGCTAATCCGGTTTTTGTGAATACTTAATTCTAGTCTTAAATAGTTTTTGAATTATCGGGGTTATAGTTTGCTACTTATTCATGACTAATGAAAAATGCCTAAATAATTAAGGACAACTTCTTGGTCCACCACATAAAGGACCGGTTACTGAAGTTATACATTGTGTACCAACTCGAGATCCACAGTGATGTTCATAATATTGTATTCCTCCTCCTTGTTCCCCACCGGCTAGTGCTTCCACATTCTCTAGAGCCAAGTCACTTAAACTAACTTCATTGTTATTTTTATTAATATTCCATGCTGCAGCAACTGCAACCATAGCGACCATGATTATACCGAATAATTTTTTCTTCATGATATATTAATTTTTGATTTATATTTTTCTGTTTTTTAAGTTTCTTATTTACTATTCTTCAATAAGAAATTTCATTGTTCTTTAATTCTTCTTTAATTCTTCTTACTTTTGCTCCATCCCTTCCTTTCTTTTCAGGTGGAGACAAGGGGGGAAGGTTGCCTGAAGAGTTCTAATGTCTGAGAGGTTTCTTTCCCTGCTTTTTATTATATCGCTTGTCCTCGTATTTTTAATGTTATTGATTGCTTTGTATTACATTTTACCATTATGGTCTCGTCGAACATTCCCCGTATTTTGTATGATGAAATCTGTTTTTTGCCTGTTTCACCTTAACATTTCCTAAGCTTATATCTGCAGGGCTAACCTTTGCAGTTGTAATGATCGGTCGATTTGTTGCTTCTTTTTCTCGTGTGAGTTGTTTTAAATATAAATCTTTAACAGCCGAATTATAAATAGGATTTCCTATTACGGTAACTCTATTGTTTTTAATCCAATAAAAAAGTTAGCTGTACCCTTAATTTACATTCAGATTATAGTTGGAAAATATCCTTCTTTTTTCTGTCTTACCTATCTCCAAAGGTACTATAAACAAAGAACGGAAAATATTTTAATGTAGTTCAAATAAATAAACTGACAATTAGCTGACATCTTATTATAATGATGTGAGATATAGAATGTTTATTTTAAAACCAGTTTATTATACCATTGCTATATGTGAAAATCCGTTCTTGTATTTTGGGAGCAATAACTTTATAGATTGTATTTTGAGGAATTTGTTTAAAGGTTATAAAGTTATTATTTCCTTTAATTGCTCCTGCACTTTTCCATTCATTGTCCCAATAGTAAAGTTCAAAATCCAATGAATCGGCTACTTCACTCTTTTTATACGGGATATAAGATATTTGTTCTAGTTTACATGGTTTACCCAAATCGAATAAAATCCCTTGTTGTCTTTCTTCTCTTTTACGGAAAACGCCTTTAAATCCGGTTGCAGACAAATGATCTGTTAGCATGTCCAGTGTTTCATCATCCTTAAATCCTTTCACATTGGCAGAAACCTTCACATTCGGAATCTCAATCAGCTGGCCATTCTGTCTCTCTTTGAATACAACTTCACATAACGAAATTGTATCTGACGGAGGGAGAAACCGTATATATCTGTAAGGTTCTTTGCATGATATTTTTATATCATTTGTCCACATATCCATGCTGTCCGTCAATGTAAATAAACTTTCATATTGGCTTTCTGCGCTTCCCGGATCATTGCTTCCTATAAATAGCCCTCCAATTAATGGCTTTTTATTATCTGCGATCAGATTTTTATATAAATAAGGTTTGGGGGTACGGATCGTTATATCTGTTTTTGTGTTAGCACATTCCAGTTTCTCGACAGAACCATCCTGTTTTAAAATAAATAATGGTGCTGCGGGAATGATCGTTCCATTTTTATAAAATGCCGGAAGGTAAGCAATATCATGCCCCATGTCTTTAAATGTAACCTGTTTATTTCTTCCAATTTTACCCCATTGTACAGGAATCCATCCTTCAAAGCTATAAACACACAAATAACAGTAGTTGGTTTTATCCGGAATATCTTCTGTGATTTCCAGCGATACATCTGCTGTTTTAAAATATTGAGAAGAAACATCTTTGATCCGTGGATTCTTAAATAAAGCAGGTATATCATACGAGGATATTTTCTGATCCGCTATAGGTCCTTCTATATAAAACTCGTATGTATGACGATAAACTTTAGGTAACCTGAATTTTCCCCATACCAGATCAAAACATTCGTTATTGTAAATTCTTTTATATTTCCATCTGTCATTATCATAAAATGGTTCAAAAGGGTGGCTCTCTCCATTTATTATAATCGTGTTCCAGCTGTGCGCTTCATTTCTGTTTCCCCATTCGGGTACAAAGTCTATGGCTACAGCCACCCCTAAAGCAGAAAAAAGCAGACAATTATACCATGTCATCTGTTCGCACAACCCTCTTTTTATATATTCAAATGTGGCTGCACTGTAGATCGGCACAGAGGCGGCAGCATTATAATTATATTGAAGAAAGCTATATTGATAACTTAATGAATCTACCATCTCTTGAATAGTCTTGGTTGAATCATTAAAATATCCTTGATGTCGTTTGTAAAATATTTGCCGGGCATCATCTAAACATACTCCATTCTGAAATCTGTAAGGAAGAATAGTTGAACAAAAGTCTTCAAAAGAGATGTCTTTTGTGTATTTATTTTCTTGCCAGGCATTGAATGCAAGGTCTATTTCTTTAATAAGCCAATCAGCTTTGATTGTAGAAATGTCTTGTTGCATGGAAAGAGGCGAAATAGTTGTTCGTATGTTTTCCCCAAAGGCTCTGGTTTCTCTTGCCCATAAACCTGATCTTTCCCAATTATACTTTTCTGATATAACAGTTAGTTGATCATAAATAGGTTGCCAATTGTTTATAGATACTGAATCATATCCTGCATGTCCGGGCATATTTTTGATCAGAAAACAGGTTGCTTTTAACTTCAAGGAGTCTTTTTTGTAATGTTCCAGTACCTTCTCTAGTTCATCTCTGTTTGCACCCGCAAAGTCCAGTACTTTAAACAATTCTTTTTCCTCCACTGATGTACAAGATATTAATAATAAAGTAATAATATAAGTAAATAGTTTCTTCATCTAGATTTTATATAGTAAACATTATATAGATTAAATTTTTTTTGATGGGTATCTTTTGCTTTATAATCCATCATCAATTATTTTTGATTAATTTCAAACATCTAAATACGAGTTTATTTTCGTCCATATTTTCATTATCTATGTTATTCTCTGATAGATAAAGCCCATCTTTATTTACAAAAAATAATCCGGGTGCATATTGCCCCGCAGGAAATAGAGTTTCTCCTATTATATTAAAATTTGAATCAATAATAATAATGGAAAATTCTTTTCTACAAAATATGTATTCAAAAGGTGTGTTTTTTTGAGTTGTGCATTCTGGATAAGCAAATCGATAATATACATTTCTGTATTGATCATATACGATATTTCCGTATACAGCTTGCTCGTCAGATTTTTTACAAAAGTCTTCAAATGATAAATCTCTTGGGAATCCCTCATTAACCAATGTTTGTATATATCTGCTTTTTATCGGATAAGAGGTGCTATGAATATGATCTTGAGTCACTATGATATTCTCATTTATTCGAAATGCATAAATAAATTGCTTTCCATTGTAAATCCGACTGCAATGAGGGTTTAATCCCATTCTCGTCTCTTTTTGCCATAATATAGGATATGCAAGAGGGAGACGATGAACCTCATTCGTATTCGTGTCTATTGTAATAGATAAAGGTGTTTTTCTTAATACTTCTTCACTGGCATTGGGTGGCATAGGTAATTGCATACAATATATTTTACCGTCAACGATTGTTAATGGTTTGTAAACAAGAGTGTTAAAGTCTGTTGGGGTACATGTGTATTTCTCTTCTGTAACCGTATAATCGTATTTTTTCTGAATATGACCATTTCTATCTATCAAATATAAGACAGGACTGCCTGCAGCAGATAAAAAAATGTTGTTTAAATCTATAACCCCATGTCCTCTAAATTTGCTGATGCCATCAACCCCTTCTTTTGCAATTTTGACTTTATGAGATAAACAACATGAGTCTAGTCGATAAAAATTTATGATATTATAATCGTTAATACTTTCCGAGTTTTCTATAGAAATATATTCTATATCATTTGTGTCTGTATAATGATGCATTGCCCGAGAGTATATTTTAGTATCTGAGTCAATTGATATTTCTATTTTTTTATCAATACTAGATAGTATATATTGATCCTTATCTTGTTTTTTCTGTTTTACACAAGAATAGAAACAAATTATGCACAATGCTATTAAGATATATTTATACATAAATGATCGTTTGATTTAAATAGTTATTCCAATCCGCAAAATTGGACAACATGAAATTCGGGATTATCACTGATTCCATACAAACTATTAGTGCTTTCATCAACTGCAAAACTGAATATAGGTTCATCAAGTAAATATCGTCCAATGGGCTTTCCTTCATTGTTAAAAACAAATAAGTGTTTCATTAAATAAGAAGGTTGCTTTGGGCTAAAATAGGCTCCTGAATATAAAACATATATCTTATCATTCGTAACAACCGGACAGAAAAAGGCATCTCTTGATTGTCCCGGTATTGAACTAATGTGGATATGTTCATTTTTACTGTTTTCTTTAATTTCGGAAAAAAAATAATCAGGTCCATGCATTCTTTTTATTAAGTTTCCACCAAGATCGTATTGTTCTATCAAATCTGTTTGTTTGTAGATTAGACTTAACTGCACCGTCTTGGCTTTTTATAAAAGTTGTTTCTCCTGAATAGGAAATAAAGATATGATTACTACAAATAGCAACATTTCCATAATAAAAAACTTTGTTTGAGGTCTCGCTATTCCACTTTGGGCCATATATATTGTATAATAGAGTCCCATCAAGAGCGCAGATCGTAATCAAATCATGATAATGGTAACATTCAACGTAAATGTTATCCTTAGTAGAAACAGCAAACACAGTACGCTTCTTTTCTATGTCAGGATGTTCATGCTTCATTGGAACTATTTCTCCGGTTTCCATATTCCACTTGGCAATGGATTGTTTATAACCATAGGAGCCGGTAGGTTCTATTATTCTGCCAATGCAAAGAGTATCATTTATATATTTATAAGAATCAGGAAACAGTTTTTTATTTATCTTCATTTTTACCTTAGGTTCATAAGAGGGATGCATAAGAATACTATCTAAATCATAGCTGAATATTTTCTGTTTGCCATGATCCGATACAAAAAAATGATCTGTTTCATCACTTCCTATATATCCCATATTTGCAATTTCTCCAGGCCCTTGACCTAAATAAGCAGTGCTTGTTATATATCTGAAATCATTTTTGGTAAAGATATGAATTAGTTTATCAGGAGATTTGTAATCTCCTATAATTAAATAATCTCCAACCTCTTGTAATTTACAGCTCCTGCTAATTAGAACATCTTCTATTTTTATCTCTTTTATTTTGTCATGAACATTGTTTATATTATCCCGATTAGTCTGGTATTTTTCAGTATTGGAGTTCTGTATACAACTCCAATTAATTAAAGCAATTAATAAGTAGGTTAAGTTTTTCATAAATATTTTTGTTCTTTATTGACTAAATTGATATAACAATATTTGATTATTGCAAAGGGATAAAGGAGATCGTGCAAGATATAGATTTTTGCATCAATGAATGTTTATGATTTATTTAAATCAAAGCATATAATTTCCGCATTAATAGATGTTGCATATATTTTGTTTCTTTTTTCATCTATTACAAAATCAATAATAGGAGTATCAAGTAAATACTTCAATAATAAACTCCCATCTAATGAAAATACATATAAAATTTTAGAATAAGAATAATGTTCTTTGTCTTTTTTATTTTTACCAGAATATAAGGCATAAATTTTGTCAGAAGTAGTCTTTATAGATAAATATGCTCTTTTGGTTTCAGGTGACTTAACTAAAACGGATTGTTTTATTGAACGTTCTATGTCGAATTTGAAATTAAACTCTTTTTCTGGACCTTTTAATATTTTCAGCAAATCACCGTCTATATTATATATTTCTATTAAGTCCATATATCGTCCAGCCAATACAATTTTTGAGTGGTCTGGAGTTATGCTTAATTTCGTAGAAAAAATATCAGCTAAAATGTTTTCATTATAAATGTTCTTAAAATGCAAATTAGGATTTGTAATAGACTGTTTTAACATATTCTCAGAAGAGAATATAAAGAATCTTTCTTTATATTTAAAAAGACTATTAGCAACAAAACCATTCTTAATCCAAGTAGGGTTATCTAAGCCTAATAAAGAAGAGTTTCGTAGATTTATGATAGTGTAATCTTCTTTTTTAAGTGACAAATAGTCATTTAATGTTGTGAATTTTCGCCCAAACCAAGCTTGTTTTGTTATATCAAAAGTCCAGAAGCTGGAAGAATCAGAGGATAAATTGATACAGGACGCAGATAATAGTTCTGTTGGACCATTTCCTTTTAGAAAAATAGAGCCTAGATAGCGTTTGTTAAAAATGGAAAAACAGCGAACCAATGTGTCTGTACCATAACCTGCATCAAGAGAGAATAATATAGAGTCTTGTAAGGCAAGTCTTATCGGATGATGTATTACTGAGTCGTTAAATGTAAAAGAATTTAAATGAATAGTATGTTTAAACGATCTATCTTCAAAACATTCAGCAGATGTGATGTCAACTAAATCGTTATGCATTGACACTTCTGAATGACATGCGTATAATGACAGAATCGCGACAGCTATAAATATATTATTGTTCTTCATGACTGATATTATTAATAGATTTGTATCAGATTATAGTTGGAAAATATCCTTCTTTTTTCTGTCTTACCTATCTCCAAAAGTACTATAAACAAAGAACGGAAAATATTTTAATGTAGTTCAAATAAATAAACTGACAATTAGCTGACATCTTATTATAATGATGTGAGATATAGAATGTTTATTTTAAAACCAGTTTATTATACCATTGCTATATGTGAAAATCCGTTCTTGTATTTTGGGAGCAATAACTTTATAGATTGTATTTTGAGGAATTTGTTTAAAGGTTATAAAGTTATTATTTCCTTTAATTGCTCCTGCACTTTTCCATTCATTGTCCCAATAGTAAAGTTCAAAATCCAATGAATCGGCTACTTCACTCTTTTTATACGGGATATAAGATATTTGTTCTAGTTTACATGGTTTACCCAAATCGAATAAAATCCCTTGTTGTCTTTCTTCTCTTTTACGGAAAACGCCTTTAAATCCGGTTGCAGACAAATGATCTGTTAGCATGTCCAGTGTTTCATCATCCTTAAATCCTTTCACATTGGCAGAAACCTTCACATTCGGAATCTCAATCAGCTGGCCATTCTGTCTCTCTTTGAATACAACTTCACATAACGAAATTGTATCTGACGGAGGGAGAAACCGTATATATCTGTAAGGTTCTTTGCATGATATTTTTATATCATTTGTCCACATATCCATGCTGTCCGTCAATGTAAATAAACTTTCATATTGGCTTTCTGCGCTTCCCGGATCATTGCTTCCTATAAATAGCCCTCCAATTAATGGCTTTTTATTATCTGCGATCAGATTTTTATATAAATAAGGTTTGGGGGTACGGATCGTTATATCTGTTTTTGTGTTAGCACATTCCAGTTTCTCGACAGAACCATCCTGTTTTAAAATAAATAATGGTGCTGCGGGAATGATCGTTCCATTTTTATAAAATGCCGGAAGGTAAGCAATATCATGCCCCATGTCTTTAAATGTAACCTGTTTATTTCTTCCAATTTTACCCCATTGTACAGGAATCCATCCTTCAAAGCTATAAACACACAAATAACAGTAGTTGGTTTTATCCGGAATATCTTCTGTGATTTCCAGCGATACATCTGCTGTTTTAAAATATTGAGAAGAAACATCTTTGATCCGTGGATTCTTAAATAAAGCAGGTATATCATACGAGGATATTTTCTGATCCGCTATAGGTCCTTCTATATAAAACTCGTATGTATGACGATAAACTTTAGGTAACCTGAATTTTCCCCATACCAGATCAAAACATTCGTTATTGTAAATTCTTTTATATTTCCATCTGTCATTATCATAAAATGGTTCAAAAGGGTGGCTCTCTCCATTTATTATAATCGTGTTCCAGCTGTGCGCTTCATTTCTGTTTCCCCATTCGGGTACAAAGTCTATGGCTACAGCCACCCCTAAAGCAGAAAAAAGCAGACAATTATACCATGTCATCTGTTCGCACAACCCTCTTTTTATATATTCAAATGTGGCTGCACTGTAGATCGGCACAGAGGCGGCAGCATTATAATTATATTGAAGAAAGCTATATTGATAACTTAATGAATCTACCATCTCTTGAATAGTCTTGGTTGAATCATTAAAATATCCTTGATGTCGTTTGTAAAATATTTGCCGGGCATCATCTAAACATACTCCATTCTGAAATCTGTAAGGAAGAATAGTTGAACAAAAGTCTTCAAAAGAGATGTCTTTTGTGTATTTATTTTCTTGCCAGGCATTGAATGCAAGGTCTATTTCTTTAATAAGCCAATCAGCTTTGATTGTAGAAATGTCTTGTTGCATGGAAAGAGGCGAAATAGTTGTTCGTATGTTTTCCCCAAAGGCTCTGGTTTCTCTTGCCCATAAANGCCAGGCATTGAATGCAAGGTCTATTTCTTTAATAAGCCAATCAGCTTTGATTGTAGAAATGTCTTGTTGCATGGAAAGAGGCGAAATAGTTGTTCGTATGTTTTCCCCAAAGGCTCTGGTTTCTCTTGCCCATAAAACAGACCTTTTCCAATTATACTTTTCTGAAATAGTGATTAGTTGATCATAAATTGGTTGCCATTTTTTTATAAATATCGAATCATATCCTGCATGTCCAGGCATGTTCTCTATCAAAAATTTGGCTGCTGCAAATTTTTGAGGAACATTTTTGTAATGTACCAAAACTTTTTCTAATTCTGTATGGTTTGTATCCGCAATTTTTAAAGACAAAGACATCTGTTTATCAGACTTCGTCGTGCAAGATACACTTCCAAATAAAAGTAAGATACAGATTATATTTTTCATGTGACTATTTTTTATAATATTGAAATCTTTTTGCGCCCATATCCTAACTGTGTCCTGTAATCGTTCTGTATTGTTCAAACCTGATTTCTGAATAAATTACTCAATAGTACTGAATGTAATTGCCAGGCCTGATATTAATGTTTAGTTCCAGAGTTTATATTTTGCAATTCCAACATCTGGCTCTGTATAAATTGTATAAACTATACTGTCGTGTGCTATTGTTAATCGTCCGGATTGTTTGTCTAATAAGTAATTGTTTTCTAATTTACCGTTCAAATCAAAAATTAAGAGATTACTGGGAACTCTACTGATATCATCTATGTCTTTCTTTCCACTATAAAGAGCGTAAATATGTTTATCATTCATTTTAACGTCAAAAAAGCCCATTTTATTTCTCTCTCTATCCCATTTTACTCGGCCTCTATTCGTTTCATAATATGGACACGACAAATAGTGTTCCCATAATTTAGTTACATCTCCATTATCTGATATATTATAACTAACAATATATCCATAATACATTGCAGCAAAGGTGAATTGATTTTCATTTGATGTTAAATACCCAGAAAAAGGATGTAAAACGGTTGCATCCTCTCCTACTGGATTGCTTTCAAATGTATGATGGATTTTCATGTCAGAATCAAATAAAATGAACATTTTGTTAGTTCCCGAAATTACCTGTGCTACAGTATATCCGTTTTTCAAACGAACTGCAGCCCGAAAAACAATTCCGTCACATTTTATATTTTTTGTGATGTGTTTTTTAAATAATAAAGTATCTTCTTTTTTAATTATTTCATATTCTCGAAATGTCTTAAGTGAGATGTCATTTATATATATCCTATTATTATTTTTGTTATATCCTGCATAAAATGGAGATATAAATTCATCTGGCCCTGGTCCCATTTTTCCAAAATCAGCAATATTTATTTTGTTATTTTCGTCAAATATTTTTGCGGCACATCCATTAACCCTAAAAAGATATAAATTGGAATTGATCCACTCAATTTGGCTGGGAATGCCAATTTCAATTTCTTCGAAATTTCCATTTATGGATATTGGCTCTTTTATTTCTAACAATGTATAATCTTTTCTGACATTAAAACAACTTGTGAAAAAAGATATTAAAGTGAAGAATGTAAATAATTTTTTCATTAGATTTAATATGTTGTAAAATTGGCTAAGTGTCATATAATCTTGCTTATAGCTACTTAGCCAATACTATTGTTGTTTATTTGTTACGCATATTACTACTACTATATGATACGCCGTCACATGAATAATCACAATTATCATATCTGCTCCAATAGCAATATGCTATGATACATTGGGTTATGTCTTCTCCACTAGCCAATGCTTCCACATTCTCTAGAGCCAAGTCACTTAAACTAACTTCATTGTTATTTTCATTAATATTCCATGCTGCAGCAACTGCAACCATAGCAACCATCATTATACCGAATAATTTTTTCTTCATGATATATTAATTTTTGATTTATATTTTTCTGTTTTTTAAGTTTCTTATTTACTCTTCTTCAATAAGAAATTCCTTTATTCTTTAATTCTTCTTACTTTTGCTCCATCACCTCCTTTCATTAAAGGTGGAGACAAGAGGGAAGGTTACCGGAAGAGTTCTAATGTCTGAGAGGTTTCCTTCCCTGCTTTTTATTATATTGCTTGTCCCCGTATTTTTAATGTTATTGATTGCTCCGTATTACATTTTACCATTATGGTCTCGTCGAACATACCGGATTCTTTTGGTGTCATCTCAACGGTTACGTGGAGCGATTCACCGGGCTTGGCTGGATGTTTGTCAAAAGTAGCCACTGCACATCCGCAAGTTGTACTTGTTTCTAAAATAATAAGAGGGGCATCTCCCGTATTTTGTATGATGAAATCTGTCTTTTTTGCCTGTTTCACCTTAACCTTTCCCATGTTTACTTCTGCAGGACTAACCTTTGCTGTTGTAATGATTGGTTGATTTGTTGCTTCTCTTCCTTGTGTGAGTTGTTTTAAATATAAATCTTTAACAGCCAAATTATGAATAGGATTTCCTATTACGACAACTTTATTATTCTTATCCAATAAAAAAGTTTGAAAGGTAATATCAGAAGGAAAATTGTTTTGCTTATTAAGCTTATCTTCCTTATCAATGCAAACCGGAAAATTAAATCCGTCTCTTTTTAAGATATACCGTATTTCTTTCAAATCTTTTGGATGAAGGAAAAAAAGAAAAGGTATTTGCTTGTCTGTTAACGAATCAACCTGAGCTATCAGTTCCTTCCACTTGGGCAATTGTAGTTTACAGCTGGCGCATCCGATAGTGTCCACATAAATAAGGACTTTATAGTCGCTTTGTGGAATTTGATAGTCAACAGTGTCTGTCAAGTAACGAGTAAAAATCATATCAGAAGGAAATATAATTTCTTTCCCTTGCCAATGTTCCACTAATTGGGTTATTTTCTTCTTTGTTTTGTCTTTGCATGAGACAGAAAAGAATAAGACAATAACTAATAGTATTATATTCAAGTGTTTCATGAACCAATCTATTCAATTCGTTTTTATTTAAAAACCATCTAAACTGAATCCAGAGTACATAAATTCTACCTTGTCTCCAAAACAATCGATAGAGCCATTTCCTATACAGACAGTACTTCCTCCGCCACTCTCTGAATGCGCAAGTGCTTCGATATTGGCTAATACTAACTTTTTGAACTCACTGATTTTTATTTCTTCTTTTTTATTTGTATTGGTGAAGAAAAGATATCCGGACAGGCTTACACTTATTGTCAGGATGAATAATAACTTTAATCTGCTTTTTTTCATAAAAATAATTTTTGATACAAAGAATGTCAATAGTTGCTATAATTTAAAATAAATAGACTTACAAATTACTTACATTTGTTTAATGACAGAAAAGTTATATGTATAATATCTTGAATTATAAAAGGTTCTGCTTTTAGGGCTAAAATTGGGCTTATCAACTGGAATTATAGGATATTGATTAATAAATTGTATTTTTGTATTGAAAACGCTAATGAATTATTACATACCATGAAGAAAATAATGAAGATAGTGATACTTGGATTTACTTGTTGTTTTGCTTTAGCAACCGGAATATGGTTATATTCTTACCAAAGAGAATATGTAATTTCAGAAATCAATGATTGTTTTCATAATGCTGTTTCTAATGATCTTACAATACGTTGGAAAAAATTGGATTTGCCTATTTACCATCATGTGTCTGCCAAAAAAACGGATGATTCGATTGTTGTTAGAAATAAAGAAGGAGCTAAAACGATTCCTGCTTTTGAAAAAACAATATCTGAAGATGAAAAGTATAAAAGTATTTTGCAAACTACCCTTAGATATAAAAATCCAGTCAATGCTAATGCGTTGGATAGTATATACCAGGTAGGGTTAAGGGAACAGAATCTACTCGTTAAGACGGCTGTTTGTTATACAGATAAAGTATCGGGAGAGGTCTATAAAAGTAATAATGATACTTTTTTCTATAAAAAAACATACTTATTACCTCCTGTGGTGACAGGAATAGAAAAAGAGATTGTTTTACAGGCTTTTGCGGATGTTACATTTTTTAGTGTTATAAGGAGTTCTATCGGCCTTTTTGCCGGATGGACTATTCTTTGTGTAGTACTCGTTGTCTTGGCTGTTTCATTTTTATATAAGAACACTAAACAAGTCGTAACTATAAGTGGAGATGAATTGTTGGAGAAGGAAGATGTTGAAATCCAAATAACGGATGACCTGATATTAAATGCCGAACTGCGTGTTCTGAGATATGGCGAATCGATCATATCATTAACTGACCAATCTATTTCCTTACTTAAATTATTTTTGTCTCATAAAGATTATTTTGTGAGCAATGATGATATTCGCGAACATTTATGGGGGACAATTGATTATTCGGAGTCCTGTCGAAGTCAGGCAATCAAAAGATTACGCGATTCTTTAAAAGGAATCCCTGTCCTGCATATAGAAAATTTACGAGGGGTGGGGTTCTGCTTAAAAATTGACGATGATAAATAGATTCTTTTTGCAAAAGGAGCTACATCTTTTTATTAACTAAAAGACATATTAAAGTCATCCCGATGATTTTATAAAATGATCCCGATGAAATTAAAAAATCATCGGGATGAACCAGAAAGGTAAAATGCTTATTATCCAATCTTATTTTAAATAAGCGCATTCCATGTATGCGGGTTATGGCGGTTCCCTCTGGCCGGAACGAAATCTGTACAAACTGTCATCCCTATAGATGCCAGTAATAAGGAGTTATGCCAGATGACTTTTTCAAGCTCTATCCGATTGGTTGATGATAAGGATAGGGCTTCTTCCAGTTGTTTGTTGTTCTGACAAGAACATAGTAGAAATAAACTAAGTAAGAATAGACTATAATGTTTTGATTTCATGATTGTTAAATTTTAATTTCGATAATAACATAGTCTAATTCATCGGATAATGAAATTCCGTATATTTTTTGATTTTTTTCGTCTACACAAAAGTCAAGAATCTTTTTGTCTAAATTGATACTTCTTATAGGTTTGCCTTCTGAATTAAATTGAAAGATATTACTTTCAGTTGTTGACTGATTATTTAATGCATTGCCATTATATAAAAGATAAAAATTGTTTTGGGTAGAATATATATTATCAAAATATATAATATCCTCTCCTGAAGGTTTATATTCTTTATTGTTTAAAATGTTTTTTTCGAGAGGGGATATTGTGGGTGCATATTCGACACTGTTGTTGAGATTGTTTTTTTCGAGATTGAATATATTGATATAACCATTAAAGATAGAAGCAAATAATAAAGTATTTGCCTTGTTATTAAAGCTAATAAGTTGTTGCCCATTTATATATCTGTCGGATGGATTTTTTATGTTATTTATAAAATCAGGATAAGTGTTAGTATATGTTTTAACTGATTTTCCGGTTTTGTCAAACATACACGCAGAGCCATTTTCTAGAACACCACAACCTATGTAATAATTGTCGTTGATAGGAACTAATTGATCTACATTTTCTTTAAATGTAATAGCTTTAATCGGTTCAATGTTTCCTTGGAGTAAATTTGATAATTTGTATTCTGAGTAAGTTTGAGTTGCTCTTTGAAATATTCCAATAATACCTTCTTTTGTGACTCGAGAGATATATAGAGGGGGAACTAAGTCTGTTGGGCCATTTCCATTTTGAAATAATTGTATATTTTTCTTCGTGTCAATATTATATAGGGTCATTAATTTCTTGTCAACAATATCTATGATGATAAGCTGATTGTTTAAGATATCTATTTGATAGGGCTTTCCCAGAAAAAAATCGACATGAAGAATATGGCATTTTGATTCTGTTTTTTCAGGAAAAAGATTTGCAAAATCAGTTCTGGCCGGATTATTCCTATCTGGATTGCAAGATATGCATAAAAACAGAATGGGAAACAATATTATAATAAATCTGGTTTTCATTAGATTGTATAGTTAATTGTTTAATAATATATTCTTTGCTAATCTGTAAATGATTATTTCAACAAATACTTTACCACATCCTGCCCTGCAATCGGATTAGCTGAGATGCCATACAATGTTTTATTGTTTTTATCTATAGCTATACGCCGTAGGTTACGATCAGCCAGCCAGGTCTTAACATGTTTCCCATTCCAGTTAAAAACCAGTATTCTGCTCTGGGCCGTGAAGTCTGTTGTGCCATCATACAAACAATATACGTATTTAGGGGTGCAATAGATGGAAGTAAAACATTTTGTGCTGTTCTCAATATCCAGTTTTTCTCCCATACAGAGCGGAGTTATTGTCTGATTTTCTCCAAAATGACAGGTGGATTGTATATTTCCTTCTAAATCATAGAACGAGACATAATTGGTAAACCGAAAGGCCGTTACAATTGATCTTTTTTGTTCATTTACGCATAAATTACTGCTGAAGGCAATGGGTACATGTGGCAAAACTTCTGATATTATAGGAGAGGGGTTCACCCAATAATAGCCTGAATCTATATTATAAAAAAAGTAGCTGTATTTTTGATGACCGCTGATGGGGACTGCATAGATTTCTTTGGTGGTAATATTGTAGTCTTTGCTGTTTACTAATCCTTTATCTAAGAGTCTAGTTCTTAGATTTATGCCTTTTGCTGTTAAGGTGATTTGTTTCAGGTAAATGTTGTTGTCTACAATACTAATTTGGTTTGCTTTATTTAGGCTCCGATAGTCGGATCGAACGAATTGAGGGGCTAATAACCGGTTGTTTTCTCCCGTTCGAAGACAAAATATTTTTGTTTGCAAGATATTGTTTAAAGTATAAGCTTGCATTACAGTGTCGCTTTTGTTGTCTAATATAACCAAATATGAGTCTGTTATTTGTAAGTCGTACAAATAATTACCGCCTCCTTTCGTAAGAATAATTGTGCTTTTTCCCAAAGATTGGGCGTCCATTGAGATTGAATAATTCTTTTTAGGTTGACTGCATGATGTTAGTATGCATAGTCCGCAAATGATATATACTAAGGAGTCTTTCATATCTCTTTATTTTGAGGTTATATAATATAGACACTTATTAAGGCCGGTATGCTTATCGGCATCGTGTCTTTTTCTGCTTTTTGTTTAGGCGTGGGGCGTTAAGCTAAAGGAGGGTGGGGTCTCAAATTATTGGAGGGGGAAAAGCTTCCCCCACCAATAAAAATCAACCTTGTATGAGATAGTATTAGATTTGTTTCGAAGTACCGGATTTTATGGTTAAGAGACAAATATTTTGTCTGACAAATGCCTGTCAGCTATGGAATATCTGTGGTTATTAGATGAGATAGGTTTTTTTATTCTTAGAAATGCATTTATATTTGCCCCATGTATAGGCCTATTTATATGAAATCAGTGTTGAGAAAAATTATACTTCTTGCTATTTGCATGGTTGTTTGTCTTCTATGTGCCTGGGTGGTATATAGAAACTTTATTCATTCGGAAAAAGAAATCCGGATGCAGATAGAAAGGTTGTTTAATGAATGTCTTCGCTCTGATAAAGATGCGCGGGAGTTGGAAACTCCTTTTTTTTACTTTTTCACTTTGTTTCCGGACAATGAAAAATCAGGTTTTATTACGATTCAATCCGAAGATTCTACAATTTATATAAAGAAACCGGACGAAATAGAGAAAATGAATTCGGAAGAGAAAAAATATGTGTTGTCTCAATTATATCTTTTAGATAGAAATCCTATTCGTGTTTGTTCTTTGGATAGTCTTTTCTGTAATGAATTATCTCAAAATAATATTCCTGCAAAAATAGCTATTGTTTATGAGGCAAAAGGAGAAAAATATTGTAGTACTGTTGATACCTCCTTTTATAAATCTGCCTGGAAATTGAAAGAAGTGGTAATTGGATTTCAGCGGGATATTGTTTTGCAGGTATATGCAAAATTGCCAGCATCATATATTATTGCCCAATCTTTGCCCGTTTATACACTCGTTCTTTTGATTTTAGTATTGAGTGTAGTAGGGGGAATTCTGTTTTTGAGAGGAAATAAAAAGATAGCAGTTTTGCTTGCCCCAAAAGTACAGAGGGACGGTATACTATTGAGGAGTGATGTGTTGTATGATAAAGAAAATGGTGTTCTTGTTTATGCAGATCAGGAGATAACGCTAACTAATTATAAGCTGGAGTTATTTAATTTATTGTTGGAAAATAACGGACAATATGTTGCCTCCGATATTTTGCAGAGCGCTGTATGGCCTGATGGACTTTCTACTAAAGACGCCCTTATGCAAACAGTTAAACGGTTAAGAATGGATTTGAAAGAAATTCCATTTTTAAAAGTTGAAAATTTGCGTGGTAATGGTTATCGTTTACTTATCGAACCGGTTTAAAGATAAAATTTTGGTTACAAATCTATCTGTATTATTTTTTTCGGATCGTGTCTGTTGCCAGTGAATCTTTAATCAATGGTCTTATTTTGGTCGGATCAGTTGATTTAACTAATGGTAAGACGGCTTCAGGATGTTCGGTTCGGAACTTCCGTTGCTTGTTGTATACTTCGATTGTTGGGATATTATTGTAAGATTTCCATGAAGTGGCATGCTTTTTATTATGTTCCAACTGGCGGTAGTTTTTACTGAACAGATTAGATAGTAGTGCATTGAAGTCCATGCCTCTACCTACACCCGTATTCTTTTCTTTTCCGAGAGGTACTATGTCCGGATCGAGTTCTATAATTCTGGAGTTCACCATCATGCCTTGTTTGGGCAGTGGTTTATCTAATCCGTAGCGCATAAACACAGCAGGGGGTAAATCTTTCAGGGCTATACGTTTATGTTTTATTGTATCGTCTATTTCCAGATATTCCGAAAAGTCTTTTATAATGGTCAGGGGAGTGGTAGACATACGCATTTGGTCGGCTGGTTTATCGAAATTGAGGAATGTTCCGTTCTCAATGGCTTTTTGAATCTCGGGATCCAGTTGTAAAGTCTCTTTTCCAGATAAAATATTTTGTAGACGGGCAGAATCTTTTTTAGTCCATTGGGCATGCGCATATTCTATACTGTATATACATAAGATAGCAACTACCAAAAGTGGTTTGTTAATTGTATATGTACGATGTTCATCCACACCAAATCAATCTATTTTATTATTCAAGGTCAAAGATAGATAAGTAAAGAGACGGTAACAATATAAATTCCTTAAATATATAGTATTGATTTGTAATATTAATCCTTTTTGTACAGCGTTAATATAACGCCGGTTTATTCATGTTAATTAATATTGCTAAAGGTTGTGTTTATTATTCTTTTTAGCTCTACGGGTTTAACAGGCTTTGCCAGGTATGCATTAAAGCCGCTCTTTTTTACTCTTTCTTCATCTTCTGCAAATGCGAAAGCGGTAATGGCAATAATGGGTATATGGGAATCTTTTTTTCGGATTTCCGTTGTTGCTTCGTAGCCATTCATAACCGGCATTTTTAAATCCATCAGAATCATGTCCGGATGATGTTTATGATATAACTCTATGGCTTCCTGTCCATTCCATGCATGCAGGATGTTGTATTCTTTTAGCATGACATTGAACAGTGTAAAATTGCTTTCGTTGTCTTCTGCTACTAGTAAAGTCATTTTTTGAGAAGGTTTGGTCATTGGTGCGGCATTTGTTTTCGATGCAGGTATTTCCTGCTTATCTATCTTTAAAGAACTTTCCGGAAGAGTAAACCAGAAAGTAGAACCTTTCCCTAATTGGGATTTTGCACCGATATCTCCTCCCAATTTTTTTATGATCATTTGGCAGATAGAAAGCCCTAAACCTGTTCCCTGAGCAAAACTGTTTAGTTTTACAAAACGGTTGAATACACTGTTTACTTCATTTTCTGCAATACCACATCCTGTATCTGTAACATAGAAATAAATAGTATTGTCTTGCCTGTGGTATCCGAATTGTATACTTCCTTCGGTGGTGAACTTAATTGCATTGTTTATAAAGTTCGTTATAACCTGAGACAGCCGGTTACGGTCTGTAATGATTGTGGCGTGAGGGATTTTTTCGACAAAAGAGACTTGAACATCTTCAGATGCTTTCAGGCGCGAAGTTTGTTCTATATCTGAAAATAATTGGTTTACGTCTACTTCAGAATCAACAAATTCTAATGTGCCTGCTTCAATTTTAGCCAAATCCAGGATGTCATTGATTAGTTGTAAAAGCAAATCGTTATTACCGTTGATAATGTTGAGATATTCTTCTTTCTCTTCCGGATTTTCCGCATTCATTAACAAACCGGAGAAACCTACGATTGCGTTTAAAGGAGTCCTGATTTCATGGCTCATATTTGCAAGGAAGGCCGATTTAAGACGGTCGGACTGCTCTGCTTTTTCCTTGGCCAAACGTAATTCGTTTTCAGCTTCTTTTTGCTTAGTGACGTCCTCTTTTTTGAGTACTACGCCAATGATATTGTTTTCTTCGTCCATTACCGGATTTGCCAGAGTATGGATATATTTACCGGGTTTGCATTCTTTTATAGTCTCGACTGGTACTTTAGATGTCATTGCTTGAACTACGCAACAATCATCGCAAAAAGGGCTTTTCCCATTTTTCTTGAGAAAACAATTATCCGGACCATATTGTGGCTGACAACTATACTGTACTTGGTTTTCCCATTTAATAGTGTAATCCGGATTAATAAACCGGATGGATACTTGCATATTATTAAGGATGATAATATTGTCTTTTTGTAAGTCAAGCAGTTTGTCTTTAAGGCGTTTAGTGCGTAAAAAGAAATAAAGGATTGTGATAAGAAATATGAATAGCATGCTGATGACGAGCAATAATATTTCATATTTATATTTTACTAATATATTTTCGTCTTCATTGATTAATATGGAATTTTTAGGTAACAAGCTCCTGTTTATATTAAGAGCTTTTAGTTTTAGAACATCAAAAGTATAATAATTGGGGATTACTTCTGCACGGATTTCCTTTTGGTTTATTTCTTTTTTTAATATAGCTACTGCTTGTTTGGCTAAATCTTTCCCTATACCCCGGTATTGAGGAATATAACCTCCTATTGCCCAATGACCTAAGCCTATTGATGTGATTGTGAATGCCGGCAGATTAGGGCTTGCGGACATCATTGTATAAGTTGCATTGCCGACGTAATATCCGTCATTTACATCGACACGCCATGTACCTAATAAAATAACTGTTTTTTCCGGCAGGCATTTTATTTGTTCAATGATAGTGTATAAATTATTTTTTCTGCCGTCAAGGGGTATTAAATCTAATTCTGGGAAGCTTTTCATCTCTTTCTTTACAAAAGATTGTAAGGCCAATCCCCCATAACTATTATCTGTAACTAATGCGATATGCTGGGTTTCCGGGTATAATTTTTGGATTAGCTTAATATTTTTCTGAACATCATAATAGTAGACGAAACCGGAAACGTTTATTCCCTTATCAATATAATCTTGTATGTCGATACTTTCGGGATTCCATTCTGATAAGTTTACAGATGAATCAGGAAGTAAGATCGCATTACGACTTACCATTCCGCATAATACCGGAATATCTTTGGTGATCAGGCTATCTTGTGAAATATAGGCGGACCATCCTTCCTGGCCTAAAATAATTATAACTTGTGGCTTCTGATCTCCTTGATATTTATTCAGTAATTTGTTTATTCTGTCTTTCCATTGGGGAGATTCGGGAAGACTTTTAAAATTCAGATTTTCTATAATAACAGGTGAAGTACCTCCAAGTTGTTTGTACTCTTCCATGAATTCGGAAATGTTTTGTGTTGTATTTCTTGTATCCGGATTATAGGAACTGATTATTAAAATGGGGTGCATTTCGGTTGCATAGCTCTGTATCTTGATAAAGAAGCAGCAGAATATAAGCATTGCAATTTGTGTATACCGCCTTAAACCCATGTTTAGTTGAGCCAGATTATTATTATGCCACAAATTTATATATTATTTGGTTGTGTTGTTATAAAAAACAAGGAAAAATCAAAGATTATTCAATTGATAAATTGTGGGTTGCGCTTGTAGGATGCTTATATTTTTAGTTCTTTTGCGAAAAGAAAAGATATATGATGGAAAAAATATTGCAACTTACTGCAGATGGGAGTCACACTTTGTTTATCCCATCTATGGACGAACACTACCATTCGGTAAACGGTGCAATTCAGGAAGCGATACATGTTTTTATTGAAGCTGGGCTACATTCCATACAAAAAGAGTTTGTTAGAATATTGGAAATCGGTTTTGGTACCGGGCTAAATGCGTTTCTTACTTTGCGGGATGTTGAAGAAAATTCCAGGCTTAAGGTTGAATACCACTCCATAGAATTATATCCGTTAAATATGGAAGTGATAAGTTCTTTAAACTATGGCAAGATTATTTGGCCGGACAGAAAAGATTTATTTGAAAAACTGCATTTTGCCAAATGGAATACGCCAGAAAAAATTTCTGATAATTTTACTTTGTGTAAAATAGAAGGAGACAGTAATGTCTGTGACTTACCTGTGGATATCGATTTAATTTATTTTGATGCTTTTGCACCGGATAAACAGCCGGAGATGTGGACACAAGCTATTTTTGACCGTTTATATTCTTACACTGCACCGGGTGGTATAATCGTAACGTATTGTGCTAAAGGAGAGGTGCGCCGTATGATGCAGAAAGCGGGTTATGCTATGAGCCGTCTTTCGGGACCTCCGGGAAAACGTCATATGTTGTACGGTAAGAAGATATAAAGAATCAGGCTGCTAAAATTCGTTTTTAGAATTTTTGGCAGCCTGATTCTTTATTCTGTTTTCTTTTAAAGAAGAGATTCTATTTTTGCTATGAATTTGTCTTTTGTAGTTGCACCTACAATTTTATCGACAACATTTCCGTCTTTGAAAAATAATACAGTGGGGATATTCCGGATGCCATATTCGCCAACGACTTCGTTATTGTTGTCTACATCCATTTTTCCAATTGTTACACGTCCTTCATATTCTGTTGCCAGCTCATCAATGATAGGAGCTACCATACGGCAAGGACCACACCACTCTGCCCAAAAATCAAGGACCATAGGTTTTCCTGAGTCTATCAACTCTTTGAAATTTTCATCT
This sequence comes from Parabacteroides provencensis, assembly GCF_900232875.1. NCBI lineage: Bacteria > Pseudomonadati > Bacteroidota > Bacteroidia > Bacteroidales > Tannerellaceae > Parabacteroides > Parabacteroides provencensis. Next base: position 568,905 of record NZ_LT960489.1, on the reverse strand, counting down.
GTAACTTGTAAAGCCATACTATATTTGTTTTATGTTTCTTTTGTTAACTGATTAATTATTTATCAAATAGCGAGTCAAAAGTACGAATTCTTTCTTCACCAAACAATATCAACCATTAATTTTGAAATCAATATTTTCGTTCTCCTGCAGAAAGTCTACTAACTCGCGTGTTACGTTTAATCGTACATTCTGAGAGAATAGATTTAGGGAAATATTGTGTTCGCCATCCACTACTTTAAAAAATAACAGACTATGACCCGGATTGTTCTTTATCAGAACCGATAATTCATTGATGGTCGGTTCATCCAAATCATGGATAGGGACGGTGATATTTATTTTTTCGATTAATTTATCTTTTTCATCTTGTAGTAAACGAATAGAGCCGATACGGAAGTCAAGTTCATCTTCTTTCCAGCGCCGCGGCTCTACGCGTGCTGTAATAAGTAGATACATTCCCATTTTTCCGTATTTGCTATATTCTATATAATCGTTGCCGAATAGCGCAATTTCGCCACTTCCGGTAAAATCTTCTATTTTAAGTATACCGTACGGTTTACCCATTTTAGTGGTACCTTCGCGGAATCCAGTAACGATACCTCCTAATAATAGTTCCCGCCCTTTCAGGTTTTCCCGGTCGTTTATTTCGGCCATACCGGTATTGCATACATATGTTAATATGATACGATATTCATCCAGCGGGTGTGCAGATAGGTAAATACCAACTAATTCCTTCTCTTTATTCAATTTTTCGAGGTCGCTCCATCGTTCACATTGAGGAACTTCGGGTTTGGCGATAGCTACAAAGTTATCGTCTCCGAATAATGAATTGGATGCTGTGTTTTTGTCTGTCTGAAATTTGTTCCCATAACGTACCAATGTTTCTAGAAAGACTTCTCCCTTGATGCTTTCTGCAAAGAATTGTTCGCGTTGAATGCCAAAGTTGTCGAATGCTCCAGCCAATGCCATAGATTCGATATTCTTCTTGTTACATGCCGTTAGATTTACACGTTCCACAAAATCAAAGATATTTTTGAACGGACCATTCTTTTTCCGCTCTTCTATAATATTCTGTACGGCAGCTTCGCCAACCCCTTTTACAGCTCCAAGACCAAAACGGATATTTTTGTTTTTATCGACACTGAATTTCAATATAGATTCGTTTACGTCGGGTCCTAAAACCTGGATGCCCATGGCTTTGCATTCGTCCATGAATTTAGTGATATCCACAATGTTGGATAAACTTCGGCTTAGTACGGCAGCCATATATTCCGAAGGATAGTTTGCCTTCAGGTAGGCTGTCTGGTAAGCTACCCACGAATAGCATGTAGCATGACTCTTATTGAATGCATAAGAAGCAAATTTTTCCCAGTCGGCCCATATTTTGTTTAGTGTTTCTTCTTTGTACCCATTCGCTTTGCCGCCACTCAGGAATTTTGATTTCAGATGATTCATCTTTTCAATCAACTTCTTACCCATTGCTTTACGTAAGGCGTCACTTTCTCCACGGGTGAAGTTTGCCAGCAAGCGGGATAGGAGCATGACCTGTTCCTGGTACACGGTAATGCCATAAGTATCTTCCAGATAACGTTCCATGACCGGAATATCGTATTTGATTTCTTCCTTTCCATGTTTACGTGCTATGAAAGAAGGAATATAATCCATAGGTCCCGGACGGTACAGGGCATTCATGGCAATAAGGTCTTCGAACTTGGACGGTTGAAGCTCTTTTAAATATTTTTGCATACCTGCCGATTCAAACTGGAATGTTCCAGTTGTTTTTCCACAACAATAGAGTTCGAATGTCTTCGGGTCTTCCAGGCTTACGTGGTCTATATCTAAAACATGGCCGGTTGTCAGTTCAATGTTTTCAATGGCTTCTTTTATGATTGAAAGGGTTTTTAAACCCAAGAAGTCCATTTTGATAAGTCCGGTCTCTTCAATAACCGAACCTTCGTATTGGGTAACGAGCATTTCTTCGCCGGTGTCTTTATCTTTGGCAGTACTAACCGGTACGACATCCGAAATATCATAACGCCCTATGATTACACCGCAAGCGTGTACACCGGTGTTACGAACGTTGCCTTCCAACATTTGGGCGTATTTCAAAGTATCCCGGGCCAATGGGTCATTGCCTGTTGCTGCATCTTTTAATTCGGCAACGTATTCAATGGCATCTTTCAGGTTGAACTTCTTCATATCCGGTATTTTATCCGGTACGAGTTTGGCCAGGCGGTTAGATTCGGATAGCGGAAGTTTCTGTACGCGTGCAACGTCTTTAATTGCAGATTTGGTTGCCATTGTGCCATAAGTGATAATGTGGGCTACCCTGTTAGCTCCATATTTATCGGTAACCCAGCGTAGTACTTCACCACGTCCGTCATCATCGAAATCCGTATCAATATCAGGTAGAGAGATACGGTCGGGATTTAAGAAGCGCTCAAACAGTAAGTCGTATTTGATAGGGTCGATCTTTGTAATTCCAAGACAGTATGCTACGGCAGAACCTGCTGCGGAACCACGTCCCGGGCCAACCGAAACACCTAATTCCTCGCGCGCTGCTTTGATGAAGTCTTGCACGATCAGGAAGTAACCGGGGAAGCCCATCGTTTTCATGATATGCAACTCAAAATTCAAACGTTCTTTTACTTCATCCGATAAGTTTTCACCGTAACAGGTACGGGCTCCTTCATATGCCAGCTTCTGTAAGTAGTCTGCCTCCAGTTTGATACGATATAGTTTTTCGTATCCTCCTAATTTTTTTATTTTGGACTTTGCATCTTCTTCACTCAATACAACCTGGCCGTTTTCGTCCTGTGTAAACTCATCGAATAAATCTTTTTCGGTGTATTTTTGCTTGTATGATTCTTCTGTTCCGAAATCTTCGGGTATGGCAAAGGTTGGCATGATAGGACCGCTGTCTATAGAATAGAATTCCACTTTGTCTGCAATTTCGAGCGTATTGCTTAAAGCTTCCGGAATATCGGCAAAGATAGCATTCATTTCGGCAGTCGTTTTCATCCATTCCTGCTTTGTGTATCGCATACGGTTAGGATCGTCCAAATCTTTGCCGGTACTTAAACAGATCAGCCGATCGTGGGCCTCAGCATCATCTTCATTTACAAAATGAACGTCGTTGGTGGCAATAAGCTTTATGTTGTGTTTATGGGCTAATTCAATTAGAACTTTATTTACCTCCTGTTGCTTGGGAAAAGTTGTGCAGTCTGCATTCGGATTATGTGTCTCGTGTCTTTGCATTTCGAGATAATAATCATCGCCAAACAGATTTTTGAACCATAAAATGGACTCTTCAGCCTTATCTGTCCTGTCGTGCATGATGTGTTGGGGAATTTCCCCTCCTAAACAGGCAGAACATATTATTAAATCTTCGTGGTATTTTTCCAGCAACTCTTTGTCTATACGCGGACGTCCGTAAAAACCGTCAGTCCACGATAGAGAAACCATTTTTATAAGATTCTTGTAACCATTCAGGTTCTTGGCAAGTACAATAAGATGCCAGCCACTGCGGTCTTCTTTCTCGTTTTTAATTTTACGGCCGTTACGTGCGCAATAACACTCGCATCCGATGATAGGTTTGAAAATTGAAGCTTTTGCATCGGCTATTTGTTTCTGCAGCTCCGTTACTTTTTGCTTATCATCTTCGTTAAGTTCTTCTTTCTCCTGGAGTTTCTTTAGTTCTTTTTCGCAATCCTTGATTATCCCTTGCGGTTTACTGTTCTTTTTATTTACTTTATTGAAGAATTCTTTTATACCAAACATCACGCCGTGGTCCGTCACGGCTATTGCCCGCATACCATCATTGTATGCTTTATTAATTAATGCGTCAATGGATGCTTGTCCGTCAAGTAAAGAATACTGGGTATGTACGTGTAGATGTATGAATGGTTCCATTTTGTTTGTGTAGCTATCAAATTTGGCTAGTAAAGGTACGCGAAAAAAGCAAAAATCTCATCTTCTAATATTAAAATATGATTAAAACATATTGCTCCCTGTGGAAATATGTATATTTGCCTTAGCTAAAGAACTCAATTATGAAGGTATTTATACATAAAATAGGACTGGTATTGCTTATGGCGGTATTAGTTATGCCGGTAGCAGCCAAAGTTACTTATGGTGTACGTTTTGGTGGAGCTTATTCGTCTTTGATCCAGAAAGTGGATGGCGAATTTAATTCGGGAGCCCGTTTTGGCTTTAGTGTGGCGGGATTGGCTGATATACCTTTGTATAAAAGATTTTCGCTTCGTCCGGAGCTATCTTTTGTTAATCAGGGCGGATCCTATTATTCGGCCCCCCAAATGGAGGGTATGGGATATTTGAATAAATGTTCTTATTACTCCATTGTAGTTCCTGTAAATTTGGCATATACATTCCTTTTTACGGATGTACGGTTCAGTATTTTTGCCGGTCCTGCATTTGATTATTCCTTATTTGGCAAAATGAAAAATAAGGAAACGGACACGGATATTTTGTTTGGACAAACCAAAGATAAAGATTTGAAATCGTTTGATTTAGGTGTTAACCTCGGTTTGGGGGTAGAGTATAGTAATTTTTTCTTCTCTATTGCCGCTTTTTGCGGGACATTGGATAGACGGGCTGCCAAAAATGAAGGTGAAACATCTGTTTATCAGAATAATGTCACCTTTTCTTTAGGCTACTTTTTTCGTTAGCCCTCAGCTTCTTGTAAAAGATTGGCTTACAAACTTTAATACTTCAGGCAAAGCTGTTCTCCAATAAGTCCAGCTATGTCCTCCGTCACGTACTCTAAATTCATGCCTTATCCCTTTTTCTTGCATTATTTTATGGGTCAGGTAGTTGCCTTCCAATAAATAATCGTCATCGCCACAATCGATATAATAGCGTACCTGAGGTAAATTATCTTTGTTTAGTCCAGATAAAATTTCCAGAACACTGTTCTTGTGCCAATAATCCAACCCGGGACCATATAGACGGGAGAATAGTTCCTTGTGCGAATATTCTTGTCTTTGTTTCATTACATTATCGTCAAAGATGGCTGCACTGAGTGGTGCACAAGCTGAGAAGTACTCCGGATGATGTAACGAATAGAGTAATGAACCGTAGCCTCCCATTGATAATCCTGCAATGGCACGATAATCTTTCTGAGGACGGGCGCGGTAGGTTTTTTCTATATAAGGGATCAATTCTTCAAAAAACATATCTTCGTATGGAAATTTGCCGTCGTGTTGATTAATGTAAAAAGTATCCCATGCATTAGGCATAACAATAATCATTTGGGTAGCATTTCTTGTAGCAATTGCCTGGTCTGCAATTGCTTTTACTTCACCTGACTGTAGCCACATTGTTTCATCGTCTGTGTATCCGTGTAATAAATAAAGCACGGGATAATTGCGCTCAGATGTTTTATAATCGGAAGGAAGATAGATAGAGTAGGAGACCTCTTTCCCCAGTTTTTTGCTTTGAAATTTCAACGATTCGAATGTGCTGCTCTGACAATATCCGGTAAGGGAGAAACAGAAACAAAAAATGATGGCAAGTATCAGTTTGCTTTTCATATATTGTATAGATTTAAGTAAATACGACTTACTGTATGGATACTGCAAAAATAATGATAAAAATCAGATTTGAGCCTATTATATCTACTCTGTTTTATTTTTTGTGCCGGTGAAATTTTTTAATCTTTTACATGACAAAGGTTTGGCCGATCCAAAACGATTTCGTAATTAGATACACATTGAAAACAAAATGAACTGGCGGCACGACTAAGGGATCGGTCTGCGACATATTTATGATCTAATTTTTTACATCGTATTTTTTGTATAATCGTTCAGACAAGCCACAATATTTGCATTTCAGATTACACTTTTCAGTAACCTCGAAAACTATATTTTTGAGATTAATCAAATTGTTTTTTATTACTTTTTCGTCAATTAAGCCAATTGTTTTCATTATGCCTGTTTTTTATTGCTTGAATTTAAGAATCCTGACTACCGGATTATCATCTTCCAGAAGTTTCTTTGCAACTTTCTCGCCATTACCTTTCAATCGTTTACCTTTGTAAGCATCTATAACGGATGATGCCTGAATCAGTTCGGCAGCCATATTTTTTGCAATGGCTGGTGTTCCATTTGGCCCACCCCATCTTCCTTGTCTCCAAGATTTCGTTTCATATTCTGTATCCCAAATAGATGCTTTGTTTATTTCTCCGGTTTTAAAGTCGTATATGAATGTAGGAATCTTTCCTCCTGTTGAGTTAAAATCTAATAGAAACGTACCTATCAACATAAATTTGTCGGTTGTTAAAAAAGGAGTCCATATATTTCTGGGTTCATGGGTATGGATTGATGGGGTACGGGTTAATAGAGGAATTAGTCCCTTGTTTGGAGATAATTGATACAGTGTGTCGGATGATATATCTGCAATTATTATATCTGAACCATAATGCATGTTTTGGGGATAAATAAATGTAATGGGTCTCCACATATTACCCTCATGTTTGACGATTTTATTTGAATATCTTTTCGAGAACTCTAAGCTCAATATGGAAATCAAACTGCCGTCCTTTTTGGACATGAGCCGGTAAGGGGCTTTTTTAGTCTTGTTCTCATGTCCGGGCTCTATAATTACTTCGTCATAGATAAGCAAAGATGTGTCATCATAGTTTAGAATTTGTATGTTATTTCCAAATCCTTTTATTTTCAACGTTCGCTTATAATTACCTTTTAGTGAATAAATCTGGATAAATTGGGAGCACACATAGATTTCATCCTTTTTATCATCTAAAATTGTATTGTTAATCCATAGATATTCCTGAGCACTTTGTCCTTTGTGGTTAAAATGAGAATATAGTTTTCCTGTATTACGGTTGAAAACAAAAATATCACCTAATTGAGGTTCATGTATGAGAATGTATTTATCGGTAACGGCAGAAAGAGTTGCCATTCCACCCAATAAAATATCATCGGTAGTTTCCAATGGTACATACTCAATATCTGCCATATCCTCCAGTCGCATCTTTTTTTGAGGGTAATCTTTTGAAAAATCAAATACAAGCAAGTTGCTCACCTTTGATTGGGAATTTACTACTTGGCTTCCCAATAAAAAAAAGGATATTAGTAAGCTGAAATGTCTTGTTTTCATAAGTATTTTATTAAGTAATGTATAGAATGAGGCTATTATTTTACCGATAATATATAAGAATGAAGGTAAATGAAGGTCATGTAATGAAAAAGGAAAATAATTGATCTGACTTGCGAGCCATTCATCCTTGTTCAGACTATTGGAATAATATTATATATATTCCAAAAGGTATATCATTCGGGTGAATTATATTTTTGAAAAAATCATAACCAAGATTTGTCACTGTAGTTCAATATTGTTACAAAAATAGTAAGAATAAATGAATCATTTTAATTTGTTGAAAATAAATATAGAGTATTTTACCAATACCGTTCGTTTTGTTTCGGATAGATTTAGCTACAAAATAGGTGTAATCAATAAATATTGTTCCAACTTTCAGTCACATAGATAATAAAAGATGTGGAAAAGTTTTGTATTTAGAAGAAAAGCCGTACCTTTGCAAGCCGATTATTATCAAATTGTACTAAGAGTTTAGTTCTTAGCACATTGTTACTTCATGTGTCCGTAGTGGCAATGTTGCTGAGGCGTTTTTGAGTTATTAATTAAATTATTTTTAAGCAGTGGATACTTTAAGTTTTAAGACCATTTCTGCAAACAAAGCAACTGTAAACAAAGAATGGGTTGTTGTAGATGCAACAGGCCAGACATTGGGTCGCCTTTGTGCAAAAGTAGCAAAGCTTTTGCGCGGTAAGTACAAACCAAATTTTACTCCGCACGTTGATTGTGGTGATAACGTAATTATCATCAATGCAGAGAAAATCGTTCTGACAGGGAATAAATGGAACGATCGTGTTTATGTGAGATATACCGGATATCCCGGCGGACAGATCGAGTTTACTCCGGCTGACCTTTTGGATAAAGGCGCAGACCGTCTGTACCGTAAAGTAGTTAAAGGTATGTTGCCTAAGAATCGTCTGGGTGCTAAGTTACTGAAGAATCTGTATGTATATACAGGAACAGAGCACGTACACGAAGCTCAGCAACCTAAGTCAATCGATATAAACTCATATAAATAATAACTATGGAAGTAGTAAATGCAATAGGAAGACGTAAAGCAGCAGTTGCTCGCGTATTCGTAAGCGAAGGTACGGGAAAGATTACTATCAACAAGCGTGATCTGGCTAATTACTTTCCTTCTACAATCCTTCAGTTCATTGTAAAGCAACCGTTGTCAAAATTGAACGTTGCAGAACAATATGATATTAAGATCAATCTTGATGGCGGAGGTTTCAAAGGTCAGTCTGAAGCTGCTCGTTTGGCAATTGCCCGTGCATTAGTAAAGATTAATCCTGAAGACAAATCTGCTTTAAGAGCAGAAGGCTTTGTTACTCGTGACCCGCGTTCTGTTGAACGTAAGAAACCGGGACAACCGAAAGCTCGTAAGAGATTCCAGTTCAGCAAACGTTAATGTTATTTGTGAGTTTCTTACAACGACTAAGCGTTTAGTATCTAAATTATCGGGATTTCTTTTGCATGCAGATGTGCCGGAGGACTACCTGATGATTGAGTTAAACAAAGAATGTAAACGATTTTAAAAAGAAAACAATGTCAAGAGTTAATTTTGATCAGTTATTAGAAGCCGGAGTTCACTTCGGACACTTAAAAAGAAAGTGGAACCCCGCAATGGCTCCTTATATTTTCATGGAGCGTAATGGTATTCATATCATTGATTTATATAAAACAGTTGCTAAAGTAGATGAAGCAGCAGAAGTAATGAAAAACTTGGCTAAACAAGGTAAGAAAGTGCTTTTCGTTGCTACTAAAAAACAAGCTAAACAAGTTGTCGCTGATAAGGCTGCTTCTATAGGTATGCCTTATGTTATCGAACGCTGGCCGGGTGGTATGTTGACAAACTTCCCGACTATCCGTAAAGCTATCAAGAAGATGGCTACTATCGATAAGATGACAAAGGATGGTACATTTGATAATCTGTCAAAGAGAGAAAAACTTCAGATTACTCGTCAACGTGCTAAGTTGGAAAAGACATTGGGTTCTATCGTAGACCTTACCCGTCTTCCGTCAGCTTTGTTTGTTGTAGACGTGATGAAAGAACATATTGCAGTTCGTGAAGCTAATCGTTTAGGTATACCTGTATTCGGTATGGTTGATACAAACTCGGATCCGAATAACATTGATTTCGTAATTCCAGCTAATGATGACGCTACAAAATCTGTAGAAGTTATTTTAGGTGCTATCTGCGAAGCAATGAATGAAGGTTTGCAAGAACGTAAGGCTGAAAAGATCGATACTGAAGCTGCTGGTGAAGATTCTAAAAAAGAACGTAAAGCAAAAGCTGCAGTAAAGAAAGAACGTACGAAGAAAGAAGACGACGATGCGTTAAACGCTAAGGTTGCCGATAAGTACGCTAAAGATATAGAAGAATAATTCATTCTTAAATATTACGGTGTGTCTACTTTGCGGTTAACATTTAGTTATGCTGCTGGTTGGCACACCGTTTTTTTATTAACTACTAATTAAAAAAAAGATAAAAAGATTATGGCTGTAACTATGGCTGATATTACCAAGCTGCGCAAAATGAGCGGGGCTGGTATGATGGATTGCAAAAAGGCATTGACTGAATCTGATGGCGACATCGAAAAGGCAATGGAAATTATCCGTAAAAAAGGACAGGCGATTGCTGCTAAACGTTCTGACCGCGAAGCTGCTGAAGGTTGCGTGTTGGCAAAAAAAGACGGTGGATTTGCTGCTATCATTGCTTTGAAGTGCGAAACAGACTTTGTGGCTAAGAATGAAGATTTCGTAGCGCTGACTCAGGCTATCCTGGATGCTGCTGTGGCTAATAAATGTCAGACTTTGGATGAAGTAAAGGCTTTGCCTATGGGTAAGGGTACTATCCAGGAAGCTATCACTGACCGTAGCGGTATCACTGGCGAGAAAATGGAATTGGATGGTTATAGTGTAGTTGAAGGTGCTTACACTACTGTATACAATCATATGGGCAAGAACCAGCTTTGTACGATCGTTGCTTTTAACAAAGAATCAGAAGAAGCTGCTCACAACGTCGCTATGCAGATTGCAGCCATGAACCCTATTGCTATTGATGAAGCTGGCGTTCCTGAATCAGTAAAAGAAGCTGAAATACAGGTGGCAATTGAAAAGACAAAGGCTGAACAGGTGCAAAAGGCTGTAGAAGCTGCTTTGAAGAAAGCAGGTATTAATCCTTCACACGTAGATAGCGAGGACCACATGGAAAGCAATATGGCTAAGGGGTGGATTACTGCTGAAGACGTTGCTAAGGCAAAGGAAATTATCGCTACAGTTTCTGCTGAAAAGGCTGCTAATTTACCGGAGCAAATGATTCAGAATATCGCTAATGGTCGTCTGAGCAAGTTCTTGAAGGAAGTTTGCTTATTAAACCAGGAAGATATTATGGATGGTAAGAAGACTGTGAAGGAAACTATGAAGGAAATCGATCCTGAATTGCAGATCTTGTCATTTAAACGCTTCACTTTGCGTGCCGAATAATTTGCGTTAGCAAAGAATGAAATAAAAAGGGAGACTCTGATTAATTTCGGAGTCTCCCTTTTCTCATTAAGAACTTAATTTCTCTTATTTTAAGGCGGCTAAAGCCTTTTTGATACGCTTGATTGCTTCCGTGATATTTTCATCACTGGTTGCATAACTCATGCGAATACATTCAGGTGCTCCGAAGGATGTACCACCAACACAAGCTACGTGAGCTACTTCCAAAAGATACATAGCTAAATCATCAGAATCATTGATTGTATGAGTGCCATCTGTCTTTCCAAAATAATAGCTGCATTTAGGGAACAGGTAGAAAGCTCCTTCCGGATTGTTTACTTCAAAACCTGGAACTTCTTTGGCCTGCTTAACGATCAGGTCACGACGACGTTCGAATGCTTTACGCATTTCTTCAACGGGTTTTTGTGTACCGGTATAAGCTGCTTCTGCTGCTTTCTGAGATACGGAACAAGGACCGGAAGTGTATTGCCCTTGTAGTTTATTAACTGCTTTAACGATCCATTCCGGACCGGCAATGAAGCCGATACGCCATCCAGTCATTGCGTATGCTTTGGAAACACCATTTACGATCACTGTGCGATCTTTCATTCCTTCTACAGAAGCAATGCTATTGTGTTTACCTATATAATTGATATGTTCGTAAATTTCATCAGCTATTACGATGATATTCGGATATTTCTTTAATACGTTAGCTAAGCCTGACAATTCTTCTGCACTATATACGGAACCAGTCGGATTAGATGGAGAGCATAGAATTAATGCTTTTGTTTTTGGAGTAATTGCTGCTTCTAGCTGTGCTGGAGTAATTTTGAAATCTTGCTCGATGCCCGCTGTAACGATTACAGGCTTCCCTTCTGCTAATTTTACCATTTCTGGATAACTAACCCAGAAAGGAGCAGGGATGATAACTTCGTCGCCCGGATTAACCAATACCATGATTGTGTTGCAAACGGATTGTTTAGCACCATTCGCACAAGAGATTTGATTGGCTGTATATTCCAGATCGTTCTCTTTTTTCAGCTTGGCAACAATTGCATTTCGTAATGCAGGGTAACCCGGTACAGGAGAATAACGTGAAAAGTTATCGTCAATCGCTTGTTTGGCTGCTTCCTTGATGTAATCGGGAGTATTAAAGTCTGGCTCTCCCACACTTAAGTTAATAACGTCGATACCTTGAGCTTTAAGTTCATTGCTCTTTTGAGACATCGCCAATGTTGCGGAAGGCGAAAGACTTGCTAAACGGTCTGAAACTTGTGTCATGACATTGCTTTTGTATAGGTTGTTTTATATTGATGCAACAAAATTAGTCAATAATTGGGATTGTTACAACATTTTGTTAATTATTTGATGTTGTGCAGCACGTGTCCCATACGTTCTTTTTTAGTCTTCATGTAAAATTCATTATATGGGTTTGGCGAAACCTCTATAGGGACATTTTCCACCACTTCCAGACCATATGCTTCCAAGCCTACGCGTTTTACCGGATTATTAGTCATTAAGCGCATTTTATGTACACCTATATGGCGTAGTATTTGAGCTCCAACTCCATAATCACGTTCGTCGGCTTTATGTCCGAGGTGTAAGTTGGCGTCAACAGTGTCCAGCCCGTTTTCTTGTAATTTGTAGGCTTTCATTTTATCCATTAAACCGATTCCGCGCCCTTCTTGGTTTAAGTATACAATGACACCCTTCTCTGCTTTTTCAATCATGCGCATAGCTTTATGCAATTGCTCTCCGCATTCGCACCTCATAGAACCGAAAATATCCCCCGTTGCACAAGAAGAATGTACACGAACTAATAATGGTTCGTCTTTTTTAATATCTCCTTTTATTAGAGCGATATGTTCTAATCCGTTACTTTTCTGGCGGAAAGGGATCAGGCGGAAATGTCCGTATTGCGTAGGCATATCCACTTCTACTCCTTTTTCGACAATCGATTCGGTTTGAAGGCGGTAAGCAATCAAATCTTTGATGCAAATAATTTTGATGCCGAATTTTTTGGAAACTTCCATAAGTTCGGGAAGGCGTGCCATAGTACCGTCTTCATTAATTATCTCTATTAGCGCACCGGCCGGATATAATCCGGCCAAACGAGCCAGATCGACAGCGGCTTCAGTATGTCCTGAACGACGTAATACACCTCTGGAACGGGCACGTAACGGATTAATGTGCCCCGGACGTCCTAAATCGGAAGGTTTTGTGTCCGGGTTTGCCAATGCTAGTATTGTTTCAGCCCGGTCGTACATTGAAACCCCTGTTGTGCAGTTTCCTCCTAATTTGTCCACTGTAACAGTAAATGGTGTCTCCAATAAAGAGGTATTGTTGGCAACTTGCATTTCAAGTTCTAGTTCTTCACATCGTTCTTCCGTAATTGGAGCACATAATACGCCACGACCGTTTGTGAGCATAAAATTCACTTTTTCAGGAGTTATTTTTTCTGCTGCTACAATAAAGTCACCTTCATTTTCACGATCTTCGTCATCTACTACTATTAAGAATTTCCCTTCGCGAAAATCCTCTATTGCTTCTTCAATAGTGTTTAATTTGATTTCACTCATATCGTTTGTTTTTAATCTTTGCAATAATTATTAATCATAGGTAATAAATCAAGGCTTGTCTTTTGTATCACCTGTATATCATGGCACAGTAATTTGCGTTGATATGTTGCTAATAAATATACAGGTAGGCCTATTGGTATGAAAAGACCAATGGCCAATCCTACTTTGCCTGTCATTTTATCGTTTAACTTAGCATAACTTCCTATTATGGGATAATCCATTAGTTTGTTTAGAATTAGATTTTGATCGGAATTACTTAGTTCTTCGACTATAGCTTCCATCTCTTCGGCTAATTTCCGGGCTGTATGATCTTTGCCTCCTTGCTTCCAGAATTTGATGTAGTTTAACCATCGTTTATGGGTGGCTATGTAAACTTTGCTGTCTTCCGCCAGCTTTTCTATACGTGGAATAAGATTCTGATAATCCGGGTTGTATATAATAACTTCTTTCTTTTCAACTTTGCGTCCAGAACGTTTGCCTATCAGATTTTTGATTGCGTTTAAGTAAGTGTCTGCATTTAATATTACAGAATCATTTACGGCTTTATAGGTGAGGAAAATACCTAGTGGGGCAAGTACGGCAGAACTTAGCCACATACCTTCTAGTGCAGTCCACACACCGTCACGGGCCATCTTAAATCCAATGTTATCAATAATATAATAGAAAATGAACAAAATTACGGAAATGATAACAGGCATACCTAATCCTCCTTTACGGATGATAGCTCCTAAAGGAGCTCCAATAAAGAAAAATACCAGGCAGGCAAAAGATAGAGTGAATTTTTTGTGCCATTCTATTATATGACGTCGGAGTTTATAAGCTTCGTCGCCTATTATCATAGCTTTAAAATAATTTTCGCTTTTTGTGCTTTCAACAGTAGCTTTGGCTCTTGTTAGCAGTCCCGATTTACTACCTGGTGTTTGTGCCAGATAAAGACTGTCAAAGTTCATAACAATAATAGGTTCCTCTTTTTTTTCTATTGTTGTTTCGTTGCTTTCTTTCCTAGTTTTGTTTGATTTTAAGGACTTTTTGTAAGAACTTTCGACAATAGATTTGGCATTTATTTTCTTTATACTGTCCAATCGCATAGTCATAGAGTCGATGGACGTTTGTAAATCATCCAATTTTTTGCCCATGTATTGGTTCTGCATGAATGATTCATCAGTACGGGTAAAGTTAGCATCAAATTCAATCAGAATATCTTTGGTTTTAAAGCTTTCTCTACGATAAGGAACGGCCGATTTGTTTTGCAAGTTAGTGCCTTGGCTTTTCAAATTTTCAAAAGATTCGCCATTGAATAATGATAATATGAGGTATAGTTTGTTGGTTGATGTTTTCAGACGGCCTGAGTCGGCAACAATAATACGGGCATTATTAAACCCTTCCGAATAGTCGTATATCATCATGTCTTTTAATAATCCTGATGAATTGTCTTTGTGGCGTACATATACATTAAATCCGGTGATTTCTTTATAGAATACACCTTCCGGTATATCCAGCTCGGGAGATTTTTGTCTCATGGAATATAATAATGTATAGAGCTTGACCTGTGCGATAGGCATGATGTTATTCTGAAAGTAAAAAGCACCTACGCAGACAAAACTGATTGTTATTATAAGCGGTTTCATGATGCGTATAAGTGATACGCCTGCAGATTTCATAGCTAGCAATTCCAACCGCTCTCCTAAATTTCCGAAAGTCATCAGTGAAGCGAGAAGTATGGCAAGTGGAAGTGCCATAGGTACTAAAAACAAGGCTGCATATAGAAACATTTCCGCTAGTACGGGAATTCCTAACCCTTTTCCAACCATGTCATCTATATACCTCCAAAGAAACTGCATCAATACAATGAACAGACAGATGCCGAATGTCATTAAAAACAGCGGCAGGAAAGTCTGTAGCATAAATGTATATAATCGTTTTATTTTCAACATTGCCTTTATTCCATTGGAGTGACAAAAGTAGCGTAAAAAACGATATGAACCTTACTATTTCTCTAAAACTACCCTAAATCCCTAGGGTTCTCTTCAATTCTTCTACTTGCGAGTCCCATAATTCAATAGAATCTGCTTTTTCATGAGGTTCTGCAAAATCAGTAATTTCTAAAGAAGTGGCACCGGTGAGTTCCACTGTATGTATAATGAATTCGAAATAGGCGTTTTCGTCTTCTTCTTCCATCCAGCGATAGCGGATGCTGGCTTCTGCTTTCATAGATAACACTTTTGCTTTTTCCTGATCTTTGTTCCAAATAAAGGTATATATATTATCATTTACGATTACATTGTCTGCAAACCATGCAGACAATCCGGGTGGGGTAGTGAGGTGATTCCACAAACTTCTTCTGGAGACTTTTTCAAAAACGTATTCGATATGAAATTTTTCTTTTTTCATCGGTAACACTGTTTATTGCGCACTAAGATACACAAAAGATTTGAAAACAGACAATAGTTTGTTTGAAAAAAAACTTCTCACAGTTAATAATTTAGTTTGGAATGCTTGAAAATTGCTGATTTTTTTCGCTTAAATGTTGCATAATATAAAAATAACTTCTACTTTTGCAGCGTCAATCAAAGAAAAGATGGCGAGATAGCTCAGCTGGTTAGAGCGCATGATTCATAATCATGAGGTCCCCGGTTCAATCCCGGGTCTCGCTACAAATAAAAAGGCTTTTGAAATATTCAGAGGCCTTTTTCTTTTGGTATAACTAAGATTCTATCGTAAAAAGTTAACCCCAGATTGTTTAGCAATCTGGGGTTTATAATTATGTAACCTCACGGTTATATTAATTAGGTTTGCTTGTACAAATTAAGGGATTTATACAAACAGAGTATAGGGTAAAATTTTACAAATTGTATTGTGTCTTCTGTTTGCAAAAATAGTTTATCGGATAATTCCCCGGAAGGTGTATTTGTATCATAAGAACGAGGTGTTTGTGTCGAATGCAAAAAAAAGAGCGCACACGCGGAACAATCCGAATGTGCGCCAATATGCATATAAAAAATTGAGGGTCAATATTTGTTTAGTAAATTAAAGACGTCTGGTAAAGTTGTCTGTAATTACTTTGCAAACTTGTTCTACATTAAAACTTCCGTAAAATAAAAATTATATGAATATTCTTATCTTACAGCAGATAATTTCTTTTCTCAAAGCACATTAATTATTGATAAACTCAAATGAGGATTAGGCATGTTTTATGATAAAAACAATTTGTGAAAATTTTACCCTTTCCTATTCCTTTATTTATATGCTTAAAATAAACCCTATACTCTGCGAGAAAAATCCATATTGAGTTATAAGCCCTTATTAAAACTCAGAGTCCCTCGTAGACATTACAAATATAAATGGAGTTTTTTATATGAAGTATATTGTGTAAATTAATAAATGTTAAACATATTATATTGCTATGCAAATGTATTATCAGTGTTTTATTCTGTGTTATTTATATGTGTAAAATAATCACAGGTGATATTTTTGCACTCATTGATAGTATTACCTGTTATAGGGTGGAAATATATATTGGCATGTATTCGTATCAATGTGATACATTTGCAATCAGTGTATATGTATGTGTCTTTTTATATAGCAAATATTTGTATATGCGGAAGTATCAAAAACATATGTATTCCTATCACCGAGATTTGGATATTTGAAAAAAAAGAGTGCACATTCTGAATAATCCGAATGTGCGCCAATATGCATATGAAAAATTGAGGGCTTGTTTTTTAACCTACTGTAACATTTTGAATGGTTGTGTTCCAAGGAGTTACTTTAATTGAACAATTATTGAGTGTGAAGTTAAAATTTACATTTACCTGTTCTCCTGCGTTTGCTGACGATATCTCGCCATTTTTTGCATTTTTACTCGAAAAAATCATTTCATTGTCTCTATAAAGCTCTATTACGATATTATAGGCAGGCAAAATTGGGGTTGTTTCTGTAACAAGCTCGTTGTTGTCGTTAAAATAGGCCGGAATAATATATTCAACTTCATTACCTGTTAATTCTCCCTTGTAATTAAATGAACTTTTGGATTTTTTTACTTTGTAATAATAAGAACCTTCAGTCGTTCCATATTTTTTATTGACTCCTTTTGTATTGATTGCTAAAGAAGATACTTTGCGCTCTATGTTTAATGTTTGAATGTCAGAAGATTTGGTTACAGGACGATTTAATGTAATTTGTCCATAGAATAAATCACCGGGAGCAGATGTTACAACACTATTGTTCTGTTGTAATTGTATTTTTAAATCGGAAATAATATTTGCAGAATTCAGGAAGGCTACATTTTCACCTTCAGATAAACCACCCCACGCAATGACGGTGATCCGGTCGGAATCCGGACAATCTATAGAAACTGCTTTGCGTTGTAAAAGAATTGATTTGTCAAGGTTGATCTGTTTTACAAATTCATTGTTCTCATTAAACACAAACAAGGTCGCATTTTTAACGGCGCCTTTTGTTGTAATATCTTGACCTTTTGCTAAAGTTTTAATTACTAATGAATATGGATTGGATGTAGGTTCTGATTTTGTATCATTTATACCACTGCTTATAGTATCTTCACTGTCAGAAGAACATGCATTGAATGAAAATATCATAACAAATGATAACGTAATTGCAAAAAAAGTGCTCGCAGAAATACCGTTTTTTTTCATAACTTTTGAATTTTATATGCATTAATATTTTAACTTGTATAAGGAAGAAGAACCCTCATTCTTTTTGTCTTCCTTTGAATTCCGGACCCTCATCCGGTTTTCTTGCCTCGTTACGTTGCAAATGTAGATACTATTTCTATCCATCCAAATATAAACTGGGGATATTTAAAAAAACGTGGTGTAAAATATGTTAAATGAATCGTTTGGAGTTGTTTTATGTATTGTAATAGTTTCAAAACAAGTGATAAAAATATCTTTATAGGTGCATTTGTGCCATGTGAGATGAAGGCGCTATATTTTTTTATAGGTGGTATTTGTGTCAAAATCATGTGTGTTTATTTTATTTTGTACCTATAGTGTTAGGTGGTGATCCAATCATTTGCAGTCGAATATTTTTGTTATTAAACAAAGATTATTTGATAGCAAAACTTTCTTTTAATTTCCTTTCTGATATGAATTTTTATTTAGACCTTTGTATATATACTATCTTAAAAATAAGAGCGTTATTTTGAGATATTGCAAACTGTAATTACAACCAAATTTAACTCTTATGGAAGTTACTCTAATTATTTTGTTGGCTTTATTTTCATTAACCCTGTTTATATATGTATTCAGGCAAAAATCATCTGTCAGTATTTTTATGCAGATGCAGTCTGATTATGAAAAATTGAAAATGAAAGTTGCAGAACAAGAGGGCGATAATGCGAGTTTGAAAACGATCAATAATGAATTGCAGGAAAAGCTGAAACAACAGGAAATTTCCATTTCTACTTTGTCGGGTAATAAGCGTGAGTTGGAACAATTGCTTGTTACCAAGATAAAAGAGAATGATGCCATGTTGCGTGAAGTTACCGAAAAAGAAGAAATAGCAAACCAACTTGTAAAAGATGCCGAAAATATACAAGATACCTTCTTCGTCGAAACGGTTCATGAGATGCGAACTCCGCTATCTTTGGTATTAGGCTCTCTGGCCTTAATTGTCCAAAATAAAAATCCGGGAGAAGAAATGTCTACTCAACTACTTTCTGCTTATCGTAATACGCTGGCTCTGCAAGATTTGGCGGATCAGTTAGTAGGAACGCGTTTTAATAATGATGTAGCTAATTATTTGCGTATTGCCCGATATGATATGGTCGATATGTCTCGTCAGATTTGTGATTTGTTTGTGGATTGGGTTGCTATGAATAATATAGATTTCAGAGTCAATACCCAAACAGATATGCTGTGGCTTTGGCTAGACCGCCGTAAGTTTGAATATGCGTTGCGTACTTTGTTGACAAATGCATTTAAAAATACCTTTAGCTACGGGAAAGTTATCCTGGATATTTCAGTTGTTCGTAAGGATAAGAAAGCTTATTGTGCTTTATCTGTTCAAGATGAAGGTTTGGATGAAAACGAAACTGCTCGTCGTGGTTTGAAACAGATTATTGATATGGTGAATGATATAGGGGGGATTTATAAACGCGAACTTAATAATAATGGAACCTCTTATACATTATATATACCATTAGGGAAACAACATTTGCTCGAAAGACGGGTGGAATTTGTTGAACCGGAGGCTGATTTGGTTAAATTGAATGAAGATCAGAAAGAAGAGATTGCAAATCTGATCCGGATTATTCCGCAAAAGAAAATTACGACGGGAAAGAAATTGCTGATTATTGATGATAGCGATCAGATACGTTGGTTTCTTAAACACATATTTAATAAAGAATATCAGATACTGGAAGCCCGGAATGGAGAAGAAGGCCTTGAAGTGGCTTTCAGGGAATTACCGGATTTGATTCTTTGTGATGTAATGATGCCTGTAAAAGATGGTATAAAAACTTGCCGCGAACTTAAGAGTGATAGCCGTACTGCTCAGATACCTGTTGTTATGCTGACGGCTAAAGTGGAAAGTGAAGATATTGTTGTTGGTATAGAAGCGGGGGCAGACGATTATATTACAAAGCCTTTTGATATAGAAATACTTCGTACCAAAATAAACGGATTATTGAAACGCCGTGAAGAACTTTGGCAATATTTTGCCGATTCGGCAGGAGTTAATTCCGGCGAAGAGGATACCGTTGATATATCTTCTTCAAATAGTAAGAATTCCAACCCGTTTATGGATGCAGTAATGAAAAATATAGAACAACACTTGGATGATTCCACCTTTGAGGCAAAGGTGTTGGCAGACTCATTGAATATGAGCCTGCCAACATTATACCGTAAAATAAAACAATATTCGGATTGTAGTATTTTAGAGTTAACCCGGATTGTCCGTCTTAAAAAAGCGGCAGAACTTCTTCTTACCCAACAATATTCTGTGCAAGAGGTGGCAGAGATGGTTGGATTTAATGATACGGCTACTTTCCGTAAGCGTTTTACGGAACAATACGGTGTAACCCCTTCCCAGTATGGTGTGCCTGTATAAATCGGTATCAAATAAAATCATATTTTAAAAACCTCTCCAATTTAAATTGGAGAGGTTTTTTATTTTTAGCCTGCCCTGTAAATAAATCTTGTATTTTCTCTCTTTTTACAGTGTGTTTCTATCAAAGCGCTGATAAAAAACGGGTTGACTTTTTTACCGATATTAATTGATACATTTTTCTATCTGTTGTTTTTTGAGGGGAATATACATTTGCATCGTAAAACTTAAACAACGAACCGGTATAGGGTATACAAAGTTCTGCTAAGGTTCTAAAAGCTGCAGTTATTATTGTACGTAATAATATGGTAAAGGAAAATAAAAATAATATTCACAAAATTAATAATTAAAATTATGAAAATGAGAAATTTGCTTTATGCATCTGTCATTGCATGTGTTCTCGCTTCTTGTTCTAAGGAAGATGATGTTATTGGTGTAAATCCGACTCCGGATAAAGGGAATGCTTCTTTGGTAATTGGAATTAGTTCGAGTGTCCAAACAAGAGCTATTGCCGAGACCAGTACAGAAGATCAAATCAACTCGTTAGTTGTTGCCGTTTTTAATACAGACGGAAGTCTTGTTGCTGTTAAGGATACAACAGCCAGTAACGGTGCAATCAGACGTACTCCTACTGTTAATAGTTTGATTTCCGGTAATACCTATAAAGTGTTGGCTATTGCAAACAAACGAGCTGCTGATTTCAAAGGAAAATCAACAATCGGAGAGTTTCAGACGGTAACTCAGAACCTTGTAGACGGTAGTGATGTTGTTGAAGTTGCGACCGGTGCAGGTTTGACTATGAGTAGCGAAGTTATAACAACCGGCTCTTTAATTGCAGGTCCAAACTTGTATGCGGCAAGCTCAATTGGAGGTTATAATAAAGTAGGTTCCGTTGATATTACTTTGTATCGTAATGTAGCGAAGGTGGTAGTAAATACAATTTCATTAAAAATGAAAGATCCTGTTGCATATAAAAATGCTACATTTACATTGGATAGTGTTTATTTGAAAAATGCTCCGAAACAAACTTTATTGATTGGTGCAGGAGCGGACGCTAAAAATTCTACCTATTATACATCAACCGGCTTCTATTCGGGTTCTAAAGGGGATGCGGATCCGTTGGCTTATTATGCTCAATCTTATACTTCAAATAATGTAATTACAGACATGCTGCAGTCTCAAGGCTCCGTTTTTGCTGCGGCAGATTCATTCTATGTATATGCAAATCAGAATACAAATAATAAGACTTGGTTGGTTGTTAAAGGTACTGTTAAGTATGCAACTGCAAATGGTGCTGAGAAGACTTTGCCTAACAGATGCTATACGATTATTGTGAATGAAACGGGTACATTTTCTGTGGGGTCTGATTCAAGCAAAGGAACTGGTAAAATTGATCGCAATATGCGTTATCAGATCGATTTGACATTATCAGGTACAGGTAGCAACACTCCTGACCCGGATCCGGTAGCAGCTACACTTGATTGCTTCGTAAAAGTAGCTCCTTATGGAATAATCGAACAAACTGCCGAATTTGAATAAGGTAGTATATTAATATAGTGAGAGATCCCCCGGATAGTAAAAAATTTCCGGGGGATCTTTTTTTGTGGTAAAGCATTGCAAACATTGCATTATGCGGGCAATCCTATCAATCGGAAAAAGTTGATGGATTTACCTATTAATATAGAGAGAGCCACCTATCAGCAGAGTCTTGCCGGCATCCTATTTTTGTATCGTAAAAATGAAGTAGATAACATGTATAAAATTTATCATATGAAACTGAATATTTTTCTATTATTCTTATCAATCTGCGGACTGTTTTCCTCTTGTTCGGATGATGATAAAATACAGGAAGAAGTTAAACATATTCCGGATGCGACATTATCGATAGCCGTGAAGGACGAATCTGCTCGGACAAGAGCTTCTCAAACTCGGGCAGATGTTGATCCCGGGGTAAATCTGGGAGATATAGTTGATGTGAAAAACACAGATGGATATATAAATTCATTGACAGTTGCTGTGTTTAATGACGGAGCTTATCCGGATATGGTTTCCGGTGAACTGATTGTTTTGAAGCATTCTTTGGTTGCGACTTCTGAAAGAGGAGGAGTAACAAGTGTAGAACAGATTCCTGTGAAATCCGGTAAAGTGAAATTGTTAGTATTTGCTAATGTGCCGGCATTAAAATTTGAAGGTCTGAAAACGTTGGATGCTTTTATGGGTGATACTCTTCATCTGGACCGGGAGCTGAATGGAAATATTGTAATGACGAGTGGTGTTATTAGCACTACCCTTCTTGCTGATATCGAAAATAAAATAGGGGTTGACAGTGATAATAAAAATGCGGGTATTCCTTTATACCGCGTATTAGCCCGTGTACAATTGTATAATCTCCAGTTTGATCCTAAAGATGAATATAGTGAAAATGCAACGTTAACACCCTTGTCCCTTTTTCTGGCGAACGTGAAGAATTCGTCTTATATGGAAGCTGAAAATGCGTGCGGAGCTTTGGAAATTGAAACAGAAACAGACAAAAATCAAATCCCTTTGCAGTTTTGGTGTGGTAGTTTGGCTGTAAAAGATGAAACCGGAAATATGAAGAAGTTTGCGAATAGTGTAAATGAAAGTCTGCTATGGTATGATTTTACAAATAGCAATCAGACATATAAAGATTTTTTACCGAATGTAGATCCTTGTTTCCAAAATAGATATTTTGCGTTTTTGCCAATCAATGAAGTTCTGGACCCAAGCAAAAAAGATGGCGGTCATATTTCTGTGGGTGGAGGATTTCCGCTTGGCCGTATGTTTTATGTTTATGAAAATCAAGATGAAGAAATGCCTACACTTATGGTTGTGAAGGCCAGGCTTTCTTATAAAGATAAAAAGACAGGTTTGCAGGTCTCAAATGACTACTATTATACTTTGATTGTGAATAAAACGGGTAAAGTTGAAAACTTCTCGGATATAGTACATTCATATATAAAACGAAATAAGTTTTATACAATCAATATGATAATCAGGGGGCCAGGCCCGGATAAGCCATTCGATTTGCTGCAAGATGCTTATGCAAGTGTTGCCGTTAAGGTCAGCAATTGGAAAATTGTAGATATGAGTGGTACGGAGGTAGACTAAAGTCATATAAATATAGAAGGAAAAATAAATTATTATGAAATATATTTCAGTTGTAGACAGGCGGTTGCTTTTTGCATTTTGTACATCAATATTACTGGCTGGTTGTAGTATTCATGATGATCTTGATCCGTGTCCGGGCTATAAATTGACATTGAAGGTTGTCAATGCGGAAGGGGATGACATTACAGAGGCTGTTCCGGGAGATGTGCCTAATGCTTCTCTGTTCATTTTCGATGAAAAAGGCAATTATTTGGAAACGCGCGCACTTGACCAGGATTTTATTGCCGGACGCCGGGAGATTGTACTGGATGGTTATTCTGCCGATGCAAAATTGACGGTTGTTGCCTGGGGTAATATAGATGATGCCGATAAGACAACTGTTACGAAAAGTTTAAAGACTGCCGTTGATCTGAAAGTGACAATAAACCGTACGGCAGATCCTGAAGATGCATCCAAAACCGATATGGCAACTTCGGCAGACGACCTTTATTTTGGTTCACTGGAAGTGATTCGTGCTTCGGCAGGGGACGGCATTACTGTAAATGATACAATTGTGATCCGGCCGCGTACGGGAGAGATTCATATTGAGACAGAAGGTTTGCAATATGCTATTAATGCCCGTACTTTGAAAGCAGATGATCCGATGTGTAATTTCTATTTGAATCGTACCCTGGATTCGTATAATTATAAAGGGGAGACTATTGGTGATAGTGTTTATTATAATCCTGCAGGGGATTGGGGTACGAGTACAATTGGTAAAGAATGGTACACGCCTAAAAACCATCGTCTTTGTCCCGGTGAAAAAATGGATGTGGCATTGAATCTTAACAAACAGTTGCTTGGACGTAAAGAGTCTGATCAGATAGATGACCCGATTACCGTTGAACCCGGGCAACTGAAATATGTACTGATTCAGTTTGGTGAAGATGGATTGATTTCTGGTGTTAAAGTTAGTGTACGTCCCTGGGGTGTGGTGAAGGAAGAACATGAACTCTGATCTTGTCAAACGAATTCGAAAATTATTACGATATGAAATTGAAAAATATAATACTGATATTCTCTGTTTTGCTGGCTTTCGCCTCTTGTTCTAAAAACGATGAAACGGAAGCACCTCAAACAGGAAAAATAGGGCATGTATCTGTCAAAGTAGAAGCGATAGGAGGTTTAGCTACGCGGGCTGCTGATAAGAATGAACTGCCGGGTGAAGCTGCAATTAATAATTTGACTGCTATCATATTTAATGAAAATGGTACTCAAGTGTTAGGCTCTAAGTGGCAGTCTACAGTAGGGGCCGATGGAACTGCTGAAATCACTGATGTTGAGATGCAGACCGGTAATGTACAGATTGCCATTGTTGCAAATGTTCCTCAAGGTTCTTTTGAGGATGTAAATAACTATACTGCATTTGAAAACAAAATAGTAGAATTGTCATCACAATTGCAGAGTAACCTGACAATGAGCAGTCAGCTGATTTCTGTTATACTATCGGATACGGATGATAATTATATTGGGTATGGTACTTCGCAAACTAATGTCGGCGGCTTGAATGATCCGATCCTGTTGACGCGTGTTGCTGCCCGTATAGATGTGGTGAATATCCGTACTAATTTCTCAGGTTCGATACTGTCCGGGCGTACGGTTAGGGTGAATAATATTTGGTTGTCAAAAGTAAAAACGGCTTCCCGTTATTTCAGTGCTGTCGATTGGGGAGTAGTTGAGATTCCCGGTTATTTCTCGGATGAAGTTGCCCGGAATACTTTAAATAGGATCGTAAATGCAGAAACACCTATAACCGATACTTCTTATTATGCTTATATAATGGAAAACGGAGCAAGCGAAAATGCTACCCGGCTGGTGATAGATGCAACTTTGCAGGCCTCGGGCGATTATCTGTCTGAAAGAAAACAATTTTTCGTTACAATTAATGAGAATGGTAAGGATAGAGGATATAATCATAATTATATAAAGAGAAATTATGTTTACCAGATAGGCATTACATTTGGTAAAAATAGTTTTGACGGCGATCAATATCCTGCACCTCCAATACCTTCAACTCCGGTGGATATCACGCTCGACTGTGTCGTATCTATTGCAAATTGGGGGAATATTCGCCAGGAGGCTTCTTATGAATAATTCAATATAGGGTAAAAAAGAATACAAACATTTTAATCAATAATTTATGAAACTACGATATTTATTTTTCTCGCTTATGGCATTAATTGCTTTTGGCGCTTGCTCTAACGAAGACGATATTATTGATAATAATATACCGAAGGAACCGGTGGATGCATATATATCGTTTGTTGCAAAATCGAATACCCAGACAAGATCCATAACGGATGGCAAGGGTGAACAAAATTTGAACAATGAAACGAAAATAACTCGTCTGACAGCCCTTATATTTGACGCTGCTACCAGAAAACGTGTAGCTTATCAGGATGAGACGAACCAGAATGGTATATCCGAGATAAAAGATATACTTATAAAAGTTACCCCGGTAGATGAAAAAGGCGGTGCTACAAATGATAAATTCTATGCTGTATTGGTTGCGAATGCCACAGATAATGTTGCTTCTATCTATAGTATGGACGACTTTAATACGGTTGTTGTTACAAAAAGTTGCGACCAGTACCAAGTAGGAGATGTTTTGCCTATGGCAAGCGATACAATCCAATTCACAGGCGTGCGTCCTACGGTGAAAAAGACAGAGAACGGAACGACTCAGACTACTAAAAACGAAAACTGGATTAAATCGTCTACTTCCGCTTTTATTTATACGGAAGCAACTCAACAGGCTGCAGGAACAATAGCTTTAAATCGTTTAGTTGCCCGTATTCAGGTAGATAAAATAACCGTAAGTTTTCAAGAAGAAACATATAAGAATGCGGAGTTTAAATTAACAGGACTGTGGTTGGCAAATGCCCGTAGCGTTTCGTCTATAAATTCTATAAACAATCCAAGCTATGTTTATTATAAAGGATATGAATCTGCCATGTTTGACAAACTTAAACCTGGAGACCGGGCCGGTTGGATACATCCCGGCTCTGAAGTGGTTCCTGCTTTGTATAAAAAATATACTACCGGTTATACAAAAGGACTGGTTGGTGATTGGACAGATAATTCTGCTATGGGCAAATTTTTCAAATATACGTTTGCTAATCCCGGGAAAGGAGATAATGTAAATGTATATGAAACAGCATTGGTTATCTCCGGATTTTTTAAAAATGCAGGAATAGAAGAAGAAAGACATTTCCGCGTTCTCCTGAAAGACAATGATGAGCCAATAAAAGTAAAGCCTAATCATGTGTATCGGATAGAAGTTATTATTACAGGTGAAGGTTCCAGAGATGAGGATAATATAGAAATGAATGCTTATGTAAGTGCAACGGTTGTTGCCAATCCATGGCAAACTGTAGATCAGGCAGAGAATGATGCAAATTGATAATAAAAATTTCTCCCCGATCATTTTATAAAATCATCCCGATGTTTTTGAAAAAACATCGGGATGATTTGTTTTATATATAGGCCGTACCTAATCTTAAAAACGGTGTTTCTATCGTATCTAAAGGGTGTGCCTATCAATCTGCCGGTATGCTATTTTTACCTATTAATCTTGAAAGTTTCGCCTATAGCCATGCCTATATAATAGCTCTACTTTTGTGACAGAAAAGAAAACGAAATGCATATAAATAATAGGGTTATGAAACTGAAAAATATAATATCAATCATTTGTCTCATATTCGTATTTGTCTCTTGTTCTTCAGAAGATGATATACTGAATGATATGGGAAAAGGCCAAAATCTTGAACTGGTACAAGGTGAAAAGATGGCTTATGTCTCTTTTAACATCGACGGGATACAGACACGGGCAGGTCTGAGTGAGACCGATATTAAATCCGCAGTCTGTTTTTTGTTGGATGGCGACGATAAAATTATTGGATATGCTGATAAAGACGGTAAAATCTTAACCAAAGTAAAGACTGGCTTGAAAGTAGTTGCCGTAGCAAATGCATCTGAGGCTACGATTGCAAATTTGAAAAAACAATCTACTTGGGCTGATTTGAAAAAGGTAGAATTAGGTAAAGACGATCTGGATGGAATGATTAAGATAAATAAAGAACCGACAGCATTTGATTTTACAATTGAGGGTGTGCCCGATACGCCGGGCAAGTATGAAGGTGACTATCCTACGGAAAAGGTGACTGTTAGAGTAGATCAGGTTACTTCCTGTGTGGAATTCTGTTCTTTTGAAACTGTTTATGCAGAAGGTGTTTCTGACGAATTTAAGACGCGTGTGAAAAATATTACGTTGGAAAGTTGCAGACTGGTAAATGCGAACAAGAATGGTCTTTTGGAAGGTGTGGCTAAATACATAGGCTTGAATTATGAATTGTCTTCGATGAATAGTGCACAACTTGCTATCGGAAGTGGAGAGACGGTATCTCCCGGTAAAGCATTTCTTGCATTTGCAAATAATGAAACATATTTAAATGCAACTGCTTTGGAGGTAACCTATCAGGTGGATAGTAAAGAAAAAAAGACTTCGGTATTTAAGATTAAGAAAAATGGAATAAATGAACCTTATGGGGTTGAAGCTGGTAAGAAGTATCAACTGAGAGTGAAAGTTACGGTAAAACAAGATGATGTAGAACTTTTTGTCTCTTGTTCCGTATTGCCTTGGATAGAACGAAATATAGATCTTGGTGAAATTGAATCGACTACAAAATAGATATATAACTAATAACCAGAGGGTAAAATGCGATATGATATGAGAACAAGTAATTTTTTGTTTAT
This sequence comes from Parabacteroides provencensis, assembly GCF_900232875.1. Lineage (NCBI taxonomy): Bacteria > Pseudomonadati > Bacteroidota > Bacteroidia > Bacteroidales > Tannerellaceae > Parabacteroides > Parabacteroides provencensis. Next base: position 540,718 of record NZ_LT960489.1, on the reverse strand, counting down.
GATGGCCATGCTACTCACGGGCATAGGTTTCACAGCTTGCGAGAAAGAAGACAATCCACATAACTTCCAGACCGCCTCTTCCTCTTTTACTTTCTCTCTGGAAGGACTTTCTACCCGTAATGACGGAGATCAGATTCTTCCTACAGAGGGTGAAAAGACGATAAATAATTTGTTTATTGGTTTCTATGAAGAAGGCGCCTGTATTTCTTCCGGACTATATTCAGGAAATGACTTGCAAGCTGCTGCAGATAAAAGTAAATATACTGTAAATAATATACAGGTTCCATTAAATAAGCAACTAACAATATTTGCGGTGGCAAATGGAAGTAAGGACTATGAAAAGATGGATTTGTCGGCACTGAAGACGCAAATAGTTTCGTATGGATCCGCTGATGCTTTTATTGCGGATTCCACGAACCTGGTCAAGGTGGGGGAGCTTTCTAATCAAACATTTACAGTAAGCACAAATCATAGCGTTGATATACCTCTTACCCAATTGGCGGCCAAAATTCATGTGGTGTTGACGATGGATGGGAAGCCTTTTGAGCCAGTTTATGGAGCAGAACTTAGCAGCGATGACGGTGATATACTTGAACTTAAGAAGTTATTTGATAATATCAAAACTGAAAGTTCTGGGAATATAGATAATTATTTGCAAACATCAGATGGGAAGAAATTTGCTGAAAAAATAAAAAAAGAGAACCCGAATGATTGTGATTTTCATTCTCAATTACGCATGATACATAATGGAAAAGAGGTGTCTCCTGCTCCTGGCCAAAAGTGGGTTGTACTTTCTTGTGATTCGACTCTTACTTCTAAAAAAGAATGGATGTCCTGGAAGGGAAATCCTGTTACTGTTAGTCGGATAGCATTAGAAAGTACACTGGATAAATCAGGGAGCGGCCCAACCGGGATACTCAATCCTTTATTTAAGGATGGAATATTGGATTTCGTTTTTTATACTTATCAAAAAAATAATAACGATCCTGTTCTAATTAATATAGATGGAGAACTCTCCCGGATGACAACGACAACTGTGCAGAAGAGATCAGGGAAATTGCATGGAGCTTGGGGATACGAAAAAAAAGGGCCTGATAGCGGTTGGGGGAATGGAGATACGTTTTTTCCTGCTATAAATGATCCTTTTAGTAGTGAAGGATGGGGGGAAACCGTAGAAGGGACTCCTTCTTCAGAGTTTCTCGGCAGTCATCAATTTAACGTTAAAGTTACGCATAGAGAAGGCCTCTTGCCTGGACATATTTACAATGCTACAGGAATGTTGAAGATTAATGAAAAAGCCGAAGTGACAGTAAGCTGGAAGGTCATTTCTGTTACAGACTATGACAAAATACCGGAAATTGGTTTTAATTAAATCGTTATTAAAAAAGCATCAATAAAAACAGTAGTGCAATGAAACAATATAAATACATACTTCAATTTGTGGTAGCGCTTTTCTTTTTCGCTGCTTGTTCGGATGAATCGATAGTAAATCCGGAGGATAAAGTGGAGGAGGGATTACCTGCAACCGTAATGCTTGCTTTTAAATCTGCAGATGCACCGGAGTTGGAAACTAGGGCGACAGACGTTGGTACTGCTATGGTCGAAGGGTTGGCAATTCTTGTCTTTGATAAGACTACAAAGGATAAAATAGGAAAAACTCAATTCTTTTCAGGTGAAAAGGGTTCCAGTGGAAATGTTTTATTGAGTACAACTTCGGGAGAACGTTTGATTTATGCTGTTGCCAATTACAATAGTTCTAATTATGGAGAACTGGAGCAGACATTAAAAGATGTGATAAACCTGGATGGTTTGAAAAATTTGCAAATAAGATTGCAAAATAAGCAATTCACATTTTTGGATGGTAAAATTTTGATGAGTGGATTCTATGGCACTGACGGATCATGTACTATAAAAGCCGGCAATAATACTTTTACAGAAGGAATTGGGTTAAAGAGAATAGCTTCTACAGTGCTTGTAAACTGGACATGTACAAAAGGCGAGTTTATTCCAGAATCGTGGGAGGTTAAGAAATTGCCTAATGAATCGGCTTTGATAGAAAGAGAGAATGATGATTATATATCATCTTATTTTAAGACGGGAGAACAGACCGCTTTTTCGAAAGAATTGACATCGGCTGACAATTCGTTTTCTTTTATAATGTTTGAAAACAGAAAAGTTGCTGAAGCTGACATATCCTCGGTTGATATGCGGGAGTATGCAGAAAATGAAGTTGAAAACTTTAAAAAAGCTCCGGCCAATTCAACTTATTTGGTTTTGAAAGGAACATACAAAGGAAAAACATATAAAGACCAGAATGGAAATAATACCGGTGAAGAGAGGGAAGTAAATGCGACTGTTCAGTATTATGTGCATTTAGGCTTGGTTAATGGAAATAATGACTTTTCCATAGACAGAAATTCTAAATATAGTTATAATCTGAAAATTAATGGTGTTGATGATATTATTGTGGAGGTAACAAAGAATGATCATGTCTATCGTGCAGATGGACAGATTACTTTGCCGGACAACCCAACTGTTGTGTTAGATGCCCATTATGGCGTAGTCAAACTGAAATTTAGTAAGGAACTGATTAACGGTATAAAAGCGGATGTGCAGAATTTAGACGGATTTAAAGCAAACTTCCAGATAAAGGCTTCGACACCTGTAAATAGTTATAATTACAATACTGACGATTTAGATTGGATTACTTTTACAAGAAATACTTCAATAAATACAGATGGCAATCCGAGCCGGAATTTTGCTCCTTATCATCCTGACAAAGCAAAGCCGGTATCAGCCTTCCAGGAAGAATTGTATAATTTGAAGGAGACTGATTTTTTGGATGGTTATGTTTATTATACTTGCTATATTGATGAATATTATTATCCTGGCAAGAGTCTTTCTACGTTCATTAATGCAAAAGACCGTAGCGTGCAGATTAATTATAAACAAATTCCAGTTTCCGGAGCAAGCGACAGCGAGATCATATCTTCCATTTATTTGATACGCCAACATTCAATTCAGACTATTTATGATCTGGATGAATTGACCCGGCAAAATGTTAATGGTTGGGGTGTGGAATGGAGTATGGAACATGGAGCAATGGAATATTCTTTAAATGATAATAAAGGCGGGAAATCCAGTGACACTGATGGAAGAAAAAATATGATTGATGAAGTTCTGGATATTACTCTCGGTGATATTGAGAACCAGGGCCCATCGTGGGATACTTATGTGGATTTTTATAATAATTCGAATCAAAAGACATATGCATATGCTTATGCGGAATGTATGAACAGGAATCGTGACTTGAATGGCGACGGAAAGATTCAGAATGACGAGATTCGTTGGTATTTGCCGGCAATCAACCAATATGTCGGTATGTGGATTGGAGCACCTGCATTAAATCCGGAAGTATGCTTGTATACACTATCATCTTCGGCTGAGATTTACCATTATGTGAGTAATACTCAACAAGGAGCGCTACGTCCTCGTATCATCTGGGCTGAAGAGGGGTCATCTTTGGGAAATTTAAGACATAATGAAGAAAACGGTGTTGAAGGTAAGTGGATGTATCGTTGTGTACGCAATATCGGAAATAAGGGAGTAACCGGTTATCAGGATTATGTTAAGTTTATCGGTTCTGCTACTGAGGGAGGAACATTTGATATTTCTTTGCTAAATAAAGCGGCACTTCGCCAAGCAATTAGCGAGAAACAATCTTTGGGAACTCACACTCATGTTGATGAAGAAAACGAAATAGCTAAGAATGGCTTTGCTGTAAGTGGACGACAAACGAGTGAATGTAATCCTCGATTAAGTTGGCGTCTTCCCAATCAACGTGAAACAACTTTAATAAGTGCCTATATCCCTGATATAGTTAATAACTGGGATAGAACGAATAATCAATTTGCTTCTTGTACTAAATATAAATGGAACACAGCACAGATATATTGGTTTCAAATTGAAGGGAACGGTTTGTATGGCAATGTAACAAAGGGGACTCCTATTAAGAGCAGTTATCGTTGCGTGTGTGATAAGTAACAGGGAATAAACCCTCTATTTTTATATGACGTTAAACAACCTTGTTGTAGTTTTGGTTTTAATCTGGTAAATATAAAAAAAATATATGAAAAAAGTCCTTTTCCTCTTTCTCCTTCTAGTTGGTATGTCGAGCGCATACGGACAGAAGTTTGCGGTGAAATCGAACTTGCTCTATGACGCTACGGCTACTATAAATTTGGGAGCGGAAATAGGGCTGGGTAAAAAATGGTCTCTTGACATATCCGGCAACTATAATGGCTGGATGATGGGTGACCAGGCCCGGTGGAAGCATTGGATGGTGCAACCAGAAGCACGTTATTGGTTATGTGAGAAATTCAATGGTCATTTCTTTGGCCTACATGCACATTATGCCGATTATAATGTGGGTGGATTTAGCCTTTTTGGTGATCGTCTGAAAAACCGCCGTTATCAGGGATATTTGTATGGTGCAGGTTTGACTTATGGTTACCAATGGGTTTTGAGTAATAGATGGAGCATTGAAGCTGCTTTGGGTCTTGGTTGGGCGCACATGAAAGATAATGAATATCCTTGTGCTACCTGCGGAAATAAGTTGCCTGCTGAAACACGTGATTATTTTGGTGTGACAAAAGCGGCTGTTTCTATTATTTACTTTATTAAATAACGAAGCGATGAAAAAGATAAATATATGTATGCTGGCAATCTTGCTGGCTGTGGGTTCACCGCTGGCTGTGGCTCAGACGATCGGTTCGCCGGTGAAGGTTGTTTGTAACGATTTGGTGGAAAAAGGTGGACGGCTTTATATCGATGCGGTTATTATGATTCCTGCAGATGTGGTAAAGTCTAGGAATTCGCTGACATTAACTCCTGTTCTTGAAAGTTCTACGCAAAAGAATGGTTTACCTTCTGTTTTGATTAATGGCAAAAACCGCCAGAAGGTATATAACCGTGAAATTGCTTTGCATAATTTACAAGATGAACCTCGTTATACGGTGTTGAAGGTTTCTGATGGAATGCAGCAGGTTAATTATAAATTGGATATACCCTTTGAACCCTGGATGAAAAATGCCAAACTGGTTTTGGACCAGGATTTGTGTGGTTGTGGTAAAGAAACACCGGGTACTCCGTTGTTGGTTGCCGATAAAATTCGTATGCGTCCTGATGAGCGTTATCAGGTAGCTACCACTTTGGTTTATATTTCGCCGGTGGCAGAAACCGAAAAACATCGGGCAGAAGTGGGTACCGCTTATCTGGAGTTTGTTGTAAACAAATACCAGATTCTGCCGGACTTTCGTAATAATGCTACAGAATTGTCTAAAATCGATAATTCAATCGGTGTGATTGTGAACGATAAAAATGTAAAATTGAGAGATATTGTCCTTAAAGGATATGCTTCACCGGAAGGTTCTTATAAATCGAATACGGTATTGGCCGAAAATCGTGTAAAAGCTTTGGCCGAATATGTCCATAAAAAGCATGATTTCCAAAAAGGGATAATCCTGACTGAAAATGGTTCTGAGGATTGGGATGGTTTCCGTGAAAAGGTACTGGCGGATCAGTCTGTTCCTTCACGGGATAAAGTGCTGGCTATTATCGAAAGCAATATCGATCCTGATAAGAAAGATGCGCAATTGATGGCACTTGATGGTGGCGTTCCTTATCGCTATGTCTTGCAGAATATTTATCCTTCACTTCGTCGCTCGGATTATAAAGTGGATTATACGGTTCGTTTCTTTACTGTGGAAGAAGGACGTGAAGTGATTAAAACGAATCCGAAGCAATTAAGCCTGAGTGAAATGTTTGCAGTGGCTAATAGCTATGAAATCGGTAGTAAAGAGTATAATGAAGTATTTGATATAGCTGTACGTATTTATCCGAATGATCCGGTAGCCAATCTGAATGCTGCAAATATTGCTTTGACAAAAGGTGATTTCGATGCTGCACAAGGCTATTTGAAAAAAGCCGCTAATTCGCCGGAAGCCATTCATTCACGTGGTGTTTTGAACCTGATGCAAGGTAATTTGGATGAGGCCGAAATCCTGCTGAAGCAGGCAAAAGCCGCCGGTGTGAAAGAAGCGGATGCTAATTTGATAGAATTGCAGAAAAAACGGGATGATAATGCACTATTTGATAGTTTTAACTAGAAAATTGATGTAATTACCTACTTTAACTGGCAGACAAAGAAAATATATTTGTAGTACTAATATGCATGTAAAAAATTGTGGGATATGGAAAGCTCGACTACAGTAGAGCGGGTTCTGACATCTGAAATTGATAATTCCGATGGGGTTTATTTGTATCTTGAGGACAATGAATGGTGTGCTTATGAACGTTCTGCTTATTACTTGGCATCATTGGATGTGCCGGTTAAGCTAAAAAGGGAAGTCGTTCGTGACGGATACGATGTCGTATTATTAAAGGCTATGTTGCCGGCGGATAATATGTATTTGCCTTTATCGCCTAATACTGTTTTGAAGCTGGTTGCAGACGACCGGTTGTTGTTCCGGATGAATAAAGTAATCGAGGGATTTCCCGAATGGAAGGAATCTCAGTTGGTAAGATTACCTGCATGAGATAAGGGTTCGTGAGAATCTTATATACTAAGTTGTAAAATTGAGGGTGTATTTGCTCCGGAAGTTGATCTGTTGAAGACGCTTTCGGAGCTTTTTTTATTCCCCGGATGCGCAAAAAACAATTATGCGTGCTGTTTCTGTCAAAGTGATGGTGAATGTATCACTTAAAGCTTCGTTTAGTGTTCCTTGCCACCAGGCGGTAAGTTTACGGTTATGGATAGGCCAGCGTAATCCTTCCGTACTTATTTCTCCGCAAGGGTACATTGAGAAGATTGATATTTGTTGTCCGGGCCGGCTTGTTAAAGTTGCTGTTTTCGTTAAAGGAGTAAATAGGCCGTAATCGGAAAGCATTTCTATCCTGTCGAATAATGGAGCGTGTTCCAGTAATAGAGAAATATTACCGAGTGTATGATCTTCACGTAAACCGGTAGCTCCCAAAATCAGTATATGTTTATATCCGGCTTCATGTGCATAGAAAACAGATTTGGTAAGATCGTTTATTTCCTGGTTTTCTACAATATGGATGCGGTCGGCATATAGTTCTCTCAGAGAAAGAGGAATACTATCCATATCCCCTATAATGGCTGTGGGAGTCAGGCCTCTGTTATAAAGTGCCTGTACAGCACCATCGCAGGCAATAATGATCGGAGTCTGGTGTAATAATTCCAAAGGACGGGCTGTCGTTGGAAAACTACCGTTTGCTACAATTATGCAATCATAAGGTACTGTCATCTGTTTTTATTCCTTTCTTTTTCCACATATGCCATCCGGCAATGGCCAGCAAGGCGTAACAAATATAGAGAAACATTGTGGGATATAATCCGCGTATATAAAAAAGATAAACGGAAATGAAATTTACCACGATCCAGAATATCCAATGTTCAATAATGCTTCGTGCCAACATCCAGGTAGCTACGATACCGACTGCAGTGGTGAAGGCATCACCTATCGGGATCGGAGAATCTGTAAAATTATTCAATATGTACCAGATCATAACAAAAATGACTAATAGAGCGATACCGACTCCCACAGCAAGCTTAGGTGTCAGATGACGGTATATTATTCTTTCGGAAGAATTTTTATTTTCTTCCGGAAGAAATTTGTTTTTCTTCCGGGTCCATTGCCAGAAGCCGTAAATACTGATGCCGACATAATACATGTTAAGTCCCATATCAGCATATATTTTTGAGAAGAAAAATACAAACACATAAACCAGCGACGTGAGAAATCCTACCACCCACATGGCCCGGTGTTGTTTTATCTCAAGAATAAGATAAAGCAAACCGGTGATAACGCCGAAATACTCTAAAAAGTTGACAGATGATAGTTGGCAAATGATAGTTGGCATATTATTAATTAGAATTTTAAAGTAAGACGTGCCATGGCATTGATACCGGCTTGTGTGAAATAAGCGGCGGAATCGATGCGTTTGCCATCTACGATAGACGAATAAACGTTTCCGTTTGTTTCGTATTCGGTATTAAATAGATTATTGACGGTTACATCCACCCCGATTTCTTTTAAGAACTTGGGTTTTATGATGTAACCAACACGTAAACTGTTGATAAAATAAGGATCGATGGAGCGGGATTTGCTGGATGTATTATCCAAATACTGGCGGCTTACATATTGCGAATTAAAACCGGCAGAAAAGTTTTTCCAGTTAAAATCGAACATACTGTTTGCTATTACATTTGGAGAAAAAGCAATATCTGTAGAACCAAATTGAAATTGAACTTCTTCTTGCCCGGGTACAGGATCCCAGTTGTTGTCCAGATTACTTACCGTTTCGATGAAGTTTTTTATCTTATTCCGGCTCCAGGTAACGTTTCCATTCCATAATAACCATTTGGTGATGGTTATGCCGGCCGTCAGTTCAATTCCCATACGGTAGCTTTCTTTTATATTGGATGTGAGAGCTTCTCCTATTTCGCTGATTTTTCCGGTCAGAATAAGCTGGTTGTTGTAATCCATAAAATAGAAATTGGCACCCAGGTAGAATCGTGGATGTGTGAAGCTGTATCCGGCTTCGTAGTCGAACAACCTTTCGGGAACAGGGCGTTCATTAATACCTGCTTCGGTGAAGTTGTCGCGGTTGGGTTCGCGATGGGCAACAGAGAAAGAGGCAAATGCATTATGGAATCCTTTGTTGAAATTTAATCCGACTTTGGGGTTGAAAAAGTTCCAATGACGATTGACATAAAGATTGTCTCCGGCTTTATCGTCGTTCCCTTTAATTGTATAATCTATGCCTCGGTATTGCAGGTCTGCATATCCGTTGAAATAGTCAGTGAAGAGATAATTTACTTTTGCGTATGCATTGTAATCTGTTTTATCTCCGGTGTTGCGATAGTATTCGTAATCCGGTTTTGGAAGGCTGTTAACTTGTTTTGCCCATATAACACGGCCAAAATGATTTCCGGCATATTTATTGGCGGCAGCACCCAACGTTATTTGCATGCTTTCGCTGCGATAATTAGCACTGTATACAGCACCGTAGAAATCGTTATCTAACCATTTGCGGCGGACAAGGTCAGTTTTCTTAACCTCTTTACCAGACGGGTCAATATAATTGGGAAGTTTGTATTTTTCATATTTGGCTCCGGCTTTATAATCTTCGTAATAGCCGCTACCATCTGTGTAATGGAGAGTGAGTGCCATATTCCAGAAATCGTTAAGACGTTGGCTTGCCATTAGTTGATAATTGTGCTGCCAATAATTGTCTGTTTGGTTATCGTAGAATTTGGTTACGCCGTCTTCTTCGTATGCGCCGCATGAATTATAAGTCCGGTCTGTTTTCAACTTGTCTGCCGGTACACCGTTCCATGCCTGGTATGTTTTTTCGCTGTTGCCGAAGGTCTGAAATTTGATTAATGTATTGGAAGCATAAAAAGCTGCCGATACATAATAAGAACTCATCCGGGCGAAAGCGCGGTCTATGTAGCCGTCGCTACGGATATTTGAATATCGGGCATCAAAAGCAAAATGGTCGTATAATAGCCCGGTTCCGCCTTTTACCGTATTTTTTACAGTACCGAAAGAACCGGCTGAAATAGAATATTCAGCATATGGTTGTAAGGCCGGCTTTTGCGTCTGCATGGCAACCGTAGCACCAAAAGAAGCAGCACCGTTTGTAGATGTACCTGCTCCGCGTTGGATTTGAATACTTTCTACGGAAGAAGCGATGTCTGCCATGTTTGCCCAGAACAAGGTGTGCGATTCGGGATCATTCATGGGAACCCCGTTTACTGTAATGTTGATACGGTTTGCATCTGTTCCCCGGATACGGAAACCGGAGTAACCAATGCCTGTTCCAGCATCGGAAGTCATAATAACAGACGGGGATTGGGAAATAAGATACGGAATACCTTGTCCGTCGTTTTTACTGTTAAGCTCTTTTCCGGAAATATCCGTGTAAGCAACGGGGGTTCCTTTTACAGCTTTAGTGGCGGTGATCACAACTTCGTCCAATGATATGTCTTTGGCGATTTTCAGGGAGTCTACCGTTTCATGGGATTTGCCCTGTACATTAGAAATGACCAGTGAAGCGGCCATTACGATTAAAACACTTTTCATCCTTTTGCCTTTTTATTTAAAACGAAATGGTTGAATAGTGGAGGAGTGAGTATTGATTCAATTTCCCTGCGCCGGCATTACCCGTATCAGGTTCTATGGGTATAATCTCAGCCTGCAACCTTATCAGAACGAATCGGTACAAGCACCCCCTTGTATTCGGCGGCAAAGATAATGAAAAAGAGTATTTGCACAAAAAATACATATTTCTTTGTAAAGTCGTTGACAATTTGTATATTTGCAAGCGATTAAGCGAAGATGAGGAGGGGGCGGGTAGTCCCCTCCTTTTGTTCTCAACTGTTTGTATATGATTGAAAAAAGTGTAGTAAGCCAGTTGGTCGAGGAAAAATTAGCCTCTTCAGACAATTTTTTAGTGGATATAGTTATTAAACCGGGAAATCTTATTATTGTCGAGATTGATAATGATGAGGGTGTTTGTATTGACGACTGTGCAGAATTGAGCCGTTATCTGGAAGAACATCTGGACCGGGATGTGGAAGACTATGAACTGGAAGTTGGATCGGCGGGTATCACCTCTGCATTTAAGGTTCTTCGCCAATATGTTAAGAATATTGGCAATGAAGTGGAAATGTTGCTTAAAAACGGAGTCAAGTTGGCTGGTGTGCTGAAATCGGCGGATGAAACCGGTGTGGTTGTTACCGTTGAAAAGCAGATCAAACCGGAAGGTGCAAAGCGAAAAGTAACTGTGCAGGAAGATCAGTCGTATACATTTGATGAAATAAAATATACAAAATACTTAATAAGATTCAAGTAAATTATGGCCAGAAAAGAGGAAACAATCAGTATGATTGACACCCTTGCGGAGTTCAAGGAGTTGAAAAATATAGATAAGGAGACAATGATTAGCGTATTGGAAGACTCTTTCCGAAACGTTATAGCTAAGATGTTTGGCACTGATGAAAATTATGATGTAATTATCAACCCCGAAAAAGGAGACTTTGAAATTTGGAGAAACCGTACGGTGGTAGCAGATGATGAATTGGAAGACTCTAACCTGCAACTTACTTTGACCGAGGCCCGTAAGATTGATGCCGACTGTGAAGTGGGTGAAGAAGTAACGGATGAAGTACATTTTGCAGATTTTGGCCGTCGTGCTATCCTGAACCTGCGTCAGACTTTGGCTTCTAAAATACTTGAATTGCAAAAAGATAGTTTATACGCGAAATATAAAGACAGAATCGGATCTATTATTGCGGCTGATGTATATCAGGTATGGAAAAAAGAGATACTGTTGCTGGATGATGAGGGAAATGAGTTGCTGCTCCCGAAATCGGAACAGATTCCTACCGATTTTTATCGTAAAGGAGAAACCGTTCGTGCTATTGTACAACGAGTGGATAATTATAATAATAATCCGAAAATTATACTTTCGCGTACAGACAAAGTGTTCCTGCAGCGTCTTTTTGAATTGGAAGTGCCGGAAATTAATGATGGTCTGATTACCATTAAGGCTATTGCCCGTATCCCGGGTGAAAGAGCCAAAGTTGCAGTGGAATCATATGATGACCGTATTGACCCGGTGGGCGCTTGTGTTGGAATGAAAGGTTCTCGTATTCACGGGATTGTCCGTGAGTTAAGAAACGAGAATATCGATGTAATTAATTATACATCCAATGTGTCGTTGTTCATACAACGAGCATTAAGCCCGGCAAAGATTTCATCTATACGTGTGAACGAAGAAGAACGTAAGGCAGAGGTTTATCTTCGTCCCGAAGAAGTTTCATTAGCTATCGGTAAAGGCGGTTTGAATATTAAACTCGCTTGTATGTTGACCGAATATACAATTGATGTATTCCGGGATATAGAAGGTGCTGATGAAGAAGATATTTATCTGGATGAATTTGCAGATGAAATAGACAGCTGGGTAATCGATGCGCTTAAGAACATAGGTTGCTATACGGCAAAAGGTGTTCTTGCTATGAATCGCGACGAGATTGTGGAACGTGCTGACCTTGAAGAACAGACAGTCGACGAGGTACTTGCTATTTTATCTGCCGAATTTGAGGATGATGGAGACAACGAATAAGTATTACGACAAAGTTAGATATGCCTATAAAATTAATTCAAGTACAGAGAAAATTAAACGTGGGAATCAACACGGTTGTTGAATTCCTGCACCGAAAAGGGTTCTCGGTTGAGGATAATCCCAATACGAGAATCAGTGATGAACAGTATGCTTTGCTCGTAAAAGAGTTTGGAAAAGATATGCCGGAGAAAGATTATTATAATCGTTTTGCGGCAGAACGCGTCCAAAAAGAGACTCCTTCTGTGAAAGAAGAGAGGCCTTCAGAAATTAAAACGGAAATTCCGGAAGATTTGAAACCTAAGTTTGTGACTAAAGGACGGATAGATCTGGATAACTCCCATAAAAAAACACAGGAAAAGCCTACGGTAAAAGAAGAACCTGTAGTGAAAAAAGAAGAACCGGTTGCTGTAAAAGAGCATACAAAGCCTTTACAGGATGTTCCGGTTGCTAAACCTGTTCCTGTTGTGGAAAAGAAGCCGGTAGAAAAACCAGCTGTTGTACAGGAATTTAAAGCTGAGGAGAAAAAAGAAGAAAAAGTTATAGTTGTGAAAGAAGAAAAAGCCGAAAAGAAGCAGCCCGAGGTTGTAGTTGGTGCTGAAAAAGTAAACTCTGGTAAAGAAGTCGAAATAAAAGACGACACTACTGCCTCTAGTAATGACTCTGACGAGGCTGTTTTCCGACTCAATACTCCGAAGTTTGAATCGAAAATTAAAGTTACCGGAAAGATAGACCTGAATGCTCTGAATCAATCAACCCGTCCTAAAAAGAAGACGAAAGAGGAAAAGAGAAAAGAGCGGGATGAGAAGCAAAAATTTGCCGGAAATAAACCGAATAATCCGAATGGCCCGTTTAAAGGTCCAAAGGATGCAAATGCCGCTCCTAAGCCAGGTACGCCGGTGAAAGCCGGTGAGGAAAATGATGCGAAGAAAAAACGTAAACGCATCAAAAAAGATCGGGTGGATGTAAACAACACTCCGGGGACAAACTTTACCCGTGCTCAGCGTGATGAACGTAAGCCTCGTCTGAAGAAACCTGTAAAGGCCGAAGTTAGCGAAGAGGATGTTCAGAAACAAATTAAAGAAACATTGGCACGTCTGACGAATAAGGGTAATAAGAACAATAAGGGTGCTAAATATCGCCGTGATAAACGTGATGCTGTTCAAAAACGTGAACACGAATTGCAGGAACAGGAAGAACGTGAAAGCAAAATATTGAAACTGACAGAGTTCGTTACGGCTAATGATTTGGCTAATATGATGGATGTTCCGGTGACACAAGTTATCGGTACTTGTATGAGCATCGGTATGATGGTTTCTATAAACCAGCGTTTGGATGCCGAAACAATCAATATCGTAGCAGAAGAATTTGGTTTCAAAACTGAATATGTGAGTGCTGAAGTAGTAGAAGCCATTAAGGCAGACGCAGATGAAGATAATGAAGATGACTGGGTTTCGCGTCCGCCTATCGTAACAGTGATGGGACACGTAGACCACGGTAAAACATCTTTGCTGGATAATATCCGTAGCGCGAATGTGATTGCCGGTGAAGCTGGAGGTATCACGCAGCATATCGGTGCTTATAATGTGAAGTTGGCAAGTGGCCGACGTATTACATTCCTGGATACTCCGGGTCACGAGGCATTTACAGCCATGCGTGCCCGTGGTGCGAAGGTGACGGATATTGCAATTATTATTGTTGCTGCCGATGATAACGTGATGCCACAGACCATTGAAGCGATTAACCACGCATCGGCCGCAGGTGTCCCTATCGTATTTGCAATTAATAAGATCGATAAGCCACATGCAAATCCTGAGAAAATCAAGGAAGAGCTGGCAAATATGAATTATCTGGTGGAAGACTGGGGTGGTAAATACCAGAGCCAGGAAATCTCAGCCAAAAAAGGTGTTGGTATCGAAGAATTGCTTGAAAAGGTATTGTTGGAAGCCGACTTGTTAGATTTGAAAGCCAATCCGAAGAAACGTGCTGTCGGTTCAATTATTGAATCATCGCTGGATAAAGGACGTGGTTATGTATCGACAGTGTTGGTAGAAAACGGTACATTAAAGATGGGTGACATTGTATTGGCCGGTACCCATCACGGACGTATCAAAGCAATGTTTAACGAGCGTAACCAGCGCGTTGAAAAAGCAGGTCCGTCAGAACCGGTTATGATTTTAGGTTTGAACGGTGCGCCTCAGGCCGGTGATACATTTAATGTATTGGAAACGGAACAGGAAGCACGTGAGATCGCAACGCGTCGTGAACAGTTGCAGCGTGAATTAGGTATTCGTACTCAGAAGATGCTGACACTGGATGATATAGGCCGCCGTATAGCTGTTGGAAACTTCCAGGAACTGAATGTGATTGTTAAAGGTGATGTGGATGGTTCTGTAGAAGCTTTGTCAGATTCACTGATACGTTTGTCAACCGAAGAAATCCAGGTGAATGTAATTCATAAGGCTGTTGGTCAGATATCTGAATCGGATGTAGTACTGGCAGCTGCGTCAAATGCTATTATTATCGGGTTCCAAGTGCGTCCGTCTGTACAGGCTCGCCGTAATGCGGAAAAAGATGGCGTTGAAATCCGTCTGTACTCAATTATCTACGATGCAATAGAAGAAGTGAAGAGTGCAATGGAAGGTATGCTTTCTCCTGAAATTAAGGAAGAGATTACGGCCAACGTGGAAGTTCAGCAGGTATTCAAGATTACTAAGGTTGGTACGGTTGCTGGATGTATGGTTCGGGAAGGTAAGATCAAGCGCACGAATAAGATTCGTTTGATTCGTGACGGTATCGTAATCTATTCCGGAGAACTGGGATCTTTGAAACGTTTCAAAGATGATGTGAAAGAGGTGGTTTCCGGCTTGGATTGTGGTTTGAATATTACTAATTTCAACGACATTCAGGTGGGTGACATCATCGAGTCATACGAAGAAACAGAAGTAAAAAAGACGTTATAGCTATGAACTGGTTGGACATTACATTACTATGTCTGGCAGGAATAGGATTTGTAAAGGGCCTGTTTGATGGAGTCATCAAACAGGTTGTTTCGCTTATAGCCCTTTTTGTTGCAATCTTTTTTTGTACCCGGGTAGCTTCTTGGCTAAAAGGATATATCATTGCTTTGGATTGGTTCCCGGCGGAAGGTGTAACAATTCTCAGCTATGTGGCAGGATTCTTGTTGATAGTAGGAGTTGTGTTATTGGCCGGGGAAGTAGTAAGCCGTATAGTAGGCGTTACTCCGTTGGGGGTATTGAACCATCTGGCCGGTGGAGTGTTGGGGCTATGTTTTATGATGGGATTTGTAAGTTTAATACTGAACGGCCTGGAAGAAGTAGACAAAGGTTCGGTCCTTATACCGAGACAGGCAAAGGTAGAATCCCGGTTTTATCATATCGTGATAAAGATTATTCCAACCATTTACTTTGATAATTTGTTTTTTAAAGAAGGAGTAAATGGTATAAAATCAAATATATAAATATGCAAGAATCAAATGATATAATTAATGAGGTAACAAGTGGCGACTATAAATACGGTTTTGTTACCGAGATTGATACGGAAACGATTCACCGGGGGCTGGATGAAGAGACGGTACGTATTATTTCTGCTAAAAAGAATGAGCCCGAGTGGTTGCTCGAGTTCCGCCTGAAGGCATACCGTCACTGGCTTACACTGGAAATGCCTAAATGGCCTCACCTTACGATTCCGGCAATAGATTACCAAGACATTATTTATTATGCAGCTCCAAAAAAGAAAGAAGGCCCGAAGAGCCTGGATGAAGTTGATCCGGAATTGTTGAAAACATTCGATAAATTAGGTATTCCGTTGGAAGAACAGAAGCATTTAAGCGGCATGGCTGTAGATGCCGTCATGGACAGTGTATCTGTTAAAACTACCTTTAAAGAAAACTTGGCGGAGAAGGGGGTTATATTCTGTTCTTTTAGCGAAGCTGTTCAACATCATCCCGACCTGGTACAGGAATATTTGGGAAGTGTGGTTGGTTATCGTGATAATTTCTTTGCTGCTTTGAACTCTGCCGTTTTCTCGGACGGTTCGTTTGTATATATACCGAAAGGTGTCCGTTGTCCGATGGAACTAAGTACTTATTTCCGTATCAACGCAGCTAATACCGGACAGTTTGAACGTACATTGATTGTTGCCGATGATGAGGCTTATGTAAGTTATCTGGAAGGATGTACGGCTCCGATGCGTGACGAAAATCAGTTGCATGCGGCAATTGTTGAAATTGTAGCAAAAGAACATGCGGAGGTGAAATATTCTACGGTACAGAACTGGTATCCAGGCGATAAAGAAGGAAAAGGCGGTATCTATAATTTCGTTACCAAACGTGGTTTATGTAAAGGTGAGGGTAGTAAAATATCCTGGACACAGGTAGAAACCGGATCTGCTATTACCTGGAAATATCCCAGTTGTATTTTAGCAGGAAATAATTCGGTTGGCGAATTTTATTCAGTGGCTGTCACAAATAATTATCAGCAGGCCGATACAGGTACGAAGATGATCCATTTGGGAAAGAATACACGTAGTACGATTGTTTCTAAAGGTATTTCTGCCGGTCATAGTCAGAACAGCTATCGTGGGTTGGTTAAGGTTTCACCCCGTGCGGAGGGTGCACGCAACCATAGCCAGTGTGATAGTTTATTGCTGAGTTCTACTTGTGGTGCCCATACTTTTCCGTATGCCGATATTCAGAATGAGACAGCTGTGGTAGAGCATGAAGCAACTACCAGCAAGATTAGTGAAGAGCAGTTGTTCTATTGTCAGCAACGCGGCATTTCGGTTGAAGAGGCAGTTGGGTTGATTGTAAACGGGTATGCCCGTGAGGTTATGAACAAACTTCCGATGGAATTTGCTGTCGAAGCACAGAAATTGCTGACTATATCGTTGGAAGGTAGTGTAGGATGATAAAAATATAAACGTATGTTAGAGATAAAGAACTTACATGCCAATGTAAATGGCAAAGAGATATTGAAAGGTATAGACTTGTCGGTTAAGGTCGGTGAAATACATGCAATCATGGGACCGAACGGTTCCGGCAAAAGTACGTTAAGCAGTGTATTGGTGGGGAATCCTGCTTTTGAAGTGACCGAAGGGGAAGTCACTTTCAATGGCAAGGATTTGTTGGAGCTTTCGCCCGAAGACCGCAGTAGGGAAGGTATCTTCCTGAGCTTTCAATACCCGGTGGAAATCCCGGGTGTAAGTATGGTGAACTTTATGCGTGCTGCTTTGAACGAACATCGTAAGTATAATGGCCAACCTCCTGTATCGGCTACCGATTTCCTGAAGTTGATGCGTGAAAAGCGTGCAATTGTCGAACTGGATAATAAGCTGGCAAACCGTAGTGTGAATGAAGGTTTCTCTGGTGGTGAAAAGAAACGTAATGAAATATTCCAGATGGCAATGCTCGAACCTAAACTGGCAATTCTGGATGAAACCGATTCCGGTTTGGATATTGATGCCCTGCGTATTGTGGCTAATGGAGTAAACAAGCTGAGAACTCCTGAAAATGCAGCAATTGTAATTACTCACTATCAGCGTTTGCTGGATTATATTAAGCCGGATGTGGTACACGTTCTTTACAAAGGACGTATTGTGAAGACAGCCGGTCCCGAACTGGCTCTCGAACTTGAAGAAAAAGGTTACGACTGGATCAAGAAAGAGATGGGGGATGAATAATATGAAAGCAGAACAGCAGTATATCGAGCTTTTTGCACAATGTGAAGACCTTGTATGCCGTCATGCCTCGGAGGTGATGAACGCTCCGCGTGCACAGGCATTAGCCGATTTTGAAAGGCTGGGCTTTCCTTCTGTAAAGGGCGAAGATTATAAATATACGGATGTAGCTCTGGCGTTTACTCCGGATTACGGGATCAATATCAACCGTTTGGATATTCCTGTAACCCCGTATGATGTATTTCGCTGTGACGTACCGAATATGAGTACCTCCCTTTATTTTGTTGTAAATGATTCTTTTTATGATAAAGAATTGCCCAAAGCAAATTTGCCGGAAGGGGTATATGTCGGAGGATTGAAAACTTTTACCGAACAACATCCGGAAATAGCAGCCCGTTACTATGGTAAGGCTGCCTCGAGCAGTAAAGATGGCATTATAGCTTTGAACACAATGCTGGCTCAGGACGGCTTTGTTTTGTATGTACCAAAGAATGTGGTGGTAGAACGCCCTATCCAGTTGGTTAATATATTTCGCAGCGACGTGGACACGATGGCCAATCGCCGTATTCTGGTGATTATGGAACCTCATTCCGAGGCAAAGTTGCTGGTTTGTGATCATAGTATTGATGATGTCAAATTCCTGTCTACCCAGGTGATTGAGATATTCGCAGGCGAAGGTGCTTATTTTGATTATTACGATCTGGAAGAAAGTAGCGAGTCTACTACCCGCTTCTCTTCACTTCATGTAAAACAGGAGGCCTCCTCAAATGTGCTGGTAAACGGCATTACTTTGAATAACGGCCTTACCCGTAATAATTACTATGTCGAATTGAACGGAGAGAATGCCGAGACTAACTTGTGCGGTATGTCTATCTTGGATAAGCAGCAACAAGTGGATACCTATAGCCACATAACGCATGCCGTTCCTCATTGCACCAGCAACGAACTATTCAAGAATGTGTTGAACGATCGTGCCGTAGGTGTTTTCAGCGGACGTATTTTTGTAAAAGAGGGTGCCCAGAAGACGGAAGCTTACCAAACCAACCGGAATCTGTGTGCCACCCGCGAAGCGCGTATGTACAGTAAACCCCAGTTGGAAATCTATGCTGACGATGTAAAGTGCTCGCACGGTATGACGACAGGACAATTGGATGAGAATGCTCTCTTTTATATGCAAAGCCGCGGTATTCCACGTGATGAAGCACGTATGCTGTTGAGCGTTGCTTTCACGGCAGACGTGATAGACCACGTACGCCTGGATGCATTGAAAGACCGTTTGCATAAGTTGGTAGAGAAACGTTTCAGAGGGGAACTGACTAAATGTGCCAGTTGCCGTATTTGCAAATAATAAGATAAACAATACCGAAAACCCGGATAACAGTCGTTATATGTTATCCGGGTTTTTTGTTTACCTTTGTGAATCATTAAAATCTGATTACTATGCAACTCACTCACATTGCTCTCTGGACAAATGATCCGGAACGCCTCCGCGATTTCTATGTACAGTATTTTGATGGGAAAAGCAATGAAAAATATGTGAATCCCAAGAAAGGTTTTTCCTCCTATTTTGTCTCTTTCGAGAGTGGACCCTCTCTGGAGATTATGCAGCGGAATGATATTACGGAATTTTATCTGCCCGAACATATCGGTTTGGCTCACTTAGCTTTCCATGCAGATACGCGCGATCAGGTAGACTGTATGATGGAACGGTTCAGGGAGGATGGTTGTGTTATTGCCGGCGAAACCCGCGTAAGCGGAGACGGATATTATGAAGGTGTGATATTGGATCCGGATGGAAACCGTGTTGAAATTGTAACGAGATGAAAACACAGGCAAAAGCATGTATAATCAGTTCCGTCCTGTTGGCAGGACTGGCCGGTTGTAAAGGAAAACCCGAAGTTCCCCTGAATGTAATCTATATTCTGGCCGATGATTTAGGGTATGGCGATGTGGGCTGTTATGGCCAGCGAATTATTAAAACGCCTAATATTGACCGGATGGCGAAAGAAGGTCTTTTGTTTACCCAACACTATGCCGGTTGTACCGTGAGCGCACCTTCGCGTTGTTCACTAATGACAGGATTGCATACCGGACATTCGCAGGTGCGCGGTAACCGGGAGATTAAACCGGAAGGACAGCAGCCAATGGAGGCCGATACTTATACACTGGGAACGATGATGAAATCGGCCGGGTATGTAACCGGTATTTTCGGTAAATGGGGATTGGGTAATCCCGGCTCTGTTTCTGTGCCGAATAAGATGGGATTCGACGAGTTTTACGGTTATAACTGCCAGCGCCAGTCTCATACTTTTTATCCGGATCATTTGTGGCATAATGAAGATAAGGTGCTTTTGCCGGAGAATAATGACAATGCATGTGTAACCTATTCGCAAGACCTTATTCACCGGCAGGCCCTCCGGTTTATCCGCGACAATAGGGACAGGCCTTTCTTTGCCATGCTTACTTACACTTTGCCGCATGCCGAACTCAACTTGCCGCATGATTTCATTTACAGGATGTATGAAAATAAATTCGATGAAACACCCTATATCGGCAAGTTTGATAAAGTGATGGGAGGTTATAATACTTCGGAACAACCCAAAGCTTCTTTTGCAGCTATGGTGTCACGGCTCGATATGTACGTGGGCGAGGTACTGGCTGAACTGAAAGCGCAGGGACTCGATAAAAATACGCTGGTGATCTTTACCAGCGATAACGGCCCTCATCATGAAGGAGGTGCCGACCCGGACTTCTTCCGTAGTTATGGCCCTTTAAGAGGAATTAAGCGTGATGTATACGAAGGCGGTATCCGTGTGCCTATGGTGGCCTGGTGTCCCGGTAAGATTAAATCGGGTAAGAAAACAGATCAGGTTTGTGCATTCTGGGATGTAATGCCTACTCTGGCGGAGCTGGTCGGTACAACCCTTCTCCAGCCAGGCGATGGAATCTCCTTTTTGCCCACCTTGTTTGGAAAGGGAGAACAGAAACAGCACGATTACCTATATTGGGAGTTTCATGAACTTAACGGGCGCGAAGCCCTTCGTGCCGGCAACTGGAAACTGATACGCCAGCCGGTTGTAGGTGAAACAATCCTGGAACTTTATGACTTAAGCAAAGATATTCATGAAGACCATAATCTTGCCTCACAGTTTCCGGACAAAGTAGAAGAACTTGCCGCCCTGATGGACGGTGCCCGTACGGAATCTCCTTACTTTAATTTCGGCAGGGAAGGAGCCAAGTAAATAAACGCGATACGAACGATAACAGATATAATATACATGCAACTGAATAAAATTCCCCATACCTATACTATTATTTCCGTAGTCATACTTATTTGCGCCGTCTTGTCGTGGGTGATTCCTGCCGGAGAATATGCCCGGGAGACGGTGGAGGTGAACGGTTCCGAACGTACGGTGATTGTCGATCATTCTTTCCATGCCGTCGAAGCCTCCCCGCAGAGTTGGCAGGTGTTCGGTGCATTGATGGAGGGATTCGAGAAGCAGTCGGGTATTATCGCCTTCCTGTTAATTATAGGTGGGGCATTCCAGATTATGAACAGCAGCCGGGCGATAGATGCCGGTATTCTCTCCTTTCTCCGCAACTCGCGGCGGATTGAACGTTTCGGCCTGTTCCGTCGGCTGGGGGTGAATAATGTGGTGGTAGCTTTCATTATCATTTTGTTCAGCGCCTTCGGGGCGATCTTTGGCATGAGCGAAGAGACGCTGGCTTTTGTCATTATTATTGTGCCACTTGCCATTTCGATGGGATATGATTCCATAACGGGACTTTGTATGGTGTATGTGGCGGCACATGTGGGCTTTTCGGGGGCTGTGCTTAACCCGTTTACTATCGGTATTGCACAGGGTTTGTCGGATTTGCCGTTGTTCTCGGGCTTCGGCTACCGTCTGTTTTGCTGGGTTATATTGACAACTATATTGATTGTGGTTGTACTTCGGTATGCCCACCGGATATACAAACATCCGGAGCGTTCCCTTATGTATGGAGCCGATGCCTATTGGCGTGAACGGGGGGAAGAGGCATCCGGGGAGACGTTGGAGGTACCCACCACACGTTCTGCCTGGATTGTATATGCCCTTATCATGATTGCCTTGATAGCCTTTTCCGCAAACTACCCGCAGACAACGTTTACTGTGGGAGAGGGAAGCCTCTCTTTTCCGGCGGTACCTGTGTTTTCCGCTCTGTTTGCCTTTTCCGGCTTTGTAGCCTTGCGCAAAAGCAACCAGCTTTTTATCTTGAACCTGCTGGGATTTACCATTGTGTTTCTGGTAACCGGCGTGATGGGGTACGGATGGTATCTGGTGGAAATATCCGCCATCTTTCTGGCGATGGGGGTTCTTTCCGGTTTTGCCAATAATGAGAATGCAGATACATTGATTGGCCAGTTCCTTACGGGAGCCAAAGATATGTTGTCGGCCGCTTTGGTGGTCGGCTTTGCCGGTGGTATTATCCAGATTTTGCAGGAGGGGCGGATCATTGACCCTATTCTGCATGGCCTTGCAGCCTTGATGGGAGAAGCGGGGTGTATTACTTCGCTGGGCGTGATGTACCTGATCCAGACGGCTATCAATATTATCATCCCTTCCGGTTCGGCCAAGGCAGCACTCACGATGCCTATTATGGCGCCCTTCTCCGACGTGATCGGCATATCGCGCCAGGCAACCGTACTGGCCTTCCAGTTTGGCGACGGCTTCACGAATATGATTACACCCACCTCTGGCGTGTTGATGGGGGCACTGGGGATGGCCCGCATTCCTTATGAAGTGTGGGTGAAGTGGTTCTTCCGCATTCTGTTGCTCTTTATTGTCGTGGGTATGTTGTTGCTTATCCCTACGGTGTTGGTTCCGCTGGACGGCTTCTGATGAGTTAGTAAAAAAGTATTTGGTTGCTTACCTTTCGGAAAATAGTTGCCTATTCAAATAAGATCGAATGCAGGGATCAACGGAAGGTGGTAATGTGGAATATAAAATGGCCTTTATAGTAGTTAATTTTGATGTGGTTGCCTAGGTATGAATAAATAAATCATCGTTGTTAAAATAAACATCGTATCTTTGGTACGTGTTATACGACTAAATAAAAAATTGTTATGTTAGACATTAATGCAATCCGGTCCGATTTTCCAATCCTGGGGCATCCGGTGTATGATAAACCCCTTATTTACTTCGATAATGCGGCAACTACACAAAAACCGCGTTGTGTTGTAGAGAAGATTGAAAACGGTTACTATAACGTAAATGCCAATATCCACCGTGGAGTCCACTTTCTGAGCCAGGCAGCTACGGAAGCACACGAAGACGCCCGTCGCACGGTACAACATTTCCTGAATGCTCGTTCTACCAACGAAATAATCTTCACCCGCGGCACAACAGAAGCCATCAATCTGGTTGCTTCAAGCTTCACAGACGAATGTATGTCGGCCGGCGATGAGGTGATCGTCTCTGTCATGGAGCATCATTCCAACATTGTGCCCTGGCAGATACAAGCAGCAAAGAAAGGCATCACGTTGAAAGTGATTCCGATGAACGAGAAAGGAGAATTGAAGCTGGATGAGTATCGTAAGCTTTTTTCCGACCGTACCCGCCTCGTGTCGGTAACTCATGTTTCGAATGTGCTGGGTACGATAAATCCGGTAGCCGAAATGATAGAAGAGGCTCATCGCAACGGTGTTCCTGTTTTAGTGGATGGTGCACAGTCCGTTCCGCACATGGCTGTGGATGTACAGGCGTTGGATGCCGAATTTTATGTCTTTTCCGGACATAAGGTGTATGGGCCTACCGGAATAGGCGTCCTGTACGGTAAAGAAGAATGGCTCGAAAAACTACCTCCTTATCAGGGTGGGGGAGAGATGATCGCTGCCGTTTCTTTTGAGAAAACAACGTTTAATGAACTTCCGTTTAAGTTTGAAGCCGGAACACCCGATTATATCGGTAGCACAGCCCTGGCCGAAGCTCTGCATTATGTTACCCGCCTGGGGATGGATAATATTGCTGCTTACGAGCATGAACTGCTGACTTATGCAACTGACAAACTGAATGCGATCGAAGGCATGCGCATCTTTGGACAAGCGGTCGATAAAGGGGCTGTTATTTCTTTCCTTGTAGGTAATATCCACCATTACGATATGGGAATGTTGCTGGATCGCCTGGGGATCGCCGTCCGCACCGGCCATCATTGTGCGCAGCCTCTTATGCAGGTGTTAGGTATCGAAGGTACGGTTCGTGCTTCATTTTCCTTTTATAACACAAAGGAAGAAATCGACGCCTTTGTTGCTGGAGTAGAGCGGGTACGGAAAATGTTCTGATGTATTGAATTTTACTATAATGTATAAAATTAAATGCCATGAAAAAAATCTTATTACTGGCAGTTGTCTGCCTGCTTTGTCTTCCGCTGTCCCTGTCGGCCTATAACGGGCAGTTGTCTTTTAAGAACGGTAAGTTTAAAATCGTTCAGTTTACGGATATACATTGGGACAATAAATCTCCCAATTCTGCAAAAACGGCAGAAACTATCCAGTCCGTGATAAAGGCGGAGCAACCGGATGTGGCAATCCTTACGGGTGATGTGGTAACATCGGCTCCGGGTGTTGAAGGTTGGAAAGCTATAATCAATATATTTGACGGAGCTAAAATACCTTATGCCGTTCTTATGGGGAATCATGACGCTGAAGTTGTGGCAAAAGGAGAAATATATGATATGCTGCTCCGGTCGCCCTATTTCGTTGGCGCGAAAGGACCGGAAAATATCCGCGGATGCGGAAATTATATCTTGCCTGTTTATGGCTCGAAGGATAAACAAAAAATAGCGACACTGCTATATTGCATCGACTCCAACGACTATCCTACATTGAAAGAGTATGGCCATTATGACTGGATTCATTTCGATCAGATTGCCTGGTACCGCGACCAGAGTACAAAATATACGCAGGCTAACGGGGGAAAACCTTACCCTGCCTTGGCTTTCTTCCACATTCCGCTTCCCGAATATTATAAAGTAGGCCGTTCCGATACGAAACTGGGTGTTATGAACGAAGGCGCCGTTGCTTCGCCGGACATTAACACGGGCATGTTTGCTTCTTTTATCGAAATGGGTGATGTTATGGGTGTCTTTGCCGGACACGACCACGACAACGATTTTATCGGCTTGAACTTTGATATAGCTTTGGCATACGGTCGCGTAACAGGTGCCGATGCCTATGGCGACCTGGTAAGAGGCGGACGGGGTATTGAGTTAAGCGAAGGACAGCGCGGATTCGACACATGGATCACTACCCCCGCCGGCCGCGAATATGTTTACTATTATCCTTCCGGCCTTAATTCAAAAGACGAGGAAACGATGACTTACCTTCCGGCTAAGAATGTAAAACCTAAACAGCATGGCGTTGCTTATACTTATTACGAAGGTAAGTTTAAACAGACCGATCAGATAGCCGCCGGCACTAAGCTGAAAGAGGGAACGATGAAGAATTTCTCTATCAAAGAAGCTCCTGCCAAAGATCATTTTGCTTACGATTTCCGTACGTTGGTCAATATCCCTGAAGATGGCGTTTACCGCTTCTACACCTTCTCCGACGACGGTTCCAAATTGTTTATTGACGGACATATGGTAGTGGATAACGATGGCGGACACAATGACAGGCAGAGGAAGGGAATGGTAGCCCTTAAAGCCGGTTTCCACGAATTGCGTGTTCTGTATTTTGAAGATTATATGGGAGAGATGTTGGAAGTAGGCGTTTCCAGCCGTAAGATAAAAGAATCTGTGTTGCCGGATGATATGTTGTATCTTCCCGAATAAATAACGGACAAAAAGAAAAGAGACAGGTTAGTATGTTATTACCCTATATGGAAGCCGGCCGGATAGAGGCCGGCTGTGATGAAGCAGGACGTGGTTGTCTGGCAGGTGCGGTATTTGCCGCTGCTGTTATTTTGCCACCCGATTTTCAGAATGAAGATATGAACGACAGTAAACAGCTTAGCGAAAAGAAGCGTTATGCTCTGCGTCCTGTTATCGAGCAGGAGGCATTGGCTTGGGCGGTGGGTATTGTTTCGCCGGAAGAAATAGACCGTATCAATATACTGAACGCCTCTTTTCTGGCGATGCACCGTGCCATAGGGCAGTTAAAGGTAAAACCCGAACACCTTTTGATAGACGGCAACCGCTTCAACCCATATCCGGATATCCGGCATACGACAGTTATAAAAGGCGACGGCAAATATCTTTCGATTGCCGCCGCCTCTATTCTTGCTAAGACATATCGTGATGATTATATGAATGGCTTGGCTGAAGAATATCCGGGTTACCTCTGGACAGAGAATAAAGGCTATCCTACACGTACACACCGTGAAGCGATTCGCCGGTTGGGTATTACCCCCTACCATCGTAAGACCTTTACCTTATTGCCCGAACAACTTGAACTGCAGTTCTGATTTATTCCATTTCTTTCGTACGGAAAGCCAGTGCGTACATGCGCATCTGCTTCACCATGGAAACCAGGCCGTTGGAGCGGGTAGGCGATAGGTGTTCTTTCAGGCCTATTTTCTCAATAAAATACAGATCGGCATCCAGTATTTCCTGCGGTGTGTGATCCGATAGTATGTTGATCAGGAGGGAAACGATTCCTTTTACAATAACAGCATCGCTTTCGCCCTGGAAAACGAGCTTTCCATCCACATAATCGGCTTGCAGCCAAACACGGCTCTGGCAGCCTTCAATAAGGTTCGATTCTGTTTTGTACTTGTCTTCCAGCGGAGGAAGGGAGTTGCCCAGGTCTATCAACAACGCATACTTGTCCATCCAGTCATCAAAAGCGGAGAACTCCTCTATAACGTTGTCCTGAAGTTCGTTTATTGTCATTGTCTTCTATCTTTTATCTGTTATATACTACTTCAAGTACTGTTTGGCCTACGGCTTTCAGTACGTTTTTGTCTATATTGCCCATGTTATCGTTCTGTGTATGCCAATGGTCGCGGAAGCCTTTGACCGATTCCGGATCATAATTGATAATGTCCAGGCAGGGAATACCGGTTTCTTCAATAACAGCTTCATGGTCGTCTGTTACACCTCCGCCGTTTGCATTGATAAAATACTTGCCATATCCCAGCTTACGGGCAACTTCCCATACTTCGTCCACATAACGTGCTGCATGGCGCATGGAGATATATTCTTTATAGAATACGGCATCTTTGGCTCCTACCATGTCGAGCAGGATGCCGAACTCTGCCTTGTAGCCCGGTTTATGCGGGTTTTTTCCCCAGAAACGGCTGCCCAGGCACCAGGTATCGCTACTGTCTCCATATTTCTCTTTCGCAAATTCGGGTACTCCGTAATCTTCCGCATCAAAGAAGATGATATCTACTCCCACGTCGGGAGTCTTTATTCCCATCTGACGGGCTATTTCTAACAGGGCACCTACTCCGCTTGCACCATCGTCGGCACCATCCAGCGGTTTCCGGTAATTGGCTGGGTTGGGATCGTGATCCGAGTAAGGACGTGTGTCCCAATGGGCGAAAAGCAGGATGCGTTTCTCTTTATCGGGATTGAAGGAACCGATTATGTTACGCGATTCCAATGGAGTTCCGTCGTATGCCGTCAGTGTTGCTTCCTGTTCGTATACTTGTGCCCCGAAGCGTTTTAGTTCGGAGGCCAGATAATTGCCACAAGCTTTATGAGCCGACGTGTTCGGAATACGGTAGCCGAACGACACTTGCTTTTCAACATAGGCGTATGCACTGTCTGCATCGAAGGAAGGAGTGATAGTTGTCGGGGCTTTCTTCAATTCGGCAACCGGAGCCGTTGTTTCGCCGGTCCCTTTCTGGCCGCATGAAAACAATATGATACTTAGTAAAATAGAAACCACTTTTATCATAAGTTTGGGATTATAACCTGTTAATTATTTTTATTCGTGATCGGGGCCGTATTGTACTTTGTTCATTACACGCAGCAGGTTGCCGCCCCATATTTTAGCTATTTCATTTTCAGTATATCCTTCTTCCAGCAGACGAACTGTGATGTTTATCAACTCGTTGGTTGCACGGCAACCGATTAGCTCGCCGTCGCCGTCAAAGTCGGAACCAATGCCTATGTGGTTTATTCCAATCAGATTTACGATATGGTTGATATGGCGGATGGCATCACTGAGTGAAGCCTTTTCTGAATCTTTATTGATAAAACCTTTGTAAAGGCAGAGTTGTACCACTCCCTGGCGTTCGGCCAGTGCTTTCAACTGGTCATCCGTCAGATTACGCGGATGATCGCAAAGGGCACGGGCAGAAGAGTGGGAAGCGATAATCGGATAACGGCTGGTTTCCAGCGCATCATAGAATGTGCTTTCGGCAGCATGCGAAACGTCTATCATGATACCAAGCCGGTTCATTTCATGTATTACTTCTTTTCCGAAGGGGCTGAGGCCGTTCCATTCTCCATTTCCCCGGGCAGAATCGCAAATATCATTATCACCGTTATGGCAAAGGGTAATATAAGCTACACCCAGTTCTTTGAAGCGTGCAACGTTCGCAATGTCCTTACCTATGGCATATCCGTTTTCCACACCTAGTAAAATGGACTTCTTGCCGGCGGCTTTCAGTACATGTACTTCCTGCGGAGAATGGGCAATGCACATACGTGTACGGTTCAACATGTGCTGGCGGCGGATTTCAAGGAGACGGTTTATTGCCAAGTCGGTGGCTTTCTGTGAAGAAATATCGTCTCTTGATCCTTGTGGAATATAGGCAACCATAAAGGTCGCATCGATCAACCCTTCCTCCATAAAAGGAAGATTCACCTTTCCGCCTTCTTTCATGCCGATATTGAATTCGCCCGGAAATATCATCGGCGTGTCTGTGTGCGAGTCTATAGTGACGTTACGGTTGTGAATCTCTTTCGCCCGGGCAAATGTACGGGCTGTATCAACATGATATCTGAATAGCTTCAGCATCTGTTCGTCACCATTTGGTGCCATGGTTTCAGGATGCCATTGTACACTGAAAATTGTTTTTTCCGGATGTTCTATTGCTTCGTTGATTCCGTCGGGAGCCGTTGCCGTAGCGATAAACTCAGGAGCAACTTCCTTTATTGCTTGGTGATGGAAAGAGTTTACGAGTATCGGGTCTTCCTTTAATATCTTGCCGAGTTTGCTTTCGCTTTCGTCCAGACTGACGGTATGCGAAGCAAATTCACGTGCCAGACTCTGGCTGTGTTTTAATAATTTATGGTCGCTTTGCGAATGAATATCCTGGTAAATACTGCCTCCGAATGCTACATTGATAAGTTGATGCCCGCGGCATATGCCCATAATAGGCAATTGGCGGTTGATTGCAAGGCGGAGCAGGATTAAGTCGAATTCGTCCCTGTATGTGTCCACATCCTGTAACTGGGGTATTGGTTCTTCAAGCAAATAAAGCGGGTTGATGTCTCCGCCTCCGCTCATTAATAGCCCGTCCAGGTTGGAAATGATAGCTGTTAGTGCTGCCAGATCCGTAATGACCGGAATAAGAACCGGAGCTCCTCCGGCTGCCAGTACGGATTGTACGTATGTTTCGGCTATACAGGAAAGTCCGTCTTTCCGATTAGCCGAAATTCCTATGCGTGGAGGTTGAAGGCTTCTTTTTAATGGTATAAACTGATCAACTTCCTTATATAAGGTTTCTAAATTCGGACGACGGATCTTCATATTCATATCTTTTTAAGTTGACAATTGACAATTGACAGTTAAAGTACCACTTGCGCACCTGCCAACTGTCAATTATCAACTGTTTAGGCGTCAATTTTAGCGTATGTTGCATTGTCTTCAATAAATTCGCGGCGCGGGCCAACGTCTTCACCCATAAGCATGGAGAATATCTGGTCTGCTTCGGCGGCATTATCGATAGTGATCTGCTTCAGAGTACGGTTATCCGGATTCATTGTCGTATCCCATAACTGGTGGTCGTTCATTTCTCCCAAACCTTTATAACGTTGGGTGTGGATCTGATTTTCATTACCATTACCGTATCTGTCGATGAAAGCTTGTCGTTGTTGTTCCGTCCAGCAATATTCTTCCACTTTACCCTTCTTACATAAGTAGAGCGGGGGAGTAGCCAGATAAACATATCCGTTCTCTATCAGAGCACGCATACGGCGGAAGAAGAAGGTCAGGATCAATGTTGCAATGTGGCTTCCGTCCACATCGGCATCGGTCATGATAATTACCTTGTGGTAACGTATCTTATCCATATTTAGAGCTTTCGGGTCATCTTCTGTTCCGATGGTAACTCCCATGGCACGGAAAATATTCTGGATTTCTTCACTTTCAAATATTTTATGGTCCATTGCCTTTTCGACATTCAGAATCTTACCACGAAGCGGGAGAATAGCCTGGAAGTTACGGTCGCGTCCCTGCTTGGCCGTACCACCAGCAGAATCTCCTTCGACAAGGAATAACTCACAGTCAGCAGCAATTTTAGATGAGCAGTCAGCCAGTTTGCCCGGAAGACCTCCACCTGTCATTGGAGATTTACGTTGTACCAGTTCGCGGGCTTTACGTGCAGCCTGACGAGCCTGTGCTGCCAAAATTACTTTGTCTACAATTATTTTGGCTTCCTTCGGATGTTCTTCCAGATAATATCCCAGTGCTTCACCGATGGCCTGGTCTACGGCTCCGGTTACTTCGCTGTTGCCCAGCTTTGTTTTTGTCTGTCCTTCAAACTGGGGTTCTGCTACTTTGATAGAAATGACAGCGGTAAGACCTTCGCGGAAATCGTCTCCCTGGATTTCAACTTTTGCCTTTTCCAGCAATTTTGAATCTTCTGCGTATTTCTTTAGCGTACGGGTCAAACCGCGGCGGAAACCAGCCAGGTGAGTACCTCCTTCTATCGTGTTAATGTCGTTAACGTAAGAAAATACGCTTTCGTTGTAGGACGTATTGTAAGTCATGGCCACTTCTACGGGTATACCCTGTTTTTCAGTCACGATATGAATAACATCCTGGATCAACTTTTCTTTGGAGCGGTCTATGTAACGGACAAATTCTTTCAAGCCTTCTTCCGAATGGAAAGTTTCGGATTTATAAGTCCCGTCTTCTTTCTTTACGCGTTTATCCGTCAGATGCAGCGTAATACCGGCATTCAGGAAAGCAAGTTCGCGTAAACGTGTTGCCAGAATATCGTACTTATATTCGGTGACACTGAAAATGCTTCCGTCCGGTTTGAAAGAAATGGTTGTTCCCACTCCATCCGTATCGCCTGCTATTTCTATATCATGTAAGGGTTTACCGCAAGAAAACTCTTGCATGTATAATTTTCCGTTTTTGCGGACTTCTGCTTTCAGATAAGTGGAAAGAGCGTTCACGCAGGACACACCCACCCCATGCAGACCACCGGAAACTTTGTAAGAACCTTTGTCAAATTTACCTCCGGCATGTAATACGGTTAATACTACTTCCAAAGCTGATTTTCCTTCTTTCTCATGAAAATCTACAGGAATACCGCGGCCGTCGTCGGTAACGCTGATTGAATTATCTTCGTTGATTATTACGTCAATATTAGAGCAATATCCGGCAAGAGCTTCGTCTATCGAGTTGTCTACAACTTCGTATACCAAATGGTGCAACCCTTTTTCGCTGGTGTCACCAATGTACATAGACGGTCTTTTGCGTACGGCTTCTAACCCTTCAAGCACCTGAATACTGTCTGCCGAGTATTCGTTAGCAGTATTCTTAATTTCTTCACTCATGAGTTTATATTGTTTTAATCAGTAATTATCTGCCTATAAAAAGCTAACAAATATAGTGAAAATAATTGACATGGTAGTCCTTTCGGCGTGTGAAAATACTGAAAACCCTTTCGGGGGTATTTTGGGTAGGCAACCCGATTGAAAAGGATAGGCAACTAAATCAAAAAGGGTAGGCAACGGGGTAAACTTTCTGTTAGGCTGGTGTTCTTTATTTATTAAATATAGTATCTTTGCTGTTGTTGTCAGGAGAAAGACATCCGGCAGCATTTTTTTTGAACATTTAATTATCAGAAGCGAAAAACTGGAAATTTTTGATCACTGATATTAAATGTTCGTGCCACGCTTATGTACATTTTGCTACAATAAGTTGGGGTGCGGGCATACAATATTCTTAGTGGTCGGGTTTCCAGTACCTTCGCTTCGAGGATGAGTATGTTTCGTGCCCCATTCTGTTTGGTAACGGGACATGCCAAAACTTAAGTATGTATGGATGAGTTTATGAACGCCGTGATCCGTGAGGTCGCAAAGCATACGCGTAAAATGTATGCCGATGAAGTTATAGGGCTTCTTTCTCCACTGAAAAAAAGTATGGGATTTGAACTGTCCGAAAAGCATCTGATTTTACCGTGGAGTAAGATATCTCCACTTCCGCTTCGGAATATCCGTTTGGTCTTGGTAACCAGTACTCATGTTTATATTTTATTTTGTACCGGTATGCTTCATAGTCTTTGCCGGATGGAACAGGAACATTTGATTACTTATGCCGAAGATGGCAAGCTGGGATTTGGGGAAATTCTCCTTGGTATGTGCCGTCGTTTTTTTAGGAAGTTCGGGATGAAAAAATAACGACAATAATTACAGTAACTATAAATGCGTAAAGAGGACAAAATTTAAACTTTGTCCTCTTTATCGGGTAGCCCGTGGGGGAATCGAACCCCCCTTTCAAGAATGAAAATCTTGCGTCCTAACCGATAGACGAACGGGCCGTCAGGTTTAAAAAAGCCGGGCTTAATAGAGTCCGGCTTCACACTTTATATAAAGTATTTACCTTATGCTTGTGCAAGTTTGTTGACATGCTTAGCCAACTTTGACTTCAGATTACCTGCCTTATTCTTATGAATAATGTTTTTCTTGGCAAGTTTATCCAACATTGAGCATACCTTCGGGAACAGAGCCTGAGCTTCATTCTTGTCTTCGGTAGCACGCAAAACTCTCATTGCATTTCTTGCAGTTTTTGCATAGTATCTGTTATGCAAACGTTTTGCATTTGTTTGTCTGATTCTTTTGATTGATGACTTGTGATTTGCCATTTCTTAGATATCCTCTCTATTTATTCTTTAATCTTGTTTATTGTAGCCCGTGGGGGAATCGAACCCCCCTTTCAAGAATGAAAATCTTGCGTCCTAACCGATAGACGAACGGGCCAAACTGTCAAAGCTCTCACTTTTAGCACTCTGAGAATGTTGATTTCCCGATTGCGAGTGCAAAGATAGATCATCTCGTCAAACTACCAAAACATTTCAAAGGAAATTTTAATAGAAGCATTTGTTTTAACTTCTATTTAGAACCTAAATCCTCTAAATGTATTTCCAGCGCTTTTACGGAAATGTTTATTTCCCAGATGCATACGCATAATGACGCTGCTAATAACAGGAGTGCAACACCAAATATCCATGCTGCAATTATTTGCCATGAAATATAGATAAAGAACATAGCGATGACGCAAAAGAGTAAACTAAGAATACCCAGTATCTGCATGGAACGTGTAAGATAAAGCCTTTTCCTCAAATTAGCTATCTGGGCAAAATCTTTCGGATCGTGTGTCTGTTGATGCTTTTCTTTCAGGTTGCGTACTACACTTGCATACGACAGAAACCGGTTTGTGTACGCCAGCAATATGAGCGATATGGCCGAAAACAATAATGATGGAGTGGTAAGATCTAACATAATCTGTTCTTTTTTATGTAACTGATGATACGCATAATAGTTTGTTGTTTTGTATCTTTGCTCTACAAAGATATAAATTTATGCTGAGTAAGACACGGGGAATTGTTTTGCATTCTATTCCGTATAACGATAAGTATTCTATTATATATATGTATACGGAGGCTTTTGGACGGGCTTCTTATCTGGTTGCGCGTAACCGGGGAAAGAAAAGCACGGTTTCCAAAGCACTGTTTATGCCTTTGTCCGTCTTGGAAATGGAGGTGGAGCATCTTAATAAGCGGGATTTGCATCGGATTAAAGAAACAAAAATATGTTATCCGCTTACAGCGCTTTTCTGCAATCCCGTGAAAAATGTGCTGGCTCTTTTCTTATCGGAGGTTCTTTTCCGGGTAGTGAAAGATACGGAACCCGATGCCCGCCTGTTTGGATTTCTTTATGAATCCATTCAAATGTTGGAGTACTCAGAAGAAGGAGTTGCCAATTTCCATCTTGTTTTTTTGCTTCGCCTGTTATATTATTTAGGTATTTATCCGAATGCGGATTCCCATAATCAGGGATATTATTTCGATATGTTGAATGGTGTTTTTATAGATTCAATACCAATGCACCGTCATTATTTGAACCGGGAAGAGAGCCTGATATTTGCCCGTTTGTTGAAAATCAGCTTTGAAAATATGTCCTTATTCACCTTCTCCCGTAAAGATCGTGTACGTATTATTGAGCGTATATTAGAATATTACCGGTTGCATCTGCCGGAGTTCCCGGAGATAAAATCTTTTTCGGTGTTGCAAAGTCTGTTTGATTAGGTAGTTTGCTCTTTGAATACTTGCCAGTTTGCGGAAAAGATTATACTTTTGCCGCACCAATAAGGAATGGTCTTGTAGTTCAATGGATAGAATAGAAGTTTCCTAAACTTTAGATCCGGGTTCGATTCCCGGCGAGACTACTACATCCTCTAGAAATCATAATTCCTTTCGAGAGAAAATAAAATTTCTTTCGGAAGGAATTATTTTTTTGATACCTTTAGCCCCAAACTCGGGAATATATGCAAAAGACATTGTGTATTGAAAATGATATTAAGGAATTAGACCGGATAAATGATTTTCTGGAGGTCGTGGATGAAGAGTTTCATCTGCCGTCTGCATTCCGGATGAAACTAAATCTGGTTCTGGAAGAAGCAGTATCCAATATTATTTTTTATGCATATAAACCGGGCGAAAAAGGTTGTTCTATAAATATTGTAGTGTCGTATGACAAAGGCTGGCTGACCCTGATGTTAATAGATTCGGGTATAGCTTTTGATCCTACCAAACGCGAAAATCCTGATATTACTTTGTCTGCAGATGAACGTCCTATTGGCGGATTAGGGATCTTTTTAATTAAGCAGATAATGGATGAGGTGAGTTATAGGAGAGAAAAGAAACAGAATGTTTTGATTATGAAGAAAAAAATAAAAGCATAATATATGAATGGTAATATGAAAGTAACAGTTACGGAAGGGCCGGAAGTTGTAGTAATTGTTTCCGGTAGATTGGATACGAATAGCAGTGCTGATTTTGAAAAAACAATAGAACCTGTTCTTACCGGAACGGCTTTGAAAGTAAAAGTGGATTGTTCTGATCTTAAATATATAAGTAGTTCCGGATTGAGAGTGTTTCTTTTGTTACAGAAAAAAGTTTCCCATCGAAGCGGAATATTGCGTTTGTGCGGTTTGAATGATGATGTCAGAGAGGTGTTTGATGTTACAGGCTTTTCCGCTTTGTTTTTAATTGAATAATAAAAAAGATTATATAAGAAAAGGGGCTGGATTTAAAATCGCCTCCTAATGTAATCAGCAAAATCTTGCCCAAGTTTAGCGTAATCTTGGGCAAGTTTGTTTAATATCTGAAGTGTCTAATTTCTTTACACAACTATCAAATAATTAGACACCTTTGAATGTTGTAAATGAAGTTAATGTGTTGATAATTAATTATATTTGTGTTTTGGCATACTTTTTGATTAGTTATGAATAAAGTCGTAGCTATTACAGGTAAAACCAAATTAATTAAATATGCAAAGTACATTCAGAAATTTGCTTTACGTTCTAACGCGTTATAAGTTGGCTACAGCCACTAACCTTTTGGGGTTGAGTTTTGCTTTTGTATTATTTATTCTGATTTGGATACATGTAAGTTATGAATATAATTTTGATGTATCTATACCCGATAGAGAGAGAATATTTCAACTAGAGAATATGCGTAATGATGGGATATGGGAAGCTAACTTCTCGCGCCCACAGCTTGAACGTTTTATTGCGGCTTCACCCGGTATAGAAGCAGCTGCTATTACAAATAATCTGGTTTATTCCTCTGTCCGTTTAGGTGTTTCTACCAGCAAAAAAGTTGATGGTAAGAGCTATATGGAACAAGTGGAACGAATAACTATCGGATATACAAAAGTTTTTGGTTTTGAGATGGTTGCCGGTAGTGCGGATTGCCTGAACCATCCGGATGGTGTATTGATATCGGAAAGCATGGCCCGGAAATTTTTCGGTGAAGGTAATCCGGTTGGTAAACCTGTTTATTTTTCGGAATTTGAAAGTGCTGAAGGTACAGACATATATGGACTCCATTTTGAACCGGCATATATAGTCGGCGGGGTTTATCGTGATTTTCCGGAAAATACCCGTTTGAAAAATGCGTTGTATATTCCAATCATGGAAAAAGAAATGATGCATGATTGGAATACAGGTCCATACTATTGTTACCTGTTGATGTCATCTCCTGAAGCAGTTCCTGCAACCATTGATCAATATATGACCAATAACAAGGAGTTTCTTAAAAATTTCGCGATTGAAGATATTCGTCTCAGACCTTTGACTGAACTTTATTTTGGCCAGCAGGTACGCGCAGATGCGGCTCCTGTCGGCAATAAGTTAAGGACGAATATGTTATTTTTTGTAGCCGTCCTGATTATCGGTATTGCGATGGTTAATTATATAAACCTTTCTATTGCATTGGCGCCGATACGTACTAAGTCGATTACTATTCAAAAAGTATTGGGTAGTTCGGATGCTACGCTTCGGAGATATCTTGTTCTGGAATCTTTAATAATCACCGTACTTGCATTTTTTATAGCTCTGTTTTTTGTTTTTCTTTTAAGCGATGTTCAATGGATTGCAGATATGTTGGGGCATCGGTTAGATTTATTCTCCAACTGGAGGATTTTAGCGATGACGTCATTAATTGTGATAGGATGTGGTATGTTTGCCGGAATATATCCCGCTTTTTATATAACCTCCTTCCCTCCGGTGATGGCTCTGAATAAAACTTTCGCACTAAGTGATAGGGCGAAGAATACCCGGAAATTGCTGATCGGATTTCAGTTTGTTATTTCAATCACATTGGTTGTCGGTTCGTTGTTCGTCTTTTTGCAAAACAAATATATAGGAAATGTTGATTTGGGATTTAATAAGGACCATATCATGGAAGTAAGATTAAGTATGGGAGCGGCATTGAATAAAAGTGAACTGTTCAAAGCCCGCCTTCTGGAGAGCCCGGATATCAGAGATGTGGCCTTTAGTGAGTTTAAATTTGTTTCGGACGAGTCCCGTTCCTTTATAGGATATAGCTATGAGGGGCAACATTCTTATATGAGTTGGTTTGGTGTTTCTTCTCGCTTCCCTGAATTAATGGATATTAAAATGATTGCCGGCCGATATTTCCGTCCGTCGGATGAAGCTCCGGGTAATAGTCAACCTGTCTGTATCTTAAGTGAAAGTGCGGCAAAGGATATAGCTTCCCGTTTTACTTCTGGAAGAATAAATGATCTTTCGGATATAGTAGGTACAAACATTTCTGATAATAACATACCGGTGCAGATCGTAGGTATTTTTGAAGATGTTCACTATGAATCTTTGTATAGGCAATTGCGTCCGCTGGGGCTTTGGGTATCGGCTAAGAATCATTATCGCCATACGGTACCGGAAAGATATTCGTATGTGAAAATTGCCGGAGGAGATCCGCGGGCGGCGATCGAACATATCCACAAAGTGACGGAAGAGTTAATGCCTGGATATCCGGTCGATATTCATTTTTTTGATTCGGTATTGGATGAGCTTTACCATAAAAGTCAAAAACAAGGAGCATTGGTTACCATCCTATGTCTTTTGGCAGTGTTTTTATCTTTGGTCGGAGTATTCGGATTGGTTATTTTTGAATTGCAAGGCCGGGAAAAAGAAATTGCTGTACGTAAGATATTTGGATCTACAGTTCGACAGATTCTTTGGATGTTAAACTCTTCTTTTCTTCGGGTTACACTCGTTTGTTTCGTTATTTCAATTCCTGTTGCTTATTATGGGGTAAATATATGGTTGCAAAGTTTTGCCTATAAGACACCTATTTATTTATGGGTATTTATCGCAGCATTATTAATAATCGCTTTGCTTACATCATTAACGGTTACATTCCAGAGTTATCGTGCTGCAACAGCAAATCCGGCTTCTAAACTGGGGCATTAATCGAATGCAAACCTACCCAGGGATGCGTTAAAATCGCAGGCTTGGGTAGGGTTTTATTGACTTTTTGTTTATTCTAAAGGAATATCATTGTCCGGTTGATCCCATGCCCCATTATTTATAACGCTTAAACTGAATGTTTCGTCCGGACTCTTCGGTGAGTAAAGTTTTCCTTTATATCGAATGATTTTATTGATTACAGGAGTGATGTTGCCGACTTCCCTTTTATGCTGCGATTCATCATTGCCTGTCGCAATTAAGGTTGCGGATATTGTTTGGTTGCCGGAAGGTATGAATGTATAGAAGTTATGTGTAAAATTATTCGTACCTTTTTCTTCATCTGTAAACAGGTGAGGGAAAGTATATGTATTTGTTTGTGTAGCACCTTCTCCTGTGAAAATATTAATCTGGTTAAAATAAGGTTTGACTTCGATGTCGAAACTTTTTAGTGTTGCAGGAACCATTTCTTCCGATACAAATTCTATCCGGCTGACAACACGCTTTAACTCTATGCTCTTATTGATATCGTTAGTTCCTACAGATATTATTTCGCAAACATGAAATGCATCTGAAACTTGATCTGATTTAAACATGTTCCCGGAAAGTTCAACAACTTCGGAAGAGTGGGCGAGAAATGCTATTTTATAATTTCCTGCAGGAAGGGAATCATAAA
Organism: Parabacteroides provencensis; assembly: GCF_900232875.1. Lineage (NCBI taxonomy): Bacteria > Pseudomonadati > Bacteroidota > Bacteroidia > Bacteroidales > Tannerellaceae > Parabacteroides > Parabacteroides provencensis. The sequence continues at coordinate 501,971 of NZ_LT960489.1, read as the reverse complement.
TAATGGTAAAGTCGTCATCTGCCGAAGTGAACTGTTTATGCCGGATAAATTTTTCAGGATTTTCGGAATTGTCATATACGATATATTCGATTTTGCTGAAAAGATTGTCGCCCGCTTCCGGAGATTTATTTGTTTTAATTGGATCAGGAATTGACAAGTCCGGAATGCTTCGTACGGATGGAAATGATACGATTTCTTCTTTTAGCTGGAGTGAAAACCTGATTGGATATTGTTTTTCACCTGTCTTAATGGCATCGGAATCCAAAGTTTGGCAACCAGCCAGATAAAAAATACCGGCCAAAGCCAGTAACGTTCTCTTTTTCATAGTTTGGAATGATTAATATAAATATGCTTACAAAAGAAGCATTTATTTCTGTATTTAAAAAATATTAAGCCGGAAAATTAGAGTGGTCTTTTGTTTTTATCTAGTTTTGCTTACCTCGTGAAATTAATCGTAATGTAAAGTGTTAATACCATGAATCGCAAACTTAGGATGGGAATGATAGGTGGGGGCGAAGGCTCTTTTATTGGAGCTGTTCATCGCATGGCGGCTAACCTGGACGGACAGATAGAATTGGTCTGCGGATGTTTTAGTTCCGATCCCGAAAACTCCAGACGTACAGGTATTTCTTTGTTCTTGCCAGAAAATCGTATTTACAATACATATAAAGAGATGATAGAAAAGGAAGCCTCTCTTCCTGTGGGTGAACGTATGGATTTTATATCGGTTGTTACACCTAATCATCTTCATTTTGAACCGGCAATGTTGGCATTGGAACATGGTTTCCATGTGGTGTTGGACAAACCGGTGACTTTTACTTTGGAAGAAGCTAAATCGTTGCAACAAAAGGTTAAAGATACAGGCCTGTTGTTTGCCCTGACCCATACTTATACCGGCTATCCGATGGTTAAAGAAGCCCGGTTGCGGGTACGGCGGGGCGATTTAGGTAAAATTCGCCGTATTTATGTCTCTTACATACAGGGGTGGCTTTATGATGATTGTGCCGGAAGCAATAAGCAGGCCTCTTGGCGTGTAGATCCGAAGCGTTCCGGAAAAGCCGGTTGTATGGGTGATATCGGTACACATGCTTTTAACCTGGCGGAATATATAACCGGATTGAAAGCAATTGAAATATGTGCGGAATTGAATACGTTTGTGCCTGGCCGCCGTCTTGATGATGACGGTGCCGCCTTTATTCATTATGAAGGCGGAGCTGCCGGCGTGTTAACAGCCACCCAGATTGCGGCAGGAGTAGAAAACGATTTGACAATACGGATATATGGTGAAAAAGGCGGTTTGGAATGGCGTCAGGAAGAACCGAATACTATGATTCTTCGTTATCCCGGTCGTCCGGCAGAGATGGTCCGTACATCAAACTTGTATATGTCGGCTATTGCCGCTCATAATTCACGGGTTCCAGGCGGGCATCCCGAAGGTTATTTGGAAGCTTTTGCCAATATATACCGGAATTTTTCTTTGGCATTGCGATCTTTACAAAAAGGAGAAGTCCCAAAGTTGGAATATTCGGATTTCCCTTCAGTGGAGGAAGGCGTACGCGGCATGCAATTTATTGAGACAATGGTTGCTGCAGGTTCGAGTGGGGAGAAATGGGTGAAAATGATAGAGTAACATATTACAAACTTATATAAAATACGTAGGAAATGGATTTAAAGAAAATTGTTGCATTAGGCTTATTGTGCCTGGGCGTTTGTTCTCTGGGATATGCCCAGAAGCCGGAACTGAAATTCAACAAAGATAAAACGTTTAAAATCGTACAATTTACTGATTTGCACGTTGTGTGGCAGGATCAACGTTCCGACATTGCGTTTGAACGTATGAACCAAGTGTTGGATGTCGAAAAACCGGATCTGGTAGTTTTTACCGGTGATATAATTTACAGCAAACCTGCTGATCAGAATTTGCGGAATGTGCTGAAGACCGTGTCCGACCGTAAAATACCTTTTGCTATTACTTTTGGTAATCATGATCATGAACAGGGGATGACGAATGATCAATTGTTTGCTGCTGTTGCGGATATGCCTTATAATATCACTGTAGATGAGGTTCCCGAAATATCCGGCACAGGAAACTGTGCTTTGCCGGTTAAATCTTCGGATGGAAATAAAACGGCTGCAGTTCTGTATTGCTTTGACTCTAATGCTTATAGTGGTCTGGAAGGTGTAGATGGATATGATTATATCAAATTTGATCAGATAAACTGGTATCTGAACCGCAGTGCGGGTTTTACAAAAAACAATGGAGGTGAGGTTCTTCCTGCTTTGGCGTTCTTCCATATAGCATTGCCCGAATATGCCCAGGCTGCTTCGGACATGGCTTCTTGTATGTATGGCATTCGCAAGGAAGTAGTTTGCTGTTCTCCGTTGAACTCAGGTCTTTTTACGGCTATGAAACAAAGTAAGGATGTCATGGGTGTATTTGTAGGCCATGATCATGATGATGATTATGCTGTTTACTGGAAAGGGATTTTGTTGGCTTACGGACGTTTCACAGGAGGTAATACAGAATACAACCATGTGCCGAATGGTGCCCGTGTTATTGAAATGAAAGAAGGCGAACGTTCCTTCCGTTCATGGATTCGTACTAAAGCAGGAGTAGAGCAGGAGACAACTTTTCCAAATGACTTTGTAAGAAAATAAGCGGATATATATTTAACCCTTTTTGAAAAGATCCCGATCATTTTTTCAAATCATCCCGATGGTTTTGTAAAATGATCGGGATCTTTTTTTTAATGGTTGGATTGTTGTCTCTTCCCTTTTTAAACAAAAACAACATCTTGCCTTACTTTTAGTGCTTAATAATGATTAACTTTGCAGCTGATTGAAAAGTAAAAACAAAGTATGAAGAAGATTAGAGCCGCCATTGTAGGATATGGCAACATAGGAAAGTATGTATTAGAGGCCCTGGAAGCTGCTTCCGATTTTGAAGTGGCAGGTGTTGTACGTCGTAACCCCGAAGATATACCTGACGAATTGAAGGCTTATGCCGTTGTAGATAGCATTACGAAGTTAGATAAGGTGGATGTAGCCGTATTAGCTACTCCTACACGTAAGGTGGAAGAGTTTGCCAAAGAAATTTTGTCGCTTGGAATTAATACGGTGGATAGCTATGATATTCATGGTGGGATTGCAGACCTGCGCCGTTCATTGGATGCAGTGGCAAAGGCACATAATACGGTAGCTGTCATTTCAGCCGGCTGGGATCCGGGAAGTGATTCAGTGGTTCGTGCGCTGTTGGAAGCTATGGTTCCGAAAGGAATTACTTACACCAATTTCGGCCCTGGTATGAGTATGGGACATACGGTGGCTGTAAAAGCAATTGATGGCGTAAAAGCTGCTTTGAGTATGACTATACCTTTGGGCACTGGTGTTCATCGCCGTATGGTATATATAGAGGTAAAAGACGGTTATGATTTCAAGCAGGTAGCTGCCGCCATTAAATCAGACGAATATTTTGCCCATGACGAAACACATGTTATGCAGGTAGAGTCTGTAGACAATTTACTGGATATGGGGCACGGAGTCAATCTGGTTCGTAAAGGTGTTTCCGGAAAGACACAGAACCAGTTGATCGAATTTGATATGAAAATTAATAATCCTGCACTGACAGCACAAATCCTTGTGTCTGTAGCTCGTGCAAGCTTCAAACAGAAGCCGGGTGCTTATACCATGATAGAATTGCCGGTAATTGATATGTTATACGGCGAAAGAGAAGACTTAATAAAAAGACTCGTTTAATTATGCTGGATTTTATTACCTGGACGGCTGATCCCGCCATTTTTTCTATTGGATCCCGTGAAATACGCTGGTACGGACTTGCGTTTGCTATTGGTTTCTGGATAGGTTATACGATTGTGAACCGGATGTGGAAGGATGAAAAGTTGCCTCCTGCATGGATCGATTCGTTGCTTATTTATACTGTATTGGGAACAGTGATCGGTGCCCGTTTAGGACATTGTTTATTTTATGCTCCGGGTTATTATCTGGCCAATCCGATTGAAATATTAAAAGTCTGGGAAGGCGGTCTGGCAAGTCATGGCGGTACGTTGGGTATAGTTATTGCTATCTATTTTTATTCAAAACGTGTGACACATAAAAGCATGTTGTGGACGTTCGATAAATTGGTTGTTCCCACCGGTTTGGTTGCTGCTATGATACGTCTGGGAAACCTGATGAACCACGAGGTGTACGGACATCCTACGGATGCGTCGTGGGGATTCCGTTTTATAGAAAACCTGCATGCATGGAGAATGGGAGCCGAGCCGGTCTTCAGTGTCCCGAGCCATCCTACACAACTATATGAAGCTATTTGTTATTTACTTACTTTTGGCATTTGTATGTGGTTGTACTTTAAGAAAGAGGCTTGGAAGAAAGAAGGGCTTATCTTTGGCGTTTTCATGATATGTGTGTTTGGTTCACGTTTTTTTATAGAATTCCTGAAAAATAACCAGGAAGATTTTGAAGCCGGTATGATTCTGAATATGGGGCAATTGCTCAGTATTCCGTTTGTATTGGCCGGTTGCTACTTCGTATGGAGGGCGCTTACTAAGAATAAACAAAACTAACTGACAATTGATAATTCACAATCGACAGCAAAATACCGCTTGTCGTATCTGTCACTTGTCAACTGTAATTTGTCAACTGATAAAAGATGTATAAGTTAAAAGAAATAGCTGATAAAGTTTATTATGTTGGAGTAAATGACCGTCAGAAGGCTCTCTTTGAGAATATGTGGCCTTTACCGTACGGTGTTTCTTATAACTCCTATCTGATAGTGGACGAAAAGACTGTATTGATTGATACGGTAGATGTATGTTATTCCGACATTTTTCTGAAAAAAATAGCTGATGCTTTAAACGGACGCGAACTGGACTACCTGATTGTAGATCACATGGAACCCGATCATGCCGGAAGTATCCGCCTGTTACGCCAGCAATATCCGAATGTAAAGATCATAGGAAACAGTAAAACTTTTGGTATGCTTGACGGTTACCATGGCATCAATGAAGGATTACACGAAGTAAAAGAGGGCGATACGTTGAGTCTGGGACACCATAAGCTGACATTCTATATGGCTCCGATGGTACACTGGCCTGAAGTGATGGTTACTTATGATGCTACGGACAAGATTCTGTTTTCTGCCGACGCATTCGGTACATATGGTACTTTGGATGGTGGCGTAATTGATTCTGAAATGAATGTAGAGCACTACTGGGACGAGATGATCCGCTATTATTCTAATATTGTGGGTAAATATGGTAGTCCGGTACAAAAAGCTTTACAGAAGCTCTCGGCTTTGGAAATTAAAACTATTTGCTCGACTCATGGTCCGGTATGGCGTGAACACATTGCGAAAGCAATCGATATTTACGACCGTATGAGCCGTTATGAAGGAGAAGAAGGTGTAGTTATTGTTTACGGCAGCATGTATGGTAATACTGAACAGATGGCTGAGGCAATAGCATCTTCGCTGGCGGCTAATGGAATTCGTAATATAGTAATGCACAATGTTAGCAAGAGTCCGGCTTCATATATTTTGAAAGATATCTTTAAGTATAAAGGAGTCATTATAGGAAGTCCTACTTACTGTAACCAGTTGTTTCCTGAGGTGGAATCGATCTTGAGTAAGATAGAAGCGCGTGAGGTAAAGAACCGTTATTATGCTTATTTCGGCTCATTTACCTGGGCGGGTGCAGCGGTGAAGAAACTGACTGCATTTGGTGAAAAAATGAAATGGGAGACAGTAGCTGCTCCGGTTGAGCAGAAACAGGCTTTGAGTGCCGATAAATACAACGGCTGCATTGCTTTAGGCGAAGCAATGGCATCTAAACTGAAAACTATTTAATAACCGATTTAAATACATCGTTATGAGACTGATTATCGAACCTAATTACGAGCAACTCTCAAAGTGGGCTGCTAATTATGTTGCTGCAAAGATTAAGAAAGCAAATCCTACAGTTGAAAAACCATTTGTACTTGGCCTACCTACCGGATCTTCTCCGCTGGGTATGTATAAGAACCTGATCGAATTGAACAAACAAGGTGTTATTTCATTTCAGAATGTAATCACTTTCAATATGGATGAATATGTAGGTTTGCCTAAAGACCACCCTGAAAGCTATCATTCTTTTATGTGGAATAACTTCTTCAGCCATATTGACATCAAACCTGAAAATGTAAATATTCTGAATGGTAATGCAGCCGATCTGGAAGCCGAATGTGAAGCTTATGAAGCCAAGATGAAAGCTGTTGGCGGTATAGATTTATTCTTGGGCGGTATCGGACCGGACGGACATATCGCATTTAACGAACCGGGTTCTTCCCTGGCTTCACGTACACGTGTCAAATCGTTGACAACCGATACGATTATTGCCAATTCCCGTTTCTTCGACAACGACGTGAATAAGGTTCCGAAGACTTCTGTAACAGTAGGCGTAGGCACAGTGCTGGATGCAAAGGAAGTGCTTATCATGGTAAACGGGCACAACAAAGCCCGCGCTTTGCAGCAAGCTGTTGAAGGCTCTGTAAACCAGATGTGGACAATCACAGCTTTACAATTACATCCTAAAGGCATTATTGTAGCCGACGAAGCTGCTTGTGCCGAAATAAAAGTAGGTACTTATAACTATTTCAAAGACATTGAAAAAGACAACCTTTGTCCTTGCTCTTTATTGAAATAATTAGTTGCTAATAAATTAGTTGGATATGGAAGGATGCTCATTTACGGGCATCCTTTTTTGTTTTATTTTTAATTTGTAGCCGATAGCCTTTCTCCCTACTGTTTTCTATCTTTAGGTCAGGTATGAACCTCAGGTCTTCCCGCAAGCGTTTAACAGTTTGAATAAGTGCGACCCTGGTAGACATTCCGTCCTCCCAGACTATATCTTTTATAGTTTCTATAGGAATAAAATGTCCGTTTTCGTTTAGTAAAGAAATGAATAGTTTTAGCTTATAGCCGGATAATACAACATCTTTTCTATCCAGGTATTTTAAAATACCTTCTTTTTCGTTGAAAAGTAGTTTCTCCGAAATTGCAATATAGCCTTTCGGAATAATAATAGCCGGAACTTCTTCTTTTTTCTTTTTTAGTAATAACCAGGTAGCTCCACCTGTTAATAATAACCATATCAAAATTGTCAGGAAATAAAGCGAACGGGATTGTTGTATTATGTATGTGAATGGTAGCTTTATATAACCTTGAAGTCTAATTTTATGATCCAGTTCAAGTACAATATCGTCCAGTTTGTAAGCAGAAGCATAGAATGAAGAGTCTGCATTGCTATAATGCTTAATGCTATCGCATTCATAAATGACTGCTGTTTGAGCTAAAATATGATTTTGATGTAGTTCTTCTGCAAAAATACTGTCTAAACGGGCAGGATCAATAGGGTTTTTCTTAACTAAGTACATTTGTTCACAAAGATATTTTTTTTCATTTTTTGTTATCGATCCTGAATCTTCTGTCTTTTGGGTTAGAATAGTATTGTCATTTGTGCGCGTAATGACATGTGATGCATGTTTATTCCAAACCTTCTGTGTCAAACCTGAAGGAGTGGAGTCTTTAGCAATAGGAATGGAAATCCCAAAAAAAGGTGTTTCATTTTCTCTTATATCTTTGTCTAAGTGAATTGCTTTATTGAATAATCGGTTTGTACCGCTTAGAATGTGCTTTTTGTCTATAGAGTAATTCATGCAAGTTAAAAATCCACCAATTAAACTTATACAAATAATGGTTGCAATATATTGAATGTTAGTCTTGTTTGGAATTTTCATAGAAATATAAATTAATTATAATGTAAATATAAATAATTTTTAATCAAAGAGATACAAATATAATGACAAGAAAATGACATATTGTTAAAAAGGTTTTTGGTATTTGTCATTTATATGTTTTTGATATTTTTTGCTATTATAAAAGGGAGTTTGTTTATTTATACACTAAATCTAATTTTGATATGAGAACGAATATTGTAAAACACACATTGTTAACTGTGAGTATTATTGGTTTTATTTTAATCTCCTATATTTTTATTCAAAAGTATAGAGTAATTAAAGATATTACTGTAAATAATGTAGAAGCGCTGGCAGCAGGAGAAGGCGGAGGTACTGCATATTGTTTAGGAACCGGTTCTTTGGATTGTTATGGATTTAAAGTTGAAAGGATTGACTATTTTAGTTTGGATTACGAGTAAAATTCAAAAGATAGTTTATTGGTTATTTTAGGAATAAGTTTACTTGCTGATGTGCCATTATAACATTCGATAAACATTCGGTTCAATCTGAGGAGGTTTCAAATGTAACAGCTGAGATGACTCCCAAAGAATCCGGCATGTTCGACGAAACCATTATGATAAAATGTAATACGGAGCAACCGATACAGTTGAAAATAAGGGGACAAACTCTATAATGAAAAAAAGGGAAGAATGCCCGCAGATTTGTGAACGCTAAAGCAAACTTCCCCGATTGTCTCCACCTAAAATAGAAAGGAGGTGATGGCACAAAAGTAAGAAGAATTTAAGAATTGCAAATTTTTTTATCAGAGAACAGTAGACTAAAAAATTAGTAGATTAATAAACTTATAAACAAAAAAATATCATGAAAAAGAAATTATTCGGAATCGCTATAGTTGCAATGATTGCGATAGCAGCAGCATGGAATGTGAATGAAAATAAAAATGAAATCACATTATCTGATTTAACTTTAGATAACGTGGAAGCGTTAGCAAGTGGAGAATATGATATTCCTGGAACATGGTATATTTATATGAGTTGGGAAGGGGGCTTTGGAAATACACACTTACAAAAAACATGTACTGCTGGAGGAACTAGTGTATGCTAGAATCAGTCTAAAGCATAAATAAATTAAGTAATAAAGAGAGAATGTTTATTTAGCATTCTCTCTAAAAATCAAATATCTAAGTTATGCTCAAATATTCAATTATATTGATAGTAATATCTTTTTTTGCATGCTCTGAACAAAAAACGATACAAACTAACACGATTGTCATTAATGACAATAACAATTTTTCTATCAAAAACATTTTAGACTACCAATTTATACCTCTTGAGACAACAACAGAGTCTCTTTTGTCAAGTATACGAGATGTAAAAATATATGATAATAAATTATTTATACTTGATGGTAAATTGTCTAGAGTACTTGTGTTTAATACCTCTGGCAAATTTATTGCTCAGATTGGCTCTTTGGGCGAAGGTCCAAATGAATACTTAAATGTCTGTACATTCCATCTTGATTCGATTGCGCATGTAATAACTTTAGCTGATGCTGTTTCGTGTAAATTACTACATTATCAATTAAATGATTACAAGTTGATTTCAACACAAAAAACAGAGTATTTTCAAGAGTGTGCATGGTTTTCCAATGGGGATATTGCATGGTATCTTGGAAATGGATTTGAAACAGAAAAAAGAATATCATATTACATAAAAATAACAGACAACAAACTAAACCATATACAATATTTACTCCCGGTTGATTTTTCTATACAATATGGAGTAGCAGCAGGAAGTTTTTTTTATCAAAATGGCGGAGAGATATTTTTAAACATACCATTTAAGTCTACTGTTTATCATATTACTTCTCAAAAGGCAGAAGAGCACTTTACGATAAATCTGGGTAATCATAAATTTGCACCTTTAGATTGGCTTAAAAAAGAAGCAAGCAAAAATTATGCAAGTGCAATAATGACTTCTAACTATATTTCTGCTTGTAATATAAAAGAGACGAAAAACTACATTAGTGCTTGTTTTTATGCTAAAGGAGCAAACGGGTACATTTGTTTTTATAATAAAAATACACAATCTAGTTGCAAATATAGCGGTACTGATTTTATTAAACTGACAGGCCTGGTTGGAATAGGGCACATAAAAAGCGTATATAATGACTACTTTATAACAGATATTAGTGCAGGAGCATTAAAACGAAATTCCATTTCACGACAAGACTTACAAGAGATAGCTAAAAATATAAATGAAGAAGATAATCCCGTATTATGTTTATTTAAACCGAAATAACATCATTGTTTTATGAAACACATTTATTTATTAATAGGGACAGTATGTATATTTTTTATCTCTGCATGTGACCAGCTACCCGGTAATTTAGTCATTAATACAAATGTGAAGTTACTAGGCAATAGTATATGTTAGAAAAAATATATTAGTAGTTTGAATTATTCATATAATAACAATTTTCCGTCTTTTATTACTAAAAGGGGTGAATGAATACTTGTTCACCCTTTATAAAAAACAAAGTATTTATGACTAAATTAATTATCATACTATTTATTGCCTTTTCTGCTTGCACAAAGCCAGGGTTTCAAGGTGCTGAAAATGATATTATTCATATAAGAAATAATAATGATCTTATTATGAAAAACAATATTGAATATAAATTTATACCCTTAGAAACAACTGAGAATTGTTTGTTATCCGGAATAAGAAATATACAAATACATAATGGCAAAATATTCATTTTAGACAATAAGTTATCTAAAGTAATGGTATTTGATATTACGGGTAAATTTATTACACAAATAGGAACTTTAGGAGGAGGTCCCGACGAATACAATCAAATATGTTCATTCTGGATAGACCAAAAAACTCAGACAATAACTCTTGCAGATCGTGGAGGAGCAAAATTATTATATTACAAATTAAATGATTTTAGTCTTATTCTAACGAAAAAATCTGATCATTTTGAAGAATGTGCATTACTGGCTAATGGAAATATTGCTTGGGTAAAAAGTTCAGGTTACGATACAGACCAAAGAAATACTTTCTATATAAAAATAACAGACAGTTTATTAAATGAAAAAAAATACTTAGTTCCTGCAGATTTTGCTATAGAAGGAAATATCTCTTCCGGAAATATTTTCTATGAATTTAATAAAGAATTATTTCTAAACCTACCTTTTATGGGGGGTGTCTATCATATAACTTCTGAGAGTGCAGAAAGGCATTTTAAGCTGGATTTTGGAACTCATAAATTTGCCACTCTAACATGGCTGAAAGGAAATGCCTCTAAAAATTATGCAAATGCAATATTACCAACAGATTATATTTCAACATGTAATATAAAAGAAACAGACGACTACATCAGTGCTTGTTTTCTTGTAAAAGGAATGAATCCTTATATTGGTTTTTATAACAAGCATTCGCGAAAAAGTTGCAAATACAAATGGGATGAATTTATGAAATTATCAGGATTAAACGGATTTGGGCTTATAAGAGGTACATATCAAAACTATTTCATTGCAGATGTCAGCCCTGAAATAGTAAAAAAATACTCAATCTGGCAACAAGACTTACAGGAAATAGCTAAAAATGTAAATGAAGAAGATAATCCCATATTATGTTTATTTAAACCGAAATAGCATCATTGTTTTATGAAACACATTTATTTATTAATAGGGACAGTATGTATATCCTTTATCTCTGCATGTAACCATCCATCCGGTAATTTAGCCATTAATACAAATGTGAGGTTACTAGGCAATAGTAGAGTGCTGTTTACCAAAGATTGTAACAGTTATTTATATGACATTCAAATAACTGATTCTTATATCGTGGTACTAGATAGTAAAAGTGATTCAGTGATGCAAGTCCATACACTGAAAGATTCTCAACCTGCAGATATATTTTGTTTAAGGAATGGAGATAATAATCGATTAATATCGCCCCAATTTGTGCAATCAGATTATCGTAGTAAAAATGTAGATAATTAACTCAGTGTAGTAGATAATGGTATTCAAGATTATGCGATTAGAGTCCCTAAGCCTGAAGGAGGTTATTCTTGTTCGGGAATCGGTATAATAACTTGTTAATCAAAAATGAGGGTGCCCGAAAAGATATAACATAACGTGCCATTATGGAACTAACCGCAGCTATACACAAAATTGGCTTACGTGGCTTAAATACTAGAATGACGGAACTAGTCCATTGTAACATTTGTGTCATAAATCAGCTTTCGGCCCCTCTGGAAATAATTATTTAATTTATGCACAAAATACTAATTATACTATCTACCTTTTTTATTTCATGTTCGCAGCAACAAGAAATAGGGAACTCATTAACTGTCATTACATTTGATAAAACAAAGGAATCTCATTGGAATGTAGATAGTTTAGAATGCAAATTTATTCCATTGGAAACAACAGATGATTGTTTATTGGGAAGTATAGTAAACATACAATTTTATAACAATCATATTTTTATAACAGATGGAGACCAAAATGGTAGAGTTTTTGAATTCGATAATCAAGGTAAATATATTACACAAATAGGTCATTTAGGAGATGGCCCTGGAGGGTATTTAATGCCTCTTAAAATTCATATTGATGAAAAGAACAACCTCTTGTCCATTGCAGATATCAGGTTAAACAGGCTGACTCATTATCGGCTCAATGATTACCAATACGTATCACAACAAAGCCTTTTCAATTTTTACGATTGTATTTGGCTGGAAGACGGAAATATACTTTGGTATGATTTAGTAGGATTTGATGCCGGACGAAGAAAAATATATCCTATATACATTACAAACACAGATCTGGAAGATATTTCCTATCTAGGGAATATTCCAAAGAATTCACCTTACTGTATGGGAGTACATACTTTATACCAATATGATCATAAAACCTATGTTAGCTTTCCATATAGGCCTACTGTATATAGCGTTACATCAACAGATATAAAGCCTGTTTATACTATTTCTTTTGGAAAACAAGAAATGCCTCCGGAAGAATATATATCTGATGTTATACAAAAAAGAGGCGCAGTAGGACCTGATATGTTACTAAAGTCAGATTATGTTAATTCTTTTATTATGCATGAAAACAATAATTATTTGGCAATTAGTTATTTTGTAAGGATACAAAATAGTACTATTGGTTTTTATAATAAAAAGACAAAAGAAACAAATACATTTCATATGAAAGATTTTTCAAAAAAATTTGGTATAATAGGAGGTTTTTATATAATAGGAACTTATGATGATTATTTTGTAATGTGTTTATCTGCAAAAGACCTGAAATCTAAACCAACTTTCCGTGAAGATCTAAACCAAATTGCAGACAAAATATCAGAAGAAGATAATCCCGTATTATGTTTATTTAAACCGAAATAACATCATTGTTTTATGAAACACATTTATTTATTAATAGAGACAGTATGTATATTTTTTATCTCTGCATGTAACCAGCTACCCGGTAATTTAGTCATTAATACAAATGTGAAGTTACTAGGCAATAGTAGTGTGCTGTTTACCAAAGATTGTAACAGTTATTTATATGATATTCAAATAACCGATTCTTTTATAGTAGTACTAGATAGTAAAAGTGATTCAGTGATGCAAGTCCATACACTGAAAGATTCTCAACCTGCAGATATATTTTGTTTAAGGAATGGAGATAATAATCGATTAATATCACCCCAATTTGTGCAATCAGATTATCGTAGTAAAAATGTAGGCAATCAACTCAGTGTAGTAGATAATGGTATTTATTTAAAAGATATCACACTGTCTAATACTGGAATAAATATTAATAGTATAATCTTGGATAGAAGGCTTCGCAAAAGTGTGGATTATAATATTACTTCGAAAGAGATTTTTGCTGTACCTATAACAGATTATAAAAAATTCTGCTTTTATTTCTATAATTCAGATTCTGGATATTATTGGGTGGATACTCCTCCTGCTATAATAAAAGATATGCCAAAAGTTTCTATGGCCCTGATAAATAATTTATGCGTAAACGAAACTTCAAAATCTATTGTCTCAGCCTTTCGTTTTACAAATTATGTCACATTCTATGATCTGCAAGGTAATATTAAAACCAATTACAAATTTGGGGAACAGACATTTATCCCTTTTCAGTCTGAAAACAAAATAGACGTAATAAATAGTGTAAAATGTTTTACATCTATTTATTCTACATCTAAATATGTATACTGTCTATATGATGGCTCGACTGATTTTACAGCTTCATCAAAAATTCTTGTCTTTAAATGGAATGGCAAACATGTAAAAACCTGGCAAGTTGATCGTAATCTACGATGTTTGGCAGTAGATAAAAACAATCGTTATCTTTATGCTATATCTTCTAATCCGGCAGGAGGACAAGATATTTTAAGATATGCTTTAAAATAAGTATAACTTTTTAAATCAAAATAGACATATATGTACCTATTCAATGTTTCAGTTTATTTGTTAAGTTCTATTCTATTTTGTTCTTGCCATTTCAATAGAAATAAACAGCTGGAAGAAGCCCTATCCTTATCATCAACCAATCGGATAGAGCTTGAAAAAGTCATATCGCATTATCAAAAAAAACCTTTAAAACAAAAAGCAGCTATTTTCTTAATCGAAAATATGCCACAATATTACTCTGTTAGTCAGAACGAAGATGAAAAACTGGGTGATTTGTACAACCGTCATGAGGCTATTTCCCAAAAATATAATTGGGAAAGGCCAAAAGAATGGGAATTGGAAATTGACAGTCTGACAGATGAAAACAGGTCACGTTATTTTCTCTCATCTAAAATAGAGAAGGATATAGAAACAATCAAAGCAGACTGGCTAATCAGACAAATAGATCTAGCCTTTGAGGCATGGCAGAAAAATGCTTATACCAAGAATCTTCCTTTTGAAACGTTCTGTAATTTCATTTTACCCTATCGTTTCAAGAATGGAATAATTCTGGATGATTCCAGAGAAAAATATTATAAAAAATATGGAAGCCTATTTCAAGACAGTAGCAGAACTTTCATTGAAGCAACCGATTCTTTATTATACTTATATAAAGATATTTTTTTCAATTATTATCACGGAGCCAGTATTCCTATCCATAGTGTAAAGACTTTGGAAAAAATAAAATACGGACAATGCAGCGACAAAAGCTGGCATAACTCCTTATTACTGGCATCTATGGGGATGGCAGTTTGTACAGATTTCGTTCCGGCCAGAGGGAACCGCAATAATCCGCATACATGGAATACGCTTATTGTGAATAATGAAGCCTATCCATTTGAACCTTTCTGGAATGATGATAAATGGAATTATAAAGTAATCTTCAACAATAAAGCATACGATAAAGCATGGGGGAAATTCAGACTGCCCAAAGTATACAGACAGACCTTCTCTGTGAACAGGCAAGGCCCTCTGTTTGACAAACAAGTAAAAAGAAAAGAAATACCGGCTTTATTCCGGAATCCCAGACTAATGGATGTATCTTATCAATATTTTGATACGGCAAACATTACCATACCCCTTCCCCCTTCCGTTGATCCGGAAGAACAGTATGCCTACATTTGTGTGTATGGTTATAGAGATTGGATTCCGGTTCAATGGGGGAAGATTAATGACAAGCAAGTCTCATTTAAAGGCATGGGAAAAGATATTGTTTATATTGCCGGACTTTACAAACACGGACATATAAAACCCATCTGTAATCCTTTTTATCTTTCAGATCAAGGAGAAATTACATACCTACATCCATCCGGGCAAAAAGGGGATATATACACCAGGTCTATCGGGTGTTTCTGGGAAACAGAGGATAAAGTTAAGGCATTACACCCGCTTATAGGTTCCGTAATTACCGGTATCCGTAAAGGTGGGAATCAGATCGATACACTAGGCATTATGGGCGATTTAACTGATATGTGGGAAAACCATATCGAAGTAGACAGTCCGCACAAATATAAATCCATAGAAATTGAAATGCCCTCCGATACACTATCTTTATGTGAAATTGCATTCTTCACTAAAGACAACAATAGTGAAACTAGACGGATTATGAATGTTACATTAGAAACAGAAGTAATACCTATAAACAAACAGGAATCCATATCTATGTTAACAGATAATCGATCAGCCACCGGTCTAAAGGCTATCTGTAAAAAGAAAGGTACAAAAAGAATTCGGTTTAATATGCCGGAAAACTATATCACCGGTATTGATTATATGCCTTATACCGTCAGCCGGATGCGTCCGGATTGCAAATACAAACTATACTACTGGGATATTGGCTGGCTCCCTTTTAATGAGCAAAAAGGGAATAACGATATTCTTATTTTTAAAGATGTTCCAATGGGAACTCTGTACAGAATAGAGAATGACTCCTTTCAACTCCAAAAGAACATGGAACGCATATTTATGTATGAAAACGGAATAATAAGATGGATGTAGAAACAGTTAAGTTGATCCGAAAGACGCCTTGATAACCAGGATAACAACTCATTTATCATAGCACTATTGCAGGAGAAGGTACTGCATATTGTTTAGGAACCGGTTCTTTGGATTGTTATGGATTTAAAGTTGAAAGGATTGACTATTTTAGTTTGGATTACGAGTAAAATTCAAGAGATAGTTTATTGGTTATTTAAGGAACAAGTTTACTTGCTGATATGCCATTTAACATTCGATAAGCATCCGGCTAAACCAGGAGAGTCACTCCATCTTACAGTTGAGATGACCCCAAAGGAATCCGGCATGTTTGATGAAACAATTATGATAAAATGTAATACGGAACAACCTATACGATTAAAAATAAGGGGACAAGCTCTATAATGAGAAAAAGGGAAGAATGCCTGCAGATTTGTGAACGCTAAAGCAAACTTCCCCGATTGTCTCCACCTAAAATAGAAAGGAGGTGATAATGCAAAAGTAAGAAGAATTGGAGAGATATGGTAATACTTATCGAAGGAAAGCAGATGAAGTATAGTAATTAAAACATAAATCAACTTAATAAAATATCAAAATGAAAAAGAAAATAGTAGGAATTGCAATTGTTGCGATTGTAGGCGTATGTGCAGCTTGGAATATAAATGCAAGTAAGAGTAATGTAACATTATGTGATATCGCTTTAGAGAATGTGGAAGCATTAGCTTCAGGAGAGAATAGTGGTGATTTTACAGCAACAACAGGTTGTATTGCTGTTTGGTATTCTGCATCTTGTTATGGTAAAGATGGTCAAAACCATTCATATGCAATTCGTCAATAATATGTAAATCAGCGAAGTGATGTGAAGGTTAATTTAAAATCTAGCAAATATCAATGTGTTAGTTATATATATTTACGAAGAGAGCGAATTGTTCTGTAATGATGTAAATTAATAAAAAGGGTGGTTCTGAAAAGCTATTTCAAATCACTCTATTAAAACTAAAAACAAAATGAAAATATATAAAGCCTTGCTTCTTGTGTTTATACTTTTAACCGCATGTTCAAAAAATAAAACAACAGAGATAGAACGAAGCACAATAGCAGTAGATATTGTAAGCCGGGATCTTGAATCTGCAATGCCCGGGCAGTTGATACGAACTGAAAACTTTATCTTATGGACAGACCCGTTTAATGCAGAGAACGTAGTACACGTATTGGATCCGGTTAATGGGGATGATATTAAACAATTTGTTTCTGTAGGGGGAGGCCCGTACGAGTTTTCTACACCTCAACTAATGAGTTATCCGGATAACTGTCTTTACGTATATGATCTAAATGCGGATAAACAAATTGTTTTCTCTCTTGATAGCGTTGTGCAAAACAAACCGGGTATATTAAAGGCCACAACGCAATCTTTAAAAAATATCACAAGCATCATTCCGCTGAATGAACAACAGTCCATTTATTTTAATCCGGCACAAAAGCAACCTTTTACTTTTGTATCTAAAGGACAAAACGACGCTTTCGGGAAGCTCCCTTTCCCGGAAGAGGTAGATGATTCTTATGCTTGTTTTCAAGGCCAAGTTATGTATCACCCTAAAAGGGAATGCTTGGTATATACAACATTTATGTTCCCTTATGTCGCAGTATATCAGAAAAAGAAGAACAGTTTTGATTTATATAAAGAGTTGTTGTCTACCGATGAATGTTCAGTGTCGCAGGGGAAACTATCTTATAATAAGAAGGAGAGGGGAGCCGGCGATTTGGCTTTGACTTCCGATTACATTGTAACATTGGAACGGGATAGAAAGGTGGATCAAACGGATGAGCAGACCGTAGGGCGCGATTTTACAAAGCTTCCCCATACCGTATTCTTATATGACTACGACCTCAATTTGGTTAAAATTCTGGATCTGGGTATGCCCATTCTGCGTTTGGCAGCCTCTCCTCAAAACAACCAACTCTATGCGATTGGCCTTAATCCTGATTTTGTACTTATAACCTGTGAGTTATAATTGCGCTGAATATGAATTTAAAGAAGATAAAAGGGAAGGTTATGTAATAATAATTCATACATTGCAGTATTAAATCTAGTCTAAATGAGAAAACGCGATAACTTTATTTTACTTTTTCAGGTAAGTTACTCTATGCTTCTGTCACTTTGTTCCGGTTGCAAGCAAGGCTGTGTAACAGAAAAATATCAGGGCAAGCGTGACAATGTCATTGCTGTCCGGCAGAAAGTAAAAGAGATAGTAATTAAGGATGTCCTGATCGGAGGCATTTCTCAGCTCAATATTCTCAATGACTATCTGATTATTAGTGACTATAAGGCGTTTGATAATATTGTACATATAATCGATAAACACAATTTCCAATATGTTGCAGGTACAGCCAATCGAGGACAAGGCCTCGGCGAAATAACCAATATGGTATGTCTGGAGACGGACGAGGCTCACCGGACATTTTATATCACAGACCATGGGAAGCAAAAAGTGTTTGGCTATAATTTAGATAGCGTCTTGGCTAATCCGTCAAGCTATATGCCAGAAGTGAAAACGGAAATAAAAGAGCGATTGTTTTCTACCGAATACAGATATATTGATGATACGAAGTGCATAGGTGCTATTATGGAACCTACGGGAAATTCCGGATATAAACAATTTGTTGCGAAGTGGAACATGAACACAGGCGAGATAACACCAATGAAATATATGCATCCGGATATAGAGCGTAAACGGGTTTATTTGGATGTTTCCGTTGAGCACGATTTGTATGTTGAATGCTATTTATACCATGATTTAATAACGGTTTGCGATCTTGACGGAAACTTGAAGTATAATATCTACGGCCCCGATTGGGACAGTACTACATCAAATCAAACAGACTATTTTGGAGATGTCAGATTTTGCAAAGATAAGATCATTGCATCCTATCTCGGAGAGAAATATATTCAGGGTAATTATCCTACTCAATTTCTTGTTTTTGATTTGGAAGGCAATTATATACAGACGTTGGACGTTGGATATAAAATTGTTGAGTTTTGCTATGATTCTCAAAATAACCGGATTATAATGAGCCTGAACGATGAAATACAATTTGCCTATCTAGAAATCCTTAATTTAAAAAGGGAGAGCCTATTATATTCTACGTATGAAAGACCTCAAGTAGATGTAGTATCTAAAGATAAAAAATACTATACATCCTCAATTCATCGATTATGAAAACAGCTATACTAATCATTTTACTTGTAATATGTCCTCCTCTGTATTCAAAAGGAAGTTCGTCTTGTTTGAATAAAGAAGATATAATCAGGATTGATATAAAAGATGCTAAAGTGTCAGATTTTAATAGTCTGGTTGACGATATTTCCTGTATCTGTTTAAAATCGGGAAATAGGTCTTCTTTTGATAGTTGTATCAAAATGGCTCGATACAACGATTACCTTTACTTAATGGTTAGGACCATAGCTGGAAATAAAGTCGTTATTTATAAAAATACAGGAGAGTTTGTAAAAGAGATTACATTTTCGGATACACTTTTAGTGAGCTCTTTGGTGATAGTTCCAAGCCAACAACAGCTATGGGTTGTCAGTCGATTAAAAATACTGAATAAGTTCAAGCTGGATGGTACATTGATCAGCAGATTTAGTTTGCCTTTCCCGATTGTTGATTTAGCGGCTGTCGGTAGTCAGAATTTTCTGGTTTATGATGGAGGAGGCCCTAACAATATAGAAAATCATCATCTTGCTTTGACTGATTTTAAGTCAATACATAATGTGTTTCTAAAGAGTATCAATAAGAAGAAACGGCCTTTTTTTCCACAGAATATGTTTGCTCCCGATGTAAATAACAGTAATCTGTTTATTTTCCCGGATTGTACAGACACGATCTATTTATACAACGCTAAAAAGGAAGAGGTAAAACCATATTATTATCTTAATTTTCATGGAGATTTTCTAACAAGGGATATGTATCCTGATGGCGGTTTTTCGGATAAGGATATGTCCGATATTATAACAAAGCGTAAGTACATATACAGTCAATATTGCTTCTATCAAGCATCCGGCAGACTGTTTTTTAAACTTGCCGGGAAACAAGATGATTTTTGTACTATAAAATTAGCAAACAATACGATGCAGTTGTTCAATAGCTTGTTTGACGGTTATCGGCCAACAACTTATAATCCGTTTATTGGATCAGATGGACAATGCCTGTATTTTATTATTAAAGAAAAAGACCTGGTAAAGCACTATCAAAAAAACAAGTGCACGTATCCGAATATCAAAAGGCTATTGCCCTTCTTGTCCGAAAATAAAAGCAATTGGATAATGCTCTCAATTAAAATAAAAAACAGCTTATGAAAACAATTATCTTATTAGCGTTCGTTTCGTTTTTGCTTATTTCATGTGATAACAATAAACAACAACAGAGCGTCTTGTTAGGGCAGTTTACAACGGCTAAAGAGATGCATCCTGAATGGGAAACACTGTTCACCGAGAAGTATTCCGTCACACCGTTGGAAACAAAAGCTGATTGCCTCATTGGACAAATAGACAAAATAAAAAAAATGAATCGACACTATTATATATTGTCCTCCAATGGTCAGTCGATATTTCATTTTAATGAGCAAGGAAAATTTGTTTCTTCATTAAATAAAATGGGGCAAGGCCCGGAAGAATATCATCATATAGAAGATTTTGATGTTTATGAGATAGATGGACAAATGGAAGTTTGGGTTTCCGATAATACAAGCCTGAAAGTATATGATGCTTCTGACTTTACATTCAAATATAAAATAGCTTATCCGTTTATCATTCACAAGTTCAGAAGGCTTGAGAGCTCTCACATTCTTTTGATTACCGGACAAAATGAAAATATTCTTACTCTGACAGATAAGGATGGCAATATAATTTCGGAATACCTCAAAAAAGAAATTCCATTTATCATGTTTCGCCCCGTTCAGTTTGTTGCTTACAAGAATAAATATCTTTTTCAGCTAGGTATTTCTAACTCATTTGTTCTATTTAATCCTCAAACGGAGACTTTCCGGAAGTGCATCCTGACAGAAGAAAAGTCCTATCTTTCGGAGAAGCAATTATTGGATCTGTTTAACAGATTTGGAATAGATTTTATTATGGAAGCAAACAAAGGTTCTTATATTAATAACATCCTGTGCTTAAATGATGCAGTCTGGATACAAACATCCCAGAATGGAGAAAATTACATAACAAAGGTAACTAAGGATCAAATTGTTTCAACCGTATTTTCTTATGGTTCTGTTCTCTCAACAATAACAACAGGTGATAGTGATGATAGCATTTTATTATATATAACTCCTGATCAGATCTCAGATAATACAACAGGTTTCATAAATAGGTTAGGAAGTAAGATTGATTCTCAAACAGAAGACAATCCTTATATCCTTGAATTCTTTAATTAGAATTATATCTTCCAGAAAAATATATTCTAGATAATATATACAAACTTTGGATATTGAACATAAGATTATTCTCGACATGGGCGCACTCTTGGAATAACGATTTTTGTTTATCTTTAACCTGTGATTATAATTAAGAAAGGTTCGAAAAGTATGCAAATTAGTAATATATACAGATACTTCATTTTTATCATTATTGCGGGTTTGTTGTCTTGTTCTTCTGAAGAAGACAAGCGTTTGGTAGCAGCGTTGAAGTTTGCAGGTGATAATCACATAGAGTTAGAAAAGGTGTTGACACACTATAAAGATGATACTTTAAAGTTGAAAGCTGCCCGTTTCCTTATCGAAAACATGCCGCAGCACTATAGCCTGGAGATTCTGCATGCTGATGAGTTGGAACAGTTGAAAATAAAAACAGTTAGAGAAAACAAGCTGGACCAAGGTGATGCCTATCGCATAGTAGAGATACAGAATAAATTGTCAAAAGCGCGCAAAGTATACGATTGCCAGGTTATTAAAGCAGACTATCTGATTGAAAACATAGACTTTTCTTTCAAAGTCTGGCAGGAACGTCCTTGGGCTAAATATTACTCATTCGATGATTTTTGTCGAATGATTTTGCCTTACCGTATAGAGCATGAACCATTGGAATCGTGGAAGAAAGAATGTTATGATCGTTATTCTCCCGTATTAGATTCCCTATATCAGGGTACTGATGTGATAGAGGCTTGTAACAGATTGGCACTCTATATCGGTCATAAAGAGTTGCCCAACAATTTCCTAATGCCTTTTGAGTTGCCCCGCTACAGGGCTTCTTTTGTATTGAAAGAGCAGATTGGTGGTTGTAAGGAAGCTGTCGATTTTGCGATCTATGTTTTACGCTCATTGGGAATACCTGCAAATCTGGACATGCTTTATTTCTATTATAATTTATCTTTTACTCATTATTGGGTGTCTGTTAAGGATACGACCGGCCAATTAGTTACAACCGATTTTGATATTAAAGGCATAAAACGAGGAAGAAATGATGATGATATTCGCCCTAAGCGGAAAATATACAGGCAATGTTATGCAGAACAATCTGCTAGTTCTGCAAAAGGAATCGGATTCCGAGGACTACATAAGATTATAGAGAATAATTTGATTAAGGATGTAACGGCTGAATATTATGGAGAAAATACGCTGTCAATAGAAATTCCTCATATGGAAGGCGAACAAAATCTTTATTTATGTGCTTTTGGGCGTAAAGGTTGGGTTCCACAAACGGTCTCTCCGGTTCAAAAAGGAAAAGCTTTGTTTAAAAATCTGGGAACTAATTTGTTGTATTTTCCTGCGTCTTATGCTAATGGAGATATTAAAACAGTAGGTTATCCTTTCTTTTTTGATGGAGAAAAAACATATTTCTATCATCCTGACACAAAAAATAAAGAAAAGGCTAAGCTAATCCGCAAAACACCATTAGCAACACGCATAACCGCACATTTGGATAATGCTTTAAACATTTCCATTGAATACGCTGATAATCCTTTCTTTAAACCTGTCTATCGGCTTCATAAAATTATTGATACAATCCGTACAAATTACAATACTGTTCCAATTATCCCGTCACGTACATTCCGTTACGCTCGTTGTTCAACTTCATCAGACAAACAATTAGAACTTGCAGAACTTGAATTTTATGCAGATGAAAAAAGAGAACAAAAGTTACCATATATAATTATGGACAAACATGTTTCGCCTACAGTTCAGAATATAAAAGATGATGATCCATTGTCATATTACACGGCTGAAGGAAAAGGGGCTTCTCTTCATCTTGATTTTTCGAAAGAAGTGACAGTGAAAAAGCTCATGTTTATCCCACGGAATGATGATAATTTTATCCGCATAGGAGATGAATATGAATTATTTTTCTTTAATGGCGATAAAGGTTGGACTTCATTGGGAAAACAAATAGCGGAAACGAATTATTTGTTGTATAATGTTCCTCAAAACGCTGTTCTTTGGTTAAGGGATTTAACGCGGGGACAAGAGGAAAACTTGTTTATTTATAAAGATGGGGAACAAAAGTTCTATCTTTAAGTAAAAATATAGAATGTTTATAGCTCTTAAAAAGGAGTCTCTTTTGTGTGTGTATTTATAATAGTTAAAATAATACGAATATTTCGAAACTGTAAGAGTAATAATGTCATAATAATTCTTATATTGAGCAGCATTATTCAGGTATGAAAACAAAACTATGATTCTATTATGAAAAACACTGTTATAATTGGTTGTGCTATTTTTTTGTGTTTGCGGTGTGGTTACCATGGTGGAGAGAATACTGCTCATTCTTCTAAGGTTATAAATTTCCAAGAATTAGAGAGAGTAAAAGATACGCATATTGAAGATGCTTTTTTTGATAAACCTTATTTTATCAAATTAAAAAGTGATTCACGGGTAGTATTTGGGAAGATTGATCAGATCAAGCTGTCAAATAATAATATATACATATTGGATGAAGGTATAAAGTCATTATTAGTATATGATATTAATGGAAATGCATTAGGAAAAGTTGGAAAGTTCGGACAAGGGCCTAATGAGTATTTAGACATTTCTTGTTTTGATGTTGATTCGATAGGAAATATATACACCGTAGATGGAAGGTTGGATAAATTATTTGTATATGATAATAAATTTCAGTTTGTAAAGTCTGTAAAACTCCCTTTTGAAGTTGACATCATGCAAATGCTTGATAATGGTAATTATATGTTTGGATTGTCATCATGGAACAATGGGAAATGTAAAGGTGATCGAGTTGTCATCACGGATAAAGATTTAAATGTTATTAAATCGTATTTGAAATATGATGAATATATAGACCATAATTATTGGATATCAGGATATCAATTTGTAGAGTTACAGAACAGTATTGTTTATAACAGACCGATAGATAATCATATATATATTTTCTCAAAAAGAGATGGAGAATTGGAAAGTGATGTCCTGCTGGATTTTGGTGATGAAAATGTATCGAATGAAATAAAGAAAGATATAGAACGAAACCTTCGAGAGTTTGACGGTTGCATTCTTTTAAAAGAATTTGCCGTAGTTACGGATAAATTTGTATTAGGTACTCTCTGGTATCATAGGGAAAGCCGTGCTTTTATTATAGATAATCAGTTTCATAAAGTATATTTAGGTGCCAAAAATGAAGATTTCGACAAAAGCGCATTGACCGGATTTAGTGATTCTGCTTTAATTTCATATATTAATCCTGATTTTTATCAGGAATATCAAGATTATGCTGAATTGTCTGATGATATAATTGCCCATTTAAAAGATGGAGAATTTGTCTTATGTGTGAGAAAAATGAAATTTATCTAACTAATATATGTATTCTAATATACATGAGATAAGAATGAGGATTTGTTTTTTTTGTTTAATTCTGCAATTTAATAAAACTTTTGTATATTTCTACGTTGATTATGATAGTTACTCAAAGTCTCTTTTCCCAGAGTTCTCTTTATAAATTGAAAACTGGAAGAATGGGAGAAGCTACGACTGATCCCAGGCCTAATATTCCCAAAACAAAGATAATAAATCAAATAACAAGAGATAATTCAAGATATACTATATACATGAAAGAATATGTTGAAGGTAAGCTTCTTGATGATGCTTATGCCATGATAGAAATGTATAATGGTGACAAAGGTGTTCCTAATATACGTTGGGAAATTGACTCGGATACAACTTCCACACATCATATAAGAATATTTGGTATTTTTCTCGGAGCTTTATCAATTAGAGATCGTTTTTGTAATGCAGACAAATATTTTAATTATGTCTATTTTAAATGAAAAATATTGTGTTTCTATTTATTCTGATTTGTATTGGCTGTACTCAAATGCGAGATCAATATATTTTGTATCAGCCTCAGGGGAAGTTAAAAGGTGCTGTAATATTATCTTCAAAAGAAAATTTAAATGTTTTTTATGATATAGCTGTAGTTGGAGATTACATAGCCTGTTTGGACTTTTTTAATGATGGTATTTTACAGATATATGATAATAGTTTATTTCCTGAATTTTTATAATCTCATTACATCACGTTCGAATGTTTCTTTGTTATTCAGAGCTTTGTTACGCAATTTACTACGGTAATTATAGATGGTGGCGAGTGAGTAACCAAGAAAGTGAGCGATTTGATTACTATCGGTTATACCAAGGCGGATTAATGCAAAAATGCGAAGTTCGGTTGTGAGCAATTCTCCTGACTTAGGGTATATATGTGCGTCTTTTTCCAGCAGTTGATTAAAAGCCGATATGAAATGAGGGAATAATTCAAGAAACGACTTGTCAAACTCCATATAAAAAGCCTTTCGTTCATCCCGTAGGAACTGTTCTGATTTGATGGCTTTAAACAAGTCTTCTATTTTTGATGCCATTGCCAGTTTGGCTAGGGAACGGCGGTAAGATTCCAACTTATCTAAATAAATAACGCAACGGTCTAAATATCGGGCGATGTACATTTCTTTGATTTTTCCGGTTTGTTCTAATTCTTTATTAACGGTTCGCATTTGTTTGTTGGCAATACTTAGGTCCCGACGCATGGCCGACAGCTTTTTCATCCAACGGTATAGATAAAAAATGGCGGCAATCAGGAAAAGTGATAACAGACTCACAGAAATGAGTAATGCACGTGATATGGCACGTTTTTTTTCTTCTTGTAATTTGTAGGCTTTGTCAATAATAGGGAAAAATTTAGTGACTTCAATGAATCTTAAACGTGCGTTGCATGTTACGGCATCTTCCATTGAACAAGTGAGGTATTTGTATGCGCGACTGGTATTATTTTGTTCATATACTTGTAATGCCAGTTTCTGCAAAGATGCATATTCTTTGACGGACGACTGTAAATCTATTATGGCTGTTTGTGCAAGAAACTGAATTGTTTTTTTCGTATCTTTTTTTACTTCAAAGGCTTCGGCCAGCGTATAATATATAAATCCTTTTTGGCGATTGTCGGAAGCTGTATGCAATGCACGTTCCAATACGATAATGGCGGAATCAGGATTTCCGTTTATAATCATTTTCTCCGCTCTTACAATATCCCTGTCTACACCGGGCTTGACTGTGGCTATAATGGAATCCCGGTATAAATCGGTTTTTTGTAAATACTTTATTTTCTCTTGCTGACTGGTTGTATAATCTGCCATCCAACCGTAACAAGCTCTTGATGTATGATAATAATAAATCAACTGAGTGGTATCTAGCTGTAATGGTTTTATCTGGTTTAATTGTGCAAAAGCTTCGTTGTACATTCCCATAACTCCCATAACTTCTGCTTTGTTAATGATGATTTCATTTTCCAATTCAGGATGGTTTAAAAAAGGCAATATATTTGCTTTTTTTTCTACGTAACATAAAGCTGAGTCTGCCTGATAATGTAAGTATGCATTGAATAAAGTACCGTATAGATTATATTTTTCCATGTTATCGGAAGAACGGAAAAGACGTTCCTTTAAATCCTGAATCTCTTTTTCTTTTTGAATATGATAGGATGATTTATGGATAATAACGCTGTCCATACATCTTAAAATCGGTTCGTTTTCATCCACTATGGAAAAAACTGAAATTGGAAATGAGCAGAACAGAAAAATAAGGTAACAGATTGAGTTTTTCATACGGCGTTTGTTTATAATAACACTACTATACAAATATATAGGTTTATGTAATTAAAATGAAATATTTTATACATATTTTTTTTCATTTGTGTTTATATTTTTTATTGGTCTTGTTGACTGTTTTATATTGAATTCCAGATGTATAAATGCTATTTTGATTTATATATATTTTTTAATTCCCCAAAAGTGCATGTCAACCTTCTATTTTTGTCAAAATAAGTTCTTTGTTAAATATTTTAATCTATATACACATGAAAAAGACGTCCAGACTTATTTTTACTTTACTATTTATGGGACTGTTTCAGGCGCTATCTGCTACAGTTGTTAAAAAAGTAGCTCCAGCCTGTTGGTGGGCTGGGATGAAAAATCCAGAGCTGCAAGTATTATTGTATGGAGATAATATAGCATCTGCCGATGTCTGTATTTCTTCAAAAGATATTATACTGAAAGAAGTTGTTAAACAGAAAAATCCTAATTATCTACTTCTCTATATGGATTTGGCGGATGCGATTCCGCAAACTTTTGATATTATGCTGAAACAGGGTAAAAAACAAATTGTTGTTCCTTATGAAATCAGGCAACGTAAAACAAAAGCTGCAGAAATAAAAGGCTTTAATAGCAGTGATGTGCTTTATCTGATTATGCCGGATCGTTTTGCCAATGGTAATCCTTCTAATGATATTGTACCGGGAATGTTAGAGTCGGCAGTAGACCGTAAAAATCCATTTGCCCGTCATGGTGGTGATCTGAATGGTATCGAAAAGCATCTTGACTATATTTCTAATTTGGGTGTTACAGCAATTTGGCTCAATCCGATACAAGAAAATGATATGAAAGAAGGTTCATATCACGGATATGCCATTACCGATTATTATCAGGTAGACCGTCGCTTAGGAAGTAATGATGAGTTTCGTATATTGGTGGAAAAAGCTCATGCTAAAGGATTGAAAGTGGTTATGGATATGATTTTTAACCATTGTGGCAGTGAGAATTACCTATTTAAAGATATGCCGTCAGAAGACTGGTTTAACTATAAAGGACAATATACGCAAACCTCGTTTCAAACAATAACACAGTCTGACCCGTATGCATCCGACTATAGTAAAAAGCTGGCTATAGACGGTTGGTTTACGGAAGTGATGCCAGACTTGAACCAGCGTAACCGCCATGTTGCAACTTATCTGATCCAAAGTAGTATCTGGTGGATCGAATATGCAGGAATCAATGGTATTCGCCAGGATACGCATCCGTATGCCGATTTTGATATGATGTCTCGCTGGTGTGAAGCTGTAACCCTTGAATATCCCGATTTTAATATTGTAGGTGAAACGTGGCTTGGCAGTAACGTTCTAGTTTCTTATTGGCAAAAAAACAGCAAACTGGCGGCTCCGCGTAATTCAATGCTTCGCACTGTGATGGATTTTCCTTTGATGACGCTGATGAACAGGGCTTTTGATGAAGAGACTACCGATTGGAACGGTGGGCTGTTTCTTCTGTATGAATATCTTTCGCAGGATATTGTCTATGCGAGTCCGATGGATTTGCTGATCTTTCTGGATAACCACGATACCTCTCGTTTCTATCGGAAAGAAGACGATACTAGAAATCTTAACCGGTACAGGCAGGCTCTTACTTTCTTGCTGACAACAAGGGGCATTCCTCAAATCTATTATGGAACAGAGATTTTGATGGCAGCAGATAAAGCAAATGGAGATGGATTATTGCGCTGTGATTATCCTGGTGGTTGGCAAGATGCTTTGAAGAACTACTTTGATGCGGCAAGCCGTACCCAACTTCAAAATACTGCATTTGCTTATATGCAAAAACTGTTGCAATGGAGAAAAGGCAATGAAGCAATTACTAAAGGTTCTCTAAAGCACATAGCTCCTAATAAAGGTATATATGCTTACGAACGGAAATTTGGAGATAAATCGGTGGTTGTATTTCTGAATGGTAACGACCGTAAGCAGACCATTGACCTTGCTCCTTATCGTGAAATATTGCCAAAGACATCTGCAACCGATATTATTAGCGGAAGAAAAGTGGAATTAGGAGAAGAATTAGATATGGAAAACCGGGGCGTATTGGTTTTGGAGTTCTAAATTATTTCATAGGAACTTATATTTATTGAAATCCTGATTTGATATAATTGATTGTTAAATAGCAAGATGTGATGATGGCCCATTTATATTTTTATTCTTGTCTCTAGTAATAAATAATTAAGCAATTACATTTATAAAATTAGAGAGAAAAAAGATTAGTAGTTGTTGGCTAATTAGTTTAATACAATAAAAAATTATGAAAATAAAAAAGAATCTTTCTCTTTCTGTGTTCTTGTGTATTTCGTTTATTGCAGGTGCACAACAGAAATTAATTTCGCCGGATGGTAATTTGGAAATGACTTTCCAATTGAATAAAGAAGGTTGTCCGGTCTATGAATTGGTTTACAAACAAAAGCCAGTTATCAAACAAAGTAAATTAGGGCTGGAACTGACGGAACAGGATGGTGATAAGTCTGTTGCCAAAACTAATATGATGAATGCTTTTGAAATAAAGGACGTCCAAAACTCCACTTTCGATGAAACATGGAAACCAGTCTGGGGGGAAGAAAAAGAAATCCGCAACCATTATAATGAGATGGCGATTACACTGGATCAACCAGCAAATGATCGGTACATGATTGTCCGTTTCCGTTTATTCAATGATGGTTTGGGATTCCGCTATGAGTTTCCTCTGCAAAAAAATCTTAATTACTTTGTAGTTAAGGAAGAACATACACAGTTTGCTATGGCAGGTGACCATACAGTGTTTTGGATTCCGGGTGATTATGATACACAGGAATATGATTATACTACATCCCTTTTGTCTGAAATACCTGGATTGATGCAAAAAGCTGTTACTTTTAATACTTCGCAGACTCCTATTTGGCCAGCTAGTGTGCAAACGGCTCTTATGTTGAAAACCAGCGATGGACTTTATATCAATTTGCATGAAGCAGCTTTGGTTGATTATTCGTGTATGAATTTGACACTGGACGACAAGGACCTGATATTTGAATCTCATTTGACACCGGACGCACAGGGTAACAAGGGATACCTGCAAACTCCGTGTACTTCCCCCTGGCGTACAATTATAGTAAGTAATGATGCTCGTACTATTTTGGCTTCTCGTATCACGCTAAACTTGAATGAACCTTGCAAGCTTACGGATGTGTCTTGGATCAGGCCTGTGAAATACATTGGCGTCTGGTGGGATATGATTACAGGCAAAGGAACCTGGGCTTACACAGACGAACTTTCCAGTGTCAAATTGGGGCAAACAGATTATTCCAAAACAAAACCGAATGGTAAGCATTCTGCTAACACTGCCAACGTAAAACGGTATATAGATTTTGCAGCAGCTAATGGATTCGATGCTGTATTGGTTGAAGGTTGGAATGAAGGTTGGGAAGATTGGTTCGCTAAAAGTAAAGATTATGTTTTTGATTTCGTAACCCCTTATCCTGATTTTGATGTAAAGGAAATACATCGCTATGCGGCTTCCAAAGGTGTTAAGATGATGATGCACCACGAGACTTCCGCTTCTGTTCGTAATTACGAACGCCACATGGATAAGGCTTATCAATTTATGGTAGATAACGGGTATAATTCCGTAAAAAGTGGTTATGTAGGAAATATCATCCCACGTGGCGAACATCATTACGGACAATGGATGAACAACCATTACTTGTATGCAGTGAAGAAAGCTGCCGATTATAAAATAATGGTCAACGCACATGAAGCAACCCGGCCGACAGGGCTCTGCCGTACTTATCCCAACTTGATCGGTAATGAGTCGGCTCGTGGAACGGAATACGAATCGTTTGGCGGAAACAATGTAAATCATACGACGATTTTGCCATTTACCCGCTTGATCGGAGGGCCGATGGACTATACTCCCGGTATCTTTGAAACACATTGTAATAAGATGAACCCAGACAATAATTCACAGGTACGTTCTACATTAGTTCGTCAGTTGGCGCTTTATGTAACAATGTATAGCCCTTTACAGATGGCTGCTGATATCCCTGAAAACTATGAACGCTTTATGGATGCCTTCCAGTTTATTAAAGATGTTGCTATTGATTGGGATGAGACGAAATATCTGGAAGCCGAACCGGGTGATTATATTACCATTGCCCGTAAAGCAAAAAATACAAACGACTGGTATGTGGGATGTACCGCAGGGGAAAACGGACATACATCTAAACTCTCTTTTGATTTTCTGGACCCGGGCAAACAGTATGTTGCAACTGTTTATGCCGATGCAAAAAATGCAGACTGGAAAAACAATCCGCAGGCTTATACTATCACGAAAGGCGTACTGACAGATAATAGTAAACTCTCTTTACGTGCTGCCAGCGGAGGTGGTTTTGCCATCAGTATTAAAGAAGCTAAAAGTAAAGCTGAAACAAAAGGACTGAAAAAATTATAATCGGAGATCTGAAATAATATGTTTAACTTTAAATTCATAAACATGAAAAGTAAAATTCTATTCATGCTAATCATGAGTCTGCTCTTTTCCGTAAGCATGTTTGCCCAGCAAACATTTATTAAAGGGATTGTGAAAGACGCAACCGGCGAACCGGTTACTGGTGCCAACATTGTAGTGAAAGGTACGACCAACGGAACCACAACCGACATAGATGGTAACTTTCAGCTAAACGCAAAGAAAGGCGATATCCTTGTCATCTCTTTCATTGGTTATCAACAACAGGAATTACCGGCAACGGCTTCGATGATCATCACGTTAAAAGATGATACACAAGTACTTCAGGATGTAGTTGTTATTGGCTACGGACAAGTAAAGAAGAATGACGTTACGGGTTCGGTAATCGCTCTTGATGCTGATAAAATGGTAAAGGGTGCTGCTTCTTCGGCAACAGACATGTTAACCGGTAAAGCTGCTGGTGTTAGTGTTGTCAGCACAGGCGGTGCTCCGGGTGCAGGAGCAACGATTCGTATTCGTGGCGGTTCTTCCATGTCTGCCAGCAATGATCCGTTGATCGTAATTGATGGGGTGCCAGTGGATAATACGGGTATTGACGGCATGTCTAACCCGTTGTTAACGGTTCACCCAAGCGATATAGCTACATTTACGATCTTAAAAGACGCTTCTGCAACGGCTATTTATGGCTCTCGTGCTTCTAACGGTGTTATTTTGATTACTACAAAGACCGGAAAAGAAGGTAAAATAAAAGTAGGCTATAACGGGACATTTTCTGTCAATACCCGTGCCGGGAAAGTGAATGTGATGGGTGCCGACGAATTCCGTGATTTTGTGATCAGTAAATACGGAACTTCAAGCCCTCAGGCTGCTGCCTTGGGTGAGTACAATACGGATTGGCAGGATGAAATATTCCATACAAGCCTTAGTACAGACCATAACATTAGCGTATCAGGAGCTGTTCCTCACATGCCTTACCGTGTGTCGGTTTCGTATACTACAGATAATGGTATTTTGAAGACTTCTAACATGCAACGTACAACAGGTGCCATTAACCTGAATCCGAACTTCTTCGATAAGAAGTTGAATATTCAGTTAAATGTAAAAGGTATCTATAATAAAAATCGCTTTGCAGATACAGGAGCTATCGGTTCTGCCACTCAGTTTAACCCGACGAAACCGGTTTATGCAACTTCTAATCTTCCATTTGGCAATGGATACTACATGGATTATTCGGAAATAGAGAATCCCGACGGGTCAATGTCTACCACTCCGATCGGTATTGCCATTCCCAACCCATTATCGCAGTTGGAAGAAAAATTTGATGAATCGGACGTATACAGAAGCATTGGTAATGCACAGATAGATTACCGCTTCCACTTCCTCCCTGACTTAAGAGCCAATTTGAACGTAGCTTATGATGTATCTAAGAGTGATGGCAATAAGGTAATCCTCGATAACTCTTCTATCAGCTATAACACGGGCAACTATAAAGCAGGCTGGGGTGAAAATGAACATTATTATCAGTTGAAACGTACGCACCTGTTGGATTTCTATTTGAATTATGCAAAAGAATTCGGCATTAACAATATAGATGTAATGGCCGGTTACTCCTGGCAGCATTTTTATTCGAAGACTGAAAATGCTTATCCTTATTCTGCCGCAATGGCTGAAAAAGAGGGGAAGACGGATTATAAAGACAGTAAAAGCTACGAAACAGAAAGCTATCTGGTATCCTTCTTCGGACGATTGAATTATACATTGCTAGGTCGTTACTTGTTGACATTCACGCTGCGTGATGATGGTTCTTCTCGTTTCAGCCAGGATAATCGTTGGGGTGTTTTCCCTTCTGCTGCTTTAGCCTGGAAAATGAAGGATGAAACTT
The DNA here is from genome assembly GCF_900232875.1 of Parabacteroides provencensis. NCBI lineage: Bacteria > Pseudomonadati > Bacteroidota > Bacteroidia > Bacteroidales > Tannerellaceae > Parabacteroides > Parabacteroides provencensis. The sequence goes on along the minus strand of NZ_LT960489.1, from coordinate 468,306 downwards.
TCCTGAAAAATGTTTCTGTACTTTCTGACTTGAAGCTTCGTTTAGGTTGGGGTATTACCGGACAGCAAAACCTGGGTAACGGCGATTATCCTTACATGGCCAGATACCAATATAGCAAAGCCGGTGCCAACTACTTCTTTGGCGATACAAAAGTAAATTTGCTTGCTCCGCAAGCCTATGATGCAGACTTGAGATGGGAAGAAACAACAACCTGGAATGCTGGTCTTGACTTTGGCTTCCTGAATGGTCGTGTCACGGGTAGTTTTGATACTTATTTCCGTAAGACCAAAGATTTGCTGAATAAAGTAGCCGTTCCTGCAGGAGCTAACTTTAGCAACGAATTACTGACTAACGTAGGTGAATTGGAAAATAAAGGTTTTGAAATTACCTTGAACACACATCCGATCGTAACGAAGGACTGGAGCTGGGATTTGGGATTCAACCTGTCTTATAACAAAAACAAGATCACGAAACTGACTATTAACGACGATCCGAACTATGTCGGCGTTAAACATTCGGGCATTGACGGTGCAACCGGTTATACGGCGATGATTCATCAGGTAGGTCGTCCGTTCAACTCCTTCTACGTATACGAACAGGTTTACAATGCGGAAGGCAATCCGATCGAAGGTGCTTATGTGGATCAGAACAATGACAATAAGATCGATGAGAAAGACTTGATCTGTTTCAGAAAAGCTGCTCCCGATGTATTTCTGGGTTTGACTTCACAACTCTCTTATAAGAAATGGGATTTAGGTTTTGGCTTACGTGCCAGTTTCGGCAATTATGTTTATAACAATATCCAGTCCAACCGTGAAGCTTGGGGCGGATCGCAGATGTACGATCAGACCGGCTTCCTGAAGAACCGTATCAAAGGTGCCGACAAGACAAACTTCCAGATTTCACAGCCTTTGTCAAGTTATTATGTACAGAATGCCTCCTTCCTCAGGATGGATAATATAACATTGGGATATACGTTCGATAAAATCTTTAAAGCAGGCCAGACAGCCCGTGTTTATTTAACAGTTCAGAACCCGTTCGTGATCACCAAGTATGACGGTCTGGACCCTGAAATCGGCAAGACAAGCACTACTGAGGATAATACAGGTATGGATAATAACATCTATCCAAGACCCCGCGTATATATGATTGGTTTAAACGTTAACTTTTAAAATATAGGACATCTATGAAAACATTAACATATAAACATATTCTTCCCGTAATGGTATTGGGCTTGACACTGAGCACAAATTCCTGTATAAACGATTTGGATACAATACCTTTGTCAAAGGATGAATTGGTGTCGGAAACGACCTTTGGCAGCGACCTGGCACCTTATACCGGTTCATTGGCTAAAATTTATGCCGGTTTCGTGATTGGCGGTAATTCCGGGGGCGATGCTGATCAGGACGTTGCCGGTATCGATGGCGGAAGCCAGGCTTCATTCCTTCGTTGTACTTGGAATATGCAGGAGCTGACAACGGATGAAGCCCATTGTGCATGGAACGATCCCGGCATTCCTGATTTCAATAATGTGACGTGGGGGGCTTCCAATCCATGGATCAAAGGTTCTTATTACCGTTTGTACTATCAGATCAATGTCGCCAATGCTTTTTTACGTGAAACGACGGAAGATAAACTTAGAGGACGCGGCTGTAGCGATCAGACAATTAACTCAATATTGAGTTATCGTGCTCAAGCCCGTTTTCTCCGGGCTTTAGCGTATGCCTATACTTTGGATTTTTATCGCAATGTTCCGTTTGTGACGGAAGAAGGCAAAATCGGCAATGTCTTGCCCGAACAAATTATGGCGGCCGATCTTTTTAATTATATCGAAAAGGAATTGAAAGAATGCCAGGAAAGACTATCCGAACCTACGGTTGGTTTTAGCGCCACTTACGGCGAAGCCAATAAAGCGGCAGCCTGGTCGCTTCTTTCACGCCTTTATCTGAATGCCGAAGTGTATATCGGACAGCCTAAGTATACGGAGTGTATCGAGTATTGCAACAAAGTTATCAATGCCGGTTATGCATTAGGCTCAGATTATCTGGAAATATTCAAGGCTGACAACGATCATTCTGCCGAAATGATTTTCCCGCTTCGTTATGAGGGAGACCAGACGATGACTTGGGGTGGAATGACCTTCCTTTTGTGTGGCCTCGAACCAAAAGAACTGATGGACGAAATTCATGCAAAAGACGCCTGGCAGGGTGTTCGTGCCAAATCTTCTTTGTTGGCAACTTTTGAGAAAGAGAATGCTTCGGACCAGGATTCACGTAAAGCGTTGCTGCATCCTGAACTGACAAGCAGCAACGAAATTGTAGATCCGTTCTCATTTAAAGACAATGGCATACCAACTGTAAAATTCTACAACGTCAATAAAGACGGTTCTCTGCCTCCAAGTAAAGAGGCATGGGTAGACTTCCCGATGTTCCGTCTGGGCGAAATTTATCTGAACTACGCCGAAGCCGTATTGCGTGGCGGTACGGGAGGAGACAAAGCTACAGCCTTGAAATATGTGAATGCCATCCGTGAGCGGGCTTACAAAGACAAATCGGTTGCTCCTATTACACAATCCCAATTGACATTAGACTTCTTGTTAGACGAAAAAGGACGTGAATTTTTCTATGAAGCTCATCGCCGTACCGACTTGATACGCTATGGCAAATTTACGGGAAGCGACTATTTATGGCCTTGGAAGGGAGGCGTTGCTCAGGGAACCAGCGTGAAAGATATGTACAAAGTATTCCCGCTTCCGTCTGACGACATCGGTTCTAACACAAATCTGAAACAAAATGACGGTTATTAATTCACAGTTTTTCAATCTTTAAATACAGATTATAATGAAAAAGATTCAGATATCACTAATAGCGTTTCTTAGTATATGGAGCTTGGCTTTCACTGCCTGTTCAGATACGACAGATCCGGTAATTGGAGCTACGACACCGGCTACTTTGGTAGCTCCTTCGCCCAGCGAGTTTGTGTTGGCACTTGAAAACGCGGATGAAACGATGACGACGTTAACCTGGAACAAAGCCGATTTTGGCGCTCAGGTAGCTATCACTTACGACGTACAGATGGATATGGCCGGCAATAATTTTGAAAAGATGGTTTCGTTGGGTACGACCAATGAGACAAGTATGGCTATCAAAACAAGCGATATCAACAAGCAACTGCTGAATCGCGACCAGCCGGCCGGAGAACCGGCCTTTGTAGAAATCCGCGTTGTTTCTTCAATCGGAACATTGTCCGGATTGTCTAATTACGAATCGGGTCTGTCCAATGTGGTACAGCTGACTGTTACGCCTTATTCCGGGGAAAAAGTATATCCAATGCTTTATACTCCGGGCAACCACCAGGGATGGAAACCTGAAGCGGCCGCTCCTTTGTACTCTTTGAACAGCGATGGCATTTATTCCGGATATGTATATCTGGACGGTGAGTTTAAATTCACCAGCCAGCCTAACTGGGACGGTACCAATTATGGTGCTGGAGCAGCAGCCGGACAGATTTCGGAAACCGGTGGCAATATCACTGTCCCGGCCGCTTATTATCTTGCTAAAGTAAATACCAACGACTTGACGTATTCTCTCAGACCGATGGCCTGGGGTGTAATAGGCGATGCTACTCCTACAGGTTGGGATAGCGACACGAAGCTTATTTATGATCCGGGCGACATGACCTTGAAGTTGGACATCAAACTGAAGGACGGTACGCTCAAATTCCGTGCAAACGATGACTGGGCTGACAATTTCGGAGGTTCGTTCGATAATCTGGTGGCAGGTGGAGATAATATCACCGTGACGGCCGGTTCGTACACTATTGTGCTGGACTTTAGCAAGCCTGTTTATAGTGCCCGGTTGATAGCAAAATAACCCACAGGCCACCCCGCAGGGTGTGTGCCAAAAGCAGGAAGTAAGGAACGCGCGTTTTTAACACCGTTGCATTGATACGACGAGGCTAAAACGCGCGTTTTATTATCGTCGTACTGCTTTGCCGAGTATAATACGCTCGTATTGTTATCGTCGTACTGCTCTGCCGAGTATAATACGTTCGTATTATTGTCGTCGTATTGCTCTGTCGAGTATAATACGAGCGTATTATACTCGACAGAGCAAGAAGAAGGCCTTCCGCTTGTGGAGGTAACTCATCCGACAAGCCTTGGAGGGGATACAAAAGAAGGGACTGCCCGGCCATTTGCCGGGCAGTCCCTTCTTTTTTCTTGCGATGTATATTTACTAAAGCGTAATTGGAGTACCGTTGTAGAAGTCGAGAATTTTTGTGCGGAAAATAAAGTCGTACTTAGCCTGCGCCTGTTCGGCAAGGCTTTGGGCATACTTTGTTTTTGCTTCGTTGAATTCGAATACGGTACTTTTTCCGGCATTGTAGCGCTCTGAGGCATATTTGAAAGCTTCCTGGGTTGCCAGGACCGACTTGTCCGACGAACGGTATTTCTCCTGAGCGGCAGTGGCGTCATAGAAAGCCTTTTGTATCTCTTTATAAAGTACCTTCTTGGTGCTTTCCATCATTAACTCGCGGTTGCGGATATTGATACGTGCCGAGCGCACATTGTTGCGCACCTGAAAACGGTTGAATAGCGGAATACTTAATGTAAAGCCTACTACTTTCTGTCCGTTTTGCTTCATCTGATCGCCAAAAGAAGGATTGACGATCTGTTCTTCCCCTCCGCTTTTGGTATGATAGTAACCATTGCTGTAGCTGGCTCCAAAGTTTAATTTCGGATAATAACCCGCACGGGCTACGTTGAGCATCTTTTTCTGGCTTTCCAGTAAAAATTCCTGTTGCTTGATCTGGGGCTTGAAGGTAACGGCGTTGGCAAATATTTGTTCCGGTGGAACAATGCTTGACATGTTTGCTTCGATCACATCGTCTACTAACGGATTGGTGATGTCGAAACTTTTATTTTCACGCTCCAGTTCCAGGCTTTGTGCCAGATCGAGCAGTGCCAGGGCTACGTTGTTGCGTGCTTCGGTTAGCGTTACTTCATCTTTTGCAAGCTGTGCTTTGATGTCGTATAACTGCGAAAGGGGTACCTTCCCGGCATTCACCATGGCTTCTGTTTTATTGATCTGTTCTTTGTCCAGGTCGACCTGCAGCAGGGCTATGTTGAGCAGTTCTTTATTATAGAGCACTTGCACGTAATATGATGCCACCTGTATGGAGATGTCCTCTTTGGCTTTGTTGAGGTCTTCTATGGCAGCTTTCAGATCCAGCTTGCGGGCTGCTATGTCATTGGGTATTTTCAATCCGTCGAAGATCGGCATATCCAGGTTGATCCCAACAGAAGAATTGGCTGCACTCTGGTCTACGATCAATCCTGATTTTGTACTCGAACGGCCAAACTGGAAACTTTGTCCCATATTGGCGTTTACTGCCGGGAGCCAGCTGAATTTACTGGTGTTCAGGTCTACCTTCCGGGCTTTCTGTTCTTCTTCCTTTTGTTTCAGGTCGATATTGTGCTCTATGGCATACCGGATGCATTCTTCCAGTGTCCATTGCTTTTTAGTTTCTTGCGCTTGTATTCCCGAAGAAAGGAATAATGCGGCAACCAGGGGTATTATTTGTTTCATGTCTTTAGCTGTTTTATTTTTTATCTTCTATAGCAGCACCGCGTATTTTATCCTTTTCAGTCAGCCCCTCCTTAATCTCGATTTTGATACCGTCGGAAAGACCTACTTTGACAGGTTGTTCTTTAAATATTTGTTCCGGCTGTTCCTGCTTTACGATTTGAACGAAAGCAGAATCTCCTCTGAATTGTACGGTACTTTCCGGTACGGTGACAACGTTTTCGGCACGCTTCAATACGATCTCGGCATTGGCACTGTAGCCTGCACGTATAAATGCGTCTTCGGGGATTTCGGCCGCAGCTTTAATTTCGAACATGATGGCTCCGTTTTCTTCTACTCCTTTAGGCGACACATATTCCAACAGGGCGTCGAACTTGCGGCTTTCCAATGCTCCGACCGTCAGTTTGATATGCATGCCCTCGTGAATACGTCCTACTTCAGTTTCGTCCACCTTGCCTTTGAAGATCATATCATTCATGTTGGCTACAGATGCGATGGTGGTACCATCGTTAAAGGTGTTGGACTGGATAACGGAGTTTCCCACCTTGATAGGAACATCCAGTATCATACCCGTGATAGTGGATCGTACCTGTGTTGTGCTGGAAGCGGCGAATTTCTTTGAAATACCTTCGCGGATAATGTCCAGGGCATCCTGCGCATTATCCACTTCTTCTTCCGCTTTCTTGTAGTTGGCAAGAGAGGTCTGGTAATCTTCTTTGGAAATGACCCCCTGGTCAAATAGTTGTTTATCGCGTTTGTAAGTTTCGTTAATCTGCTCCATGCTGATCTTTGCAACCCGTACGCGTGATTCGGCACTGTTCAGCTGAACCATTTCTGGGATAACCTTGATCTTGGCAATAATCTCACCTTCTTTTACCATCTGTCCGGCTTCCTTTAATACTTCGGAAATGATACCTGACATCTGGGGCTTGATAAGGACTTCGTCACGTGGTTCGACCTTGCCGGTGGCTACGGTTTTTGTCTCAACTGTATCTCTTTGGGGAGTTACTATTTCGTACTTGGTGATAACCGGCCGCGATTTCTGCCATAAGAAATAGAATGTACCGATAACAGCTATTCCAATCAGTACGAGGACTACGATTCTGACAATCTTTTTCATGTGATTTCTTTATTTTATTGTTTTATTTATTTTCAGTTTATTCTTCCCGTATAGCATCTATCGCTTTGATCTGCATTGCACGCCATGCAGGAATCAGTCCTGCCAGCAATCCGCTGAATAAAAGGATAATTGTTGCTGCTATTGCTGTATTGATGTTGATCTCCGGGTTTGTAAAGAATGTATCGCTATTGCTGCCTCCCGATTCCAATACCCGGTTTACCACATCCAGCAGGAACACGCCCAGTGCCAGCCCGATTAATCCTGCTAAAGCTGTCAGTACAAGACTTTCACTCATTACTTGTGTGATAATATTGGCTGGTTTGGCTCCAAGTGCACGCCTCACGCCGATTTCTTTTGTCCGCTCTTTTACCGTTACCATCATGATGTTGCTTACTCCGATGATACCGGCAAGCAGGGTTCCCATACCAACCAGCCATACAAGGATGTCTATACCCAGAAACAACATATTGAATGTTTCCGCCTGTTTGGCTATACTGAAACTACCAACGGCTTGCGGGTCGGTAGGAGAGATTTCGTTTTGAGCCTTTAGCAGTGTTTTTACGTCATTCATGATCTTGTCGCATGAATAGCCGTCTTCGCCGGTGATACACAGAAACCAGAACTTGTCTCCGTTGTTCGTTACTTGCTGCAAGGTGCTGAAAGGAAGCATAACACTTTCTTCTGTGCGGCCTCCGATATTGGCACGTGGCTTGGCTTTTATCACGCCTACTACCTGGTAATAAATTCCGTTTACACGGATATATTGTCCGGTCGGGTCTTCGCCTGGCTTGAATAATACTTCGTAAACGCGGGTACCTATCAGGCAGACTTTGCGTTTTTCCTGAAGGTCTATTTCATTGAGTAAACGTCCGTAATAAATATGCTGTGTTTCGATATTAAAGTAATCCGGATATACGCCGCGTACGTTGTAACTTCCTGCTTTCTGGCCTTTCACTACATTATTGTTTCCCTGAGGCCCCCAGTGCATAGGGGAAATATATTTGATGCCTTGTACCTTTTGCTTGATGGCTTCGAGGTCGCGGTTGCGCATACTCCAGTTACGTCCTTTACGGTATCCTTTGTAAGGTTCGGCTGTACGGTCTGTGTAAAAAAAACAAGAATTGGTAGCGAAACCATTTACGTTTTTAAATATGCCATTCTGCATTCCTTTACCTGAACCTAATAGTAATACAAGCATCAGGATTCCCCAGAAGACGCCGAAGCAGGTAAGCAAACTTCTTGTTTTGTTGCGGGTGATGGTGATCCATATCTCTTGCCAGCGTTCTATATCAAACATGATTCTTTCGTATTGAATGATGAATTACTTTATTCTGTTCTCATGGCTTCGATAGCCGTTATTTTAACTGCTTTGCGCGCGGGGAAATATCCGGCCAGTACACCCGCCAGCACAAGCAATCCGGTTGCTGCGCAAGCGATACTCAGGCTAACGGTAGGGTTGCGGAATATACTCATGTCGTCTCCCGAACTGGATCCTCCTATATTCATTGCTTCCATTGCGTAATTAATGCCTTCGGTGACACCGATGCCAAGAACCATGCCGATATAGCCGAATAGGGCTGTGATCAGAATGGACTCTACGATGATAAGCTTCAATATAGAAAACGGTGTAGCTCCGATAGCTTTACGTATGCCGAACTCTTTTGTCCTTTCACGTACGGTAATCAGCATAATGTTGCTTACGCCTACGATACCGGCAGTTAATGTTCCGATACCTATAATCCATAGGAAAAGAGTTATACCGTTCATCATACCGTTTAGCATCAGAAATTCTTCTGCTGTATTCCACATGTAGAGCGAACCTTTGTCGTTCGGGTCAAAATGGTGGCGCTTGCCCATGCTTTCACGGAAACGGGTTTCGAAAGCCTCGTTTTCCTCTTTTGTTTTCAATCCTTTCAAAGAGAAAGAAATTTGTCCGATTCCATAACCGGAATTGTATAACGTTTGTCCGGTGGAAAATGGGATATAAGCTGGCGAATCGTTGCTGTTATTTTCATCTTTATAAACGCCTACCACCTGGTAGACAATCTTTCCGGCATTGATATGTTTGCCCAGCGGATTTTCCGATTTAAACAGGACTTCTTTCATACGAGGACTGATTACGATCACTTTCCGTTTCTGCTTAATATCTATGTCGTTGATAAAACGCCCGTTGCCGGCCAGCATTTGTATGTTGTCGATGATGGAATGCGCCGGGAAGACAGCACGCGTGGAGTATGTCCCATATTCTTCGCCTACCGACAAGGTGTCTGTATGGTAAACAACAGCGCTGACAAGGTCTATTTCCGGATGATCATACCTTATTTGTATCAAGTCTTCGTCTTTGAATTTGATACTCCGGTTTGTTGGCATGCCTTTATAGGGCATAGTGGTGTAGCCTGGCCATACCGAAACTCTGTTGGTAGACATATTCCGGAAGTTATGCAAGATACCGTTCCGAAGCCCGTTTCCGGCACCCAGCAAGATGATAAGCATAAAAATACCCCAGGCGACGGAAAATCCTGTCAGGAAGGTACGCAGCTTATTCTTTTGGATAGTTCCGAATATTTCCCTGAAATTGTCGAAATCAAACATGGGCTTTACCTTTTTCTATTGTTTCTATTAAACCGTCTTTTACGCGGATTATTTTGTTTGTAGCGTCAGCTACGGATTGTTCATGGGTGACAATGATCATGGTCATACCCGAAAGATTAACCTGGCGAAGTAGTTCCATAACTTCTACAGTTGTTTTACTGTCAAGTGCTCCGGTGGGTTCGTCGGCCAATATTACCTGAGGTTTGGCAATAAGAGCACGGGCAATGGCTACACGTTGTTTTTGCCCTCCCGACATTTCATTAGGCATGTGTTCGGCCCAGTCTTTCAAACCTACCATGTCCAGATACTCCATGGCCATTGCATTCCTTTTCTTTCTGTTTATGCCTTGGTAATATAGGGGCAATGCTACGTTTTCCATAGCATTTTTGAAAGATATAAGGTTAAACGACTGAAAGATGAATCCTATCATCTGGTTGCGGAGTTCGGCTGCGCGTGTCTCGCTTAGATTTTGGATTAACTGACCGTTCAGGGTATATGTACCGCTATCGTACGTATCTAATATCCCAAGAATATTTAGCAGGGTAGATTTGCCTGATCCGGAAGCTCCCATGATAGACACCATTTCTCCTTTTTCTATATCTAGGTCAATTCCTTTCAAAACGTGCAACGGTGCTCCGTTGAAATACGTTTTGTTAATTCCTTTCAGTTGGATCATCATATTTGTTATATAGTTATTTCTTATTAGACGTACAGTTGACTGAAAACGTTACATATTCAGGTGAATATTTTATTTATGTGAGCAAATATAGAAATCCTTAAAATACCTTGTATCGCAAGGTACTAATAATTATACAATATTAACAAAGCCTTTTGCTTTGCTACAGAAACATAAATACCTCATCGGGATGTTTTTTTTATTTCATCCCGATCATTTTATAAAAACATCCCGATGAATTGGAAAAGTTGTTTATGGATATAATTGTTATTTTGGTTAAGTTTGTAGCGATAAGCAACAACAACTAAACAAGTAGTTCTGTTTTCTATAGAAAAAGATCGAAAAGAAATGAGACTCGTTTATATTTATCATAGCGGCTTTGCTATTTTAGCAGAAGGATTTACTATTGTAATAGATTATTACCGTGACACATCAAATGATTTTGATGAAGGCTATGTTCATGACTATTTGTTGCATCGTCCGGGAAAATTGTATGTGCTGTCTTCTCATTTCCATCCAGATCACTTTAATCCGGAGGTTCTGAAGTGGAAGGAACAGAAAAAGGATATTCAATATATCTTTTCCAAAGATATTTTAAAACGCAGGAGAGCGAAAGCGGATGATGCTTTCTATATCCAAAAGGGAGAAGTCTATCAGGATGATAATTTGACAATTAAAGCTTTTGGGTCTACAGATGTTGGTGTTTCATTTTTGATTAAGGCGCAAGAGCGGATAATCTTTCATGCCGGCGATTTGAATAACTGGCATTGGAAAGATGAATCGACGCCGGTTGAGGCGGAGGAAGCCGAAAAACATTATTTGCAGGAACTGGATATTATCGCAAAAGATACGGATAAGATGGATCTGGTTATGTTTCCGGTTGATCCACGTTTAGGTACCGATTTTATGCGGGGAGCCCAGCAATTCATCGACCGTATACAAACGGATGTATTTGTACCGATGCATTTTTGGGAACGCCCGGCCGAAGTGGAAGTTTTTGCTCCCTATGCCGAATCGAAAGGTGTTCGTTATGTGCTGTTATCCGTTTGTGGAGAAGGAACCGATTTTTAGTTATTTAAAATATGGATATTATGGAAATAAAAGGTAGATTTGACCATTTTAATATCAATGTCCTGGATTTGGACAGAAGTATTTCATTTTATAATAAAGCATTGGGTTTGAAAGAACATCATCGCAAAGAGGCAGAAGACGGTTCTTTTGTATTGGTCTATATGACCGACGGGCAAACAGGTTTTTTGCTTGAATTGACATGGTTGCGTGACCGTACGGATCCTTATGAATTGGGAGATAATGAAAGTCATTTATGTTTCCGCGTGGCCGGAAATTACGATGAAGTTCGTAAATATCATAAAGAAATGGATTGCGTATGTTATGAAAATACGAGTATGGGACTGTATTTTATTTGTGACCCGGACGACTATTGGATTGAAATTCTTCCGTTGAAATAATAAACACACGCACAGAAGAAAAATGACAGATTTGTCCATTATAATATAACAATGTTACTTAGCATAAGTTTGCTATAAAACACGACAAATATGACATTTGGAGTAAATTTTTTTGAAAAACGTATTGCTGCTTATCATAATCCTCTTATATTTGCTTCCAATAAAAAAAGAAATCATTATTAATCGTAAATATAAAATCATGGAGAAGCCTTATGTAGTAGGTATTGATATAGGTGGTACCAATACAGTTTTCGGTGTAGTAGATGCGAGAGGTACAGTTTTGTACAGTAGTTCAATAAAGACTGGCAAATATGCTGATATTGAAGATTATGTAGCAGCTTTAGGCCAGGGACTTATGCAGGTTATAGAACAAGCCGGCGGTCCTGAAAAGATTAAAGGTATTGGTGTAGGTGCTCCTAATGGTAACTATTTTAATGGCTGTATAGAGTTTGCCCCGAACCTTCCCTGGAAAGGCAAAATTCCTTTGGCTCAGTTAATCAGCGAACAAGTTGGCGGTATACCTGTTGCTTTAACAAACGATGCTAATGCTGCTGCTATCGGAGAAATGACCTATGGTGCAGCCCGTGGTATGAAAGATTTTATCGTGATTACATTAGGTACAGGTGTAGGTAGCGGTATTGTTGTTAACGGAAATCTGGTATATGGTCATGATGGTTTTGCCGGTGAATTAGGCCATGTCATTGTACGTCGTAATGGTCGTCAGTGCGGTTGTGGTCGTCAGGGATGCCTTGAAGCTTATACATCAGCAACAGGTGTTGCCCGTACGGCACGCGAATATCTGGAAATCCGCAAGGATGAAAGTTTATTACGTGAACTCGACCCTTCTGATATTACTTCAAAAGACGTGTATGATGCAGCAATGAAGAATGACAAACTGGCACTTGAAATCTTCGAAACAACAGGCGCTATGTTAGGCGAAGCATTTGCTAATTTTGTTGCATTCTCTAGTCCGGAAGCAATTATCCTGTTTGGTGGTCTTACAAAAGCCGGTGATCTGATTATGGAACCAATCAAACATGCTATGGAAGCAAATATGCTGAAAGTATTTGAAGGCAAGACTAAAATATTATTCTCACAGTTGAAAGAAAGCGATGCTGCTGTATTAGGTGCCAGCGCTTTGGGTTGGGAAGTAAAAACTCAGGATCCTTCATTATAATAATAATTTATATCTGCGAACTGCGCAGATATTACAAAGCAAGCCGCACCTTGTATTTATATAGGGGTGCGGCTTGTTATTTATCATCCGTTTAGTATGAAACATCCGTTAGATAAATTTGCTTATTGTCCGGTTTGCGGAGCAAAAACATTTCTGCAGCATAATGAAAAAGCGAAAAAATGTACGGCCTGTGGTTTTGTTTATTATTTCAATCCGTCTGCTGCTGTTGCCTGTTTTATCCGTAACAAAAAAGGTGAGTTGTTATTAGTACGGCGCGCTAAAGAACCTGCAAAAGGAACACTCGATTTGCCCGGAGGTTTTGTTGACTTACATGAAACGGCCGAAGATGCTGCTTGTCGCGAGGTAAAAGAAGAAACCGGATTGACCATAACCAATTGCAAGTATTTGTTTTCATTGCCGAATATTTATCCGTATTGTGGCTTCGATGTGCATACGGTGGATATGTTTTTTGAATGTCATGTCGATAATTTTGAATTGGCCTCTGCCGAAGACGATGCTGCCGAGATTATTATACTTTCCCCGGAGAAGTTAAATCCGGACGATTTTGGACTGTGTTCTATAAAAAAAGGTGTGGATCGTTATATTCATTTTTGTAAATAACTTGCTTCTTATTTGCAGCTTATTCTCTATATTTGCAATTTAGAACAAACAGGTACTATAAGTATCTGTCCTTAAAAGCAAATGAGTGATGAAGAGAATACTTATTCCGCTATGTCTGGTACTGGGAAGTCACGTGGCAAACGGGCAACGGTCGTATCAGTTCGAAGCGCCCGACCGTTTATTCGTAGAAGGCAAAGAATTGTTTAGTTTAAAAAACTATTCTGGCTGTATTGACAAGCTGGAGGCTTATAAACAGCATTCGACGGATGCCGATTTGATTCAGGAAGCCGATTATATGTTAGTATATGCCGCTTATGAACAGGGCAGGCCAAATGCCGACGAATTATTAAAAGACTATCTTGAGACCTATCCTTCGTCTCGTCACAGTGATGAAATCAATTATCTGATTGCTTCCGTTCATTTCGGACGCGGAGAGTATCAGAAAGCCATTTTTTGGTTTGGCGAATCCAATATAGACGTATTAAACCCTGAACAACAGGAAACTTATAGTTTTCGTTTAGCTTATTCCTTGTTGCAAATGGGCGATATGGCAAAGGCGCGAGGTTATTTTGCCCGTATCGAACAAGTTGGGACCAAGTATCGCGAAGCAGCTGCGTATTATATGGCTTATATCGATTATGCAACGGCTAAATACAATACCGCGCTTGCCGAATTTTCACGATTGAAGGAAATTCCTGCCTATCGTGAGCAATCGTTGTATTATATCACACAGATATATTTTATCCAGAGCAAATATGAAAGAGTTGTAAAAGAAGGGGAGCAACTTCTCTCTTCTTATCCGGATAGTAAGAATAATGCGGAGGTATATCGCATGCTTGGTAACTCTTATTACCATATGGGAGACCAAAGCAAATCCATCGCTATGTTGAGTAAATATGTTTCATCAACCGATGCGCCTTTGCGCGGAGACTTATATATCCTGGGAGTATGTTATTATGATAAAGGCAACTATAGTAGTGCAGTTAATGCTTTGGGACGTACGGTTGGCGAAAATGATGCACTGACTCAGAATGCTTATCTTTATTTGGGTCAGTCTTATTTGAAACTGAATGATAAGAACAATGCCCGTATGGCGTTTGAGGCAGCTGCCACATCTTCTTATGATCAGCAGATTAAGGAAACTGCCATGTATAATTATGCACTGCTGATCCATGAAACAGCCTTTACCGGTTTTGGGGAATCGGTTACGATTTTTGAAGATTTTCTGAACGATTTTCCGAATTCAAGATATGCTGATAAAGTGAACGACTATCTGGTAGAAGTCTATCTTACTACTAAGAATTACCAGGCGGCTCTTACTTCGATTAATAAAATCAAACATCCGAGTACTAAAATATTAGAGGCAAAACAGGATATTCTGTTCCAGTTGGGAACGCAGGCTTTCGCCAACGTGAAATTGGATGAGGCAATAGATCTGTTCAGCCGTGCCATAGCATTGGGAGCTTATAATATGGAAGCTCGCAATGATGCTTATTTCTGGCGTGGCGAATGCTATTACCGCCAGGGTGAATATGAAAAAGCCATATCTGATTACAGGACATATTTGAATAATGGCCAACGTAATACGGATATGTATGCTTTGGCTTATTATAACCTGGGATATAGCTATTTTAAATTAAAAGAATATGATAATGCATTGAGTCGTTTCCGCCAGTATGTAGATATGGAAAACAGTAATAATACGGCTTCACTGGCTGATGCGTATAACCGTATTGGAGACTGTTTATTCCATAACCGTCAATTTGCATTAGCCGAGGACAATTATTCCCGTGCGGCCCAGTTGGAACCTTCTGCCGGAGATTATTCAATGTATCAGAAGGCTTTCGTATTGGGTTTGCAGAAGGATTATCAGGGAAAGATTAGTATTCTGGATCGTTTGATACGTGAATTTCCGGAATCACAATATATAGATGATGCTTTGTTTGAAAAAGGACGTTCGTATGTATTGCTGGATAACAATAAGGCAGCTGCACAGACGTTCGAGTCTTTGATTCAAAAGTTTCCGCAGAGCAGCTTGTCGCGCAAAGCAGGCGTACAGTTAGGTTTGATTTATTTTAATGACAATCAACCCGAGAAAGCGGCCCAGGCTTATAAGATGGTTATAAGTAACTATCCCGGAAGTGATGAAGCAAAAGTTGCTTTGCAAGATTTGAAATCCGTATATATTGAATTAAACGACATTAATTCGTTTGCCAATTATGCCAATTCTTTGGGAGGCAATGTCCGTTTTGAAGTAAGCGAGCAGGATTCATTGACTTATCTGGCTGCAGAAAAGTTGTTTATGCGTGGTGATAACGAAGGCGCACGCAGAAGCCTTACTAACTATTTGCAAACATTCCCGCAAGGCGCATTCAGTTCAAACGCAAACTTCTACCTGGCAAGTATCGCATTTGCAAAGAAAGAATATGACGAAGCAAAACACTTGTTTGGCCTGGTTGTTGAGAGTGGCGATACGAAGTTTATGGAAGAATCGGTTGCCCGTAAGGCTGAGATAGAATATCTGAGTAAAGATTATCCGGCTGCCCTGGAAACTTTCAAACGTTTGCAGATCATAGCTGAAAATCCGGAAAATAAACAGGCTGCAAAACTTGGAGTTATGCGCTCCGCCCAGTTTACCGGCCAACCGAAAGAAGTTCTTTTGGCTGCAGAAGAATTATTGAAAGAAACCAAGCTTTCGCCGGAAGTGAGCGCAGAAGCCCGTTATGCCCGTGCTAAAGCATACATTTCTTTGAAGCAGGACAATAAGGCGCTTGCCGACCTGAAAGAGATTAGTAAAGATACACGTACTGTTCATGGTGCGGAAGCTAAATATTTGTTGGCTCAATTATATTATGATACCAACGATGATAAGAATGCGGAAAAGGTTCTTGAAGATTTTGCTAAGAACGGGACACCGCATCAATATTGGTTGGCACGCGGCTTTATCTTGTGGGCTGATATTTATATCCGTCAAGGAGACGATGTACAGGCACGCCAGTATCTGACTAGTTTGCAAAACAACTATAAAGGTAACGACGATATTGCCGGTATGATTGAAGACAGATTGGGTAAATTAAAGAAATAAAAGATTACGATGAAGACGATATATAGTGTAAAAACGTTGTGTGTGCTTGCTATGATGGGTACTGTAACCACAGTCGGCGCACAAGAGAATAAAACGGATAAGGATAAAAATCTGAACCGTGAAATGACATTGGAACGTGAATACGACCCTTCTGTACAGGATGCGAATAAGGTAAACACATTGCCTGTTGTAAAAGAGCCTGTTGTCCGTAAAATACCTATCGATTATGCAACCTTTACGGTTCCGGCCGATCCGGCTAAAGAAATAGGCCTGTTGCCTTCGGGTAATATTATGACGCAAATGGCTTACAACAAACGTCGCGGCTATTTTAATTTTGGCGCCGGTACGTATTTGAATCTGAATGGAGATATAGGCTATCATATATTGAGTACGGATAAAGACAAACTGAACGTTTGGTACTCACATCGTTCGACAAACGGAAAAGTAAAGTATATTCAGGAAGATGAGAAAGTAAAAGCCAAATTGAATGATAACCTGGCAGGCATCGACTTCAGGCATAATTTTGAAAAACTGTCTTTGCTGTTAGGTGCGAAGTATGGTTATTCGGCATTCAACTACTACGGATTGCCAATGGTTAATCCGGTTCAATCGATTGCGCCGATAGAAAGATATGAACCCGATCGTACTACCAACCAGGTAAACCAGACCATTCAGTTTAATGCAGGTGTGGAATCGAAGGAAAATGCTCCTTTTGGTTATCTGCTTGATCTGGGTTATACCAATTTTTCTCATAAATATGCACTGAGCAAAGACCAGAAAGGTCCGACAGAGAATACGTTTGACGTGAAATTTGATCTGAATGCCGGTTTTGGAGGTAATCAGAAGATCGGATTAGGCGGTAATTTTGAATACTTTAATTACAGCCTGCCCACGAATGGCACACAGGAATATTTATTCTTCGAAAATCATGCGGAAGGACGTGTCTCTCCTTACTATAAGGTGGAAGGAGACAATTGGAACCTGAAATTGGGAGTGAATGTCATGTTTGTTACCGGTGGCGACAGTAAAATGATGGTTAGCCCGGACGTCGCTTTTGATATGGAGGTGGCGGATAAGACCGTATTATATGCCATAGCCGGCGGAAAGCTATACTCTAACAGTATGTATGATATGTCGTTGATTAACCGTTATATGGATCCTACGGAAGAGATTACTCCATCCCGTAACTGGCTGGATGCAACGTTAGGTATCAAGAGTGGTGTTGCCAATGGATTTTGGTTTGATGTGTTTGCCGGATATAAAATTACAAGCGATGATGTGTTATTCCTGCCTTCCCGTCTTTACCGTGAGGGTGAGTTCGGCAACTATACGAAGCCGATGGGCGGTATAGACACAAAACATTTCTTTGCAGGAGCAAACCTGAAATATAACTATCAATGGCTGGATGTTTCATTGAAAGGCGTTTATAATAACTGGAAAGCCAAATACGGCAGCAGTTGGGATGGAGCTTCGGGAGATTTGGAACATGCATGGGGTAAACCGGAGATGGAGATTAATGCGGGTGTATCGATTCATCCGTTCAAACCGTTGACTATTGCCTTAGACTATTATTTAGCTACCGGACGTTATGTAGAGCTTTTTGGATACAAGTCTGTAAAGATGGATAATATTAATGAGCTTAATTTGACGGGAACATATAATTTTAATGATACTTTTGGTGTGTATGTTAAGTTGAATAACGTTTTATTCCAGAAATATGAGGTACTTTACGGCTATCCGTTGCAAAGCTTTAGCGCTATGGCTGGCGTAAATATTAATTTCTAGTAAACGGGATAAAACAGGATGGGTGATATAAATATAAAACAGATAGAAAATCTTCGGTTACGCACACGGGCTCTCGAGATCCTTTCTATGATCGGATTGGCAGGAGTTGCTGTTTTGGTGTTTAAGGAGAAGTATGATCTTGCCTATTATTGGATAGGAGCTGTTATAGCGCTTTATATTTATAAATATTTTACGGGAGTTAGTTTGAGGAAAAAAGAATTTCTTTCCAATATTGTGGAAGCCCGGACAAATGAACTCCGTTCCCAGCGGGATACGATACAGGCAGAATCCCAGAAATTGTCGCAAGCATTAACAGCCTTAGCGGATGCACAGGACGAGTTATTGCAAAAAGAGCGGATGGCTTCTATCGGACAATTGACACAAGGGCTGGTAGACCGTATTCTGAATCCGTTGAACTATATTAATAACTTTGCCAGCCTTTCCGTAAATCTGGCAAAGGATATTAAGGCCAATATGGAAAATGACCTGAAGAATGGTAACCATGACAACTTTAATGATTCGGCTGAACTACTTGTCTTATTAGGTAGCAACCTGGATAAAATTTACAAACACGGAGCTAATACTGTACGGATAGTAAAGGCTATGGAAGAGCTTTTGAAAGATCGCTCAGGCAATCGTAAGACTGTGGATGTGAATGAACTTTGTAAAGTTAACCTGGATATATTAAAACGAAACTATAAAGAAGAAATAGAACGTAACCAGATTCTTATTCACTTTTCGGAACTGTCTGCCCCGCTGACTATGGAATTGAATATAGACCAGATAGGAAAATCTTTACAGCATATTCTGAATAATAGTATGTATGCTGTAATGAAGAAATCCGGTTCGTCCGAATATATACCGGCTGTTTCGTTATTTATGGGTATTAAGGCCGATAATCTGCAAATAATTATACGTGATAATGGAGTAGGCATAGAAGACAATATCAAACCAAAAGTCTTTTCTCCGTTTTTTACAACGAAAACAACGGCGGAAGCTGCCGGGACGGGGTTATATCTCGCCCGTGAAGTTGTATCGAACCATAAAGGTAAGATTGAAATTGCTTCAGAAAAAGATCGTTTCACGGAAGTAACCATCACAATGCCTATTTATCAGTAAAAAAAGGAGGGAGCATGGTATGGGAAGCTTAAATGATGAAATAAAGGTACTTCAAGGCAAGATCAAACGGTCGGAACGTTTGACTACTGCAGGACTGGTTGTATTTGCTGCTATTCTGATTGCAGAGACGGCCGGTGTTTTTGAGGTAGGGCATGGCATCATGCCAGCTATTGCCATTGCGCTTGTTATCATACAGATATATAAATCGAACTATCGTAAGAAGTTAAAGCAGAAAGAACAGTTGGCGAAAGAGGTGGAGGTACGTACCCAGGAAATACGCTCGGAACGTGATGCTGTTCAGGAAGAATCCCAGAAGCTGGCGGCTGCCTTATCTGCTTTGGCTGAGGCCCAGGATGAACTGGTGCAGCAGGAGCGGATGGCTACTGTGGGGCAGCTTACAAAAGGATTGGTAGACCGTATTCTGAATCCATTGAATTATATCAATAATTTCTCCAGCCTGTCCTCTACATTAATAAAGGATTTGAGGGAAAACCTGGAAAAAGAGAAAGAACGGCTTTCTAAAGATACGTATAACGACTCTTTGGATTTGCTGGATATGATGGAAGGCAATCTGGGTAAAATATCGGAACATGGCTTTAATACTGTACGCATTGTAAAGGCAATGGAAGAGTTGTTGAAAGACCGCCGTGGCAATACAACACAAACGGATATAAACAACTTATGCCGTATTACCCTGGATAAACTGAAGAAAGCATATGAAAAAGAAATAGAAGAAAAGAAAATCAATATTATTTTCGACGGTTTGAATTTGTCTTTGATGATGGAGGTTAATATGGAGCAAATGAGCAATGTGCTGTTCGGTTTACTCCAGAATGCTTTATATGCCGTGTTAAAGAAAACTGAAAAGGTGGCTTTTAATCCGGAAATACTTCTGAAACTAAAGGTCGACGGAGACAAATTGCAGATAACCATACGTGACAATGGTATTGGTATTGCAGATAATATAAAAGAACGGATTTATTCGCCGTTTTTTACCACCAAACCTACCAGTGAGGCTGCTGGCATAGGACTTTATATATGCCGAGAAGTGGTGCTGAACCATAAAGGAACGGTAGAAGTAAAAAGCGAGCAGGGCGATTACACTGAGTTTTTGATAACAATTCCGGTTTATCAGCCTCGTCCGGCCACACATGATAACGACGAAGACGAATAATAGTATATGGAAGATCAGAGTAAGGAAATAGAACATCTGCGATTGCAGATAAAGAACCTTGAGAAGCTATCTTCTTTAGGCATGTTAAGCGCTGGTATTGCCCATGAAATACAGAATCCGCTTAATTTTGTTATTAATTTCAGTAAACTGTCCGGCAAGCTTGTAGATGACCTGGAAGACATACTGGAAGAAGAAAAAGAGATTCTTTCGCCCGAAATATGGGGGAAGTTGACTTCTATTCATGAAGAGTTTACGGACATATTGAATGATCTGCATGAAAACCTCCATAAGATAGAAGAGCACGGTAATCGCGCTACGAGTATTATACGCGGCATATTGCTTTATTCAAGAGGGAAGGAAGATGAGTATGTGCCAACCAATATCCAGCAATTGGTGAAGGAGTATGTATGGCTTTCCTACCATTCGATGCGTGCCAACTATAAAGGATTTAATATAACGATACGTGAGTCGTATGATGAATCTATTCCGATGATGAACCTTATCCCGCAGGATTTCAGCCGGGCCGTTCTTAATATAATGAATAACGCCTGTTATGCTGTATATAGTAAGTCTAAAATATCCTCGTTGGATTACCAACCTACTATTTCCATAGACCTGAAGAAGGTGGGAGATCAGGTACGCCTTAGTATTGAAGATAATGGAACAGGGGTGCCCGAAAATATTCGCAATGCGGTATTTGAAGCCTTTTTTACAACAAAACCTGCCGGTGAAGGGACAGGGCTAGGTCTTTCCATCACCAAATCTATTATAGAAGAGAAACATCACGGAACTATTCAACTGGAAACGAAAGAGGGCGAGTTTTCCCGTTTTGTCTTCCTTATCCCATTAACGAATAAATAAACTGCGGTATGGCAATTAAGATATTAAGTGTAGACGACGAACTGGACCTGGAGGTTTTGTTAACCCAGTATTTCCGGCGTAAGATACGGAAGGGCGAATATGAGTTCGCTTTTGCCCACAATGGATTGGAAGCACTGAAGTTGATGCTTGACCAACCGGATTTCGATATTATATTAAGTGACATTAATATGCCGGAAATGGATGGTTTGACCCTGTTGACCAAGATTAACGAAATGCGCAATCCGGCTTTGAAATGTATTATGGTTTCAGCTTACGGGGATATGGAAAATATCCGTACTGCAATGAACCGTGGTGCGTTTGACTTTGCAACGAAGCCTATCGATATGGAAGACCTGGAACGTACTATAGAGAAAGCCGTAGAGCAAATTGCCTTTATAAAAGAGGCGCAGAAAGAGCATAATCAGCTGGAAGCTATACAGTATGACCTGACGGTTGCGCGCGATATACAGCAGTCTATTTTACCGAAACAATTCCCTCCGTTTCCACAATATTCGCAGTTTGATATTTATGCTACGATGAATGCGGCGAAAGCCGTAGGAGGGGATTTCTATGATTTCTTTCTGATAGACGACAATCATTTGGGCTTTTCCATAGCGGATGTCTCCGATAAAGGCATTCCTGCTGCCATATTTATGGCTATCAGCCGTACGGTTTTACGGGCTACGGCTTTGCGCCAGTTATCCCCGGCAACGGTATTGCAGCAATCGAATGAATTGCTTTGCAGGGAAAGTGTCAACAATATGTTTGTGACCGTATTTTATGCCATCCTTAATATTCATACCGGCGAACTTGTTTTCTGCAACGGAGGACATAGCCGCCCGGTATATATTCAACATGAAGGAGACGTTTCGATGTTGCCGCTGACCGGAGGTTTGGCTTTGGGGGTAATGGAGAATGCAACCTATCAGGAGAAGACGATCCGCCTGAAAGCCAACGACAGCCTGTTTTTGTATACGGATGGCATAAGCGAGGCTATGGATGCCGATTATAACCAATATGGCAACGAACGTTTGATTGAGGTATGTCGTTCTATGAAAAATATGCCGGCTAAAGAGATGGTCGAAACTATGAACAAGTCTGTTTGCGAATTTGTGAATGGAGCTTTACAGAGTGACGATATAACCATGCTGGCTTTAACGTATAAAGGTGAATAGTTGCCTGTCATTCCAAGGGCAGCCGTAGACCAAAGGCACTGGTAAACCCGGGGATTGAAACGGTTTTCCGGCGAATTGGATCGGGCTAATACTTATTATTTTAGGGGGTTAATGGTTATACATATCCTTATTGTAAAAGTTCAGAATCTCTATCAGCATATCGTGAGCTTGATGAGCGGGGCTGTCCGGGTTTAATTCCATTGCTGATAAATAGTTGTTGAGTGCTTGTTGGAAATTTCCATTTTTGCGATAGGCGTTTCCCCGAAGATAATAGGCCTCGTCAGACATTGGGTTTGTTGCAATGAATTCATCCAAAAGTCGAAGGGCATCATCTGTTTCACCATTGAATATAAGCTCTTTAATTTTTTTCATCTTCTTTTTAAGTCTTGATAGTTAGGTTTGCAAAACTACGAAAAATTGTTAGTAATGTACTTTTACTGTAATTATTTATGTATGTTTGCACTCGATTTCCAAAAGAAGTGAAGATATTATGCAGAAAAATTTGGTAATAGTGGAGTCACCTGCTAAGGCAAAGACCATTGAAAAGTTCCTTGGTAAGGATTACAAGGTCATGTCTAGCTATGGCCATATCCGCGATTTGAAGACAAAAGAATTTAGTATTGACATTGAACATAACTACACGCCTCAGTATGTTATTCCGGCTGATAAGAAAAAGCTGGTAGCAGAATTGAAGACAGAGGCTAAATCAGCGTCACAAGTATGGCTGGCGTCCGATGAAGACCGCGAGGGGGAAGCTATATCATGGCATTTATATGAGGTGTTGGGACTAAAGCCACAAAATACCAAACGTATCGTTTTTCATGAAATTACCAAAAATGCTATTCTGCATGCTATTGAAACACCACGCGATATAAATATAGATTTGGTAAATGCTCAACAGGCACGCCGTGTGTTAGACCGTATTGTAGGATTCGAACTGTCTCCGATTTTATGGAGAAAGGTGAAACCGGCTTTGTCTGCCGGACGTGTACAGTCTGTGGCTGTCCGTTTGATTGTAGAGCGTGAACGCGAGATTAACGACTTTGTTTCCGAAGCGGCTTTTCGCGTAATAGCAAACTTTATCTTGCCTGACGGGACTACTATCCTTAAAGCAGAACTTAATAAACGACTGAAAGACAGAGAAGAAGTGAAAGCCTTTCTGGAATCTTGTAAGAGTACTTCTTTCAGTATAGATGATATAACTACCAAGCCGGTAAAAAAATCGCCGGCGCCTCCGTTTACTACTTCCACTTTACAACAGGAAGCAGCTCGTAAATTAGGATACTCCGTATCGCAGACAATGATGATAGCACAGCGTTTGTATGAATCGGGATTGATTACTTACATGCGTACAGACTCCGTGAATTTGAGTGACTTGGCTTTGGGTACTACAAAGGACGCTATTTTTGATACGTATGGCGAAAAATATTATAAGTTCCGCCAATATCATACAAAGAGTAAAGGTGCACAGGAAGCTCACGAAGCTATCCGGCCTACTTATATCAGTAATGAAGATATAAGCGGGACAGCCCAGGAAAAGAAATTATACGAACTGATCCGTAAACGGACTATTGCTTGCCAGATGGCCGATGCAGAATTGGAACGTACCACTATATCTATAGGAATAGGGGATAAGAAGGAAAAGTTTGTTGCAGTAGGCGAAGTAATTGCATTTGATGGTTTCTTGCAAGTGTACCGCGAGAGTTCGGATGACGAAGGCGAAAAAGAACAAGAGAACGGGTTGTTGCCTCCTGTTTCTTTGCATGAGTCATTGGTCTTAAAAGATATGGTTGCTACGGAACGCTTTACCCAGCGTCCTCCCCGTTATACGGAAGCAAGCCTGGTTCGCCGTTTGGAGGAATTGGGCATTGGCCGTCCGTCAACTTATGCTCCTACAATTCAGACGATTCTGAATCGCGAATATGTAGTGAAAGGTGATAAGGAAGGTACACAACGTTCTTACTGTGTCATCTCTCTGTCCGATAATAAAATCAAAGAAGTTGATAAGGTTGAAACGGTAGGGTCTGATCGTAACAAGCTGATGCCTACGGATATAGGGGCGGTGGTGAATGATTTCCTGATGGAGTATTTCCCTTCTGTTCTCGACTATAACTTTACGGCAAGCGTTGAAAAGGAATTTGATGCTGTTGCGGACGGTGAATTGGATTGGACGAAAGCAATTGATAAATTCTATAAAATGTTCCACCCCATTGTAGAATCTACTTCGGCAGTGAGAACAGAACATAAGGTAGGAGAGCGTGAGTTGGGTATTGACCCGAAGAGTGGTAAGCCCGTCTTTGTAAAGATTGGCCGTTATGGTCCGGTAGTTCAGATCGGACAGGCCCGTACGGATGATAAAAATGCCCCTAAGCCTCAATTTGCTACTTTGATGAAAGGGCAATCTATCGAGACTATAACTTTGGAAGAAGCATTGAAACTATTCGATCTTCCTCGTAAGATAGGAGAATATGAAGGAGCAGAAGTTGTTGCGGCAGTGGGACGTTTCGGACCTTTTATCCGTTTTAAAGGTAAGTTTGTATCTATTCCTAAAAACCTGAATCCTCTTACGATTACGATGGATGAATCGATTGAGTTGATAGAAGCCAAACGCAGTAAGGATGAACAACGCTTCATGAAGAAATTTGATGAAGAACCTGATCTGGAAATATTAAATGGCCGTTATGGTCCTTATATCGCTTATAAAGGCTCTAATTACAGGATTCCTAAATCGGTTGAACATCCCGAAGAGCTGACTTTGGAAGAATGTCAGAAAATTATTGCGGAGGCTGCAGAAAAGCCTGCTGCAACAAAAAGGCGTACGGCAAAGAAGAAGTCTTGAAAAAGCTTACCATACCACAATACAACTTCTATAAGCATAAATATGGTGATGAGTTGCTTATAGTGTTGGAGCGGAAAGCGGATTAATGGAAAATAATACAGACCCATTGGTCGCTGGTAAGACCGTTAGGAGATAGTATGTAAATTAAAATAGGGTTATAGGCGCGTTGTTATGCGTCTATAACCGTAAACTCTTTAAGTGCATACCCTATCAGAAAGCTTAATGCGGCAACACTGAAACTCAATACGGCCATCTCGGTAAAACGTTTGCGGAAACTTTCACTTCGGGCTACCGAGTAATAATAGTTAAACAATGCTATGATGGTTAATGCAATGGCTAACATAATAGCCAAAGCTATAATAACATGGCTGATAAAAATGAAAGGCGCTACTAATGCTGCGACAGTGAAGATATATGCAATTCCGGTATAAACAATACTTTCTGTGGCTTCATTTTTCTGAAGCCGCAGAAGTGTTTGTTTGGTATGTGTGTCTATTTCCATAGTCCGGAAATTACATTCTTTCCGGAACATCAATGCCTAGTAATGACATACCTTCTTTTACAATCTTTGCAACATTGGCCGAAAGCATTAGGCGGAAGTTTTTCAGTTCCGCATTCTCTTCGCGAAGGATCGAGAAATCGTGATAGAATTGGTTGTATTCTTTTACTAAATCGTAGGTGTAGTTTGCAATACAAGCCGGACTATATAATTTTCCTGCTTCTTGTACGATGTTTGCAAAGTCTGCAATCATCTGGATCAGATTCTCTTCTTT
Source organism: Parabacteroides provencensis (assembly GCF_900232875.1). Classification (NCBI taxonomy): domain Bacteria; kingdom Pseudomonadati; phylum Bacteroidota; class Bacteroidia; order Bacteroidales; family Tannerellaceae; genus Parabacteroides; species Parabacteroides provencensis. The sequence continues at coordinate 442,252 of NZ_LT960489.1, read as the reverse complement.
TTCGGAGATCGTAATGTTGGTAGGCAGTTGAGCCGGCAATACGATACCTTGTTCTGTTGCCTTACGAAGTACGGAACGTATACGTGCGTAAGTATATTGGATAAAAGGACCTGTGTTACCATTGAAGTCAATGGATTCCTTCGGATTGAAGGTCATGTTTTTACGAGGGTCAACTTTCAGAATGAAGTATTTTAATGAACCTAATCCTACGATACGGGCAATATTTTCAGCTTCTTCGGGCGTCATCTCATCCAGCTTGCCTAGTTCTTTTGAGATTTCGCGGGCTGTATTTATCATTTCCTCCATCAGATCATCGGCATCAACAACGGTACCTTCACGACTTTTCATTTTGCCTTCCGGCAATTCTACCATTCCATAAGAGAAATGAACCAGGCCTTTTCCAAATTCAAATCCTAATTTATCCAATAAGATTGAAAGAACCTGGAAGTGATAATTTTGTTCGTTGCCTACTACATATATCATCTTGTTGATAGGGTAGTCGTCAAAGCGTAGTTTGGCAGTACCAATATCCTGAGTCATATATACGGATGTTCCGTCTGCACGAAGTAATAGTTTTTCGTCTAGTCCGTCTTTGGTGAGATCGGCCCATACAGATCCGTCTTCACGACGATAGAAGATACCTTTGTCGAGTCCTTCCATCACTTTGCCTTTGCCTTCGAGGTAGGTTTGGGATTCGTAGTATATTTTGTCGAAGCTCACTCCCATCATTTTATATGTTTCATCGAAGCCTGCATAGACCCAGTTGTTCATCATTTTCCACAAGTTACGAACTTCTTTGTCTCCTGCTTCCCATTTACGGAGCATTTTACGGGCTTGAGACAATAGAGATTTATCGAACCATTTAGATAATGTGTTAATAATATTTGTTTTTAAAAGATGATGATTGCTGTTTAAATTCTGATCAAGAAAAATTGTTATTGCTTGTTTGAAATTAGGATTTTCTTCAATGTTATAACTTCTAAAAAAGAAGTAGAGTTTGTTGGATATGTTTTTTATAGTCCTAGGAGAATATATGTCTAGTGTTTTAACACCAGGCATATAATTATTAAGATTGTTGATTTTTTTTTGTATTTGTTGTTTCCATTTTTTTGCAAATAATACATAGAAATCGCCAATCAAGTGGTCTCCTTTCTTTCCGGTGCTTTCGGGTGTTGCCCCATTGCCCCATTTTTGCCAGGCAAGCATTGATTTGCAGATATGGATACCTCTGTCGTTTACGATATTTGTCTTTACAACCTTGTTGCCGTTTGCTTTCATAATTTCAGATAAGCTGAAACCTAACAGATTGTTGCGAACGTGTCCCAGGTGAAGGGGTTTGTTTGTGTTTGGCGAAGAATATTCTATCATTACCAACGGAGACTGTTCTGTAACCGGAACGATGCCGTATGAAGGTTGTCCGTTTATCGTGTTCAACAGGTCAATCCAGCATGAGCAGGCAATTGTCAGATTAAGGAATCCTTTTATTACATTAAATTCATCTATGGCCTTTTCATTCTTTACCAGATATTCACCTATTTCCTGCGCTGTTTGTTCAGGAGATTTTTTAGACATGCGTAGAAATGGAAATACTACTAAGGTAAGATGTCCTTTGAATTCTTTTTTTGTCTTTTGTAATTGCACTTGGCTGGTTGGTACTTCAACACCGTACAGCTCTTTAATGCCGGCTATAACTGCCTCGGTAATCTGTTGTTCGATAGTCATAATCGTATATTACGTATGTTCGGATTTGTTTTTGTTTGCAAAGGTATAAAAAAAAGCCGTCCCTGCTATTGGGTACGGCTTTTTGCTATAAGAAAGGAGATTATTCTTTCTTATTTAATAAGTTCTGAAAGTTCGGCACCTGCTTTGAATTTCACAGTTTTGCGTGCCGGAATGTCAATTGGCTGTTTTGTTTTTGGGTTAACGCCTTTACGTGCAGCTTTTTCACCTACAGAGAATGCACCGAATCCCAGAAGGGCTACTTTACCTCCGGCTTTCAATTCGCCAGATACTGTTTCTACAAAAGCTTCTACAGCTTTTTTTGCATCCACTTTGCTTAAACCAGACTTTTCTGATACAGCATTAATAAATTCTGTTTTGTTCATGATGGTTTGATAGTTAATATATTAAACAAATCTTCCTAATAGTCCAAACTTGCTGCCAAATGTAATTCTAATTTAATATACAACAAAGAAAAATAATGTTTTTTTTATTGATTTACTATGTTTTAGTCGCAAAGACATCGAAATGTAAGTAAAATATATTTACCTTTGCCTTTAAATAGACACATTTTATGATGAATCAAAACGGAACGGGATTTTTCAACAGCATCCCGACAGTAACTAAAAATATTATAATAATTAACCTCCTTTTCTGGGTAGCAAGTCTTGTTTTGCCAAAGGTTGGCATTGATTTAGTTAATTTGTTGGGCTTGCATTTTCCCGGTGCAACCGACTTTAAAGCCTATCAGTTTATTTCATACATGTTCATGCACGATACTCATTCGTTTGCACATGTCTTTTTCAATATGTTTGCTGTGTATATGTTCGGGCGTATATTGGAAAATGTTTGGGGACCGAAACGCTTTCTTGTCTTTTATTTAGTTACGGGAATTGGTGCAGGCCTTATACAGGAACTTGTATGGTTCTATAATTTGCGTGATGTCCTGTTTGCTAGTCAGGATATGATAAATATAGGTGGCGCACAAATCATACCGAAGAGTGAATTCCTGAATTTCTTTGTAACGATTGGTGCTTCCGGTGCAGTGTTTGGTATCTTGCTTGCATTTGCCATGTTATTCCCGAATGTGCCATTATATTTGATGTTTATCCCGATACCAATCAAGGCTAAATACTTTGTTGTATTTTATGGTTTAGCCGAATTATTCCTGGGCGTTGCCAGCTTTGGTGGTGATACGGTTGCCCATTTTGCCCATTTGGGAGGTATGTTGTTCGGATATATATTAGTTCGGTATTGGAAGAAGAAAGATGCAGACAATGGACGGTATTTTTACTAATTTGAAGCGTACGTTTCAATCAGGTAATATCCTGGCGAAACTTATATATATAAATATAGGATTGTTTGTCGTTATTCGGCTGGCCAGTGTGTTGTTCATGCTGTTTAATATAGGAAATACTTCTTTCCTGCAGTATTTACAGATGCCGTCATCTCCGGAGCTTTTGCTCTACAGACCGTGGACAATCATCACATACATGTTTACCCATTTCGATTTCCTGCATATCTTGTTTAATATGCTTTGGCTATATTGGTTTGGGGGATTATTCCTGAATTTTTTTAGCGAACGCCAATTGGGGGGGCTGTATGTCCTGGGAGGTATAGCCGGAGCCATATTCTTTATGATAGCATATAATATTTTCCCTTATTTTCAAACCGTAGCTGCAACCAGCTATCTGATGGGAGCTTCAGCATCGGTTATGGCTATCGTATTTGCCGTTTCGTTTTACAGGAAAGATTTAGAGATAAATTTATTGTTAATAGGTCGTGTACGTCTTATCTATTTAGCTATATTTACATTGGTAATAGACTTTATGGCTATTACGTCTGATAATGCAGGAGGGCATATAGCTCATATTGGCGGAGCTTTGTTTGGTATTTGGTTTGCTTCCCGTATTCGTGTGGGGAAAGATTTGACGGCTCCTATGAATCGTGTAATAGACTGGGTTGTTAACCTTGGCAAACCTAAACCGAAAATGCATGTGACTTATAAACGTTCTGAGACAGATTATGAATATAATGCCCGTAAGCACCAGGAGTCAGTTGATATAGATGCTATACTGGATAAACTGAAACGTTCAGGGTATGAAAGCCTTTCTGCAGACGAAAAGAGAAAGCTTTTTGATGCCAGTAAGAAATAATGAACCGGATGAAAACGCTACGATTGTTTTTGCAATTTTTGTTTGTGATCGCTAATATCATAGTGGTTGTTTTATTTATATTAGCGGCTTATTCGGATAGATTTTCTCCGGAGAAGAGTTTATTGTTTTCTTATTTGGGATTGGCATTTCCTGTACTCTGTGCATTGAATATCTGTTTTATATTATATTGGTTATTCTTGTGGGAATGGAAATTCTTATTGATAGGTGTGGTATCTTTCCTTATTTGTTGGACTCCTGTCAAAAATTATTTCCCTTTTCACTCTCCGGTGAAACCTGTTCCGCAGGAAAATGTGTTAAAGGTGTTGACTTATAATGTAATGGGGTTTGGGTATAAAAAACATACCAAATATAGCCCTAATCAGATAATCGAGTACATAGCCAATTCGGATGCCGATATTGTCTGTTTGCAGGAATATGCCGAGCATAAATCGGAGAAATATCTCACTCGTAATAAGATTTTCAGCGCATTAAAAATGTACCCGTACCGTTCTGTTTTTACTTTGAGTAGCAATAAGCTTATGACGTTCGGCATTGCTGTTTTTTCCAAATACCCCATTTCGGAATCACGGCGGATTAAATATGATAGTAATTTCAACGGCTCCTCTGTGCATCAGGTCAAGGTTAAAGATAAAAATATCACATTGATAAATAATCACCTGGAATCATTTAAGCTTACCTCTGAAGATCGTTCCCGTTACTCTGCTTTTATTAAGAATATAGGCTCTGATACTTTTGACGAATTGCGTGGTGCTATCCAGCAAAAGTTAGGCCCTGCATTTATTATTCGGGCTAAGCAGGCTAAAACAGTGGCAAGTGAAGTAGAAAAGGCTAAGAATGATTACATTGTTGTGTGTGGAGACTTTAATGATACGCCTATTTCATACGCTCACCGTACTGTTCAAGGGCCTTTGGTAGATGCTTTTTCTGAATCGGGAAGAGGCATAGGTGTTTCTTATAATCAAAATTTCTTCTGGTTCCGTATCGATAATATCCTTCATTCATCTAATATGAAGGCAATGAATTGTACGGTTGACAAAGTGAAATATTCAGATCATTATCCGATGTGGTGTTATCTGCAACTTGACAAATAACAGCCACACCGTATTTATTTATTCGTCATCTTTTGCTGCATCAAAGACTTCCCCGAACAAGTTCTCTACAAAGAAGAATGTCGCATTGCAGAATAATGACGGGTCTTTTATAATTGCAATTTTATTGCTTTTGCCATTGTTCGCAATTACATCTTCCGCTACATACGTCTTGTATTTTTTCTCGTTCTTGGGATCATATTGATATACGATGTTAGATATCGCTATTTTGTATTGCTCTTCTTCGCAATTAATGTGCATTCTGTATTTCAGTACCGTTTTATCGTTATCGTTCAGAAGTAGTTCTACTTTAGAACTTACGGATATAGAGCCTTTGCCTTTATTGGAAGATACGTTGGATAAAAACACATCTTTTCCATAGCTCTTTTTGGCCCATTTGTTTATGGCATTAAACAAATCGTTCTTGCTCATTCCTTGCATGTCTACTTTGTCGCTGTAGACAATTTTACCATCTTTCATGGGCGCACAATCGCTGACAGAACCTTTATGTCCCTGTGCCATACATAACACAGGGAATAACATACATATAAATAATAATACTTTTCTCATCTTTTCTCGTTTATTTGATCCATACATTTGTAATCTCGCCTAAAATGGAAACCCGTTGTCCATCCGGAGTTTCTCCTTGTTTTTTACATTCTATTATCATCCATGCGTTGCCGCTGGCATCATCTTTGTTAAGGAAAGATATCTTGTAGATCCCTTCGTTGCCGATTGCTTTATAAACATGGCTGTTAGGGTCAATGGAGAAAGATGCCACCTTTCTGCCAAATATCGTGCTGATTCCTTTCCAGGCGGCATTCGTTTCGGTCAATTCGGTTGCACTCTCCGGCACGATAGTTATTTTACTGTCTGGGAGTAGCTGAAGTATGGTGCTTGGTATTTGATCCGGTTTTACGGAGATAAAGCCTTCCATAGGTTTGCTGGCAGTTGCTGGCTCTGCAGTCATAGCCGGACTAAGAGGGGTTGCAGGAACTACGGAGGCGGTAGGCGCAGTTGGTGCTACTGGCGTTGTAACTGCAGATGCTATCTGTTGCGGGTTTGTCTGAAGATTGAGTGCAGCCAATGCACTGTCCATTGTTTTGTTTACATAGTCTATTGTTGATTTGCGGAATTTGGCAAATCCCCGTACTAACGTACCTTTCTTGCTGATTGCATTTTTGTCCGTAATTATTTCTTCTGCAGTATATTTTTCAGGTTCCCGTTGATAAGAAACGTCGTAGGTATATCGGATGGCAGTTATCTTCATGATACAATTATGTCCTTTGCATTCGATAGTCATTTGGAAAGACATAAGTGCACGGTCTAGCGAAATGGCTGTACTTGTGAAAATAATGTAATTATTGCCTATTGCAGCTATTTCTCCCTTTTCTTTATTGGTATAAACAACCCGTTCTTTTTCATTGTTAAAATATTCTTGTGCCCATTTTAACAATGTGTCATATATCTGGTCTTGCGACAGAGAAGGCGCGTTAAACTCTTTCGTGAATACTACTTTGCCGTCTATTTCGGGAACTGCACCAGCCAGATATTGTTGATCTTTCTGGGCTGATAATAAAGCCGGAATAAATAATAATAACAATAATAGTCGTTTCATGGTCCTAATTTTCTTTATATTTTACAGACAAAGATATACATTTGCGTTCGAAATAAACTATGAGAGTGACAAATAATTAATCTAATTGGTCTTTATCAAAGAAAAAAAGTCTATATTTGCACCCTGTGAAAAAACAAAAATAAATAATGTAATAACATAAACATAAGATTCAAATGCAAAACAAAGGATTTGTGAAGGTCTTCGCGGTGTTACTTACGCTTGTTTGCTTGTTCTATTTGTCATTCTCGTTTGTGACAAGATATTACAACAATAAAGCCGCTGAGTATGCAGGTGGAGATCCTGCGAAAGAGACTGCTTATCTGGACTCTTTATCTACTCAGAAGGTATGGCTGGGCTATACATTGAAGCAATGCCGTGAAATGGAAATCAGTTTAGGTCTTGACCTTAAGGGAGGTATGAACGTCGTTCTCGAGTTGAATGTTGCCGATGTTATCCGGTCGCTTTCAAACAATAATCAGGACGAAAACTTCAATAAGGCGTTGGATCTGGCATATGCTCACCAGGCTACCAGCCAGAAAGACTTCATTGATTTATTCGCAGAAGAGTATAAAAAGTTGGACAACGGTGCACGTCTGTCTGCTATTTTCAGTACTTTCGAGTTAAAAGATAAAATCACACCCCAGAGTTCTGATGCTCAGGTAATCGCTGTTTTGAAAAATGAATTGCAGAGTGCTATCGATAACTCATTTAATGTATTACGTACCCGTATAGACCGATTCGGTGTGGTTTCTCCAAACATCCAGCGCCTTGAAACGGCAGGACGTATCCTTGTCGAACTTCCGGGTGTTAAAGAACCGGAACGTGTACGTAAGTTACTTCAGGGTAGTGCAAACCTGGAATTTTGGGAAACTTACCAGTTGCCTGAAATCTACCAGCAGTTAATTGCTGCCGATAATATATTAGCTACCGTATTAAGTAGCGAAACATCCGATTCTACTGCAGTAGTTGCCGAAACGGCTACCGTTGCAACCGAAGACGCTGCAACAAGTGATGCCGATTCTCTTTTGGCTCAGATTCATCAGGAAAAACCGGACGCTGCAGCTAGTGCCAATATGGAAGAGTTCGCAAAACAACATCCGCTGTTTGCCCTTTTGCAGGTTAACCAGTATAACGGACAGCTTGTTCCGAGCGCTATTGTTGGTATAGCTAACGTAAAAGACATTGACAAAATCAACGAATACCTGAACATGAAACAAGTAAAAGATGTGTTACCTCGTAACCTGTCTTTGAAGTGGGGTGTTAAGGCGATTGATGAAAAAGAACAATATTTCTATTTGTATGCTATCAAACAGACTAACCGTGACGGTTCTCCTGCTTTGGGTGGCGATGTTGTAACGGATGCTAATGCCGATTTCTCTCAGGAGGCAGGCCGTAACGAACAGCTAGTTAGTATGACTATGAATGCCGAAGGCGCAAAGGCTTGGGCGCGTCTGACAAAAGATAATATCGGCAAAGCCGTTGCTATCGTCCTTGACGATATGGTTTATTCAGCTCCGAATGTACAAGTGGAAATTACCGGTGGACGTTCACAAATTACAGGTAATTTTACTCCGGAAGAAGCAAAGGACTTAGCTAACGTGTTAAAATCAGGTAAGATGGCTGCTTCTGTGCAGATCGTACAGGAAGATGTTGTTGGTCCGTCTCTTGGTCAGGAAGCTATCAATTCAGGTGTTATTTCATTTGCATTGGCACTTGTTTTATTGATGATTTATATGTGTGCATTCTACGGAATTATTCCGGGGCTGATTGCCGACGGTGCTTTGATATTGAATATCTTCTTTACGATGGGTATTCTTGCTTCATTCCAGGCTGTCCTTACTTTGCCGGGTATTGCCGGTATGGTGCTTACGTTGGGTATGGCAGTAGATGCTAACGTGTTGATTTATGAACGTACAAAAGAAGAACTTCGTGCAGGTAAATCGTTAAGCAAAGCTATTGCCGATGGTTATAGCAATGCATTTTCTGCCATCTTCGACTCAAACTTGACATCAATCATCACAGGTGTGGTATTGTTCTACTTCGGTACCGGTCCTATCCGTGGTTTTGCTACCACAATGATTATCGGTCTGTTTGCATCATTCCTTACGGCAGTATTCTTAACACGTATTGTATATGAAGCTCTGTTGGCTAAAGATAAATTGAAGAACGTAACATTTGTTACTTCTATCACGAAAGACCTGTTGACAAATCCGAAGATCAACTTCCTTGCCGCACGTAAGGTGGGTTACCTGATTCCGCTTGTCATCATCGTATTGGGTGGTATCTCAATGGCAACAATCGGTTTGAATAACGGTATCGACTTTACAGGGGGACGCAACTATGTTGTCCGTTTCGACCAGAATGTTAAGACCGATGAAGTACGCAATATGTTGGATGTCCAGTTGGATGGTGCGGTAAGTGTTATCACAATCGGTACACCTAACCAGGTACGTATCTCTACAAACTATAAGATTGCGGATGCAAATCCTGCGGTAGATCAGGAAATCGAATCCAAATTGTTTGAAGGTGTTAAACCTTTGCTACCGGAAGGGACAACCTTGGACCAGTTTACTTCTACATATATTCAGAGTTCACAGAAAGTAGGTCCAAGTATGGCAGACGACATTAAGAACAGTGCTATCCTGGCGGTAGTATTCGCTATGTTCTGTATGGCTGCTTATATCCTGCTTCGTTTCCGTGACATATCATTCTCTGTCGGAGCATTCGCTTCTGTAGCCGTAACAACATTGTGTATTATTTCATTCTACACATTGTTATGGAAACTGTTACCGTTCTCAATGGAAGTAGACCAGACGTTTATTGCTGCTATCCTTACCATTATCGGTTACTCTATCAATGATACGGTGGTTGTATTCGACCGTATCCGTGAAACAATCGGTTTATACCCGAAACGTGACCGTTATCAGGTAATCAACGATGCGTTGAATTCTACATTATCCCGTACATTCAATACATCATTAACAACGTTGGTGGTTGTATTGTGTATCTTCATCCTGGGTGGTAGCACAATTCGTAGCTTTACGTTTGCTATCTTGTTAGGTATTGTTGTCGGTACATATTCTACTCTGTTCGTTGCAACCCCTATCGCATACGAGTTACAGAAGAAGAAAATCAATAAGAAAGCAGCAAAAGAAGCTGCAGGGAAGTAAAAGCTTTTAAAAGGCTAATAGATAAAGTGAAAGGAGACAATCTGAAGATTGTCTCCTTTTATCATTTCCGGCAGGCTATTCTTTTTTGCTTCCCTGCTTGTCTTTATCCTTCGTTTTGAACTTGAATAAGAACTGGATGACAGCTATTACAAACTCTAAAATTTTCCGGGTCTTTTCCATAATGTTGAGTTATTGAATTTAGTTTTCAGTTGATAAAGCTATTATAGCCCTCACCGTCCGTTCAATCTGCACCAGGCTGCGGCGATACGTTTCACGGCAGTCGCCATTCTGTTCGCTGATGTAGCGGCTGTAGGCGATCTCCCGGGCATATGCTTCCGGATCGTTGCTTAGGCTCCAGGCCTGACGGTAGTTGTTGCGAATCAGACGGGCAAAATCCAGAAACGAGTTTTCTGCTGTGTCATAATGACGGAAGTCCAGCGAATAACTTTTGGTGGCAACAGTTACCTTCTTTCCATGCCAGTACGCATTGCTGCACCCATAAGCAGTGAGGCCGAAGTAATTGCGGTGTTTCTTTGAGAGGTTACTCGTTGCCCAGCCACTCTCAAAAGCAGCTTGGGTAAGCAAGATGTTCGGGTTCATGTTGAAAGCTGCTCCTGCGGCAATTGCCGCAGGGAGAAGCGTCTTTACGAAATGAATCTGCAGTGCGGTCATTATACGGTGTGGGGTCTGTCGCATTCCTTTGTGATCACATCCGGAACGATACGTTCAAAACTTATTTTCCTAACTACATCGCGCAGGTCTGCACCGGGACGAAAAATGATGCGTGGCTTCTTAATAAGCGATACATTGAACTCTTCTTCGGTAAGGCTTCCCTTGCTGCCTATCACAGCCTGAAAATGCCCCAGATCGCCTAGTTGTACCGACTCACCTCGCAGTAGAGCTTCTTTCATGCAGTGGATCAATCCGCGCAAAACAAGTGCCACATCGCCATCACTGGCCGTAGAACGGTCGGCAATACGTGCACAGATTGCCTGAAAATCCATTTTACCCGTCACATTAGCGGAAGCATAAAAACGTTTGGCGTCATCCGCCGTGCCTTTGGTAAGATCCTTTCTCTGTACCAGTTTGAATTTAATTGCCATAAACAAAAGTATTAAGGGTTAGTGCGTGTGCTCCTTCTCTTGAAGCACATCACAAAGATACACCCTCCCTCATTCTGTCATACATGCTATGTCAGGATGCAATCGTATTATGGCAGTTCTTTTATCGAATCGATAAGTTGCGTTGTGTTTTGGGTTTCTTCTAAAGATAATCCGTATATCCAATCCTATCCTCTTTTTGTTGTTGTTTTGAGGTGTAATAAATTGATTATCTATTGCTTATGTGCTTTATTTTGATTATCTTTAATACATATTTAAACATTAAACTCGAAGAAATTATGGAAGAACGTAAACCAATGAATTTCCATCGCGCATGGGGCGTTACGGAGTTCGCCATGCTTTATTTCCCTGACCGCCGTCCCGAAACCGCCTATCGCGGATTATCACGCTGGATTCGCGACTGCAGGGGGTTAAAACAAAAACTGACGGCCGCCGGATGGGCTCCTTTCCAGAAAGTGTATACGCCAAAACAGGTAGCTTGCCTGATAGAACACCTTGGAGAACCTTAGCAAGTGACGAAGGGAAAACAGGTAGGCTGTTTTAAAAAGAGTTCTTTGATGTATTGGGAGATGAAAAAAAAGGATATCTTTGCCTTACTATCCGCTATTGGGTAGCGAGAACCATCAAAACCAGACAACTATGGGGAAATTTATCAATCCGTTTACGGATATTGGCTTCAAGCACATATTCGGAAGGGAGATCAGTAAGGATGTACTTATCGCGTTCCTGAACGATTTATTGGTCGGAGAAAGGCATATAGCCGACATATCCTTTATGGATAAGGAAGATATGCCGGAAATGGCAAACGGAAGAGTGGTAATCTTCGATATCCTCTGCAGGGAAACAAACGGGGCTTATTTCATAATCGAAATGCAGAACCAATACCAGGATTTCTTTCTGGACAGAAGTTTGTACTACCTGTGCCGCTCTGTTACCCGGCAAGGAATAAAAGGGAAAGATTGGGAATATGAGATCTTTCCGGTGTACGGAATCTATTTCCTGAACTTTATTATTCCGCCGTTTGTTTCGTTCAGGACAGATGTAATATTGGCAGATCGCGCTACAGGTGAAGCGGTAAACAGGAAATTCAGACAGATATACCTGTCAATGCCCTACTTCACCCTGGAGCAAGATGAATGTAAAACAGATTTTGAACGTTGGATTTATATATTAAAACACATGGACACATTTGACAGAATGCCTTTCAATGCGCAGAAAGCCGTCTTCGACAAGCTGCTCGACATTGCCGATGTCAGCAAGCTGGACGAGAAAGAGCGTGCCCGGTATGACGAAGCGCTCAAAATATACAGAGACTACTACGGCACCATAAACTCCGCAAAAAGACAAGGGCGCAAAGAAGGTGAAGAAAAAGGCAGAGCCGAAGGACTTCTCACCGCTGCCCGTGGCATGAAAGACCTTGGAATACCTATTGAAAATATTGTCAAAGTAACAGGGCTTACTCCGGAAGAGATTGACACTTTATAATATCAGGTTTAATTGGAATACCATCTGCTTCAGTTGATGGCAATTGAGCTTAGGATAAAGGAGTTAAGGTGTCAAGTAGTTATCAGCCACCTTGCGGAGACTTAGTAGTTAAGTAGAAATGCATATTATTCCTAACTACTTGAACGTTGGATTTATATATTAAAACACATGGACACATTTGACAGAATGTCTTTCAATGCGCAGAAAGCCGTCTTCGGCAAGCTGCTCGACATTGCCGATGTCAGCAAGCTGGACTTGTCGGAGATAGCCTCTTTATAGCAAATACATAACTTATTTTTTCTTTTCATCCCCCAATATCGAAAGCTATTGGGGCTTTTTTGTGCCCTTGCACAACGAAACGCCCTCACAGCTGTAAGCATGCAGCACTCTTACCGCCTCGCCTCCTTAGAAAAAGAAATCATGTTGTCTCCGTTCTCCTTTTGGAAGGAAAGCGGGAAATAAAATATAAATTTTAAAACAATGGAAATGGGAGAGAAATCCTTTTCGTTTTTCTGCAATGTTTACGCCAAGCAAGCAGAAAAGTTAGTAACCTTAGATCAGATAAGGGAGTTGATAACCAATGGAGCTTTGCGCCGGAACACCTTCGAGATCCGCAGGCTCCGCAAGGAAGGCCGTACGGATGAAGCCGACCGCCTCAAGCGAAGCCTGCCGGCCATCACCGTCTGTGCACGTTTTGATGGCGAGCGAAAGTCCGACAAGGCTACCGCTTACACCGGATTGTGCTTTGTAGACATCGACCATGCAAAGCAGTCGCCTGCCGTGCTGATCGACCGTTGCAGGCAGTTGCCCTACGTCCTCTTTGCCCATGTGAGTGTGAGCGGAGAAGGAGTGCACCTGGTGGTGAGCTGCGATAACGACAGCCCGGACAATCACGCCTTCTACCTCCAGTCTGTTTGCGATGCCGTGAGCCGGGCTTTGGGTGAGGAGACCGACCGTGCGTGCAAAGACATCAGCCGCTTGATGCTCCTGAGCTATGATCCCGAGGCCTATTTTAACGCCGCAGTGCAGCCCTACCGGGTCTGCTTGCCGGCAAGTGACGAACCGTCCTGTCCGTCTGCGGCATCCGGTGGTGCCGGATTGTCCCGTCCGTTTACGGTGGGCAGCTATCTGGATGCCATTCATGATCTGGACTGGACGAAAGGCAACCGCCATGCTACAATGTTGCGTCTGGCCGTCAGCCTGAACCGGAAGGGATTCGGTTCGGGCGAAGCTGCGGCAGAGTGTGTACGGCGTTATTCGCAACCCGGCTTTGAGGAACCGGAGATACGGCAAGCGGTGAATTATGTCTACAAAACCGACGCTTCGCAGCATGCCGTAAACCGGCAGAAAGGAGCCTCCACTTTGTCACCTTCTGTCACCTTCTTCGGGGGGTGTTCCAAATCTGTAAAAGTGGTCGTAAAAGAGGCGGAAGATATTGATATACATGATAGTTACGGGCTTCTTGGCAGCTTCCCCGATGACGTGTATAACCACCTCCCGCGAACACTTTTGGAGTTGATGCCAAACGATTGTAGAAAGGAAGATAAAGACCTCGATTTGCTGTCAATCCTGACCCTTCTGAGTTCGGCTATGCCGGGAGTATCGGGCAGGCTGAATGGCATGATCTATTTCACGCCTGTTTTTTGTTCTATAGTAGGCGAATCGGCCTCCGGCAAAGGGCGTGTGGCGTCTATGGTGCATATCCTGGATGGTTGGCGGGAATATAAAGAAAAGCAGTATGCCAAAGAGTTGGAGGTTTATCAGGCACAATTGGAAGCATATGTCGATTACTGCAGGTTGCCCCGTTCCAAACGTACCGGAGCAGCTCCCGAAAAGCCGAAAGAGATACGCCGGAAGTTCCTGCGGTTTTATGGTTATACCTCTGCGTCGAAGATGATAGAGCAACTGTCGTTGCACGAAGACATTGCCAGCTTTATGTTTGAAACCGAGTTGGACACGCTTAACGAAGTAATGCAGCAAGACTTTGGTAGTTACGAAGACCTGTTCAATAAAGCCTATCATCATGAATCGTTAGGTTCTCATACCCATTTGCACGGCAACATGTGTGCCAATCGTCCGCAGTTGAGCGTATTTGTGAGTGGCACTCCCCGTATGTTCAAAACCTTCATTCCGTCTACCGAAAACGGAACCTTCTCCCGCTTCCTGATCTATCGCCTGGTTAGCAATGGTGAATATATGCCGCTTACAGACAATGATGACCGCAATGAGCGAGACCAGCGTATAGCCGCTGCTTCGGAGGCCATTTGCCGTTATGCCCGTTTTCTGGAACAATCGGCTACGTTTGTGAGCTTTACCGATATGCAGCGCCAGCGTATCAACCGTTTCTTTGAGCGTGAGGTGCATCAGAACTGGATTTTTGGTAATGAAGACCGTAATAGCGTGGTATTGCGTTACCGTATATCCCTGTTCCGTATCTGTATGATACTAACTGCGCTGCGCAAAGCGGAAGCCGGTTGGATGGTTCGCAACATGACGGTAGCGGACGAAGATTTTGAAACGGCATTTGGTATAATCAAGACCTGCCTTCGTCATGCCTATATGGTAGGAACGTCGCTCGAACATCGCAAAAAAGAGGTGACTTATACTTTTCCGTATGTACAGTTAAATCTGTTTGCAGACATGCCGAAATGCTTCACAAGGGCACAAATGATAGTGTTCGCGGAGAGCTTAAATGTGAGCGAGAGTAGTGTGGACCGTTTGCTTAAAAAATCTGTTCGCAAAGGTCTAACTGTCTCAGATAGAAACGGTCATTACGAGAAGACTTTAAAAGGCGAAGAAATTACACGATTTGGAACACGCCCCGAAGAAGGTGACAGAAGGTGACAAAGTGAACTTTTATACGACCTATTATCGGACTGCTTATGTGATGTTATTTTGGTAGTCATTTTATCGGAAACAGGTAGGCAACCAAACCAAACAGGGTAGGCAACCGGTTTCGGGTATAAACAGATGCAATAAACCGCTTCCTTTTATCATTTATATATATACTATGTACGCGCGTACATAATTTTAAGGGGTACTTGCAAAGTACATATATATTGTATATTGATATTTGATATAAGTATCTAAAAAACAGGAAGTAAACTTGGAAATGGAATGACTAGGGAAAACGATCGTTTTCATTCGTCATTGCAAAGGTACATCTTTCTTTTTATCGTGCAACCCTTTTCTTAATTTTTTTTCTTCTGTATCTTCTTTCTTATCAACACTATAACTTATCTGTTACAAAACAATCCCTTTCTTAAACAAACCCCCGAAATCAGGCAAAAAAATGACTAGTGAAAACGATCGTTTTCACTAGTCATTTTTGTACGGTATTGATATTTAAAATGGTTGAATCACAGATTTTTATAAACACTATTATTAATATTAAATGAAAAAAAGTATGAACAAAAGATTTTCTACTCTTTTGGCTACCGCTCTGGTAGCCGGTGGACTATCAGCAAATGCGCAGAGTTTGTATTATTCAAGTCTGAATGATTTGAAGGATGGCACACGTGTGCAGTTGGCTGATCCTACTTCTAGCGGCAAAGAATACATAAATGCTTTCGTTGTAGAGTCGAATGATGGTTTGACTTTAGCTTCTAAAAAGCTGAATAGCAGAGCTACTAGTTTTAATTTGACAGCAGATATTGACACTACTAGCTATGCTGGCGTTGACTCAACGTTGTGGACAGTAAATGTAAAAGTATCGGGAACGGCTCGTTCTTATACATTGAAAAATGCACAAGGTGTGAAGCTGATCGTTCCAAGTGTTACAAACTCTAAATCCGGAGATGCCGGTAAATTAGAAGGTGTGAAATTTGTAGCTTCTGGTATCGAAGAATGGGCTTACGATGGTAAGTGTTTCTATGCATTTAAGAATGACTCCGTATTTTATTTGACTTATGAATCAGATGAATTGGTGCTTAATTCGGTAAAAGGAACATCCGTATCTGCACTTCCTAATGTAACAGCTTCTTTAGTCGTTCGTCACCCGCAAGAATCGTTAACATTGACGGCAAAAGATTTTAATGCTTTCATGAAAAAATTTGGTGGTAAAATGTATTTCAACCAGTCAGAAGTGAAAGATGCTCCTCAGGATGTAAATCAAGGTAAGAACATCCTGACAGAAAAAACTTGGACAGCTTATCAGGCTAACGTAAAAAGTACTGCAAATGCAGACTCTATTCCTGCTGTAGGTCAGAAGTCTTGGGGTGCTGCCGGTTCAGGTCTTGGCAAATTGGTGCCTTCTGTAAATGATGCAGACTCTTTGTTGGTATTGTGGTCTGCTGCTGATAAAAAGGCTTTGGTGGTTGATACTACTTATCTGAAAGGCTCTTTTGCTCCGGCAGACACAAACATGGTAATTGGCGATGAAGCAGTAAGAATGCCGGCTTGGACATTGGCTTTGGCCGATACGGTTCCTACATTTGGCGTTAATCCGTTGGCTGGCGAACAAATAGTTGGTGGAAAAGTAAACCGTCCTATCGGTTCTGCTGTGTTCGTTGTAAAGGTTAGCGTTGCAAATGATTCTATTGCTATCCGTCCATACAACTTGCCTAAGTTTGATTCTCAGACAAATGCATTCTCTGATAGCCTGGTTGCCGACTTTGCAATGCAAGAAGGTGCAACAAAGATGGTGAAAGGAAATTTCACTGTTCCGGCTCCTGCTTTGAGAGTATTAGGTTCTTCTGTTTATCTGGTAATGGATACGGCTAATAATAATACTTCTTTCTATCCGTTGATTCAGCCGTATAAAGCGGGTGATGTTCCTTCTACGGTAGGTGCAAACATCGATGTTAAGAAGGTATATACACTGAAATATCTTGATGGCGACAATAAAAACAAGTATGCTGTAGCTCCGTTTACTGCTGCTGCTTTGACTGGTTCTGCTGCTGCAGTTGTTGCAGATGCTGTTGAAGAAACAGATGTAAATGCTCAGTTTGTTGTTAAGAAATTGGGTGAAGGTATTTATGAAATTATTAACCGTGCAACAGGTAATAAAATTCACTCTGGATTCGTAGGTGCCGTAGAAGGTAAGGACGATACATTTACAATCCCTGCCGGAACAATCCAGTTGACGGATGCAAAAGTAACATTCAAAGGTGATAAGGATTATAGCGGTTATCTGTTCTATGAAGCAGCAAAACTGCCTAACATCATGTTCCAGGTAACTTCTGCTTACGAATATCTTGGTAATATGTATCTTCAGGGTAATAAGGAAGGCAAAGTAATCCTTGCCGACGATGAGAGCGCAATGTATCTTGAAAAAGTAAATGCTGCTGCCTACGGTGCTGCTAAGACAGATGATGTTCCTCAGTTGTATCGTCAGTCATATAAGATGAAAGATAAAGATGGAAAATATCTGGTACGTGTAGAAAACGGTCAGTATACAATGAAAGCAACATCTGCCGATTATAAAGCTACAGACAGTGCTGCTGTATTCTTGATCAAGGCTTGCGCAAAGGATCAATATCAGTTGGTTGATACTGCTGGTTTCGTAGCAATGAAGAACGATACAAAAGCCGGTGTTGCTAAAGCTGCTGATTATGTGGCAACTAATGCTGATTATGGCTATAAGGTAGCTATATTGGATGCTCAGGCTGTAGCTCCTGCATTGGATACAATTGCATTGGCTTCTTCATCAAAAGTTGCTCCGTTTGTATTTAAAGAAATGGCTGCTCCTGCTGTAAACTTCAAGGCTGAAGGCCATCAGGTAATTAAGAGCGGCAACGACATGTTGGCAATCGGTAAGAACAATGTAGCTGTTGTAGCTCAGGTAGGTAATGAACTGAAAGCAGAATTTGCAGAAGGCGACTTTACATTCTATCTGGATACTGTAAACTACAAAGCAGGTGAAACTGCTGCTTACTATATCAGCAAAGCAATTGCATCGGATGATGCCGAAACTAAGGCTTTAACTGGCGAACGTATGTATTTGTGGGCTGCTGGTGACTCAGTTGCAAATAACAAAGACGTTTATGAATATACAGGTAAACCTCGTTTGATGTTCCGTACAGCAGAACGTTACGGTGTTGACTCAATGTTTGTATCTAACTTCGATGCTCAGGCTGGTGCTATGTCTATCGATACAGTAACTCTTGTTGCTGGTACTTCAAAAGATGCTACTAAGGGTAAATTGTTACCGGGTATTGAAAACTTCCGTTTCATATTCGAAGCAGACCGTGATAATGAAGGTTTTTACTTCATGAAGACTGCTAACAATAGCTATGTTTCAAATGTAAACGGTTTCTTGGTATTGGATAACGATGCAAAGATGTCTACATCTCTTGTTACAGCAGATACCCCAACCGGCAACGAATCAACAGAAGCTAACACTATCAGTGTAGTAGCCGGCGAAGGCAATGTAACAGTTTACGGTGCTGCTGGTAAGAAAGTAATCGTATCTAACGTATTAGGCCAGAAGACTACAATCGTTGCAACTTCAGACAGCGAAGTGATTGCTGCTCCTCAGGGCGTTGTAATCGTAGCTGTAGAAGGTGAAGCAGCAGTTAAAGCTGTTGTGAAGTAAGCAATTGCATAATTGATAAATAATCTAATTAATTATCCGTGAGGCAAAAGGAGTGGTTGTAAAGCCACTCCTTTATAAGCCAATTAGCCTGCGACAGGCGAACAAGCGGATAAATATTAATACTAAAGTAATAAATTAAAAGTTCTGGCTGTTTGTATATCCGTGAGGAACGAAGACAGCTAAAAGGCAAAAGCCTCTCCGAATCAGATCGGGGAGGCTTTTTATTTTATGACAATATTTAATGTACGCGTACATTAATATTTATTAGTAAAATACAGGAGGATCAAAAAACGGTTTAAATAGCTGATAGTTATTGAAATATGCGGATTTTCGATGACTAGGGAAAACGAACGTTTATATTAGTCATCACAAAGGTACATGTTTCTTTTATTTGTGCAACCCTTTTTGTGTCTTTTTTTTCTTAGCTATCTTCTTTCTTATCAATACTATAAGCTATCCGTTACAAAACAAAGGATTCGGATGACGAATGCCCTGAAAAAAGGCAAAAAAGTGACTAGTGAAAACGTTGGTTTTCCCTAGTCATTTTTATGTCTTGTTGGAAGCGTAACGGGTTGAAAAACAGATTTTTTAACAAACACTATTATTAATATTAAATTTTAGAAGTATGAACAAGAGATTTTCTACTCTNTGACTAATATAAACGTTGGTTTTCCCTAGTCATTTTTATGTCTTGTTGGAAGCGTAACGGGTTGAAAAACAGATTTTTTAACAAACACTATTATTAATATTAAATTTTAGAAGTATGAACAAGAGATTTTCTACTCTTTTAGCTGCATTTGCAGCATTAACAGTGGTCTCTACAGCTCAGACAAAGTATGTTTTGCTGACAGATGGTGCTGGCAGTGCTTTGTCATGGTCTAAAGATGTTCCTGCTGTAGACTCCGTTAAAATGAAGTCTATTACGGAATTGGAGACTACAAAAGCAATGGCCGACTCTGCTTTGTGGGACATGCAGATTGTAAGAATTGAAACAGGCAACGACACAGTATGTACTTTCACAAACAAGGCTACAAGACAAATGCTTTCTTTTGCGAAGAGTGCAACAGCTACTGCAAAGATTGCTGCCGGTGTAAATGAATTTGTGTTTAAGAGTGGTAAAGCTCTTTATGCAAAAGTGGCGGATAACAAAATTCTTGCTTATAAAGAGGGTGCCGGAGCTATGGCTAATTCTGTAGATGCTGCTACTCCGCTGACAGATTCTACTGCATTTAATCTTAAGCTGACTACAGTTGCAGAATTGACCGGCTATGCAGAAACATTCCAGTTCGAATTTGCAGGTAAGGCTTCTAACATCTTTACTGAAAGCGAACTGATCCCTACTTTGGTTCCGGGAACTACTAAATTCAAATTCCAACAAAAAGGTAAGGAAACAAGTGCTGCCGGTACGAAACCAGCTCAGTATATCACAATTGATACAGCTAGCTATTCAGGTACTGTAAAAACTCCTAAATTCCAGTTGGATACTGTTGTTGCTGCTAATGATGCTCGTTATATGCAAATGGGTAATGCAGGTTTGCAATCATTCAACGTATGGATGAACTTGGGCAACGACTCTATCTTTATGTTGACTGACAGCCTTGTTACATTTGATATAAATGGCAAGTATAGTATTGTTGAAGCTACTGCAAATTCTAAATATCTTTTAGGTTACAAGACTTTGGCTAACAGTACAGAAGTATTGACTATAGACTCTGTTCAGGTAATAGCTCCGTTTATCACTATCAAGAAAGGTGATCCTGTTAAATTGGCAGGCGGTACAGGCGTTTACTCTTTGATGTTCAAAGGTACAGGTGGAAATGCTGCTAACGATGGCAAATATCTGACTTTTGATGGAACTCAATATGTTTACAATGCTCCTGTTGCTACTCCGTATGCTGCTTATACTCAGATGTATGTGAAAGATCATGAAGACGGTACATACTCTATCCAGTCTCGTGAAGCTACAACTGTTACTGCTGCTACTGGTTTGACAAATGGCGAAACTATGGGTTCGTCAGTTGCTACTAGTCTACTTCAGAACAAACAAGTTCTTTATGCTGTAAAAGATGCTGCTGCAGGTGTTTATAAATTGGCTACAGGTGATACGGTATTGTTCACTAAGTTGGATGTAGACATGGCTGACAAGAGCATTGGTTACAAGTTCTATACGAAAGAAGAAATGGGTTACGGCTCAATCGCATTCAGATTGATCTCTAAAGCTGCAGACGATGTTTATATGTCTACAGTACAGGATTCTATCATCAACGGTGCTAAATCTACATTCGAAGATGCATTGCAATTGCGTCTGTCTTCAGATGGTTATAACAACCTGGCTGATACGGTTCTTTATGGTGCCCGTACTTTGGGTGATACTTTGATGCGTGTTTCTTATTCAATGGAAAGACCTTACAAAGCAGATTCTAAGTTCTTTGCTACAAACACAGGCGTTACTAAGATGGCTGTAGATGCAGATAGCGTACAGCGTTATTTCTTCGTGGCTGATATCAACGGTAATGGCTACCAGATTGTAAAATCAAACATCAACCCTGTAAATACTACTACTTGGTTGGCAGATAGCTCTATCGTAATGAATGCTTCTACTCTGGACGTAGCTTATGACAAGCTGGTTGCTGCTAAGCAAACAGTATTCGCTATCGAAGGTGGCCAGGCTCCTACTTACGCAAAGGTTGCTCGTGGTCATTATAATATCAGTATGGGATATGACATGTTGACTAATGTGGAAGGTGCTGCTAAGTTCATGCGTGTAAACGATGAATTGAAAGCTGCTTTGACTGCTGACGACTTTGCTTTGTATATCGATACTGCTTATGTAGACAGAGGTAGCGACAATACAAACTATGGATATTATATCTATAAAGGTGCAACTGTAGACAATGACACTGTTATTGGTAATGCGTTGACAATTGGTGGAGCTGCTCAGGGATTAGCAGTTGCTGGCGACAGCGCATCATTCGTAGCTACTCGTGTTGTAAAAGATTCTATCTGGTATGCTGCTACAAAGGCTAACGAACCTATCCAGGTAACTAGCGCAAACAACAAATCAGTTATGATGTTCAAGGTTGTAGGTGACGCTTATGTTATCACTCCGATGAATGTTCCTTCTAAGACTCTGTCTGTAGTAAACGGAACAGTGATCTTCTCTTCAGATGCAGATGTTGCTGCTCAGCCTATCACATTCGAAACAGCTTCAACTCCAACAGGAAATGAAGGTATCGATGCTGATAACACTATCAGTGTAGTAGTTGGCGAAGGTAACGTAACTGTTTACGGTGCTGCTGGTAAGAAAGTGGTCGTATCTAACGTATTGGGTCAGAAGACTACAATCGTTGCAACTTCAGACAGTGAAGTGATTGCTGCTCCTCAGGGTGTTGTAATCGTAGCTGTAGAAGGTGAAGCAGCTGTTAAGGCAGTTGTTAAATAAGAATACAAAGGATTATTCAAATAATCTAATTAATCATTCACGCGGAAAGCGTAGGGGCAATTAAAAATTGCCCCTTGATCTCCAATTACCCTGAGACAGGCGAACAAGTGAATGTAATATTAGTACTAAAGTAATAAAATTAAAAGTTCTGACTGTTTGTAGTTCCGTGAGGAGTGAAGACGGTTAAAAAGTTAAAAGCCTTCCTGGTTCAATTCAGGGAGGCTTTTTATGATATATAAGGATGCTTTATTTTATACGGGCTAAGGCTTTGAAGCCGTACCGTTATTGTCGTACCATTATTTGAAAAGACATACTTACTCTACAGGGATATAAATCTCGGTCAGCAAATCTTCCGGAGCGGTTGAGCAAGGATCGTTCAGATAGCGTTCGGCACTGGCCTCATTCCGGAGCGTGCATTCCATTTCGGGGAGGTATTTACCGTAAATGGTATCATACACAGCTTGCAGGTGTTCGTAAGGCCCTTTGTAAATAAAGGAGGCATAACGGCCGGCCGGCAGTTGTTTGAAGCCTATATCGCCAACAGGTGTGCAAACCGTTGGCATTATCATACAAACATCCGTACGGAGACGGCTGGGCGGTGTAACCTTCGGATCATCGTGATAGATGCAGAGAGGGGCTGCTTCTCCCATAGGCAGTGCTTGCTCGTTGACAAAGCCGATCAGACGCATCCAGGTTCCTCCGTAATCGTTCAGGCGGTAATCACCGAATAGGCGGATGTATAGCAGGTTGCGTACCGGCAATTCTTTAATCTCTTTTGTTAGCTCCAGATCGGGGCGGATAATAGCTGGTTTCATAATGACAAAATTTTTATTGTTACGATACTCTGTTGGCGAAATACCGTAGAACTGGCGGAATACTTTGGAAAACGATGATGGCGAGGCATAGCCTATGTGGTAGGCAATGTCGGCAACAGGCATGTCTGAATAACGCAGCAGACGGGCGCCTGCCTCTGTGCGTGTCCGGACAATGAATGTTCCGATAGGTTCACCCAGAAATGCGCTCATAATACGGTGGAAGTAGTATGGCGAGAAATGGGAGATGCCGGCCAGCGATTTCAGATCTATGTCTTCTCCCAAGTGCTCGTTAATATAGTCTACCACCGCATTTACGCATTTGTGATATTCCTCGACGGTTGTTTTCTTTCCTTGCTTCATTCTGTTTTGTATTTCACGAGGGCAAAGATACATTTGCCGGGCTGAGGCGACTTGTCCATTATTGCGGAGTTTGCAGGGGGAAGGGATTATTCCTTTTCTCCGGTTAAATCTCCAGAGTTATCCCGATGGAGGGAAGTATGGTTCCTCCCAGGTCGTTGGGCAGGTCTTGCATCAGGTAATATCCCGGACGGTTGGGATCGGGGATGCCCTGGTTGTTGGCATCGAATTGCGGGAAGAAATAGTTTTGTCCGCGCGATTTGTAGTTGTATATGTTCTGTATGTCTACATAGAATCCGAGCCGCCATTTGTTGAAGTACCACACTTTGTCTACACGTACGTCCAGTTGATGATAGGCGGCCGTGCGTTCCGTGTTATACAGGGCATTGTTTGCGTATGGACGGCGGCGAGAGTCCCAGGCATCAATTTGCGATGACAGTTCTTTGTCGTAAGGTGTGTAAGGCATGCCTCCGGTAAGATACCATTTGGCTCCCAGCGTCCAGTTGTGCGGGAACTTGTGGATGGCCGAGATATTCAGGATATGCCGTACATCCCAACTGGATGCCCAATAGGTATTCTTTATGGGGCGCAGCTCTGCGTCCATCTTATTTACTTCGGAACGTAGAAGGGTGTATGAAAGGTTTACAACGGTGTTGAAGAAGTTCAGGTGGCGGTAAGAAAGTTCCATACCATACGCGCGCCCTTTGCCTACGGATAATGCAGGCGCATTGCCTACAATGTAGTCCGTAAGGTCTCCTGTAGAGATCGGCAGCGAGTCATTAAGCGATACAGGCAGATGCCCGTATTGCTTGTAAAAGCCTTCTACAGAAACAGACGATTCCGCACTGGGCGAGAATTTAACTCCTGCTACATACTGGTTCACATTCTGATAGGTCAGACCGTCTTTCTGGTTGAAAGTGGAGCCATCGGCAGGCGTATAACCCAATGTGGTGTATGTGGGTTCCTGATAATAACGGGCTACAGTGGCGTTCACACTCCATTTGTCTGTAAACTTATACGCCATACTCAAACGGGGCGATAGTTGCTTGAGCGGATTACTGGTCTTGCCTGAATAATTCATACCATCCATTCTCAGTCCGAATAATACCGACAGGCGGTCGTCCAGAAAATAGCGGCTCAGCGTGGCAAAGGCATCGTAGCGCCACAGGTCTACCTTGCCGTGTGTGGAATGGTCGGCATAGTTGTTGCCTGTATAAACGCGTTGCATGGCTTTGTTGTCATACGAGCCATAACCGCCTCCTATACCAGCACTGAAACGGAATCCTCCCAGGCTCCAGAGATCTACAAGGGCACGGAAACGATAGTTGCCCTCACGACTGCGGATGTCCAGCGTTTTATCTTTTGATTCGTCATTGCCGGTGTATTTAAACAGATCGTTGCGGAGGTAATCGCGGCTTAATGTCGTTTTAAACTGACCTCCTTTAAATCCGCGACGGTAACCCAAACCAAATACGTAGCTTACCTGATCGTTGTTGGGTAGGTATCCTAATATGTAGCGACGCGATTCTTCGGGGTCTTTTATGCCGAGGTTGAGGCGGTTGTTGTCGAACGAACCTAGTCCGATAGCGTATATTTCGTCATCGTCACTCAGGCGCGAACTGATCTTGAATTGATAGTCGTTGTAGGTAGGAAGAAAGGTTAGTCCCAGCATATCAAACAAAAATTGTAGGTAACTATGGCGATAGGAACCGATAAAGGTGGTCTTGCCGTCTTTTGTCAGAGGCGTGTTGATGGTTGCACCTACATCGGAAGCTCCTACTATTACTTTGCCATGAAAACGATCGTCATTGCCATTCTTCATTTTCATATCCATCACTGAGCTTAAACCGTTGGATAAAGCAGCCGGGAATGCGCCTGTGTAAAAGTTTACCGAGCGAAGCAGGTCTGTGTTGACCAGTGATGCGTATCCGCCCGAACCTCCTTGAACGGAGAAGTGGTTTAGTACCGGAATTTCAATATCATCCAGAAAGTATTTATTCTCATTCGCACCTCCACCTCGTACCAGCACATCGTTGCGGTTGTTTTGCGATACGGCCACTACGCCGGGGGTGGATTGTATTACTTTGGATATATCGCGGTTGGCTCCGGGTGTGAGGTCTATCTCTTCCCGTTCGATACGGCGTAGGGATACGGGCGACTCTACTGTCGAACGCAATGGCGCGGCAGCCGTTACCGTGACGGCCGATAGTTGTAAATCATCCAGTTGCACATTGATAACAGTAGGGATCGAGGCTATTACCTCAAAAGATTCGGAGACGTAGTTCAGGTATTCATCTGCCGATACGTTCAGCGTGCGGTAACCAGCGGCTACTTTGTTGAACTCAAAGCTTCCGTCTGCCGCAGTATAGCGGATAACCGTATCACCCAGTATGATGACTTCGGCACCTGCTACGGGCGTTTTGGCTGCCGTTGCAGTAACCACACCACGCACAATTCCCGTCTTTCCTTTTGCCGCCTCCTGGGCATTGATTGCAGCTGATGCAATGAAAAAACAAACGAACCAAACGGTTGTGATACTATAGGCCTTTATTGTTCCTTGTATTCTGTTTTTTGAATTATCAATTATCATTTTTGTGTGTATTCTGATTTTGAGTATAAATATAGTAATTAAAATGTAGTACATAACTAGGATATTTAAAGTCTGTCTTTTACACTGCTTTCCAAGAGAGAAGGATTGTTGTTTTGCCGGCAAAATAACTCAAGAAACAAAACGGCTATAGACGTGGAATTTATATCTTTACAAGAAACAGAACAGGAATAAAAAACAAAAATCCCTGAAATGTTTAACTTTCAGGGATCTGTTTGATTTTGAATCTTTTAAGAGTGGTGCTACCAGCAACCGAAAATGAGTTGACATGGCACTACCTTTCAGTAAATTATGTCTTTGTTGCGATGTAAGCCCCTT
The DNA here is from genome assembly GCF_900232875.1 of Parabacteroides provencensis. Classification (NCBI taxonomy): domain Bacteria; kingdom Pseudomonadati; phylum Bacteroidota; class Bacteroidia; order Bacteroidales; family Tannerellaceae; genus Parabacteroides; species Parabacteroides provencensis. The sequence goes on along the minus strand of NZ_LT960489.1, from coordinate 415,799 downwards.
GAATAAGGTTTTTACTGCTTTGTACCGTTCAACACAATTTTGTATCTTGGGTGCGATTTCTGAATGCGAAGATAGTACATTTTCTGATATTAAATTCTTTAATTTTGATTTTTGTTAGTAAGTCGATGAAATTATTTATTTAGAATATCTATACATCTATCTAACATGACTTCATTGTCAATTATTACAATATGCAGTTTTTTTCTTGTCCTAGTGATTATTTGATATAACATTTGTCTTTGCGAATAATAAGTATTATCAGCAATTAAATCTCCTTGAGAATTATATTTAAAAGAGTCATCTATGACTATCACAACGTTGTCGAACTCTTGACCAACTACAGAATGTGCGCTTTCTGTATCACCGGATAAGTATGCTTCATAATGGAAGGTTGAGCGCGTTCCCGGTGTGTAATTAGGCACTTTCCAGTTTTTCTTCGATAATTCTTGCAGCAATGATTTTGCAGAAAAATAATTTTTGCAATATGTAAGTTCAATGTTGGGATAGTCTATGTTGGATATATTCTTTTTGAGATTGAAAAGTTGTCTTATAAAATATGCAATTTCTTTATTTGTTCTAATTTTATCTGTTAGCTTATAGGGGGTACATGATAATTCTTTTTCAATCCTTTCTTTGGTATGGTAATTTTTCTCATTATCACGCAAGTATTGGTTTTCATCGTATGAGAATATGCATTTTTTATTGAAAGTGCGTACTTCCTCTATATATTTATCAAATTGATATGGATACATTCGTTGGGCTTCGTCAATTATAATTAAGTCAAAATCTGTCGTATTCGGAGCATATTTAGGCATATGTATGCTCCAACCATATTCTTCCATTAAGATTTTGTGACCACTATTTAGTGGAGCACAATGTAAAATAAGTACTTTTTCGCCTTTCCGAATGCTTTCTTTAGCTATATGATAAGTCAATAATGTTTTGCCTGTTCCTGCACTACCTGTTAAAGCTATGAATTTTGTTGTTGCGTCAGATAACTTTGTTCGGATTTCATTATATATTTGTTCTTGTTGAACTGTAAGAAAATATCCTTCTGCCATAAATTTTTCAGGAGAATTGAAAGGAGAAACTAAATAGTCGGATGGATTAAATAAATCATCAATATTGTTGAATGTTACTACTTTTTGAAGAAACAGCTTGTTGCACAACTCATCAAAAGTCGCTTCTTTTATTTCATTATTGCTATCTTTTATTATGAGTTTATAAAGCTTATTTTCATTTAAAATATAGGTATAAATATAAACTTCCTTATCCAAGAACTCGAGGTAGTATCTATTCTTTTGCTGTTGTTTGAATATCTTGTCTATTGAACTCTCCGTTTTTATTTCTATGTTGATAATATAATTATCACCAAATCTAAGTAAATCAAATTCTTTTCCAATTTGTGGTATTGAATATCCTAAATAATAGTTGTTAACAATGGTGATGTTATTTTTTATTTTTAATAATTCATTCACAAAAGATTCTATACCATTAAGCTCGTAATCTTTTATTCCACTGATTATTCCGTAACTATTCATAAGTTTTTGGAATAGTGTATTACTTAGTTTTCGATAAGCTTCTATGATAGATAGAATATTGACATTTTTCATAGGGCAAATTTGTAAATACTAATTTTAAATATGATGATAATTTTTACTTGGTGTTTCACCTCTTTTGGCTATTCCAATAATATCCTCCATTTTTCTGTGCCCCTCTAAACTCTATCAAATCTAATCTAACCAAAGAATTTAAGTAGCGTTTAGCAGTCGGAACACTTTTGCCTATTAATCCTGCAATCTTAGACGAATTAAGTCCCGGATATTGCTTGATGATATTTAGTACTTCTTGTTCTTTTGAGTTTACAGTATCATTTACAGTATCATTTACAGTATCATTCTTGATACTGATACCTCTTTTGAATATAACCGTAAACATCCCGTCCGTATGAAATTCAGGTTCAGGAAGATTGGCTTCTTTCATGGCTTCCTGCATACGAGGAATACCGGATGCAACCCTTTCAACTAAATGCATACGGGTAAACAAACCAAATATTAATGGATTGCGTGTCATGCTCTTGTGCCCGAAATCTTTGGCTACGATAGGCAAAAGCCCTCCGGGATTAGAAACCTCTACCCGGTCATCAAACATTTCTATTGTAATGGTTGCTCCCTGTTCGTAATAATCACGATGTGAGAGAGCGTTAATAATAGCTTCTTTGAATACAGTAAGAGGAATTTCCCAAATTTCTTCTCTTGGTCCTGCTCCCTCAATTTTATAAGCTACTTGCAGTTTACTTTCCAGCCATGCCATAGCCTGCAAATATTGTTGGTATAATGGACCGCCAAAGGTTTTATCATCTATGATATATACTTTGGTTGTTCCTTTGAAAAGGACACATCTTGTTACTGCGTGTGGAAATTTTCGTTCAGGTTGTTTTCCAAAAAACATGGCTGCACCGTTCTTGGCTATTCCTTTATCCGTAAATAGTTCCAAATTCTCAAAAATCTGTTTGTCGGCAGTCGATGGGCTTAATCTTGCTTCTGTACGGAAATCTTTTATTGCTTGTTCATCTGCATCAGTGTAGATATTGAACCATGAACAGGGAATGGCATCAAAAAATATTTTGTTGCATTCCTGAAAGAAGCTACGCATTTCTTCGACAGTACGAAGTTTCTGTGAGTTTGCTCCCTCACGCACAAAGATAGAACCGGAAAATATATAAGGTTTATCTTTACCTGACGGAACATTAATTACCCAAACTGTCTTATCCTCGATATTTACCGCATACATATCACAATGGAGAGCCGGAGATATTTCACTGATAGAGCCTTGAATGGCTGAACGTTTGTCATTTTCCAAACCTGTGCCAATAATCTGACCGTTATCATCTACACCAATGAGTAAATATCCTCCGTCGGCATTGGCGAAAGCGCAAATTTCTTCTGTTAGTTCACGAACCTTTGAAGGAACACGAACTTTGAACTCTACATTATAGCCTTCTCCGCTATCAATGAGTGATAGTATGTCTTCTGTATTCTGCATAAATTTTTGTAATAGTGGTACAAAAATAAGCATTTCGAGCTTTTTAAAACAGTCCCTTGAATAAGGACGTATAGTTTGCTCCAATTCCACTAATTTTGCCTACTCTTGGAAAAGAAAAATCCCCGAACTTTTTTGAAATTCAGGGATTTACATCGTTTTTCCTTCTTGAAAAGTGGTGCCACCAGAAAGAGAACTGTTACTGTATCTCTATTGATAGCCAACCTTTTATATTTTCTTAAATTTGGAATCCCACACGATTTAGCACACGATTATTTTTCATCGTTCTGCTCGCTATTTGCATGATTTCTGTTGTAAAGGTAGGAAAAATATCTATAATAAAGAAAATTTCTTTCAAGATTTTATTCTAAATGAGCATTGTAATCGACTGATTAACAGATGAAATTATTACATTCAGCATAATAAACTAATAAGAACACAACACAATAAACTAATGGACACATGACAATATCACATCATCAACCATTTTGCTTATATCGGCTTTTAGTTTATCATCCATACTAAAATTTTTATCTTGTCCTTCCTTTGTTCCGAAATCGTCAGTTCCGAAATGCGCATTTCGGAACTGAGTTATTCTGCAAGTGAATCTACAAATTCTCCATCTTTTTTATTTTGTTTCTATTATGCAGCATAAATAGTGCATTATGAAACAAAACAACGTATTAAGATGAATTAAGGACATTTCTGTTTTGCCAACAAGACAAAAACAGCTTTTTCTCATTCATTTGCTGGGTAACTTACTCCCATTTGTTTGGTGACTAATAAATAATTTGCAATAAAGGACACAATGTGTATATCAATGCAAATTATTTACACCTTTCGCTTGAAGATAATCCGCTGAATATAAGGATGTAGATAAGACAAAATTATACCATATATATGTTTTTCATCACTACTAAACTTGTTGGGTTGACTTGCGCGGTCACTTGCTCCCTGACTTACACGGTAATAACAGATTAGTGTTCAAAAAAAGTATTTATTGGTTTAAAATTGAGAAAGATGATTGCATATCCAAACTTTTATTTACCTTTGTAACTGCCGTAACTGTTACGGGTGTAACAAAAAAGAGAACATGAAGTTTTATAACAGGATAAGTGAACTAGCAGAGCTGAAACGGATACAAAACTTGTCGTTCAGTGACCACTCCCGTCTGACTGTAGTAACGGGAAGAAGAAGAATTGGTAAAACAAGCCTTATCATGAAGTCGATCGAGAATTTACCGACTGTCTATCTGTTTGTCGGTCGTAAAAGCGAAGCAACGCTTTGTTCTGAGTTTATTCCGATTATAAGTCAATCACTCGACACATTTGTTCCTGCGGAAATACGTACCTTCCGGTCATTGTTCCAATATCTGATGGAGCTAGCTTCGCAGAAATCGTTCAATCTTGTCATTGACGAATTTCAGGAGTTTTACAACATCAATGAATCGGTATATAGCGATATGCAGAATATCTGGGACACCTATCGGAAGAAATCCAAAATGAATCTGATAGTATCCGGCTCTATTTATTCGCTGATGCAGAAAATATTCCAGAACAATAAAGAGCCTCTATTCGGCAGAGCAGACAATATCATCAAATTATCGGCTTTTGATTTAAACACGCTGAAAGAAATTATGCGTGATTATAACCCCAATTACACCAATGATGACTTACTTGCGCTCTATACCTTTACAGGTGGAGTTCCCAAGTATGTTGAGTTATTTTGCGATAACATCACATTGAGTATAGATGAAATGATTTCATTTATGGTTCGGGAAAACTCTCCCTTTACCGATGAAGGGAAAAACCTATTGATAGAAGAGTTCGGAAAAAATTATGCGACCTACTTCTCTATCCTAAGTGCCATCTCGGGAGGTATCAATACACAACCCGAAATAGAAGCTGCATTAGGAGATAAAAGCATTGGTGGACAAATCAAGCGATTGATAGAGGACTACAATATCATTATTCGCCAACGCCCTATATTGGCAAAAGAAGGAAGTCAAACCGTTCGGTACGAAATACAGGATAATTTTATCCGTTTTTGGTTCAACTATTTCGACCGCCATCGCTCGCTGATAGAGATAAAGAACTTTATCGGCTTACAGGCTATCATTAAATCCGACTATCCGACTTATTCGGGTATTATGTTGGAAAGATACTTCAAACAGCAGCTTGCCGAAAGTTTCCAATACCGTGCTATCGGCTCATGGTGGGAACCTAAAGGTAATCAGAATGAGATAGATATTGTTGCCCTGAAATTGGAGAAAAACCAAGCGGTAGCAGCAGAAGTAAAGCGACAAAAGAAGAATTTCAAGCCTGAACTATTGGCAGCAAAGGTGGAGCATCTTAAAAACAAGCTGTTGCCTAAATATCAGGTTGATATGATTTGTTTGGGCTTGGAAGATATGTAAGGTTTTAGTTTAGAGGCGAGAAAAGAAATGATAATCCGCAAACAGTATCATATTAAAGATGTTTTTTGAAATGATAAACATAAAAAACACCAACTAGAATTCAACAAATAAAACGAATGAAATATTTTTAATAGTGGTATATCAGATGAACGAAAATAAAATAAAAAATATAATTGAATGGTTGGTTTCCATTGCTTTGAAATTTAGACTTAGAAAAACTTATTGGAGCATTGCAACTCCATTAGGATTGTTTCTATTATGTGAATTAGCAAAAACGATAGATTTCCCGTTGAAACTATCAACGCACCTTTATGAGACAACAGATACTACTTGGTTAAAATCAATACTATGGGGTATTAAATTTTATTTTGAACTTAAGCTTCCTTGGTGGAGTATTCTATTTGTCATATTATTACTTGTCGTATTTACTTGTATTTATCTTTTTGAATTAAAAGTAAAAAAGCTAGGCGAGAATGCTTCTGTAGAGGATATTACAAATTCTATTATTGAAAAATTGAATCATCAGCTATCATGGAATCCTGATAAAGATTGGTTTGAAAATCAATGTGAGAAATCTATTCAAGATTTGGGCAATAGATACACTCCTAAATTGAATTTTGAACTTGAACAATCAAAAATATTCGACGCTCTTGGCAGAACAGAGAAATTCGAGATTGATGTGACTGAGAAAATAGACAACGTTATCACTAAAGGAAAGAAAATATTAAAGGATGATCATGAAATAAAAGATAAAGTTGATAATATAAAAAATAATATAGATAAACTATATTTAGTGTTTCACGAAACTGATTTTAAGGGAACTTCTCGTATAGAAACGAACACTATTCAAGAAATCGCATCTGAATTAAATGAAAATGCTAACTCTATTTATGATTTTTATTTATCAGAGGAACGTAGCATACAATCAAAGACTAAAGACTATGGGCATTACCATAAATATGGTTATGAATTAAGAAATATATGGGAATTTATTGATGAAATACACGAATTTAGAAATTTTATTGATAGTTCTGATTTTGAACTTGTAAATAGCCCAATCTTAATCTTAGATGGAGAAGCTGGAATAGGGAAATCACATATGTTAGGTGACGTCATCTCAAAAAGAATTAGATTTGAATACGAGAGTATTTTTCTTTTAGGTCAGCAATTTACAACAGAAGAAGACCCTTGGTCTCAGATTTTTGCCAGGCTCCAAATTGATTTGACTACGGAAGATTTTTTAATCAAACTTAATCAAAGAGGAGAGTCTTCTGGGAAAAGGATTATCATATTCATTGATGCAATAAATGAAGGAAAAGGGAAGTATTTCTGGCCGAATTACATAAATAGTTTTATTAATGAAGTAAGAAAATATGCGTGGTTAGGACTGGTTCTAAGTATTCGATCTTCATATAAAGATTTGATTTTTCCTTCAGAAACAAAGGAGAATCTAAATATAACAGAATATACTCTATTTGGCTTTAGAAATGTAGAATATGAAGCAAGCAAATTATTTTTCGATAATTATGGGATAGAACTACCAAGTGTGCCGTTACTACATCCGGAATTTCAGAATCCGTTATTCTTGAAACTATTTTGTGAAGGCATTAAAAAATCAGGATTGACAAGAATACCTGATGGAATACAAGGAATTTCATCAATAGTAAGTTTTTTCATTAATGGGGTAAATAATACCTTATCCAATCCCAATAAATTAAATTATTCAAAAGGAATTAATCTTGTAAAGAAGGCTGTTGATTGTTTGATTAAATATAAAGCAGAGTATCAAACCAAATATATTCCATACGAAACTGCTTATGAAATAGTAGAGTCAGAAGTGTTAAAGTTTACCAGTCATAGAGGATTTATTGACGATTTAATAATTGAAGGTGTATTATCTAAGAATTTATTTTGGAAAAACAATGGAGAAAATGAAGAAGGTATTTATCTTGCATATGAACGATTTGAAGATCATTTAACCGCCCAATATTTACTGGAAAAATTCCCCAATTTAGACATTGAGTTTGGAGAAAAGGGAGAATTATTTTCATATGTAAAAGATGAACACTCCATTTATTTAAATAAAGGTTTGGTTGATGCTTTTAGTATACAAGTTCCCGAAAAAACGGGTAAAGAATTACATGAATACATCCCCCAATTTAAAGATACTTACCCTATTGTAGAATCTTTTGTTGAGAGCCTTTTATGGAGAAGATCTGACACAATAAATGGAAAATCAAAAGAATATATAAACGAATATGCTTTTGCTTATGAAGCCACATACAACTTGTTTTGGGAAACAATATTATCCGTAACTTCTAATCCAGTTCATTACTTCAATGCCTATAGTCTACATGAACATTTGATGAGATTTTCTTTAGCGGATAGGGATGAAATTTGGACACAAAATTTGAAAAATAAATATACGAACCAGTCTTCTGTTAAAAGATTGATTGATTGGGCATGGACTGAAAATGACAAATCACACATTTCGGATGAATCTATAAAATTATCAAGTATTGCTTTAACATGGTTTCACACCTCAACAAATAGGCGCTTACGTGATTGTTCTACCAAAGCATTAATTTCTTTACTTCAAGATAGAATCAATGTCTTGATTGAGCTTCTCAAACTATTTGAAACGGTGAATGATCCTTATGTTTATGAAAGATTGTTTGCTGTTGCTTATGGATGCGCTTTACGGACGACACAAAAAGAGTTCTTACCCGAACTTAGCATTCATATTTATAAGGTGATTTTTGATGTGGTAGAAGTGTATCCACACATATTATTGCGAGATTATGCGAGAGGAATTATTGAATATACTTTATATTTAGGATATGAATTAAATATAGATACCTCAAAAATTAAGCCTCCTTATAAATCTTATTTCCAGTACAAAAATATATCAAATGAAGAAATTGATGAAAAATATGAATTTGATTATAAATCAGAAAAATTTAAGCCATATTATTGGGCTCAAAATTCTATACTGTCTTCAATGACCACAGAGTATGGAAGAGGAACCGCTGGTTATGGTGATTTTGGTAGGTATACATTTGAGAGTGCATTACGAGATTTTGATGTCAACACCAATTTATTAAGTAATATTGCTATTGAATGGATTTTTGAAAAATATGGATACGATGTCGAAAAGCATGGTGAATTTGATAGAAGTATTGGTTCTGGAAGAGGGAGAGATTCTGTCCCAAATGAACGTATTGGAAAGAAATATCAATGGTTAGCTTTTTATGAGATGCTGGCAAGAGTTTCTGACAATTGTAAAAAATATGATAGATGGTACTCCTCTGACAAGGAGGAAATTTCATACGAAGGAACTTGGGATCCTTATGTGAGAGATATTGACCCGACTATTCTAATAAAAAATACAGGAGATGATGAAAAACAAACTGAAAGCTATTGGTGGGAAAGTGAGAAAACTTTAGATTGGGCTGTCTCAAATAAAGATTGGGTTAATGATAGTAAAGATTTACCAGATTTCTCAGAACAGATTGTTGTAAAAGATAAAAATGGTGAGGAGTGGCTGATTCTTGAAGCGCATCCAGATTGGGTTGAACCCAAAAAAATTGGAGAAGAAGATTGGGATTATCCACGAAAGCAATTATGGACTCAAATTAGAAGTTATCTTGTTAAAGATAAAGATTATGAATCACTAATAAAGTGGGCTGTTAAACAAGACTTCATGGGAAGATGGATGCCTGAAAGTAGAGATAGGTATGAGGTGTTTAGTCGAGAATACTATTGGTCTTCTGCATATAAATATTTTTTGGAAAATTACTATGAAGGAACTCTTTGGAGAGAGATTCATGACAAAAAAAGTGGAGAATATATTACAGATGTAATGGTTACAACAGAAAGTTTTTTATGGGAAGAAGAATTCGATTACTCAAAAGATAGAGCTATTAGATACCTCAAACCATGCAAAAGTATTTATGAAGGAATTAACCTCAGGTACAGCAGAAGAGAAGGTTATTATACTGATGAAACAGATAATACTATTTGTTTTGCGACCAATGTTTATAATAATTCAAAATCATATTTACTCATAAAAAAAGAACCATTTATAGAATATCTGGAAAAAAATAATTTGAAGATAATATGGACTATAATAGGTGAAAAACAAATTATAGGAGGATATCATCGTAGAGAATTTATTGGTAGACTAGAAGTTTCTGGTGTATACTACTTAAATAAGAGTGAAATTCAAGGTGAAGTTAACACAAAAACATCATTGTAAAGATCTCTCTTGCTCCGTTTCACAACCTCACAGCGGTAGAAGTTATTCTCGTGCCGTCGATTATTCTCGCGGGCTTCCCCTCTCCAAACGGCAGGGAAGCCATGAGCGGGAAATAACCGACATAGGCGCGGGAAATAACTTCGGGAACAACCGCACTACCGCCTGAAACCTCGTTTGGGTTTCTTCTTTATTTTCTTTTTCATCGGAATTTGTTCTTCCTCTTTGCTATTGGTATCAGGAGTAAGCAAACCCAATGCAGATGATAAACCCAAATCAGGGAGATTGAAACTTTGCTTATTTTCAATATCGTTTGAAAGGTTGTCGTCTTGTTTATATGCAACCTTGTTTTCATTCGGTTCGTCCTGCTTATCTGCACACAAGCCAGTCTGCATATCTGCATTTTTTCTTTCATCGGCTACCTGTCGTTCTTGCATATTGAGTTGCTCGGAGATACTGCCGTTCTTCATCGTGTTGCAGTATTCAAAGGTTTCAGTTAGTTGGCGTTGGTAGCTGAATAGTTTATCAAATCCCTGCTCTGCTTGTTGGAACAGGTTCTTTCTGTCAAAACCACCTTTAACCGTTCCTTTTTGAGTGTTCTTGTGGTTTGTAAGCGGGGATAACTTCTTTTTGTTGGATTGGTCTTTTCGACTGACAATCAAGTGGCAGTGCATATTCAGTTCGTTGTTTGACCTGTCCCGACTGAAATGTATTTTGCCATAAAACTTTATATCCTCTGCCGATAGGTCTTTGTTGAAGTTCCTGGCATATTCGGGAATAACCACTTCACGGATATACCGTTTCATGGCTTCGGCTTGTTCCTGTTCGGTGTTACCCATTGCCCGAAGTTCTTTTTCTGACGGGCTGACATGGATAGCATAAAACTTGGCATCCGTTTTCATAAGTTGCCCGATATTTCCGTCTATATCTTTTACGACCTGTGATTTGTAGATATTATCGTCTGTCAGATTGAAAAAGCCTTCGGTATAGATTCCCTGCTCCATGCGTTCCATATCTTCATGTTCTAAATAGTTGCATAGCTTTCTACTACTGCCTGCATTGTTATATGTGCCTTTGGACGGTGGCGGGAAATCTATATTCATGAGTTAGTTCTCGTTTATCAGGTCGTTAATCTCGATTCTTAGGTTCTCTTTTCGCTTGCCGTCCATTACTCCGCAGGTTGCCAGTTCCGAATACAGGGAAATCAGCTTCAATAGCTTCTGATTGTTCCTTTGCTGTGTTTGGATTTGCTTATTTATAATATTGGAATGGCTGTCAATAGTAGCGGATAGTTTGTCAAGGCTTGTGGACTGGTTATTTATTACTACTGCTATTTTGCCGAAATGTTCGTCCAACTTTTTCAATACATTGACAAGGTTCTCTTTTGAGGTGTTTATTTCTAAATTTACTTTTTCCGTCAGGATTCCGACAGCCGTATCGAATTTAACGGCTATTGAATGGCTTGTTCGTATCATCGGATTTAGTTTTTCTTCTTCATAGTGCCGAATGAAACGGATAATATCATCCTGCCGTTTGTTAATCTTGGATAGTTCTGATTTTACCGATTCGGGAGCATCCGCAGGGTTGATATGTGCCTTGTCCATGTACCCGAATGCCAGTTTTACAACTTCACTCTTTTTCAGCGAATAGCGTTTACATATCTTTTCTATTAAACGCCCTGTTTCCTTGTCTATGGAAACAGTAGTATATATAATCTTTTGGGCTTCATTCTTCATGATAATTACTTTTTAATAGAATTTTATACTATTAAATGGCTGATAATTAGCGACAAATATAAAATGCTAATTGTCGGACTAATTATAGTGGTTTATACTAAACCTCTAAAGCCGAAGGCTTTGCCCCGCAGGGCAAGAGGAAGAACAGGACAAAGTCCAGTTCCCTCTTGCTCAATTTAGCGAAACGAACAGAGCCGGGAGGCGAAGTTGTTTCTGATAAATGCGGAGCTACTTTGAAGGCGTAAACCAAAAGCAAGCCTCCTTCATTTGCTCTATTCTGCTTAAATCATAAAATGCAGAATCATTCATCTTTTTCATCANGGGTTTATGAGCTCTCCTACAGCCAGGTCGTTTTTTACTATCACGATACCGCTGGAGTGTACGATACGACACTTTTAGGAGAAAGGCTAAATCTTGGTTATCGAGCAGTTTCTCATCTTCGTCAAATACTTCTTTGGTGTTGATGAACGATTTAAGGTCTTGACCTATATCGTTCAACTTCTTGGATAGTCTACCCATCCATTTTTCAAAATCTTCATTGTCTATATACATAATTTGCTTCGTTTATCAGATTAATACTACTTGTCTTCAATGCATTGACGAAGCAAAATTCGGCAGAACGAAGTAATAAAATAGGGGGACTGGTACACCCACTCCCCCGTAAATAAGTTGTATCTACCTGATATACAAACTACATTGTTTTCATTTTTTCAAAATTAATTATAGCCTTCGTCTTTGCTTTTTTGAGTAATAGCATCTTTTATTCTGTCCAAAAACCCGGTAATTTTGGTAGGCTTACGTTTTATAACCGCTTCTTCTTTTTTGTGGATATCCCCGAAACTAATATTGAACATCTTCTCAAATATACGTGCTACATCGGTAAGGAACACCTCTTTCCTGTTAGAGTGAAAAATACCGCCTGTCAAGTAAAAAAGCCCACAAACCAATTCCATTATATCAACAAGTTTAATCTTATCCTGATTTAGGTATAAGGGAGATTTCCAGTCAGCTTCTATGTTGATGAAATATTTAGGATATTGCATCTGACGGTATATCAATTCTCGTTCTTTGCTTGTCAACAATAACACTTTATCCGAATAGACAATTTTCAATATATCCTTTTTTGCTCCATATGAAAGTTCCAGCGACCTTATCATTTCAAACTCAACTTGTGTCGTATTGAGCATGCGGATACGTTTAATATTATCATTTTCTGTATCCAGATACATAATTAGTTCTTCAACAAACTCTTTATACGCTTTCTTTAGCTCCGTATCTGAATCAGAATTGCTTTTATATAAAGGGTCTGATAAAATCACATATAGTTCGGTGTCAAGAATATCCCACATAACTAAATATTTATCAGAGCTATAAAACCTTACTTTGCCATTTATTCCGTTTAAGATATGCCAATGATAATGCCAGCAGTACAAGTACATATAGCTGTTCGGCTGTCCAATATACGGCAAGCGGAATATTTGGAGAGCGGGATAGTATAAACAGATAGAGCAGGTAGATAGCGATATTAATCATTTGAAACAGAAATGCTATCTTCGTATTACCCGTACCGATTACCGTATTACAATAAGTGTAAGCAGGAACGGAAATAATAAACGTGGAAAGCATTACACAGAAAGGATAAAATGCAGTCTGAATAACCGCCGTATCATTCGTAAACAACCCCAACAGGCTATCCGAAAAGACAAAAGCCAGTAATATAAGCGGAATCCCTATCGAATAATCCAGATTAATAACATGCCGACAAGTCTGCATGACTTGTTCCGATTTCCTTGCCCCGATAAGATTGCTTACCAATGAAATATTGGTGGTTGCAAACGAATTGACAACCACGAAAAAGAGCATGGAAATACTTCTGACGATATTAGCGGAAGCCAGTTCGCATTCCCCCAAATGCTCAATTGTCACAAAGAACAGAAACCACGGAGCAATGCAAAAGAATTGCCTAACCATAGTCCAAACGGATATGCTTAGTAAATGAAGTGATAGTTTCAAATCAAAAACGGCACGCATTCCATATCGTTTTTTATCTACACGCTTCCGCATATAAATAATGAGGAATACTAACCCGACCAATCCTGCAAGGGAAGAACCGATAGCTGCCCCGCTGATTTCCAATTGGGGAAAGCCTGCTTTACCAAAAATAAGCAGATAATTGAAAACAATGTTGCACACTACCATAACAATGGAGTTGGCGGTAAGAATCTTCGTATTTGTCGTTCCGATGAAAAAGGCGCGTATTGCCAACAAAGGAAAAGCAAACAGAAAGCTGTAATCCCGCCACTCGATATAGCGTACAGTTGCCTGATATACATTATCAGAAGTAATTACCAAGCGAAGCAAAGCGGGAGAAAACAGTTTCGATAATGCGAAAACGATAATGGCAAAGAGAGATAAGAAAATTAAAGCCTGATAGAATACCTTGCCGACTTCCGTATATCTTCCTTCTCCGTTGCGTCTGGCAATAACAACTTGTGCTCCGAGACTGAACCCGAATCCGAGCATATAAATGGCGGAATAGTACATTGCTGCCAATGCCGAAGCCCCTAAATCTATTTGGCTGACGTGCCCCAAGAAAATGGAATCAGTTAAATTAATCAACTGTTCCATGAGCAGGCTCACCATAATGGGCAGATTGATAAGCCAGATTTGTTTATATGTATAATTCATTTGTTTTTATGAAACGGCATGCCTGAACAGCACTATGAAAGTGCTGCAAGCAAATCATTAATAATTTTTATTGATTAAACTCTGTGGTAGGTACGGGTACAACGACTTAATGCCGGAGAGATGCTCCCCGACAAACCCGGAGCTAGATAGCTATATACAGAGTTGCCATTTCATAAATTAGACAATAGATTGAATTACATGTGCAAAGATAGGGATTTTGTCAGAAACAATGGTTAATATTGAATTTTTCGCTACATTCCTACTTTAAACACCAGCAACTAAGCCATTACCTGAAACTTAACGCCACCACATCCCATTTCTCAAAACCGTTTCCTTCTTCATCTATATTTGTCGACAGAACGTATAAAACCAGATAAATATGGATATTATCGCAATAGAAAAAGAATCTTTTGATTCCTTCAAAAAGAAACTAGAACGGATAGCTTCATTAGTTCCAAAGCAACCATCCAATAATACTCTGTGCATAGAACAGGAATGGATAGAGGGCAAAGAACTGGCTACTTCTCTGAATCTGCCGCTTCGCCGGCTACAACATCTTCGGGAAAGTGGTACACTATCATTCTCTACCATCGGGAAGAAAATCTATTACCGAATTTCCGAAGTTAAACTCCTGTTGGAACAAGGCAAAATCAATTCTAAATAACTTTTCCATGCAACTATATACCAATCAAGATAGCCGGGAACTGTTGCAGGCATTAACCAATGCTTTGCCTTATATCGAACACGTCCTGAAAACGCATAAGCCGCTATTTGACGGTGAGCGTTATCTGACAAGCGAGGAACTTTGTTCTATCCTCAAAATATCTCGACGCACTTTACAGGATTACCGGAATAACGGAGTTTTGCCATTTATTCAGTTACCGGGAAAAGTTCTGTTTCGTGAATCTGATATCCGAAAGGTTTTGGAAGAACGGTTTCGTCCTGCTTATGACGATTCTTTATAAGAGTTGTTCTTAGGTTATCTGAACGGCTGAACATTCGTGAGAATGAGTCAGCCGTTTTTTCTTTTATCCAACTTACTTCGCAAAACTTTCTTTTACGCCTTGCATATCCCGGAGAATACTTTGGTCTAACACTTTTGCATAACGTTGTGTCATTCGGGTGTTGGTGTGTCCCACCATTTTCGCTATGTTTTCCAACGATACATTGTTCGCCAGCGTAACCACCGAGCAGAACGTATGGCGTCCTGTATGCGTGGAGAGCTTCTTCTTAATTCCGCAGCAATCGGCAATTTCTTTGAGATAACTATTCATCTTTTGATTGCTTAATACAGGGAGTAAAATGCCTCTCTTCTGGCAAAGTGGATGATCTTTATACTTCTCAATAATCCCCAATGGAACATCAAGCAATGGCACGTTACACATGATTCCGGTTTTATGCCTTTCCTTTCGTATCCATAGGTTTCCGTCATTATCAGCAATGATATGTTCTTCTTTTAATTCGGATACATCTATGAAGGCGAGTCCAGTCCAGCATTGCACTAAAAATACATCCCGCACCAGTTCTAATCGTGGAATATCAAATTCCTTTGTACGTAGTGTTTCCAGTTCTTCTTTGGTTAGAAACTCCTTGTTTACCTCCTTTTCGTGGAAACGGATATTGCCAAACGGATTTTTCGGTATCCAATCGTAGTTTACCGCAATGTTTAATACTTTCTTTACTACCTTCATATAGCGGATAACCGTATTTTCTTGCAATCCCTTTTCGGCCTTCAGGAAGTGGATGTAATCATGAATCATACCGTTGGTGACTTCCTTTAGCGGAATATCTTTTCGTTGATATTGGCTTTGGCTCATTTCCCGAAAATACTTCAAACAGGTATCAAAACGGGAGATGGTTACTTTGGCATAATCTTTACCAATCAACTCCCTGCACTTGTCGTTATGCTCCTGAAATACCTGAAAGAACATTTTGTGTTCTTCATCCAGTCCGAGAAATTTCCGCTTGATTTCCATCGGATTGATTAGTTTGCCGTCTTCCTCCATCTTTCGATGGATTTCAAACAAGCGAAGTTTTACCGATTCAAGATAACGGTTAATCTCTAAAGATGCGGACTCCTTGCTTGTACAGCGTTCTTTCGCCTGATTCCAAAGGTTGGGTTTTACATCACGTTTAAGTTGCATTTCAACTAATTGCCCTTCAATAGTGATGCGTAGCATGATTGGCGTATCACCTGTCTTTTTCAACTTTGTTCTTCTCACAAAGAAAAGCACATTAAATGTCTGTTTCATACTCTAAAAATTAATGGTTTAAAGATACTTGAACCATGCTTAATAGAGAGTCTTAAACGATAAGACAATCAGCGACTTACGGTGTCATTCGTGGTCAATTTTTCGTGGCTTAAAAAATGACCACGATTTAGCCCGAAGGAACTGCTTAGTTTTGCTAAAAATGGAGGATTTCTTGGAAAAAGAAAAATCCCCGAACTTCTTTGAAATTCAGGGATTTACATCGTTTTTCCTTCTTAAAAAGTGGTGCCACCAGGAATCGAACCGGGGACACAAGGATTTTCAGTCCTTTGCTCTACCAACTGAGCTATGGCACCTTGTTTTGATTACGGGTGCAAAGATACGGAGTTTTTTGATATATGCAATAGGAGGATGGTTTTTTTTGAAAAAATATAGAGAATAAATGAAAAAAGCGTGATGAATATTCTTTTTGCGAAAGGAATCATCACGCTTTTACTATATTAATTTAAGGAATTCCATCCTTGTGCTTTCAGTTCTATTTCTCCGCCGTCGCGCCCGATAAGATAATTGCCTAACTCGGGTTTGGTGATGTGCCCGATTACTTTTATGCCTTTCATCTGTGAAATCTTATCATGTTCGGTTAACGGTACGGTGAATAACAGTTCGTAGTCTTCTCCTCCGTTTAGAGCTGCTGTGACGAGGTTCATGTTGAATTGCTCAGCCATGGCTGCCGTTTGGTAATCGATTGGAATGCGGTCTTCGTAGACCTGGCAGCCTACTTTGCTTTCTTTTGCTATATGCAGCAGTTCGGATGAGAGGCCGTCGGAAATATCCATCATGGCAGTGGGTACAATTCCCGCCTGGGCTAGCGCCTTAATGATGTCTTTGCGGGCTTCTGGCTTTAACTGACGTTCCAGAAGGTATTCTTTGCCGGCAAAATCGGGCGTGAAATCTTTCTGGCCTTTAAATACGTTTTTCTCACGTTCCAGTAATTGCAAACCCATATAAGCTGCTCCCAAGTCGCCTGAAACGCATATCAGGTCGGTTTCTTTGGCACCGTGACGGTAAACCACTTTTCCTTTTTCTCCTTCGCCAATGCAGGTGATGCTGATAGCTAACCCGGTCATAGAGGCTGAGGTATCTCCACCAACAAGGTCTACCCCGTAAATGTCGCAAGCCAGTTGGATACCACTGTACAGTTCTTCCAGATCTTCTACGCTGAAACGTTTCGAAATGCCGATAGAAACGGTAATTTGCTTGGGTTGCCCGTTCATGGCATATATGTCAGAGAAGTTAACAATGGCAGATTTGTAACCCAGATGTTTGAGGGGTACATAGGTAAGGTCGAAATGGATACCTTCCAACAAAAGGTCGGTAGTTACCAGTGTCTGTTTATCGCCGTATTCCAGTACGGCGGCATCGTCGCCTACTCCTTTTATTGTACTTTCGTTTTTTAACTCGATTTTGTCGGTTAGGTGACGGATTAAACCGAACTCACCTAAAGAAGATATTTCTGTTTTCTGACTCATATATTATTGTTAACGTAATATGCTGTTTCGTTGAACGGTGATAATGTGTTTTTTTATCATCTCATTAAATACATCCTGTTTGTTTGTACAAAAGTCGATAGTTATGGGCAGGCAATACAAAACTTTTTTCCATTCTTCCGGCAGATGAGGGTTGTTTTGCAAACGGGCCGCATCTTTTTCGGTAACCAGGATAAACTTACCGGCAGATGTCATTTTGTCGAATGCTGCTTTTATCCGTTTAATATCTTTTTTTCTGAAAGAATGATGATCGGCAAACGTCAGTGCAGTTACTTTATCCGAGTATTTTTCTGCCTCTTTTATAAAATGTACCGGTGAGGCAATGCCTGCCAGTAATAATATTTCGTCTTCTTTTTGTATGCTGTCTTTGGTTTTCGGCATGGCTTCCGAGGGGAATACCGGTTTGATATCTGCATAATGGATACCGGTGAAGAAAAGCCATTGATGTGCCATCAACTTCATATCTTCTTCAATGATACGAAATTCTATCGGTTTTAATCCTTCGTTGCATTTGGTTACGATAACTACATCGGCACGCCGGATGCTGGTAATAGGTTCACGTAATCGTCCTACAGGCAATAACTTATCGTAATAATACAAACGGTTGTAATCCGTTAATACGATAGATAATGAAGGAGATATGTACCGGTGCTGAAAAGCATCGTCGAGTATTATAACATTAGGCCGCCCTACTTCGGGTAAGGCCAACAGATTCTGTATTCCGCGACGACGATTTGAATCGACAGCTACAAGTATATTGGGAAATTTTGTTTTTATCTGATATGGTTCGTCTCCTATTTCGGCACTGGTGCTTTCCGGTCTGGCCAGTATGTAACCGGACGTTTTCCGTTTATATCCCCGGCTTAGCACTGCCACTTTGTACTGATTGCTGAGTAGTTGGACAAGGTATTCCGTATGCGGGGTTTTTCCCGTACCCCCAGCGGATAGATTGCCGACGCAAATGACAGGTATTGGATATTGTTCTGACGGAAGCAAGCCCCAACTGAACAATTGATTCCTTAATCTTACTCCTAAACCATACAAGAAGGCAAAAGGAGAAAGCAGGTGATTTAGCTTTATTGCATTGTCTGTCGGCATGTTTTAACTATATCGTTTGTATTTTGAGTGTATTTAGGTGCAAATATAGGTAACTTATTATTGATGACCACTTTTTTTACCTGTTATTTGTCTGTTGGGCTATGTTGAAAGCGATTGTTTCAATTTCTTTGTCGTTAAAACATACCTGGCTGAAAACATCGCAAAGCAAATCCGCATTTATCTTATCGAAATCTTTTTTTAAAGGAGTAATGAAAAGTCCGCCTATATCGGCTGCCCCCGGGCTGGACAGAAGATGCTGTTCGCCTTCTGCTTTATATTGCCACGGACGGTGCTGGCGGCGCGGTATGATGATGATAGTCCAGATACCTTTTTCGTAATGGGCGAAAAGATTCATACGCGGTTCTGTTTCATTCGGTTTGATTTCCAGATTACTATATATTTTTTCAAATAAGGATTGGGCGGCATTTAATGTCGCTGCTTTAATAATAAAGCCGTTACGCAGGTAGCCGGATAACAGGAAAAGGGTGCCATCCTTTTCTTCATGGAGTAAGCGGGTAAATTTAATGGGGTAAGCATCCAGTTCGTCGTCCATAGGCATGAAGGAACGGGTGCCTGCCTGAAAATGGGCGTGATCGGGGGCTGAAGCTCCGCATTCCGGACCATTATAAAATACGGTGAAATCATCCAACCGACGGGCCAATTCCAGAAAATCTAAGAAACGGCATTGAATACTTTGCGGCGTGTGTTCGCGCGAAGGAATGGTGAAATGCTGCGGGAAGATGGGATAAGGATTACTTAATACCAGATAATTGGCGCCGAATGGCAAACGTTCTTGTTCGGCCGGGAGATTATCAGGGCATAAGAAGCATTTGCGCTCTTGTATGGAGGTTGCATCTGTTTTGGCAGCCGACGATACGATACGGGAAGGATTATATTGTACACGTATAGTGAATCCTCCCATGTCGAAAGACTTTATCTGAACTTTTTCCAGTGCTTTGTAGTTGGCTTCAGCCAACGGCCATGTAGCTAATTGTTTAGCCAGTAGTTCGGTGGCCTGCGATGAACTGACCCATGCGTTTGGTTTCATTATTTGTCAAGTTGTAAACGGGCTTCTAATTCCCAGGTTCTTATTTTGTCTTTGTACGTGTTGTAGCTGTTCATCTTCACAATATCGAGGGATGCATCGGAATTGTCTTCCCAACGGCGGCAAAGGTAAAGGACATCGTAAATCCGTCCTATCTGATATTCCCTGCTTATGCGCAATCCAACGGCATAATCTTCCCCATAACTGGTATTGGGCAGGTTTAGTTTTCGGAGGAGCGGGGTGTAAAAAGCACGTGGTGCACCTAAACCGTTTATACGAAGGGCATTATTGCGCCCGTTTTCCGGAGTCCATTCTTTATGGTCTATGATGCCCGGCGGAATCATTTCCATCCCGAAGTCGGTCATCATATATGTGCCTACTACCATTGCACATTGTTGAGCGTAAAAAGCATCTACTATTTTTTGTAAGGTGTTTTCGTCACTATATACATCATCGCTGTCCAGTTGTACGGCAAATCTGCCGCACAACGGATGATGCACACCCAGATTCCAGCAACCTCCTATGCCCAGGTCGTCTCGCCCGGGCAGGATGTGGATTAACCGTTTGTCGTGCCCGAAACTTCTGATCTTTTCCGTTGTACCGTCTGTGGAATGATTGTCTATAACAATGAGGTTGAATGGAAATGATGTCTGTTGTTTTAATACCGAAAGGATCGCATCTTCAATTGTGCGTACCCGGTTGCGTACCGGGATGATAACGGACGCCTCGGTTTCGAAATCGTACTTGCCGAAGTCTATCTTTTTGAAATGTGGCGGCAGATAGGCACCAATCATCTTGAGATGGTCGGTACAGGCTGCTTCCATCTCCAATTGCACGGCTCTGTTTTTCGGATCTACGTAATCAAATATCTTTTCTCCCGATTTACGGAGATCGTTTTCTGCTTCGGTATATAGATATTCGTTGATGTGTACTAACGGGTATTGTTGCGATACTTTGAGGCGCAAGTCATAGAGCCCTGCAAAATGGTAAGTATCGGCCATACTTGAGGCAGAATTTTTTAGCGCGTCGCTTTTGTAGAATAACAGAGAGCCGAAGTTAAAATCATCCCGTAAACTTCCCTTTTGGTAGTCGATGACAGGATGAGGTGTCCGTTTGTCTTCCTTTAATTGGTAATAGTCTGAATATACCATACCTGCTCCGGTGTCTTCAGCAATAGTAACGAAACGGTCCAGGGCGAAAAGGCCTGTTTGTAAAGTTCCGGTTTTTGTATAGATCAGCGAATAACCGGTATTGGCATAGCCGGCAATCAGGCGTATTGTTTCGGTACTCCATAATTCGGGAGTAAGTAGGTTATGGCACGGGTGAATCTCTTTTGCATGCGGATCGCTTGTCAATAAATAG
Source organism: Parabacteroides provencensis (assembly GCF_900232875.1). Lineage (NCBI taxonomy): Bacteria > Pseudomonadati > Bacteroidota > Bacteroidia > Bacteroidales > Tannerellaceae > Parabacteroides > Parabacteroides provencensis. Next base: position 394,400 of record NZ_LT960489.1, on the reverse strand, counting down.
ATTTTGTCTACTAAGGCAGACTGGCTCAATTGGGAAATAGTTTGCCGGGTAGTTTCCGGTTCGCCGTATGGAATAAAGCAGTTAATTTGTGTCATAACCTAATTTTTTTCTCTTTACGCAAATATACTTCCTTTCGGAAGAAGTTTCAATCCCTTTCGAAAGAAATTCCATTTTCTTCCGGAAGAGTGTTTTTTTCATCCCGATCATTTTACCAAATCATCCTGGTCATTTTCTGAAATCATCGGGATGATTTATTACCTTTGTGAAAAATAGAGTATGACAGCAAATATGTAAAAAAGCTCGTCTTAACCTTCCCTGAATAGTATGGTATGGTATTTAAGAAGAAGAGTTAAGGCGAGACTTTTATAAATCTTCAGTTTTAGTTATTGGAAGGGGTAATGTCTTCTACGTGATACACAGCCGACCTGTCAAGCGGCAGATAAACATACATCTTGTTTTTTATATTGATGATAAAGTATTTTTTGTCTTCTATAGCTACGTCTATAATATCTTTGTATATGATTTCTAGACCGTTTATTGTGCAATGGGTTGATTTGCAACGTATTTTTACTTGAGGGAAAAAGTTGGTGAAACAGATTTGGTAGTTTTCCAGCATTGTTTTGTAACCCTCTAACGACATAGTTTGCACTGTTTTCATAATTATAGCAATTAAGCGTGAATAAAATTTAGAAAGACTGGTGATTGTCTTGGTTATCATATAAATATCCAAATCGTCCTTAAGCAACAAAAGGGCGCAGAAACTGAACTTTATCATAGTAAAGGCCTGCAACAGCCCCGGATAAATAAAGTCAGCTCTACACCCCCTTTACTGATTATGTAAACAGGAAATGTGTAATAGTTACACATATAACCATTTTGCACGCAAAGGGTTTGCAGAACCTTCTTATATATTCTATCCAAAGTAATGTGTTGCAGTTCTTACCACGAATATATAATATGTTCTACAATCTAAGGTTGTCCGTGTGGCAACCATACCGTTTGCAAAGGTATATAATAATTGCGGATGTGCAAACTTGTCGCTTTTTATATGCTTCTTAACATACAGGTCAGCCTTGTTGTTACCGAAGAAGATAGCTATCTTGATGCCGTCTTTTACAGATATAACCTTACGAACAGTAAGCGCAATTTTAAACTAAAATATTATGAAAGTTCACCTTAGTAATCGCTTGCCGGAGTATCCTTCGTTTGTATCCGGCATTCGTCGGGCACCCGACCGTGGTTATACCTTGACACCTGCACAAACAGAAACAGCATTGAAAAATGCGCTTCGATATATACCGGAGGAATTGCATGCAACGTTGGCTCCCGAGTTTATGGACGAATTGTTGACCCGCGGGCGAATCTATGGTTACCGCTACCGCCCCAAAGGCGATCTGAAAGCTAAACCCGTTGATCAGTATAAAGGCAATTGTCTGGAAGGTAAAGCCTTTCAGGTAATGATTGATAATAACCTCAGTTTTGATATTGCCCTGTATCCGTATGAGTTGGTTACTTATGGCGAGACAGGGCAGGTTTGCCAGAACTGGATGCAATATTGTTTGATAAAGCAGTATCTTGAACTTCTTACAACAGAGCAAACTCTGGTTATTGAATCCGGCCATCCGCTGGGGTTATTTAAATCCCGCCCGGATGCACCGCGTGTGATTATTACAAATGCGATGATGGTTGGCATGTTTGATAACCAAAAAGACTGGCACATTGCCATGCAGATGGGTGTTGCCAATTATGGGCAGATGACGGCCGGAGGCTGGATGTACATCGGACCACAAGGCATTGTGCACGGTACATTCAATACATTATTGAATGCAGGACGCCTGAAGCTGAATCTTCCGCCTGCCAAAGATTTACGGGGATATATGTTTGTCTCTTCCGGACTGGGAGGAATGAGCGGTGCACAGCCAAAAGCTGCAGTGATAGCAGGAGCAGCCTGTATTATAGCGGAAGTGGATATATCGCGCATAGAAACCCGCAAAGAACAAGGCTGGGTAGAGCATGTTGCAACAACCCCGAAGGAAGCTTTTCTATTGGCAGGAATGGCTTTGCAGTCTTATAAGCCGGTTTCGGTGGCTTATCATGGAAATATAGTTGATCTGCTGGAATATGCCGAAACTTACCGGTTGCCTATCGACCTGCTGAGTGACCAGACTTCGTGCCATGCCGTTTACGACGGAGGATATTGTCCGGCAGGTATAACGTTTGAAGAGCGTACCTATTTGTTGGCGCATGATCGTGAAAAGTTCCGTTCTTTGGTGGATCAGTCGTTACGCCGTCATTTTGAGGTGATCAAAAAGCTGGTGAGACGAGGTTCCTATTTCTTTGATTATGGAAACTCGTTTATGAAGGCTATTTATGATTCGGGTGTGAAAGAAATTTCCCGGAATGGAGTAGATGAAAAGGATGGTTTTATCTGGCCTTCATATGTAGAAGACATCATGGGGCCGGAATTGTTTGATTATGGTTACGGGCCTTTCCGTTGGGTATGCCTTAGTGGTAAACACGAGGACTTAATCAAAACAGATCAGGCTGCGATGGAATGTATTGATCCTGGCCGGCGAAGCCAGGATATGGATAATTACAATTGGATTCGTGACGCGGAGAAAAATAAATTAGTGGTTGGTACACAGGCGCGTATTTTGTATCAGGATGCAGAAGGCCGCTTGAAAATAGCACTGCGTTTTAATGAAATGGTTCGCGAAGGAGAAATTGGCCCTGTCATGTTGGGGCGGGACCATCACGATGTGAGTGGTACTGATTCGCCTTTCCGTGAAACATCAAATATCTATGACGGCAGTAACATAATGGCTGATATGGCTGTGCAATGTTTTGCGGGAAATGCGGCCCGGGGAATGAGCCTGGTTGCTTTACATAACGGTGGGGGCGTAGGAATCGGTAAAGCTATTAACGGAGGCTTCGGAATGGTTCTTGATGGCAGCAGGCGAGTGGATGAGATACTTCGTTCTGCGATGATCTGGGATGTTATGGGCGGGGTAGCCCGCCGTTCGTGGGCGCGTAATAAGCATGCTGTTTCGACTTGTGCCCTTTTTAATGAAAATCATGAAGACGGCTATCACATAACAATGCCTTATATTCCACAAGATAACTTAATACGTGAAATAGTGAATACATCATTAAACCAAAAGATATGAGTAACTGGAATAAGATTATGGAATGTGTCCCCAACTTCAGTGAGGGTAGGGACATGGCAAAAATAGAAAAGATTGTAGAATCGTTTCGTGCAAAACCGGATGTGAAACTGTTGGATTATAGTAATGATGAAGATCATAACCGTCTGGTTGTAACTGTGGTTGGCGAACCCGAAGCCTTGAAGAAATCTATAATTGAAGCGATTGGTTGTGCTGTTCAACTTATCGACCTGAACAAACATGCCGGACAGCACCCTAGAATGGGGGCGGTGGATGTTGTTCCGTTTATTCCTATTAAAGGTTGCACAATGGAAGATGCCGTTGCTTTATCGAAAGAAGTGGCTCGTGAGGTGTCGTTCCGTTATAACCTGCCTGTCTTTTTATATGAAAAATCGGCTTCGGCTCCGCATCGCGAGAACCTGGCGGCTATTCGTAAAGGTGAATTTGAGGGAATGGCAGAAAAGATAAAACAGCCCGAATGGAAACCTGATTTCGGTCCTGTAGAACGTCATGCTACAGCCGGAGCAGTGGCTATCGGTGCCCGTATGCCGTTGGTTGCCTATAATGTTAATTTAGGGACAAACAAACTGGATATAGCCATCGATATAGCAAAAAAAATTCGTTTTATAGGCGGTGGTCTCCGTTATTGTAAAGCAATGGGGGTGGATCTGCGGGAACGGGGTATCGTACAGGTATCTATAAATATGACAGATTATACCCATACTGCTTTGTATCGTGCCTTTGAACTGGTACGGGTGGAAGCCCGCCGTTATGGTGTACCGGTTATCGGAAGCGAAATTATCGGATTGGTGCCTATGGAGGCATTAATTGATACGGCTTCTTATTACCTGGGATTAGAAAATTTCTCAATAGGTCAGGTTCTCGAGTCAAGGATAATGGAATGAGCAGGGAAAGGGAAAAAATACTGATACGGAACGCTTCACAGGTCGTGACCTGTTCCGGTTTTGCCGCTAAAAAAGGAGCCGAGATGTCCGATGTCGGTATAATAGAAGATGGTGCGGTTGTGATTGAAAACGGTATTATTACACAGGTAGGGACAACTGAAGAGGTTCTGAAACGATTGAATATAAATGATTACCTGGAGATAGATGCTCGCGGGCGGGCTGTACTTCCCGGTTTTGTGGATAGCCATACCCATTTTGTTTTTGGCGGTTATAGAGAGGAAGAGTTTAGCTGGAGAATGAAGGGAGACAGCTATATGTCGATTATGGAGCGGGGCGGTGGCATTGTAAGCACGATGCAGGCAACGCGCCGTATCCGTTATGATCATTTGTATGATACGGCCTATGACCGTCTGGATACAATGATGGATATGGGAGTGACTACAGTGGAAGGCAAAAGTGGTTACGGGCTGGATTTGTCTACGGAACTTATTCAACTCAGGTTAATGAATGAATTGGATGGAGAGCATCCGGTAGATGTGGTTCCCACATTTATGGGAGCGCATGCCGTTCCACCCGAATTTAAAGGTAGAACAGACGAATATATAGATTATATAATAGAAACTGTGCTTCCCAGTATTCGGAGTGAGCATTGTGCTGTGTTTTGTGATGTGTTTTGTGAACAAGGCGTTTTCTCGATTGAACAAAGTGAACGGTTGCTGAAGGCAGCCAGAAGTTATCGCCTTAAACTCAAACTTCATGCCGACGAAATAGTCTCTTTAGGTGGTGCCGAACTGGCTGTTAAGATGAAAGCTGTAAGTGCCGATCATCTGTTGCATGTATCTGATGCCGGAATCAAACGCCTGGCTCAGTCGAACACGATTGCTACGCTGTTGCCGTTAACGGCCTTTTCTTTAGGCGAACCTTATGCTCCCGCACGTAAAATGATAGATGCAGGTTGTGCAGTGGCTCTTGCTTCCGATTTTAATCCGGGAAGTTGCTTCTCATGTTCTGTTCCATTGCTGTTTTCTTTAGCCTGCATACAGATGAAAATGTCTCCCGAAGAAGCATTGACGGCTCTGACGATTAATGGAGCTGCTGCCGTAGGCCGTGCTAATAAAATTGGTAGTATTGATGTTGGGAAAAAGGCGGATATGATATTGCTTCAGTTCCCATCGTATAAATTTCTTCCCTATCATGTAGGAATGAATATAGTGGGAACTGTTATTAAAGATGGTATGCTTTATATTGTTTAAAAGCATGCCTTCTTTGAATCACAATTAAGATTTGATCAGAGATATGTAAGGAGAAGAATAAGATAAATAACTTAAAGATTAAAAGACTATGTTAGCAGACTTGGCAATTAAAGAATTTTTGGCAGAGACGGCCGGTAATGCTCCGGTTCCCGGAGGTGGTAGTATCTCTGCGCTGAACGGAGCTATAGCAACAGCTCTTACGGAAATGGTGGCTAACCTTACGATAGGGAAAAAGAAGTATGCCGAAGTGGAGGGGCAAATGAAAACTATTGCCGTAGAAGCAGCTATGATCCGTGAACGTTTAATTGGTTATATCGATGAAGATAGCGAAGCGTATGACCGTGTTTTTGCCGCCTTTAAACTTCCAAAGGAGACAGAAGCCGAAGTTGCGGAACGTAACCGTGTTATTCAGGACGCGACGAAGGAGGCGGCTCTTGTCCCGATGAAAGTTGCCGAAGAGGTGGGATCGGTGATGGAAACGATAATTTATGTGGCACATAAAGGAAACCGTAATGCGGTAACAGATGCTTGTGTCGCGATGATGACGGCACGCACATGTGTGTTGGGTGCCATATTGAACGTGCGTATTAATCTGTCGTCTATACAGGATGAGGCATTTGTAAAACGAATGACGCAAAAAGCCGATCATCTGGAGGCGGAAGCTATCCGGATTGAAAAGAAGTTGATGGATTGGGTTAAAACGGTATTATGATATGGGGAATGTCTATTATGTGGGTTCGGAGCCGTTGACGTTTGAAGGGATCGAGAAGATACTCACGCAAAATATGAAACTGGAACTATCAGCCGACGTAAAGGATCGCATCCAGCGTTGCCGCGATTATCTGGATCGGAAAATACAACAGGCAGACGAGCCTATTTATGGTATCACGACAGGTTTTGGTTCTTTATGTAATAGGAATATCTCATCAGATGAACTGAGTACGTTGCAGGAGAACCTGGTGAAGAGCCATGCTTGTAGCATAGGCGATGAGGTAAGTCCGGTTATAGTACGCCTGATGATGTTGCTCAAGGCGCATGCCTTGTCGTTGGGGCATAGCGGTGTGCAAGTGATCACGGTACAGCGCATTCTTGATTTCTTCAATAATGATGTTCTGCCTATTGTGTACGACCGCGGATCGCTTGGGGCAAGTGGCGACCTGGCACCGTTGGCGAATTTGTTCCTGCCTCTTATTGGTGTTGGCGATGTCTATTATAAAGGAAGGAAACGTGAAGCAATCAGCGTTTTGGATGAATTTGCCTGGAAGCCTGTCCGTCTGAAAAGCAAGGAGGGGTTGGCGTTACTTAACGGCACGCAGTTTATGAGTGCAAATGGCGTGTTCGCCTTAATGCGTGCCTTCAGTGTTTCCAGGCGCGCCGATTTGATTGCGGCTCTTTCCCTTGAAGCATTCGACGGCAGGATAGATCCTTTTATGGATTGTATTCAGCAGATGCGTCCGCACCAGGGGCAGATCGAGACGGGTACGGCTTTTCGCAAGTTGTTGGAAGGTAGTGAATTGATTAGCCGGAAGAAAGAACATGTACAAGATCCGTATTCGTTCCGTTGTATTCCGCAGGTGCATGGTGCAACAAAAGATGCAATTCGATATGTTTCCGGCGTACTGCTTACCGAAATTAATTCGGTGACGGATAATCCTACTATTTTCCCTGAGGAAGATAAGATCATTTCCGGTGGCAATTTTCACGGACAACCGCTTGCTATCTCTTATGACTTCCTTGCTATAGCATTGGCCGAACTCGGTAATATTTCCGAACGTCGTGTGGCGCAGCTAATTATGGGATTGCGCGGTTTACCCGAATTCCTTGTGGCTAATCCGGGATTGAATTCCGGGTTTATGATTCCGCAATATGCCGCCGCCAGTATGGTGAGCCAGAATAAGATGTATTGTTATGCTGCCAGTAGCGACTCTATTGTTTCCAGTAACGGACAGGAAGACCATGTGAGTATGGGCGCTAATGCAGCCACGAAACTATTCAAAGTTATGGATAACCTCGATCATATTTTGGCTATCGAACTGATGAATGCGGCACAAGGTATCGAGTTTCGTCGTCCGGCTAAAACATCGCCTGTTTTGGAGAAATACTTGAAACAGTACCGTAAGGAGGTTCCCTTTATAGACGAGGATATTATAATGTATACCGAGATACATCGTACGGTGGCGTTTATCCGCCGGAATGATTGTATGTATTGATCCATTCCAAAGAGTTTGGAGTTATGCCTCCAAACTCTTTGGAGTTGTGCTTGCAAGGTCTTTGGAGTTGTGCTTGCAAGGTCTTTGGAGTTATAACTCCAAAGTGTTTGGAATTATATATGGGTATTTTCCCTCTTATATCGGGGAAAAGTGCCTGCAAAAGAGGTTATTTCTTTGTAACCTGTACCCGTTTTGTGGGAGCAAGGTTTTCGTTACGCAGATTGATCTGTTCTACTACATTCTCGGCTAGCCGGCGGAAAGCGTTTCCTGTAATCGTATCTGGATTGAGAGCTACCGGTTCGCCGTTATCTCCACCTTCGCAGATGCTTTGTACGATTGGGATTTGCCCTAGCAGAGGAACGTTTAGTTGTTCGGCCAGACGTTTGCCGCCTTCTTTGCCAAACAGATAGTATTTATTCTCCGGCAGTTCGGCCGGCGTAAACCATGACATATTCTCTATCAATCCCAGCACAGGCACATTAATCTTCTCGCCCATGAACATACTGATACCTTTACGTGCATCGGCCAGTGCTACTTCCTGTGGGGTGGAAACAACGACTGCTCCTGTAATAGCCAGTGTTTGCACCATTGTAAGGTGAATATCACTTGTTCCGGGCGGCAGGTCGATTAAAAAATAGTCCAACTCTCCCCAGTTTGCATCTGCAATCAATTGTTTTAAAGCGTTGCTTGCCATGGCACCGCGCCAAAGTACGGCATCCTCCTTGTTTACGAAGAAACCGATTGAAAGAAGCTTGACACCGTAATTCTCTGCCGGCTGGATCAACTCGCGTCCACCTACTTCTTCCAATACCGGGCGGGCGTCTTCAACATGAAACATTTTAGGTTGTGATGGACCGAAAATATCGGCATCCAGCAATCCTACCTTATAGCCAAGTCCGGCTAATGCTACTGCTAAGTTGGCAGCTACCGTACTTTTACCAACGCCACCTTTGCCGGAAGAAACGGCAATGATATTCTTCACCTGCGGTAAAAGCTTGTCCGGTTCGGGACGCGCTACCTGGCGGGTGATAACTTTGATGTTGCCTTTGATGTCTACATCCTTATCTACATAAGTGAGGATTGCTGTCTCGGCTGCTTTTACAACGGATTTGATAAACGGGTCGCTCGGTTTTTCAAACAAAAGTGAAAAGCTCACTTTGTTGCCTTCGATGCGGATGTTGTCTTCCACCATTCCCATATCCACCAGATTCTTTCCGGTTCCGGGATAACGCACGGTGGCGAGTGCGTCCATAATCAGTTTAGGATATATTGCCATAGCTTCTATGTTGTATTTTATTCTTAACTACTTATCTACTTTTTTTCTTCCTCATTTTCCCGATGCCAGCGCACTGCGTTTACTACGGTTGAAACTGCGGTACGGATCGTATTCGATTTCTACGTCCGGTTCAATGAGATTCGCCCGTTCTTCACAAACAAATTTGATATATTTGATGTTCAGCCCACGATCCAGCCATTGTTGTTCGTAATAAGTCTGGATGGAAAGGATTTCGTCGGCCAGACCGGAATGGTAAAGGTCGTCTGTGGAGAACAATACCGGATAGTGGTTGGCTTTTACCATTTCACAGGTATAGGTATACATAAAGTTGCTGTCTGTTTTGAGGTGAACAATCCCATCGCCTGCCAGAATTTCGCGATACATTTTCATGAACCGTGTAGAAGTAAGCCGTTTGTTTACTTTCTTCATTTGCGGATCAGGGAAGGTAAGCCATATCTCTGCTACTTCTCCGGGGGCAAAGAAGTGGGCTATCAGTTCGATGCTGGTGCGTAGAAAAGCTACGTTTGTCATTCCGTTCTCCAGAGATTCCTTTGCGCCGGTCCACATACGTGCCCCTTTTATATCTACACCGATAAAGTTTTTGTTTGGGAAGAGTTTGCCCAAACCAACCGTATATTCGCCTTTACCGCAACCCAATTCCAGTACAATCGGATTATTGTTCCTGAAGAACCGCTCATGCCAATGTCCTTTCAGGTCAAATCCTTTTTCCTGAAGCGTGGCAAACGGATATTGAAAGACATGCGGGTAGCTCGCCATGTCGTCAAACTTTGCTAATTTATTCTTTCCCATGCTGCAAAGATATTACAATCTCTCCATCTTAGCAACGAACTGGCCGAAGAAGATATCCCGGTAATTTCTTTGGATAGAAATGAAAACAGGAAGTAAAGCTATTCTATCGGTTTCCCCGTACTGTCGAAGTTTATTTTTGTTCCATCGCTTAGTTTGAATACAAATCCTTCCCATGATAGATACTGAATGCCTATATCTTTGGGATAGGTATAGCGAACGTATGTATATGCCTTGTCGTAAGGAGCAGGGCTATGTTGTTGTCCGTCGTAGTTACCATCCGCATCATATTGGAGATAGTAATTACCGATGAGGTTTATATAATAACCGTTTTCATCACGGCGAATAGCTGTGATGTATTTCTTGATCCTGCTGTCGGTAAGAATCTTTTCGGGAACAAGTGCAAGCAGTTTTGTTGTGAATGGATAACCGTGTCCGTCTATCAGGTCCCATTGTAATGTTTTGTCCAAACGGAAGTCGAAACCATTCGGGAGCCGAACGTGATAATAAGGGTCTGCTACATGTGCAGGAACGGTGAGCCTGTAGCTGCTTTCTGATTCGAAGTAGGTATCTATGAATTCTTTAACTTCCTTTTGGTGCAAGTCGGTAGGAGGTATTACTTCTGTGGTATAAGTTTTGATGTCGGTGCGACTGGTTCCTATCTCGTACAGTGTTTCATTTTTTTTGTAGATAGTGACCAACTTGGTTATACTTGCCACTTCTTTTCGAATTTTTTCCGGTAAAATGTTGATAAGATCAAGTGGAAGCGAATTGTCAGTTTCATTGGAAAGGCTGGTTATGTATTTCCAGTTGCCATCCACATCAAACCATGCTTTGTAACCTTTGTCTAATGATATCCGGTATTTATAGACCGATGTTTCATTAGCTTGCTGGTCTACTGTGACATATTTGTAACCTGCACCTATGAAATACTCTTTGATAAAGGATTGAATGCCTGGGGGAAGAGAAGAATATCCTTCCTGACCTAGTTCTTCTCCAAGATAGAACTCTTCACTGAATGCCACTGTTTTTTCGTTATCTAATGTGGCAAACTGCCCATAATCGGTACGGGTAATGCTTTTTATACGGTTTGTTTGATAAACAGTATTTGTATAGTGTACCATTTCTTGAAAATGCTTACTTATTCCTTCCGGTGTTTGTTCGCCTGGAATATTGATTAGTTTCCACCCACCGTTTTCATCAAAGCAGATTGCAACATCATCGGGATAGGTTACCCGGAAACTGTAATTATTTTCTTCTTTACTTGCTTTTTCTACCAAGACAGGTTCTTGGTTGGAGAAGATATCAAGCAGGAAGTAACCAGCCTTGGAAGGCAGTTCGCTCAGTGAAATTTTGTTTGGGTTTGCTTCGTTGTCTTTTGTACATCCGCTTAAAGTTAACATGGTGAGTGCAGAAAATAAAAGGCACAATATTAAATAGATAGGTTTCATCAAATTCTATTTTAAGATTATTGGCGGTAAAAATATGAATCCTTTTTTTATACATGAAGCTATAATCGTTAATTAAGGCTAACTTAATCGTATTGTAATAAAAAAGAGATACCCCGAATGAAGTATCTCTTTTTCTAAAGCTCTTCCTCTTGGACTTGAACCAAGGACCCTCTGATTAACAGTCAGATGCTCTAACCAACTGAGCTAAGGAAGAAAATATGTCTTTCAGTCTTTCCCGATGTCTTTTTGAGCTCTTCCTCTTGGACTTGAACCAAGGACCCTCTGATTAACAGTCAGATGCTCTAACCAACTGAGCTAAGGAAGAATATGTCTTTCAGTCTTTCCCGATGTCTTTTTGAGCTCTTCCTCTTGGACTTGAACCAAGGACCCTCTGATTAACAGTCAGATGCTCTAACCAACTGAGCTAAGGAAGAATTTTGTTGCATCTTCCGGAGTATAACTTGTACCCCTTCTGAAATTGCACTGCAAAAGTAGAGGATGTTTTTGAAATATGCAATATATTTGCAGAAAAAAATGAAAAAATGAATACGATCGGTTTAGGAAATGCATTGGTAGATGTACTGTTGAAATTAGATAATGATAATGTACTCAGTGAAATAGGAATTAAGAAGGGAGCAATGGATATGATAGATCAGCAACAAATGCTTGCTATTCGTAAGGCTCAGGAACACTTGGAAAGAAGCCAGGCTCCCGGCGGTTCGGTTTGCAATACTATGCGTGCCATGGCCTTTTTGGGTGCAAAGACTGGTTTTGTTGGTAAAATTGGTTCAGACTCCGTAGGTGAATTTTATGAAAAGGCATTGGAAGAAGCCGGTGTAACTCCATACTTTATTAAGGTAGACGGTGTGTCTGGCAGTTGTACTGTTCTGATATCTTCTGATGGCGAACGTACTATGGGTACGTTTCTTGGCCCGGCAGCAACTATTACTCCCGACGAAATTAGTGAAGAAATGCTTTCCGGATATCAATGTATATATATAGAAGGCTATTTGTTAGTGAATGAACCTTTGGTTCGCACCACTATGCAAAAGGCAAAAAAGCTAGGTTTAAAGGTCGCTTTGGATTTATCTAATTTTAATATTGTAAATGCCTTTAAAGGTTTCCTTGAAGATATTATACCTAAGTATGTGGACATCCTGTTTTCAAACGAACCGGAGGCTGAAGCTTATACAGGGCTGAAAGCATGTGATGCAGTGAAGGTACTTTCCGAAATGGTAGACGTTTCTATTGTTACTTTAGGAAAAGAAGGCGCTATTGTAGGCAGTAAAGGACAGTTTTTCACAGTTCCGGCCGAAGGAGGAAAGCCGCTTGATACAACGGGAGCCGGTGACAACTTTGCTGCCGGGTTCCTGTATGGCTGTTCTGTTGGGGCAACCTTGGAACAATCTGCACGCATAGGGTCTATGCTGGCCGGATATGTTATTGATGTGGTTGGGCCACAAATACCGATGGATAAATGGGAACAAATAAAGTTAAAAGTAAAAGCAATATTGGCATAAGACGCTGTATTATGCATACATTTACATCGTTAATTAACTAAATAATTCTATGTGTAGACTGATTCAACGAAAGAGAATTATAGGATTGCTAAGCTTGCTACTCATTGCCGGAAATATATTTCCGGGGCAGGCACAGAATGATAATCGTTTTGAAGTAAGTAAGAATCTTGATATTTTCAATGCTCTTGTGAAAGAGATGGAGATGTTTTACGTAGATTCTGTGGATATAGATAAAACAGTTCGCCGCGGTATAGATGCGATGTTGGGTGGCTTGGATCCATACACCGAGTATATTCCCGAACAGGAAATGGAAGGATTGAAGCTTATTACTACGGGCGAATATGGTGGTATAGGGTCTTATATACGTCAGCGTGATAAAGACGGAGGCGTAATTATTGTTGAGCCGTTTGAAGGAATGCCGGCGGCATTGGCCGGACTGAAAGCGGGCGACCGTATTTTGGCAATAGATACGATAGATGTCTCTAAAGCTACGAATGATAAAGTAAGCGAATTGTTGAAGGGCGTTCCCAATACAAAAATTACATTAACCATTCAGCGTCCGGGCGAAAAGAAACCCCGCAAGATCGATATCGTGCGTAAACAGGTTGTTGTAGACCAGGTTACCTATTATGGAGTTCGCAACGATAGTGTAGGTTATATCTACTTGAAAGGTTTTACAGACAAGAGTGCTCAGGAAGTGAAGGCTGCTTTTGAAGATTTACGGAAGAACCATAACATCAAATCCCTGATAATCGATTTACGTAATAATGGCGGCGGTGTATTGGAATCTGCAGTTCAGATAGTAAGCCTGTTTGTACCGAAAGGCAGCGAAGTAATCTCTACGAAAGGCAAGATAAAACAATGGGATCGTACTTATCGTACTTCGAGCGAGCCTTTGGATACGGTAATGCCTCTGGCTGTTTTGATTAATGGCAACTCGGCTTCGGCATCAGAAATCGTTTCGGGTTCTTTGCAGGATTTGGACCGTGCCGTATTGATTGGCCAGCGCTCTTTTGGAAAAGGTCTGGTTCAGACTACCCGTGATTTGCCTTATGATGGCAAGTTAAAGGTGACGGTGAGCAAATATTATATACCAAGCGGCCGTTGTATTCAGCAGTTAGACTATACGCACCGTAAAGAAGACGGTAGTGTGAACGCTATTCCTGATAGTTTGACTTCTGTGTTTTATACATCCAAAGGCCGCCCGGTCCGTGATGGCGGTGGCGTTCGTCCGGAATTTGAAATGAAAGAAAAGAAAATACCTTCATTGATGTATTATCTGGCGGCAGACTATGTTCTGTTTGATTTTATAACAGATTGGGTACAGAAACATAAGACTATTGCCCCGGTTGAAGAATTTGTGGTTACGGATGAAGACTATGAAGCCCTGAAGCAATATGCAAAGGAGAAGAATTTTACATACGACCGACAGAGTGAAAAAGCATTGAAGAGCCTGAAAGAAATAGCAGCGTTTGAAGGCTATCTGGATGGCGACTCTACCACTCTTAAAGCGTTGGAAGAGCAGTTGACTCCGAATCTTGATAGGGATTTTGACCGTAACAAGGATGAAATCAAGAAGTTGATGGCAGCAGAGATTGTAAAGCGTTACTATTATCAGAGAGGCGAGTTGCTGCAAAACCTGAAAGAGGATGAAGTCCTGGATAAAGCATTGGAGGTTCTTGCCGATCATGAGTTATATACTAAAACATTAAGTGCTCCGGAGAAGGAGAAAGAAACACCTGCGGAGAAATAAAAGCTGTTCCGTCGGAAAACGATATACCGGAGAGGGCTGAATGACAATCAAAGTTATTCAGCCCTCTCTCTTTATGTATTTCAAAAATCATAACTATGAGTTTCAGGAATCATAACTATGAGTTCACGAATCAGTAGTTAAAGTAGTTATCAGTCACCTTACGTTGACTTAGTAGTCAGGTAGAAATAGCCTGTTGTTCTTAACTTCTAACCAATACTTGCCTTTATACAACATCAGTTCAAGGGTTGTATTCGGATAATAAATTACTTGCTTGATATTTTAAACTTTACATGTATAACCACCAGTTCCGATTGTGTGCCAACCCGGTAAGGAGGACCGGCTATTCCTATGCCCGAAGATACGTAAAATTGAGTCGGTCCTTTCCGGTAGTAACCGTAAGCACATTCATATACGAATTTCAATACGAGAGGATAAGGCCATAGTTGGCCGTTGTGTGTATGCCCATGTAGTCCCAGGTCGACTCCATTCATTTCCATTTCTGCAAACGACCAGGGTTGATGGTCTAAGACAATGACAGGTTTATCTTTATCCACTCCTTTCATAAGTGCCTGCAGAGGTTTGCGTTTCTTGTTTATATTGTCATCACGGCCAATCAGATAGAACGAAGAATCGGGCATGGCTACAGAATCGATAAGCAATGTAGCTCCTGTTTTTTTTAGCCAGCGGTATTTGGCATTACGGTTGGCTCGATATTCGTGGTTGCCATAAACAATGTAGACTCCTAGTGGAGCTTTTAGCTGTTTTAGATCCTCTTCTATATGCGCTTTTTCGGCAAAACGGGATTCATAGTCTATAACGTCACCCACAATGACGACCATGTCCGGATGTTGGGCATTGCTGAGTGCTACATATTTTTGTACAAGTTTTTTGCCTATTACTTCACCGATATGCAGGTCGCTCATCATAACGATAGTAAGACTGTCCCGGTTATTTCCTGCTTTTTTGTCTAATGTTACATAGACGTTCTTTACAACCGGATTTTGTACTTTATGGTAAGCATGGAACATAAGAGCAGCGACGCCTATAAGTATGATAAAGAAAAGAGAAAGCTTGGTCTGTTTCCAGTGTGTTGTAACTATTTTAGGAAACCAATGCCGCCAATGGTTAGAGAGGCGCAAGACTTCCAATGTTAATAAAGATAAGGTGATATAGATCATCGAGATGTACCATGTATTACAATAATATTGAATGGCAATCATCAAATCGTCCGGTAGTTCATTCCGGAAGAAAAAACCGAAAAGGTAAACGGCCAGCTCTATTATGAAGAAGAGGGTATATGGTATCCGCCAACTTTTCCTGGCTGGTATGGCCTGATATCCCCGCCAAAAGATATATGGATTTAGTAATAGCTGTGCTACTATAGACTGGATGAATACTTTCATGTCGTTCTTATTTGAATGTAATATTGAATACTACAAGCTCACTGTCTGTTCCGATTCTGAAAGGCGGTCCCCAAAGCGATAAACCGGAGGAAACATAAAAATGAGTATTCTTTATCTGTTTGTAACCGTAACTTAATTCAAACAAATGGTCGGTAACAAGGTTCATTGGCCATATTTGCCCCCGGTGTGTATGACCACTGAATTGCAAATCGACATTAGTGGAGGCTGTTTTGTCCAATTCGTAAGGCTGGTGGTCCAGCAAAAGAACCGGTTTTGTAGGATTGGTTGTGTGAATCAGTTCTTCAATCGGTTTTCTGTTTTTGTTATGCCGGTCGTCTCTTCCTGCAATTTGGATGCCATTGGGTAGTGTAACAATACTATCCTGCAGAAATACGATAGGAGTTGTCTGAACAAATGCTTTACTTTTTGTTATACCGCTTATATATTCATGGTTTCCCGGAACCATATAAATGCCGTAAGGCGCATTTAGCCGGGACAATTCTTCATGCATTTGTTCGGAATACAGAGGAACTACACTATTATCTATCAAGTCGCCTCCAATTAAAATAAGGTCGGGTTTCTGGTCGTTTATTAACTTTACATATTTTTGAAGCATATCTTTGTCAGTTCCATATCCCAGGTGAATATCGCTGACGGCAACCACTTTTAATTGCTTTTCCTCGTTGTCTGACGGTTTGTTGATAACTATGTTGATAACTTTTATATCCGGATGTTGATAATTATAATATCCATATCCTAATAAGCTGAGTGTTAGTCCGGTTGCTAAATAGAATGCTCCCCGTACCCGGATGTGGAAAAGCCGTAGCAAATCGCAGATTCCTAACAGTATTACCATATACAAGGTAAACACTAACCAGCCGTTTCCTATATCCTGCATTGTGTGGGCAAGGAAATCCGGCATAGCTACGTCTCGTAACAGGAAGCTGGAGAAAAAGGATAATGCACATCCCCAAAAGATGATAGATAGTAATACTTTAACTCCGGTTGATTGGGCTTTTAACGTATTTTTTCCCCAAGTGAATATATATAGATTACCTAAAAGGTATAATGCTATAATAATGATAAAGAAAGTAGGCATCTCGTCTATTTTTCGGCAAAAGTAAGAATTATTACCAGATAGTCTGATATATTATTTACAAAGATGCATTTTGACCTGCCGTATAGGATAACCTACCGGATTGTTCATCATCGGAATTTGGTTATCTGATAATTTTAGTAGTTTCGACATTCGTTTCATAAGCCGTACGTGTTGATAGTTTGTACAAAACTAAAACAATCGGCTGTTTGTCATGTATCTAAATGCTTCTTTTTAGGCTTCTTTAAAACAAAATTAGCTGTAAAAAGTTTTTATTACATTATATTTGCCACATTTACGAAAGCATCGTAAATGTGAATTATGTATATATTATATAGTTAGATCAATGAATAGAAAACTTTTATCCTTATTTCTGGTGCTAATCAGTGCACTTCCTTTATGTGCTCAGGTAGATAATGCCAGTCCCCTTGTTATTAAAGGGCAGGTGGTGGACACGCTAACGAACGAAACAGTTCCGTACGCCACGCTTAATATTGCTTTACAGAGTGCTCCTCAGAAAGCTGTTAAGATGTTAGCATGTGATGTTGATGGTAAATTTGAGACTACGCTGAAAAGTGCAGGTAAATACATCATCTCTATGCAATCTGTTGGAAAAACTCCGGCACAGAAAACGTTTTCCATATCGGAAAAGGATAGTCCGCTGAACTTGGGTAAACTTTACATGAAAGATGATAACCAACGTTTGGGCGAAGTTACCGTTACGGCACAGAAACCTTTGGTAAAAGTGGAAGTTGACAAGCTTACCTATAGCCTGGAGGATGATCCTGAGGCACAAACCAACAATACCCTGGATATGCTTCGCAAGGTTCCGATGATTACGGTGGATGGCGATGATAAAATACAATTGAAAGGTTCTACCAATTATAAAATTTATATGAACGGAAAGCCTTCTAATCTGTTGAGTGGCGAAAATGCATCGGATGTATTGAAAAGTATGCCGGCCAGTTCTATTAAAAATGTTGAAGTTATAACCGACCCGGGAGCCAAGTATGATGCGGAAGGAGTAGGTGGTATTATTAATATTATTACGACAAAGAATGCTTTACAGGGCTATACCGGAACAATCCGTGCCAATGCCAGCACCTTAGGTAGTTTTGGTGGTGGAGGTTATGTTTCATTGAAAGTCGGTAAGTTTGGTATTACAGCCAACTATGGTTATAACAATCGTAATTCTCCATGGAATGATTCTTATGCGTTACGTGATAAATCGGGTTATGATTCGGAAATAGACGGTTATGATTCCCGCTTTGAAGAAACAGGCCGCAGTAAGCGCAAAGGTCCTTTTCAATATGGAAATCTGGAAGGCAGTTATGAAATAGATTCGTTGAATTTATTGAGTGTGGGTGCAAACTTGTTCCGGGGCAAATCTAAACGCTTTTCGGAAGTTTCAGGAGTAATGACGGGATTGCCGGAAGCGGAATCTGCTTCTATGGAAAAGTATTACTGGTATGATCGTAACAGTAATACCGAAGGTACTTTTGGCTCTACCGATGTGAATGTGGACTTTCAGCATTCTACCCACAAAAAAGATGAATTGCTGACACTTTCATATCGTTTTAGCCAATCTCCTGATGATAGTGAAAATCATACAGACTTACTGAATGTGGAAAATTATCCTCTTGCCAAAGATTATCCGCAGTGGAATAAGAATAAAGCATCTACAGTAGAGCATACGGCACAGGTGGATTATACAACACCGACGTGGAAAGACCAGACATTGGAGGCTGGTGTAAAATATATCAACCGTCAGAGTAAGAGTGAAACACTGGAGCAGGTTTATCGCGATTCGTTGAATGCCTGGGAAGATGTATCGTCTGAAAATAGCAGGTTCCGTCATGTCCAGCATATATATTCGGCTTATCTGAGTTATCAGGTGAAATTTAGCAAGTTTGGAGCAAAAGCCGGTCTTCGTGCGGAAGGAACCAGCTTAAATGCAGAGTTTGCAAAAGCACCGGATATGAATTTTGATGCGAATTATTTTGATCTGGTGCCGAATGCTACGTTAACTTACCAATTGGATATGTCTACTCAATTACGTTTAGGGTATAATATGCGCATTCAGCGTCCGGGTATCTGGTATTTGAATCCGTATATAGAAGATTCAAATCCGCAGAATATTTCCCAGGGGAATCCGAACCTGGACTCAGAGAAGAGTAACGGTGTCAACTTGAATTATAGCAAGTTTGCCCAGAAGTTCAGTGTTAATGCCAGTCTGAGCTACACGTTTGTAAATAATGCGATCGAACGTTATAGCATGATTGCCGATTTTCCGAAGAGCGACCCGCGTTCGCAGTATAATGGCGCGTTATGGAATACGTATGGCAATGTAGGTAAGCGTCAGCAAGTTGGTTTGTTCTTATACGGAAACTGGAATCCGGTTCCTTTGTTCCGTATTTATATGAATGCAGGTCTGGACTATACCGACTTGAAAAGTAAAGCGTTGAATATAGAAAAAGACGGAATAAGCGGCCGTATCTTCATGGGTACGCAGTTTAACCTGCCGAAAGATTTCCGTATTAATGCAAACGGTGGTTATTTCAGTCCGTGGATACAGTTGCAGAGTAAATATAATCCGTTCTATTTTGCAGGTCTGAATGTCAGCAAGGATTTCTTGAAAAAGAAGCTGACTGTTTCTTTGGCTGCGCAGAATCCGTTCTGGAAAACAATGAAAATGGAGACGACAACCGTTGGAAATAATTTCAAGGATGTTTCTACGGTATGGCGGAGTGCCCGTGAGTTCCGTTTAAGTATATCTTATACTTTCGGTAACCTGAAAGGTGGAATAAAGAAAGTACGTCGCGGTATTAATAATGATGATATGAAGGGTAATAATAGCGGTAATAGCGAGGGGGGACAATCCATGTAAATCCAATTTCTCCCGGAAGAAAATTCAAAAGCATTCGGATGAAATCTAAATTTCATCCGAATGCTTTTTTTTATCTCAAAACCTATATCTTTGCTAAAAATAACTCGGTATATAGAGATGGATAAAGAGATAACTCCCGAAGTTGTGCTAGGTGATTTGCGTTATCTGCAATTGTTGTCGCGCAGCTTTCCTAATGTGGCGGAAGCCAGTACAGAAATCATTAATCTGGAAGCTATATTGAATTTACCAAAGGGTACGGAACATTTCCTGACGGATATTCATGGCGAACATCAGGCATTTAACCATGTGCTGAAAAACGCTTCCGGTGCAGTTAAACGTAAAGTGAATGAGATATTCAGCAATACATTACGGGATTATGAGAAGAAAGAACTTTGTTCTCTTATTTATTATCCGGAAGAAAAACTGGAACTGATTAAATCGAAAGAAACAGATTTGGACGACTGGTACCTTATTACACTAAATCAGTTGGTGAAAGTTTGCCGGAATGTTTCCTCGAAATATACCCGTTCTAAAGTTCGTAAAGCTTTACCGAGGGAGTTTTCATATATTATTCAGGAGTTATTGCATGAGTCGTCGATGGAGCCGAATAAATCGGCTTATATAGATAAAATTATCAGTACGATAATATCTACAGGCCGGGCTAACGATTTTATCATAGCGATGTGTAACCTGATCCAGCGCCTAACGATTGACCTGTTGCATATTGTGGGCGATATATACGACCGTGGCCCCGGCGCACATATTATAATGGATACGTTATGTGATTATCATAACTTCGATATACAATGGGGCAACCATGACATTCTTTGGATGGGTGCTGCAGCCGGCAATTTGGGAAGTATTGCCAATGTGATACGCATGTCGTTGCGTTATGGTAATCTGGCAACACTGGAAGATGGTTACGGCATCAATCTTTTGCCTTTGGCCACATTTGCAATGGAAGTATATGGAGATGATCCGTGTAAGTTGTTTGTGCCTCGTACCAAGTTTTCGGATAATGTATTTGACGAAAAAACAATCCGCCTGATCTCTCAGATGCATAAAGCAATCACAATCATACAGTTTAAGTTGGAAGGCGAAATAATCCGCCGTCGTCCGGAGTTTGAAATGGATGACCGGATGCTGTTGCATAAGATCGATTTATCGCGTGGAACGGTTCATCTGAATGGTAAAGACTATGAATTAAAAGACAAGAACTGGCCGACAATCGACCCTAAAGATCCGTATGCTCTTTCGGTAGACGAAGAGGATTTGATTCGACGTATCCATCATTCGTTCCAGAGTAGCGAAAAATTGAAGAAGCATATGCGCTGCTTCTTTACGCATGGTAGTATGTACCAGGTATGCAATTCCAACCTGTTGTTTCATGCTTCAGTACCTTTAAATGAGGACGGTACACTGAAAGAAGTACGTGTGGACGGCAAAATGTATAAGGGTAAATTATTGCTTGATAAAGTAGACCAGTTGATCCGTACGGCTTATTTTGATTCCGAAGATACACCCGAGAAGCAGTTTGCCATGGATTATATCTGGTATTTATGGTGTGGAAAAGACTCTCCGTTGTTTGATAAAGGACAGATGGCCACCTTCGAACGCTGCTTTGTAGAAGATAAGGAAATACAAAAGGAAGAAAAAGGAGCTTATTATGTTTTGAGAAAAGAGGAGAAAATATGTGATATGTTGCTGGATGAGTTTGGTGTGACCGGACAGCACAGACATATTATAAACGGACATGTTCCGGTTCGCTCCATCCAGGGAGAGAACCCTATCAAGGCAAATGGTAAGATGCTTGTTATCGATGGTGGTTTCTCAAAAGCTTATCATCCGGAAACAGGTATTGCGGGATATACATTGGTTTATCATTCCCGTGGTTTTCAGTTGGTTCAACACGAACCGTTTGAATCGACTGCAAAAGCGATAGAAGAAGGTCTGGATATTAAATCGACCACTATAGTTGTTGAACTGAGCTCGCATCGCCAGATGGTTCGTGATACGGATAAAGGAATGGAGCTTCAGAAACAGATCGGCGATTTGACGAAATTATTATATGCTTACCGGAATGGATTTATTAAAGAAAAGGAACGGGTCGGAAGAAGATCATAATCTGTAAATACACCGGCCCGTTTGTTGCATTTTCCGAAACGGAAACAGGTGTTGGCTTGCTTATTTCCGCATATCATGTTTCAGGACACCGGAATCTATTATATTAGAATAAACGGGAACTTGATAGACATAGTTTCTGTAATTTGTTATAGAATAATAGGTTATATCTTTGTATCATGTGTTGTAAAGACGCCATGTTTAATGTGTAACTATTATTTATATCCAGATGAAATGGTTTATACTTTTCTTTATATCTGCTGTATCATTAATATCTTGTACGGATGATTATGAAGTATCCTCTTATCCGGAAGTCGTATCGGAAGTGGAAGATGTTGTGGTACGTCTGGTAATCAGTACACCATCAACAATACTGCCGAAAACGATAACAACCAGAGCTAGCGACGAAAGCAGTATTCGCCAGATACAAGTGTTTGTATTTCAGAATGGAGAATATAAATACAGGTCTGCCGGATTGTCGATTCAAAGCGGTGGAACAACAACCAGTTTTAATGCTTTACTGACATCATCGTCTTCACCTTTGAAGCTTTATATTGTGGCGAACGCTACAGATGCAGTTCTTGCAAATGAACCTCAGGCAGGGGATAACGAGGCTTTGGTGAAAGCTAAAATTCTTCAGACTTATGCACAGAGTGGTATAGGGGACGTTATTCCTATGTTTGGAGAATGTGATGTGCCGGGCTTACTACCGGGGCAGGTTAATCAGGTAAGCAATATAAAAATGCTACGTGCAATTGCACGTGTAGACGTGAAAGCACAAGATGTTGTCTCTAATTTTGAATTGAAAAGTGTACAGGTTTTTCGTGTTAATGATAAAGTACAGGTTATTCCTGGAAACTCAGCGACGCCGAGTATCCCTTCAACAAGTCAGACTATTAATACAATAAGTTACCCGGTTACGGGTAATGAACTGGTGTCCGGAATTTATATACCTGAATCGGTGTCTCCTGTAGAGAACGAGAGGATCAGTAAAGCGACATGCGTTGTTGTTGGTGGTATTTTTAATAACAGTGGCAAAATTACTTATTATCGCGTTGATTTTAACTCGGTGACCAGTGAGCAACCTTTTGGACAAGTATGCCGAAACTATAGATATGTGCTCAATATTAAGAAAGTTTCTGCCGCAGGATGGAATAACGCGGAAGATGCTGCAAACAATGCAGCCACGAACTTGGAAGTGCAGATTAAAGAGTGGGATGATAATTCCAGTGATATTTATTTTGACGGTGTAAACTACTTTGCCCTGTCTTCACGTACGGTCGTACTACCTTCAATTATTAACTATGTAAAGTCTGTTGATATTGACACGGATGTCGATGAATACACGATGCAATGGGCTGATGAAGAAGGAAATGGTTATGGCGGATCTACAGGCTGGGGCGAATATCTGGAGAATGATACCTTTAAAGTCAGTCTTGGCAGCGATGGGAAAAGTTTACAAGTAACAACATTAAGATTGAATACAGGAATATCTAATTACTCGAAAAAGATATTGATAACGGCTAAACGTTTGCGTATTGTAGTAACAATTATGCAAACGCCTGCCAGTGACAGACCGGCAGTAACGGTTTTGTCCTATCGCGGTCACAGAGGTGCGTTAGGCTCAAATTTTTCTACACCACATGCTTATGCTACAGGCTTGAAACCAATACTGGTTAACAGTAATAATTTTGGCACTGCAGGAACATTTCCGTTTGATGGTTTTACATTGGTAGAAAGCTATACGTCTCCGGGAGATGGTATGACTATTGCTTCTTTGGCAGGCATTAATATTTTGTTTTTGCCTAACTGGACGAATGATAATTTAACTCTTAAAAGTGCCAATGTCGTTAAGCAATGGTTAGAGGCAAAGAAGAATCGGATCATGATTTTTAGTTTTGAAGATGGTCGTAATAAATTTATGCTGGAAGCCTTAGGCGTTACAGTACAAAATCCCGGATACAGCGGAAACTATAAATTGGCTCCTAAACCGGGTAATAGTCCGGTTACGGATAACGGTCTTTTCGGGGAATTGCCTCAGAATATGACTTATAATTATGTGGATGGTATATTTTCGACAGTAAATCATACGCTATATACTGATATAACGCCTGTACTGTTGGCTGATAATGGAGAATGTGTGTTAGGTGTTGATTATAAAAATAGAATTGTGTATTGTGGCGAAATTCAGCTTTTCGGATATTATGCCAAGACTAATGCGTTGAATAATACTACCGGTGAAATTAGCACAGATGCAGCCAGGCTTATGGCTAATTTGTGGGCATGGATGGCCGAAACAGCACTTTCGGAACCATAAATCAACTGTTTCCGCAAAAAACTTTATATTTTTGCGAGATGAACAGACAGGCGTTGATTTATTATCCATTGTTAAGTACCATTCTGATTTTTCTTTTTATTGGCAGCTTGGTATATGGAGCGGTATCCATACCGGTAGATAGTGTGATGGATATTCTTCTGGGGAAAGATATAGAAAAGATAGCGTGGCAAAATATTGTCTTACAATCTCGCTTACCCCAGGCTTTTACGGCTTTGTTTGCCGGTTCTTCGCTGGCTATAAGCGGATTGTTATTGCAGACGCTTTTCCGCAACCCACTGGCAGGGCCTTCTATCTTGGGTATAAGTGATGGCGCAAATCTGGGAGTAGCTGCCGTTATGTTGTATTTTGGGGGTTCCTTAAGCCAGGTAACCGATTGGCCGATTAATGGCTATCTGGCTGTCATTCTTGCGGCTTTTCTGGGGGCTTGTGTTATTCTTGGAATCATTATCTATTTTTCTTCTAAGGTGAAAAATAATGTAATGTTGCTGATTATCGGTATTATGATAGGTTATCTGGTCTCTTCGTTTATTTCTATTTTGAATTATTATTCTTCGGCCGACCGTGTGCATGCTTTTGTGATGTGGGGATTAGGCAATTTTTCCGGAGTATCGTTGGAGCAGCTTCCTTTCTTTGGTTGCTGTACATTGTTCGGGTTGTTATTTGCCATTTTGCTGATAAAACCGCTTAATGCGCTTTTGTTAGGAGAATTATATGCGGCTAACTTAGGCATAAAGATAAAACGTACACGTATTTTGATATTATTATGCACAGGTGTATTAACGGCCACAACTACGGCCTTTTGCGGGCCTATTTCTTTTATAGGTCTGGCCGTTCCTCATATAGCGCGTTTAATGTTGGGTACTTCCAATCATAAGATGCTGGTTCCCGTAACAATACTTTCCGGTGCATGTGTAGCTCTGCTTTGCAATATGTTGATGGTGATTCCCGGAAGTAATAATATACTTCCCTTGAATGCCGTTACTCCTATGCTGGGTGCCCCGGTGATCATTTATGTGATTATTAATCGTAAAAATATCCAATACTTTAACTAAATATGGCTGATAATGCAACAATAGAAACAACAAACCTGAGTATTGGATATGTGCTGAAGAACGGGCGGCGAAAAAGGGTACACGAGCAATTGGATTTAGTCCTGCATCCCGGAGAAGTTACATGCCTACTTGGATTGAATGGGGCAGGCAAGTCAACCTTGTTGCGTACGCTTTGTGGCTTTCAACCGCCATTGGCTGGTTCTATTCGCTTGATGGGTAAACCGTTGGAGGAATATTCCCAACATAAATTTGCTTTAACTGTCGGTGTTGTGCTTACAGAGAAAACGAATGCCGGCGGTATCACTGTATATGAGTTGGTTTCTTTAGGGAGACATCCTTATACAGGTTTTTTCGGACAATTGAAACCTCATGATAAAGAAATAATTTCACAGTCGCTCGAATCTGCCGGTATTGCCCATAAAGCGAATAATTATGTGTCGGAACTGAGCGATGGAGAACGGCAAAAGGCAATGATTGCTAAAGCTTTGGCCCAACAATGTCCGGTTATTTTATTAGATGAACCCACTGCCTTCCTGGATGTGACGAGCCGTATAGAGACGATGGTATTGCTTCATAAACTTGCAACAGAACAAAAGAAGACAATTCTATTATCTACGCATGATTTGGATCTGGCTATCCAAATGGGAGATTGCCTTTGGTTGCAGGAAAAAGGACGCCCTATGGCGTGCGGTACACCGGAAGATTTGATTTTGAGCGGAGCTTTTGGAACCTTTTTTGGAAAGGAAGGCATTATTTTTGATCCATCTACAGGAAAGTTGAATGTAGAAGCGCCAACTTGCCCGATTGGGGTGGAAGGGGACTTTCAGACTTCTTATTGGGTCGGAAATGCTTTGGTACGTAATGGGTATCGCCCGGCTCCGGTAAATGAGAAATATGTAAATATTAATTGTAAATCATCGGACTGCATGATGATAAACTGGCCGGATGGAATGCAGAAACAGGCTGGAAGTGTTGCTGAATTGATCAACGAAATCAGAAAATAACAGGTATTATATATGACTAATGAAATTACGTGGCGGCTTGAACATGAAAAGGTAAGCCGGCTCTTATTGCACTATGCTATCCCTGCCGTAATCGGTACGATGGTAAATGCTTTGTATAATATTGTAGACCGGATTTTTATAGGACAGGGTGTGGGAGCTCTGGCAATTTCGGGCCTTACGCTTACATTTCCTATAATGTTGTTTATGCAGGCCTTTGGGATGTTGGTCGGTATAGGGGCTGCTACGCGGGTCTCCATATTTCTGGGACGGAAAGAACTTGGGCAAGCTGAGCATGTTCTGGGAAATGCCTTGACCATGACTTTGCTGTTTGGCGTGCTGACCATTGTGCCGGCTATGATTTTTATAAAAGACCTTTTGCTTTGGTTTGGTGGCAGCGAACAAACCATTCCTTATGCCGAGGCTTATTTATATATTGCTATTCCGGCTAATTTACTGGCTTCATTAAGCTTTAGCTTTAATGCAGTGATGCGTGCATCGGGCTATCCCAAGAAAGCCATGTCCTATATGTTACTGGGAGCTGTGTTGAACGTAATTTTAGATCCGGTTTTTATTTTTGTATTTGATCTGGGGATTCGCGGAGCTGCAATTGCCACCGTTATTTCTATGGCTATCAGTGCGGCATTCGTATTAAGCCATTTTTTGAGTAAAGAGAGCCTGATTCGTTTCCGGAAGAAGTACATGGCACTGGACTGGAAAATCGTCTGGATTATATTGACAATAGGAGTTTCTCCTTTTGCTATGCAATTGGCAGGAAGTATGGTCAGCGTATTTCTTAATAATGCATTGTTACGTGAAGGTGGAGATTTGGCGATAGGGGCTGCCGGTATTATCAATAGCGTAGGGATGTTGTTGGTTATGCTGATTATTGGTATAGCCCAGGGAACACAACCGATTGTGGGCTTCAATTACGGTGCCGGACTGCACCAGCGTGTTCATGATACGTTGCGTTTAGCTATTATTACGGCCACATGTATTACTACTTCGGGCTGGTTGTGTTGCGAGTTGTTTCCGTCAATAATAGTGAAGGGTTTTACCTTGGATCCTGAGTTAATAAAGATTGCCTCTAATGGTTTACGTTTGAACCTGATGGGCTTTTTGGTTGTTGGTTCGCAGATCGTTATTAGCCAGTTCTTTCAAAGTATTGGCTTTGCGTGGAAAGCAATGTTTTTAAGCCTGAGCAGGCAGGTGTTGTTTTTGATTCCTGCCATATTGGTTCTTTCTTCCATGTATGGATTAGACGGTGTATGGCTAACAGGCCCTTTTTCAGATATACTGGCTGCAATAGTTGCTTGGGGATTCTTGATTCATCACGTTAAAAATGCAAAAAAGTGAATTGCGGAAATGAACATATATGTTTCTTTACATGTATATTAGTTGAGTGATAGTTCACTAAATATAAACAATTAAAATAATGAGACGTATGAAAAAAGTATTGTTATTACTTGCAGTCTTGATATTCGGGGCAGGTTCAATGATGGCACAACAGGATAAAGCTGCAGAAAGAGCTGCAAAAAAAGCTGAAAAGGAAGCAAAAAAAGCTGCAGAGGAAGCAGAAAATAATGCCTTGTTTGAGCAAGCCATTCAAGCACTAAACGATAAGGATTTTGTATTGGAAGCTGAAAGAGTAGAATTTAAACGCGGCAGCTTTGCTTATGTTACCCCTTCAACTAATTTTGTTTCTTTGAAAGGTAATAAAGCAACAATACAATTGGCATTTAACGGTGCATTTTCCGGACCGAATGGGATAGGTGGTATTACGGTAGATGGAAATGCATCTAACATAGAAATGAAAACAGACAAAAAAGGTAATGTTACTTTTAGCATGATGGTACAGGGGGTTGCCGTTTCTGCTAACGTTACTTTCCGCATGATAAAAGGTTCGAATAAATGTACCGCAACGGTAAGTCCGAACTTTAATAGTAATAGAATATCATTTACCGGTAATTTGTATCCTACCGAACAATCAAATGTATATAAAGGACGTGCTTTATAATCATTTTGATATATAGAATGAAAGAGACGTAGTGTTGCTGCGTCTCTTTTTTTATATCTTTGTGCATCATATAAATTTTATACGTTATGCAATTATCCATAGATCAGAAAGACATTGACAAATTCTTAATGATAGGAGATAAGGTGCTGATTAAGCCTAAGAATCCGCAAAGTCAGACCAAAACAGGATTATATTTGCCTCCATCAGTACAAGAAGGCGAAAAAATACAGGTTGGATATATCATCAAAACCGGGCCTGGTTATCCTCTTCCTTCTCAAACAGAGGAACCTGAAGTTTGGCAAAAGAAAAAAAATGAAGAAGTCCATTATTTGCCTTTACAGGCACATGAAGGAGATCTGGCTGTTTATTTGCAAAATGCCGCTTATGAAATCAATTTCAATGAAGAGAAATTTCTTATTGTACCTCATTCCGCTATTTTAATGCTAATGAGAGATGAGGGATTGTTTGAATAATGCCTTTTTGTTTAACAAAATAGTTACAGATTAACTTTTTTGATGTATTTTTGCAACCTAAACAAGATGACAAACTATCAACTGTAACGATTATAATGAATAAAATTGTAAGTAAAGAACATTTCTCAGCAAATGTAGTAAAGTTGGAAGTGGAAGCTCCTCTGATTGCCCGCTCACGTAAAGCAGGCCACTTCGTGATTGTAAAAGTTGGCGAAAAAGGCGAGCGTATTCCTTTAACTATAGCGGGTGCAGACACAGAAAAAGGTACGATAACTCTGGTGATCCAGACGGTGGGTGGTTCTTCCCGAAAGATATGTGACCTGAATGTAGGCGATTATATTACAGATCTTGTGGGCCCGCTTGGACAAGCTACACATGTTGAGAAAGTAGGGACAGTCGTTTGTGCCGGTGGCGGTGTGGGTGTTGCTCCATTGCTTCCTATTGTAGAGGCTTTCCATAAAGCCGGAAATCGTGTGATTGTTGTATTGGCAGCCCGTACGAAAGATTTGGTTATTTTAGAAGAACAGATGCGTGCAAATGCTGATGAAGTTATTATTATGACAGATGACGGGTCTTATGGTGCTAAGGGTTTGGTTACAAACGGTGTTGAAAGTGTCATCAACCGTGAGAAAGTGGATCTGTGTGTGACAATAGGCCCGGCTGTTATGATGAAATTTGTTTCTGCTCTTACAAAGAAATATGAAATACCTACAGTAGCCTCTTTAAATACAATCATGGTAGATGGCACAGGAATGTGTGGAGCTTGCCGTATTACAGTTGGAGGAAAAACTAAGTTTGTATGCGTAGACGGTCCTGAATTTGATGCTCATCAGGTCGATTTTGATGAGATGATAATGCGTCTGGGTGCTTATAGAAATATTGAAAAGAAGTAACAAAACGGTTTTATATAGAATCATGACAACAGAAGAAATGATTGCAGCCCGTCGTGCTGAGCCTTGGAGAGAAGCATTGCGTAAAAGCAAAAAAAATAAAGAGCGTGCGGATATTCCCCGCGTAAAAATGAATGAGCTGGATCCTGAATACCGCAGCCATACCCGGTTGGAAGAAGTTAATCTGGGTTTGACAAAAGAACAGGCAATGCAGGAGGCTCAGCGTTGTTTAGACTGCCCGAATCCTACATGTATGCAGGGTTGCCCGGTGAGCATTAATATCCCGACATTTATAAAAAATGTAGAACGTGGCGAATTTCTTGAGGCTGCTAAAGTTTTGAAAGAAACGAGTGCCCTTCCTGCAGTTTGCGGACGTGTTTGTCCACAGGAAAAACAATGTGAAAGCAAATGTATTCATTTAAAAATGGGCAAAGAAGCTGTTGCTATTGGTTATTTGGAACGTTTTGCGGCAGATTATGAACGTGAGAGCGGTAATATATCGGTTCCGGAGATTGCGGAGAAGAAGGATATTAAGATTGCTGTTATCGGTTCTGGCCCTGCCGGTCTTTCTTTTGCCGGAGATATGGCAAAGAGGGGATATGATGTCACCGTGTTTGAAGCATTGCATGAAATAGGAGGCGTATTGAAATATGGTATTCCTGAATTTCGGTTGCCAAATAAAATTGTAGATGTCGAGATTGACGGCCTTCGTAAGATGGGGGTTCATTTTTTCTCTAATTGTATTGTTGGCAAAACAATCAGTTATGAAGATCTGCATGCCGAAGGTTTCAAAGGTGTTTTTGTTGCCAGTGGAGCAGGACTTCCTAATTTTATGAATATTCCGGGCGAGAATTTAGTTGGTGTTATGTCTTCAAATGAATATCTTACTCGCGTAAACCTTATGGATGCAGCTAACCCGGAAAGTGATACGCCTGTGTTGCAAGGGAAGAAGGTTGCTGTTATAGGTGGAGGTAATACTGCAATGGACTCTGTCCGTACAGCCCGCCGCTTGGGTGCCGAACGCGCTATAATTGTATATCGTCGAAGTGAAGATGAGATGCCGGCACGTTTGGAAGAAGTAAAGCATGCCAAGGAAGAAGGCGTAGAGTTTATGACTTTGCATAATCCGGTTGAATATATCGGAGATGATAAAGGATGCGTTAAGCAGATGAAATTACAGAGGATGCAACTTGGCGAACCGGATGCTTCCGGACGCCGTAGTCCGGTTCCTGTAGAAGGGGCTATAGAGACTATTGATGTGGATGAAGTAATTGTAAGCGTTGGTGTTTCACCTAATCCACTTGTTCCTCGTGCCTTTGAAGGTTTAGAGGTTAGCCGTAAGGGAACTATTGTGGTGAATGAAGAATCCATGAAATCTGCTTTAGGCGATGTCTATGCAGGTGGAGATATTGTAAGAGGCGGTGCTACCGTAATATTGGCTATGGGTGACGGACGAAGAGCCGCTGCAGCAATGGACGCTGATTTACAGTCGCTGTAATTTATATAATATATGAATGCTTTCCTTAAACTTTCATGTTAAGGAAAGCATTTTTTTGAGTAAAACCACGTATATGATAAACATAAGCACCAACTACTATGAATCGTCACACATGTTTCATGGAAATATGTCCATTATTATGGGGACGAGATTGGATGTTATTCTTTTGGGGCAGGAGAAATATCGGTTGGAAGCTGCCTGGAATCGAGTGCAAGAAGAAGTAATAAGGCTTGACAAGATGCTCAACCGTTTCGATCCGGAGAGTGAAATTTACGTCTTGAACCAAACCGCCTCACATAATCCAGCCAAAGTTAATGATGAATTATGGCATATTCTGCTTCATTGTAAGCAGTACTACACTTTGACCGAGGGCTATTTTGATATTAGCTTGAAAGATTATTCGCGTGTTGTGCTGGAGCAAGCAACTCAAACAGTTTTATTTGATATACCGGATATTTATTTGGATTTGGGTGGGTATGCCAAAGGGTATGCACTGAATAAAATGCGTGAAATATTGCAACAAGAAGGCATAACGCAAGCGCTGATTAATTTTGGTAACAGTTCTGTTCTTGGCATAGGAAGCCATCCGTATGGAGACTGTTGGTCTGTGGGAATTGATAATCCGTATTGTCCGGGTGAAATATTAGGTGAAGTGCAGCTAAAAGACAGTGCTATGTCTACTTCGGGAAATATGCCGAGTCATCCGCAGCATATTGTAAACCCTATGACGCATGAATATATCACCGAACATAAGTTGGTCACAATTATTGCATCCGATGCCGTGGATGCTGAAGTCCTTTCTACCGTTTTAATGGCTACGGATACCGAACAAGCCGAACGAATAAAACAAAGATTTACTATAGATTATAGCCGGATATTTATTTTGCCTGGATAATTATTTGTCCTTATGATTTTTTTGAATCATAAGTATGATATTTTAAAACCATAACGATGAACCGGAAAAGAGAATGATACTTTTATTGTTTTTTTATGGTTTATATAAAAAAAGGTTTTACTTTGTGGCAGTAATACCACTATGTAATATTTTATGAGTAAAATCAGGCATAATGACATAGATGCGTTCTTGTTGGATCGAATTGCCGATAACGATGAAGAAGCCTTTTCTTCATTGTTCTCAGAATATTATGCCGATTTTGTAGTATTTGCCGGTTCATTTTTGGGAAAAAGAGAAGATTCTGAAGAAATTGTACAAGAAGTATTTGTTGAATTATGGGAATCAAGAAACCGGTTAAAACGCGATCGCTCTTTAAGATCATATTTACTGACCATAATTCATAATAAATGCATGGATGCTCTCCGGCATGATCAGATAAAACAGAATTATGTGGAATATATCATTAAAGAGGATACAGAGAATCCGTATGATGTGGAGTCTTCCGTTTTTTTATCCGATTTACAATATCGGTTAAAAGAGGCATTTGCTAAATTGCCGGCAGAGTTGTTAATCCCTTTTAAAATGAATCGTTTCGATGGAAAGAAGTATCAGGAAATATCTGATGAATTAGGACTTCCCTTGCGTACTATTGAATTTCGTATTTCCAGGGCACTTAAATTGATCCGGATGTATCTGAAAGAATATTTTATATTTTGCCTGCTTTTGGGTCTCATATAACCTGTTTTTCGTAATCATATATTTTTTTTGAAAAAAGTGTACATTTTTACTGCGATAAAAATGTGCCCAAACGTATTATATATGTAAAACGGAATCTGATGGAACAAAATAAAGATATAGAGTTGCTTTTAAGTAGGCTTTTTGCAAATGAAGAACTTACTTCTGATGAAAAACTGTTCATCGATGAATGGTTTAGTATGTCCGAAGAAAACAGATACTATTATAATGAGCTACGGTTAATATGGGGAAATGCGAATCCTGCGTTTCCCAGAGATGAAATAGATGTGGAAAAAGCAAAACGACGTGTGTTGCAAACAATTCGCAAACGGAGAAGTAAAATAAATGTAGTGGTTCATATATTTCGTACGGTGGCGGCTATATTGTTTATTCCTTTGTTGTTAACTCTTGGATATATGTATAGTGCGACAGACAAAGAGGAGAATGAACAAGTTGTGTATAATGAAGTTTTTGCTGATTCATTTACACGCTCTGCCGTAATATTGCCCGACAGTTCAAAAATATGGCTGAATTCGAAGAGTTCGTTGATATATCCGCTTAAATTTAAAGATTCTCGGCGTGAAGTGGAGTTAAAAGGTGAAGGTTATTTTGAAGTTCATGCAGATAAAAATTCTCCTTTTATTGTAACCTGTAATTCTCAAAAAATAGTTGCAACAGGAACGAAATTTTCGGTACAAGCCTATAATCCGGAGAATATGATCGTATCATTGGGCGAAGGGGTTGTGACTGTGAAACGGCCGGATGATAGCAATTTAGCCCAATTGAAACCAAACCAAACACTTAAATATAATTCCATACAGGATGCATCGGTGGTTATAACGGAGGATGTTTATAAACGTTATGCATGGAAAGATGCTAAAATAGTATTCCGTAATGACCCCCTGGATGAGGTTATGGAGCGTTTGAGCCGGATATACAATGTGAGAATAATAATCAGCGATCCGGAAATTAAGAAATATACCTTGAGAGCCACGTTTGAAGATGAAACCATTAATGACATTTTATTTCTTATAAAAGCTACTTCTCCTATTATGTATAAGGAGTTACCACGTAGTATAGATGAAAAGACCGGAAATATAAATCAGAAAACCTTTGTGATATCTAAGCGTAAGTAATGTAAAACCACAAAAAAGAATATGTATATGGAGTAAAAGAAAACAGTAAAAAAAGTGGGTAAAAGTATTAGATACCTTTACCCAAAACCAAAGTATTTTAGGAATAACATTCTTCTAAGCGCAACCGGCAAGAAGCAAAAAGAAGAATGTAGTTTAAAACTTTAATTCAGTACAAAAATATGAACAAACATGGAAAACCACGAGGAAAAAGATGTTTTTTTTCTCTTGACCGAAAATTGTTGACTATTATGAAGCTTACACTGTTCTTTCTATTTGTTTTTTTGCTTCCTGTTTGGGGAGAAAGCGCATATTCTCAGTCCGCCAGAATTTCCTTGGATTTGAGTAATGTGTCAGTGGAAGAATGTCTTAACGCGATTGAACAAAAAAGTGAATATTATTTTATGTACAATGGCAAACTAGTTGATGTGTCGCGTAAAATATCTGTAAAAGAGAAAGATGCAAGTATTAAAGATGTTCTTTCTGTCCTGTTTGGAAATACGAATGTTAGTTACCAAATTATTGACCGGCAGATTATTCTGGCTCCTTCGGAAGTTGTAGCTGCTATTCAACAACAATCCAAGAAGATTACAGGCCGGATATTAGATCCTTTAGGCTTGGCTGTTATCGGGGCGAACGTAATTGAAAAAGGTACAAGCAACGGTACTGTTACGGATATAGATGGAAATTATTCGATTACAATCACGGGTGATAATGCAATCCTTCAATTTTCTTCAGTTGGTTATGTTCCCATAGAGAAGCATACGGGTAACCAATCTGTAATAAATGTAACATTGGCAGAAAATGTTGAGAATTTGGATGAAGTAGTCGTTATCGGATATGGCGTACAGAAGAAAAGAGATGTGTCTTCTGCAATTTCATCTGTGGGCTCGGAGGCACTTCAGGATAAACCGATTGCAAACTTTGCCCAAGGTATTGCCGGAAAAATGGCTGGTGTACGCGTCTCAAATACAAATTCGGCTCCTGGAGGAGGACAAAATATAGTGATACGTGGTACAGGTTCTGTAAACGCCAGTAATTCTCCGCTCTATGTGATAGATGGTTTCCCTATGCAGGATGGATTTAATTCAGCTGAATCACCATTGAACTCGATTAATCCTGCGGATATCGAGTCCATAGAGGTACTAAAAGATGCTTCTTCAAGTGCAATTTATGGTACACGTGCTGCTAATGGTGTCGTTTTGATTACTACAAAGAAAGGTAAACAGGGAAAACCGAAAATTAATGTGAATGTGAGCGGTGGCGTACAGAATGCAATGCGTAAAATGAAAGTATTAGGACGGGAAGACTTTTTGACGTTCATGAATGAATCGAGGGCGAATGCTTATCTTGTGGAAGACCCGAATTTTGGAACGGATAATCCCAACCTGCCTCAATGGTCATATTATGATGATTTTAATACAAGAATAGAAAACTGGCGGAAATATTCCCAACATTCAGCTTCAATGGTTCCAGGAGCAAAGCAGGAACGCTGGATAACGGTGATGGATACATGTTATAACTCTCCGTATGATACGGATTGGCAAGATGTATTGCTGGGAGATGGTAGTGTCGTTGATGTTCAATTATCGATGAACGGAGGAACGGATAATATGAATTATATGATTTCCGGCGGTTATTACAACAATCAAGGTGTTGTGAAGAATACGGATTATGAACGTTATTCTTTACGTGCGAATGTAGAGGGTAAGGTAAATAATTGGCTTAAAGTAGGTTTAAATATTGCTCCTTCTCTCGAAAATACAAGTGTGTTATCTAATACGAATGTTTCGGGAAGTGCTAGCAACAATCCATTCTTCAATGCATTATCATTGCCTCCTATTTTAACTCCGACAGATGCCGACGGTAATCCTATTTATTATGGAACTGAACTGGATAATCCGTGGGACTGGAACTTTGCACCGTTTGTGAATCCTCTTCAGACAGTAAAAATTACCGATAAAAGACGGACTGCTAAAGTGGTAAGTGCATTATATGCCGAGGTTAAGTTCTATAAAGATTTGACATGGAAAACAGACTTCCATAATGAATACCGTATGTGGGAAAAAAATTACTATATGCCTAGCTATATACCTACTACAGCATTGCCAACTTCACGTTCGACAGGAACTTATCAAAATGCAAACCGGATTTATTGGGATGTACAGTCTGTATTGACTTATAATAAGAGGATAAAAGAACATTCACTGACTGCAATGGTTGGTATTTCATTTGAAAAGGTAAATAATAGAAGTGCCTATATAAAGAAATATGATTTTCCTCAGGATTTGATTACAACATTGAATCAGGCAACGACAGTCGCAAATCAGCTGACGGATGCGCGTACGAACCGCTCGGCAGAGAGTATGATCGGAACATTTGCCCGTGTGATGTATAATTACAACAGCAAATACTATTTGACAGCATCTGTCAGACGAGACGGGTCTTCTAAATTTGGAGTCGATAACCGTTGGGCTATATTCCCCTCTTTTTCTTTGGCTTGGCGCGTTTCTGACGAAAAGTTCTTTGATATGTTCAGGCCATATATAAATGATTGGAAACTACGTGGCGGTTGGGGACGTATCGGTAATTCAGGAATTACGAATTATCTTCATTTGGCAACATTAGGTTCCAGTTCCTATGTATTTGGTAGTGGTTCGGATGTTACGGCAGCATATTCGGATAATCGTATTGCTAACAGATTGTTGGGATGGGAGACGACTTCCGATATAAGTGTTGGTACGGATGTTTCATTTTTGCACAACCGTATTGGTTTGTCTGTCGATTATTTTGACCGTAAAACGTCTGATATGCTATTTAATCTGCCATTGCCATCTATAACAGGGTTTGCTAATGTAATGCAGAATATCGGTTCGATGAGAAACCGTGGTTTTGAGTATGCCTTGAATACACAAAACTTTATTGGTGAATTTAACTGGAACACTTCTGTTACATTATCTTATTACCGTAATAGGGTAACGGATATTGGTAATGACAAGCGCCCGTTAATCAGTTATAACTGTTATACTACAGAAGGTAAACCTCTGGCGGGCATTTATGGTATGGTTAGCCTGGGCCCGTATAAAGATTGGGCAGACGTAAAGTCTTCTCCGATATTCAATGCAAACAGAACAGTGTGGAGAGAACGTTCGAATCCGGGAACTCCGAAAGCAGCGGATGTTAATGGTGATGGTATCCTGGATGCTTCCGATAAAACGATTCTGGGAAATGCAATTCCTGATTTTATCTGGAGTATGACAAATAACTTTGCCTATAAAGGCTTTGACCTTTCATTCCAGCTATCAGGTGTTGTAGGTGGCGAAATATCTATGTTCGGATTCCAAGATATGGCTTTCCGCGCTTCGGGTATGAAGAATATTACCCAGGATTATTTTGATAATTATTGGAGACCGGATAATACAGATGCAAAATATCCGGCACCTTCCCGTAAGAACTATGACGGTTCGGTATTGGATGGAGGTTTGACTTATAGCGCTTCCTATGTAAAGATGGATGACATAACGCTGGGATATACCATACCCGGTAAATTGACACGGAAATTTGATGTCGGTTCAATACGCGTTTACCTTAATATCAATAATGCGTTTATGATTACTAAGTTCCCCGGCTATAATCCTGAAACAAATTATCAAGGAGATTCGGCTTTATCTCAGGGCATAGATCAAACAGCATCTTATCCATTGGCAAGAACGATCTCTTTTGGTATAAATCTGGGTATCTAACGAATAAAAACTTAATGTTATGAAGAAGATTCTATATATACTATTATTAGCTTATACATTGACAGGATGTGAAGATTTCCTTAATCAATTACCGGAAGACACCTTGTCGCCCGATGCATATTATAATGATACGAAGGAGCTAATGACTGGATTGTCAGGATGCTATAAGTTGCTTCAGAATATTTATAGCCCAGTCGAAATGACGAAGGTGCTTGAACTGATGTCCGACGATGCTAAAGACCCTCGTAATACGGATGTTTTCCATGTTTTCCGGAAAACAAATGCTAATTCTCAAACAAACATCTGGACACATAATTACAAAATGATATATAATTGTAATGCCCTTTTGAATATACTTGCTACATATAATGGAGCGACAGAAACCGATCGTCGTGAAGCACAGGCAATAGAGGGAGAGTGCCACTTTTTGAGAGCTTTGGCTTATTTTAATTTAGTTCGTATCTATGGAGATGTACCTATGGTTACGGAATTGTTTGCTAACCCGACTGATGCTTTTGGAATAGGCCGTACACCTGTAAATGAGATTTACACGAAAGTGGTTATTCCTGATTTGGAAAATGCAATAGCTAACTGTTATCCGAAAGGGGCTAAAGAACTTATCGGTTCTGAAGCCAGAGCTACAAAAGGCAGTGCTTTAATGATGTTGGGTAAAGTTTACATGACTATGAATAATTATGCGGAAGCAG
This sequence comes from Parabacteroides provencensis, assembly GCF_900232875.1. Lineage (NCBI taxonomy): Bacteria > Pseudomonadati > Bacteroidota > Bacteroidia > Bacteroidales > Tannerellaceae > Parabacteroides > Parabacteroides provencensis. Next base: position 356,072 of record NZ_LT960489.1, on the reverse strand, counting down.
AAAAGGTGCTGCAAAGATTAATCATTAATAAAGAAGGTGGAGAATATGGGTTAATGCCAACTATGCATGACGTATTCCAGCCCGAGAACAAATTTAATAAGGAATCTATCTTTGAGGTCAATTTCAATGTATCCGGAGGACAAGCCTGTTATTATTTCCAGATTATGATTAATGACATAGCCATACGTTATGGTACTACTTATAATAGCGCATACCAAGCGGAGCATAACTTGATGCGTGAGTTTGTAAAGTATAATGAAGACGTACGTTATAAATCTACTTTGGATTCCGGCTATGTACCTAATGCATCCCCTTACATCCAGGCTTTCCCTGTAAAGTTTGCTCCTGAAGGTAGTATGAGGGCTGCTGTGAAAAATACAGGTACGGACAATAATTTTATGGTATATCGTTATGCAGATGCTTTGCTTATGTATGCAGAATGCCTGATGAAATCCGGCAATAAAGTGGAAGCTATAAAGTATATCAACATGGTTAGGAATCGTTCGGAAATGGAGTCGTTGCCAAACGATCATCCTCTGGATATCTATTGGATATTGCATGAGAGGAGAATGGAACTGACTTTTGAAGGACATCGTTATTTTGATTTGGTTCGTACGGGTAAAGCCATTGAGATAATATCAAAAGACCTGATGACAGTTTGCGATTTGGACGATAAACCTACTTTGGAACCTATACAGGAATATCAGTTGCTCCTTCCTATACCGACAGCTCAGATAGAGATAGACCAGACATTGGTTCAAAATAAAGGTTACTAATATGTTAAATCAATAAATATACTAAAGATGAAAAGGACTGCATATTTTTTAGTGTTTGTGTTTTTGACGACTGTGCTTATGTCTTCTTGCCTGAATGAAGATGATGTTAAGAATCCAAAGGTCTACAGTTTGAAATTCTATACAATAAATGAGAATAAAGAATTTGTTGAAGTTGGAGAGCCTGTAAAAGGGGTAACATACACAATCGGGGTAGAAACAGATGCGGATATTTGTTCTGTGTGGCCCGGCGGAATCCGGCAGATAGTAAAGAAAGTTGGTTCGGATGTCGACTCTACCGATATAAATGGAAATGTAGTATTGTCTAAAAGCGACTGTTATCAGGACTATGGACTATTGAAAGCTCAGGGATTGAAGACTTCTTTGAATTCTTCTATTGGCTGGACTACTACTTATCAGTATCCTAAATCAGGAGATTTTGAATTTACAGTTGTCGTGACAAACCATGGCTATGATTCTCCCGAATACAAACAGGTCGCTGTTCCGTTTACGGTGAAAATCAGATGATAAATTAATTGATAGGATATTAAAGTATACACAAATGGGAATAAAAAATATTGGTAGACGAGATTTTATTAAAAGTATGGGTACAATCGGCGGTAGCGGCCTATTGTTGTCTTCATTGCCTCAGTTGCATCTCTTCGCTCAGGAAAGAGAGAAACAGGTGAAGGGCCAAAAGGCACGACTCGCCGTAATCGGAACAGGCTCCAGAGGTATGTATCATATAAACCATCTGCTACAGATACCTCATGCAGAGGTAGTTGCTTTGTGTGATATTTATCAGCCTCATTTGGATAATGCTGCAAAACAGTACCCTAAGGCAAAATTGTATAAGGATTACCACCAGGCCATAGCCGATCCGAATGTGGATGGAATCTTAATAGCTACGCCATTGAACATGCATGCACCTATTTCAATTGCAGGATTGAAAGCCGGAAAACATGTCTTTTGCGAAAAGTCTATGGCCCGGACAATGGATCAGTGTAAGGAGATGTATGATGTTTATAAAGAATCGGGTAAGGTTCTTTATATCGGCATCCAGCGTTTGTTTGATCCGAAGTATTTGAAGGCTATCGAATTAATAAAGAATGGTACAATCGGCCAAATCGTCGGTCTTCGTAACTTCTGGTATAGAAATAATGATTGGCGCAGACCTGTTCCTGATCCATCCTTGGAAAAACTGATAAACTGGCGGTTGTATAAAGAATCTTCCGGAGGTTTGATGACGGAGTTGGCCGCTCATCAATTGCAGATGGGAACCTGGGTCAACCATTCGTTGCCTGATTACCTCACCGGCTTCGGCGATATCATTTATTGGAAAGACGGCCGGGAGGTTTATGATAGCGTAAGCGTGATCTACCATTATCCAAACGGTTTGCGTATGACCTTCGAATCAATCATTTCGAATAAGCGTTACGGTATGGATGAACAGGTTCTGGGTCATGAAGGAACATTGGAGTTGGCTCAGGGTTTGTTGTATACGGAAAACCCGAAACCGGCTCCTGGTATCCAGCAGTTGATAAATCAGATAGAGCATAAGGTGTTCGACAATATCTCGTTCGCGGGTCCGAGTTGGGTACCGGAAACGGCCTCCTCTACAAAGGGTGAACCTATAATGGATCATATCCAGACTCATGATGGCTCTAATACTACCGGCGCTACAGTAGATGACGGTTCAAAGGGCCTTGTATCGGCTTATTGTTCATCAGTCATCACCGGCGATCCGATACCAAATCTGGTTGAGGAGGCGTATTATTCGTCCGTTCTGGCTTTGCTGGGCAATAAGGCAATGGAAGAACGTTCGGTGATAGAGTTTCCTGAAGAATACAAAATACCNTGTTCATCAGTCATCACCGGCGATCCGATACCAAATCTGGTTGAGGAGGCGTATTATTCGTCCGTTCTGGCTTTGCTGGGCAATAAGGCAATGGAAGAACGTTCGGTGATAGAGTTTCCTGAAGAATACAAAATACCATATTCATTTGACGCATAATTATGAGAGACTTAAATATAACAATAACAACAAAAAGGCAACGCACTGAATTATTGATCTTTGGTGTTTGTTTTGTACTGGCATTTGTGACGAATATTGTTTCTATTGCAGTATTTGATACGAGGTGGATAGAATTATGTACTCAATTACTCTGGGTCCTGGCAATTAGTATCCTTTATTATTTTATTGTTTTGGTGTTCCGCATGCTTTATTACGGAATACGAAGAATAATTGCACCTAAGAGATAAAAGCCAGTTGATAAGAAAGGAGCTGTATTATGTCAGAAATAGTACAGCTCCCTGAAAGTTAACTTCCAATAAAATAAAAATTATGATTAATACTACACGTCGTGATTTCATAAAAAAATCATCGTTGGCTGCTGCTGGTTTGACAGTGGGGATGGGATTTCCGACTATTGATGTAAAGGGAAGTATCATCGGTGCTAATGAGCGGATTCGAATGGGCTTTATTGGTGTTGGTAACCGGGGAAGTCAATTGCTGGAGGCATTCTTAAAAGTGCCCGGCGTAAAGGTTACGGCATTGTGCGATTTGTATAAACCTTATTTGTACCGCAACTATAGCCAGGTTGATCCTCGCTATTTTTTACCCAAAGGCCGTCCGGTTCCGCAAATGAAGGAACAATTGGGCTCTGATGTTGCCCGGTATGAAGACTATCGGAGATTGCTTGATGATAAGAATGTGGATGCAGTATGTATTGCTACTCCCGACCATTGGCACGCGTTGCAGGCAATAGATTCGGTAAATGCGGGAAAAGATGTATATCTGGAAAAGCCGGTGTCTATGACTATACATGAAGGACGTAAAATTGTAGATGCTGTAAAAAGAACGAACCGGATAGTGAGTGTTGGATATATAAGACGTTGTTCTGCTCTATATAATAAGATACCGGAAATTATAAGAAGTGGGAAACTTGGAGAAATATCGATGATTTCGTCTCATTATTATAGTAATATGACTCCGGATGGCATTGGAAGGATGAAACCGGAAATTCCCCCGGAAGATTTTAATTGGGATATGTGGTTGGGACCGCGTGCTTATCGGGAATATCAGTATAATATAGCACCTTATATGTTTAGGTGGTGGAAGGATTATTCTTCTCAGATAGCAAACAACGGGTCTCATTATATTGATGTTGTACAATGGCTGATTGGAGAGAATGCACCTTCTGCAATTACGGCTGTCGGTTCGAATCATATAATAAAAGACGACCGCGATATTCCTGAGAATATGGAAATAACATACGAATTTGCTTCCGGTAAATTATTTAACTTCAGGGTTTGTGAAACAACTACGGTTCCCGGGCTAAAATATGGAAATATAGAAATAATAGGTACAAAAGGCAGTTTATATATAAGCGACACAGGATACCGTTTATATCCGGCCAGATCCGGCCAGTTTCAAAGTTGGGATAAACCTTATGAGGCAGAGGAGTATGACAGTCCGAAAGAAGACCTTGCATTTAAACATGTAAGCAATTTTATTGATTGTGTAAAGTCAAGGCAAACACCGGTTTCTTCTATCGAGCAAAGTTTCCGCTCTTCATCGTTTGCATTACTGGCTAATATAGCGTTGGAAGTAAAACAAAGAATCATATGGGATTCTATAAATGAGAGGGTTACAAACTGTGATGAGGCTAATAAACTCTTGCATTATGAGTATAGGAAACCCTGGTCTTTATGAATGAACCGGAAGGACAAATTTAATTCTTTCCTACTAATTGGAGATATAGTCGGGCTATGAGAGTGTTCGCTAAAAAATTTAATACTATCTTTACCGTATCAATTGAATATTGATACCACTGTGAATATAGTTATTGTTTTGTAGCAGAGTAAAAACGAAGTATGCCCCGACTATCGGGCAGATGACTAATGGCTAATACTTGATCAGGGACGGAGGTCTTTGATCAATGAATAAATTACATATATATGAGAACACCATTAAATGAATTAGAGTTAGATGAGTTGATTGCCCAGCCTTCCGGGCGATTGGTAGAGTTTTTTAAAAGGTTACCAGGCGATTTGTCCATACTAGGCGCCAATGGTAAAATTGGTTTGTCTTTATCCTTGATGGCTAAAAGGGCCGTTGAGAAGGCAGGAGTAAATAAAAAGATTTATGCGGTATCGCGTTTTTCGGACCCGGCCGGGCGGAATAAACTGGAAGAATGGGGAATCGAAACAATAGCCTGTGACTTGAACGACAGGGAACAACTTCAGCGATTGCCACTTACAGAGAACGTTGTGTTTATGGCGGGGCGAAAATTCGGAACCGACGGCTCGGAAGCTCTGACTTGGGCAATGAACGTGCTGATGCCCTCTTATTGTGCAGAGTATTATAAAAATTCCAGAATTGTAGCTTTCTCAACGGGTTGTGTATATCCGCTAGTGTCTAAACTTTCGGGTGGATCTGTGGAAACGGATCATCCGGAACCAGTGGGCGAATATGCCCAGTCGTGCCTTGGCAGAGAAAGAGTTTTTGAATATTTCTCTCAAAAGAATAATACCCCGGTATTACTATTGCGTCTGAATTATTCTACAGACCTTAGATATGGCGTATTATCAGACATTGGCAGGAAGATATGGCAGGAAGAGACGGTTGTTTCCGGAGTAGAATACTTTAATATTTTGTGGCAAGGCGACGCTAATAATTATACGCTTCTGGCGTTAGACCACTGTACTTCTCCTGCAAACTATTTGAATATTACCGGCACAGAGATACTGTCTGTAAAAGATGTTGCCGAAGAAATGGCCCTGATAATGGGGAAAAAGCTGGATTTGCAGATTCCTTCGGCCGATACATCTTATTTGAATAACTCCGGAAAAGCTTTTGGCTATTTCGGAACGCCGTCTATACAGGCAAAAGAACTTATACGTATGCAGGCCGAATGGATTATGCAAGGCGGACGTGAATTGAATAAACCTACACATTTTGAAGTAAATAACGGAAAATACTAAAAGCTATGAAGATACAAGACATTGATAAAGATATACTAAGCTCGTTTAGAAAAGGATGTGTAATACCGGCCGTGCCGTTAGCGCTGGATGAGAAACGGAAGTTTGATGAAAAACACCAGAAAGCTTTGATTCGTTATTATATAGATGCAGGTGTGGGTGGTTTGGCTGTGGGAGTACATTCTACCCAATTTGAAATACGCGAACACGGAATGTTCGAACAGGTTTTGTCTACCGTTTCTGCCGAGATTGATTCGTGGGCTTCGGGACGGAAAATACTGAAAGTAGCAGGCGTTTGCGGAAAAACAGAACAAGCCGTGCGTGAGGCTAGCTTTGCCGTATCTGCCGGATACCATGCCTGTTTATTGAGCCTGGCAGCATTGAAGGAGTCTTCGGTGGAAGATCTTCTTTCTCATTGCCGGCAAGTTGCGGCTGTTATGCCGGTGATAGGTTTTTATCTTCAGGCATCGGTTGGTGGTATGGTGTTACCTTATGAATTTTGGAGAGAATTTGCAACGATACCGAATGTGCTTGGTATAAAGATGGCCCCGTTTAACCGTTACAGAACATTTGATGTTGTTCGCGCCGTATGTGATGCCAATAAGGAAAACGAAATAACGCTTTACACCGGCAACGACGATAATATTGTTCCGGACTTGTTGACGGAATATGCTGTCTCTTCCGGAAATGAGGTGAAAAAGGTGCGGATAAAAGGCGGTCTTTTAGGGCATTGGTGTGTTTGGACCCGTAAAGCTGTAGAATTGCTGGATGAGATACATGCTCTGCTCGATTCCGGCAAAGATATTCCTCATGAACTGCTTACCAGAGGTATTCAGATAACGGACACGAATGCAGCATTCTTTGATACGGCTAATAACTTTGCCGGATGTATTCCCGGTTTGCATGAAGTGCTAAGACGCCAGGGATTGTTTAAAGGCACATGGTGTCTGAACCTTCAGGAAGTGTTGTCTCCCGGACAATACGATGAAATAACCCGGATATATAAGGCTTATCCTCATTTGAATGACGATGCTTTTGTAAGTGAGCATTTGTCCGAATGGTTGAAATAACTACAGGTATGGATATAGGAAAGTTTAGCTTTAAGAAAATATTCGAGGTACTGGGTCCCGGGCTCATAACGGCTGCAATGGTTTTAGGGCCGGGTACTCTTACTGTTTGCAGTAAGGCCGGTGCTACAATGCAGTATTCTACTCTATGGGTAATTGTGGTTTCTGTCTTCTTCATGATTTATTTTACCCGGATGGCTGCCAGGGTGGGGTGTATTTCTTCCAAATCATTATTGTCTATTGTTGAACAAAACTATGGACGGACGCTCTCCATACTCATGGGCTTAAGCGTATGTTTCAGTTGTGCCGGTTTTCAAACAGGCAACACAATAGGTGTAGGTTTGTCTATGGATACTCTGTTTGGAGGTGGCATTGCTATATGGGCTGTCTTATTCCTGATAGTTACATTATTGTTTATATGGACTTCTTCCAACTTTTATAACTTGCTGGAGAAGGTAATGGTGTTCCTTGTAATTCTGATGATTGTTGCGTTTGCCGGAAACTTATTCAGGGCCAGGATAGATGGCGTTGAATTATTGAAAGGCTTTATTCCCTCTGTCCCTTCTGATGTAAGTATTCTGATAGCTATTGCTTCTACATCATTTAGTGTTGCAGCGGCAGCAGGTCAGGTTTATATGGTACAGGGCAAGAATTGGCATCTTTCCGATTTAAAAAAAGGATTGCGGGATGCCGTTATCGGGATAGTAACACTTGGCTTGTTAAGTGCCATCATTATTGTAACTTCGGCTGCGGTACTGGCACCTAAAGGCATTCAGGTGAACAGCGCTATTGATATGGCATTACAGTTGGAACCCTTGTTAGGCCCGTTAGCTAAATGGTTGTTCCTGATCGGGTTGTTTGCCGCTTCATTTTCTTCTTATGTAGCCAATGCTGTAATGAGCGGAATCTTTCTGGCAGATGCTCTGCATTTAGGCCAGTCCGTTAATGATAAATGGGTGAAGATATTTGCTTCTGTCGTATTGGCATTGAGCACGCTGGTTGCTGTGTTCTTTGATTCTAACCCGATACAACTCATAATTTTTGCGCAGGCAATGACTGTTCTTGGGGCACCATTGGTGGCAGTTGTGTTATGTTTCCTCTCCAATAATAAAAAGATAATGGGAGTACATAAAAATACACTGTCCGAAAATATTATACTCAATATTGCAACTCTCTGGGTTATTTTTCTATCATCCAAACAATTACTGTCGTTGGTGTAGAAGGATAGAATGTGCAGATTGTGAGATTTGGAAGCCTGAATGGTAATATAGCTATATACTGGCTTTGAAAGAAGCACAATCTAATAGTAAATACAGGTACTTTTATTCTTTTGACCTAGCTGAAAATTGATTACTACCAAGCTCAAAATTAATTTCGTCCTAGGTTAAAAGAATAAAAGTACAGTATATTAAACTTAAAAAATCAGGAAGAAAAATTTAATATAAATAAGGAAACAGATTAGCCTATAGCCTTATAAGCTAGTTCTGCATACCAGTTTTTATACAAAAGTTTTTTTGATGGCATAAATCAATGAACGCAGAAGAATTAAAAAGAATACTTATAAATGAAATAGACCGCTGTTCTGAAGAAGTTTTAGAATTGGTGAAGGATATTGGATATCATCCCGAATTAGGATTTAAGGAGGTACGTACTTCCGGTTTAGTGGCCGATTATCTGCGTTCATGCGGATATGAAGTGAAAGAGAATCTGGCTTTGACTGGCGTAAAAGCTAAGTTGAAAGATACGGATGAACCAGTACATAATATAGCTGTACTGGGTGAATTAGATGGAATTGTTTGCCGTGAAAGCCCGCATGCCGACGCTGTATCGGGCGCTACCCATACCTGCGGGCATAATTTACAACTCGGAATTCTTATGCTGGTTGCCAAGGCTATGAAATTGTCGGGAGTAGCAGATTCTTTGAATGGTAATGTCACATTTTTTGCCGTACCTGCAGAAGAATATATAGAGTTGGGATACAGGGAGACATTGAAGAAGGAAAGAAAGATAAAATACTTCGGTGGTAAGCAGGAACTGGTACGTCTGGGCGAGTTTGATGATATAGATGCTGCCTTGATGGTACATGCCGAATCCGACTTGCCAGGGCCGGCCATTGGTATATATGATACTGGCTGTGGATTTAACAGTAAGCAGGTGCAATATATTGGAAAGGCTGCACACGCGGCTGCCTATCCCCACGAGGGCATCAATGCCTTGAATGCTGCCGTGTCCGGTATTAATGCGATTAACGCCATGCGCGAGACCTTTAAGGATGAAGAACATAGCAGGGTTCATTTTATCATAACAAAAGGTGGAGAAAGTGTGAACAGTGTTCCTGCCGATGTCAGGCTGGAAGCTTATGTCCGCTCATCTACTGTAGATGGGATTCGGGATGTATCGCTGAAATTCGACAGGGCTTTTAAATCAGGAGGTGAGGCTGTGGGAGCAACAACCCGTATAAAGACTTTGCCCGGCTATCTTCCTTTAATTTGTAACTCCGCTATAAATGATTGTTTTGCTGCAAATGCCCGACAGTTTATGCCGGAGAAACAGATCATAAGAATGGGACATTTCAAGGCTTCTACCGACATGGGTGATATTTCTCATTTAATGCCGGGTATACATGCTACAGCCGGGGGAACAAAAGGATTCCTGCATGCGGCAAACTTTGAAGTAACCGATTATGAATCGGCAGTCGTTACTCCGGCAAAGATTGTAGCGCAAACATTAGTCGATTTATTAACCGAGAACCCCGCCAATTTGTCCGATATATTAAAAGACTATGTGCCGGTTTTATCTAAGAGTGAGTATCTTAATTTATTAAATTCATTTATATCCGAATAATACAAAATATAAATATCATGACAACAAGACGTAATTTTTTGAAAAAAGCAATGATGGGTACGGCATTAGTTTCTGTGGGAGGTGTGCTACCCGGGTTTAGTGCAAAGAGCTATGCACGGATCGTAGGAGCAAACGACAGGATTCGTGTGGGAGCTGCCGGCGTAAATGCACGTGGTTTTGCACTGGCCAATAACTTCTGTAAACAGAAGAACTGTGAAGTTATCTATGTATGTGATGTAGACAAAAGAGCTATTGAAAAAAGTATTGCATCCATCGAAAAGATAACAGGCAATGCTCCCAAACCGGAAGGTGATATCCGTAAAATGATAGAAGCTCAGGACGTAGATGCCGTAATGATTGCTACCCCCGACCATTGGCATGCGTATGCTGCATTGATGGCAATGAAGGCCGGAAAAGATGTATATCTGGAAAAACCATGTAGCTATTGCCCGGAAGAAGGGGAGATTCTGGTAAAAGCTGCAGATAAATACAAGCGGGTTGTGGCGATGGGTACACAACGTCGTTCGTGGCCGAATGTGATTCAGGGAATCAACGAAATAAAAGAAGGCGCAATAGGCAATCCTTATTTTGGGAAAGCGTGGTACACAAATAACAGACCTTCGATTGGTATAGAGAAGGTGACTGCGGTTCCGGAATGGCTGGATTGGGATTTATGGCAAGGGCCTGCTCCACGTGTTGGCTATAAACCTAATTTTCTGCATTATAATTGGCATTGGTTCTGGCATTGGGGAACATCCGAGTCGGCCAATAACGGTACGCACATGATTGATCTTCTTCGCTGGGGAATGGGAGTGGACTATCCAACAAAGGTAAACTCTTATGGAGGACGTTATCGTTATCAGGATGATTGGGAAACTCCCGATACACAAGTTATAAATCTGGAATTTGGTAATAATAAAAGTATGGTATGGGAAGGCCGTAGCTGTAACGGACGCACAATTGAAGGCAGTACCGTAGGCGCTATGTTTTATGGCGAGAAAGGCAGTATGGTGATTACCGGAAGTGATGGCTATATTATTTACGATCTGGACAATAAGAAGGTAAAACAAGTATATAGCAAGATCGATATTGATGCCCGTAACCTGGTTGATCCGGCTAAGGAACTGGACGGTTTCCACATCCGCAATTTCTTGGATGGAATCTTGAAGGGAGAAAAGTTGAATGCAGATATTCTTACCGGGCATAAAAGTACTTTGTTGATGCAATTAGGCAATATCTCTCATCGGGTTGGACATTCGTTGGAAATAGACAGCAGTAATGGACAGATTTTAAATGCCCCTGATACTAAGAATCTCTGGACCAGGGAATATCAAAAAGGTTGGGAAGTGAAATTATAAAAGTAAAATAAAATGGACAGACGAAGCTTCATGAAGAATTTAAGCATGATGGCTGCTTCTTCTGATAAAGTGATAGATATGTTGGGATTACAGAAGTGTGCAAATAAGATTACCGGACGAAGCATCAAAATTGCTGATGTCGGATTAAACTTTGAACGTGAACCGTTGATCCGTCCGTTCGGATTTAAAGGCGGTTATCTTAATGAGCTGTGGCAATCTATCTGCTTATTGGAGAGTGAATCCGGTATCCGGAAAATAGGAGTTGGCACGCAAAGTATTTTGTGGAGCGATTCGTCTGTTTTTACCAAACATTCGGAAAGTGCAGGAAATGCGTTAATGTTAGCTCTTACAGAGAAAGCTTTAGGCATAATAAAAGGAAAAACGTTTTATTCGCCTATGGAGTTGCTGGATGAGATATTTGAAGAGGTTTACGAATATGGTAAGGTAATAACAGGAAACCATCGTTTGAGAAAAACGTTTGTGTTGAATGCTTTAGTTGGTGTGGATAATGCAGCTTGGTTATTGTATGCAGCTGAAAATGGCATTAGTAGCTTTGATGATATGGTGCCTGAAGTATATAGAAAAGCTTTGTCGTTGCAACATAAGCAGGTAGCTTGCATTCCTTTGATATCATACAATGTTTCTCCTGAGGAGATGAAGCATATGGTTTCGGAAGGATATTTCTTTCCGAAGATCAAAATAGGCCAACCCGGTACTCAGGAAGATATGCTGAAAAAGGATTGCGACCGGCTGACTGAAATTCATCAGACAATAGGCCATATTGCAACACCTCATACAGAAAATGGAAAGATTCTTTATTATCTGGATGCCAACGGAAGGTATGAAAAGAAAGAAACCTTGCTCCGTTTCATAGATCATGCCCGTAAAATAGGGGCATATGAGCAGATTGCTATAATAGAAGAACCTTTCCCCGAGGAGTATGACATTGATGTGAACGATGTGGATATACGTATAGCTGCGGATGAAAGTGCCCATACCGATAGAGATGCTTTGATCCGTATTGAAATGGGATATAAGGCTATAGCATTGAAAGCTGTTGCCAAAACAATGAGTATGACGATGAAGATAGCGCAAATTGCTTATGAGAACAATATACCGTGTTTTTGTGCTGATCTGACAGCTTCTCCGTTTTTGGCAGAATGGAATAAAAATATTGCAGCCCGTCTGCTGCCTTTCCCTGGCTTAAAAGTAGGACTACTGGAAACGAATGGAAACCAGAATTATAAAAACTGGAAACAGATGCAAACTTACAGTCCTTCGTCTGGCGAAGAATGGACAACGGTCAAAGATGGTATATATAATTTGAATGAAGAATACTATGCAAGGAGTGGCGGTCTTTTTGAACCTTCTGCCTATTATGACCGGTTATTAGAAAGTAAAAAGCCCCGCAATTCCTAAGAATTACGAGGCCTTTTGGAAGCTGAGCGGAAGACGGGACTCGAACCCGCGACCCTAACCTTGGCAAGGTTATGCTCTACCAACTGAGCTACTTCCGCAACAAATAAACAGTACTCGAAGCGGGACTTGAACCCGCACAGCTGCAATAGCCAAAGGATTTTAAGTCCTTCGTGTCTACCGATTCCACCATTCGAGCATCCCTTTCTCTTAAGAGATGAGCGGAAGACGGGACTCGAACCCGCGACCCTAACCTTGGCAAGGTTATGCTCTACCAACTGAGCTACTTCCGCATTGTTGTCGTTTGCGTGTGCAAAGGTAGATAAAAGTTTTACACATGCAAATATTTTCCTGAAAAAGTTAAGTTGAGAAGCTGATTTTTTTAGTTTCTTACAATCAATTCCTGACCGTTCATGTATACGTTATATCTCCTTAAAGCAAACTTGGATGGACCTTTCATCGGATTTCCTGCTCCATAAGAAATATCATATTCTGTCCCGCATTTAGGACATTTGGCTATACCTGCATTTGTTGAAACTATTTTTGTGCTTTGTTCCGCTTCATAGGGACAACACAGATCGTATGCATAATAATTGTCATTGCCATGAACTACAAGTACCCCGGAAAATCCTGTCATTTCGCCTGCATAACGGGGTTTCGTATATTCTTTGTAATTAAATAGGGTCAATAATTCTTTGTCCTGGAAAGCTAAGTCTAACTTTAGGAAGACATTGGCAAAAGGAATACTGGATTCTTCTATTTTTGTACAAGATAGAACCATAAATGTCAAGAGGCAGATAAGGATTCGCTTTGTCATATTGTTATCCTTCTATTAATTTCTTTTCCGCTTCATTCATACGTTCGAAAGAGAAGCCATCCACTACTTTCTGCATAAGTGCCGAAATGTAATCATTGCATAGATTACCGATACTGCCTTCGTGTGTGTGATGTACTTCTTTGTTCGGAGTAAATTTACCGGCTTCGATGTTTAATCCTACTTGTTTGTACGCATCCCGGAAAGGTACACCTTCCAATACAAGACGGTTTACTTCTTCCACACTGAATAATAAAGCGTACTTGTCGTCATCAAGGATATGTTCGTTTACTTTTACTTCACGCATCATGTGAGTCACCATACGGAGACAATCTTTTAGTTCGTCAAATGAAGGTAAAAATACTTCTTTGATGATTTGAAGATCACGGAAATATCCGGAGGGAAGATTGTTGCTTATCAACGTAATTTGTTGCGGAAGACCTTGTATTTTGTTGCATTTGGCTCGTGTCAGTTCAAAAACGTCCGGATTTTTTTTATGTGGCATAATACTGGAACCTGTTGTAAATTGGTCCGGCAGTTTAATAAAACCGAAATTCTGACTGTTGAACATACAGGCGTCAAAAGCAAGTTTGGATAAAGTTGCGGCTATACCTGCCATAGCAAAAGCTACTGTTCTCTCCATTTTGCCTCTGCCCATTTGCGCGTATACAACGTTATAATTGAGAGAATCGAAGCCGAGAATATCTGTTGTCATCTGTCGGTTTAGCGGGAAAGATGAACCATATCCGGCTGCAGAGCCTAACGGGTTGCGGTTGCATACCTTGTAAGCTGCCTGCATCAACTGGAGGTCGTCTGCCAGGCTTTCTGCATAAGCTCCAAACCATAAACCGAAAGAGGAGGGCATCGCTACTTGAAGATGGGTATATCCCGGTAATAAAATATTTTTATACCGGTTGCTTTGTTCGATCAGTACATCAAACAGCTTGGTAACAAGTGTTACTAATTCTTGTATCTGTGCTCTTGTGTATAACTTTAGGTCAAGTAATACCTGGTCGTTGCGTGAACGTCCGCTGTGGATTTTTTTACCAATGTCTCCTAAACAGCGGGTCAGCATAAGTTCTACCTGAGAATGAACATCCTCTATTCCTTCTTCTATGATAAACTGTCCGCTTTCGGCTACGGTATAAATGTTCCTGAGTTCAGCTAACAGGATATTCAGTTCTTCTTTTGTAAGCAGACCGATACTCTCCAGCATGGTGATGTGTGCCATCGAACCCAATACATCATATTTTGCAAGGTAAAGATCCATTTCGCGGTCTTTACCTACTGTAAAAATGTCCACTTCATGGTCTACCCGGACATTTTTTTCCCAAAGTTTCTGAGACATAATAAAAAGAAATTAATAAGGTAAGGAAGCTATCACTGTTGATATTTTCTCTAAAGCATCCTGTAGGGGTTTTGAAACCATTGGCTTGATAAATGGATTCAATTCAGCGCGGATTGTCATTTTCAACTTTGTGTCGTTTTCTTCAACCTGTTTTAACTGAATCCACAGATTTAACGGAACGGGCGAATTGGTTGTTGTAAATTTAATAGTTTTGTTCGGCTCACGATCCACTATCTGAAATGTAATCTTGCCAACAGGATCGACAGCGAAGCTGCATGAATCGCTGTCGAACTCAAAATTTTTTATCTTATCTTGCGGAATACGATCCTTGATCTTTTCCAGGTTGGAAAGATCGGATAGCATAGCAAAGATGCGATCATCATTATGTGGGATTGTTTTGATCTCACTAACAAATTCGGTCATCAGTACCTCCGTATTTTAGATTTGAGGATTCCAGTTACCCGGATCTTTACGCCAATCCTGAAGAATTGCGATTTCCGATTCGTCAATATAGTCGGTACGTACGGCTTCTTCCAATACGGCATCGTAGTTACTTAATGTTGTCAATGTAACTTTTGCATCTTTGAATGCTTGTACGGCAACAGGAAAACCATAAGTAAAGATAGCAACCATACCGACAACGTCGCAGCCAAAATTCCGTACAGCCTGTACTGCTTTCAAACTGCTGCCGCCTGTAGATACCAGGTCTTCTACGATAACTACTTTTGATCCCGGTTTCAATTCTCCTTCAATCAGGTTTTCCAAACCATGATCTTTGGGTGTAGAACGGATGTATACGAACGGAAGGCCCAGTAAATCTGCAACTAATGCTCCCTGGGCGATAGCTCCTGTAGCCACACCGGCAATAGCATCTGCATTTTCGTACTTTTCGCTGATAGTACGGGCTAATTCTAATTTGATGAAACTTCTGATTTCCGGATAAGACAGTGTCTTTCTGTTATCATTGTAGATCGGAGATTTCCATCCTGATGCCCATGTAAAAGGATTTGCGGGCTGCAATTTGACAGCCTTAATCTTTAATAATCTCTCTGCTACTAATCTTTCCAGTGTTTTCATACAACCTAATAAATGTGTTTATACCAGTTTGCAAATTTAGTTAAACCCTATGACATAACCTTGAATATTGTGTATTAATTTTTTGTTAATATTCAGGCTATGGCAATAGAAAACACGCTAATTTGTAAGCCCGGGACAATGTGCAAAGCTTTAATACATCCGCTAATCGTTGACCCCGTGGTTATTACGTCGTCTATCAAAAGAATGTGTTTGCCTTTTAATTCATTTGTATTTTGTACGGCAAAAATGTCTTTTACGTTTATCCATCGATTATATATGGCTTTATGGGTTTGAGTATCGGATTCTTTGGTTCGTTGTAATACAGACATGTTGATAGGTGTATTCCAGACGGAACTTAATCCGAGTGCAATCCATTCAGACTGGTTATACCCTCTTTGTTTTTGTTTTCTTGGATGTAGAGGAACGGGGAGAAGTAGTTCCGTTTTACATAACGGACTGTTTGCCTTTTGCAGTCCTAGTGCGGCTTGCCTTCCCAGTAAATAACCAAGTTCTTTATTATCGTAATATTTAAGAGAGTGTATGAGTTTTTGTACGTTGCCGCCTTTCCCGTAATATAAAAACGAATAGGCATGGACAATGTTTGGATTATCCATAAATAATTGTTCTGCAGGGTTAAGAGTCTTGATTTTATGGAAATTGGTGCGAGGCAGGTCATATAGGCAATTCAAACATATTTGATTTTCTCCGTCTATAAGGGGCTTTTTGCATAATCTGCATAAATTGGGAAAGAAAAGGTTTAATATGTCATTCAAAATCGTCGGCATAGTTGCTCCCTTTAAATAACTGTTGCAAACAAATAACAGCTTCTCTGCTTTCAAAACCTCTTCCGGCAGCAAAACGAAGTAATTTGTTAAATAGTTCGCGCTCGTCTTTTCCTGTTGTTGTTTTCTTTTTATCTTTTAATAAAGAATGAAGTATGTCGCGATATTCTTCATCGTCAATATTATTTAAAGCTTCGGTCCGTTTGGAAGCGGGGATTCCTCTCTTTTGTAATTCATAAGCTATTTTGATGCGTCCCCATTTGTTGAAGCGCAGCTTGTCGTTTACAAAACTCCGGCAAAAACGTTCTTCATCAATAAATTTCTCTTTGAGTAAACGATCTATGATGCGTTGTGTTGCTTCGGCTGGTAATCCTGCTGCGTCTATTTTCTTTTTCACATCTTGTATACATCGTTCGGCTGATGAGCAATAAGCCGCTGTGCGGTGCAGTAATTCAGGCTCGGTTATTTGTTTCATAATTGTGCTTTTATAATCCGGTCTTTACCGTAAAAATCTTTTATCAGTTCGATGTTTTTATATCCTTCTGCTTTTAACATCTCTTTTGTCTCGTTTCCGCACCGGGCGTTTATTTCAAAATAAAGGAATCCGTTTTGGGATAACCATTGTTTACCCAGGCGTGCAATGGTTCGATAAAACAGAAGTGGGTCGTCGTTTGATACGAATAAGGCAAGGTGGGGTTCGTAGTCCAGTACATTTGCATCCATTTCTGCTTTTTCTCTTTCCATTACATAAGGCGGATTGCTTACAATTATATTAAAGCCCCAATCAGAAGAATTTTGGTTCTCTCTCGAAAGAAATTGAAATTTCTCCCGGAAGGATTCAAAAACAGACGGCGATAAAATGTCGGCTTGAACAAACCGGATTTCTGCTTGTAATTTCTTTGCATTTTGCTTGGCGATGGCTAAAGCATTTTCTGAAATATCTATTGCATACACTTCGGATTGTTTTAGTAGTTTTGCTAATGAGATGGCGATACATCCGCTTCCGGTTCCGATATCAAGTATACGGAGCGGCAGTGCTGTTTTTTGATCTTCCTTTATTTTGTTTACCAACTCGGCTGTTTCCGGTCGGGGTATCAATACCGAAGAGGTTACGTTGAATTCATATCCTGAAAAATCGGCAATACCTAATATATATTGGATAGGTTCCGATTTTTTTAGCCGTTCAACAATCTCCTTGATTTCTGCCTTCTCCTTGTCGGATAATTCATTACCTTTGCCAAGCAAGAGCTGGTAAGGCTGAAGTCCGCAAACATGCTCCATAATCAATCTGGTGAAACCTTTGATTTCGCTCGCAGGATAGTAGTCTTTAAGAGAGTTGTTTATATAGGATACGGTCTCAGTCATGCTTTTTATTTTGGTACAAAAATAGTGCAAAAACCATTTATATGCAAAGATTATGATAGAAGTTGAAGATAAGTATATGGCGCGTTGCATTGCACTTGCCCGGAACGGGGAAGGCTATACAAGCCCGAATCCTATGGTTGGTGCTGTTATTGTACATAACGGTAAAATTATAGGTGAAGGGTTTCACCGGAAATGTGGGTTGCCTCATGCCGAAGTAAATGCGATTGCTTCGGTAAAGGATGAATCATTGTTGCAGAACGCAACGATGTATGTGAGTCTTGAGCCTTGCTCTCATTATGGGAAAACGCCTCCATGTGCGGAACTCATTATCCGTAAACATATTCACCGGGTGGTAATAGGATGTCTTGACCCTTTTCCTGAAGTTTCGGGACGAGGAGTTAAGATGTTGCGTGGGGCCGGAATAGAAGTCGTAACCGGTGTTTTGGAAAAAGAGGCTTATGAGCTGAATCTTCCGTTTATGACTTCGCAGATTCGTAAACGTCCGTATATTGTATTAAAATGGGCTCAGAGTGCGGATGGATATATGGACCGTATGCGGACAAATGTATTTGAACCTCCTGTTATTCTATCTTCTTCCGGAACATTGATGCGTGTACACAAACTTCGCTCCGAAGTAGCATCTATTATGGTAGGAACGCGTACGGCCTTATTGGATAATCCTTCGTTAACCGTTCGCTATTGGACTGGTAAGTCTCCGGTACGGGTTGTGTTGGATAGGGATTTATCGATACCTGCTGATTATCATTTGCTGGATGGTTCTGTACTTACGCTTGTATTTACGGAAAAAGAAATGCAGGGCATTCCTAATGTAGAATATGTACGGATTGATTTTTCCCAAGATGTATTGTCCCAGGTATTAAATAATTTATATAAACGTAAAATAGATTCTTTAATGGTTGAAGGCGGCCCTTTCCTTTTGGAACAATTTATTCGTGCCGGCTTATGGGATAAGATTCGTATAGAGACGGCTCCGGTTTCTCTGGGTGGTGGAATAAAGGCTCCGGATGTGACTTGGATGCAGGCCTCGGCTTCGCAGGAAATCATCGGGATGTTTTCTGAAAATCATCGAGGCCATTTTTCGAAATCATCGGGGCGTTTTATTACGGAGTACATTCATAAAAGGCCGGATATATTATGAAGACTTGGCACTAAAATATTATAAATATTAGCATGTATTAGGTATAAAGCCAAAAATGTTTCTACTTTTGTGCCTTTATATGCAACAAACTTATGTTTTTGATGAAAAATAAAATAGTACTATTTCTAGCAGGATGCTTAGTTTTGTTGATGAATTCCTGTTTGGGGTCGGATGATGCGGAGTATGCCATACCCAAAAATTGCCAGATTACTTCTTTTACTCTGAAAAACGATTCGGTACCCGAGCTGTCGAAAGTCGATTTTACAATAGACCAGTTGGACGGACGTATTTTCAATATAGATTCAATGGCTTATGGAACTGAAATTGAAAAAGTGGTTTGTACAGTTAACTTTGCTTCCGGTACGGCTCAGGTTCAGGTTATACAAGAAGCTGTAGGAGATACTATTCCTTGGAATGGAACAGATTCTCTTGACTTTTCCAAACCGGTGAAGTTTATTACCTATTCTTATGACGGACAGTTTTCTAAAACATATTTGGCTCAGGTCAACATTCATCAGGTCGTTCCCGATTCAATGGTTTGGTCTTTGTATGCAGATAAGGTAACCGGTCTGAGCATTGACGAAGAAAAAGTTGTTGCTTTTAATGTGAATAGTTCCGATTATTATTATATGTATGTGAAGCCGGCAACGGATAAAAGCTATAAATTATATCGTTCGGCAGCTTCGGATGCGAAAAAATGGGACGAACTTTCTTTGTCCGGATTGCCTGATAATGAAATACGTCTTTCTCAGATTACTGAATATGAGGGCATTCTGTATGCCCCGGGAACAAAAGGCATTGTTTATCAGTCTGTAGATGGGCAAAATTGGTCTGTGCTGGATAATACGCCGGTTGTGAAGTATTTGTTGGGTGGTGTAAAAGAAGGCGGCATAAGCCAGCCGTCAGCATTAGCTACTATTATTGATAAGGATGGAACATTGAAGTTTGCTGCAATGGATAAATCTCAAAATTGGACGGAAGGAAACATTGTTCCGGTCAATTTCCCTGTTACAGGTTTTGGTTCGGCAACGCATAGTATTATGTATAAAGAGCGTTTAACAGTTGCATGTGGTAGAACAGGCAACGGTCAACTGAGTAATACTGTTTGGGCAACAATGAATGCTACTTCATGGGCTATTCTTTCGGATGAAGGAACAGATGTTTTAGTGCCAAGCGAAGGCGCTATGTTATCGCGCTATGATGATAAATTCTTCCTGATAGGAGGAATTGACGCTGCAGGTAAGCCCTCTAAAACAATATATAATTCAATAGATAACGGCGTGACATGGTCTGAAATAGATTCGATGGTTGTGTTGCCCGAATCATATAAGGCCAGAGGCTTTTCTTCAGTATTGGTAGATAAAGAAAAATATATGCTTATTTTCGGCGGAAAAACAAGCAACAATTCGAACGTGTTGGATGAAATCTGGCGTGGTCGCATAAACCGGCTGGGATTTAAGGACTAGAAAGTTCCTTGGAGAAAAGTATAATTTTATCAGGCTTTTATCGTTAGAAAAGAGATGTAGTATATATAACAGTAAAGCGTATGACTTCTACTTTCTTTCAACGTATATTGATAATTATCCTTTTAACCGGTTCATTTCCTGTACTATATGCTCAGGAATACAAATATGAAATTGGCGGAATGGCAGGCGGAGCCTATTATATGGGGGATGCAAACAAGAATGCCTTTTTTAAAGGCTTGAATCCTGCATTGGGTGCTGTGTTTCGTTATAATGCTAATTTCAGATGGGCTGTAAAAGCCGATTTGTTATGGGGACGTATTTCGGGGAGTACCGCAGGGTTGGATAATGTTTTTCCTGATAATGCGCAGGTTTCTTTCAATCGGAACCTGATAGAATTGGGTGGACAAATGGAGTTCAACTTTTTTCCGTATAGCGATAAGTTTGCTTATGCAAATGCTAAACGGTTTTCGCCTTACGTATTGTTAGGGCTTGGAATGACGGTTGCCCCAGGTAATGGAAGTACTATGGCTAGTGTAAATGTGCCTTTGGGCGTTGGCGTAAAGTATAAATTAAAGAACCGGATTAATCTGGGATGCGAATTTTCTTTCCGGAAATTGTTTGGCGACAATCTGGAGGGAAATGCAGTTTTGGATAATCCGTATGGAATAAAAAGCAGCTTTTTGAAGAATAAAGATTGGTATTCTTTATTGTTGCTTTCTGTTACATGGGATTTCGGACCTCGTAACAGACCATGTAATAACAAGAACAGTATAAGTGGTTATTAAGATACGAAATAAAAAATGTCGTTGTTTGAAGAAATAGACAGAAAACGCTTGCCACAGCATGTGGCTATTATAATGGATGGAAACGGACGCTGGGCAAAAGCTCAGGGTAAAGACCGTAGTTTCGGTCATCAGGAAGGTGTCGTTTCTGTTCGTAAAATTGTGGAGGCGGCAACTGCTATCGGCTTGAAATATCTGACGGTGTATACCTTTTCTACAGAGAATTGGAATCGTCCGGAACAGGAGGTACAAGCCTTGATGAGTTTGTTAGTATCGGCTATTCACAGGGAAACTCCTGATTTGATGAAAAATAATGTACGTCTGATGGCTATTGGCGATTTATCCCGTCTGCCGGAAGATGCACGTGTAACTTTACAGGAATGTATTGATAAAACTTCAGTTAATACAGGAACCACATTGGTGTTGGCCTTAAGTTATTCTTCCCGTTGGGAAATTGTACAGGCTGTTAAAACGCTTGTTGGAGAAGTGGCAGATAAGAAAATAACCCCCAACGATATAACTGAGGCTGTTGTCTCAGACCATCTAACGACAAAAGGCATCCCCGATCCGGATTTATTGATTCGTACCGGTGGAGAAAAACGCATCAGTAATTTCTTGCTATGGCAGTTGTCGTATGCAGAATTATATTTTACAGATGTGTTCTGGCCTGATTTCAGAGAAGAAGAATTGTATGGAGCTATATTGTATTATCAACAGCGTGAGCGCCGTTTTGGTAAGACAAGTGAGCAATTAATCTTATAAACAATTAGCTGTTATATGTACAAAAGAATAGTGCTGTTTTTTATTTTTCTGGGCTTTGCATGCGGAGCATTTGCTCAGGAAACTGACACTACCCAGGTTGAAAAACCGGCAGAGTTACCGGTTTTTTCTTATTCGTTGCCAAAGAAGTATAAAATTGCAGATATTAAGGTAACGGGTATTAAGAATTATGATGATTTTGTGTTGATCGGTTTCTCCGGATTATCCGTAGGAGATGAAGTTACTATCCCCGGAGATGAAATAACGACAGCCATAAAACGTTTTTGGAAGCATGGATTGTTTTCTGATGTAAAGATATTGGCTACTAAGGTTGAAGGAGACCAGGTGTGGCTGGAAATACAATTAAAGCAACGTCCTCGTATTTCGGAAGTTAATTATCACGGCATTAAGAAAGGGGAAAAACAGGATCTTGAAGCTAAACTAGGCTTAAAGAAAGGCTTTCAGGTAACGCCGAACGTGATGGACCGTGCCAAGATATTAATCCAGAAGTTTTTTGATGGTAAAGGATATAAGAACGTGGATGTGGAAATTCTTCAGAAAGATGATATTTCCCATGAAGGTGAAGTTATAGTGGATATATTCATTAATAAGCATGAAAAGACCAAAATTCATAAAATTCACTTTGATGGGAATAAAGCGTTGACGGATCGCGATTTGAAAAAGGCTATGAAGAAGACGAATGAAAAATTCAACCTTCAGAATGACTGGAAATCCAGTGTCCTTGAGATGTTCAGCACAAAGAAGTTTACAACGGAAGAATACGATAAGGATAAGAAAAATATTATTGATAAATATAATGAACACGGTTATCGTGATGCTGTAATTCTGGAAGACAGTGTTGTGAATTATAATGATAAACGTGTTGATGTTTATATAAAGGTTGACGAAGGTGATAAGTATTACTTGCGGGATATTTCTTTTGTAGGTAATACAAAATATCCTACGGAGCAGTTGAACTTCTTGTTAGGAATGAAGCCCGGCGACGTATATAACCAGAAGAAATTAGGAGAACGTTTGCAAAGTGATGAAGACGCTGTGTCGAACCTGTATTTCAATAACGGTTATTTATTCTTTAACGCCGATCCTGTGGAAGTAGATGTAGATAATGATTCTATCTCTTTGGAAATCCGTATTCAGGAAGGTCCTCAGGCCTCTATTAATAAGATTATAATTAATGGTAACGACCGTTTGTATGAAGATATCGTTCGTCGTGAACTTCGTACTAAACCGGGTATGTTATTCAGTCGTGAAGATTTGATGCGTTCTGTTCGTGAAATTGCACAGATGGGACACTTTGACCCGGAAAACCTGGTTCCGCAACCAATACCGGATGCCGAAAACGGAACTGTGGACATCCAGTATAATCTGGTATCTAAAGCTAATGACCAGATCGAATTCTCTGCCGGTTGGGGACAAACAGGTGTGATCGGTAAATTAAGTTTGAAGTTTACCAATTTCTCTGTAAAGAACTTATTTAATCCTTCTACTTATAAAGGTATCATACCGCAAGGTGAAGGACAGACTCTGACTTTGAGCGGACAGACCAACGGACGCTATTATCAGGCATATAGTATTTCGTTTATGGATCCCTGGTTTGGCGGTAAACGTCCGAATACGTTATCGTTAAGCGCTTATTTCTCAAGGCAAACCGATATTAGCAGCAGCTATTATAATAATAATTACTATAATAGTTATAATCCATATAATTATTATGGCGGATATGGTGGTTATGGTGGCTATGGATATGGAAATTATGGTTATGGTAATAATTATAACTATGAAGCTGCATTGAACCCGGAAAAATATATCATGATGTTTGGTCTTTCTGCCGGTTATGGTAAGCGTTTAAATTGGCCGGATGATTTCTTCCAGTTCATGGCAACACTGAATTATCAGATGTACAAAATGCATGATTGGGATTACTTCCTTGTAAACAATGGTACATGTCATAACATCAACTTGGAATTGATGTTGCAACGTAACTCTATAGATAACCCGTTGTATACTCGTCGCGGTTCTCAGTTCTCTTTATCAGTGAGTGCAACTCCTCCGTTCTCTTTGTTCGATAATAAGGATTACGGATCATTAAGCGATCAAGACCCAACCAAGTTCCGTTTTATTGAATACCATAAATGGAAATTCAAAGCTAAGATATTCTCTCCGTTAGCTCCGTTGACAGTAAAACGCACACCGGTATTGATGACACGTGTTGAATATGGATTCTTGGGTTCTTATGATAAGAATAAGAGGTCTCCGTTTGAAACATTCTATATGGGCGGTGACGGTATGAGCGGTTATTCAAGTACTTATGCAACTGAAACAATCGGATTGAGAGGATATGAAAACGGAAGTATTGCCGGTAATGGCGGTTATAATTCTTATGGTTATGCTTATTCACGCTTGTCAATGGAATTGCGCTATCCGTTCTTGTTGGAACCTTCATCAACAATCTATGGTTTGGTATTTGCTGAAGCAGGTAATGCCTGGAGAACTTTGAAGGAATTTAATCCGTTTGATCTGAAACGTTCGGCTGGTGTGGGTGTCCGCATCTTCCTTCCGATGATCGGATTGATGGGTATTGACTGGGCATACGGATTTGATACTCCCGACTATTCAAGCAAGCGTGGCGGTAGCAATATCCACTTTATTATTGGACAAGAATTCTAAATTAACGTAATTTAGATTCTATATTATAAACCCTCTGCTATATTTGCAGTCATAAGGTGAAACATAAAAGGTAAAAGTATGAAAAAGATAATTGCTTTAAGTTGCTTTATATTCCTTTGCTCTTTTGCGGGAATGGCTCAGAAGTTTGCTTTGATCGATATGGAATATATTCTGAAGAATATACCGGCATACGAAATGACTAACGAGCAATTAAGCCAGGTTTCAAAGAAATGGCAGAATGAGGTAGAGGCAATCCAACAGGAAGCCCAGAATATGTATAAAACTTATCAGAGCGATTTGGTATTTCTTTCGGCCGAAATGAAAACAAAGCGTGAAGAAGAAATCGTGAAGAAAGAGCAGGAAGCTCAGGATTTGAAACGTAAATATTTTGGACCTGAAGGGGAACTGTATAAAAAACGTGAAAGTCTGATGAAACCTATTCAGGATGAGGTTTATAATGCAGTAAAAGAAATTTCAGAAGATAAGGGGTATCAGTTGGTAATGGATAGAGCTTCAGCTATGAGTATTATTTTTGCATCTCCAAAAATTGATATTAGTAATGAAGTGCTTATAAAATTAGGATATTCAAAATAAATGCTTACATTTGTGCGCTTTAAGCACAGCAAGTAATTGAATTGATTAATAACAAAGTAATATAAAGAAAAATGAAGAAACTTATTGTCTTATTGTTTATGATTCTCCCTCTGGGAGCTATTGCACAGGAAGTGAAAATTGCTTATGTGAATACTCAGGATATATTTTTGGCATTACCTGATGCTGGCGATATGGAAAAGAAAATGGCAGACTTGAATGAAAAATATAAAGGTGAATTGAAGACGATGCAGGATGAATACACAAAGAAGTATTCAGATTTTGTTGCTCAGCAAGATTCATTGACCGAGAATATCAAATTGCGCAGAATGCAGGAAATTGAAGATATCCGCGGACGCATAGATAATTTCATGCAGGTAGCTCAACAGGATATGCAGAAGAAACAGGGTGAATTGCTTCAGCCTATCCAGGATAAGATCCAGAAAGCAATCAAAGCTGTAGGTGAAGAAAAAGGTTATACTTATATTGTAGACCCTCAGGTATTGCTTTATACAGGAACGAATGCAATTGATGCTACTTCTTTCGTGAAGTCTAAATTAGGTATTTAATATATTATCTGAATAAAAGGAAAGGATGCCCTTCTATAGAAAGGCATCCTTTGTTTATTATAAATGGAAGCAAAGAATAAATACTATTCGCAAAAACCGGGTCCGATCGGTGTATTTGATTCCGGTTATGGTGGCTTGACAATCTTTGATAAGATACGGTCTGTCATGCCGGATTATGATTATATTTATTTGGGCGATAATGCGAGAACACCTTACGGCACTCGTTCTTTTGAGGTAGTTTATCAGTTTACGCGACAAGCTGTAATGAAGTTGTTTGAAGAAGGTTGCCAGCTAGTGATACTGGCTTGTAATACGGCTTCTGCTAAGGCCTTGCGAACTATTCAACAACGTGATTTGCCTGGCTGGGATGAAGAAAGGCGTGTTTTAGGGGTTATTCGTCCTACTGTTGAACTAATGGATACTATTAGCAAGACAAAGCATATAGGGATTTTAGGAACTAACGGGACAATATCGTCCGGTTCCTATACGATGGAAATAGGAAAAATGTTTCCGCATATAAAGGTTACCGGAGAAGCTTGCCCGATGTGGGTTCCTTTGGTGGAAAACAATGAATTTGATTCTCCCGGCGCCGATTATTTTGTAAAGAAACATTTGGAACACGTACTTTCTGCCGATCCTGAAATAGATACTTTGGTTTTGGGCTGCACACATTATCCTTTGCTAATAAATAAAATCGAAGCCAATTTGCCTAAAGGGATAACGCTTTTTTCTCAGGGCGAATATGTAGCAAAGAGCTTACAGGATTATTTAAGACGCCATTCTGAAATGGATGCGAGACTGACGAAAGAGGGTAGAAGCCGTTTCTTAACGACAGAGTCGGCTGAAAAGTTTTCTGAAGCTGCGTCCTTATTTTTGAGTGATACAATCCAAGTGGAACAGGTTTCTATTGATCGATGAAATATAGCTGGATTATAGTATTTCTGGTTCGGTTTATTTGTTGTTTTGCCGTACAACAAGGAGACTTGGATAGCTTATTGTCTTCGAAAGGATTGATTAATATCAGGACATTAGATAGT
The DNA here is from genome assembly GCF_900232875.1 of Parabacteroides provencensis. Lineage (NCBI taxonomy): Bacteria > Pseudomonadati > Bacteroidota > Bacteroidia > Bacteroidales > Tannerellaceae > Parabacteroides > Parabacteroides provencensis. Next base: position 329,194 of record NZ_LT960489.1, on the reverse strand, counting down.
ACTATCCGTGTAGAATTGAAGTATGCCCAACAGGATAACTTTATGAATCAGGCTGTATATAAAGGATTATCTCAAGCTTGGTTACGCTTCGAAGCTGCCGGTATGTTGGTAAAAGCCCAAAGGTTATTGAAATTGGAACATCCTGCGTGGACAATTGTAGTGTATGATGCTGCTCGTCCTATGTCCGTCCAGCGTAAAATGTGGAGCTTGGTTAGAGGAACAGATAAAACGAATTATGTGAGTAACCCTGCTAATGGCGGTGGTCTGCATAATTATGGTATGGCTGTAGATGTTACAATACTGGATGAAACAGGCATACCTCTACCTATGGGAAGCCCGTTCGACTATTTTGGCGAAGAAGCGCATACTTCCAATGAAGAAGCACTATTGGAGCAAGGTAAAATAAACCAACAAGAATATAATAATCGCCGTTTGCTTCGTCGGGTTATGACGAAAGCCGGTTTCCGCATTATACCCTATGAATGGTGGCACTTTAATGCCTGTTCACGTACAGATGCTCGTAGGCTGTATCCGGTGATAGATTGATCAATGAATGTCTTTTCCAAAAGGCGCTAATGCAAGTGCTGCCAGTTTGAAGTGCTGCCGGCCGAAAGGGATTCCGATAATAGTAATACATAACAAAATGCCGAAACCGAGATGCGTCAGACAAATCCAGATGCCGCCTATGAATATCCATATTACATTCATGATCAATGAGAGACAACCTCCGGAATTGCCATTGTCTGTAACCTGGCTACCAAATGGCCACAAAGCCAACATGGACAACTTCAATGTTTGTAATCCGAATGGTATACCTATGATAGTAACCATTAACAGCAGACTGGATATTAAGTATTCAATACTGGTAATAATACCTCCGCAAAGTAACCAGATAATGTTTCCGAGGAATTTCATAAGCCTTTTTGTTTTATAGATGCAAAACTATCTATTTCTGCCAATACTTGTTGCTTTATAATCTTAAAACTGTCTGTTAATTCCGGTTTTACGGGTTTAGACGGGGGAGCATCCATTTGAAGAGGATTGATTGGCTGTCCGTTCTTGTGTACGCGAAAATCGAGATGGGGTCCTGTTGAAAGCCCGGTAGAACCTACATAAGCAACTTCTTGTCCTTGCCTTACATGACTTCCAACCTTAATTCCCGGAGCAAACTTGCTAAGATGCATATAAGTTGTGGTATAAACGGAATTGTGCTTAATCTTTAAGAAGTTCCCTCCTCCTCTCTGATAACCTTTTGCTATAACGGTACCGTCTCCGATACTTTTAACCGGAGTCCCGACAGGAGCGGCGTAGTCTACGCCGTGATGTGCCCTGTATCTTTTTAAGATAGGATGAAAGCGGGCATTGGTAAACCGGGAAGTGATACGGAAGAAATCCAATGGCGCTTTCAAAAATGCTTTCCTGAGGCTGTTTCCCGCTTCATCAAAATATTCAGAGATGCTATCCTGGGTAAATGGAATAGCAACAAAATCTTTTCCCTGGTGAGTAAAGATTGCCCCTTCAACGGATGCTATTTTGAGCGCCGTTGTATCATCGATATAAGCAACGTCATATAATACTTTAAATGAATCCCCTTCCTTTACATCAAAGAAGTCTATCTGCCATGCGTACACATTATTAGACAGCTCCAGTGCAAGAAGCGGATCTGCACCTGAAGCCTTTATCACATTCCAGAGTGAAGAGTTTAAAACGCCTTCTGCATATTTACGTTTCAGGATGATGGGTTTTGAAAATTCGTAAGCGCATATAGTATCATTGGTAAAGTCTATAATAGCATAGTCGGTTAACGACTTGGCAAAGGCAATATAGCGTATGGCAGCAACACTATCATTTGTGGTAAAGGTGCAATAATGCATTCCGGCACGTAGTTTGGTTGGGTCTAATACATGCTGGGAAGACTTGCTTATACTATCTGCCTGCAGAGCCGAAAAGCCCAGGCCTGAAAAGATTATAGCCGGATTATCTCCGCTTTTTATCATGTATTCGTTTACATTCAATGAGTCAATACATATTCCGTATTGGTAGATATGTTGCAAACTGTCTATCCATTCACTGTCTACTTCTTCTTCCGTTTGTTTGACATGTGTACAGGAAAGACTGCTTGCCAATAAAACCAGTAAGATATAAATAATACTTTGTTTCTTCATACATTCTTTTTAGTATGGCAAATTTAAGGAAAATAATCTAAAGACAGAACTTGTTTTGTACCTTTGCGCCCCGGAAAGAAGCGTGCTGCTTATACGCTGAGCTGGTATGCGTGGAAACGTTCTTTGCTTATAACTTTTGTTGCAAGTTCAAGTGTTTATTTGCTTGGCCGCCCGCTGCTGGGTATATTTACAGAGAACGAAACGATTATAAATGTAGCAATGGGAGTATTGCTGGTTGATATTTTCCTGGAGCAAGGGCGTGCTACGGTCTTGATGTTCCTTTTCAACCTGCGTTCGGTAGGAGATGTCATAGTGCCAGTGTTGATAGAATTGGTTTGCATGTGGTTCTTTGCAGTTTTCTGCGGTTATATGTTTGGTATTGTGTTCGGATTAGGTTTGGCCGGCATGTGGGTGGCTTTTGCAATGGACGAAAGTTCACGGGGTATAGTTCTGGCTTTAAGATGGCGTACGCAAAAATGGAAGCGACGAAACTTGATTCGCCACGATGTTAAGGTTGGTTAAATCAAGGGCTGGCTCGGAACATTTTACCTTTTAATACCGTCATATCTTTACGAAGTATATTTTATAAATGATATAAGTTATGAAGAGAATTATTATGTATGCATTGCTGATTCCTATGTTTGTAGGAATGGCTGTTTCTTGTTCGGAAGCTAAAACTGATGCGAAGAAACTGGAGGGTAAATGGAAAGTAGTAGAAGTAAAAGGTAAAAAGATTCTGGAAGAAGGCTTGCCTCAGATGGATTTTAATATGGCGGAAAACAAGTTGCATGGCAATGGCGGTTGCAATATTTTTAATACGACCATTGAGTTAGATCCTAACGATGTTTCATCCATAACTATTAAACCGGCGGCAGCTACAATGATGGCTTGTCCGAATATGGAAACCGAAGACGCTGTATTCCAGGCTATGAATGATGTTAAAGCGGTTAAGGCCGGACAGAACGATGAAGAAATGTTGCTGGTTGATGCCAATGGGGATGTATTGTTGGTTTTAGCTAAAAATTAATTTGAATGAAACGTTTATTCTATTTAGGTTTGCTCGTAGCAGGTATAGCTTTATTGGCCGGATGTAAAGCTAAAAAAGCAACTGTTGCATCATACTCGGACTTGGACGGGGAATGGGAGGTTGTTGAATTAAACGGTACAAAGCTGAATCCGGAAGTAACCAACCAGATGCTGGTGATTGATGTGGCACGTAATCATTTGTCCGGAAACGCCGGCTGCAACCGTATTATGGGGCAGATAGAGTATAGTGATATGTATAAAAATATCATTAAGTTCCCTCAAGTGGCAACAACACGTATGATGTGCCCTGATATGAGTGGTGAAAACGAATTGTTGCAAGCGCTCAACAAGGTGGTGCGTTTTGAGGCTGTAGGTGAAGAGAAGCCAATTAAAGAAATTGCCTTGTACGGAACCGACAATGGTAAATTGTTGGTGATGAAAAAGAAAAGCAAAGATGTCAATGGATAATTGAAAAACTATCTGACCTAATAATAAAGGACGGAGATTTTACAAATTATGTAGTAAAATCTCCGTCCTTTTTTTGTTTTCCAGCCGAGCTATTTCTTTCTTTTCCCGGTTGGATAATCCGGATATAGCAGATATTTTTTACGTATTTGTTTGTATTTCTCAAGCTCCGGCTGCCAACTATCGCGTATTTCCTGCTCGGATAATCCACGTACTATCTGGAAACGAAGTTTCTTTGTTCCGGCCAATAGGTCGAACCAGTGCGGCTGGGCAAAGAAAAACGCCTGGTCTTTTCCTGCTTTATTATAAAAGTCGAGGAAGAAACTTAATGATAATCCTCCCTGGTATGGATATTCACGAAGGTCTACTCCATAACATTCTTTGTTTTTCTGTAACGGATTCTTATCAAAGCCTTCCAGGGGAACGGGCGTAAAGCTGAAGTCTCCGTATTTTTTATCCGGATAACCTATTACCTGAAAAGGATAATAGGTGCCGCGTCCTATGCTGATATTAGTTGCTTCGAAAAAGCATAAAGACGGATATAAACGAATAGCCTGGTCGTTAGGCAGGTTAGGAGATGGTTTTACCGGTAACCAATAAGGATCTCCATGTTTCCAGTTCTCCATTTTTACTATTTTAAGATGGCAAGTATCTGGCGTGCTGTCCAACCAACCTTCACCATTGATCATCCAGGCCAGTTCTCCCACTGTTAAACCGTGCAATAATGGGATAGGATCTACGCCAACGAAAGACTCGAAGCCCTTTTCACGCATTGGCCCGTCTACAAAGTCGTTAGGATTGGGGCGATCCAATACTACGAATTCTTTGTTATTTTCGGCACAGGCTTCCATTACATAATGCATTGTGCTAATGTAAGTATAGAAACGGGCTCCGACATCTTGAATATCGAATACAATAACGTCCAGGTCGCTTAACTGTTCGGCTGTGGGCTTCTTGTTTTTTCCGTAAATGGAAATGATCGGGACTCCGGTTTTAATATCTTTACTGTCGCTGATTTCGGCACCGGCATCGGCAGTTCCTCTGAAACCATGTTCGGGGGCAAATACTTTTTTTACGTCAATACCGTTTTCCAGCAAAGCGTCCAAAAGATGTTTCTGTTCACTCTCCAGAATAGAAGTTTGGTTGACGACAAGCCCAACCCGTTTGTCTTTTAATAACCGGGTGACGACATCCATGCGTTCGGCACCTAATTTTAATGGGGCTTGTGATAAAGTGGCAGCTTGAATTTCGGGGGACAAACACAGGTTGAATACCCAAAAGGCAAGCCAAATAACAGCTTTCATAAATTTTTCCTCTTTATATATGATGCAAAAATAGCGAATCTTTTCTGTTTTTCCTCGTGTGGTTTTATCCTTTTCTTGCTTAATGTTTATCCGTTTCAATACAAAGATGTAGCCGTTCGCCGTTCGCCGGACAACCGTTCTTTGTGCAGCGAACGACTGTCCGCCGAACGGTTATGAGTTCCTGTTGAAATGTTCAGACTATAAAGACAAAACAACTACTTCGTCTTATTGTTTGATAAAAATAGTATCTTTGCAATTAAGAAATTTGTATGGCATGAATCCATTAGATATAATAAAAAAATATTATCCCGTAGAATCGGAAGCTTTCCGGATATTGGTTACGCATAGCAGAAGTGTGGCTGATAAGGCTTTATCTATTGCCCGAATGCATCCGGAGATGAATTTGGATTTGACTTTTATCGATGAGGCTTCTATGTTGCACGATATTGGTATTTTTAAATGTAATGCTCCGGATATAGCCTGTTATGGCGAGGCCGAATATATATGCCATGGCTATTTGGGCTCCGATTTAATGCGCGAAGAAGGTTTTCCCAGGCATGCCTTGGTTTGCGAGAGGCATACGGGAACAGGGATTTCGTTAAAAATGATAGAGGAACGTAATCTTCCCCTTCCGCAGAGAGACATGCAACCGGTATCTATGGAAGAGCAGTTAATTTGTTTTGCGGATAAATTTTATAGTAAAACGAAGTTGGAGAAAGAGAAGTCAATAGATAAAGTAAAACAAGGTCTTTCCAAATACGGCGCCGAAACAGTGGGACGCTTTGATTCGTGGTGTAAACTCTTTTTAGGGGAATAAAAACAGTAAGGCTCATTTATTTATTATACATTTGCACGCTGTAACTGAGGAGTAGGACAGGTTACCGGTTATGTCGACACTGGCTCTGCTATCAATTGTTATTTTAATGAAATACAGACTACTAATAATCTTTATACTTTCTTTTTTAGGAGGTACTTCTTTGTATTCTCAGAGAGCGGTAGCTCCGGGGGATAGCATTCCGGGCGCTGTTTCCGAGACGGCGCAACAAGATAGTACCGCCTTGACGGATTCTACTGCACATAAAAAACAAGGGCTGGATGCTGTGGTAACTTATTCGGCTGCAGACTCTATTGTAATGACGGCAGGTAATTGGGCTTATCTTTTCGGAGACGGAAATGTAAAATATCAGCAAATAGAACTTACGGCCGAGAATATAGAGATGAATATGGATAGTAGTCTTGTATTTGCCAAATTCGGCTTGGACTCTATTGGCCAGGAGTTTGGCTATCCACTGTTTAAAGATGGGGGAGAAGAGTACGAATCGAAGACGATGCGTTATAATTTCGGTACGAAAAAAGGGTATATTACGGATGTAATTACGCAACAGGGCGAAGGTTATGTAACAGCCGGCCGTACTAAAAAGATGGATAACGATGTGCTTAATATGGTGGGTGGCAAATATACTACCTGCGACGAGCATGAACATCCGCACTTTTATATCCAGATGACAAAAGCTAAAGTTCGTCCGAAAAAGAATATTGTAACCGGACCTGTTTATCTTGTTTTCGAAGACGTTCCGCTATATCCGTTAGGACTTCCGTTTTGTTTCTTCCCATTTTCGACTACCTATTCTTCCGGTATTATCATGCCTACTTTCGGAGATGAAAATGCGCGTGGTTTCTTCTTGCGGGACGGTGGATATTACTTTGCCTTAAGCGATTATATCGATTTGGCATTGACCGGCGAAATTTATACGAAGGGTTCATGGGGATTGGCTGCACGTTCTTCTTACAGGAAAAGGTATCGTTTTTCCGGTAATTTTGATGCTTCCTATCTGGTAACACGTTTGGGTGACAAAGGTTTGCCTGATTATAGTTTGGCAAAAGACTTTAAAATAAGATGGACACATACGCAAGACCCGAAGGCTAATCCGTACCAGAATTTCTCTGCCAGTGTGAACTTCTCAACCAGTAGCTATGACCGTAATAATACGAATAGCTTGTTTAATATGGATGCTACCCAGAATACGAAAGGTTCCAGTGTCAACTTTACACAGCGATTTCCGAACAATCCGTTTACACTTTCGGCAACAATGAATATTAACCAGCGTTCGAGTGACTCTTCTATTTCTGTAACATTGCCTGATATTTCAGTAACAATGAGCCGTATTTTTCCGTTTAAACGTAAACATGCTGTAGGTGCAGAACGTTGGTATGAGAAGATTTCAATGAGTTATACCGGCTATTTACGAAACAGTATCGATACGAAAGAAAACCTGTTGTTTAAGTCGAATATAATTAAAGACTGGAAGAATGCCATGCAACATCAGATTCCTGTCAGTGCAACATTCTCGGTTCTTAAATATCTAAATATTTCTCCTTCTTTTAATTATACGGAACGTTGGTACACAAGCAAGACGGAGCAGGAGTATGATTTGCAACAGAAGCGCATGGTAGCCCGTGACACGACGTATGGTTTTTACAGGGTATATAATTTTGACGCATCCGTTTCTGCATCAACTACTTTATATGGTTTTTATAAACCATTACCTTTTCTGGGAGATAAGGTGCAGATGATCCGTCATCGCTTTGAACCTTCCGTTAGTTTGAGTATTGCCCCGGATTTTGGTTCTTTCCGTTTTGGTTTCTTCGAAGACTATACGTTTAGGGATGAATACGGCCAGAATCAGACGGTAACTTATTCTCCTTTTGACGGACAAATGTTTGGTGTGCCATCCAGAGGGAAACAGGGACTTGTTAGTTTCTCTGTCAATAATAACATAGAAATGAAAATCCGTACGGATAAAGATTCGACGGGAGTTAGAAAGATAAGCCTCATAGACAAGTTGTCTTTAGGCATGAATTATAATATGGCGGCAGATTCGTTTAAATGGAGTGACCTGACTGTAGGATTACGTCTGAAATTCTCTAAAAGCTATACATTGAACCTGAACATGGTGTTCGATACATATACTTATGGTTACGATGAAATGACCGGCAGGCCTTATAAGATAGATAAAATGCGTTGGAGCTCGGGTAAAGGAATAGGCCGCTTACGTTCGACGGGGACGAGTTTCTCTTATACGTTTAATAATGAAACATTCAACAAATTGTTTGGGGGAGGAAAAAGTAAATCGGATAGCCAGAACAATTCATCCGGTTCCGGTACCGGAACCGAGGACGGCTTGAATCCTGAAGAAGATGGAACATCGGAAGACGGACAAAAGAGTGGCGGACGTTTACTTGGAAAAAAGAAAGAAGCCGGAGAAACGGATGCGGACGGATATCTGGTATCTAAAATACCTTGGAGCCTTTCGTTTAACTATGGTCTGAACCTGAATTACGGAACGTTTAATCCTAAGAAGATGGAATATAACTATAAGCTGACTCATTCGCTTAGTTTTAATGGAAATATTCAACCAACAAAGAATTGGCGTTTTAATTTTAATGCAACCTATGACTTCGATACAAAGAAGATATCATATATGACTTGCAATATTACGCGCGATTTGCACTGTTGGCAAATGACAGCCAGTTTCATACCGGTTGGCCCGTATAAATCTTATTCGTTCTCTATTGCTGTAAGTTCTTCTTTACTGAAAGATTTGAAATTGGATAAGAGAAGCAACTATCGTGACGGACAACAATGGTACTAAATAAAAAACATTGAGGACTGAAAATTAACCGGCAAACAGTATTTAATTTTCAGTCCTCAATGTTTTATTTATCTCCGTTTTGCTTCTTACCAGTCTATCGGTTCTTGTCCGGTTGCAATTAAATAATCATTTGTTTTGCTGAAATGTTTGTTGCCAAAAAATCCACGGAATGCAGATAGTGGAGACGGGTGGGCGGACTTAAGGATAAGATTGCGTGACGAATCTATAAATGCCCCTTTACGCTGGGCGTAAGAACCCCAAAGGATATAAACAATATGGCTGCGTTCGGTGGCCAGGCTATGTATGACTGCATCTGTAAATGCTTCCCAACCTTTATTTTGATGGGAACCTGCCTGGTGTGCACGAACCGTTAAAGTTGCGTTTAGCAAAAGAACGCCTTGATCTGCCCATCGTAGTAAATTACCGCTTGTTGGTATCGATTTACCCAGATCGTCTTGTATCTCTTTGAATATGTTAATGAGTGATGGAGGAAATGGGGTTCCGTCCTGCACAGAAAAGCATAATCCGTGTGCTTGTCCGGGTTCATGGTAAGGATCCTGACCAAGAATTACGACTTTCACTTTGTCGAACGGACAATGCTCAAATGCGTTAAAAATATATGGTCCCGGAGGATAGACAGTTGTTTGTTTGTATTCCGCCTTTACGAAATTGATTAGTTGTTCGAAATAATCTTTTTCAAATTCGGGCGCTAAGCGCTCTTTCCAACTTTGTTCTATTTTTACATCCATGGCTTTATAAGTTGACAGGTGACAATCGACAGGTGATAGGTGTGAAAATGTATTTTACCTGTCAACTGTCAACTAAATTAAGTGCATTCCTGCATCATTAGCTTCTTTGCGCATTTCTTCAGGCCATATGCTAGCCTGGATTTCTCCGATATGCGCTTTACGGAGATAGAACATACATAAACGGCTTTGACCGATGCCTCCGCCGATACTTTGAGGAAGCTCTCCGTTCAGAAGGCGTTTATGGAAGTATAGTTCTTTTTTCTCTTCTGCATTGTTAATGGCTAACTGACGTAATAATGCTTCTCTATTGACGCGGATTCCCATTGATGATAATTCCATGGAACGGTTTAACACATCGTCCCAAACCAATAAGTCTCCGTTTAATCCGGTTTGTCCGTTCTCTGCTATTGTAGACCAGTCGTCATAGTCGGGAGCACGCCCGTCATGTTTCTTGCCATCGCTTAAACGGCAACCGATGCCAATAATGAATACGGCTCCGTATTCTTTTGCTATGGCATCTTCGCGTTCTTTTGCTGTAAAGGTAGGATATTTTTGTAATAAATCCTCGGAATGTATAAAATGAATATATTGAGGAAGTGTCGGTTTGATTTGTGGAAACATTTCGTATACCAGATATTCTGTCCGTACCATAGCGGCATAGATGCGGCGCACAGTTTCTTTTAAGAATTCGATGTTTCGTTCATTTTTATTCATTACGCGCTCCCAGTCCCACTGGTCTACGTATAAAGAGTGTAAGTTGCCGAGTTCTTCATCGGAACGGATAGCGTTCATATCCGTATAAATACCGTAACCTTCTTCTATTTGATAATCGGCCAAAGTGAGCCGTTTCCATTTGGCCAGAGAGTGTACAATTTCGGCTTTAGAATCGTTTAAGTCTTTGATTGGAAACGTAACAGCCCGCTCTGTTCCGTTTAAGTCATCATTAATACCCATGCCTTTCAGGACAAATAAAGGTGCGGTAACACGACGTAAACGTAGTTCGGAAGAAAGATTTTGCTGGAAAAAGTCTTTGATCTTTTTTATACCCATCTCTGTTTGAGCTAAATTCAAAAGTGCTTTATATCCAGCCGGTTTAATTAAATAACTCATATTCTGCTGTACTTTTTGTTTATTAAATGTGCGCAACAAAGATAATTATTAGTTGCAAAACATCAATACGGATTGATATTTTATTTGCAAAATGGTAGTGTAATTACTTTTTGTGTGTGCAAAATATCAGAATTGTGTGCGAAAGAGATAATATGAAGATAATAGAAACTCTTTACCCGTACAGTTTGCTTAACTGAGAGATTATATTTACTTTTGCGCAGTCTTTGGCTTGGTAGCTTAGTTGAATAGAGCGTCAGATTCCGGTTCTGAAGGTCGTGGGTTTGAGTCCCACCCGAGTCACATTAGAGAAAGCCTGGTGATTCTTGTGAGTCAAGAATTACCGGGCTTCTTGCATATTTGCATATTTCTACCTTTTTCTGCTATAAAGACAAAACTTTTCATCTCTTTGCATTGTTTTTTAATAAAACATTAAAACGAAAAAAATTATGTCAGCAATTTATAGGTTTTTATTCCCGACTAAGCCGGATGGTGCGGCTATATCATTGTTATTATTAGCGTTCAGAATATTATTTGGCGTGTTGCTTATGTCGCATGGCTTGCAAAAACTGAATCATTTTTCAGAAATGGCTGCCACTTTTCCTGATCCCTTGGGAGTTGGTCATTCTGTTTCGTTGGGATTGGCAATTTTCGGAGAATTGTTTTGTTCATTGGGATTTATATTCGGTATATTGTACCGTTTGGCAATGATTCCGATGATTTTTACTATGTGTGTGGCATTTTTTATAGTGCATGGATCGGATCCGTTCGCAGTAAAAGAACTGGCATTCGTGTATCTGGCTGTATTTGTTATAATGTATATAGCCGGGCCGGGCAAATTTTCTGTGGATAGATTGATTGCAGTAGCCTTGTCAAAGAAGCATTGATTCGATTTGGAGTCGAATCAATGTATTTTTATGCTAAAAGAATAAAGTAATTGTATTGCATCAGGCAGACTGAATATTGCATCTTTTACTTGGTTCTCCGAAAGGTTGAATTGGTAATTAACGGCAGTGCTGAAATCTGCCTTCTTAAGATTACAGTGAATGAATGTAGTGCCTGATAGATTTGTGTTGTTAAATTTACATTTACATAGATTGGCTTCGGTAAAATCTACTTCTGTGGCATGAACATCTTCGAAGGAACATTTTTGTAAATCCAGCTTGTAAAAACTGGAATAATCAATAACAGTTTCTTTGAATTTTATGGATAGGGTAAAGCTCTTTTGCCGGCATTCATGCCAAAGTATCCCGATAAGTTTGCAGCTTGTGAATGTCGTATCTCTGAAAATACAGTCTTTTATACGTATATTGCTGAGGTTGCAGTTCTCAAAAGAGCAGTTTTCAAAAGAACATGAAAGAAATTGGGTCGAGCTAAAATCGCAATTTGTAAAGTGGCAATGATCAAATTGGATTTTGAAAAAATCTTGATTGCTTTCAATTATATTTTTTAATATTTCGTCTTGGTAATCGGTATCGTTTTGTAGTAACATATAGATAGAAGTATTAGATTTAAACAAAAAAAGGAGAGTTGAAAAACTCTCCTTTTTATTGGGTGGGCGTTGACGGATTCGAACCGCCGACCCTCTGCTTGTAAGGCAGATGCTCTGAACCAGCTGAGCTAAACGCCCGGATTGAAAATATTGTGTGAAAGTGGTGGGCGTTGACGGATTCGAACCGCCGACCCTCTGCTTGTAAGGCAGATGCTCTGAACCAGCTGAGCTAAACGCCCTTTCACTATTTTTTCATTCTTTCGGTATGTCTTATCTCTTTAAGACGGTGCAAAGATACGTGTTTTTTAATTACCTCCAAATTTTTAATGGGAAAAATTAAAAAAAACATTCTCTCTCTCTATTATTCAGGATAAATGCATTACATTTGCAACTCTATATTAATATATGTATATGGTATTTTCGACACTTACAGCAATTTCGCCCGTAGATGGGCGCTATAGAAGCAAAGCAGAGAATCTGGCAGCTTATTTTTCAGAATATGCACTCATAAAATATAGAGTGCGGGTAGAGGTAGAGTATTTTATAACTCTTTCTGAATTTCTTCCGCAATTAGAAGAATTGAATACTTCGGAAATTAAAGCGGAACTCAGAAAAATTTATATGAATTTTTCTGAAGAAGATGCACTACGTGTAAAGGAGATTGAAAGCGTAACAAACCATGATGTAAAGGCTGTAGAATATTTTATTAAAGAAAAAACAGATAATTTCCTTGCCGAAAAATATCATGAATTTATACATTTCGGCCTGACGTCCCAAGATATAAACAATACGTCTGTCCCTCTTTCGTTGAAAGATGCAATGAATGAGGTTTATTATCCCGGCATACAGGAAATAATAGATACATTGAAAAAGTATGCAGAAGAATGGATGAATATTCCTATGTTGGCAAAGACACATGGCCAGCCTGCTTCTCCTACACGTCTTGGAAAAGAGATTATGGTCTTTGTCTATAGATTGGAACAGCAATTGGCTTTGCTTAAAGCTATCCCGGTCTCTGCGAAATTTGGAGGAGCAACAGGCAATTTTAATGCTCACAGAGTTGCATATCCTGAGTATGACTGGAAAGCTTTCGGTAATAGATTTGTGAATGAAGTATTGGGCTTAAGCCGTGAACAATGGACAACACAGATTTCAAATTATGATAATCTGGCTGCTATTTTTGATGGAATGAAGCGTATCAATACAATAATGATCGATCTGAATCGTGATTTCTGGCAATATATTTCAATGGAATATTTCAAGCAGAAGATAAAAGCCGGAGAGGTTGGTTCGTCTGCTATGCCTCATAAAGTGAATCCGATTGATTTTGAAAATGCTGAAGGCAATTTAGGTATGGCTAATGCTATTTTGGAGCATCTGGCAACAAAGTTGCCGGTATCCCGCTTACAACGGGATTTGACGGATTCTACTGTGCTTCGTAATGTCGGAGTACCTATGGCACATATCGAAATTGCATGTAAAAGCTTAACAAAAGGTCTGGGTAAATTGTTATTAAATGAAAATGCTTTATCAAGGGACTTGGATAAATGTTGGGCTGTTGTTGCAGAAGGAATACAGACTATATTACGTCGTGAAGGTTATCCGAAACCTTATGAAGCGTTGAAGGCTCTGACTCGTACGAACGAGGCTATTACGGAACAGTCTATTTCTGATTTTATAGATACATTGGAAGTTAGCGACAATATTAAGAGGGAATTAAAGGCGGTAACGCCGCATAATTATACAGGTATTTAGTGAAATGTTTAGGTGGCCGTGAGGCTACCAATTAGTTAATTATTATTTAATATACAACAATGAGTACAGAAGAAAGAGATGAATCTCAGCCGCGTCCAAGAAAAGTGATACCAAGTATCAGACGGGAAAACACAGACCAGGAAGGTGAAAGAAGACCTTACAATCAGGGATATAACAGACCTGAAGGTAACAACTATGAACGAAGATCATATAATCGTCCTACTCGGGATGACCGGGGTGGTTATAACAGATCTTCTTATGGAGATAACCGCTCTTCGTATGGCGATCGTCAAAATTCGTATGGAGATCGTCCAAGTCGTCCACGTACGTATGACAATCGTGATGGAGGGTATAACCGGGAAGGTAATTATTCCCGTGGCGGAGGATATAATCGTCCTTCTTATGGAAATAACAGACCATCTTATGGTGGTGGCGAACAGCGTCAGTACAATCGCCCTTCGCGTCCGAATTATGATGATAACAGACCGTCGAGAGCCTATTCTGCAGGTCCTTTAGGGGATGCTGAAGGAGATGGAATGAAAAAGAGAAGACCACGCGTTGGTGATGCTCGCGTAAATTCGTATGATAATCGCGATAATCGTGGAGGCAGACCTTCTTACGGGAATAATAATTCTTATGGAGGTGGCCGTAATGGTGGTTATAATAACAGACGTCCTAATAATAACTACCGTTCAAATGATTATAATCCGAATGCTAAATACAGCTTCCAGAAACAGTTAAAATACAAGGAAGTATTAGCTGACCCGAATGAACCTATTCGTTTGAATAAATTCTTGTCCAATGCCGGTGTTTGCTCACGCCGTGAAGCTGATGAATACATCCAGGCTGGTGTTGTAAGAGTTAATGATGTGGTGGTTACGGAATTGGGAACAAAGATTACCCGCCAGGATAAAGTTATGTTCCATGATCAACCGGTACAGATAGAAAGTAAAGTATATATTGTACTGAATAAGCCGAAAAATTGTGTAACAACATCGGATGATCCTCAGGAACGTTTAACTGTTATGGATTTGGTAAAGAATGCTTGCCAGGAACGTATTTATCCGGTAGGCCGTCTGGACCGTAATACAACGGGTGTATTGTTGTTGACAAATGATGGTGATCTTGCATCTAAACTGACTCATCCGTCATTTAAGAAAAAGAAGATATACCACGTATGGCTGGATAAGAATGTATCTATTGAAGATATGGAAAAGATTGCTAATGGCTTGGAACTGGAAGATGGCGAAATTCATGCAGATGCTATCAGTTATGCAAGTGAAGATGATAAGAGCCAGGTTGGTATTGAAATTCATTCAGGACGTAACCGTATCGTTCGTCGTATATTCGAATCTCTTGGCTACCATGTAACAAAGTTGGACCGTGTTTATTTTGCCGGTCTTACTAAGAAGAATTTGGGAAGAGGGAAATGGCGCTATCTGAACGAAAGAGAAGTAAATGCTCTCCGGATGGGAGCTTTTGAATAAGTTACAGAAGTTAGCCGGTTTCTAGCCGGCTAACTTGTTTTGATTACTTAAGAATAAAAATATAAACATGGAAACAATTACTAGAACAAAAATTGTAGATGTACTGAAAAGCGTAGCTTTCGGTTCGACCGTTAACGTAAAAGGTTGGGTACGTACCCGCAGAGGTAGTAAGCAAGTTAATTTTATTGCTTTGAATGACGGCTCTACAATAAATAATGTTCAGATCGTTGTGGATGTGGAAAAGTTGGGTGAAGAATATCTGAAACCGGTTACTACAGGTGCATGTATTAGTGTAAATGGTATTTTGGTTGAATCACAGGGAAAAGGCCAGAATGTTGAGATCCAGGCTACGGAGATTCAGATATATGGTTCGGCGGATCCTGCTACTTATCCTTTACAGAAGAAAGGACATTCATTGGAATTCTTACGTGAAATAGCTCATTTACGTCCGCGCACGAATACTTTCGGAGCAGTTTTCCGTATTCGTCATAATATGGCAATAGCTATTCATAAGTTTTTTCATGAAAGAGGATTTTTCTATTTCCATACGCCTATTATAACAGCTTCGGACTGCGAAGGTGCAGGACAGATGTTTCAGGTAACAACGATGAATCTGTACGATCTGAAAAAAGATGAGAATGGCTCTATTATTTATGATAATGATTTTTTCGGAAAACAGGCTAGTTTAACAGTTTCAGGACAGCTCGAAGGCGAATTGGCTGCAATGGCATTGGGGGCGATTTATACATTTGGTCCTACGTTTCGTGCAGAAAACTCTAACACACCCCGTCATTTAGCTGAATTTTGGATGATTGAACCCGAAGTGGCTTTCAATGAAATTGCTGAAAATATGCAGTTGGCTGAAGACTTTATTAAATATTGTGTTCAATGGGCTTTGGATAATTGTCGTGACGATATTCAATTCCTGAATGATATGTTTGATAAGGGCTTGATTGAACGTCTGGAAGGTGTATTAAAAGAAACTTTTGTCCGTTTGCCATATACAGAAGGTGTAAAGATACTGGAAGAAGCTGTAGCCAAAGGGCATAAATTTGAATTCCCAGTATACTGGGGAGTTGATTTGGCTTCTGAACACGAACGTTATCTGGTGGAAGAACATTTCAAACGCCCGGTTATTCTGACAGATTATCCGAAGGAAATAAAAGCATTCTATATGAAGCAGAACGAAGACGGTAAGACTGTTCGTGCGATGGATGTTTTGTTCCCTAAGATTGGTGAAATTATTGGAGGTTCACAGCGTGAAGAAGATTTTGAAAAGCTTCGTACGCGTGCAGAAGAAATGGGCGTTCCGGTGAAGGATATCTGGTGGTATCTTGATACCCGCCGTTTTGGTACGGCCCCTCATTCCGGCTTCGGATTAGGATTTGAACGTTTACTCTTGTTTGTGACAGGAATGGCTAACATCAGAGATGTAATACCTTTCCCGCGTACTCCTAAAACTGCCGATTTTTAAAAGATAAGCAGGAGAATTAAATATAAAAAGAGAGCGCCTCAATTACATTTGGGGCGCTCTCTTTTTTGATGCGTATCTGATTTGATTAGGTTGCATACTTAAATTAATCAGGATGCGGATGTATTTATTCGTCGTCGTTCAGATCAATTGGAATTTGTCTTTTAAAAGCTTCCTTAAATGAGATAAGCGATTCTGTACGAGCCAATCCTAAAGGTTGAAGTTTATTATGGATAATACTCAGCAGGTGCTGGTTGTTCTTTGCGTATATTTTTATGAAAAGATCATATTGACCGGTAGTGTAATGGCATTCTACTACTTCAGGTATTTCTTTCAAAGCTTCCGTTACTGTTGGGAACTGGCCTGGAGATTTGAGAAAAAGACCCATGTATGCACATGTTTCGTAACCAACTTTCGTGTTATCTACGATAAACTCAGAACCTTTGATAACTCCGATATTTGTCAGTTTCTGAATCCGCTGGTGAATTGCAGCTCCTGACACATTACATTCCCTTGCCACTTCAAGAAATGGCATGCGGGCATTTCCAATAATCAGTTTTAAGATTTTCTCGTCTAATTCATCCAGTTGATGGTGTGCCATAAATTCGTTGTGTTTATATGTATTAAACTGTTCCTTACAATTTGATACAAATATAAGTAATAAATAATAAACGGCCTATGTTTTTGATTTTAATATTTAACTTTGTAAGAGGTCTTTATTAACCAATTAAGTATATAATTTTATGGATGTTGATCAAGTTATAGTTTGTGAGTTTGTCGAAGATTTTAAGAATCCGGTTTTAAATCAAGTGGAAAAAACATATAATGATTCTTTTCCGGAAGGTGAAAGACGTGCTTTTTCTCTAATTCGTGATTTAGTAAAGGATAATTCAAATTTTCATGTATTTGCTGTTTATCGGGAAGATGTTTATGTTGGATTTATTACGGCGTGGACATTTGATGGTTTTACATATATAGAACATTTTGCAATAGATGAAGCCGCCCGTAACGGAGGAATAGGAGGGAAGGTTTTAGGTCGGTTTCTTTCCGAGATAAAGACTCCAGTCGTTTTGGAAGTGGAATTGCCAACTGAGGAGATGAGCCGGCGCAGAATAGGCTTCTATGAGCGTTTAGGCTTTAAACTGGATAATCATGTGTATTTTCAACCTCCTTATCGTCAAGGTGAGTCTTTTATTGAAATGCGTTTGATGACCCATGGTGATATAGATTTAGGTAAATCTTTTGAATTGGTAAAGAATAATATTCATAAGCAGGTTTACGGACAATAAAAAAGGCGGGGTTTCAAACCTCGCCTTTTTTGTATTGTTGCATTAGTTTTAATCTACACGCTGAGCTGCAGAATAACTAATCTTCAGTGCATATGCTTCACGAAGTGCCTGCTTAATATCAGTTATAACACCCATCTTGGTCGATTTGTCTGCCTTGATGGATACTGTCATAAACGGCTGATCTTCTTCTTTCATACTTGACTTTTCCTGTGCGATATAATCCTGAATTTCCGATGTTTCAGCAAATGCGTCATTTAACTGAATACGAGTTTCAGAACCCATCTTTGCTCTTAAATCCGGAGTTGGTTGACCAACATAGATGAATGTCACCAATGATTTTTTTTCCAACTTTTGGAGTTCTGTAGCCTGAGGAGCTTTGAATACTACTTTCAAAGTTACTTCACGCATGGTTGTTACCATCATGATAAAGAACAAGAAGGCAAATACTAAGTCAGGTAATGATGATGTATTCAATTCAGGCATTTCACGACCGCCTGCTTTACTAAACTTTCCCATTACTTTTTGTCTCCATAATTTTTAGGTTCTGCTTCAGATATCTTTTGAGGATATATCATCTGCACAGCCTTTTGTTGTTCTTCATCCAAATCTGCAAAAGCTTTTCCGAATTTTTTCTTGGAAATGTCATCTCTTAATTCATTATAAGCTTTTGCAAGCTCATTCTGGACATTAATGTATGCCTGATACTCGGTACCACGGTCATTCATTAATGAAATGATATGGTTTTTTGTTACCATTTGTTTTCCGAAGAAAGGAACATCAACTTCTACCTTTTCAGGTTTGTGTTCGTCATTGTATGCATTTTCTACGAACTCTTTAACCTTTTCTTTCAATTGCTTGATATCAATAAACTGATCACCGCACAAAATCTGATTACTACTGTTAATCAAGATTGGCAGCAAGTTTCTCTTTTTGATATCAATATCTTCATTCTTTTGATCTTTAGGCACAGGGGGTGGCAAACGTCTTGCCAAACCTTTATCTGTATCCATAGAAGTGGTAATAAGGAAGAAGATAAGCAACATGAAAGCAATATCGGCTGAAGAAGTCGCGTTCATTGCGGGAACTTTTCTCTTTTTCTTTGCCATAATGCTTAATGTTTTATCAAAATCTTTATTACTTATCTATTTAATATTTTCTTTACAGAACCGCCAAGTACAGCAACGATGATCAATATGAATAATACAATTGCAGATTGAATCCACATATCTGTTACTTTCAACCAAAATGGAATATTGTAGCTTTGTGAGTCTGCATTCAAACCTGTTAAAGGTGTTCCGTCGCCCATTGAGTATGTAATGATAAATAGAACGGCAAATAATGCAATGACCAAAAGCGACATTAATGCTGATTTGGGGTTTGATTTTAATATGGATATAAATTGCCAAATAGCAAAAAAAGCCATACAAATAATTGTTACTATAAATATAACGTATGTCCAATCCAGAAGTAATCCGGTATATACGTATTCTTTATTGTCAGCGGTGGGATCAACCACGCCTCCTCCGAAAAACATACCCAGAACAATAATTGTGATGACAGAGCATACCAATAATGTCCAACTGGATATTTTTCTTATCTTAGTTACTGCCATAATGCTTATTATTTTTTGAATTTAAGGTTGTATTTAATAACCAAGTCAAGCAATGTGATAGAAGCGTCTTCCATCTGGTTCAGGATAGCTTCCAATTTGCTCAATAAATAGTTATAGAATATCTGAAGGATCAAAGCAACGATCAAACCACCTACAGTTGTGATCAAAGCCACTTTCATACCACCAGCAACAACCGTCGGGCTGATATCACCAACCTGTTCGATTTTATCGAACGCCATAACCATACCAACAACTGTACCCAAGAATCCTAATGACGGAGCCATTGCGATAAACAATGTGATCCAAGACATGTTCTTTTCCAAAAGACCACCCTGAACACCACCGTAAGATACGATAGATTTTTCTACAACATCGATACCCTGGTCAATTCTCATCAAACCTTGGTATGCGATAGAAGCGATAGGACCTCTTGTGTCACGAGCGATTGCTTTTGCAGCTTCTACGTCACCTTTATCCAAAGCATCTTCAATACCTTTCAATAATTTAGTAGCGTTTGTTTCAGCTAAGTTTAAATAAATGATTCTTTCCAAACAGAAAGCCAAACCTAAGATCAAAGCGATGGCAACTGTACTCATGAAGTCTGCACCACCTTCGATAAATTTAACTTTTAATGCTTGATACAAACCACCTTCAACTGCTGGTTGAGCAGCGCCTGCTGCTTCCTGCGCGAATGCTACGGTAGAAGTTCCAAGGGCACATAGTCCCAAGAATGCTTTTGCAAATAACTGTTTCATTGTGTGTTTAATTTTTAAGATTAATAATTCTCTTATTTGTTTTTATTTTTATTATTAATAATCATGGTATCATTTGCGGAGAGAGCGGGATTCGAACCCGCGAAACCCTTTAGGGGTTTACACGCTTTCCAGGCGTGCCTCTTCAACCACTCGAGCATCTCTCCAATCGGAGTTTTCTCCCTTTTCAAAACGAGCGCAAAATACGAAAAAATTCCCACATGCAAACGTTTCAGTGCACAAATCTATAGTTTTTGCTTGACATTTACGCAATATCGGAGAAATAAATTTTGATTACCTGCAAAAATATATAACTATATTAGCTTATCTACGCTTTTAAATAATTCCAGCGCATTTTTGCGGGTTGTCAAAACTGCTTCATTTATTGATATATTGTATGTTTCAGCCACCTTTTCCGCAGTCTTCCAGATGTAGGCCGGTTCGTTTCTTTTGCCTCTGTAAGGTACCGGTGCAAGATAGGGGGCATCTGTTTCTAAAACGATATGGTGAATGCTTGTTTGCTTTATCGTATCGGCTAATTTGGCATTTTTAAATGTGATAACACCATTGATGCCAATCATGAAGTTGGGTAATCTTTTTATTTCTTCAAGTTCCTTATCGTTTCCTGTGAAACTATGGAATACCCCTCGCAACTTATCTGCTCCTACTTTATGGATACAATCGAAAACTTCCTGGAAAGCTTCACGGGTATGAATAGCTACCGGAAGATTTAAATCCAAGCTCCATCTGAGTTGTTCTTCGAATACTATTTTTTGTTCTTTCAGATATGTTTTATCCCAATATAAATCAATCCCGATTTCTCCAATTGCACAATATGACCTCTTTTCTAAATAAGATTCTGTCTTTTTAAGTGCATCGATATAGTTTTCATCTACACTTGTAGGGTGTAATCCCATCATAGGGAATGCGAAATCCGGATATTTATCACATAAACCATGCATACGGTCTATCGTTGTTAAATCCACATTCGGTAAAAGAAGTGTGTCAATACCTGAATCTTGTGCGGCTTTGACTAAAGTGTCTTGCTCAGGATCAAAATCGTCTAAATATAAATGATTGTGGGTATCTATTATTTTCATACTAAGACTGGCGGTTCATTAAACAGTCGCAAACATCTTTCAATACATATAATTTCTCGTCGGAAACACTAAGTTGGTCTAGGCATTTCATTGCTTCGTCATAATAAGATTGAATTTTGTTCTCAGTCAGAGTTTTTAGGTTCAGTTGATCATATATATGTGTAAAAGATGCGATTTTTTCTTCCGGTTTATATGTTTTTTTACCAAACCATAGATTCATCGTTTCCTTTTGTTCTTTAGAGGCAAGATGCAGGGCATTGACAAGTAAAAATGTTTTCTTATTGCAAAGAATATCTCCTCCGATGTTTTTTCCGAAAGTGGCTGTGTCGCCATAAACGTCAAGTAAATCATCTTGTAATTGGAATGCAAGTCCTATATAGATACCGTATTGGTATAAGTTGTTTGCATCACTCTCGGTGGCACCTCCTAAAATAGCTCCTGTTTTTAGGCTGCAAGCTAACAAAACGGCTGTTTTTAGCCGGATCATTTCAATATATTCGGCTTCGCTTACATCCATCCGCGATTCGAATTCCATATCATATTGTTGCCCGCCGCATATTTCGAGAGCGGTAACAGTGAATAAGTCCAATATCTCTTTTAAGTGTCTGGCTTCGGTTTCTCCGATTAACTGGTAGGCTGCAATCAGCATGGCATCTCCCGAAAGGATTGCTGTATTTGCGTTCCACACTTTATGGACGGTCGGTTTGTTTCTTCTTTTGTCTGCTTCATCCATCAAATCATCATGCAGTAATGTAAAGTTGTGAAAGACCTCAAGTCCCAGAGCTGGTTTTATTGCATTCTCGATAGAGGCATTATATATATTGCACGCCATTAATGTCAGTGCCGGACGTATTCTTTTCCCTCCAAGTGATAAGATGTATTCTATCGGATCATATAAACTTTTGGGAGGATAATTGAATTGAAGGTTTGATATTTCTTCTTCAATTCTCTGTAATATGTCTTTAAATGATAGCATGGATTGATCTTTGTTTTGTGATAAGATGAAATATAACAAAAAAGGCTGCATATTGTCCGCAGCCTTTTCTGATAATACTATTTGTATACTAATTCAATCTGAATGTGATAGGTACGGTATACTTAACACGTACTGGTTTACCTCTCTGCTTACCCGGTGTCCATTTAGGCATTGAGTTTACCACGCGGATAGCCTCTTTGTCCAATGCTGGGTCTACACCGCGAACTACTTCTGCGTCAACAACAGAGCCGTCGCGGTTGATAACGAATGAGCAGATTACACGTCCCTGAATACCATTTTCCTGTGCAATAACCGGATATTTAACCGATTTACCGAGGAATTTCAATAATTCGGCATCACCACCCGGGAACTTTGGCATTTCTTCTACAACAGTGAAGATCGTCTGTGCAGACTCTTCTTCTTC
Organism: Parabacteroides provencensis; assembly: GCF_900232875.1. NCBI lineage: Bacteria > Pseudomonadati > Bacteroidota > Bacteroidia > Bacteroidales > Tannerellaceae > Parabacteroides > Parabacteroides provencensis. The sequence continues at coordinate 306,367 of NZ_LT960489.1, read as the reverse complement.
TTCAACTACTGCTGGAGGTGTATATGTTTGATGCTGAGCTTCCTTCTGGTTGTCTTCAGAGGTTACGATATCTTGTTGCTCCAGATCGGTGTCGTCATCAACAACGGTTAAAACTTCGGCTACTACTTGCGCTGGTGGAGGTGGAGGAGGTGGAGGAGTATTCTCCGGTCTTGTAATCTCAATTTCCTCTTCTGCGATTACGTCAGCAACCTGATCGCTCGCTGTTGCTACCTGAATGTCGCGGTTTCCCCATTCGAAACCTACGAACAGAATGGCTAAACCAACAACAAGTCCCATAAAGGTACTGATTGTCTTGCCTTTTTCCAGGTCCGCTTTCGGTGATTTCTTAATTTCCATATGACTATTTAGTTATAAAATATGTGTTTTCCAATACTGCAAAAATACGAATTATTTTATATGTTGTATACCTTTTTGATATTTTTTCCGTTTCTGATAATGGGAAACCGTATACATGGGAAATAAGCAGGGCTTTTTCCTGATTTGCGGGTGTAAAGTAAAGACAATTTTCTGAATTAATGTATCTTTGGATGCTTTTTGTTGAAAAAATATGAGAAATATATTATTCGTGTTATTCATCTTTGTTTTCGCCGGAACTTCTTCGGCGCAGAATGGTGATGAAGTATTTGATTTTCTTCGGATTCCTAACTCTGCCAGGGTGAATTCCCTGGGTGGGCATAATATATCTATAATAGAAAGAGACCCGTCACTGATCTTTCATAATCCTGCATTATTGGGTGCGGAAATGGATAAAATGGTAAATCTGAATTATATGAACTATATTTCGGATGTTAATGCCGGAAGTGCCCTTTTTACAAAAGCTCTGAAAGAACATAGCGCATGGGGAGTTGGTGCTTCTTTTTTCAGTTATGGTAATTTAAAAGAGACAACCGGAGAGAATCAGATAATAGGCGATTTTTCGGCTAAAGACATCAGTGTGGTAGGATTTTACTCTCACGACCTGAATGACAGATGGCGCGGAGGTCTTTCCTTAAAGTTTTTATACTCGTCTATTGCAGACTATACATCTATAGGTTTGTGTGTGGATGCCGGGTTGAGCTATTATAACTCCGAAAAAGAATTTTCGGCGGGTATTACGTTGAAAAATATCGGAGCGCAATTAAAGCCCTATGATAATAAGCGCCAGAAAATGCCGTGGGATATTCAAGCCGGTATAAGTAAAAAAATGAGGCATGCCCCGATCCGTTTTTCTTTAACGGCAATGTATTTAAACCGGTGGAAGTTTGACTATGTAGATGATTCCGATCAGGAATATAAGGGAGATAACTTCTTTAAAGCTTTAGTGAAGCATTTTGTTATAGGCGTCGATTATATTCCTTCCGACAATTTTTGGATTGGTGTGGGCTTTAATCCCAAAACAAGTTTGGATATGAAGCTACGTGATGGCGGCGGAGCCTTGTCCGGTTTTTCTGCCGGGGCGGGAGTGAAAATAAAAATGTTTGATGTGGGAGCTTCTATTGCCAAATATAACCCTTCCGCATTATCGCTGATGATCAGTGTTTCTATGACTTTGGACGACTTTAAGAACTAGCCGAATCATTTTTTATTCTTCTTGACGGTCTTGTTTTTCAAGAAGAAATTAACTGGGCATACCTTGTCTGTTAAAGAAATTGATAAGGCTATGCCTTTTTTTATGCTTGAAACTTAGTGAGTTGGACGCTACCTGTTAAGTTTATCATGCCTGTTTTTTATATAAAAGATCCTGTGCATATATTCTTTTGACCCAGGTCAAAAGAATATATGTTCCTAATGTTTCTGATAAAATAGTGCTTGTTTCAAAATAAGAAAAAGCTATTTTGATATTAGTCGATAGAAAGGTTGCTTTTTGTAGACGCTTGCATTTTACAATATATTCCTGACTCTTTTTACATATCTATATTTATGTACGCGTGTACATACATATTAATATTCAATCGATGTATCTGTTTTATTCTACAAATGTCATTATTCTCTGAGGATTGTTGTGGGTGAAGGCTTTGGGTAAAATTAGTATTATTATATTATTTCTCTAGTTATTCAATATAAGAAGAATAATACAGGTTTTACGTTATTCAATTAGTTGATTTTTAGTAGGTAGATCAAGATATTATAGTGACTAGGGAAAACGTTCGTTTTCATTAGTCATTGCAAAGGTACATGTTTCTTCCATTCCTGCAACCCTTTTCGAATATTTTTTTATCATCCTATCTGCTTTCTTATCAAGAATATAAGCTATCAATTACAAAACAATCGCTTCAGGTTACGAATTACCCGAAAACAGCTAAAAAAATGACTAATCTAGACCAACGTTTTCCCTAGTCATATTTTATGCGTTCGGAATAATGAAACGCTTTGATTTATAGAACTTTTAATGAACACTATTATTAATATTAATTAATTAGATTATGAACAAAAGATTTTCTACTCTTTTGGCTGCCGCTCTGGTAGCCGGTGGACTATCAGCAAGTGCGCAGAGTGCTGTTAGCATTGAAAACGGAGCTGTGACCGGTGGTGATGCACAAAAAGCGGAAGCACCTTATGTGGCCGGTAAATATTATCATTTATCTGTTGAGGCATCTGGTTTGACTAGTGGCGTATTATCGTTAGAAAAGAGCTATGATGGAAAGAAAGATTCTTTGATCTCTATTGTTTTAGGCGAACGTTTAGATGCATTTTCAAATCCGCAGGAACTGAAAGCTCGTAAGATAGCTCAGGTAGACTCTGCTTTGTGGCAACTTAATGTAAAAGATGCCACGGCTGTTATTAAAACATACGAGTTTGTTAATAAAGCAACAGGAGCTAAGTTGAGCCTTGATCCTAAAGAAAAAGCAGCTTATTTATCTGTAGCAGAAGGATCTGTGTCAGAATGGGCTTGGGACGGAACTAAATTGGTTAGCGGCGATTATGCACTGAATGCAGATGGCACTACTAACACACCTGAAATTACTTTCAAAAAAGGTGGCGTAAATACCTTGGCAGCTTTTGAACCGGCTTTGATCAAGATGACAGCAGCCGATTTGAATGCTTACGGTGGTGATTGGTTTGAACTGTCGGTTAGCGATGCAATCGTTTCCGGTTCGGATGCTAATCTTTCTAAGGTAAAATTCCAGGCTATCCAGGCGAGAAATCATGATCAAGCTGCAGGTGGTGGCGGTGCCGAAATGGACGGTGTCTATCTGAAAGCTGTAGGAAAAGAAGTTAAAGGCAAAAAGGTGACCGATGGTACTGATATTAAGAATGGCAATGTATTCTTGGTATTGGATACGGTTGCTCATGCTGGTGTCTCTTTCGATACAAAGGTAGGCGTTGGTTTGAAATTTGCTTTAGATACACTGCCTCAGAATACAACTGTTACAGGCGACTCTATCGGATATGCAAGCCGTGTTGATGGAACTTTGGGAGTTGATGCAACAGACTATAACGGACTTTTGGCAGAAGCCTTTACCTTTGGTCGCGACTCAATGGTATTCCAATATTACTTTTTCCGTAATCCGGCCGTTGAAGGCAGCGATGCCTTGATTGGTTTAGCTGGTGGTGTGCAGGTTACTGAAAAGACAAAAGCAACTGGTGGTTATGCGTGTGCAGGATCAAATGTTGGTGAAACAACTGCTGCTGGAAAGGGTGCATACATCGCTTTGTATGGTTCTACAGGAGCAACTCCGGTTGTAACATTGTTCCCTATTTCTGAAACAGCAGATATTACACCTGCTAACTTGCAGTTAGGTGCCGGTACAAAGGCTGATATTGCAGAAGGTTTGTATTATATGGCTTATTATACAGCAGGAACGAGCCACGCTGACAAGAAAGCAGTATCAGAAAAATTTGCTACAGCTAAAATGACTTCGGCTGCAACTTCTTGGGCAGAAGCTACAGCATCTGCTCCTATGATGAACAGTGATGTTACTTACGGTGGCGACAATACGGTTTCTCCTCTTGTTCCGGCTACTCAGTGGAGAGTGAGCAAAACAATTGGCGGTTATACGATTGCAAACCGTGAAATAGCAGGTTTGAGTAAGTCTAAGCAAATTTATACTACTACAATTAAGAATGTGTTTAAGTTTGGTGGAGACTCTATCATCCTTGTTGCTGTAAACAATGATAAAGCTACTGATAAATATGTAGGTTACAAGCATTTTACAGCTGATGAGCTGAAGACTATGGCTGTTGCATTGAAGTTCAACAACCCGTTAGGAAACGATTCATACGTATATCTCAAGAACGACTCTGTTTTGGCTGCTAAAGCAATGGAAGATTATACAGCCGGCGCTACTTATTTTACATTGGTTCCTGCTGCCGGAGGTTCTTATAAATTTGATGCAGACAATGCCGAACGTCAGGCTTATTTGCTGAAGGCTCGTTTCGATGATAAAAAAGTGGTTGGTTTCCCGAATGGAAATGTTAACGTAAATAAGGAAAACCTGAAGATGACGAACTTCCGTCAGTTTACAGATTACACAGCTAACGGATATGCAAAATCAGACTCCATTGCTGTTGTATTCCGTCAGACATTGAAAGAAGGCGAATATGATTTGATTATCATCTCAGGACAGCTTAACGCTAACAATGCTCAGCAATTCTCTGCAGCTTCATTGTATAGTGCAACAGCTCATACAGATTCTATTATCTCGGTTTCAGGTTCAACAATGGGATTGATTAAGACAGCTTATACTTCAAACCAGGCTGGTACATTCTCTGTCATTGTTCCGGATGCGCCTAAATATGCAGACGTAGTAAAGAGCAAACCTTTGCATGCACGTATCTATTCTACAGCAAATACTTCTTTGGCAATTTCTGTAAATGATAAGAAAGAGGGTATATTGAAATCGGTAACAGATCTGAAGGCTGATGCTTATACGGAAGATAACTTCAAAATGTTTGTTGATACAGCAGATATGACACAAGTTGATCAACCTAAGTTCTATATTCGTACAAACCAGGTGGCAGACCTTACTTCTGAAGAAGTGGCAGACGGACAGAGCTACTATATGTCATTAAATGATGGTGAAAATGCTATCCTGTTCAGAAAAGCAAAACAGATTGGTGCAACAAAAGATTCTTTGGTTGTATTCCGTCCGGCTACATTAACTAAGCCGGCCAACGATACAATTAACATTAAGAAGGCAACTCCTGCCCAGTTGTTTGCATTCCAGGTAACTCCGGAAGATGGTGCTTACTATGTTAAGAACTTGAAGACTAATAAGTATTTGAGCCAGGTTAATGGCGTTCTGAAATTGGATGCTACTGCTCCTCTTTCATTTAGTTTGAATACAAAAGTTGATACTCCAACCGGCAACGAATCAACAGAAGCTAACACTATCAGTGTAGTAGCTGGCGAAGGCAACGTAACAGTTTACGGTGCTGCAGGTAAGGAAGTAATCGTATCTAACGTATTAGGTCAGAAGACTACAATCGTTGCAACTTCAGACAGTGAAGTGATTGCTGCTCCTCAGGGCGTTGTAATCGTAGCTGTAGAAGGTGAAGCAGCAGTTAAGGCTGTTGTGAAGTAAACAAGACGATTTTTATTTAAAATAATTTTAATGCTTCATGCGGAGTTAACCCAAGTACCTTGTGATAGGGGAACAAATGAAGCGATATTAATACTAAAGTAATAAAATTAAAATTTTGGCTGTTGGTACTCTCGGGAGAAAGGAAGACAGTATGACAAACAAAGGCTCCGGTGGTGTAAACTGCCGGGGCTTTTTTATCGTTGGGATATTTCGTATATTTGTACTTCATTTAAAGGTGAATACAAAATGAAAAAGATAGTTATTGCAATAGACGGATTTTCTTCTTGCGGCAAAAGCACAATGGCTAAAGACCTGGCTAAAGAAATAGGATATACATATATTGATACGGGAGCTATGTACCGGGCTGTCACCTTATACAGCATTCAGCAAGGTTTTTTCTCCGGCAACCGGCTTGATGAAGAAAAGTTGAGAACTTCGATGGATACTATTCGTATTACCCAACGTTTCAATTCTGAAACAGGACGTTCCGATACTTTTCTGAATGGGGTAAATGTAGAAAATGAGATCCGGAGCATGGAAGTGGCTGGTAAAGTTAGTTTGATAGCAGCACTGCCGTTTGTGAGACATGCCATGGTTCCGTTGCAGCAAAAAATGGGAGAGGAGAAAGGTGTTGTAATGGATGGCAGGGATATAGGTACAGTGGTATATCCTGATGCCGAGTTGAAGATATTTGTAACGGCCTCTCCTGAAATACGTGCTCAGCGCCGTTTGGATGAATTAAAGGCAAAGGGTGATACCAAATCTACCTTCGAGGATGTATTGCTTAATGTCAAAGAGCGTGATGAAATAGATTCAACCCGTAAAGAAGGTCCGTTGCGTCAGGCCGAAGATGCTTTGGTTCTGGATAATTCTTACATGACTATTCCTGAGCAAAAGCTATGGTTGTTGCAACAATTCCATAATGTTGCCGGTTCTTAACAATCAATTGTCTGCAAAAATGTTGGAAGTAGAGATAGATAAGAGTTCCGGTTTTTGTTTTGGTGTGGTTACTGCCATAGAAAGTGCTGAAAGGGAATTGAACAATACGGACATTTTGTATTGTTTGGGTGATATTGTGCATAATAGCCTGGAAGTTGAACGTCTTCGTGAGATGGGATTGCAAACGATAGAACATGACGAGTTTGCCCGGCTGAAAGGGAAGAAAGTATTACTTCGTGCCCATGGCGAGCCTCCTTCTACGTATGAAATGGCTGTGCAAAACAATATAACGATTGTAGACGCTACTTGTCCGGTAGTATTACAATTACAACGTAAAATCCATAAGTATTATATTGAAACGCGGGCCGATAATATTCAGCTGGTAATTTATGGAAAAAAAGGCCATGCCGAGGTGAACGGCTTGGTTGGTCAAACTGAAGGAACGGCTATTGTTGTTGAAAAGGTGGAAGATTTGGATAAACTGGATTTTGACCGGGGCATTTGTTTGTTTTCGCAGACTACCAAATCTTTGGATGGTTTTCGCAATGTGGTAGCCGAAATACAAAAACGAATAGCCGACGGGGTGACCTTTAAATATTTTGATACGATTTGCCGCCAGGTAGCCAATCGTTTACCCAATATAAAAGCATTTGCATCCAGCCATGATTGGGTTTATTTTGTTGCCGGAAAGAAAAGTTCAAACGGAAAGATGCTGTTTGAAGAATGCCGGAAGGCAAACCCTAACTCATTGTTTATATCCGATGCGGAAGAAATTACAGAACCGTTGCCGGAAGGCGTGAAACGTGTGGGCGTATGTGGCGCCACATCTACACCTAAGTGGTTAATGGAAAAGGTAGCCGAAAGGATCAAGGAATTGAATGCTAAGGGATGATAAAATGATTAAGATTATATGAAGTTTCGTGGAAAAGGATAGCATGTTGGCTTTTATTTATTACTTTTGCCACGAACAATTAAAATAAAAAGACGCTATGTCTACAGTTAAGTGTATAGGTATTTTAACATCCGGAGGCGATGCTCCCGGGATGAATGCAGCCATTCGTGCAGTAACACGTTCCGCTATATATAATGGAATGGCTGTGAAAGGCATATATCGTGGATTCAAAGGATTGATAACAGATGAAATCGCAGAGTTTAAGACTTCCAATGTAAGTAATATCATTCAGCGGGGCGGTACAATTCTTAAAACTGCCCGTTGCGACGAATTTAAAACTCCGGAAGGCCGTAAGCAAGCATATGATAAATTGAAAGAACATGGCATTGATGCATTAGTGGCTATCGGTGGTGATGGAACATTGACCGGTGCACGTATCTTTGCCCAGGAGTTTGATTTGCCGGTTATCGGTTTGCCAGGTACTATTGACAACGATTTATATGGTACGGATGTTACCATCGGTTATGATACAGCCTTGAATACTATCATGGAGTGTGTAGATAAAATACGTGATACAGCTACGTCACATGATCGTTTGTTCTTTGTTGAGGTAATGGGCCGTGATGCGGGTTTCCTTGCATTGAACGGGGCTATAGCTTCAGGTGCGGAAGCGGCAATTATACCGGAAATATCTTTGGAGAAAGACCAGTTGGCCGAAATGATAGAGACGGGCTTCCGTAAATCTAAAAACAGTAGTATTGTGCTGGTTGCCGAAAGTGAAGTAACGGGCGGTGCTATAGGTGTTGCAGAGCGTGTCAAAAAAGAATATCCTCAGTTTGATGTGCGTGTTTCTATTCTGGGGCATTTGCAGCGTGGCGGTTCCCCTTCTGCACAGGACCGTATTTTGGCAACACGTATGGGAGTAGCTGCTATCGATGCTTTGTTGGACGATCAGCGTAATGTTATGATGGGTATCCAGAATGACCAGATAGTCTACGTTCCGTTCTCGAAAGCTATTAAAAATGATAAACCAATAAACCGCGACTTGCTGAATACGTTGCGGGTTGCATCAATCTAAATAAAAAAGCCTCAGGATTTACCGAGGGCACTGAAAAATATACAATTTTTCAGCATTCCTCTTCCGATGAGGCAAAACAAAAGGTTCGCCAAGTTCATTCAATTGGATTTGGCGAATTTTATTTTTTTAGAAGGATGGTTCGCTATTGGCTTAGATTGTTTCCCCAAAAGACTTCAAATGGGCTAACTTAAAAAACATATTTTCCATTAATCATTAACTTAATTTGAGGATTCTCTTGATGTTGGCTACGAAAATAACCATAGCGCCTTGCATTCGCATGCAATCTATGCCATACGCCCAGGCCCGGTCATAACCTAATACGTTTTTTAATTCTGAGTTCTTGGCTTCTATCTTATACCGGATTTTAGCCTTCTCTCTGAATTCATCGGACTTCTCGAAGTCGGCTTGTCGCTTGTGTTGCTCGCATTGGATTTGTACGGCATATGTTTTTGTCCTGGCTCCGTCCTTGTAGCAGCCGTTTCTTCGTGAACATGGCTTACACTTCTCTACATCGAAGTAATATACCATAACCTGGTTTTTAGCCTGATTCTTTTTCCCTTGCCGGGCACGCCTTATCGCCATGTGTCCGGCCGGACATACAAACATTCCGGCATCCTTGTTAAATTCGAATTTATCTTCATCTTTACGTGCACCATTGCTTATCATCGGGTTTAGTCTTGCCACCAGCTTAAATCCATTCGCTTCATCATTGGATAAAATAATGTTGTCCTTACCCGAATATGCGGTATCTCCTACAACTGTCTCCACTTCCATACCGTTTGCACGGCTCTGCTCCACAAGTTCCTGAAGTTGTGGACCGTCTCCCTTTTCTCCAGAAGTGACAGTCGCAGCAGTGATGATGCGTTCGTCACTCATGGCAATATGAGTCTTGTAACCAAAGAAGGAATCATCCGTGCTTTTATGGCCCATCCGCGCATCCCCATCCTTGGAAGTCACATAATGATCCTCGATATCCGACAATACCTCCTTGAGCATGTTCAGCCGTTCTTTAATCGTAGGGACCTCGGCCAATGCGGGATTTGAACCCACCACGTCAATCAACGCCTTTGTATAGCCAAGCTCGTGTTCAATATCATCAACCGTGTTCTTTTCTGGAAGAGAACCCTTTATCCGATCGTCAGTGTTATAGATGCTTTTACGTAAATGCTTGGAGCGTAACCGCAATATCTCCAGGGAAGACCAAGGATTGCTCCGTGAGCCGGTGTGGGTGGCATCAACTATTATCGTGCGTGACTTGATAATATCTTTCTCTATGGCTATACTCACTGTTTTACCGATAAGCATATCGAGCAGATCCTTATCTTTAAGCCGCAACTTGCGAAATTTACACAGTGAACTCGGATTGATCAAATCTGTTTCCTCCGGATTCATATCAAGGAAGTATTTGAAAGACATGTCATATCTGGAACGTTCTACCACATCAACGTCTGAAATGTCATAGATCGTCTTCAACAAAAGATACTTGAACATCCGTACTGAGCTTTCTGCCATTCTGCCATTGTCCTGACAATACTTATCTACCAGCTCCTGGTGGATAAAAGAGAAGTCTATTAAATCATTGATTTGCCGCAACAGGTTATCCTTAGGGAGGATCAAATCATATAAATCAGCATAATCGCTGAACTGAATGGTTCGTTGTAGTGGTAACATATCTCTCTGATTATGTACCATAAAGTTACTAAAAAATCGGCACATACACAAGTTTATCACTTGAATATATGCCGATGAATTTTAGATTCCATCAATGGAGAGATACTTTTTCAGTGCCCTCGATTTACCCTGAGGCTTTTTTATTTGGTATCTGAACTTGTCTTATTTATTTGTCCCTTTCAGGTTGTCTAAGAATAAATCCATCATTTTTTTTGCTGCTATGAAAGAACTGATTTCATTATTTAATACCTGCTTTTCCGTTGTTTCCAGCATGCTTTCTACAGCCGGGTTGTGATAGAATGTATCCCGTAATGTATCATTGATACTTTCATACATCCAATACTTCGCTTGCTCGTTTCGCTTGAAATAGAAATATCCGTTCTTTTTAGTGAAAGCCATATATTCGCCTACCATATCCCAAATCTCTTTGATTCCTAAATTATAATAACCGGAATAGGTCAATACTTTGGGAAACCACCCTGATTCGGCTGGCGGAAAAAGATGCAAGGCATTGCGGAATTGTGCGGCTGCTAAGTTTGCTTTGTCAATGTTGTCTCCATCCGCTTTGTTGATAATAATACCATCTGCCATTTCCATGATACCGCGTTTGATACCCTGGAGTTCGTCGCCTGTACCTGATAACTGGATTAACAGAAAGAAATCTACCATGGAGTGAACGGCTGTTTCACTTTGGCCAACCCCGACTGTTTCTACAAAGACTGTGTCGAAACCGGCAGCCTCGCATAAAACAATTGTTTCACGGGTTTTACGGGCAACTCCTCCTAATGAACCGGCTGACGGTGAAGGACGGATGAATGCGTTTTTCTCTCTGGATAGAGCTTCCATGCGGGTTTTGTCTCCTAATATACTTCCTTTGGAACGCTCGCTGCTTGGGTCGATGGCTAGTACTGCCAGCTTGCGTCCTTCGTTTATCAGGTGCATTCCAAAAGAATCGATAGACGTGCTTTTTCCGGCTCCCGGTACTCCCGTTATACCGATACGAACTGACTTTCCTGCGTGGGAAAGACATTTCTCAATAATTTCTTGCGCTATCTTCTGGTGTTCGTGTTTTGAGCTTTCAACCAAGGTAACTGCCTGGCTTAATATGGTGATATTTCCTTTTAGGATACCTTCTACATACTCGGATACGGTATATTGTTTACGTTGCAAACGTTTCTTCATATAAGGATTTACAGTCGGAACGTCGGCTACGCCTTGGTTTACTTTTAATCCTTTATATAAATCGTTGTTTTCGGGATGTTCCATATAAATAATTATTTAATGTGTCGCAACACATTGTTTTATTATTTCTGAGCTGTTATTTTAATCAGACGTACCGGACCGTTCGGGTCGTTACAAACGATATTGATAAGGGCTTCCAGCTTCGCTTTTATTTCACGGGGACGAATTGTGACTTTATAGGTTGCCGTTTCTCCCGGTTTAATTTCTTTTTTACCTCCTGATATGTCTATCAACTCGTCATCGCAGCTTGCACTATAAATAACAAGAGTGGATTTACCATTGTTCGTAATATCGAATGTTCCGGTTATTTTAGCTTTAATCAGAGGTAGAATGCTCCCTTTCTCCGGAAGTTTACCAAAATCCAGCAATGTTCCTGAAAGTTGGGCTACGGGAGCCTGTGCTTTTTCTGCTGCGGAAAGCTTTGTGAAATTGTCAACAATGTTTGCTGCAATATGAATCTTGTCGGAAACTTCTTTTTGGCCGATAGAGGCTACTTCCAATGGAATATCGGTTGTGATACGTCCTTTTCTTTTGGCTGCACCGGCATTCAGAAGGAAGGTGATCTCTCCGGTCTCTTCGGGTTGCAATGTTGCCGGCTGAACGTTTACTGTTAAATACTGAGGCGCTTTGCCTACATGTATTGTCAGTGATGTTTTACCGTTATTTGTAATATTGATTTTTTCTCCCAATATTTCTTCCGGCCGTACGGTATTATACAGGATTGTTTTGGAAGTTAATTTCAAATCTCCTATTGAATACGGATAAGAAAAGACAGGATTTGAAGGTTTAGGCGTAACATTTCCTTTGATAGCAAGGGAGTAGCTGCCTTTCTTACCATTGCTGAATATCGAAATTGTTTTGTAAAACGGACCCGGACGGCCTTTGGGATTGTAGGTTACTTTTACTTCTCCTGTTTTGCCCGGGGCGATAGGTTCTTTTGTCCATTCAGGTTGGGTACATCCGCAAGAAGCAGTTATACGGGTGATAACGAGCGGGCTGTTTCCTGTATTTTTTATAGTAAAAATATGACTTGCCAACCCTTCGGCTTCGGCTATTGTCCCGAAGTTGTAGGTTAGCTCGTCTGCGCTGATAATTGGATTATTCTGGGCTTTGGCCGAGACAAAAAGCAGCGTACTGATAAAAATAAGAACAATCTTTTTGACGTTCAGCATTTCTTGCTTTTGGTTTAACTGTTTTTATTATTCTACATTACCCCGGATAGTTAGTATATAACTACCTGTTTTGCCATTGCTGTAAACAGAAATTGTTTTTGCAAAAGGACCGGGACGTCCGGCCGGATCGTATGTGATTTTAATATTGCCAGACTTACCGGGAGCAATCGGCTCCTTTGTCCATTCAGGGGTTGTACATCCGCAAGATGCTATTACGCGAGTGATTACCAGAGGGGCATCTCCTGTATTTGATATCTGGAAGGTATGGGAAACCTTTCCGTTGGCTTCTTTTATGTCTCCGAAATCGTGTGTTGTTGTTTCTGCTGAGATGACAGCTTTCTGCTGGGCAGAAGCTATACCTGTAGCTAGCAAAATCGCCATAAAAATAAAAATAATCTGTTTCATCTTTCTTTTTACTTTAATGTTGTTTATGGGGCAAATATAAAGAATTAATGGTTAATGGCGCACCATTAACCATTAATATTAATTATAGACTGTTATCATTTCCCCTTCGGTGCGTGATATGAATTCGGGTGCGTAGAGACATTGAATAGTACTTATGCCTCCCGAATATTGTCCTTCACGCACTACATATACTGCATATTCCAGTACAAAAGTACCTTGTGGCAGATGATTGAAGAAAAAGTTTTCAGAAACATCTTCAGGCGAACGGTAGAACCAGACGCCGTCACGATACTCTGCTCCCGACAATTGTTGAGCAGGCTCGAAACATCCTGCGCGCAGGTCTTTTAAGGCAACATAATCCATACTCTGATCATTACGGATTACCAGCCGTACTATTACTTTGTCTCCTACATGTAACTTTTGGTTATTGCTTACCGGTGTGATTTGTAAACCATCTCCGCTGTTGGATTCGATGAACAATTTCTTTTCTATATTTAATACACCTTTCTGCTTTGTGACTTTATCAATAGACTGGAAGTACTGATTGTATACCGCACCCCAGGCAGGCGTATCTCCTTCTTTCTGAATAGTAATTGTATTCATAGACGGAGTGATGTCGTTTTGCGGGATTACTTCTTTGATATATCCGAGAGCTGTAACGCTATTGGTTGTATCGAATGATTTTCCTCCCCACTGAACGGTGCATGTATTATTTTCATTTAGCCAGTCACTGCCTGTCAATAGTAATGCATAGATTGCGTTGACAGTAGATGGAGCAGATTCCCAGTTCTGAGTGCGTTTTTGGTTCAGAAGCCATTGTTTTATCCGATCAGTTTCCTTTGTGTTTGGTGAAATCTCATAGAATGCAGACATCAACATGCAGTGCGTATCAATCGGAGATGTGAAATAGTTGCTTGTCGTCCGGTTATTTGCCCAATACATACCTTTTACTTCGGAGCTTGTGGCTGTTTTACGTAACCAGGCAAGAATATCGTTTGCAACATCTTTTTTCCCATTACGATACATTAGCAATGCAATTTCCCCTTTATTATATAGCGATTCTTTGTTCCAGTATTTAGCCGCTTGAGCTGTATAAAAGCGGATTGCTTCGCGGGCACTGCCCAGTTCCGGGATGTCACGGTAGCTACTGCGTACGAATAAATAATCTATTTGTTCCGATGAAGGGCGGCTATTCTGCCAGCTCTTTTCTGTTTTTATCAGTTGGTTATAGTCTTCTTCCATTCGTTGATCCAGGAAATTCAAGGCTTTTATTTGCATACGTTTTTCCTGCTCTTCGTATTGGATAGCATTCATCTGTGTCAGTTGTGACATGCCTTTCAGTATTGTTAACGTTATATTCCGGCTTCCGGGGAATCCTTTGAACCAACTCCATCCGCCGTCCGGATTTTGTTCTTGCAATAAATGTTGTAATGCAGCTTCACGTTGTCCTGCAGCACGGTTTAAATCGAATAGTACGGAAAGACGTTGCTTCTGTTCTGTTTCGCTATTGGCAGCAAGTACCCAGGGAGTTTCTTCCAGAAGGATGTTTTTCAGTTCCTGATTCTTCTCCAGATTGGAAAGCAGGGTGGAGGCATCTCCTCCTTTTGCCGTCCATTGGCTGATAACCTGCTGGATGCGCGGATGCGACCGGGTAATGTAGCTTGCTAATGTATTGCTATAATAAGAGGCAAACCAAGAGAGAATATTGTCGTTATCCGGTTCTGTCAATGTTGGCAGAGCTTGCACAGCGTACCAAACAGGATTAGCACTAAGCTCTAATGTGTAACGGAAAGGTTTTACATCCTTGCTCTCAGTAAGTTGTATTTGTTTTTTACCATTGCCTATCAGATAGAAAGGAGTACTTTCAGTCACCAATATTTGATTGGAAAGAATCGGGACGAGGTGTTGTTCTCCATCGCTGCCGTTATTTGATTCGGCTACAATACGACAACCTAGCAAGCTGATATGTTTAGGTACAGGTACAGTCCATTGTACAGCCGTAATGCTGTCTGCCGATAAAGTGAACGGTTTTTGTGCCTTTGTAAGACAAACAACCGGTTGGTCATTTTCCGGATCGAATAATTCCAGGCTGACGCGTCCTGTTATTTCCTTATTCGATTGGTTGATAACTTGCGTACTGATTGTAACCTGGTCGCCTTGCCGCATGAAACGTGGAAGGTTGGGCAATACCATCAGAGGTTTGCTGGTCACCACTTCTTTGGACAGGTAACCATATTTCAAGCCCTCCGTCTGTGCCAGTAATTGTAGTTTCCAGGTTGTATTGCTTTCCGGCATGGTAAAGCCGAATGCAACATTGCCGGCAGCATCGGTAACCAATGCAGGATAGAAAAATGCAGTTTCGGCAAAATCGCTTCTAATACTAGCCTTATTTCCTTGGGCGGGGGCTGAACTTTCATTAGAGAGATTTTGATGGACTGGTGCATCTTCGCTTTCGGCTACGATTGCATCAGTAGCTATGACAGCTTGTTCTGCCATTGGAGCCGACTTCATAACCGCACCTCCAAATGCAGCACGTGTAGAATATAACCGGTTATATCTGAATCCCATGTCCAACACTCCTTGCCAGTTCAGGCGGTCGTATATATATTCGGGAACCGTTTGCCAGACTATTTTAGCCGAACCGTAACCTGTATCTGTACCGAAACCATTTCCTGCGACGAACCGGGGAGCTTGTAAAGATATGTAAGGAACCGGCCGGAATGCCCAGTTAAACGGTGTGAGTTGATCTAGCGAAGCATCATACATGCTGGCTAAAACTTCCGCTGATACAGCGATAGAATCGGCATCCAGAATACGGAATTTCCAGTTTTCTTTACTTCCCGGCAACAAATGATCCCGGAATGTTTCTGTCAGGATGGTGAGTTGCCGGTTGGGCTGATAACGTTGTATCTGAACCTGAGTTGTGTACATCTTTCCTTCTTTTACAAAGGTGAGAGAAACTACAATCCCATTTCCATATTCGGTTTTGAATGGAATACGGAAGTCACGATTCTCGTCGCTCATTTCGATTAACCTGCGTTCTATACATTTACCATTGTTGTATATTTCATACAAAACTGAAGCTTTCTGGTCGGATGTGCCAAATATAAAACGGGCATCTTCTCCGGGCAGGCAACTTGTTTTCTCTGTAACCAGCCAGGTGTGACTGAATACAGGAGGACGTTTATCATGTTTATCATACAAGACAACGTCTTGCTCCATTTTTACCGTTTGCCCGTTTTTGTCGATAGCTTTCACTTCCAGACGATAACGCCCGGAGGGTAATTGGCTGAATGCAGACTTTGGCAATGGTTCGCCGGATGTAAAATTACCGGAAACAACTTGTTTACCTGTTTTTAAATTGTCAATATTTTGTTGACCGTCTGAAGGCTCGCCAAGCAAAGTATAAATAGTGAATGTCCCATTTGTCGAAACTTCTCTATTGTTGACTGTGCGGGCAGAGATAGCTACTTTGGCGGAATCTTTATCCATTTTAGACGGCATATCGATAAGGAGTAATATACCTGTATCACCTACAGAGAAGGTATACCGGGCTTCTTGTGTTTCTCCTTTGCTGTCGGTCAGTGTTGCAATTACTTCGTAGCTTTGGTAAGATGGGCGTCCGCTATAATTTTTTTCGGGAACGAACGGAATAGAGAAGTTCCCTTTGTCATCCAATTGAGCTGTACCATTGGCAACCTGGTCGGATGAATAATTAAAATAGCCATACATGCTACCACGCAACCAGAACGGGCGGTTATTGATACGCCATGTGATTTGTCCGTTTTGTAAAGCTACGCCTGAGTAGGTTTGTGCTTTGCCTTGAATGGTGATTGGATGTCCGAAAGACACTTCCTCTTTTAAAGGTTCTATTTCCACTTCAAAGGTCGGCCGTTTATATTCTTCTACCCGGATATAAGTGTTTACATTATTGCAATTGACGGTAAATGTTCCGCTCAACCCTTGTTTAGGAATGGTAAATTCTCCATTGAAAGAGCCAAACTCATTTGTTTTATATGCTTTGTTTGCAATTTCTTTATTGTTTGCATCCCGGAAACTAACTGTAAATGTTTGTCCGGCAACCACATGTGGATTGTCCGTGCTTTCTACGTAAGCGATGCCTTTAAAGAATACGGTTTGTCCCGGACGATAAATTCCCCTGTCTGTAAAAAGAGACAATTTTGTGGCACTTTTATCATTTGAACGATAAGCGCCTCTCGGATAAACAAACGTAGGAATTGTTTTTGTGTCGTTTGAAAGAATTGCACGGTAAGCGGCAATTTGTTTGTTTAAAGGTAAAGTTGCCAGGCCATCTTTATCTGTTTTGATAGTTCCTAACGAAACTAGTTTATTATTAGGCTGGCTATAATAGATGACGGAAGCATCCTTTACAGGTTTACCGGATTCATAATCTGTTACCCATATTTCCCGTTCTCCCGAAGGTGAGTTGCGGTGAACTGTAGCCAGGCGGCTTACACTGAATATATTCTTTATTTTGAATTGGCCGGTTGTTTTACTTTTAGCTATAATTTCACATTCGTAAAGCCCCGGTTTATCCATTGGGATAGATAATGTAGTATCAGCACTTCCATATGGTGTATAAACAGGAAGAGTATAGCTTACTTCTTTCACCAGTTGTCCCATATTCTTCTTGTTTCCCGAATATAAATAGACTTCTTCGGGAGTACGTAAACTTTGATATATTTTGATTGAAACCTGCGGGACGTTTGTATAACGTAAAGCGACTTGCAGATTCTTACCGGGATAGACCGTTTTGTTTACTTCTGCGTTCATTGTAGGTAAGGTTAGCTGATCGAGTGAATTTTTTAGCGAACCGGTACGATTATAATTGGGAAATTCGCTGATCCCCTGTTTACATATGATATATTGTAAAGCTTTTAATGAATCGGCATACATATTGTTTTGAGCATACCTGTATGGTGTTTGCTGTAGCAAGGCAACTTTGGCTATGCGGATTTCGTTGGATATATCCTGACCGGCATATATTTTCATTAAACTATCAAGACTGGCTTCGTATTGGTTGCGGTTCTGAACACCATATTGATCGTATTGGTAACGCAAATAATCTAATTCATCCAGCAAAAGTGCTTTTTTATTTGGTTGATTGCGACGGAATGCCAGTAATTCCTGATAAAGAGCATCGGACGGCTGTATCTCAATAGCACGGAAAATCAGGAAATCGTATAATGTTGGCCGTAAATTGCTTGAATTTTTGCCTGTAATCAGAATGGTTTTATATTTATCTATAGGTGTCTGTTGTAGTAAAGAGGCTGGTTGTAAAGATGTTGTCAGCTCTTCTTTTATTTTGTTTGTGAAAAGATTTGCCGTCCATTCACGAATGTCTTCGGGAACATAGCCTGCCAAGTCAGTGCGCTGATTAATGTTCCATTGGTTTTGATTATAATAATGATTGAACATTTCCGCTACCATTGAATGAAGAATGGCAGATGAGGCCGAATCGTTGCAAGCCTTTGTATACGTTTCTACTTCTTTTATTAACTCGGGAAATGTATCATCGTTTTTCTCCAGCTGATTCTTCATTTTTGTTATCAATGATTGAATCAGCGCAGCAGTGTTTTGTGATTGTATTGCTTCTGTAATTGCCTTTTGGTTAGCCGATTGTTTAGTTGCTCCGGCATATAGTATGCCGGCTGTTATACCGCAAACGATCAGGATTGAAACAACAAATGCTCTTATCTTCATATCTTTACTTTTTTAATTGACAATTATGCATTGTCAACAGTTTCCTATTATATATAGATACAAAGAAAGAGCAAAAAGTTGTAAAACGTACGTTAATGTTTACTTTTTACGCACGTAAGTTAAAAATGTATATGGGTAGGGATTCTTTTTATCCGCCGGAAATTCCTGGCGTTCTACTTCTTCCCATAAATCCCAGTTTATTACCGGGAAGAAAGAAGTAGCATCTTCAAATTCATGATGAATGCGGGTAATATACATTTTGTTTGCAATGCGTAAAGCCTGGCGATATACCAAGGCGCCGCCGATAATAAATATTTCGTCTTCTTTTTCGCAAATATCTAATGCTGCACCCATAGATTCGCAAGCGAAGCAATCTACGAAGCCTGCTTCCGGTAAAGTTGTCAATACGATATTTTTTCGGTTGGCAAGTGGCTTGGAAAGAGATTCGAATGTTTTACGTCCCATAATTACGGCATGTCCGGTAGTCAATTCCTTAAAATGTTTCATGTCTTCCGGCATGTGCCACAACAATTGCTGGTTTTTCCCGATAGCATTGTTGTCTGCGATAGCTGCGATGATAGAAATTGTACTCATAAGCTTATCGATTTTTGTGTATTAAACTGTTTTGTTATCATTCTATAAACGGAACTGTTTTGTCAAACAGCCACGTCTCCTTTTATGTGAGGATGCGGATCATATCCTGTTAAGGCAAAGTCTTCGTATCTGAAATCAAAAATGCTTTTAATTTCAGGGTTGATCTCTACTTTTGGCAATTGGCGCGGTTCGCGGGTAAGCTGCAATTTTACCTGTTCCAAATGGTTGCTATAAATGTGTGCATCTCCTAAAGTGTGTACGAAGTCTCCTGCTTTTAGTCCTGTAACCTGTGCCATCATTTGTAATAACAGTGCATAAGATGCTATGTTGAAAGGGACACCCAGAAATATATCGGCGCTCCGTTGATATAATTGCAGGCTTAATTTTCCGTTAGCCACATAAAACTGGAAAAAAGCATGGCATGGAGGCAGGTTCATATTATCCAGGTCGGCTACGTTCCATGCACTTACAATAATCCGCCGGGAATCCGGATTGTGTTTGATTGTTTCAACAGCCTCCGTTATTTGATCGATAGACCCTCCTTTGTAATCTGGCCATGAACGCCATTGATAACCGTAGATATGTCCCAGGTCTCCATCTTTATCCGCCCATTCGTTCCAGATGCGTACACCGTGTTCTTGCAAATATTTTACATTGGTATCGCCTTTTAGAAACCATAGCAATTCATATATGATGGATTTCAGATGCAACTTTTTCGTTGTAAGTAACGGAAAACCTTCTTCCAGATTGAAACGCATCTGATGACCGAACACGCTGATTGTTCCGGTTCCGGTGCGGTCTTCTTTTCTTGTCCCTTCGGCTAGTACTCGTTCTAGCAATGCCAAATATTGTTTCATCCTTACTGTTTCTAGTGATTGGCAAAGTTACAAAATGTATTGTATAAAACAAGATAATTCTATGCACACATGAAAACTGTTTGTGCATAAAACTGAGATGATAAATATCGGGAGTTGCAACTATGAATTTCTGTGTGCCTGTAGCAGTTAGTTTTAGATATAAAGTCTATCTTTGCCAAATAAATAAAAGAACACTTTTAATTCCTATTCAAATGAAAAGACTATGTATGGCTGTTATGGCAATGTGTATGTTGTTGTCGTGCGGCGAAAAGAAGGAAGAGGCTACTCTTTCGGGGTTAATGAAATCCGATTTCGTATCGGAAGTAGATGGCAAACCGACCGCATTGTATGTTCTAAAGAATAAGAACGGAGCCGAAGCGTGTGTAACGAATTATGGCGGACGTTTGGTTTCTGTAATGGTTCCTGACAAAAACGGTAAGATGACGGATGTTGTATTGGGTTATGGCAATATAGCAGATTATGTAGCTTCCAGTGGCAATTTCGGAGCATTGATCGGACGTTATGGCAACCGTATTGCCCAGGGTAAGTTTACGTTGGATGGCACTGAATATGAATTGCCCCATAACGATAATGGCCATTGCTTGCATGGTGGTGATAAAGGTTTTCATGCCGTAATGTGGGATGCTAAGCAAATTAATGATCAGTCGGTAGAGTTATCCCGTGTTTTTCCGGATGGTGATGCCGGTTTCCCGGGTAATCTGGATGTAAAAGTCATTTATACATTGACAGATGATAATGCTGTTGATATTAAATATGAAGCAACTACCGATAAACCTACTGTGGTGAACCTTACAAATCACAGTTATTTCAATTTGTCCGGTGTACCCGGTTCTGATATCCTGGATGAAGAAATCATGATTAATGCAGACAACTATACTCCGGTAGATAGTTTATTAATTCCGGTTTCTGAGATAGCCCCGGTTGAAAACACTCCTCTCGACCTTCGTCAGCCAGTGGCTATCGGTGCTCATATTGATGAATCGTTCGATCAATTGGTAAAAGGACGTGGTTATGATTTAAACTGGGTTTTGAATACGAATGGAGATATAAATGTATTGGCAGCTAAGGCTTATAGCCCAACCAGCGGAATTGCTTTGGAAGTTTATACCAACGAGCCCGGAATCCAGTTTTATACTGGCAATTTTATGGATGGCAAGGATAAAGGCAAACAGGGTACCGTATATCCTCACCGCGGAGCTTTTTGCCTGGAAACGCAGCATTATCCGGATAGTCCTAATCAACCTTCATTCCCAAGTGTTGTTCTTCGCCCGGGCGAAAAATATACGAGCCACTGCATCTATAAATTTGTAGTAAATAAATAAAAGGAAAAAGGATGCTTTTTGAATAAAAAAAACATCCCGGTCATTTTCTGAAACCATCCCGATGATTTGTACAAATCATCGGGATGGTTTTGTTTTTAACCTTGCCTTTTAGGGGAGGGATGGACACGGTTTTAATGACGTTATTTGTTTCATGAACCTCTTCCTTGATATTTCTTATGAATAAATATGTTTCGTTATTTTTTGCTATATTTGCCCCATCATATAAAGGTCAAGGCTTTGATTTTCCTGCCTTTGTACGTAGAGTACGATAAAGCGTTTAAGATATTATCTTTGAAACTGAAAATCGCCAACTTTCAATTTTGGACGAAGATAATAGCAATAAGCGCTCACCCCTTGTTATATACATTTCTCATGTATGATAATATAGGGCGTGGGGCTTTTGTTTATTATTTGTCCGAAAGGTGTTTGGCGATGCCTCAGTTTCGAATAATAGATTAACAGTTCCCACGCTTTTTTATTTATTTATTTGCCAAACAAGGGAGAACTGTGAGGCATCTACCATATTATGAAGTTAACGAATGAACAACGGATAGCAATATGCCGTATCTTATTGGATGTCGTGAATGAAGTGGGAGAAGATGTTTCTCTTATCCGGTCTCGCCACTATCCGGCTTTACAGGAAAAAGCCCAATTGACGGACGGAGATTTTTGTGCTGCTTCGCAAGTGACTGTATTGGCAAGTATAACACTTGTCAAAGATATTCATTACAAACTGAAGATGCTGATGGGACTTACCGTATTCGAACTTTATTCTCAATGCAAAGAAGTGACACTTCAGCAACGTGTAACGTTTGGCATTCTGATGAATGCGATTGACTGGCCCATTTCTTTTTCAGAAATCAGCACGCTGCCATGATGGGGGTACCCCCATATTAGAACAAATTATAATTTGTTCTTAATACCTTAAACTCGGTTCTTCGGTTTATCTGATCTGCGGTTTCCTGTTGTTCGGGGGGAAGGTTTAAGATAAACTCTTCTGTTAACACATCTCCCTCTGTTAGAAAATCGTATAATTTGGCCATCTTTTTGTTGATAACTTTGGGTACACTTTTCCCATATCCTTTTGCTTCCAGGCGATCTTTAGAAATTCCTCCGGCTATCAGATAGTCTACCACAGACTGGGCGCGGCGTTGCGCCAGGCGTTCGTTGTACTGCTCCGATCCTTTACGGTCTGTATGTGCTCCGAGTTCGATAGTTACATTCGGATTGTCGTTTAGCATCTTAATCATTTCATCCAATGCTTTCTTTGATTCGGGACGCAGGGTTGCTTTGTCGAAGTCGTAAAAAATATTTTCTATGACGACGGGCTTGCTGATGGGGGAAAGGAAGAAATCCACGATATAAGTCTCATTTTTTTCTTCCGGGCTTGTTTTTAATTCATAATTCTGATTTAAATATCCGCGTGCACTGGCCATCATAACATAACGTATATCGCGCTCCAGTTCAACCCTGTATGTGCCGTCTTTTTTGGCCGGTACTTTTACATTAAGGCCGTCCTTTCCTACAATGCGGATTGTTGCATCTTCTATAGGATATTCGTCTACATCGTTTACAATGCCTTCAATAAAGATTGTGATGGTAGGTAGTTCAAATGAATAAATATGGTCGTAACCACGTGCATCGTTACGGTTTGAACTAAAAAAACCTTTTTCTGCTTTACCGGCGAAAGTGATGCCAAAATCATCTCCCATGGAATTGATAGGACTACCTGCGTTTACTACATTCCATTTGCCGGTGCTGTCCAGTGTTGCTTTGAAAATGTCTAACCCTCCCATACCGGGGTGTCCGTTAGATGAGAAATAAAGAGTCACAGAATCCCGGACATAAGGAAACATTTCATCTCCGGGGGTATTTATTTCCGGACCTAAGTTTTCCATTGGCCCGAAGTCGTTCCCTATAATACGCGCACGAAACAAATCCTTTCCTCCAAAGCCTCCGACAGCATCGGAAACAAAATATAGATATTTTCCGTCCGGAGAAACAGCCGGGTGCCCAAGAGCCGTAACCGAATCTTTTACAATAGTAGCGCGTGTGCCTTTACCCCATTTTGCACTGCTACGGGCTGATACATAAATCTCAGAAGTGCGTGGCCCTTCCGGATCTTGCGAACAATAAGTATAGTACATTGTGTTTCCGTCGGGCGAGAAGGAAGGGGTTCCTTCGTCAAATTCGGTATTTACCTCATCTTCCAGTTCTACGGGTGTTAGCCATGCTCCTTTTTCATCCTGTTTAACCAGAAACAGGTTATTATTGTTTTGGCCGGTTATTGCGCTTATTTTAACGTCCTTATCTTTTGTACGTGAAGAGGCAAAATATAATTGATCATATTTGTCTCCTGCCAGCATCGGGCTGAACTCTCCTCTCCTGGAGTTAAATTTCTCCATTCGTTTTACTACATAACGGGTCGGATTATTGCGCCAGTCGGGAGCCATTTCGCATCCCTTTACGCCATTTAATGCAAGGATATTATCGGATGACGTTGCCAGAAAATCATTGTAATACTTGATGGCGTCTGCATATTTGCCACTTTTCTGAAGCATTTGTCCCATACGTAAATTAACCGTACTGTCCGGGTAATCATATCGGAGCGCATTCATATAGGCACTGGTTGCTTTCGGTGTATTGTTGATCAGACGGTTGCATTCGGCCATGCGATAAGCAATATAACCGCGCAAATCTCTTTTTTTAGGAGGGGTTTTTGTATATATTTTACGATATAGCCCGGCAGCTTCAAAGTATTCCCCAATGCGTTGTTTTTCTTCTGCATCGCTTAATTTGACCGATTTGCAGGAATAAAGGAACGAAGCTGCCAGCAGCAAAAGTAGATAAGTTGCGAAATATCGTTTCATCTTGTTTGTTGTATATCCATGCAAATATAACGAATAGCAGATAATGTTATTGCATCCCTTTTTCCTTATCTTATAAGTAGTGAGCTGTCTCCGTAACTTAAGAAACGAAATTCATGTGTCAGTGCATAATCGTAGATAGCTTTCCAGTTTCCTTGCACAAAGGCTGATATAAGCAAAAGTAGGGTGCTTTTGGGTTGATGGAAATTTGTTACAATCCCTTTTACAACCTTAAATTCATATCCCGGAGCAATAATTATCTGGGTAGCCGTAACAAGTTTGTCTGCATGATGGCTGTCGAGATAGTCCAGTATGTTTTGCAGGGCTTCTGTTGGTGTCAGGCGATTATTTCCTTCTTTATAAGGCATCCACTGCCTGACAATAAGATCGTCGGAACTGGTATCCGGATTGTTTGCTAATGCGACGCCTATATAGTAAAGGCTTTCTAATGTCCTGACAGAAGTGGTTCCAACGGCAATGATTTTACCCAGATTGTTTTTTACCCGTTCAATGGAGCTACGGCGTACGGATATAAACTCCGTATGCATTTCATGTCCTTCTATCGTATCGCTTTTGACAGGTTTGAAAGTACCGGCACCTACATGCAACGTTACTTCTTCCCTTCCGATATTATGGGCATCTATATCTGCCAATACTTCCGGAGTGAAATGCAAGCCTGCGGTTGGAGCAGCGACTGATCCTTTTATTTTGGAGTAAACCGTTTGATAGGTTTGTAAGTCACTTTTTTCTGTTTCCCGGTGGAGGTAAGGAGGAATAGGCAATATTCCGGCGGCATCTAATAAGTCTGCAAATGTGTAGGATGGATTATCCCAGGTAAACTCGATATGATGGCTATCGCCACATGTATGTTTTTTTTCTGCATTTAAAGTCACCGGAGTATCGTTGATAAGAATGGTTTTGCTTAATAGCCCTTCTTTCCATTTTTTCAGGTTCCCTACCAGGCATGTCCAGCTGCAACGTTCCGTTTGCTGGAATACCAATGCATAATCGTGTGGTTCTATAGGCTCCAGGCAAAAGACCTCTATTTTGGCACCGGTCTCTTTTTTAAAGAGTAACCGGGCTTGTATTACCCGTGTATTGTTGAATACCATCAAAGAGCCTGCCGGTAAATATTCTGTGATGTGCTTGAATATACTTTCGCTTATTTTACCGTTACGGTAAAGAAGAAGTTTAGACTCGTCACGTTGTGGTAACGGAAATTTTGCGATTCGTTCGTCGGGCAGCGAATAATTATAATCTTCGATGCGTATCTGCTGAGTTTTTGTTGTCATTGCTTTAATATCTGCGCAAAATTAATGAACTTTGTCCACATAATAAACAATAGATAAAAGATATGAGCATTAAAATAGGAGACAAAGTAAGATTCCTTAATAGTACGGGAGGCGGTATTGTCCGTAGCTTTAAAGGAAAAGACCAGGTTCTGGTAGAAGATGAAGATGGTTTTGAAGTTCCTGCGTTTATACGCGAAGTTGTTGTCGTGGGCGAAGGGGATATGCAGGTTCATAGCTCTAATAAACCGCAGGTACAAGCACCTGTAGAAACCCATGTATCAAAACCCGAACCGAAAGTTGAAGACGTGCCGGAGGAAACCATTGAAGGTGAAAGGCTGAATATTTATCTGGCTTATTTACCTTTAGAACCCAAATCCATCCAGCAGACCGGCTATGAGGCCTATTTCGTAAACGATAGTAATTACTATCTGTTTTTTAATTATATGAATAGGTTGAATAACAGCTGGATCAGCCGTTATAACGGACTGGTGGAACCAAATACGAAAATATTTATAGAAGAATTCGGAAAACAGGAATTAAACGACCTGGAGCGTGTTTGTGTTCAACTTATTGCGTTTAAAAAGGATAAGCCCTATTCTTTAAAAAACACAGTATCTGTAGAATTACGTTTGGATACGGTTAAATTCTATAAACTGCATTGTTTTATGGAAAATGACTATTTTGAAGATGATGCCCTTTTATATCCGATAGTACGTGGTGATTTACCCGAAAAGGAACTCCTTATTTCTGCAACTGATCTGCAGGAGGCTATGCAGCAGAAAGCAAGGGATGACAGACGCATTCCGCAAAACATTGTAAAGAAAAAGGATGTAAACAGTGCCGTGTTGGAAATTGATTTACATATTAATGAGTTACTGGACAATACGAATGGGCTGAGTAATGCAGATATGTTGAATTATCAGCTGGACAAGTTTCATGAAGTACTGGCTCAATATGCTAATCATAAAGGACAGAAGATCGTCTTTATACATGGTAAGGGAGACGGAGTTCTCCGTAAAGCTTTAGAAAAAGAGTTAAAGACAAGATATAAACAGCATTATTACCAAGATGCGTCTTTCCGCGAATATGGTTTTGGCGCCACAATGGTAACTATAAAATAATGGCGACAGAGATTGAACGGAAATTCCTTGTCTCCGGTGATTTTAGCAAGGAAGTGTATAGTAGCCAACGTATTGTGCAAGGATATATTTGTTCTCAACCTGGACGTACGGTGCGGATACGTATTCGGGGAGAAGAAGGTTATCTCACGATAAAGGGGCCTTCTGACGAAAAAGGGTTGAGCCGTTATGAGTTTGAACAACAAATCTCCCTTACAGATGCAGAGCAGTTGCTCTGTTTATGCGAACCGGGAGCAATAGATAAAATTCGTCATTTGGTACATGTGGGCAAGCATGTGTGGGAGGTAGATGTCTTTTATGGAGCAAATGAAGGTCTGATCGTTGCCGAAGTAGAATTGGCTTCGGAAGATGAATCTTTTGAAAAGCCCGCTTGGTTAGGAGAAGAAGTAACAGGAGATCGTCGTTATTATAATTCTATGCTAACTAAAAATCCTTATACACAGTGGGATAATAACTAAACAACAATAAACACCATGATCAGGAAATTTATTTTTTTTATTACAATAGCTGTACTGTCGTTGCCGGCAATGGCAGATGAGGGAATGTGGTTGTTGCCATTATTGAAGCAACAGAAGCTCCCGGAGATGAAAGCACTGGGCTTGAAGTTGGAAGATTATGATATTTATAGTCCTGATTCGGCTTCGTTGAAGGATGCTGTCGTTATATTCGGCGGCGGGTGTACCGGCGAAGTTGTTTCGCCTGATGGGCTTATCCTTACAAACCATCATTGCGGCTATGGAAGTATCCAGCAGCATAGTACATTGGAGCATGATTATCTGACAGATGGATTCTGGGCTGCAACCCGTGATCAGGAATTGTCAAATCCCGGACTTACCGTTACTTTTATTGATCAAATAGATGATGTGACGGAATATGTCAGGGCTGAATTGGAGAAAGATACAGATAACAGACAGAACTTTCTTTCTTCCAGGTATTTGAATGGGCTGGCAAAAAAGAAAGCAGGAGAAAAATTTTTGCAGGATAATCCGGGGACAGTGGTAGAGATCAAAGCTTTTTACGGAGGCAACAAGTATTATATGTTTACGAAAAAGATTTATTCGGATGTCCGTTTGGTCGGAGCTCCGCCATCTTCGATAGGAAAGTTTGGCGCTGATACAGATAACTGGATGTGGCCGCGGCATACAGGTGATTTTTCTGTGTTTCGTGTGTATGCCGATGTTGATGGCAATCCTGCCCCTTATTCGGAAACAAATGTCCCGCTTCGTCCCAAACGATGGTTTAAAATCTCTTTGAAAGGGGTAGCGGAAAATGACTATGCTATGATAATGGGCTTTCCCGGGCGTACCAATAAGTATTATACGTCCTGGGAAGTGGCTGAAAGGCGGGATATAGATAATGCCGTTCGAATTAATATTCGTGAACTTCGTCAGCAGGCCATGCTGGAAGAAATGCTGAAAGACCCCCAGGTGCGTATACAATATGCCAGTAAGTATGCCGGTTCGACAAACGCCTATAAAAATGCTATTGGCTGTAATTGGGCTATCAATAATCGCAACTTTGAACAAGTGAAACAAAAAGAGCAGGATCGTTTGATTGCCTGGTCCGGTAAAATGTCGGAACCTTCATATCCTGAAGCATTGGAGACATTGGCACAAATTGTATCAGACCGGAAAGATATGCGTTTCCGTAACTGGATGCTTGACGAAGCTTTGGCGCGTGGTATCGAGTTTGCGAATATAACTACCGATATCCAATCTATGTGTGATGCTCTGGGTGGAAAAGACCGCGCAGAACAACAAAATCAATTATTATTGCTGGAAAGAGCTTATTTGCGTTTTGCCGATAAAAACTATTCTCCGAAAGTAGATAAAAAGATAGCGAAGATAATGTTGAAGGAATATCGCCGTTTGGTACCAAAACAATCGCAGCCGGAGTATTTTGCCATTATAGATAAAAAATTTAAAGGAGATGTTGATAAGTTTGTAGATTATATTTTTAAAGAATCTATATTCGGTAGTGAGGCCAACTTCAATAATTTTAAAGCCCGTCCCTCGGTTAAGGCTCTTCAGGAAGATCCGATGATCTTATTTGCAAAATCGGTGCAGGCGGAAAAGAAGATGCTGACTGAGGCATTGAAGGGGTTTGACGATAGTTATAATTTGGCGCATAAAGAATATGTAAAGGGGTTGTTGGCTATGCATGGAGATTTTGCTGATTTTCCGGATGCTAACTCAACTTTGCGCCTTACTTATGGCCAAGTGAAAGGATATAGCCCGCGTGATTGCGATTATTATGGTTGCCAGACTACGCTGGATGGAGTAATGGAAAAGGAAGATTCTACTAATTGGGAATTTGTTGTTCCTGCCCGTTTGAAAGAATTATATCAGGCCAAAGACTTTGGGGAGTATGCTATGCCGGATGGCAGAATGCCTGTTGCTTTCAGTGCTACGACCCATACTACAGGAGGTAATTCGGGTAGTCCGGTATTGAATGCAAATGGAGAGATGATTGGTATTAATTTTGACCGTAACTGGGAAGGTGTAGGTGGCGATATCCAATATTTACCCGATTATCAGCGTAGTATTATTGTCGATATCCGTTATGTCCTTTTTATAATAGATAAATATGCAAATGCCGGTTATCTGTTGAAAGAAATGGATATTGTAGAGTAGTGATATAGTCTTTGGACATATCACTCACTTTGTCACCTTCTGTCACCTTCTTCGGGGGGTATTCCTAAATTGCAAAATGATCTGATATCGGCTGTATGTTGTTGATATATATATTATTGTATCGTTGTTGCGAAATCATGCCTGTAACGCTTTAGTGCTTCCCGCGAACACTTTCCCTGATGCTTAAATAAGCTGTTTATCGCTTATTTAATATGGCTTTAGCCTGGTTTCAATTGCCGTCTGCTTCAGCTGACGGACTAAAGGGGGATATATCTGTATTGGCTTTAGCCAAATTTCTTTCTGGGAAAGCTCTTTTTGATTATCTCATTCTTATTGGGCTGAAGCCCTTGAAAGAAGAAGGCTTTACTATCCGTCGGTTAAAACCGACGGCAATTGAACTTAGGCTAAAGCCATATTAAAGAAGCGCCCTTATTAACCAAATCTAATGCTATTATAAACCAAATCTAATTCTATCATTAACAACAACCGGATGATACCAGCATTGTTTTAGGGAAGCTTTGTATGTTTTGTGAAGAAGTTAAGTAAGAAAGAGTAACCGTTTTTTATATGGCTTTAGCCTGGTTTCAATTGCCGTCTGCTTCAGCGGACGGACTAAAAGGGGATTTATCTGTATTGGCTTCAGCCAAATTTCTTCTTGGAAAGCTCTTTTTGATTATCTCATTCTTATTGGGCTGAAGCCCTTGAAAGAAGAAGGCTTTACTATCCGTCGGTTAAAACCGACGGCAATTGAAACCAGGCTAAAGCTATATTAAAGAAGCAATAAACAGCTTATTTAAGCATCAGGGAAAGTGTTCGCGGAAGTGTTAAAATGAAATCAGTATTGACCGTTTTTAGGCGTTTAAAAACCGCGTTAGTGTATTGTAATATTATCTATATTAGCAAGTTGTATATTTATATGGAGTGTCTATGGATAATTTTTCACATTTTGGAATACCCCCCGAAGAAAGTGACAGAAGGTGACAAAGTGAACCCTTAAACGACCTTTTATTGAGACCCATATATGACAGTATTTGGGTAGGCAACTAAATTGAACAGGGTAGGCAACCTGTAAAAAAAGAATAGGCAATTGAAAGGGGCTGCCTAACGAGTTTCATTCGTTAAACAGCCCCTTTTGTAATTCTATTTAGAATGGAATTTATAGTTTAGATAAACTTTTCGATGTCTGCTGCTTTTACTCGGAATACGTGTCCGTTACGGGAAAAAACAAGTTCGCCATCTTCTTTCTTTTTTTCAGTTACTAAACGCTGAAAAGCAATATTTGCACCTCTAACTATATTTTCCTCGAATTCTCTTACTTCTTGCTCACTCATGATGTTCAAGTTTTGTGTAAATACTCGGTTTATATATCTCCTTTTTATCATTCTTAAAGCCTTTGGCAATAACTTCCATAGGCGACATTGAATTGTCTGTTATCATCCAATAGTCACTGATAGGTATGTAAAGTTCGAATAGATTGTGGATACCCGCTTCGTAACGGCGACGAATCGTGCTTTCCGGAATATTGTGTCCTCCGGCCGCAACCCGCATCTTTACACGTTCAACTGCTAAATCCGGGGTGTTAAGCCAGAAGTATAACAATGTAACGTAGTAACCCATCTTTTGTGCTTCCCGTATCAGGTTTGCAACCGAACGGGTAGCCAGTGTAGTCTCCATTGCAAAAGTCTCACCGGCTCCGATGAGTTCCTTTATACGTTTATACATAATACGGCTTGCTTCAACGGCTACGGCGATGTTGTCTGCATTGAAAGGGGAAAGCCCCTTGGCTATCTCGTCCGAGTTGACAAACTCTTTACATTTCAACATTTCTGGCAGAATTGTAAAAGAAGCTGTTGTCTTCCCTGCGCCGTTGCATCCTGATATAATGTATAAATATGGCACTACTTGCTGTATTTTGACGGGACAAATATATGTAATAGTTTTTAATGTTGGTTGATTTTCTTCTCAAAAATAACAAAAATGTGCAACAAATGTCCTTTTAACATGCCTGTTCGTTGTCTAAACCAGCGTTTTTGTGTAAAATTAAACCCAAAGGAGGTCACTCATTATTCCGTCAGAAATGAAGATTCCCCGGCGGGAAAAAGTTAAAGTTTCGTTTTCCTGAATCAGTAAGCCTTGTTTTTTATGGATTGCAGCTTGTTGTTCACAATAAGTTCTGAGTTTGTTTCCGAATTGCTCCTGAATTTTGTGAAGGTTGATGCCCCACATGGTTCGGAGTCCGGTTATGATATAGTCGTTGTAGCGGGTGTATAGATCCAGTTTTTCTTTTTCAATGGAAGGAATACCGGTACTGATGCTTTTGATATATGCGGGTAGGGATGAAATACCCCATTCTCGTTCTGTTCCATTGTAGGAATGGGCGGACGGGCCAATGCCTAAATACTTTTTTCCTGTCCAGTATGAACTGTTATGTTGGGATATGAATCCGGGCTTGGCAAAGTTGGAAATTTCATAGTGTTGATAACCGGCTTCGGTCAGTTTATCTATCAGTGATGAAAACAGGCTGACGCTTAAATCTTCCGCTATAGGTTGTATCTTTCCGGCTTCTTTTAATTTGTATAGCGCAGTTCCTTCTTCATATATAAGATGATAGGATGAGAGATGGGGTACGTTTAATTCTATTGCCTCGTCCAGATTATGTATCCAATCGGCCAAAGTCTGGTTAGGAAGACCGTAGATAAGATCAATGCTGATATTGTATATGCCGTTGTCTTTACAAAGATTGACTGCTTCAATAGCTTGCTTGCGGTTGTGCCTGCGATTAAGAAAATGAAGGTCAGTTTCCTTAAAACTCTGTACTCCCATACTAACCCTGTTGAATGGAAAGTTGCAGAGCATGGCTACATATTCGGGAGTCATATCGTCCGGGTTTGCCTCTAATGTAACTTCCTGGCAGTTCGAACAGTTGAATGAGCGATAGATTGCGTCAAATATTCTTTCAAAATCAAAAGCTTCTAACTGGGAGGGTGTACCACCTCCGAAATAAATAGTATTCAAAGGTTCGTTGGCTAAATATTCTTTTCTGAGGTCTATTTCCCTGATGATGGCGGCTACATACGATTCTTTGTATTTCATCTCCGTATTGGAAAAAAAATCGCAGTACAAGCATCGCTTGGCACAAAATGGAACGTGTATATAAAGCCCTGCCATATTGTTTGGTTTGATTGTTTAACGTAGCAAACTTAAATAAAAATAGCCATTGCTTTGGTTTATGACGCGACTTTTTGAGACTTTTAAAGTCTAGCCTGCTTAATAACATAGTTCTCAAACAGGGGTGTATGCGTTGCTTTTCTCCTTAACAATCTCTAATTTGCGGCCTCATGACGTGATATTCATGAAAAAGAAACTTTATTGTTAAACTCATTAAATACCTGATATCATGAAAGTATACCAAACAAACGAAATTAAGAACATTTCTATCTTGGGAAGTTCGGGCTCTGGGAAAACCACTCTCGCTGAAGCTATGCTTTACGAGGGTGGAGTTATAAAACGTCGTGGCACAGTGGACGGTGGTAATACGGTGTGCGACTATTTCCCGGTTGAGAAGGAGTATGGTTACTCAGTGTTCTCAACCGTTTTCAGTGTTGAATGGCAGGATCGTAAACTGAATTTTATAGATTGTCCCGGTTCGGATGACTTTATAGGAGGTGCGGTTTCGGCTTTGAACGTGACAGATACGGCGTTGATGGTATTGAATGCCCAATATGGAGTTGAGGTGGGAACTATTAATCAGTTCCGGTATACAGAACAATTTCATAAACCGGTTATCTTTGTGGTAAACCAGTTGGATAATGATAAAGCGGATTTTGACGGGACTGTTGCCCAACTGCAAGACCGTTGGGGAGGAAAAGTGGTTTTAATCCAGTATCCGGTGAATGTAGGTGCTGCTTTTAATGCAGTCGTTGATGTGTTGAAGATGAAGATGTATCGTTGGAAACCGGAAGGAGGAGTTCCTGAAGTATTGGAAATACCGGAGGATGAAATGGAAAAAGCCATGGATTTGCACAAAACACTGGTTGAAGCTGCAGCCGAACATGATGACATGCTGATGGAAAAATTCTTTGAAGAAGGAACTTTGAGCGAAGATGATATGCGTGCAGGTATTCGTGCAGGTTTGGTAAGACGCGATATGTTTCCTGTATTTTGCGTATGCGCAGGTCGTGATATGTGCGTGCGCCGTACCTTGGAATTCTTAGGGAACGTGGTTCCTTGTACAGATAAAATGCCTCGCCTGATAACAACAGAAGGCGTGGAAGTTACTCCGGACTCAAATGGTCCTACCAGTTTGTTTTTCTTTAAAACTACAGTAGAACCTCATATCGGCCAGGTTTCTTATTTTAAAGTGATATCAGGTAAAGTAAAGGAAGGTGATGATCTAATGAATGCCGACCGTGGTTCGAAAGAACGTATTGCCCAGCTATTCTCTGTTGCGGGTCAGAACCGTAACGAGGTAACGGAAATGGTTGCCGGAGATATTGGTGCAACTGTGAAGTTGAAAGACGTTCGCCGTGGTAATACGTTGAATGGAAAGGGATGCGATTATCGTTTTGACTTTATAAAATATCCAGACCCTAAATACCGTCGTGCTGTTAAACCCGTGAATGAAGCGGATGCAGAAAAGATGATGGAGATATTGATTCGTATGCGTGAGGAAGATCCGACATGGGTAATAGAACAATCAAAGGAATTGAAGCAAACTATTGTTTCCGGCCAGGGTGAATTCCATCTTCGTACATTGAAATGGAGAATCGAAAACAACGATAAAGTAGCAATCGAATATATTGAACCCAAAATACCATATCGTGAAACGATTACTAAAGCCGCACGTGCTGATTATCGTCACAAGAAACAATCCGGTGGTGCAGGTCAGTTTGGCGAAGTTCATTTGATTATAGAACCGTATTACGAAGGTATGCCGGCTCCGGATATGTATCGTTTTGGCGGACAGGAATACAAAATCAGTGTGCGCGATACGCAGATAATCGATCTAGATTGGGGTGGTAAGCTTGTGTTTGTAAATAGTATTGTTGGCGGAGCTATTGACGCCCGTTTCTTACCGGCTATTCTGAAAGGTATTATGGGACGTATGGAACAAGGGCCATTAACCGGTTCGTATGCCCGTGATGTACGTATAATTGTTTACGATGGAAAGATGCACCCGGTAGATAGTAATGAAATATCTTTCATGCTTGCAGGCCGTAATGCTTTCAGCACTGCATTTAAGGAAGCCGGGCCAAAGATTCTGGAGCCGGTTTATGATGTGGAGGTTTCTGTTCCAGCCGACTATCTGGGAGATGTAATGAGTGATCTGCAAGGGCGCCGTGCTATCATTATGGGTATGAATAGTGAAAAGGGATTTGAGAAATTATCGGCAAAAGTTCCTTTGAAAGAAATGTCTTCTTATTCTACTTCTTTGAGTTCTATAACTGGTGGCCGTGCTTCATTTACAATGAAATTTGCTAATTATGAGCTTGTTCCGTCTGATGTACAAGATAAATTATTGAAGGCTTATGAAGCTACTCAGTCGGAAGAGTGATTTATAAATAATAATTAATACATTTGGATTGGAGGGCTGTTCCTGTGAGGGAATAGCCCTTTGTCATTTTATCTTCATTGTCTTGTTTTATAGTTGTAATATGGATATCGTTCATTTGTTCTGTCTTAAATTAGAGAAACAACATGGAATTAAGAACATATTACCCGACAATAGTCTTATCCGACATTCATTTAGGTTCCGAGCATTCACGAACGGAAGAAGTAACCAACTTCCTGAAACATGTAGATTGCAAACATCTTATTTTAAATGGTGATATTATTGATGGCTGGCAACTTAAAAAAACTGGTAAACGGTGGAAGCAAAAACATACGGACTTCTTTAAAGTATTAATGAAAATGATGGAGAAGAGAGGGACACAGATTATTTATGTTCGTGGAAACCATGATGACTTTCTGGATAACTTAATACCTTTTCAAATATCGAATGTCTCTATTGTAAAAGATTATTTGTTGGAAAGCCACGGCAAACGCTATCTGGTAACGCATGGCGACATTTTTGATACAGTTACTTCCAATATGCGTTGGCTGGCAATGCTGGGAGATGCCGGATATACATTTCTCCTGTGGGTGAATAAGATATATAACCGTTATCGTGAAAAAAAAGGTAAAACTTATTATTCTTTATCTCAAAAAGTAAAACATAAAGTTAAAAGCGCTGTTTCATATATATCGAAGTTTGAAAGTGAACTGGTAAGATTGGCCGAGGCCAAAAGACTGGATGGCATTATATGTGGCCACATCCATCAGGCTGCCAATGTGTATTATGGGAATATTCATTATCTGAACTCGGGTGATTGGGTCGAAAGTATGACTGCCCTTGTAGAAAATGAAGATGGAGAATGGAATGTTATCTCTTACAGTAATCTGGAAAACAATACGGAAAAAGATATACAAAAAGAACATTATTATTCAGCTGTTATATGAAGATACTTTTTATTGTGCAGGGTGAGGGTAGAGGACATTTAACCCAAGCATTGTCTTTAAAGCAGAAACTCGTTGCCGAAGGACATGAAGTAGTAGGCGTGCTTGTTGGTAAGAGTCCCGCACGCAGGTTGCCTTTGTTCTTTACGGAGAAAATAGCAACGCCTGTTTTTTCTTTTGAAAGTCCTAACTTTTTGCCGACAGCTAAAAATAAACAGGCTAATTTATTGAAGAGTGTTGTTTATAATTTGGCCCGCCTGCATAAATATGTAGCAAGTATATTATATATAAACCGGATTATAAAGGAGACAAAAGCGGATGTGGTTGTGAACTTTTATGAGTTGCTGACCGGATTGACCTATTTATTCTTCCGTCCCCGGGCAGAAATGATATGCATCGCCCATCAATATCTTTTTCTACACCCGGACTTTAGTTTCCCTAGGTTAAACTCTTTGTCTCTGGCTTCTCTCAAATTCTTTACCCGGATGACAGCAATTGGCTCGGTGAAGAAACTGGCTTTATCTTTTAGGAAGATGCGTGAAGTTCCATCAAAGAGGATAATTGTGGTACCTCCTTTGCTAAGGCAAGAGGTGCTTGAAGCAACACCCCGTAATGGCAATTATTTACATGGTTATCTTTTAAATAGCGGTTTTAGTGAAGAAATTGGGACTTGGCATAAAAAGCATCCGCAGGTAAGTATGCATTTCTTTTGGGATAAAAAGAACGTTTCTGCGGAATTGCAGGTGGATACGAACCTGACATTCCACCAATTAAATGACACACTTTTTATTGAATATATGGCTGGAGCAAAGGCATATGCAACAACAGCCGGTTTTGAATCTGTTTGCGAGGCGATGTATTTGAATAAGCCTGTCCTTATGGTTCCTACTCATATAGAACAAGCTTGCAACGCTTTCGACGCCTCTTTGGAGGGAGCTGGTATCATAAGTAACCAATTCGATTTGGATACCTTACTCGATTTATCAGAAACACACAAACCTAATACCCGCTTCTCCCATTGGGTAAAACAGGCCGACTGGCTCATTTTGCGTGAATTCCGCTCCGACTTACTGGTAGATGAAGAGCCGGTCCCAACTTTTTTCCAGCGCCTTATAACAAACTGGACTTGTCGGTTGGGACGGTTTCTTCCTATTTAATCTTTACTTATCCAATGCCTGTTCTATATCTGCAATGATATCGTCTGCATTTTCGATACCTACGGAGAAACGGATCAGGTCGGGTGCAACTCCTGCTTCTATCAATTGTTCGTCGGTAAGCTGACGGTGTGTATGGCTGGCAGGATGAAGAACACAGGTACGGGCATCTGCTACGTGGGTTACGATAGCTGCCAGTTGCAGGCTGTCCATAAACTTGATTGCTACATCGCGTCCGCCTTTTAATCCGAATGACAAAACTCCGCAAGAACCGTTTGGCAAATATTTCTTGGCTAATGTATGATGTTTGTTGTCTTCCAGGTCCGGATAGTTAACCCAGGCTACTTTGTCGCATTTTTGTAACCATTTGGCTACAGCCAAAGCATTTTTACAATGTTGAGGTACACGTAAATGCAGTGTCTCAAGTCCTAAATTCAACAAGAATGCATTCTGCGGAGCTTGTATGGCTCCCAGGTCGCGCATCAACTGGCTGGTAGCTTTGGTGATAAATGCCCCTTTACCGAAGGCTTTACTATAAGTAAGTCCGTGATATGACGGATCGGGTTGGCAAAGGCCTGGGAATTTATCGGCATGCGCATCCCAGTTAAAGTTGCCACTGTCAACAATGCAGCCTCCTACAGCAGTTGCGTGGCCGTCCATATATTTTGTTGTGGAATGAGTAACAATGTCTGCCCCCCATTCAAACGGACGGCAGTTAATAGGTGTTGCAAACGTATTGTCAACGATCAGAGGAACGCCGTGCTTATGGGCTATACGGGCAAATTTCTCTATATCCAATACCATTACTCCGGGATTGGAAAGTGTCTCTCCAAACATTAGTTTTGTATTTGGACGGAACGCTTTGCTTATTTCTTCCTCGCTGGCATCCTGGTCAACGAATGTACATTCAATTCCTAACTTCTTAAGCGTAACAGCCAACAGGTTATATGTTCCGCCATAAATGCTGGTTGCGCTTACAATATGATCGCCTGCCTCGCAGATATTGAAGAAGGCATAAAAACTGGCTGCCTGTCCGGATGAAGTAAGCATAGCAGCAACGCCTCCTTCAAGGGCGGCAATTTTGGCGGCTACGGCTTCGTTTGTCGGATTTTGCAAGCGGGTATAGAAGAATCCGCTCTCTTCCAGGTCGAAAAGTTTCGCCATCTGTTCGCTGGTTTCATACTTGAATGTCGTACTCTGGTAAATAGGTAGTACTCGTGGTTCTCCTTTTTTGGGTTGCCAGCCGGCCTGTACACACAGGGTTTCCGGTTTCAATTTGTTTGCCATATTGATTCTATTGATTGGTAATTTTTACTTGAGTTGCAAATGTAAGGATTATTACTTTTCTGTTAGGAGAAAAGTAATTACAATATTCTTTTTTGTAAAATACGGAACCAGATAAAAGCAACAATCCCCTTAAGCATACTTGAAATACTGATGGCCCACCATACGCCTGCTACACCGAATCCTA
Organism: Parabacteroides provencensis; assembly: GCF_900232875.1. Lineage (NCBI taxonomy): Bacteria > Pseudomonadati > Bacteroidota > Bacteroidia > Bacteroidales > Tannerellaceae > Parabacteroides > Parabacteroides provencensis. Next base: position 267,874 of record NZ_LT960489.1, on the reverse strand, counting down.
TCGTAGTGAGCCCGATGGCTATCGGAACACGAAGCGTGTTAAACGTGATACTGATAATCGCAGGAGGCATAGTGCGTCCTGTTCCATAGAATATTCCCTGGGTTGTGATTTCAAGCATCATAAATATCATGGAATAGCCGTCTATGCGGAGGAAGATCCCACCTGCTTCATAGGCTGCTTGTTCCGGTACGATCAATGAAAATATTTCACTTCCGTAGAAAACAAATAGAAAAGTACAAAGAATACCGAGCGTTGTTGTCATCTTCATTGTCGTGTAGTAAGCACTCATAACCCTCTCTTTACATTTGGCAGCATAATTTTGTGCTACGAATGCGCTGAGCGACATGCTGAATCCCTGAGATGTATTCCAGGCAATTGCTTCTAATTGTCCGCCGGCTGTAAGCGTCATTAACCCGATATGTCCTCCGTAAGTAGAGGCTGTACGTGCCATGAATAGGTTAATAATAGCGAAGAATGTATTAAGTGCCGCAACAGGAAGTCCCAGTTGGAAGATACGTTTTGCATATTTGCTCTTCAATTTGGTGAAGAAAGGGAATCCGCCAAGCAGTTTACCTCTCTTTTTTAATTGATAGATAAAGAGGACAACTACAATTCCTTCTGATAGCCATGTTGCCCATGCCGCGCCAGCTGTTCCCCAGCCTAATCCGAAGATAAATAAGGGGTCCAGAATCATATTCATTACAAGTCCTGCCCCACTTATATAAAATGGAACTTTGCTTAGTCCGGCTGCATAATAGATGCCTGTAAAAGCATACGTAAGGAATATAAATGGAAATGCTGTAGAAATGATCTGCAGATATTCTACGGCTTTTGTGGCAATCGGCGTTTCCAGTTTATAAATGTCGACAATAGGATTTGCAAAAACGAATAGCAATAGCCCCCAACAGATGGAAAGTATCAGGGCAATGGTCAGGTTATGAGATGCATAAAGCCTGGCATCTTTCTGGTTCTGGGCTCCGATGCTTTGCCCTACGCTGACTTCTGCTCCTATTTTATTTAATAAGGCGATCGAATTGGTCATCCAGGTAAGAATACCCACTGCTCCAACGGCAGCTACCGATTCGCTTCCCAGTCGTCCAACCCAGGCCATATCTGTTATGCTATATGCCATTTGGATAAAGGAGGTTCCCATTATGGGTATTGCCAGATTGAATAATTGGCGGGTGATAGGGCCTTTTGTTAGATTTTTTGTACCGTGCATGACTGATCGTCTGAATTTTGTGCGAAAGTAAAAATATTTTTTTATCTTTAGCGCTGCTAATCTTAAAGAAAATAATAAAAACATGATTACAAGAAGAAACTTTTTAAAAGCAGGAGCTGCTGTTGCTGCTTTAAGTGTGGTACCTGATGGATTCGCTTCTGTGTTGGCGAATAAAGAAAAAGCAATAGGTTTGCAATTATACAGTGTGCGCGAGGATTTGGAGAAAAACTTCGATGCAACGATGAAAGCTGTAGTGAACATTGGTTACAAACGATTGGAAGCTGCCGGCTATAAAGAAGGTAAGTTTTATGGTAAAACTCCTGCTGAAATGAAGAAATACCTGAATGATTTGGGAGCTAAAATGGTTGGTTCGCATACCGGAAGTGGACTGATTGCCAATGGTAATGCCGAAGGCTGGGATTTCTGGAAGAAGAATATGGATGCTACTTCCGAATTGGGTTGCAAGTGGATTATACAAGCCGGTTATCCTGCCGGAGATATTAAGAGCATTTCGGACGTAAGACGTTTGGCAGACCAGTTTAATAAGTGTGGCGAAATGGCAAAAGCTAACGGTCTGCGCTTTGCTTTCCACAACCATGTGGACGAATTTCATAAGTTGGACGGAGAGATTCCTTTCGACGTCATGATCGAGAATACAGACAAAGATTTGGTTGCTTTCCAGATGGATACGGCACAAGTGGTGTTCGGAGGCTATAAATGCCATGATTATGTAAACCGTTATCCGGGACGTTTCTCTAACTGGCACCTGAAAGATGCCAATCCGAATGGAAAAGGTAGTACGGAAATGGGAAAAGGCATGGTAGATTTCAAAGCTTTGTTTGCCGTGGCGGATAAAGCCGGACTGGAAGATTACTTCATAGAACAGGAAACTTATAATATGACACCGCTACAAGCAGTGAAATATGATTACGACTTCCTGATGAAAGCACCATACGTGAAATTTTAGTAGCCTGAAGCTATGAAATAGAGTTAACAAAAGAAGAGGGGCTGTTTGAACAATTGTTCAAACAGCCCCTCTCTTATATTCCGTAGGTTCGTGTTTACCGGATAAATAACAGTTCGCGGTATTTCGGTAGCGGCCACATCTGGTTGTCCACCATCAGTTCCAACTCATCTATATGGTCGCGGATAGCATCCAGGTAAGGAGCCACTGTATCGTGATAAGCAACAGCACGTGTGCGAAGGTCGCCGATGCGGTTTGCCATCTTGCGGGCTTCGATCATTTCGTCTGTCATTTTTGTAACGCAACCTACATGCTGAGATATTTTACGTACCAAACGACGCGGCTCTGCAGCCAACTCCTCATATTCTTCCGCACTGAATGTCTCTTTTAGTTTGGTGATATTGCTGAGCAATAAAGACTGGTAATGCAGTACTACCGGAATGATATGGTTCATTGACAGATCACCCAATACGCGCGCTTCTATCTGTACTTTTTTGATATAGACTTCCCATTTTACTTCGTTGCGTGCTTCCAGCTCCTTCTCACTCAGTACGCCGGTAGCTGTAAACATTTTTATTACTTCCGGTTTTAGATAAGCATCGTATTGTAACGGAACGCTGTTTTCGCAATCCAGCCCGCGGCGTGCAGCTTCCGCTTTCCATTCGTCGCAGTAACCGTTACCGTCGAAACGGATCGGTTTGGATTCTTTTATATACTCTTTCAGTACTTCAAAGATGGCAGCTTCCTTGCTTTTTCCGGCAGCGCGAAGTGCTTCCACATCTTTCTTGAATTGGCGTAGCTGATAGGCTACGGCAGAATTTAATGCCAGCATGGCCGAACCGCAGTTGGCTGATGAACCCAATGCACGGAACTCAAAACGGTTTCCGGTGAAAGCAAAAGGCGACGTACGGTTACGGTCGGTATTATCCAATAACAGTTCGGGTATTTGTCCGAATCCCAGATGTAAGCGTTTCTTATCGTCTACTTCTATGGCATCTTCAATGGAACTGTTTTCGAACTTATCCAATATCTCTGAAATCTGTGTTCCCAGGAAAGAAGAAATGATTGCGGGAGGCGCTTCGTTTGCTCCCAAACGATGTGCATTCGTAGCCGATGCAATGCTGGCTTTCAGTAGTGCATTGTATTTATATACAGCCATCAGAGTGTTGACTACGAAAGTAATGAAGCGCAAATTGTCTTCGCGGTCTTTGCCCGGCGAGAATAAGTTGATGCCTGTATCTGTACCCATCGACCAATTGCAGTGTTTGCCCGAACCGTTCACACCGTTGAATGGCTTTTCGTGCAACAATACACGGAAATTGTGATGTCGTGCAACGCGTTTCATAACCGACATGAGTAACTGGTTATGGTCGTTTGCCAGATTACATTCTTCATAAATAGGTGCTAATTCGAACTGGTTCGGAGCAACCTCATTATGGCGGGTTTTTACCGGAATACCCAGTTTATAACATTCGATTTCCAACTCTTTCATGAACTCTTGTACACGAGAAGGAATGGCGCCGAAATAATGATCGTCCAACTGCTGGTTTTTGGCACTTTCGTGTCCCAGTAAAGTACGTTCTGTCAATGATAAGTCCGGGCGTGCAGAATATAAATCTTCATCAACCAGGAAATATTCCTGTTCCCAGCCAAGGAAGGTGATTACTTTATTTACGTCTTCATCAAAATAGTTGCAAACTTCTTTTGCCGCTTTTCCTAAAGCTTCAACCGAGCGGATCAACGGAGTTTTATAGTCTAACGCTTCGCCTGTGTAGGCAATGAAAACGGTAGGGATACATAACGTGTCGTCTACGATGAATGCCGGAGACGAAGGATCCCAGGCCGAATATCCGCGGGCTTCGAAGGTGTTTCTTAAACCTCCGTTTGGAAAGCTGGATGCATCCGGTTCCTGTTGTACAAGCAGTTTTCCGCTGAATTCTTCAATCATGCCGCCATTGCCGTCATGTTCAACAAAAGCGTCATGCTTTTCGGCAGTTCCGTCTGTAAGTGGTTGGAACCAGTGCGTGTAGTGGGTAACGCCTTTTTCCAAGGCCCACATACGCATACCGGCAGCTACGTGGTTAGCAAATTGCCGGTCGATAGGAGCACCATTGTCAATGGCGTGGGTTAAGGCTTTGTAAGTTTCTTGCGAAAGATACTTTTGCATAGCCTTACGGTTAAAAACATTCTCACCGAAATATTCGGATACTTTACGATTGGGAGTGATTACTTCGACGGCTTTACGGTTGGAAGCCTTCTCTACTGCATTAAAGCGTGAGATTGACATACGGATTGTTTTTATGTTATACCGGCGGCAAAGATACAAGCAAATCTTTATTTTGGCTTACAGATCGTTGTTAAAATATATATTCCTGCGGATGAGAGTTTGAATTTTATCAGGAAGGTCTTTTTCTATTGTTCGCAAACCGGATTCCCTGTTTCACAAATTATAATAGTTATCTTTTTGCGTAGCCTTTAGTTTTGTTTCCGTAAGCTTACAGAGATAAGAAAATAACAGGCGGGTTCCGAAAAGCCTTTAACAGAGTAGGAGGGTAAACAGATAATAATTATGGCAGGATATGTAAAGGAATTGCCTCAGGACTTAAAGTGTGCAATCAAGACTCTCTCTGGCTTTACGTTAGATGATGTAAGGGTGCATTATGACTCTCCCAGGCCGGCAAACATTAATGCGCTTGCTTATGCACAAGGAACAAATATTTATTTAGGTCCGGGACAGGAGCACCTTTTATCTCATGAAGCCTGGCATGTAGTTCAGCAAATGCAAGGACGTGTGCAGCCTACAACCGTAGTAGGCGGAATGCCTGTGAATGATAATGCAGAGCTTGAACATGAGGCCGACTTGATGGGGCAAAGAGCTATGCGGGTAGCTAATGGAGAAGAAGCGGCTGCTCCGGTGCCGGAGGCTTCTCGTAAAGAGTTAAAAGATGTAGCACAGCTAAATGAGGTTACGTTGCAGAATGGAAAATTTACCTCGAGATAGAAATCTCGTGATGAACAAAACGGAGCGGAAATGACATTGAAGTTCCAGCCAAATATTGCAGGGGATCATGCCGAACTAAAGTAGAGTTGACAATTATCAACCGGTCGGTTGACGGTTGTCAACTCAACTTTTTTTAGGCGGGAACAGGGCAAACGCATTAGGATTTTTTCTTTCTTTCCTGTGTTTTTTGTACTTTTTTCTACCTTTGCTTTGTATCTCTAACTTATATTCTTTATGACTCCTTCTTCTGATTACTCTTTATTATTATCTTTTGCTCGTGATGTTGAAGACTTCCGTACAGGTAATCGTCTATACTACCCTTCCTGTAGCATTATTTTCATGGCTTTTGTTGGTATCCTTTGTGGAGGTAAAGACTGGGATGATATCGTTGAAATCGCTGAATCTAGTGAAGATTTGCTCTCTGAGTACTTAGGTTCTTGTTTTGTTGGTGTGCCTTCCCATGATACTTTTAGTCGCTTTTTCTCTTTGGTTAATCCCTCGAGTTTGGAACAGTCTTTTCGCAAGACTATGTCAGCCCTTCAATCTCAATTACGCGGCGATTTGGATCATTCTCAGGCTAGTAAAGATAAAGAAATAGTAGCCTTTGATGGCAAATATGCTGCCTCTGTAACCGATGTTTCTGGTTTGAATGTAGTTACTGCTTATGCTACCGGAACCGGATTGTGTTTAGGACAGGAGGTGGCAGATAAAAAGATAAACGAGCCCGAGCAACTTCGCAAATTAGTTACAGACCTTTATTTGGCAAGTACTATTATTACTGCGGACGCTCTACATTGTCAAAAAGAGTCTATCAAAGCTATTACAGCAGCTAAAGCTGATTATCTGATTATTGTGAAAGCCAATCAAGAGAAATTATATGAAGGTATATTAGAAGGGATTCGAGTAGAAAACAACCGTGATAAAGCTAAATGGATAGATCATGCCGAAGAAATAACCCGAGGACATGGGAGAGAAGAAGTCCGTATTTGTCATTCCTGTTCTCATTAGGGATGGATACCTGAGTGTGGAAAAGAATGGGAAGGAATCAAAAGCTTTGGTACAATTACTTCCCAAAGAACGATACTGTCTACAGGAGAAACGACCACAGAAACAAGATGTTTCATATCTTCCTTGGAGAAAGATGCACCCATGCAATTGAATATCATACGAAATCACTGGAAAATAGAGAACAATTTGCATTGGCAACTAGATGTATCTTTTAATGAAGATGAGACCAAAATGAAAAAGAACCAAGTGTTAAACCTGGCTATATTAAGAAAAATGGCAATGCCGGTACTGAAAGCCTTTACATACAAAAAAGGAGCATCCTTGAAAAAGAAAATGTTAGCAGCAGCATTAAAGCCCAATATAAAGAAAGAGATAATGAAAAAGGCAATGGTACTATATCAAAAATCCTAATGCGTTTGCCCTGTAGGCGGGAAAATACTACCGTATTCTATAAACAGCATAACATTTGCCATGGACATAAACCCATTTAGGGCTATTAATCAGAATATACTCCAGGCCACAGTCAGGCCGGCCATTACAATTGCAACCATACTCATAAGTTTAATGAGTATGTTGAGACTTGGACCGGATGTATCTTTGAACGGATCGCCAACAGTGTCTCCAACGACAGTTGCTTTGTGGGCTTCGCTTCCTTTGCCCCCATGATTACCTTCTTCAATATGTTTCTTCGCATTATCCCAGGCACCGCCGGCATTAGCCATAAATACGGCCAGTACGAATCCGGTACTTAATCCGCCAATAAGCAGGCCTACAACACCCGAAACACCGAATATAAAACCTGTCAATACCGGAGCAATGATTGCCAGCATGGAGGGAAGAACCATTTCGTGTTGAGCACCTTTTGTTGCTATTTCTACACAGCGGGCGTAATCTGGTTCAGCCTCGCCGGTAAGGATACCTTTTATTTCGCGGAACTGGCGGCGAACTTCTTCTACCATGTGGCCTGCTGCACGTCCTACGGCATTCATGGTAAGCCCACAAAACATGAAGGCCATCATAGAACCGATAAACATGCCGGATAATACTTTGGGATTCATCAATGTAATATCATAATAAAACATGAAGTCGGAGAAAGAGGCTTTGGATACTTCGATAGTACGTCCGTCGGCAAAAGAAAGAACTGTTTCGCCAAGCCGTAATAGCCCTATTTTTATCTCTTCAATATAAGAAGCCAGCAATGCCAGTCCTGTTAATGCTGCCGAACCAATGGCAAAACCTTTGCCTGTAGCGGCCGTAGTATTTCCCAGGGAATCCAATGCGTCGGTACGCTTGCGTACTTCTTTCCCTAGTCCTGACATTTCTGCATTTCCTCCGGCATTGTCTGCTATCGGTCCGTAGGCATCTGTCGCTAATGTGATACCTAAGGTAGAAAGCATGCCCACAGCAGCTATGCCGATTCCGTATAATCCCATAGTTACGTTGTTGAAATCAAACCCGGAAGCAAATAAAAAAGAACATATAATGCCTGTGACAACAGCCAATACAGGAATAGCTGTTGAAAGCATACCTAATCCCAGACCGGAGATGATCACGGTGGCAGGGCCGGTTAATCCGGCTTGAGATACGTTTTGGGTAGGTTTGTATGACTGGGAGGTATAGTATTCCGTTGCTTGTCCGATAACTATGCCTACTAATAAACCGATTATAACGGAACATCCTATCCAGAACCAATTCTGCATACCTAGCAGGTATAATATACCGAATGTGGAAATTGCAATCAGTACCGAACTGAGGGTTGTTCCTACGGCCAATGCTTTTAACAATGATTTTATTGAAGCGTCTTCTTTGGTTTGTACGGCAAATATACCGATTATTGATAAAACAATGCCTACGGCAGCAATTAACATGGGTGCAATAACAGCTTTGTATTGCATCACTGTATCGCCTGATGCAACAAAAGCCGCTGCGCCTAATGCTGCAGTGGCAAGGATGGAACCGCAGTAGGATTCGTATAAATCGGCTCCCATGCCTGCAACATCGCCGACATTATCGCCAACATTGTCTGCAATAGTAGCCGGATTGCGTGGATCGTCTTCTGGAATTCCTGCTTCAACCTTACCAACAAGATCAGCTCCTACATCTGCGGCTTTGGTGTAAATGCCACCACCTACGCGGGCGAACAGAGCTTGTGTTGAGGCACCCATTCCGAATGTCAGCATTGTTGTTGTAATGATTGTAAGTTTGTGTGTCGGGGCTAATGCTTCTTCCGGAATAAAGGCGTTCAGTAATATATACCAGAATGAAATATCGAGCAATCCGAGTCCTACCACAACTAATCCCATAACGGCGCCGCTTCGGAAAGCTACTTGTAACCCTTTGTTTAATGATGTACGTGCTGCATTGGCTGTCCGTGCAGAAGCATAAGTTGCTGTTTTCATTCCGAGGAACCCGGCAAGTCCTGAGAAAAAGCCGCCTGTCAGAAATGCAATGGGCACCCATTCGTTCTGAACTTTCAAACCGTAAGCCATAATGGAAAACAAGACAACAAGGCCAAGAAAGACAAGAGCCACGACTTTGTATTGTTGTTTCAGATAAGACATGGCTCCCGTACGTACATGCAATGCAATTTTTGCCATTAATTCAGTACCCTCACTCTCTTTCATCATCTGCCTGAAGAAATACCAGGCAAACGCCAGCGCTATGAGAGACGCCAGCGGAATAATCCAGAAAATACTTGTAACCATAGCCGACAGATTTAAAGTTTATGTAATATAGTAGAAATATTGACGCTTTATCTTTATCCGTAAATGTAGCAAAAATATAACCGGTGGGAAACTTTTTCATGAATAATTATGTTTCATACTAAAAAAAACAGCATATTTGTTACCGATATAAAGAAGTGAAATGCAGATGACAGGAGAAACGGATCGTAAAGCTTATAAATTAGGTTTGGCTCTGAGTGGAGGAGGAGCAAAGGGTTTTGCGCATATCGGAGTTTTCAAAATGCTTGAAGAATGTGCACTGATGCCGGATATAATAGCCGGAACAAGTGTAGGAGCTTTGATGGGAACGTTGTTTGCAGACGGATATACGGCAGACGAAATCAAGGAACTTTTTACCGGACGCGAGTTTTCTGAATTCGCCCAGTTACAGTTGCCCAAAGCCGGATTGTTTGATAGTAAACGCTTCCGTTATTTTCTGAAAAGGCATTTGAGAACTAAAAATATAGAGGATTTGAGGATCCCGATTGTAATTATGGCAACCGATTTGGATAATGGCGAAAGTCATGAGTTCCGGAGCGGTCCTATTGTTGAAGCTGTTACGGCTTCATGCAGCATTCCTATTATATTCAGTCCGGTTGTGATAAATGGAGTGCATTATGTAGATGGCGGATTGTTCCATAATTTCCCTGTCTCGATAATACGTGATGTATGTGATAAAGTAATAGGCGTGAATGTAAGTCCGCTTGTTTCTCAAAAATATAAGCAGACGATATTTCATATCGCAGAACGGTCTTATCATTATATGTTCCGTGCCAATACACTGGAAGACCGGGAGATGTGCGATGTGTTGATAGAAGCGGAAGAGTTCGGGCTGTATAAAACTTTCGACCTTGAAAATGTAGAGACTATAACAAATATCGGTTATGCCGCTGCCGGACGCGCTTTCGAGAAAGTGTTACGGGAAAACAAATTTGAAACGTTGGTGAAAGCTATTACTACAAAAAAGAACAGAGCTTTACAGCCTTAATGATTTTTGTGCGGGGCTTTCCGGAAATAAAAAACTGAGTCGATGAATAACACGATGAAACAAATGGAAAAGATGATTATTTATCAGGTGTTCCCACGATGGTTCGGGAACTTGAATACTTTCCTGGTAAAGTATGGAGATAAAACGATGAATGGCGTAGGAAAGTTCTCTGCTTTTACGCCGAAAGCTTTAGCCAAAATTAAGGAGTTGGGGATAACTCATATTTGGTATACCGGAGTAATAGAGCATGCAACAAAAACAGACTATACGGCTTATGGGATACGTAAAGACCATAATGCCGTAGTGAAAGGCAAGGCCGGTTCCCCTTACGCAATCAAAGATTATTATGATGTAGATCCGGACTTGGCGGATAACGTACATGAGCGAATGAAGGAGTTTGAAGAACTGGTGAAGCGTACGCACAATGCCGGAATGAAAGTTATTATAGACTTTGTGCCGAACCATGTGGCACGTCAATATAATTCGGATGTCCGGCTGCCGTTTGTGCAAGACTTGGGACAGCAAGATAATACAACAAAAGCATTTGATGCGAATAATAATTTTTATTATATACCGGGGCAGTCGCTAACGCTGCATTTCGGAGCCCAGGAAGAAGACTACGAATATAGCGAATTCCCGGCTAAAGTTACAGGAAATAATTGTTTTAGTGCTTCTCCGGGAAAAAATGACTGGTATGAGACCGTGAAACTGAATTATGGTGTAGATTATATGAATGGCGGAACCTGCCATTTTGATCCTCGTCCCGGTACATGGGATAAAATGTTAGACATTTTACTGTTTTGGGCAGATAAAGGTGTTGACGGTTTCCGCTGCGATATGGCGGAGATGGTTCCGGTTGAGTTCTGGAATTGGGTTATTCCTGAGGTAAAGAAGATCTATAAGGATATAATATTCATTGCTGAAGTGTATAATCCGGACGAGTATCGGAATTATATTTATACCGGACATTTTGATTATTTATACGATAAAGTAGGCTTGTATGATACAGTCCGTGCGGTTATGACGGGGCAGGCTCCTGCAAGTAATATTACATATTCCTGGCAAGCGCTGGAAGGTATCCAGCATAATATGTTGAATTTTTTGGAAAACCATGATGAACAACGTATCGCTTCGGATTTCTTTGCGGGCGATGCCCGTCCCGGAGTTCCCGGCATGATTGTTTCCGCAGCAATGAATGTGAATCCGGTAATGATATATAGCGGTCAGGAGGTTGGTGAACGTGGCATGGATCAGGAAGGGTTTAGCGGTCGTGACGGACGTACCACAATTTTTGATTACTGGAGTGTGGAGTCTTTGCGTAATTGGATCGATGACTGGAAGTTTGACGGAGGAAAACTAACTGATGACCAGAAACAGCTACGTGAAGTATATGGTAAATTATTGAATGTAGTGCACGATGAGCCTATTATTGCAAATGGCGAGTTTTATGATTTGATGTATGCAAATAAATCGAATCCGTATTTTAACCCGCATCGTCAATATGTGTTTATGCGTAAGTATAAAAATGAAGTTTTATTGGCTGTAGTTAATTTTGACAAGGCGGAGCAAACTGTACGCGTGGAAATACCGGCTGATGCATTTAAAGCATTAGGTTTTGAAGATAACAAAGCAGCTGTATTGACAGACCTGCTGACAACAGAACATACCGTTAGTACACTCACTGATGCTTACCCTTATCAGGTGGCGCTTCCTGCTTATTCCGGCAAATTATTGAAATTTACTTATAATAATTGACAATTGTTTTATACCTTTGCGGCACATTAAAACAATTCACTTTAAGATAAATATTCGGAATAATGAGTGCACAAACTCCTTTCTTGGTGTTTTCGGGAACCAACTCCCGGTATCTTGCAGAGAAAATTTGCAACAGTCTAGGTTGTCCTCTGGGACAGATGAACATTCAACACTTTGCCGATGGAGAATTTTCGGTTTCTTACGAAGAATCTATTCGTGGCAGGGATGTATTCTTGGTACAATCTACGTTTCCTAATTCGGACAATTTGATGGAACTGCTTTTAATGATTGATGCAGCCAAACGTGCTTCGGCTCATTCTATCATTGCGGTAATTCCTTATTTTGGCTGGGCACGCCAAGACAGAAAAGACCAACCCCGTGTGTCAATCGGTGCTAAGTTAATTGCTGATATGTTAAGTACGGCAGGTATTAACCGTTTGATTACGATGGATCTGCATGCTGATCAGATTCAGGGATTTTTCAATGTTCCGGTAGATCACTTGTATGCATCATCCGTATTCCTTGATTATATCAAGGAATCTTTACCAATGGATAATTTGTGCATAGCTACGCCGGATGTCGGTGGTACAAAACGTGCCAGCAGTTATTCTAAATATTTGGGCTTGCCAATGGTGATTTGCCATAAATCCCGTTTACGTGCCAATGAAGTGGCAGAGATGCGTATTATTGGTGATGTGAAAGGATTGGATGTGTTATTGGTTGACGACATGGTCGATACAGCCGGAACTATTACAAAGGCTGCTAACCTGATGATGGAAAATGGAGCTAAATCCGTACGTGCCATTGCCAGTCATGCCGTAATGTCGGATCCTGCTTCTACGCGTGTAGACCAGTCCGCACTTACAGAGATGATCTTTACCGATTCTATACCTTATGCAAAAAAATGCGAAAAAGTGAAAGTGCTTTCTATTGCAGATATGTTTGCTGAGGCTATCCGTCGTGTATGTAAAGACGAATCTATCAGCTCATTGTATGTGATCAAATAATTTTTCATATTGACTAGTCCTAAATAACCGTTACAGTTATTGGACAAAACTAAAACATTTATCACAGTTCAGCAAGGCTAGCCTTGCTGAACTGTTTGTTTTTATAACTTTTAATTTTAATCTGCCTCTGATGGTGCATATACTCCGGTGTTTTGTATCCGCACGAGTAATGTGGTCTGAGATTATTATATTTATAAACAGCATCCTTTACCAGACGCTTCATCTGTGCCAATGGAAGATTAAGGTCTTCAAGCAGAAACTCATGTTTGAGTATCCCGTTTATCCTTTCTGCTATGGCATTTGCATAAGGATCATAGGATTCAGTCATGCTCGGTATGATATGATACCGTTTCAATAATCTCTGATATGCATCGGAGCAGTATTGTATACCACGATCTGAGTGATGTATTAAGGGTTCCTCCCTGTACAATCGGTTGCCGTTGGCCATCTTTAAGGCATTAAGGGTACCCTGAGTGTCCAAAGAACAGGAAAGGTCATATCCCATAACCTTCTTTGAATAAGCGTCTGTAACCAATGAGAGATACAAGTGACTGTTTCTATTTCTTATATAGGTTATATCCGAAACCCAGATTTCTTCCGGACGTATAGATTCCATATTTGCCACAAGGTTCTTGTGCCTGTGGAACCGATGGTGGGAGTTGGTCGTCACATGATAGGAACGGACAGGCTTTATGAGCATGTGGTTGGCACGTAGTATGTCAAACAGCCTGTCACGGCCAACTTTCTTCTCTTTCAATACCGGCTGAAGCATATGATAGAGTTTACGGGTACCTATATGGGGCATCTCCAAACGGAGACCCTGTACTATCTCTACAACTTCGGTAGCTTTTTGGCGACTCCTGTCTATACTCCAATGCTGACGGTAATATTTTTGCCTGCTTATCCCGAGCAGTCGGCAGATCCCGCTGATACTTACGGATTTTTCTTCTTTGTATTGGAGGACTGTTCGGGAAAGGAGTTTTTTCGGATATCGATGTGATATTCCTTTTCTGCGATATCTATCATCATATCAAAGAATTCGGCTTTTATATCCTTTAATTCGAGTTCCTTCTCCAGGCGGGCGTTCTTGCGCTCCAACAACTTTATTTTCTGCTCCAATTCAAGCAGTTGCTGTTCCTTACTCTTTTCCACGGGACAATGAGATTTGTTTGACACGTCAAAGTTACCATATTTTTCAATCCAACGTTTTAATGTATGGCTTCCTTGTATGCCATATTTACGCTGAATAGCCTCCATACTTAGCCGGCTTGTTTCATACTCTTGAACTACTGATAATTTAAAGGACATGCTGTAATCCTTTTGTGTACGTCTAATGTACTTGGTTTCTGACTTTTTCATTTCGTTACTTAATTTGGTGTAACGCTATTTTAGGACTAGACATATTAATCATAAAAAGAGCCTGTCAATTGTTTGACAGGCTCTTTTTTTCGTATTTGCTGAAATCGAACCGGACGAGGCGGGGAAGTGCCTTATCTGATTTGACACCCGGACATTAACGCATGGCTGCCCGAATAGCTGTTTCCCGCAGGTCAGTTTCCGGCAGGCGTGCGCTGAACGAGCTTCGGGTAATCGGTGCCGCCATCGCCTGCTTGCCAGATATAAGTGCTGTTGGGCACGCCGGTGTTGATGCCGGAGAGCAGGGCGTTCAGTTCGCTGATGTTGGTGAAGGAGTTGTTGCCGGTGCCCGTGCTGCTGTTGGTGTCTGCATTCTTTCCTATCATATTGGAAGTCCCTTCGTTGGAGGCGTTGTTCCACGCCGAGTATTTGCAGTCAGAGCCATAGAAACTGCCTGCCAGACCGCCTGCTGCGGATTCGTCGGCTTTTCCGCCGTTAACCGTTACCTTTGCATTGGCAATGCAGCCGGTGATCTTTCGGAGGGCCCCGACATGAGTTCCCGTAATTCCTCCGGCATAGTTCAACTTGTCGCTGCCCGTGGTGGTGGAGGAAACGGTACCGTTGAAGCGGCAAAATTCAATGGTTCCACCCAGCCAAGCGCATATACCTCCGGCTCTACATTTACCTCCGCCATTTACGGTGACCGTTCCCACCACGATAAGGTTGCTGACCGTTCCGTATGAGCTTATATATCCGAACAATCCGGCATTAATATCGGAAGTGGATTGGGATATGATTGAAACGTTCATATTGCTGATGGTGTAGCCTTGTCATAGGAAGTTACGAAAAGAGTGTAATTTATTGGAAATGAGCATTGGGTAATCGCTCATAATAGTAATAGGTTACGAATTAGTTAGTTATCTACTGCATTATTCTTCTGTGCGTTGCGTAACCTTCAAAGAACTCTTCGTATGCAAAAGTAACAATAAAACGGGAGATTTAGAAATGAATCTCCCGTTTTTTTCTTCTCACACAAGTTTTTCCGTAAAAGCGATTTTATCCGTCAGCACACCATCGCCCAAAAAGATTTTGAACGAACGTGTGCCGACTGCCGCATAAGCGGAGAAAAGGGCTTTGCCTCACGCCTAAACAATAGTTTAGACTGATGAGACAAGGCCCCTTTCTTTTGTGCTTATGCCAAAGAGGTGCTTTTACGGGGTTTTGACGATTTTTCTTTTTTCGTTGTCCTTTTGCGCCGGAAGCGGAAAGCCGTGTATGACCGCACATTCCATAAATGGAACAAGCCGTCACTCACGGCAGACAAACCGGGAAGAATGATTTTATCCATCCGACCAAACACGTTTGGCCAAACAGATAAAAACATACTTCCTTGCCGATGGTTTGCCCGGTTTCACGCTACCGGCTATGTTCTTTTCTGTTGGGGATGTCTTTTTCACGGATTTCTCTTTTGAAGTTTTCCTGTCTAATCTGCCTCCACTTCCGTTTACCTCCATTTTCGCGCCTTTCAGTGAGCCGCATCAGGCAGTCATTTTCGTGCTGGGTGCAAAGGTAACTCCGGGATTGTACGGGAAAGCAAGGTCAAGCCTCCTGTTTTCTGGAAAAATCTCCAGCCCTTCGGGTAGTATTTTTCCGAAAAACCTTGCATTCCCTAATCCCTACCTTTTTAAGCACCCGAAACGAAAACGACCGATGCGACAGAAAGACGCATTAAAAAAAAATGTCGGATAAACGAGAGGCAGATAAGATAGTTTGAAACTCAACTCCCTCAGCTCTTGAATCCGCATTAAAAAACAAAAAATCAAAAACAAAACGGATATGAGAACGGCAATAGCAACAAAATTCGTGGCATGGGAAGTATCAAGTTTGGAGAACCTGCAAGGCAGCAAGGTGTACGGACTTCGCACCAAACTGAACAATGGTGAGAAATTGAGCCGAGAGGAAAAGGATTGGCTTACACGCAACGTGAACAGCAACACCTATTTCAAGAGCGCAGTACCCTTGCAAGGTTGGATGTTTGACTTTTCCGACATTCTCCGAACCTACATTGTAAAGCAGTATGGGCATTGGGCGGAATACAAGGCTACCGACAAGACGGCACTCCGCAGTTTCCTATACGGCAGGATAGACAGCATCGTGGAACTTAACAAATGATACGGCTATGACAGCAACGGTAAATTTCAGACAAATGGCGCAATACATAGGGCTTGCGATATGCACCCCAATCATGCGCACCGCCTTTTGGGTGTCCGGCATCCTTTGGTACATCGTCAGAGAGATAATAAACGGAGTGTTCCGAGTGGCAATAGGGGTAATCGTGGCTATTCTTTCCGTTATCCTGTTCTTTGACTTCATTCTTTGGTTATTCACCCTTTAATCCCTACCGACATGGCAAAGAGAAGAAGCAAGACAGTGGAGCAACAATGCAGATACTACGAGGTGGGCAACATCTTCGAGTACATGGTGGAAACATACCTCAACGGCAATATGTCCGTCTTCCGTGGACTCTACCACGAACTGAACAAGGACGCACGGAAGGACTTTATAGACTTCCTATTGAGCGAGGTTGAGCCGATTTATTGGAGGGAGATTTTGAAACATACTATTTGACAACTCATAAAAACGACAGCGATATGAAAGGAACAGACCATTTCAAGAGAACGATACAGATGTATTTGGAACAACGTGCGGAGGAAGACACGCTCTTTGCGAAGAACTACCGCAATCCAGCCAAGAACATTGACGATTGCGTAACCTACATTCTGAACTATGTGCAGAAAAGCGGTTGTAACGGCTTCACGGACGGAGAGATATACGGACAAGCAGTACACTACTATGACGAGAACGAGATTGAGGTGGGCAAGCCTATCCAATGCCAAGTGGCGGTGAACCACATTGTGGAACTCACGGCAGAGGAAAAAGCAGAAGCACGTCAGCAGGCAGTCCGCAGATACCAAGACGAGGAACTCCGCAAGTTGCAGAACCGCACCAAGCCGACAAAGGCGAAAACAGAAACCCAAGTTCAACCCTCATTATTTGATTTTGGCTTATGAAACCGAGAAACAAATTTGAAAAAGCAGTTCTTGCCCAAAGCAAGAAACTACGCCCGATAACCCCGATACAGATTAATTGGGCATTCCGTAATTGCGTGGAGCATTATGCACACCGCTTGCCGAAAGGTCGTACCACTTGTATGGATTGCGGTCATAGTTGGGTAATGACGGAGCAGACCGAGCATTGTACGTGTCCTGAATGTGGAGCAAGTTTGAAAGTCTGCCTCACCTATCAGCGCAAGGTAAGACAAAAGCAGTATTTCACAACCCTTACCACAAGCGGAGAATACCAAGTGCTACGAATGTTCTTGCTTGTCGTGGGTATGGAGAAAGGGGTTAATGCCAAGTCCTATGCCCTTGAAATCGGGCAGTATTGGTGGAATGAACAAGGGCGTAAGGCTGTTGTTGCCATTCCACGCACATTGGGATGCTACATCGACACGTTCTCATTCGCTTCTCCTTTTGCTATCCGCAATGACAATGAAGCGTACCGCCATATCTCATATTCCCCGATATATCCAAGATATAAGGTGTTGCCGACGCTCCGCAGAAACGGCTTTAACGGCAATTTCCACGACATTGTACCCACCAAACTAATACCGGCATTATTGTCGGACAGCCGTGCGGAAACGCTGTTGAAGGCAGGGCAATATCCCATGTTGCGCTACTATCTGTACCACTCTTTCAATATTGGAGAGTATTGGGCTTCAATCAAGATATGTATCCGCAACGGCTATACCATTGAGGACGGCTCAATGTGGCGTGACACCATAGACCTCCTGCGTCATTTCGGCAAGGACACAAACAGCCCGAAATACGTTTGCCCTGCCGACCTCAAAGTTGAACACGACAAGTTGGTGGCAAAGCGCAACCTGCAAAGGAAACATGAGCGGACTGAACAGCAACGCAGGAAAGCGATTGAGGACGAGAAACAATATCTGAAAGCTAAGGGCATATTCTTCGGACTTGCCTTTACCGACAGCCTTATTTGCGTCAAAGTCATAGAGAGCGTGGAAGAAATGGCAGAGGAAGGAAGGACGATGCACCATTGTGTGGGCGGTTACCACAAACGAAAAGACTCCCTTATCCTATCCGCCACCATTGACGGAAAACGAATTGAAACGATAGAGGTGTCACTAAAAACTTTTGAGGTGGTGCAGTGTCGTGGCGTATGCAACGAGAACTCCGAATACCACGACCGCATCATCGCCCTTGTGAACAAGAACGCCAACCTTATCCGCCAGCGGATGAAAGCGGCATAATATCGACATCTAACAACTAACATTATGGAAGTAAGATTTGAAAGCATGCTTTTCCTATGGGATGATAAAATCCCCACGATGTTCCTTGAATTTATGAACCTCCTCACTCTTTGTCAGAGTGAGGAGCAATTAAGGGCGAGCGTCAAGGACTTTGCCGAGAAACACGAACTTGGCAAGTTCTTCCTTTACGGCTTCGGCTCACATCATTTCTACCTGCACCAACGCTATACGAGTAACCCCGAAATGGTGATGCAACACAGAGTGCTGTCTGTACATTTCTAATCATCTAAATAACAACGACTATGGCAACAAAAATGACAATTAACAGAGTAAGCACCTGCCAATCGGCAGGAACGGAGAACTACGAGAATTTCCAAACGGGTATCGGCAGACGCAAACGCACCCTTGTGCAATACGACTACCGCCACACGGACGGGGAACTTTTCTCTTGTGTCAAACCCACATTAGACGAATGTCGAGCCGCACGGGACAAGTGGCTAACGGCAAAGGAAAGGAAGGAGGACAAGCGATGAACGAAGCAGGCTACCAAACGCTGATAGTCAAGTTCAGCGAGCCTATCACGGTATTGGACGGTATGTTTGACGATGCCGAAGCATGGGGAGTTGATACCTTAAAGGGGTGGATAGACAACTATGAAAGTAGCAGGTTTACTGCCATTGACAGCCATACGGCAGTCATAACGAGCGAGTATAACATGGAGTGTCTGAAAGAGTGGCTGGAAAGATGCACACCCATAACCGAGAAAACAGAATTTTGAACATTGTGGCGGTGTCCGCACCGCCACAACATAACACCTAAAAACAACGAATATGATAGCAAAGACTATTTTGGAGCAGATAGGCGGCAGACGCTTTGCCGCCATGACGGGAAGCAAAGACTTCATAGACATGGGCAACGGCTTACGCATGAGCCTTGCGAGGAACAAAACGAGTGCCAACCGTCTTGACATCATTTACGACGGAGGTGCAGACCTCTACAATATGCGTTTCTACCGCAGGACGTTCAGCAAAAAGACATTCGAGAGCAGGACGAAGGACATTGAAACGCACGAGGGGATATATTGCGATATGCTGGAGGAAATGTTCACGATGGTGACGGGGCTTTACACCCGTTTTTGAGAGGTGGGCGGCGAAAGCCGCCTACTTTCTTTCAGTGAGCATGATGGCGGACAAAGAAAGTAGCAAAGAAACCGCTGTTTCAATCGCTTTTGGCGATATATGGAATATTATGAATATCTTTGCAAAAGTTTAATACTCATAATTATAGTAGTAAAATATGTGTGAATTAACGACAAGTCAAAAACACATTATAACCGAACTGAATAATAGTCGAGGTGAATATAAACCTGCGTTTATGCAGATTCGTATTCATGATTCATATGATGGAAATATAGATGAACTTGATATTCCAACATTAGGCACTATTGTTCATGAGTATATTCACTTTCTTCAAAATGTATCAACTCCGTGGGGACTATATGATAGTATGGTTCGATATAATATAATGGCAGAAACATATGCTTTTGTAGAAAATGCAACATCTACTATCACACTCCCATTAGATATAGATTATTCTCCAGAACTGGCGAATAAAATAGCTATTGTGAAATGTGGAATGGGATATTGTCCACTTGCAGATACACGGAGAAATGATTTTAAGATAGATGTAAATGAACGTATCTGTATTCATCGAAAATATAAACAATTGAATAATAGGATATTGCCTGTGATAACATTAGACATCTGTTTTACAGATGGTTCAAAACAAGCAATAACTTTGGGGGCTAATATTATCAAGGAGAGTATGGCTGCATTATATCAAATGCTAATTGATGAAACTGCAACTCATGAAAGATATGACCTCCCATATAATTTAGTTAAGATTATTGCAGAACAACATTTTTCAGCAATAGCGTCAGATAATATAAAATTGATAACAATTTGCTACATATCTTTATTTAGTCTTTCTCCTGCTGAAGTTTTAATCAATGAATTAGCATATGCGAATGAAAATCCGAATTTATCAGCAATAGAACTGTTTGAACAGTTCATAAATGAAGCTAAAATAAATATCAATGGTAAATCAATGTCAGTTTGTGACTTTTTTGATACTCTTATAGACGCATTCAAGCAAGTGTTTTCTAAAAGTGTCCAAGTAGAAATAGATTATATTGGAGAAGTTCTTGAACGAATACGTCCAGCCAAAGGTTTTGTTCCAATATTAACTTTGATTACTGATTACCAACCTCTATCTAAGGAACGAATCAAAACATTGATAGATTTTTTAGGAATGCCTTATAGCTATACTGACAACGGAGATTTTAATCCACCACCATCGTCCTTAACAGATTCCAGTAAACTGTCTGACGATATGTTAGCTTTAATTGGACACAATGCTCTGTTCACATATTTAACGGGATTACATAAATGTGGTTATGTTTGTCCATTGCATTCATTTTGTGAAAAACAAAATTGTGATAAAGAGGAATGCTATGACGAACCTTGGAATGGGAAAATGTGTCCTATGACGATTATGGGGGATTTGATACATATTAAAGAGAAAGAAGTCAGAATTCAATTCTAACAAAATGGGAAACTCCGATGAAGTTGTGGCTTCATCGGAGTTTCATTTGTCAGACATTTGCCATGTTACGGAATGTACAGCAGCGCAAACTCCGCCTTTCTCCGTTTGAGCAGCATGGCGTGCCGTTTACCCTTGTAGTTGCAGAAAGCGATATACTCCCGGTAAATGTTCCTGTCGCCCGCCTCCAATTTTCGGATCAGCGTGCTTTTAGGTATCTTTCCGCTCCCCAAAAGCCGGTATGGACCGACATTGTAGGCGAGTGTGGCAAGGAGCAGACTGTCACGCCCGAACTTGCGGAATATGGCGCAGAACTTACGCAAGTCTTTCCGCAGGAGTGCGTCCGCCTGTCGTTTCGTCATGGTGCGTGCCGAATAGCTTTCGCCCGACTGCACACGGTGACCCCAGCCCACGTATGGGTGGTGTTTCTCCGAGTGCCAGCCCTCAAAGTAGCGGGTACACAAAAATGCTCGTTCCATAAGCGGCAGGCGGTAAATTGCCGCCTGCCCGTCCGTTTCCTCTTGGCGGCTGATCTGTGCGGACACAGAACAGACCGCCATAAGTGAACAGAGGATAGCCATGAATACACGCATCATCTTGGCAGAGGTTTGAAATTGCCGATGGGGATAACGGAAACAATCCCGTCGTCCTTCACGCTGCGGTTGTTGAAGTCAAATTCCAGCTCGTATGAGTTGTTGAAGTTGTCCTCCACCACTACGATGAAGTTGTGCGCTTCGTCGCCCTCCGCCGTGTAATACAGCCGGAACTTCTCGTTTTCAAGCAGGTAGCGGTCGTTGGGCAGGAACGTGATGCCGCCCGCCATTTTCAGCGTGCCTTCCCCCTCGAACTGGAAATAACGAATGGTATAGAGGGTGTTGGCGAAGTCGCCCGTTTTTTTCAGCTCACAGCGGATTTCCACCGTCTGCCCACTCGTCACCTTGTTGGGTACTGGCATGGTTTCCACCGTGAAGGGATAGGATTGCTGGATGTCCATATCGTCGTCACACGATACGGCGGTGAGCGACACGGCGGCGAAAAGGCAGAGTGCCAACGCCTTGAAGATTGGTGTTCTCTTGTTCTTGTTGTTCAGTATGTTCATTGTCCTTTGATTTTTAAGTTATTGTTCTTTTTTCGTTGTCAGTTGCAGATACTCGTTCAAGTCCTTGCAACCATCATAGAGGGCGGAACGGTCGCAGACACGTTCCTCGTAGTGTCCTTTCAGCATTTCCAACGTGCGCCGTCCGGCTTCGTCACGGTCGAGGTAACAGTCTATGCGCCCGTAACCGTCCAGATACCTCATAGCCTTTTCCACGTTGGAAATGGAGTTCAGCACAAGGCAATCACCCGTTTCCAATCCGAGCGTGGCAGCGGAAAGAAAGTCCATGAATCCTTCAAATACGCTACATACGTCAGCCGGAGAGCCTTCCGCCTTGACCAGCGACACATCCTTCGGAGGCACACATCCTTTGAAGAAGCGGCTGCGGATTTCATAGCCACCCGCCACATTCGGAAAACCGACGGCGAAATACCGCTTGCCACGCGCACCGTAATTCAGTCGGCAGCAATACCGGGATGCAATGCCGTAAGGAATACCCCGTTCCGCCAGATAGTCCGTCAGTGGAGAACGAAACAGCGGGGTGGCTTCCACTCCTTCAAAGGCAGGTTCTGACGGTTTAGGCAGGAAAGTCGGTTTACTCATTTCGGGAACAGGCATAGGCATATTGGCGGTTTCCGCTATGAACTTCACTTGTTCCATGAAGTCGTTGCTTCCGATAAACTCCCCGGCAAGCGTGAAGATGTCGCCGCCCTTGCCCGTACCGAAGTCGTACCAGAGCTGTTTCGCCACGTTCACACGGAAAGAGGGCGTGCGCTCATTGCGGTATGGCGCACGATACCACAATTCGTTGCCGCTTCTTCGTACAGGCTCATGTCCCAGCCGTGCGAGGAAGTCCGCAAGGGGTATATGCCTCATGGCATCGATTTCCGTCCGTTCCATGCGGTGCGTCAGTTTATGATGAACTTCACGCCCACGCCCCACTGCGTATGAAACTTCCTCGTGTCGCCACCCCACAGGCAACGCTCCCGGAGGTTGGCGAGCAGAGCGATACGGTCTGCCACGTAAAACTCCACATCGAGCGTCAGTGCACCGCCGTAGATAAAGGAGTCCCGGTCATGGAGCGTGGAGCCGTCATGCAACACCTTTTCGCCCCAGTTCACCGATTCATATCCGGCAAGAGCCGAAGCCCCTGCATAGACGAACACGATTTTACGGGCATCGGAGAGTATCTTGAAGTAGTATCCCCCCTCCGCCGTGAACTGCGCCACGGGTATCTTCCCGTCCTTGTAAGGGTTGTTCTTCAACAGGTACTCGCCGCCGAACACCCATTTATTCCCCTTTTTCGTGTAGGTGGAAAGAGCCGCCCCGAAGCTGTGCCCGCCGTCGTTGCCGCCGGGATTGAAACCGTCCGCCATGTTCGCCCTGACCTCGATGCCCTGCATCTTCGGCAGGCATCGCTGGGCGTGCGCCTGCCCCGTGAACAGGGCAAGCGACGCGATGACTATTGCGATGTACTTTCTCATGGTCAGCGCACTTGAAGTTCGTTGATGGTATTGGCACGTACCAAGTCCTCGTTCTCAATCACGAAAGACTGGTGGCGACCTCCGTTCTTCTCGTTGAGTTCCACCACGAGGCATTTGTCGTCGGGAATGGTGAACTTCGCCATCGTGAATACCGTGCGCTCGCTCTTCTTTCCCGGCACGAGTGTGGCGTAATTCTGCGCACGGAGCGGCAGGATGATCTGCTCCTGCACGGCGGTACGCTTCGCCACCTTCTTGTCCACGATTTTCCATGTGATGTAGTCCACATCGAAAGGCACGTTGCTCTGGTTCTTTATCTCCGTGTGGAAATAGAGTAACCCGTTATGCGTGTAGATGCCTTTCAGCAGGTACTGGATGCCGAATCGCTTGCAGCCGATGTGCTTCACCTCGCGCTTATTCTGCTTGTGGATGGACTTCATGATAAGGCGCACCAGCATCGGGCTTTCGCTGCCCAGCTCCTTCAGGTATATTTCCTGCGCATTGTTCGGGCGGTTCACTGCCTCGCCGTCATGGATGAAGTCGCACATCTCCACGTTGAGCAGCAGCGGTTCGGCGGCGTACTTCACGTTGAAGGTATAGAAACTCCCGTCCTCCGTTATCACGGACATATTGGTTTCGTTCGGGAAGTTCCTCACGGTCGCTTTCACGCGGATGACGTTCTCCGCTCCGTCGGCTTTACCCGCAATCAGGTCGGGCGAGCCTAAATCGACGTAGCGCACCTCCGAGGGGAAAATGACGTGGACGGTCTTGTCGTAGGTCACTTCCAAGCCGTGCGGGGGAACCATGCGGTCGAAGGTCAGCTTCTTTGTCAGCCCGTGATACAGATCGCCGTCCGCCTCCTTCTGCGGATAGACCTCCTTTGTCAAGGTCGGTTGTTCACTTCCGTTGTCCGTTACAACGGTTACGTTCTCCTGCGCGTTGGCAGTTGCGATGCCCATAGCGAGGACAAGCATGATGATTACTTTTTTCATTCTACTTTGGATTTTAGTGGTAAATAAAAATTTGGTTGTTGTTTTTTAGTCGTTGATTGTTATTGTTTTCAATCTCTGTCCTGATATAGCATGACCTTGTATCCGGATTTCAGATGCACCTTGACGGTACGCATCTTCTTGGCGATATACTGGCTCGTGCCTTGTATCAGCCCCTTGCCCAAGTCGGAGGCGAGCTGCGCCCCTGCGTTGGTGGAGATATTAATGCTGCTGCCCAGCGAGCCGCCCATGTTGGCGGCAACCTCCCTGACGGCGTTCATCTCCATCGAGTTTGGAATGAAGATGCCGGGCTGTCCGTCCGTGTCATACACCGCCAGTTCTACCGGGATAATCGTACCTGCGTACTCCAGCGAAGTAATTTCAATATCGAGTCGTTCGCCCTGAATCTTTGCCGTGCCTACCACCACTGCATTGCGGGGTATGATTTTGTCCGCCACTGCCATCGGCTCCAGCAGCCGTAATCTTACCGCCTGCCCGTCAGTCACACTCTGCGCCCCATAGACACACGCCGATATGGTGTTCCTGTCCGATACAGTCGTGACACCCACCGCCGTATTGAAACTGCGGTTGCGCTCCTGCGAGAAGGAGGCGACAAACTCAGCGTTGCTCATCGGCTGTGAGAGCGAAGATACCACCTGATGCGTTACCTGCCTGACAGGTGCAGCAGTGTTCTTTCCGGCTTTCTGCACGGGGTAAGGCTCTGCCGCCTGTCCGACAGGTGGCTGTGTGCCGTTCTGCCCGCCCATGTACTTCGCCGCCAGTTCATAGGACTTCTCCATGAGTGCCACTTGGTCATCCATAGCGGATGCCTTGCCTTTCTCGGTTTCCAGTTCCGATTCCAGCGAGGCGATACGCTCTAACAGTTCGTCCATATCCGCATTGTCGTTCTTTGGCTGCTCGTAGAAGTTGCCGAGCGTGGCATTGAGGTCGCGGTAGGCGGCTGCGGATGATTGGATGGTCTTCGGGGCGGACTTCACATTCTCTTCCATGCCTCCGGGATTGGCAAGGTCGAAGTCCCTGCCGCTATCCGTTTCCGCCACTTCGCGGTCGAACATATCGCCCAGCTCCTGCATGGTGCGGCTGCGGTTCTCCTGCCGTTCCTCCATCGCCCCCTGTTCGTAGGCTTTCACCTTGTCGCCGATGATCTGACGGTTCGCCTTGTCAGCGTCGGGCATTTCGATATTGTAACCACCCGTTCCCGGTTGCTGCTCCTTGTCGGAAGACGGGGCGAATATCAGCCACATAGCACCGATGAATACCAGCACCATAGCGGGCAGCACTATCATTTTCTGACGTTTCAGCCTTTGGGCTTCGGTCAGCGGCTTGCGCTCCTTCTTCGGTTTCCCGTTGTCGGGAGCCGCCTTGTTCTCGTTTTTAGGTTCATTCTTCGTCTGTTTCATATAAATAAGGTATTACATTATGATTGTTTTCCGGCTTTACGGACAGTTCCACCTGTCCGGCATGGTCTGTTACTATCCGGCTGCCGTCATTCCTGCCGATGTCATAGACAGCTTTGCCGAAGGTGTAAAGGGCAAGCACCGTGAAGGCGGCGAGCATCGCCAGCACGATGCGCTTGCGTGTTTTCGGGGGCAAACCGTCCAGATAGCCTTTGAGCCTTGCCACCAGCATTTTCTTTTTGTCGTGGAGCTTCCAGTACGCACGCCAAAATGATTTTCTGATTTTCTTCATGTCTGTTACCTTTTGATGGTTTGTAAATCCTTGTTTTCGATGATGGTGAAGCCCTCGATGGTGAAACCGTTGGGATTGTCGTCCGAACGGGACGAGTTCAAAAGGCGGCACGTGGTCACGAGGCTGCGCTCGGTGACGTTGCTCTGCCGGATGATCTTCTGCGTGGCGTAGGTCACGGCACGGTAGGGATAGCCGTTGAAGTCGCACACCACGCTGTCCACCTTCAGCACTTGGTTGATGTTCCCGGCGATGATGCGGTTGTAGTACCCTTTCTCGGCGAAGTCCGAATAGTAGTTGTACACGCTTTTGTCCGCTAATAGCAGGGCGCGTTTCACATTATGCTCTATCGCGCTCTTTTCGGGTGAGAGCGTGAAGAACAGCTCGTGGAAACGGCGCACGTGTTCCCTCGCTTCTGCCGGACGGTTCTGCGACAAGTCTTGCGAGAGAGCCAGCATCAGCGACTTGCCGTTATCCAGCACGTAAATCTTTTCTCGTTGCCGCTCCGCGAAGCGGTAGGAACTCCACACGCTCCATACCGTTATTACGGCACACAACGAGAGGAAGACGATACCGGACAGGCGTATCTGCCTGAACGATGATTCGATGTTTTTAAGTGACTTAAATTCCATTGTTGTTTATTCGTTTTTAATTGTCAGTTGATTATTTCAGCAGTTTCCCGGCACGTCCGACCACGTTTCCTGCGGCTGCGCCCGCCACGCTGCCCGCAATACTTCCGGCTCGTCCTGCCGTCTGGTTCACGTTGCGACCGTAGCTTCCCATGCCTCCGGCTTGGATAATCCAGCCTGCTACCGTGGGGATGGTGAAGTAACCAATGATGCCGATTATCATGAAGACGATGTACACCCCGTCGCTCGAATCCAGCGAGAAGTTCGGGTCAGCCTGCATCCGTTCGATGTCGCTTTGCAGCATCAGCACTTGTATCTTCGCCAGTATGGTGCTGAACATATCCGACACGGGCAGCCACAGATAGACCTGTATGTAGCGGCATATCCACTGTGTAAGCGTGCTTTGGAAGCCGTCCCACACCGATATGGCGAAGGCTATCGGACCGAGTATCGCCAGCACCACGAGGAAGAACGTGCGGATGGTGTCTATCACGAGGGCGGCGGCTTGGAACATCAGTTCCAGTATCTCGCGGAAGAAGTCGCGGATGCCCTTCTTCATGTTGTACATCCCGCGCTCGATGTACATCCCCGCCATCGTCACCATGTCGCCGGGCGACCAGCCCAGTTCTTCCAGTTGTTTGTCAAACTCCTCGTTTGACACGAGGTAGGCGGTTTCGGGATTGCGCATCATCGCTTCGTACTCCAGTTTGTCCTTCTGCTCACGGTATCGGTTCATGTCCAGCGTTTCCGCCTCCAGCATCTTTGCCGTACCCTGCACGACGGGCGACATGATGCTGTTTATCGTACCCAATACCACCGTCGGAAAGAACATGATGCACAAGCCTATCGCGAACGGGCGGAGCATAGGGAACACGTCTATCGGTTCGGCTCTCGCCAGCGACTGCCATACCCGGTAGGCCACATAAAAGAGTGCGCCCAGCCCGGCGATGCCTTTCGCCACGCCCGCCATGTCCCCGCATAGCGGCACCATCTGTTCGTAGAGCGAGCGCAGAATTTGGTGAAGGTTGTCGAAATTCATAGGCTACCAATATCTTTCGTTCATGTTCCCGTACAGCCCCATGATGCGGTCAAGGTCGTTTTTCTTCTTCGCACGCAGGTAACTCACGCTAATGTTCTTGTTGGTGTAGTAGCTCACGAGGTTGCGGTAACGCTTCATTTTGGAGTAGCAGCGTTCCACCACGTCCATGCGCTCCTTGTCCGTCATGGAGAGCGTGGTGATATTCACCACATTCTTCAGTTCCGTCAGCACATCGTTGGATTCCTCCAATAACTTGGTGTAGCCAAAGGCGATGGCTCCCAGTTCCTCCACCGTGAAGTTGTCGTCACGCATCATCTTCTGGAAACTGGTCACATAGGTGTCGGTGATGTCACCCACCATCAAGATGGTCTGCTGCACCTTCCGGGCGTCCTTTACCAGATTGTTCACGGATTTGAGTGCGTCGTAATACTTCTTGCCCTGTTCGTAAATCTTCACGGTCTCTTGAAAATTTTTTATCATATTTTGGGCGGTCGTGGAAGTGTGTACCACGTTCTTCGAGGTGTTCACGATGCTCTGCGCGATGTTGGACGGGTCTATCACCGCCCACTGTGCGCTTGCCCTGCCGACTGCAAACAGGCACAGGCAGATAATAAGTGTTATTCTTGTTCTCATGTTACTTTGGATTTTAGTGGATTTCATTATTTATTGCTCGCCTATCGGATGGTCCGGTTTCGGGTTCACACGCACGTAGTCCCCGTTCGGCGAGAAGGTCAGGATGTCCGTCGCCTCGTTGTAGGACACGTCGATGCGGAATCCGGTGTTCATGAACAGATTGCCGTTCTCCTCCTGCAAGAGATAGGTTTCCGGCTTCAGCTTGCGGCGGATGCCGCTCCGCTTGAATACCGTCACCTTATAGGCTTCGCCCTCCTTGTAGATAAGCACGTCGGGCTTGCCCTCCACACTCTCCCAGTTTCCGCAAAGCAGGTCGCGTCGGTTGTCCGTTATGTCGCAGGATTGCAGCACCATGACCGCCAGCCCGATTAAACACTTGCTGATTTGCAGCATTTTCGTTCTTGATATACTCATACGCATTTTCTTTTTTAGTTGATGAATCTGTTTCTATTTATTCCTTTTTTCTCCGCCTTTCGGCAAGCTGCCGGATGACGGCTTCAATGTCGCCGCCCAACTGTTCCGCCAGACGGTAAACCTCTACTTTTTCCGTTTCTTCGGTGGTGTACGCCAGATACTCTTCAGCACTAACTTCGGTGGCATAGACTGCCGACTGCGTGCCGCCCAGTCCTATCCACACTTCCTTGTAGAGCCTTGACGGGTTGTTCGCCATGTTGATGGAGAGTATCTGCGACTTCTCTTTCTCCGTCAGACCCAACAGGGACTGTATGGCATCAAACTTGTTCATGTACTTCCGCTGGTCAAGGAGTATCTTGCAGTCGGAGTTGTTGATGATGCTCTCCTTGACGACGGGCGAGGAAATGATGTCGTCCACCTCCTGCGTCACCACGATTGCCTCCCCGTAATACTTGCGCACGGTCTTGTACATATAGCGCAGGTACTCAGCCATGTTCGCCGAAGATAGAGCCTTCCAAGCCTCTTCCACTATCAGTTGCTTGCGCACGCCTTTCAATCGGCGCATCTTGTTGATGAAGGCTTCCATGATGATGATGGTCACCACAGGGAAAAGCTCGCGATTTTCCTTTATACTGTCAATCTCGAAGACGATGAACCGCTTGCCGAGCAGGTCGATGTTCTCCGTGGAGTTGAGCAGGAAGTCGTAGCGTCCGTCCCGGTAATACTGCCGCATGGTGGTGAGCATATTGTCGATGTTGAAGTCGGACTTCTCCACCTTTATCTCACGTTCCGCCAGTTCGCGGCGGTAGTCGTCGCGCATATACTCGTAGAAGGTGTTGAACGAGGGGACGATGCTCCGGTCAGCCCTGATACGCTCGATATAGGCGTTCACCGCACTGCCCAGTTCGCCGCTCTCCGTCTTCGTCACTTTGTCGTCCTCCGACTTCCAGAGCGTCAGCAGCAATGTCTTGATGCTGTCCTTTTTCTCCACGTCGAACACGTAATCATCGGTGTAGAACGGGTTGAACGAAATCGGTTTCTCCTCCGTGTAGGTGAAGTACACGCCGTCCGCCCCGTTTGTCTTGCACCGGATCATCTCGCACAAGCCCTGATAGGAGTTTCCCGTGTCCACCAGCACCACGTGCGTACCCTGCTCGTAGTATTGCCTCACGAGG
This sequence comes from Parabacteroides provencensis, assembly GCF_900232875.1. Lineage (NCBI taxonomy): Bacteria > Pseudomonadati > Bacteroidota > Bacteroidia > Bacteroidales > Tannerellaceae > Parabacteroides > Parabacteroides provencensis. The sequence continues at coordinate 237,753 of NZ_LT960489.1, read as the reverse complement.
TGGTTCATAAAAAAGGATTTGCCGCTGCCCGAAGGACCCAACACGAACTTGTTGCGGTTGGTCGTGATACCCCGCTTCATCGGCAGGTCGCTGATGTCGAGGTGCAACGGTTTTCCCGTAAGCCTGTCCACCATCTTGATGCCGAAGGGCGAGAGCGAACTGCGGTAGTTGGTTTCCTCCGTGAAGAGGCACACCGCCTGCTCGATGAATGTATGGAAACTCTCTTCCGCCGGGAAGTCCGCCGCGTTGCCGGGCATCGCCGCCCAGTAGAGCGTCGGGCAGTCGATGGTATTGTGGCGCGGCACGCACTCCATGCTTGCCAGCTGGCTGCCCACATCGTTCTTGATATGCTTCAGTTCCTCCGCGTCATCGCTCCACGCCATGACGTTGAAGTGCGCCCGTACCGAGGTCAGCCCGTAGGAATGGGCTTCGTTCAGGTACTGGTCTATCCACTCGCGGTTGATGCTGTTGCTCCGGCTGTATCGGGATAGCGACTGCATATTCCTTGCGGACTTCTCGAACTTCTGCAAATTTTCCTCGCTGTTGTCGATAATCACATACTGGTTATAGATGTGGTTGCAGGAAAGCAGCAGCCCCACGGGGGAGGCGAAGGAGAGGCGACAGTCCGAGCGGTCGGTGGAGAGTTTCTCGTAGCGGATGTCGGTAGCCACCTTTCCGGGCATATCCTCCGCGTCGGAGAGGGTGTGCAGGCACAGGCGGTTGTCACCGATACGCATTTCTTTTGCCGAGAGGTCGATGTCCTGCAAGGTCGTGTCGCCTTCGGGCATGAGCGAGAAGTAACGCTCTATCAGCCCGGCGGACTTCTCCGTCCCGACAATCTCGTCGGTGGAGAGGCGGCGCAGCCTCACAAAGCCGCTGTCGTTCATGATGCGCTCGAACTGTTCGGCGGCCTCCATGAACTTCCCGGCGGTTTCCTTGTCCAGCTCCTTCGGGATGATATGTCCCCGGCACAGCGTACTGAAGTTGCTCTGCATACGGTTACGTTCTTTCGTCGTCTTGGTCAAGTAGAGATAGCAGGAGTGTTTCAGGTACGGACGCTCGTTGAAGTGGCGTTCAAAGGAACGGCTCAAGAAACTCATGTCGTCCTTCTGTAACTCCGGCTTGTATTTCTCCTTGATGAACCAATCCTGCTTATGCACGACGCAGAAGTACGGCAGCACCTTGATAGCCTTGCACCAGCAGCCGTGTATCGCCTCGTACTCTGCGCCCGTCACGGTGTAAAGCTCCGGCAGTTCCACCTCAAAAGCCACCGTGATGTCGGCGTCTTTGGAGATGATGCAGCCATGCTCCACCGCCAGCAGGGGGAACTTGTTTTCCAGTGTTGTCATTTTGGATGTATTTCTCATGTCGTTTCTTCCTTTCGTTGCCGTTTGAGTAATCGGGTGATCCGCCGTCGGTTGATAAGGTATCGGGGATGGCTCCTTGCCGCTCCCAATTTCATCAGCCCGTGTTCGCCGTACCGGGCGTTCAGCGCTAAGGTCTGCCATACGAGGACGGAAGAAGATGCCGCGCCGAAGCCGATACATATCCACTGGTCGATGCCGACCATATAGAGGATGACGAACAGGACGAAGAGAGCCAGCAGACCTCCGCAGAAGATGAAGAGGTACTGAGCCTTCAAACCCTTGAACTCGACCGGACGGCCGATACCCTTGTTTATCGGGTATTCAGCCATACATTGTTTATTAAAGGAAGAATGAGCGCAGGATAGTGGCGGCGACAATCAAGAAGATACAAGCCCCGAACCACGAGGCGGCGGTCTTCGAGGTGTCCGGGTCTCCGGACGAGAATTTTCCGTACACTTTCACGCCACCGATAAGCCCGACTACCGCGCCGATGGCGTAGATTAATTTCGTGCCGGGGTCGAAATACGAACTCACCATAGAGGTGGCTTCGTTGATGCCAGCCAGACCGTTTCCCTGTGCGAAAGCGGAGGCGGTTGCGGCAATCATAAGTGCCGCAGCGATGATTAACTTTTGTCTGATGTTCTTGTTCATAAACTGTTCTTTTTTTGTGCCGTCCAAAGGGTGGATAGTCCTTTTTCGGGCGGTTGATACTTGATTACTTTACTTTGGTTTTAGTGGTTGCCCGTTTGTTTCTACGGACTTGGGGCTGTCCGTTGCGGGTTGGCTGTACCTTGTACCGCCGTGCGCGTGGGTGTCGTCATTTTACGTTTTCATTTCCATTCTTTTTTAGTTGTTATACATAGTTTCGGAAGTCGAACTCCTCGATGTTGTCGGGAATCACGAACACCTTTTCCTTTTGTTGTGTCACGGTCATGTTCACCGTGTCCACGAAAACTGCCATCGCCTTTGCAATCCTCTCGCTCATTGCTTCATCGGTCAGGCGTTCCGTTATTCTTGTGAAAAGCTCTGTCCCGTCCAGTTCCGTCATGACCTTTCCGGCGTGTCGCATTTCCTCATCGGATGGTGATTCCTTCCGTATGGTGTGTACTGCCATGTCAATATCCTCGAAGCTACTTCCCGAAGCCTGCTTTTTGTCTGGTTCTTCATCCTCCGGTTCATCTTCTCCGTACTCCAGTTCCGAGGGCGGGATGCTCGTGAAGGTTTCATCGAGTTTGTCCTCCGGTACTTGTGTCGGGCGTGAGACGGTTTCCGTGTTTCCGTCGTCAAAAGTAGCCTCTTCCTCCGACAGCTCAATGCCTTTTTCCGAAGTGGCGGCTTCTTGCGTCGGTATGGCAGCGGTTGTCCGGGTCGATGCCATCTTGAAACGGCTCTTGCCAATGATGTCCGAGGTGTCTGCGTGAGGTATTTCCTTATCCTTTCCTTGCTCTGCCACCGTACTGTCCAATGACCGCCACAGCCCGGCAATATGTCTGAAGAAACGGATGAGCTTCGTGTCCATGATGCGGTCATAGAACAGCAGAAACAGAAACCACACGTTGCAAGCAACCGATACGATTAAAAACGCCTTTGTCATAATCTTACTTTTTGGGCGTTTTCAATCTGTTCCATGTACTGCTGCCCGTATTGTCGGAAATGGTCGCGGAGGATGTTATCCACAAACTTGCCGATGCTCAAACCGTTTCCCATCCGACTGGTAACGATAGCGACTTTCTCATGAATTTCTCGGCTGATGTATATACATTGCCGCGTTTTGATTTCCGATGCTTGCAGGAAAGTCGAGAGCGGTTTGTCTCTGCCTTTATCCTTGCGGAAGTCAACGTCGGTATTTTCCTGCCCGTAGTCGGTTACACACTTTGCTGCACGGACAGCGGTTCTTTCACTCTTTCCTGTTTGCAGATACTCAGCCTGACGGTTCTTATTTGTTCTTTTCATACTTCTTTGTTGTTTTTGAGTGTTTATAAATTATAGGATTCCATGTGCCGTTTGAACGATTCGGCTATCTCGTCTTGGAACAGCGTGAAATGGTGTGTCAGCACGTTGTCAAGAAATGCCGCGATAGTCACTTCGTTGCCTCCGATTACATGAAGCATCTTCTGTATGCGGTCGTGGTACTCCTTGCGGATATAGACCTGCTTGCCGAGCCTTGCCGTGATATTGGAACCGCATATGAATACTGTGTCATAATCCAATTTTTCCGGCTTGCTGTTCCTGCGCCTGCGTTCCGGCTCCTCTTTGGAGTGCGAGGCGGGTGGAGAAACGGCTTCTTGTATCGCTTCTTTCGGAGGTGGGACAGGAGCGTTCCCGTCCGTGCTTCTTGCTTCCGGCGGAATGCTTGTATCGTCCAGTCGAAATGAGTTGATTACGGCTTCGCTGTCGATGTCCTCGATTCTTGTTTTCTTTGCCATGCCGTTCAGTTTTTGATGATGCCGAGAATCTCATCGACGAGTTTGTCGAGGTTGCTGCCGCGTACCAGTATTTTGTCCGCCGGAAACGCCGTGGAGCGGAATACCGCCTTGCGTTCTGCCGCCGTCTCCTTGCGGAAGCGCTTACTGTCCGGTAGATGTGTTTCCAGAATGGGCAGGGCGAACTCGGCACAGACCTTGTCGTATGCCTTGTAAAGTTCAGTCTTTTCGCGTCCGTCCACCATGTTCCACACGAGGTAAATCCCTTTGATGCCGGACTTGCCCGTGCTTATCATCTGTTCGTTGATGACAGTGGCGAACTTGATGGAACTCTCCATTACCACACGGTCGGCGATGATGGGCGTGAAGATATAGTCCATTTGGGAAATGGTCTGCACCACATCGGCATTGTTGATTGTTCCCGGCAGGTCGAAGAACACGAAATCGAGGTCGGGCTGCGCTGCCACCAGATTTTCGGCGGTCTTTACCGCATCTTCCGCACGGCTGCATCTGATGGTGTACGGGTTCTTCTTCAGTCGTTTGAGCTGCTCATACGCCAGCACCTTGTAATGCCCGTCCTCCATGACGGCTTTCATGTCACGCTTGCGCATGTCATGGATACTGTACTGCGGGAAATCGCAGTCCACCACGGCTACGTTGTAGCCTTTCACATAGTGCAGATAGCTTGCTACAAGCACTGTCAGGGTTGTCTTACCCGCTCCACCTTTCTGCGTGGAGATTGCCACATAAGTTGCTTCTTTCATTTTTTTGATAATTTATTTGGTTATACATCTGTCCGGTGGCGGTAGCGTATTGTCATTAGTACGTACGCACGCACTCCCATTCATTTATTTATTCACTCCTTAATCCGGCTGTGCCTGCGGGTATTCATCGGTTTGTCCAACCGTCCATGCTTTTATCCGTCCGCACGGACGTGTGCTTGGAAAACTATCTGAATACATACACCTGTTTTCAACCGTTTGGATTGATGCCCGGATTGCTGTCCGAACATCTGGCGGAAGGAGTGTATTTTCAGTCCCACATCCGAATCACACTGCAAATAAACAAGGATATTTTGGAACTTGTATCACTTCTCCGGCAAGTGGCAGCACGTTGCGCCGGTTGACACTGATTGTCTGGGTCAAGCCTCTGTCCGACATCGCTTTAAGGGCGTAACTTTGCACCTGAACGGCAGGGTACGCCGCAGGTGGCGCAGCCCGGAGTTTGAAAGAAATCATCCCCAATCCGTCCCCAACGGATTTTTATGTTCACCTGAACATAGCAAGGTATGTTTTCAGCCGCTCAAAATATTTTGAGCATCCCGGAAAACGCCTTGCCCTTGCAGGGGGCGGGCTTTCCCTCCGAAGTCGGGAAGCCTTTCAAAACTGCGGTGCTGTAATCCGAAGCGGCGGCTTATGCCGTCAATCCGCTAAATCCAAAGTAATATGAAAGAGAAAAGGAAAAGCAAATCAGGGAGAAATCCCAAACTTGATCCGGCGGTGTACCGTTACACCGTCCGTTTCAATGAGGAGGAACACAACCGTTTCCTCGCCATGTTCGGAAAATCGGGTGTCTATGCACGGTCGGTTTTCCTCAAGGCGCACTTCTTCGGACAGCCGTTCAAGGTGCTTAAGGTGGACAAGACGCTGGTGGACTATTACACCAAACTGTCGGATTTTCATGCACAGTTCCGTGCCGTGGGTACGAATTACAACCAAGTCGTGAAGGAACTGAGGCTGCATTTTTCAGAGAAAAAGGCGATGGCGTTGCTCTACAAATTAGAGCAACACACCGTCGAACTCGTGAAACTGAGCCGCCGGATTGTGGAACTTTCAAGGGAAATGGAGGCGAAATGGTCGCAAAAATCAGTGTAGGAAACTCGTTGTACGGCGCGATTGCCTATAACGGGGAGAAGATTAACGAGGCGCAGGGGCGGTTGCTTACGACCAACCGCATCTACAATGACGGTTCGGGAAAGGTGGACATCAACAAGGCGATGGAGGGTTTTCTCACCTTCATGCCGCCACAGATGAAGGTGGAGAAGCCGGTGGTGCATATTTCGCTCAACCCGCATCCGGAGGATGCGTTGACCGATGCGGAATTGCAGGATATAGCCCGCGAGTATCTGGAAAAACTCGGTTTCGGCAACCAGCCTTATCTTGTTTTCAAGCACGAGGACATCGACCGCCACCACCTGCACATCGTGACGGTTCGGGTGGACGAGAACGGGAAATGTATCAGCGACAAGAACAACTACTATCGTAGCAAACAAATCACCCGTGAGCTGGAGAAGAAATACGGGCTGCACGATGCGGAGCGCAGGAACCGCCGTCTTGACACGCCGCTAAGCAAGGTGGACGCATCGGCAGGCGATGTGAAGAAACAGGTAGGCAACACCGTGAAAGCTCTGAACGGGCAGTACCGTTTCCAGACGATGGGCGAATACCGTGCGCTCCTTTCCATCTATAACCTGACGGTGGAGGAAGCGAGGGGTAACGTGCGCGGACGGGAATATCACGGGCTGGTCTATTCCGTCACGGACGGCAGGGGCAACAAGGTGGGCAACCCGTTCAAGTCCTCGCTCTTCGGGAAGTCCGCAGGCTATGAAGCCATGCAGAAGAAGTTTGTACGTTCCAGATCGGAGATTAAGGACAGGAAACTGGCAGACATGACGAAACGTACCGTTCTTTCCGTGCTGCAAGGCACTTATGACAAGGATAGGTTTGTTTCCCAACTTAAAGAGAAGGGCATCGACACCGTACTGCGCTACACGGAGGAAGGGCGCATCTACGGGGCTACCTTCATCGACCACCGCACGGGGAGTGTGCTGAACGGTTCGCGCATGGGCAAGGAGCTTTCGGCGAATGCCTTGCAGGAACACTTCACCCTGCCATACGCCGGACAACCGCCGATACCGTTATCCATCCCTATGGATGCTGCGGACAAGGCACACGGACAGACCGCATACGACCGTGAAGACGTATCGGGCGGAATGGGCTTGCTCACTCCCGAAGGTCCGGCGGTAGATGCCGAGGAAGAGGCTTTCATCCGGGCGATGAAGCGCAAAAAGAAGAAAAAGCGCAAGGGCTTGGGTTTGTAATCGGAGTATCAACAATTAAAAAATCAATGTATGTCACAACAAGAAGACGATTTGAGGGCATTGGCGAAAATCATGGATTTTCTGCGTGCCGTGAGTATCATTTTAGTGGTCATGAACGTGTACTGGTTCTGCTACGAAGCCATCCGGCTATGGGGCGTGAACATCGGTGTGGTGGACAAAATCCTTCTGAACTTCGACCGCACGGCGGGGCTGTTCCATTCCATTCTGTACACGAAACTGTTTGCCGTCCTGCTGCTTGCCCTGTCCTGTCTGGGTACGAAAGGGGTCAAGGGCGAGAAAATCACTTGGGGAAGAATATGGACGGCACTCGCCGCCGGATTCGTGCTGTTTTTCCTCAACTGGTGGATACTGGCTCTGCCGCTGCCGGTTGAAGCGGTGACGGGCTTGTATATCCTTACCATCGGCACGGGCTATGTCTGTCTTTTGATGGGCGGGCTGTGGATGAGCCGCCTGTTGAAACACAATCTGATGGAGGATGTTTTCAACAACGAGAATGAGAGTTTCATGCAGGAAACGAGGCTCATCGAAAGCGAGTATTCGGTCAATCTGCCCACACGCTTCTATTACAAAAAGCGTTGGAACAATGGCTGGATCAATGTGGTGAATCCCTTCCGTGCGTCCATCGTGTTGGGTACGCCGGGCAGCGGCAAGTCATACGCCGTGGTAAACAATTTTATCAAGCAACAGATTGAAAAGGGCTTCTCGATGTATGTATATGACTTCAAATTCAGTGACTTGTCCACCATAGCCTACAACCATTTGCTGAACCACCCGGAGGGCTACAAGGTGAAGCCGAAATTCTATGTGATCAATTTCGACGACCCGCGACGCTCACACCGTTGCAATCCCATACACCCGGATTTCATGGAGGATATTACGGACGCTTACGAGAGTGCCTACACGATAATGCTTAACCTCAATAAAACTTGGGTGCAAAAGCAGGGCGACTTCTTCGTGGAGTCACCTATCATTTTGTTTGCCAGCATTATCTGGTATCTCAAAATCTATCAGAACGGGAAGTATTGCACGTTTCCCCATGCCATCGAGTTTTTGAACCGCCGCTACGAGGATATTTTCCCGATACTGACCTCTTACCCGGAGCTGGAAAACTACCTTTCCCCGTTCATGGATGCTTGGCTCGGAGGGGCTGCGGAGCAGCTCATGGGGCAGATAGCGTCGGCGAAAATCCCGCTTTCGAGGATGATTTCCCCGCAGCTCTATTGGGTGATGTCGGACAGCGAGTTTACGCTGGACATCAACAATCCCGAAGAGCCGAAAATCCTATGCGTGGGCAACAATCCCGACCGTCAGAACATCTACGGGGCGGCTCTCGGATTGTATAACTCCCGTATCGTGAAACTCATCAACAAGAAGGGAATGCTGAAGTCATCGGTCATCATCGACGAGCTGCCCACGATATACTTCAAGGGGTTGGACAACCTTATAGCCACCGCCCGAAGCAACAAGGTTGCCGTGTGTCTGGGATTTCAGGATTTCAGCCAGCTGGTGCGCGACTACGGTGATAAGGAGGCGAAAGTGGTGATGAATACGGTCGGTAACATTTTCTCCGGGCAGGTGGTAGGTGAAACGGCAAAGACACTATCGGAACGGTTCGGTAAGGTGTTGCAGAAACGGCAGTCTATCTCCATCAACCGGCAGGATGTTTCCACCTCCATCAACACGCAGATGGATGCGCTCATTCCGCCGAGCAAGATTTCCGGTCTGACGCAGGGAATGTTTGTCGGTTCGGTGTCCGACAACTTCAACGAACGTATCGAACAGAAAATTTTTCACTGCGAGATTGTGGTGGATGCCGAGAAGGTGAAGCGGGAGGAACGTGCCTACAAGAAAATTCCGGTCATTACCGATTTCACGGACGAGGACGGCAACGACCGCATGAAAGAAACGGTGCAGGCGAACTACCGGCGTATCAAGGAAGAGGTGAAGCAGATTGTGCAGGAGGAACTGGAGCGCATCGCGGGCGATGATAACCTGAAATATCTGTTGCAGCAGAAGTAAATAAAAAAATGAAGAAAGGCTTACCATAAACCTTTCTTCATTTTTTTAGAACTTAAGCATTATCCATACTTACTAAGATTCCGTTTTCCAAAATTTTTTGCAATGGAATTTTCTTTAAGATTTCTTGATAAGTGCTATAGAAGTCATTATCAAGTCCTATATAAACAATATTGTCATGTAATTCTTCTATAACACTAATATGTGAATGCAATTTGCACTTTTTATCAGAACAATCTGATACGATACTTTTAATTCGTTCCAACTTATTTAATAAATCATCATATTGAGATAACCCTTTTGTAGTTGGTTGTATTTGATAATTAGTTTTCTTTGCCGGTTGTATATTATGTTCAGGATCTAATAATACTATGTGAAATATAGAAGAATCCCGATCAAAATAACCTACAATACGCCCCGTACTTTTTGTTATCGAAAATTGCATTATTGGAAAATCTGTCTCATTGTCCAATATTTCTTTTGGTAGCCAATCTAAATCTTTTCGTTGAATAGGAATGTTTTTAGCACTCCAATCTATTGGATGACATCTTAATGCAATACTACCTCTATTTTCTTCTAATACTTCTTGCGGTGTCATAGTACCCAAAGCACCTAATCTTTCAAGAAGCCCAATATGCCATCCCTTAGAACACTCTCCAATCTGAAAATTAGGTATCTGCTTAAAGTAAGAGAAGGAAAAAGTTATCTTCCTTCTCTTTAACTCATTTTCTTGTTCTTTGGTAACTAATGATTTGTTTCCGTATTTAGGAGAATCTGAATTAAGATTTAATAGTTTCCCATTTTTTCCCATAATACTCAATCATTAGTTCTGGAGTAATAACCTTGTCACAACGCTCATTTACATTTAAATCTCCACGTGTTTCAATCCAAGGCATCTCATTGTGGGACAATCGTTCTAATTCAGCACCGCTATATTTAAGATAATTCTCCAATATAAAGTCAATGAATTCAGCGTCTTCTGATGATAAACTCACATTGTGATTCATGCAATCATCAATATTGATTTCTGAATAGAGATATTTTGTAGAATTAAATCGATTGTAGATTTCTCGATTTACCGGACCATGAATCCATGCTTCAAACTCGCCGTCAAACATAGGTTTTTTATTGATACCATAAGACCATGCTTGAACATAATACAATAACTTCTGCAACTTTAAATTTATTAAAGACGCAAATCTATCTTCCGATTTTACTCGTAAGATAATGTAGTCTGTTATATCGTGTATTGAGTTCATCTGAATTATGACTATATCAATTTCAATGCAAAGTTAATATCTTTTTCTAATATAACAAAATAATGAATTGAATTGATGTGATTTATTCTAATGAATTTGTTTTTTATCTCCTCATACGATCCAACTCATCATCGCGCAGCATCCTCTCGTTCAATTTCTCCTGCATTCTGTCAAGGAAGTAGGTGCGGCTTTCGTTCTTCCGGCGTTTGATATCGGTGTAGAAACGGTAGCAGTCCTTCGACTCAACCCCGAATATCTTGTAAAGGAGCGGGGCAAGCTGTTTGAGCGGCATGTTGCCGTTGTTGATGCAGCCCATCTCGTCGATGCCGTAGATAAGTTCCACGAGGTCGATGGCATTGCCCGTCCATTGCAGGAGGCTGGTGGCGGTTTCTGTTGTGTTGTTGGCGGATATCAGTGGCGGCACTTGGGGCGTGGCAAGGAATTTCTGCATCTTCCTCACGAAAGACAGGGCCTTGCTGACATAGGCGGCAATCTCTCTCTTTTCTTCTGACAGGTTGCGCACGGGATGGTGCTGCAACTCGATTTCGATGTAGGCAAGCGCGATGACGGTAAGGTTCGCGTCCATGCTACCGTTACACAGTTCGATCACTTGGGTGGCAAAAGCCGTGTATGCCGTTTCCATATTGCAGTCACCGGCTTCGTTTATCAGGCGGAAAAAGTCGGTTTCCGCCAGCAAGAAATAATTCATGGTTCTGTCAATTTTGAAAATTACACTTTGTTTTCTGCGTGCGCACATGAATATAATTGGCAAAAAACGCGGCAGAAAATAAAAAATCCAACACTCAATTTTACAAAGTACTGGATTTCAGAGGTATAAAATTCAATATTTTTTCACAAGGACAAATTATCTCCGACTTAAATTGTTTGTAATCAGAACATTTATTCTATTCCTGAAAATAGAAATGTATGCTTGCCGCACATTTTGGCTATCTTGCTTTTTTATCAAGGATATAGATAATGCGACATACACCGTTGGAATAGCTTTTCAAGGAGGAAAGCGTCCAGTGTTGCTCTGGCAGAGCCGACTTAAAAAAATGTCGTCCGCTTCCGGATATGAAAGGAACGGTGTATAGTATGATTTCATCCACAGCGTGCATACGCAGTAGTCCGTTTATATAATCTGCCGTATCCAGTGTGGCTTCCGCGAGGTAACGGATGTTTGTGCCGTCTTTTCTCCATTCGTGCAGCATTGAAATGGAATAGTCCGGTGTCACACGGTAAAGGGCTTTCTTCCTGATTTCATCAAGACCGCAACGGTCAAGGCACAAATCCTGATGTGCTTTATCATATAACTCTGAAGAAAGACATCCGTCCATCGTCAGTACGGCGAGAATCTGAACTTTACCCATAATCGTTTCCTTTCGTTAGGCAAGGGTAAAAAAGTAGCGTGCAATTCACACTACCTTCAAGCGATGGCTCTGGTAAAGCCTTTACGGAGAGTACGTGAATGCACGCTATGCGTAAGCATAGCATAAGCATCACGCAATCGTCTCCGTAGTTCCAATTTACCAGATTTTCGCTTGAAACGCCTTGCGGTCTTATCCTATATGTTGGCGGCGAAAAGCTCCTGCCAATCGCCGTTTTTCTCAAATGTTATGCAAAGATAGCCAAATTCAGTGAATTACGGGCTATGATTGCTTGAATTTATATTTAAGTCCATACTCTTCAAGTTTGCTGTATAGTGTTGTCCTGCCTATGCCGAGCAGTTCTGCGGCGACACTCCGGTTGCCGTTTGCCTGTTTCAACGCACGCAATATCCGCTCCTTATCCTCCGCGTCATTGCGCAAGGCGAAGCTGACAGTAGAGGTCGGTTTCGTCACGGCAAGTTCCAGATGCTCTTTCATGACAACACCTTCCTGCGCCTGCAATACAGCACCCATAACTTTCTGCCGAAGTTCCCGCACGTTGCCCGGCCATGCGTGTGTCAGCAACGCTTTACGTGCTTCGGAACTGAACCCGCTCACGCTACACTCCAGCTCTCTGTTTGCCATATCACGGAAGAACTCTGCCAGCGGCATGATGTCTTCCTGACAGTCACGCAACGGAGGAACGGTTATCCCGAAGTCGTGCAGGCGGTACAGAAGATCCTGCCGAAAACGCTTTTCATTCACCGCTACTTCCAAATCTTCATTGGTAGCAGCGATGATGCGGACATTGAAATTCCGGTCTGCCTTGTCTCCGACCGGGCGATACCGCCTCTCCTGTATGGCGCGGAGCAACATCTGTTGGGTTTCCAACGCGAGGTTTCCTACCTCGTCCAGAAAAAGCGTGCCGCCTTCCGCCTCATGGAAATATCCTTTCTTGGCATTGTCCGCACCTGTAAACGCTCCCTTGACGTGTCCGAAGAAAGCCGACGGTGCAAGCTCTTTGGAGAGTGAACCGCAGTCCACCGCCACAAATGGCTTGCCTGCACGTTTGCTCTTGTCATGCAACAGATGGGCAATATGCTCCTTACCCGTGCCGTTCTCACCAAATATCATCACGCTCATGTCGGTGGCGGCTACCAGCCTTATCCGGTGCATGATTTTCTGAAAAGCGGAACCTTCACGGGCGAATACAGGCATACGGCGTTGTCCTGCCTGACGTTCTTTCAGTATGGAACGGATCAGGGGGACAAGTTTATCCTCCACAAGCTGTTTGGGAATATAGTCTATCGAGCCGAGTTTCATGCTTTCCACGGCGGTATTAACTTCGGCGTAGTCGGTCATAATGATGAAGGGCTGCATCTTTCCCTCCTTTCGCATCCAGCACAAAAGGTCTATGCCACTGCCGTCAGGCAGACGCAGGTCGGCAACCACGATATCATTATCTGTTGCCTGTTGCAGATGTTTCTTCGCGGTTGAGAGGTGGTAAGCCTTCATATTGCGGTAGCCCTCCCGTGACAGCATATTGCAGACATATTCGCAATACACGATGTTGTCTTCCACCACAATTATTTTTGTCTTATCCATCTTCGTATTTTCTCCTTTCCTCTTCTGCCAACCGTATTATTTCCACTCCCTTATCCAGCACAGCAGTCACGGCATGGCTTAACGCTTCACCATCCGGGAGAGCATCGCCACGAAGCAATCCGTAAAGTACATTCAGCGGTTGGTCGGCACGGAGCACCTCCCACGAACTGCGCAGGTGGTGGATCAGGGAATCCAGCTTTTGCAGGTCTTTTTCTTTTGCTGCATCCCGTACCGCCTGCATTTCCTTTTCTGTTTCAGTTATCAACTTTTCCAGCATGACGGCTTCATTGCCATAGGACAATAAGGCGGAAAAGTCCGGTTTCCCGTCCGGTGTCGCTTTTATGGCACACCTGTCGGAAACCTCCATCAGTTCCGATATGGAGAACGGCTTGAACAGGCATCCGGCAAAGCCTTTTGCCAATAGTTCCCCTTTGTTACAACTGCCCGAAGCGGTTGCCACAACCACCGGGATTGTTGGTGAATTGCCCACGTTGGACGAACGCAACAGTTCCAGCAATTCGAAACCGTTTATACCAGGCATATTCAAGTCTGTCAGCAACAGGCTGTATTCTTTCTGGCGTATCATTTCCATCAGTGCCGCAGCATCGGTGCAAGTGTCGCAGTGTATTCCTTCTTGGGAATACATCTCTTTCAGCATTAGAAGTAATACCTCATCATTGTCAATGGCGACAACATCATGGAATTTATTGTTATGATAAACAGGTGTATTGCTTGTATATCCAAGCTGTTCTTCAGCTTCCTGCATAGAAATTTCAACTGTGAAACGACTGCCTTTCCCTTTCTTGCTGTCCAAACGGATTGTTCCGCCAAGCATCGACACAATATTACGCATTATGGCAAGCCCAAGCCCGAAACCCTCCTTTGCAGCGGCATTTGATAGACGTTCAAACGCACCGAACGCTTGTTTCTGTTCCTCTTCTGTCATGCCTGTACCTGTATCTTCAATGACCAGTGTCAGAACTCCATTATCATATTCAGTAATCAAAGAAACACCGCCTTCTTCTGTGAACTTGACAGCGTTTGACAGCAGGTTATTCCCGATTTGTATTATTCGCTCTTTGTCGGTCAATACAATGGCATCGTGTCCAGTCTTCACGGACAAGGACAACCCTTTGTTCACGGCAACAGGCATGAACTCCGTTTCAAGTGTGTGCGTGATTGCAGAAATCCGGCAGGGTGACAGACGGGGCTGTTCCTTGCCGTTGTCCAGGCGGAAGAAGTCAAGCAAAGTGTTGAGCATATCCCGCATACGGTCGGAGGATTGCAGTATATTTTGGATATATTGCCCATTATTACCGCTATTGCATTCTTTCCGCAAAAGTTCGGTATAGCCGGTTATTGCCGTCAGTGGTGTACGCAACTCATGGGTAATAGTATATACCGCTTTCTTTCGGGAGGTTATGAGTATCTCATTTTGTTGCACGGACTGTTCCAATTGCTCGATCAAATCCGTTGTCTTGCGTTTGTATCGTTTAATGTTCTTTGCATCACGGTGTATGATGATATAGGAAATGACCAACAGCAAAAGAACAAATCCCATCAAGCCGCCTATCTGCATAAATGATTTTTTACGCATGGCTGTTATCTCGCTTTCTCTATTTTGTAAATCAGATTGCACCTTCTTTTCGATTTGGCAAATCAATCCTTGCAGTTGTCTGTTAAGTTCTGCATTACGGGCAGCAAGACTATCGGCTTGTTCTGACAATCGACGGCTCTGCGCATTCTGTTCGTTGACCATGTTTCTATTGGATGAACGGAGCGTAGTCGTTGTTGTCGTTGGCTTCGTTCCCTCTTTTTTGCCGAAGATGCTCAAGAAACCTTTTCGTTTTGGCTTTTTGGACTGTTCCTGCACACTTTTCTGCACAATAACCGGAATTTGATTGGCTATCTTCTTGTTAATAGATTGTTGTTCATCCATTAACCGGACTATCTGGAACATCTGTCGTTCCTTATCCTCTAAAAGACTGCGCACACTATCGATGCGCTCTGCTGGATAGGTGGCCTTGAAACGGCAAAGCATACTGTCCATTGCCATACGCCGTGCATGGTAATGCTCGATATCTTTATCGTTCCATTCCAGTATTGTTTCACCCAATAGAGAAAATTTTATCATTTGAATATTGATATTGTTTATTTCTTTTCGGAGCTCGTCTATTTTTTTATTGCCAAGTTCTAATGCTTCTATCTCCTGCCATTCATAGAGGCTATTATATGCCATACATCCGATAAGAATGGAGATAAGTATATATCCCAACTGTATTGCCTTATAGAAATTTCCTGACCGCTCCATTATTTTGATGACATTGATTTTTGGAACATGAATAAAAGTTTATCTTTTTCGTTCATGCGGATATTATCAGAATAACCGCCTTTTGTTATTTGATACCCGCATGGCTTAACCATAAAAATGCCTAAGCCCTTAGTGTATGAACTTACTTCTGATGCATAGTCTTTACTTGTATTTAATGGAACTTTCCCTTTAATATGACACCACTCATTATTGCAACTGATGTCTTCAATCTCAGACATCATTTTTTGCAAATCTGTAATAGCTTTGGAACTTGCCGCTTGGGGTATCTGCAACTCAAAATAGAGCATCGGTTCGAGAATGTCCACACCTGACTGTTGCAAGGCCAGCCTGAAGACATAAGGGGTCAGCTGTCTGAAATCAGCAGGTGTACTTACCGGGCTATAATACTCGGCTTGAGTAAAAGTTACTTTCAGATCAGTCACTTCCCATCCATGTAACCCGGATTGGCAAGACATACGAATCCCTTCAAAAACGGCATTTTGAAAAGAATGGTTCAGATAACCATAGGAGATGTCACTTTCGATTTGCAACCCTGTCCCTAACGGTAAGGGTTCAAGAGTCAGCCCTATTGTGGCCCAATAAGGGTTGGGCGGCACTTCGATCTGAATAATCTTATTGACCTTTTTTACAGGTCGTTCTTTGTATATAGTCTTGATCTCATCAAAATGGACCTTTACGGAAAATCGTTCTTCCAGCAATGTCTGTATGATTTCCTTTTGGGTTAAACCATATAACGAGATTTCCAATTCATCACTATATGAGTTTATGGAAAAGGACAAAGACGGGTCTTCAATCCACAATGTATTCAGAGCGGATATCACCTTGCTTCTCTCTTCGGGCCTGTCTGGCCGGACGGAGGATTTGAGAGCGGGATGCTGATGCGATAATCCTTGAATCAAACAAGGTTCAGCACCTAAATAATTTCCGATTCGAAAATCATCCATATCCTCTACAATCGCGATATCATTGGCGCCCACTTCATCAACATTTATCTCTCTGCCCTGATTGATAGTTTTTAGATTTTTAATCTTGATGAATTTTTCCGAATCGTTGATTCTTACAACGTCTCGAAGTCTCAGACTTCCGTCAATTATTTTTAGAAAACTTCTTTTATGTCCTTTGGGGTCATGCTCTATCTTATAAAGATAAGATGAAAGTCTGTTTGAGACCGATGCCGGAGGAAGTATAAAAGAAGTGATGGCGTCCAACAACTCATTGATACCGATATTGAACATTGCTGATCCATGTAGCACCGGATAGACTTTGGCTTTTGCCACAAGAGCGATTATCGTATTCCAATAATCAGCCGGTGAAATTTCGCTATCCGCCAAATATCGTTCTAATATATTGTCGTCATGGTTGCATACAAATTCTTTGTATTCTTCCTTTATATATGTTTGGGAGCAAACCGGATAAACCGATCCATCGACAACATTTTGCATAAACAGGACATCTTGAGACAGATTTGCTTTTATATCCAGATACAAACGCTCCAAATTCACACCGGCTCGGTCAATCTTATTGATAAATATAATTGTCGGGATTTGCAGCTTCTGTAAAGTATTGAACAGCAACTTTGTCTGCGCTTGTATGCCTTCCTTTGCGGATAAGATGAGGACTGCTCCATCAAGCATTTTGAATGTCCGCTCCACTTCCGCAATAAAATCCATGTGTCCCGGAGTGTCAATGATATTGCATTTCACACCATTCCAGATAATAGATGTCGTAGAAGCCCGAACAGTAATTCCTCTACGTTTCTCTATATCCATAGAGTCCGTTATGGTGTCACCATTATCCACACAGCCGCACTTTTCCGTTGCTCCACTGGCAAACAGCAGATTCTCGGTTACGGAAGTTTTTCCTGCATCAATGTGAGCAAGAATTCCTAAATTTATAATATTCATTTGGATTAAGCAATAATATACTACAATAGATGCATTGTCGAAACGCACCTTTTAATACCTCCTCGTAGCATATGAGAACTACAGGATTCCTAACTCGTATTAATATGTATATTATTACTGCCGCATAACGATTACAAAATTACACAAAAAAATATATCTAACAAAAGTAGGAGGATTTTTTAACTTTTTACCATAGACATTTTATTAGGGAAACGTAGGTTCAACTGGTAAGTACAAATAAGTAGAAATGTTTGAACAACACTGTTTTAGGAAGTTGAAAAATCAAGTTTCTCTCTCGGTATAGCGTTTATTTTGGCCAATATCTTCTTTAGTTTGGCATTTGAGTATTTCCCATTCGTGTTCTATTTAGCTCCTTATTATGAGTATGTAGCAAGTTGCTTATCAAATTCAGCCTCTTTGAGGGTCAAATATGGTTTTGCAAATGGTGACTGACAAGACATAAACAAGGTCAGCAGGATTTTTTACATAAATGGACATGAATGTATATAACCTAAAATAAGAATAAATTTTAATAAGGGCTGCCCAAAAAGAAAAAAATGCAGTTGCCATCCTACAGATACTTGCAGAAAGGATAAAATTTACTTTTAGACCTTTTGGGATAGCCCTTATTAATACTTCAGATAAAATTCCTAAGGTTATATTTTCAATCCTTTGAACCGGGTTTCCTCCTTGGCATACAGTCCCGGACGCCCGATTATGACATGGTTGGCAACGATACTATCCGCCGGACTGCGTATCTGCGGCGGTGCATTTTCGGGATATTGCGCCTGCCTGTTCCTCACATCTTCCGCTTCCGGCTTGACCTGTTGCCCTTCTTTCTCCTTTTCGGCGACTTCGGGCGTGGGCGGCGCAAGTTCCAGCTGTATTTTTCGGTCAAGGGCGGCAAGTTCGGATTTCAGCTGCTTCAGCTCGTCCTCCTTCTTCCACACCTTGCCCGCTATCTCCTGCAACTGCGGTATCTCCCTCTCCAGCACCTCGTTCTTCGCCTTGTACTGGTCGATAATGGAGGGTATCCTCTCCATCGCGTTCAGGAAGTTTCGGGCGGCAGCCATCGGATCAGCCATTGCCAGATGTCCGTTGTTATAGGTGTACTTGTAGTTCCCCTCTACCACGAAGCGGTTGTCGGTAAACTCCAATCCCTCTTTGAGTATCCTCTCGCTCACCACCTTTATCGGAAAACCGTACAGTTCTCCGACCTGTGTGTAAAGCCCGCCCGTAGTGGCGTTTTTCGCTATCTCCTGCAAACGCTTTCCGATAACCTTCTCATCGGCGGAATCCACACCGTCCACCTTTATTATATTAAGGCGGTTGCCCTCCCTGTCGGTCTGCGCCACCGAAAGGAAGCGGTTCCAGTCCTCCGTCATGGCATCTATGAAAGCCGTGTTGTTACGCAACTCGCCCGTCTTCGACTCTAACTTGAACTCCGAATCACGCTTGCCCTTGTTAAACGACTTGCGTTCCCCTTCGAGCGAGGCGATGCGCTTTTCAAGTTTCGCCTTGTCCAGCAGGTCGGTGTTGCCGGATAGCAACGCCATATATTCCGAAAAGTTCATGCCCGATTTCTCGTCCACTGCCCCCTCGTCGATGGTACGCGCCCCCATAGCACCGCTTTTGAGCTGGCTGATGAAAGTCTGCTTGCAGTGCAGGAGGTTGAACTTGTAGCTGTCCAGTGACTTCTCCACCGCGTAGATGATTACGTCCACGTTGTTCCCGGCGAAATGCTTGGCAATTTCGTTTCCGGCTCTAACTCCGCGTCCGTCACGCTGTTGCAGGTCGGACGGTCGCCACGGCGTATCGAGATGATGAATTGCCACACACCTTTTCTGTGCGTTCACACCCGTTCCGAGCATGGAGGTGGAGCCGAACAGAACACGCACCGTTCCGGCATTCATGGCGTCTATCACCGCCTTCCGAGCCTTGTCGGTCTTGCACTCCTGAATGAAGCGCACCTCGCTTGGCGGTATGCCGTAATCCTCCGTCAGCTTGCGCTTGATTTCCGAATAGACGTTCCACCCGTCGCCCGGCTGATATGTCCCCAAGTCCGAGAAAACGAACTGCGTGCCTTTCTGCGCGTCGTATTTTTGGTAATACTCCGCGATCATCTTGGCACAGTGGCTCGCCTTGTTATCGGGGTGGTCTTCATAATGCGGGTCTATCATGCGCATGTCGAGTGCCATCTTGCGGGCGTAGTCGGTGGCGATAAGCATCTTCGCCTTTTCCTCCGTTTCCGAAAGCGGCAGCCTGCCCAGAAGTGTGGCATCGCCAGTCTTGGCGAACTGCATCAGCTTCTGTATGAAGTCCTCCTGCTCCGGCGTGGGCGGTATGTGGTGCAGTATCTCATTCTTGTTGGGACGATCTACGCCCACGTCCTCTGCCGTGCGGTAGTCCGTGATTTCATTATAGAAGGCGGCAAGTTCCGGCACCTTGATGAAGTAGCGGAAACGCTCCTTTTGAACCACGTTGTTCGTCACGTTAAATTCAAAATCCGTCGTCTTCTTGGCGAATATCGCCGCCCAAGCGTCGAAACATCGGATGTCCTGCCGTTCCAGCTCCTTCGGACGCAAATACTTGAACAGCAGATACAACTCCGTCAGCGAGTTGCTGATGGTAGTACCCGAAAGGAAGGTCGCTCCCAAGTCTCTGCCCGTGCGCTCCTGTATGGTGCGTATGGCAAAGAGCATGTTCAGTGCCTTCTGGCTTCCCTCGCTGTTGCCCAGTCCCGCCACACGGTCATGGCGCGTGTTGAACGTCAGATTTTTGAACTGGTGGCTCTCATCTATGAAGATGTGGTCGATGCCCATCTGCTTGAAATCCACCACGTCGTCCGTGCGTGACTTTATGGCATGTTCCACCTTCTCCAGCTTCGCTTCAAGGTTGTGTTTGCGCTTCTCCAGACCTTTCAGCATAGCCCGCGACACGTTCTTTCCCTGCTGCCGCAGCACTTCGAGGTTTTCCTCCACCGTGTCAAGCTCCGCTTGCAGGATGCGCTGCTGCAACTCCGGCGACTGCGGTATCTTGCCGAACTGGTCGTGCGACATGATGACACAATCGTAGTCGTTGTTCTTTATATTATTGAAGAAGCGCACACGGTTGGCGGTCGAAAAGTCCTTCTCCGAAGCGTACAGAATACGTGCGTTGGGATATGCCGCCTGATAGGTGGCGGCAATCTCCGCAACGTTGGCTTTCAGCCCGATAATCATCGGCTTATGTGCCAATTTCAGACGCTTCATCTCATGCGCGGCGATGCACATTATCAGCGTCTTGCCGGTTCCCACCTCGTGGTCGCAAATTCCGCCGCCGTTCTGTTTCAGCATCCAGACGCAATCCATCTGCGAGGGATAGACGCTCTTGATACCCCGGCTTGCCAAGCCTTTCAGATTGAGGTCGGGGAAGGTCTGGTGCGAGCCGTCATACTTCGGGCGCACGAAACAGTTGAACTTGCGGTTATACATTGTCGTCAGCCGTTCCTTGAACTGCGGCGACTGTTCTTCGAGCCATTCGGAGAAACCGTTGCGGATTTCATCAATCTTGGCGTTGGCGAGCTGTATGCCCTCGCTGTCGCGCACCTTGATGTCGTTGCCATGCTCGTCCTTGCCGATGGACTTCATCATGTCGGGGCAGGTGTTGTGCAGGGCGTGTTTCAAGAGGTGCATACCGTCATAGTTCCGGTAATACCCCTTTACCAGAAACTCGTCCGTGATTTTCATGGTGCGGTAGCCGCACGCAACCGAAAACTCGTCCATGCTTGCGGAATAGGCGATTTTCACCTCCGTGTCGAACAGCCGGCTCATGTAGGCGGCATAGACACCCGTCGGAATCCAGCGTTCCCCGAAATTGAAGTCCAGATCCTCGAAGGCGATACGCGGCGGTTCGGCATCTTTCAGAGCCTCCAACGCCTGTTTCACTTCCGGCATACGCTCACTTTCGGGGTTTTCGCCCATCCAAGCCTCTATGCGTTCCGCCTTCTCTATCACGTTCCCGGCTATGAAGCGGTCTTTGATTTCGTAACCGGTCACGAGCGGATTGTAATAGATGCGTCCTTGCAGGGCTGTGAGCAACTCCTCCGCCGTGCTGTCGGTTATCTCCCGCATATAGTCGAGATTGACCGTGCCATATTTGTTGAGCGACGCGGACAGGGCTTCTTCGGGAGAGCCTACGTTGGCATGGCTCTCCACGGAGAAGGAAACGGGATGCTCGAAGATGTCCGCCTTGACGAACTTTCCGTTCTCCACCCGTTCCAGCGAAAGGATGTCACGCCCGCCCGCGTCCATCATCACTAACTTCACGTTCTGCTTGGCGTTGAGGTTGCCGTAGCGCATGACAAACTCATCGTAACAGGTATTCAGATGCTCTCGCCACGGAACATTTGCCTCGCGCCGGAGCGATTCATAACGGTACAGACGCTCGTAGGCGTCACGCAGCGACACATACAACAACGCCTTTTCCTTCTGGTATCCTTTCAGGTCGAGCGGCTGGAATGTAGCCCCGTATGGCGTGATGTCCTTCAGATAGCCGATGTTATGACGCCCCCGGTCAGCCACCAGCGAGCCTTCGCGCAGGTGCATCTCCGGCGTGCGATGGTAGGCACGCGGCGTAAGGTCCGCGACTTCCTCCTTCGGCTTTTCCGGTTCGATGTCGGGAAAAAGGGAAGTAGCCACCGTTTCCGGTGGAGCATCGGTAACAGCAGGTGCGGCGACTGCTTCCGGCTGTGTTTCCTCCTGCCGGGGTTGTTCACGTGGTACTTCCGGCGTGATCGTCGCAACCGTTCTGTTTTCATGTTTTTCATTATGCTGCCTTGCCAGCTCCCGAAGTTCCTTCCTGCGCTCCGGCGTGAGTTCCATCATCATCTCGTAGAAGCCGTTGATGGGAGGATTGGTTTCCCAGTCCAGCTTTGCATAGATGTCGTCCGGGTCGGCAGGCTTGGCGGTGTTCTCCGCTTTCACCTCCTTATTCTCCATAGCGGGTTTTGCAGTTGGAGCTGTCGGTGTAACCGTGACTTTCGGTTTGGGCGGAGTGGACTTTGCCGTAACTGCCTTTTTCACCGTCTTTTTCTTTTTGGAGGTTTTCGGTTGGCTGACCTCTTCCGTCATCCCCCAGAGGTTGAGCAAGGAGAGCTGCACCCCGTCAGAATATTTCGGACGTGGCTCTATCTCCGGTTTTTCCTCAACGGGTTGCGGTTTTTCCGTCGGAGTTTCCACCGTCTGCGCCGAAGATACCGTTTCCAATTTTATAGCAGGACGCTCCGCCTCCTTTTGAACGGTAACCTTTTCTTCCGTTCCCGACTGCCAGATTGTTCCCGAATACAGACGCATGGCGAGCCTGTAATGGAAATCCTCGTTGAGCATCCGGCGCAAGTCCCCGGCGATACCTGCGGTCTTGCCCTCGTGCAGATAAACCATAGCGGGCTTCCCGTAGGGGTCAGTGTCAAGTTTCGACGTCGTATGCACGATGCGTTCCGGGTGGTGGATGAAATAGGCGTTGTCGGTCAGGTCGGTTTTCGTGTCCGTCTGTATCACGGTCATCAGCCGCTCGTCCTGCGACATTTCCTTCTTGCTGAGGTTCTTTTGCAGGACAATCAGGTCGCTGCCCACCTCCGTCCCCGCGTTGTCCGTGAACAGGTTGTTGGGCAGGCGTATCGCGGATACCAGATTGGCCTGACTGAACAGCTCGTTACGCACGGAGGTCTTGGTGCTATTCAATACCCCTTGCGAGGTGATGAACGCCACGATACCGCCGTCACGCACGGCATCCAGTCCTTTGAGAAAGAAATAGTTGTGGATGGTTTTCTGGGCGGAGCGTCTGCCGAAAGAGTCGCTCCGCTGAAACTCCGCGTCGAACACGGCAATGTCACCGAACGGAATGTTGGACACCGCCAAGTCGAAATAATTGTTGAACGGTCTTTCGATTTTCTCAAAACCGCAGGTGCGCATTTTCTGGTCGGGATAGAGATGCCTCAAGATTGTACCCGTGAGCAGATCCTTCTCGAAAGCCATCACATCCGCATTGGGGCTGTGCCGTAGCATGGAATCCACGAACACGCCGACACCTGCCGACGGTTCGAGCATACGGGCGGGGCGGACGCTGTAATCTGCCAGCACGTCCGCGATGGTGTCGGTTATCTCTTTGGGGGTGTAGAAAGCGGTCAGCACGGACGCTTTCAGCGAATCCACAAACCGCTTGTACTCTGTTTCGTCCTTGCTGTTCTCACGGATAAGCCTGTGCAGCTCCACCGTCGGGGCGAACAGTTCGAGGTCGGATTTCGCCCACCGGACGGCATCCGTCAGTTCCTTTGCAGGGTTGAGGATACATTTCAGACCGCCGAAACCGCAGTACCTTTGAAGTATGGCACGCTCTTCGGTTGTCGCTGTCCTGTTTTCCCTGTCAAGGATGAATGCCGTCCGTATCGCCTCGATGTTGTCCCGCAGTTTCTGTTTGCGGTTAAACGCCATATTCGTCTAAGTAAAGGACGGTTGCTCCCGTCAGCTCCGTGTAGAGCAGGTCGTAATCGGAAGACAGGGCGAAATTGTCATCCGAGAGGTCATAGACGGAGAACACGTTGCCGACAAGCGGCAGCAGTTTCAGGACAAAGGCTTCACGCTTCTCTTCCGGCACTTCATCGGCAAACTCGTTTTCCACGACTTCGCGGAGGATGGCGTAACGGGAATAATGCAGCCCGCGCAGCAGCGTGTCCATCGCCAGTTCCTGCGCACCATCGGCGGGATAGCCTTCAAGCCGTGCCCTCTCATACGTTTCGGCGGCACGGTCGGCCCGTTCCCGTATGAAAGCGGTGTCGTCAGCCTGTTCAAACTTGTTCGTGCGGAGATAGTCCAGCAGGTACAGACCGTAATAGGAAAAGTCGGTCTGACCCTCGTTTTTCTTCTTGTTGTTCATTACTTTGGATTTAGCGGATTGATAATTAACGGGATAATCGGTTGGAAAAAGGAAGAAAAAGGCACTCGGTATCCCTCCGAGTGCCACCACTAAATCCAAAGTATGAGTGTAATCCGGTATCGAAGAACAATTCATTACTCTGAACAAGTGGCAAAGTTAATACTATTTCTTCCGTCCTGAAAATTTCTTGCCCTTTTTAGCCTCCGGGAACACAAAAGTCGTGTTATATTCCCCGTCAAAGGCGACAACAGCATCGAAACTCTTGCCCTGTTTGCTCTTGAACCCTTTGAGCAGCTTGGTATGCCCTTCGGTGAGCAGGTCTTTGATTTCATCGTCGGACAGGGTGCGTCCCGCTTTCAGCCGGAACACGGGCAGTCCGCACTCCGTGTTGTCGCAGCGTACCACCTTGCCGTAGAACCGCATCCTGCCCGTGCCACACTTGGGACACGCGCAGCCGGAGTCACGGCTGCCGAAGAGCTTGTCGCACGAGAGCAGTTCGGAGGTTATCTCACGTGTGTACGCCTCTATCTCCTTGCGGAAGGTGTCGGCGGACAGTTCCCCGCGCTCGATACGCGCCAGCTCCTTTTCCCATTCGCCCGTCATGGCAACATCGGCGATGCGCATCGTCTTGACGACGGAATTGAGGGCAAGTCCTTTTTCGGTGGGAACAAGCGACTTCTTGCAGCGTTCCATGTAACCGCGCTTGAAAAGCGTTTCGATGATGGAGGCGCGTGTGGCGGGAGTACCGATGCCACAGTCCTTCATCGCCTGCCGCAGTGCGTCGTCCTCAATTTCCTTGCCCGCCGTTTCCATTGCCGAGAGCAGGGTGGCTTCGGTATGCAGCGGCTTGGGTTTGGTCTTTCCTTCGGTAATGGACGAGCCTTTCGGTGTCAGCGTGTCGCCTTCCTGCCAGCCGGGGATGGTAATTTCCTCTTTTTCCTCGCCATAGACGGCACGCCATCCGGTTTGCTTCACGACGCTGCCTTTTACGGTAAACTCCACTCCGGCACATTCCGCCGTGACAGTGGTCACATCCTTGACGCATTTCTCAGAGAATGCCTCGACCATGCGCCCGGCAATCATCTGATAGATGGTATTGTCCTCTTTGGAGAGGAAGAGCGGTTTCTCACCCGTGACGAGCAGGGCATGGTGGTCTGTCACCTTGCCGTCGTCCACGCTGCGGCGTGTCGGGGCGGCTTTTGCCCGCACCTTGTCTTTCCATTCGGGCTGTGTGCCGATGAAAGCGAGCAGTTTGGGAATTTCGGCAAACACGTCTTCGGGGATGTAGCGGCTTCCCGTTCTCGGATAGGTTATCAACTTCTTTTCGTAGAGTTTCTGCGCGATTTCAAGCGTCTGTTCCGCCGTGAAGCCGTGCTTGGCGTTGGCTTCTTTCTGGAGCGTGGTCAGGTCGTAGAGCAAGGGAGTTTCCTCCGTCTTCTCCTTGCGCTCGGCTTTCGTGACAGTGGCGCAACCTGCCGCCTTTACCTTATTATATAGTTCCATCGCCGGTTCTTTCTCTTTCCATTTCTCGGAGGATGAGAATTTCACGACTTCGCCGTCGCAACCGTCCGTTGCGATATGGAGCAGCCAGAATGCTTCGGACGTAAAGCGGCGGTTCTCCCAGTAGCGTTCACATACCATAGCCAACGTTGGTGTCTGCACCCGCCCCACGGAATACGTGCCGTGTCCGGCGGCGATGGATAACGCCTGTGTGCCGTTGATGCCCACGAGCCAGTCGGATTCGCTCCGCGCTTTGGCGGCGAGGTAGAGGTTGTCGTATTTGCTGCCGTCTTCGAGTTTCCGCAGTCCCTCACGGATAGCTTTGTCGGTGAGAGAGCTGATCCACAGGCGCACGAAAGGAGTGGTGCAACCCGTATAGTGGTAGAGGTAGCGGAAGATAAGCTCTCCCTCGCGTCCGGCATCGGTCGCCACGATGATATGTTCGCTTGTGTCGAACAGTCTTTTGATGACTTTTATCTGCGACACCACGCCGCTGTCGGGCTTGTAACCTTTCTCCGTCCTGACCTGACGGGGGACGAGCGTGAATGTGTCGGGAATAATCGGGAGGTTGTCACGGACAAATCCGCGCACGCCGTAGCCGTCGGGCATGGCAAGCTGAACGAGGTGTCCGAATGCCCATGTCACGGCATAGCCGCCTCCCTCGAAATATCCTTCCTCTCTCTTTGTCGCGCCCACGATGCGGGCGATTTCACGTGCCACGGAGGGCTTTTCTGCAATGATTGTCTTCATGTTTTCTTGCTTTTTTGTTGATACTTTGGATTTTATTTTGGATTCAGTGGCGGACACGGGATTACATTTTCATGCCTTTGTTGTTCTTCTTTTTCGGCTTCTCCTGCTGCTGTTGCTGGCGGTCGTCCTTCGGGGCGGTCTGACCTTTCTGCAAAGGCTCTTTCAGGTTCTTTGTCGCCTCGTTGGTTTTGCCCTCGTTGTTCACCGCCACCTGTGTGCGGCTCTCGTTGGACGGGGCGACCTGCTGGGCGTTGTCGGGGTTCGTTTCGTAGCGGTACGGGCGGCCCTTCTCCGGGTTGAACTTGATATACATCGTGGCATGGAAGCCCTGCTTGTCGGTCACGTTCTCCAGTTTCACGGCTTTACCCGCCACGTAGTCGGCTTTCTGCTTGTCGGTGAAGTTCACGCCGCTCCATTTGCTGATGGGGCGGATGCTGCCGTCCTCGTTCATCCACGTGTTGCGGCGTTGCTCCTTCTTGGTCTGTGCGGCATTTTCCCCGCCTTGCGCCTGACTTTTCGAGGTGTCACCTTTGGCTTCCTGCGTCTGTGCGGTACGGGGCGACCTTCCGGTTCCCGGCACGAACTCCACGCCGCGCTGCTCCACGTTCACTTGAAGGGTGGTGACGAACTTCCTGCCGTCGTTGCGCTCGATGAGCTTGTCGCGCACGGGCAGTCCGGCGCGGAGCATGTCCTGCTCCTGTTTGGTGATTTCCGTCTTGCCGATGCGCTCCGGGATGCGCACCTTGTTTGCCGGAATGTCCGTGATTTCATTCGTCTTGCGGTCGATGCTGATGTAGGAGGGGATGATTTCGCCCGTTTCCCTGTCCTCAATGTCCACGACCCTGCCGAGGTTGCCCGTTTCGCGCAGGTTCTTCCGGTCATCGTCGGAGAATTTGTGTTCCTTGTACTCATCTAACTTCTGCTCCTTGCGGATGAAGTGCGGCACGAGGCTGACATTTCCCTCACCGTCCTTCTTGAAGGAGAGGCGGGCGTCCAGCTCGAATGATTCGCCGCCGAAGGTGGGCTTGACCTTTACCAAGTCGGACTTGCCGTAGTGGAGCATCTTCGTAAGGTCTCCGGACTTTTCAAGGTCGTCACGCTTCACGCCCCATCTGTCCTCCAGCTCCTGCCAGTTGATTTTGCTCTCGTTGATGGGTTGGTAGCCCTGTCTGCCCTGCGTCTGTTGCGGGCTTTCCTGCTGTTCTTTCTGTTGTTCCATGTTTTCCTGTTTTTGAGGTTCTTGTTTCTCTGTCTTTTGTGCCGCCATCTCTTCCTGCACCTGCTGTTGATAAGGGAAGGTGTCGATTTTGTGCGGTGCAAGGATTTGTTTGTTCTGGTACGGATGCTGAAGCAGGTCTTTCATCACGCCAAGCATGGAATCCACTTGGTCTGCCGCGATGCGGTAGAAACCGAAGCGGCTGGGTTCCTTGCACTGCCGGAAGAAGTTCTTGAAGAAGTTGTCCAGCACGTCGCCTTGTCGGTCGAATTGCAGGAAACTCTGCGCGTTCTCAGCTTTCGCAGGGGTACGCTTGGGTGTGCCGTCTGCATTCAGCCCGGCTACCACGCTGATCTCGCCCGTCTTCTCATCACGGACTACCAGCACGTCCTTTTCGTCTTTTTTCTTTGCCATTTGAAAAATGTTTTAATGGGTTATTTATGAAAGAAATTATGGATACGAGCCTTGTAGAAGGCTATATCTTCTTTTTTGAAGTCCTTGATATGGTTGGAAAGGAATGTCAGCACATCCTCCTCGCTGTAATAGGTTTTCTTGCCCAGTGTCTTGTAGGGCAATGCGCCGACACTGCGGTAGCGTTGCAGTGTGCGCTTGCTTATCTGGAGCAGCATGCACAAATCCTGATTGTCGAAAAGGCGGATGCTTTCCGTGATAGTAGGCTGTTTCCCCTCAGCCTTCATCGCCAGCAGCAGTTCGTCCTGACGGTCGAGCCGTTCCATCAGCTTCTGCATCCAGCCCTCGAAGTTGTTTCGTGTGAGCAGTTCCATGACCTATGTCCTCCTTCCTTTTGGTTTGCCGCCAGTGCGCAGCGTGTGGTTGCGTTTCAATTCCTGCGGTGTCGCCGCGTCCTCGTTGACGGCACACGCTTCAAGCAGGCGGTCTATTTCCGACTGCCGGTAGCGGCATTTACCGCGAAGCACGACATAACCGATGCGTTGCTCGCTGCGCATACGCTGGAGGGTGCGGGTACTCACGTTAAGCAGGTGCGCCGCCTCGCGTGTGGTGAGCAACCTGTCGGGCGATGCCGCTTTCTTGTCGCCGGAGGCGGCACGGACGTGTGCCGCAATCTCCGCTATCTGTTCCGTCAATGACCGGAAGGCGGAACTTTCCATCGTTATCACTTTCATATTCAGTCCTTTCTTTTTGTTTCTGCAGCAAAAATCGGCAATAAACAAAAGGGGCTTTAACAACTCACTACGTGACTCACGTAAGATTTTTACGGAAGATGGCTCCGTAACCCGGTCAAACGGCGCAACAGGCAGCCTTTCAGCGGAAAACGGCACGTGTTCAGGACCGTACCGTTACCTTTGCGGGCAAACCGATAATTGCATGAATATGGAAATAGTATCTATCGAGAAAAAGACTTTCGAGATGATGGTGGCGGCATTCGGCGCACTCTCGGAGAAGGTCGCCGCCCTGAGGCGCAAAAGCGACACGAGGCGCATGGAAAGATGGCTCACGGGCGAGGAAGTCTGTAGGCAGTTGAGAATAAGTTCGCGCACGTTGCAGACGCTGCGCGACAGGCGGCTTATCGGCTACTCGCAGATAAACCGCAGGTTTTATTACAAGCCGGAGGAGGTGAAGCGGCTGATACCGCTTATCGGCACGCTCTATCCGCACGGCAGATGATTTGATTTATTCACCCACTGAATCCGAAGTTATGATGAACGAGAACAACGATGTTTTTACGATGGAAGACGAGCCGATAGCCTCTGTGGTGCAGGATATGCGCAAAGGCTCGAAATGGCTGTCCGCCTTTCTGGAAAGTTACCGTCCTCTGCTGGACGGGGAACGTTACCTGACGGACGGCGAGGTGGCGGAACTGCTCCGCGTAAGCCGACGCACATTGCAGGAATACCGCAACAACCGCGTGTTGCCCTTCATACTTTTGGGAGGGAAGGTGCTTTACCCGGAAACGGGGCTGCGTGAAGTGCTGGAAGCAAATTACCGCAAGCCGCTGGAGTGAGCGCGGTTGGCAAGAAAAAAGGAAACGGGCGACACTTTTTGTGGTGCTGCCCGTTTCCTTGTCTTATGTGGTATGCGCAATCAGCAGTACCCGGCTTTTCCGTTCTGTATGAACATCACGTATGCCTGCCGTTTCTCTTTGGCGAGAGCTTTTCCCACCAGCCATGTGCGGAACAGGTGGGTGTTGTAGGTGTTCAGCCGGAAGGCGACGGGGATGATGATTTCAAGCGCGTACACATCTGCGTACAGTCCGTTTTCAAGTTGCATGTAGCGGCACACCTCGTAGTCGTTAAGCACGTCCGACTTGCGGATGGCTTTGATGGCGGCGTTCACTGCCGGGACGGTCGTATGGAACAGTCCGGCGATTTCGGTGGCGGTCATCCACACGTCGTTACCGGTTACGCTGACCGCCTTGTCCTCTATGATGATTATGTCACGTTTCATGGCTTCTCTTTTTTAGATGGTGCAACCTGCAAATTCCTCAACACTGTTCAACCTTGCGGCAAGGTTCTTCATGTCCTGATTGAGTTTTTCTTTGGTTATCTTCGCGTAAATCTGCGTCGTCTTTATGCTCTTGTGTCCGAGCATGGAGCTGACGGTTTCGATAGGTACGCCATTAGAGAGAAATACCGTCGTGGCTGCCGTGTGGCGGCTCTGATGCCACGTGATATGCTTGGTGATGCCGCAACGCTTGGCGACGGCACGGATACCGGCAAGGCACGTGTTATAATGCGGGACGGGGAATATCTTGCCGTTCTCGCACAGCCCACGGTATTTGCCGATTATGCGGTTGGCGATGTCAAGCAGGCGGATGTTGGACACCACGCCCGTTTTCTGGCGGTTGATGTTTATCCACTCGTGTTCGTCGAAGTAGGTGCGGATATTCTCTTCCGTGAGGTTGCGCATATCCGAGAACGACAACCCGGTGAAAGCGCAGAACAGGTAGAGGTCACGGTACAGTTCCTGTTTGGCGTTTTTCAGTTTCCCGTCCATCAGCAGGCGTATTTCCTCTTTGGTCAGAAAACTGCGTGTTGTTTCCTCCTTCTTGATTTCATACTCGCGGAACGGGTCGCGTGTCAGCCACTCGTTGTTGATGGCGATGAACACCATCGTCCGTAGCGGGCAGACGTACAGCCACACGGTATTGGTGCAGCAGTGTTTGTCCGTGCGCAGGAACATCTCGAAGTCGGAGATGAAAGCGGGGGTAAGCTCTTTCAGTGCGATGTCCTTCACATGGTAGCGGATGTCGAGGAACTCTTGCAGGTGCTTGTAAACGATACGGTACTTTTCCAGTGTACCTTTTGCTTTCATGCCTGCTTCCACCTGTTTCTCATAGTCCTCATTGTGACGACGGTACACCTGCATCAGCGTGTGGTAGCGGTGTTCCAGTCCGAGAAAAGCGTTCTTCACCTTCTCAGCCGTGACGAAGTTGTCACGTTCCATGATTTCCTGATAGTGCCTATTGATGCGCACCCGCATCTTGTCAAGCATACGGTTCGTTTCGAGTGCCGCCGCGCTTCTGCCTGTGACACGTCCACCTTTGGTGTCCCACAGTTTCGGATCGACTGTCAGCTTGCAGCTGAACTGCGTCTGGCTGCCGTCCACCGTGATGCGTCCCATGACGGGTACTGTCCCGTCCTTTTTCACTACCTGACGCTTGAGGTAATAGATTACTGAAAATGTACTCTTCATCGTCCTTAATTTTTTGGTTTCAAAATTAGTTGGTGAAGAGTCCGGTGTCGGTACGCAAAACGGGGAGGAACGGAGCAATCTTTTTCCGTAACCGAAATTTTTGCGTGAGTTATCGGTAACTCACTATTCCTTAACGTATTGTTTCGCTATCCGTACCCGTTTGTCGCATTTTCGGGCATGGTTACGAACAAGTAACGTTGCGGCGTCAGGATTTGGCTTCGGCAGGGATTGTAATGGCTTCACGAATTATCGCCACTTCAACTAAAACCCTTGTAACTCAATTCTATCACTATAACTTTCCGCATTTCACTTTTTTGTAGTAACTTTGTCCGTCAAAAGTACCATAAAAATAATTTATCGGTGTCCACGGTTCGTTTTTGAGGTCGATGTTGCCGCTGAGCTTGTAGTTGGCTTCACTATATTTAGCATTGGTGCTGCCCGTTATCACCGCATCGGCGTTCGCGAGCGTGGCGAGCGCCGCCAGTTCTTCGGGGGTGTCGATGGTGTATTTGTAGGCTTTGGCATCGTCGCCACTTCCCTCGGTCTTTGCAAGGTCAAGGATATTTCTGGCAATGGCGACTTCGTTATCGTACTCCTCATCCGGCGTTGCCCAGTCGCTGTTGATGTCCACAGTCAGTTTCACGTCTTTGATGGGTACCGGCTTTTCCGAAATCAGGCTTCCGGCAGCGTTGGTCTTGTAGTTGCGCTTGAGGGGGATTCCGGCAGGGATGGTGACCGACTGCAAATCTTTACCCGACACTCCTGTAAAGGTCAAATTAATACTGCCTAAAGTGGAAGAGGCATCGGTAAAGATATAGTCGGAGAAGAGGGTCTGCTGTTCGGCTGATTTGCTGCTGCAAGTCACCTGAGCCGTGCCACTACCAACCGTTCCGTCCAGTACATTAAACGTGGTAGGCACATCATACGTGGCAGTCAGCCCGTTGCAATAGCCGTAGTTTGTAGCATTCTTTTCTTTTATCGTCAGTTTGGCAAACGGGCGGGTCAGTGCAGGGATAGAGGGATTTGTCACGGCTGCCGTTCCTTTATTTAATACATAGTGACCGAAGAAAGCATCCCGGGCATCGGTGTTAAAGATGTACGCGCTTTCAATAATCGAGATGGCTTTCAGACCGTTGGTGGAGTTAGCAGTGCCATAAAACTTGTCGTCGTAATGCCCGCTGCTTAGGCCTCCGATTGTGGCAGACAG
The DNA here is from genome assembly GCF_900232875.1 of Parabacteroides provencensis. Taxonomy (NCBI): domain Bacteria; kingdom Pseudomonadati; phylum Bacteroidota; class Bacteroidia; order Bacteroidales; family Tannerellaceae; genus Parabacteroides; species Parabacteroides provencensis. The sequence goes on along the minus strand of NZ_LT960489.1, from coordinate 205,099 downwards.
ACCGTTTGCATCCGTTGCGATAAAGTCCGCCCAGAAAAGGCAGTCGTATGTGCCTTCATCTATCTTGAAATCGAATACTACGTTGTTGCCGGTCAGTCCCACTTTTTCTTCCCGGTGTTTCAAGGCCGGACTCATTTGGTCTTTCGTCCATACTTCGAGGATGCAGCGCATCGGTTTCGTCCTGACTGCACGAGGTCATCAGCCCCACGAGGGCGATAATCCAGAGGTAAAGATGATACTTTTTCATGTGTTCAGTAATTTAAAATTTTAATTTATTGGTAATTCACTCTTTTATCAATGTAGCAGACCGTCGAGGTCTACGTCTATATTCCCGTCAAAATCGTCGTCTATGTCCACGCCTCCCTGCATCTCGTTGGTGAGGAAACGGGCACGCACGGTGGTGAGGTGTCCCCGCCGGTAGGGCACTTCCAGCCCGGTGGTGCGGCTGATGACGTCGCCGCCGCCGTCGCGTATCTCCATCGAAAGGCTGACAAACGATTCCGTGCCGTTCACAAACACGAAGTCCGTGCCGATGGTGCATTCCTTCTGCCCGTCCGCGGGGACGGTGAGCGGAGTGGTATAGGCTATGCCCGTGCGCGAATCCGCAGGCTTGCCCGCGAGGACGTTGAACACCGTGGGGAGGTAGAAGCCGTAGGAGAACGTGATGGTGAATGTTTCATCGTCGGCACGCTGCTTCTTTGTCTTGCGGAGGAAATCCTTCACATCGGTGGCTATCAGTTCATACTTCGCCAGCGGTCGCACCATATCCACTTTCACCTGCACCCGGGCGTTCCATTCGTCGCGGTATTGCCGCAGGTCGAGGACGGCGGAGCCGTAGAGGCAGTCGCGATAGTCGGTACTGCCCGTATAGGGGTCGCGGCAGGCTACCTGCTGCAAGTTGTCCGTATTGTAATAGAGGTCGTCCGTCGTACCTGCCTTTACGTAGTCCGTCCATACGGCGAGGGTATAGTCCAGCGCATGAAGTTTCAGATGAATGGGGAGCGAGATTTTCCCGTCGCCGTTTTCTTCTTCGGCGGTCTCCATCACCGTTACCTGCCGGGCTGTGGGCTTGCCTTCCCGCCACGCCTCGATGATGAAGCGGCGGCGGTAGCCGTCGGCGGCTTTCGTTGTTCCGCTGCGGGCCTTATGGGTTCCGCTGCGTGCATTTTTCTGCGTGATGATTTCCAGCGGAACAAGTTCCAAATCGAGCGTCACTTCGGTGTTGACCTCAACGAGCGTAGGGTCAACGCCCTCTTCGCCGTCTTCCGTCATGGACGGGTAATCGTGTACACAACCGGCAAGGACGATTGTCAGCACAAGGGCGAGAAATCCTATCGTGTATTTCTGTTTCATAAGCCGTTACTTTTTAAGGTTGAAGCGATAGACAACGGACAGCCCCACGCGGGTGATGCCCCAGTAGTTCTTCGTTCGGGTGTCTATGCGTGCGCCGTTATCTATATTATAATAGGTGTTGTATTTCATATTAGCATAGCCTGCGCCGAGCGTAAACTCGCCTGCCCAATGTTCATTAAAGGGCAGCAGATAACCGTAACTGATGCCTGCTCCGAGTAGCGGACGGGAGGTGTCCTGATAGCGGTCGCGGTTCCACTTTACATTGAACCATCCCACGTGTGCATGTACGCCGAAGAAATGCCCCGTACCGGGACGTGACAGCCAGTAGCGGGCTTCGGGCTGGATGGTAAACGTCTTCACGGCATGTTTGTCGCTGACGTACCACGGACACCAGAGTACGGGCAATTCTACGGAGAAATGTTCGCTCACCTGCACGTCGGCGGCGACATTCATAATTGTACCCGCCCATGCCGCAAGGTTGGTCTTGACGGCGAGGTAGCGACCGGAAGAAGATGCGGTTTCCGGCGTTACCGTGAGGGCCGGTTGTTCCGCTTGTTGTATCTCTTCCTTTATTTCCTGTTCTTCTCTAACCGGTTCCGTCTCTTTTTCCACAACAACCGGAGTGGTTTCTTCGGTCTTCTGTCCTTTCTCATCTTTCTCAGCCGGAAGGGATTCCGATGCGTCCTCTTCCATCTGCCTGAGTGGTGGCAGTGGTGAATAGCTGATTATGATTATATCCCCCAAATCGGGATGGTTGTGAGGGATATTTACTGTCTTGAAATCGCGTTCGCGCAATCCATAGTAATTGATAAGAAAACCTTTCAGGTTGTTGCAACGGTAAAAAGCGGTACGCCGGTTGCGGGAGTCATTACCACATTCCCCGGAATAACCGTTCACATAGAGCGTATCCTTTCCTTTGGAAAACGTTTGCAACTGTTTCTTCAATAATTGTAATGTCTGCCGGTTACTTTTGTAGTCCGCCTTGAACATTTGTATGCAAGGCGGGTAATGGAAAACGAATGTTTGTGCATTCAATGAGGAACAAAGAATGAACCCCGTTATCAGGCAACTAATGATTTTTTTATTCATCAATACATATATTTGTTTTTTGACTATCGTTGTTTGCTCTGTTTCGCAAAGCTATATATCATTAAGTTGCAATTCGTCAAAACTATATTGTCATTTTATCAAAATCTTAGTATTCATGCGGGATTGAGGTCTGTTTTATCTTGAATTCTCTTTTTCACGGTATTGTTTAGGTGTAATCCCGTCGTGATATTGCGCAAAAGCCCGGTGCAATGCCGAAGGTGAAGTGAAGCCGGATTTCAGAGCAACCTGGTTGACTGTAAGTCTCGGATGATTCCGCAACAGCTCTTCGGCGTAATGTATGCGGTAGCTGCGTACCACATCGCTGAAACTTTCTCCCCAGCCTTCATTGAATACCTGTGAAAGATAAGTCCGGTTCAACGGAAGTACCCCTGCCACATCCATCAATTTGAAATCCTTACGCAAATAAGGTTTTGTTTCTTCCATCCATTGCTGTACTTCTGTTTTGTATTCGGGCAGTTTTACAAGGAATACCGTTTCATTCATACTTTTTTCCTGTTGTTCCACATTATCCACGGTTAAAGGAGGCAGCAGTTTTTCCACTTCTTCATTTTTCCGGGCTTCTTCTTCATTCATGGTATGGCGGAAGAAGTTTTCCGGATACGGGTTTTCATGGAAAAAGCCTTTGTAAAAGATGAAACCGAAAAACAGTTGGACTATGATATTATGTACTATATAGCAATAAGTATTGCCATCCAGCAATATCCAGCAGAAAGCGAACATGATAAACATCGTCCCCAAACCGTAAAACCGCAGCCAGGATATTTCCATGTCTTCGGTCGAAGCATAGTTTGCATCACACCATTGCCGGTATGAAACCTCATAGCGATAGACTATCAGAATCAGATAAGCAATATATGCAAACACGGAAAAAGCGATAACTAATCTGTACCAGACATTGAATTGTCTCATATTAATGAGAAAGGTACCCCAATGAGCCAGACAGACAGGAGTTTCGCCGAGCAGATACATAACCGCAAAATAGAAAGCTACAATCACCAGGTAAGGGGACATGACCAGCAAACAGCGTTTCGGGTTGAGCCAGCCGGGACGGACGACTTCAAGAGGATAGAAAAGGGTAATGATGGCATAAAGATTGCCGGCTATCAAGACAAAAGGGGCAAGGATGTTACTCTCCATCGTTCCCATAAAGCCGAACAAAATACCAAAGGCACGGGCTGCATAAGCTACTCCCCAAGCCAGCATGACATACGCCAGCAAACGCTTGGAACGACTGCCTTCTGCATGAAGAAGAAGCAAAATCGCTCCCGCCATGCAGATAACGGTACACATCGGTACCAACATCTGCAAAACGGATTCCCATTCGGGAATAATCAGGTTCATAAAATCATCCTATTCATTTTACACTACGTTTCATCGCGTCTGAACACAAGAAAGACGTGAGCCACTGTTAACTTTATCCATAAATCAGGTCTTCGCAATACCCGTGTTGTTAGATAAAGCAACAGTACTCACGCCACTTATGTATATAGGCTACCACGTAGCATACCCGGAAGGGTTGCAATAAGTAAGTATATAACAAAAGGACGTGAGCGTTTGTCGCTACCATCTCTCCAACAACACTGAACCAAAGTTGCGAAGTTTGATTTATGGAGATCGGTATTTTTAAACGCTTCCGTTGTCACATGTCTCATTCCGCCCCGAAAAGCGGAATGTGCACAAAGATAACGGATACCATTTATTTATCAAAATAGCATGGCAATTGTTTTCACCGGACGGTACGAAAATACTAACTTGCGACAGCAGGTTCGGGGCTTCTTGCCGACAAAGCTCTTTTCTACCTGGATGTAGACTGCTTCATTTTATCTATCTGTACACTTAAATTGCCGGCTGTAGCTTCTGTCTTCTCTTGTCCCGTCTTTACCTGTTGTGGAAGATATGGATACAACAAAGCGATCGTTTTTACGCTCAATGTTTTTTGCTTGTACAACAATCTCTTTTAATGAATAGGCAGACGGTTTTAGTATAATCTTGCTTTCTCTTCCTCTATAATCATGCCGCTGCCAAGGCAAAGATGGTGTTCTTTGTCGTAAACCACACCATATTGACCGGGAGCTATTCCTTGAATTTTGTTGTCGGATTCTATGCGGTAAAGGTCGCCTATGCGGCGAATACGTCCGTGGGTAAATTCCGGCGTATGACGGATCTTGAACGTAATTTCCTTTTCGTCGGCAAAATCTCCCCATGGGTCTTCTGTAATGAAATCGAAGCCATTTAGGTTAATTACTTTGCCGTACTGCGTTTCCGGGTCATAACCGTTGGAAACATAGATAATGTTGCGTTTGATATCCTTCTTGATCACAAACCAAGGGCCACCGCTTAAGCCTAAACCTTTGCGTTGTCCGATGGTATGAAACCAATAACCATTATGCTTGCCTAAAACTTTTCCTGTCTCCAGTTCTACAATTTTGCCTACGCGTCGTCCTAAATAGCGCTCTATGAAATCGTTATAGTTGATCTTTCCTAAAAAGCAAATGCCTTGGCTATCCTTGCGTTTGGCACTGGGGAGTTTTTGCTCTTCTGCGATAGCACGTACCTCGCTTTTCATTAAATGGCCAATAGGGAACATCAGTTTCCTGATTTGTAAACGGGTGATTTGTCCGAGGAAATCGGTCTGGTCTTTTACCGGGTCTTTGGCTGTCGAAAGCCATACCTTGCCGTTTATTTCTGTTGTCGTGGCATAATGGCCGGTTGCTATCTTATCAAAGTCTTTACCCCATTTATCTTCAAAACATCCGAACTTGATGAATTTGTTGCACATCATGTCGGGATTTGGCGTAAGGCCGCGTTTAACGGAATCGATCGTATAGCTTACGACCCGTTCCCAATATTCTTCATGCAGAGAAACCACTTCAAATTTGCAGCCATATTTACGGGCAATATAAGAAGTGATCTCGATGTCTTCTTCTGCAGGACAGTCTATGTAACCGTCTTTATCCTCCATTCCTATCCGGATATAGAAGATGGTGGGATTGTATCCCGCTTCCTTTAACATGTGAACAACGACAGAACTGTCTACTCCTCCTGATACTAATGCTGCTATTTCCATAAATTAAAATATAAAGTACAAAGGTACTGTTATTTTTTTAGATAACAGAGAGCCGGGGTAGTGGCAATGAAATAAATCCTTTTACTGTTGATTATAGGGGTTTCATCGGGGTGAAACAAAAGCTTTATGCTGAAGAAATAATAAGGAATTCTTTAAGCAAGGCTAAAAGTTTTACTATTTGTTTTCGGAATGTGGTAAAGTAGTTATCTTTGCATGATAACCTGTTTTTGATATACATTATAGAAAGAACTTCAAGATATAATATTGTATGAAGAAAATAATAGTATCACTTATGACTGCAATGGCGATGACAGCCTGTACAGGCCAAAAGGCTGAGAAGGCCGAAGTAAATAACAATGATTTTGATTATGTTGCAGATCAATTTGCCGACCTGCAAATACTTCGTTATAGAGTACCCGGTTTTGAGTCTCTTTCACTGAAACAAAAGCAACTTCTGTATCATTTGTCTGAAGCGGCATTGATGGGACGTGATATTTTGTATGACCAGAATAACCGTTACAACCTGGCTATCCGCCGTACGTTGGAAGCTATTTATCAAAATTATGAAGGAGATAAACAAAATCCGCAGTTTAAAGCATTGGAAACTTACCTGAAACGAGTTTGGTTTGCTAATGGCATTCATCATCATTATGCTGAAGATAAATTTATTCCAGCCTTTACCCCAGAGTTTTTTGCAGATTGTGTCCGACAGGTTGATGTTGCAAAGCTTCCTGTTCGTGACGGGCAGGGCGCGGAGCAGTTGATACAAGAGTTGTCTCCTGTATTGTTTGATCCTGCAGTAATGGCTAAACGAACGATTCAGAGTGGAGATGAAGATATTATATTAGCTTCGGCCAATAACTATTATGGTGGCGGTATTACCCAGCCGGAAGTTGAAGCTTATTATGGGAAAATGAAAGATCCGAAAGATCATACGCCTGTTTCGTATGGATTGAATAGCCGCTTGGTAAAAGAAGACGGAAAAATAGTTGAAAAGGTTTGGAAAGTCGGAGGATTATATTCTCAGGCAATAGAACAGATCGTGGCTGAACTGCAAAAGGCAGTGCCGTTTGCCGAGAATGATGCGCAGAAAGCTATTATAGAAAAGCTGATAGAATATTATAAGACCGGAGATTTGAAAACCTTTGATGCCTATTCTGTTTTATGGGTGGAAGATACGGATTCGGAGGTGGACTTTGTAAATGGTTTCATCGAAACATACGGTGACCCGCTGGGAATGAAAGCCAGTTGGGAATCGACTGTTAACTTTATAAACAGCGGAGCCACTAAACGTACAAAATTGATTAGCGACAGTGCCCAATGGTTTGAAGATCATTCTCCTGTAGATACCAGGTTTAAAAAGGAAAAAGTAAAAGGCGTTAGCGCAAAAGTAATTACAGTAGCTATGTTAGGTGGCGATTGTTATCCGGCTACTCCGATTGGCATTAATCTTCCGAATGCAGATTGGATTCGCCGGGACCATGGTTCAAAGTCGGTGACAATAGAGAATATTACGGAGGCATACGATAAAGCTTCCCAGGGAAACGGCTTTAACGAAGAGTTTGTATGGAGCGAAACCGAGCGAAACGCTTTGAATAAATACGGTTTTATAACAGATAATTTACATACCGACTTGCATGAATGCCTGGGACATGGTTCAGGAAAACTGCTGCCAGGTACCGATCCGGATGCATTGAAGGCTTATAGTTCTACACTGGAAGAAACCCGTGCCGACTTGTTTGGTTTGTATTATCTGGGCGATCCTAAAATAGTAGAATTAGGACTTGTGCCGGATGCAGAGGCATATAAGGCCGAATATTATAAATATATAATGAATGGCTTGATGACTCAACTTGTCCGTATTGAAAAGGGAAAGAATGTAGAAGAAGCTCATATGCGTAACCGTCAGCTAATTGCCAAATGGGTATTTGAAAAAGGAAAAACCGACAATGTAATAGAACTGAAAAAGAGAGACGGAAAGACTTTTGTTGTTGTAAATGATTATGCTAAGTTACGCAATCTGTTTGGAGAACTGTTGGCCGAAGTGCAACGTATTAAAAGTGAAGGTGATTTTGTAGCCGGCAAGAAACTTGTGGAAGATTATGGTGTAAAAGTGGATCCGGAACTGCATGCCGAAGTGCTGGAACGTTATGCCAAACTTAATCTTGCTCCATATAAAGGATTTGTGAATCCGGTTATGAAAGAGGTGAAGAATGAAAAAGGCGAGGTGGTAGATATTGTTTTGGACTATACAGAAGGCTATGCCGATCAGATGCTTCGCTATAGTAAAGAGTATTCGTTTTTGCCTTCTTATAATTAAAAAGGCAATTGATAGTTGGCAGTTAGGGCTATGACAGAAGATAAGATAAAGGAAATACGCACGCATTTGCGTCTGGCAATGAATGGTGTTATTTCAACCAGTATGCGTGAAAAAGGAATTGTTTATAAATTAAACTTCGGTGTTCCGTATCCTGAAGTAAAGCAAATAGCAGCGTTGTATGAGAAAGATGCAGATTTGGCTGCCGCTTTATGGAAAGAAGATATCCGGGAGTTTAAGATGCTGGCTACGATGTTACAGCCTGTAGAGACCTTTACAATGGGTCAGGCTAAACAGTGGATGGCGGAGATTCCTTATTTGGAAATTGCGGAACAATGCAGCAGGAACTTGTTTAGTAAACTGTCCTTTGCCGGAGACTTGACTTTAGAGCTTATCAATAATAAAAAAGATAAATTTTCCCGGACTCTGGCTTTCCTGATCTGGAGTGAATTATTTAAAAAAGGACAGAATGTTATGCTTCCCGTCAGTGCTGAGGTTCTGGTATCGGAGTTGATGCATACGGTAACTGATGAAGAGCCCGGTGCTTCATTAATGGAGCGGCAGGCGGCTATAAGTGCCATGAAATTTTATGGTCGTCAGTCAGAGGAACAGTCCAGGCGGATATTAAGCGGGTTCGAACAGATTCACGTTTTTGAGAGCCGTCCGGACTTGCAGGAAATTTATAATGAATTAAAATTTGAATTTGAATATTACCTCTAAGGCTTTGCGTTTAAAATAAATGCGCTAACTTTGTCGTTTGCGTGGCTTGCAAAAAAATGGAAGCGAAAGAATATACCGAAATGCAGACTTTGTTTACCGAGTATCTTACTGATAAGAAACTGCGGAAGACTGAGGAAAGATACACTATATTGAAATATATATGTGCTTTCCCCGGACATTTTGATATGTGCATGCTCCATCAGCAATTAGAGGATGGCAATTTTCATGTTAGCAAAGCTACGCTTTATAATACGTTGGAAGTATTGGTTGATGCCGGGCTGATTGTACGTCATCAGGTTAATACCAAGGTTGTACAGTATGAATTGAGATTGTTGGCAGATACGCACCTGCATCTGGTTTGTACGAAGTGCGGGGCAATACGTGAAGTGCGTAATAATATATTGAAGGCGGATCTGGATAGTTTGAAAATATCCCGGTTTACGCCGGAATATTACAGTTTATATATTTATGGCATATGCAGTAAATGCAAGTATAAGTATAAAATGCAGAAATTGAGTAAATAGAATATTAACAGCCTATTATATATAGAAAAATGAAAGTAGATGTTTTATTAGGATTGCAATGGGGTGACGAAGGCAAAGGTAAAGTTGTTGATGTCCTGACTCCGAATTACGATGTGGTAACTCGTTTTCAGGGTGGTCCCAATGCAGGGCATACTTTAGAGTTTAACGGTGAAAAGTATGTGCTACGTTCTATCCCGTCCGGTATCTTTCAGGGAGGAAAAGTAAATGTTATCGGTAACGGTGTGGTTCTGGATCCGCTATTGTTTAAACAAGAAGCAGAAGCTTTGGCTGCCAGTGGGCATGATTTGACAAAGCAACTGTATATTTCAAAGAAAGCCCATCTTATTCTTCCTACGCATCGTATTCTGGATGCTGCCTACGAAGCAGCCAAAGGTTCCGGAAAGATCGGAACCACAGGTAAAGGCATCGGTCCTACTTATACCGATAAGGTTAGCCGTAACGGTGTTCGTGTAGGTGACTTGCTACATAATTTCGAAGAAAAGTATGCTGCCGCAAAAGGCCGCCACGAGTCTATTCTGCGCTCATTGAACTATGAATATGATATAAAAGAATTGGAAGCTCAATGGTTTGAAGCGTTGGAATACCTGAAACAGTTTAAGTTGATAGATAGCGAACATGTAATCAATAACTTCTTGAAAGAAGGCAAGTCTGTTTTGGCAGAAGGTGCTCAGGGTACAATGTTGGATATAGACTTTGGTTCATATCCGTTCGTAACTTCTTCCAATACGATCTGTGCCGGATGTTGTACGGGTTTGGGTGTTTCTCCCCGTAATATAGGCGACGTATACGGTATTTTCAAAGCTTATTGCACGCGTGTAGGCAGCGGACCTTTCCCTACGGAATTGTTTGATAATACAGGCGATATGATTTGTGAATTGGGTCATGAGTTCGGTTCTGTTACCGGACGTAAACGTCGTTGTGGCTGGATTGATCTGGTAGCTTTGAAGTATGCTGTAATGATAAACGGCGTTAGCCAGCTTATCATGATGAAGAGCGATGTGTTGGATACTTTCGACACAGTTAAGGCTTGTGTGGCATATAAGATCAACGGAGAGGAAGTGACCGAATTCCCTTATGAAATAGAAGGAACTGTAGAACCTGTATATGTTGAATTGCCAGGTTGGAAGACTGATATGACAAAAATGCAGAGCGAGGATGAATTCCCCGAAGAATTTAATGCTTATTTGTCATTCCTGGAAGAAGAGTTGGGGGTTCCTGTTAAAATCGTTTCTGTTGGCCCGGATCGTGAACAGACGATTGTCAGATATACAGAAGATTAATTAAAAATAAGATACAAAATGGCAGAAGACCACATCCCGTAAGGGCTGTCTCCTGCCATTCTTATGTTTGGCAGACTTTTTGCCGTAGGTTTTATAAACAAACTAAATTAGAAAGAAATTTATGAGCATGTATTGGATTATATTTATAGGCTTTGCTTTATTAAGCTGGTTGGTATCTTCTCGTCTTAAAAATAAGTTTGAGAAGTATTCAAAGATACCTATGCCGAATGGTATGACCGGAAAGGATATTGCAGAAAAGATGTTGCACGACAATGGAATCTATGATGTAAAGGTAATTTCAACACCGGGACATTTGACTGATCATTACAATCCTGCCAACCATACAGTAAACTTGAGTGAATCTGTTTATTATAGTAATAGTATTGCCGCCGCAGCCGTAGCTGCTCACGAATGCGGACATGCGGTGCAGCATGCTACAGCTTATGCTCCGTTGAAGATGCGTTCGGCATTAGTGCCGGTGGTAAGCTTTGCCTCAAACATAATGACATGGGTATTGTTGGGTGGTATGTTATTGATCCACCAGTTTCCTCAGTTGTTGCTGTTTGGTATAATCTTATTTGCTTCAACCACCATATTCAGTTTTATTACCTTGCCCGTGGAGATAAATGCCAGTCAGCGTGCTTTGGCATGGTTAAATCAGGCAGGTATAACGAATGCATATACACATGATAAAGCGGAAGATGCTTTGCGCTCGGCTGCTTATACGTATGTGGTTGCCGCTTTAGGTTCGTTGGCTACATTATTATATTATATAATGATTTTCCTGGGAGCGAGAAGTAGAGATTGATGAGGGAAGTAGATAAAATAAAAGCCTGAGGTTTGATGCCTCAGGCTTTTTTATTTAGAAGAATGTTTATTGCCTTTTTTCTCTATCCATTCATCATATTTCATCCATGCAAAGAAGCCAAAGGCTATTAATAGCACACCTCCCATTGGTATGAATATACCCCAATTAAAACTGTCCATATTTATTCCTCCTTCTTTTTAGTAAAATATAAACCAAAAGCAAATATAAACAAAGCTAGTAACGTACACACCATATAAATGACCCAACTGAAAGGTGAAATATCCCTCATGAATGATGATATAACTACGCCGGTTGTTATGTATTAACTAACTTGCCGGATAAACTTTCCTATTTCTACAAAAGCATTACCTTTGTGGCCGGAATAATAAATAACAAGTTAGTCATGCAAAAACCATCTATCCCAAAAGGTACACGCGACTTTTCGCCCGAAGAAATGGCGAAACGTAATTATATATTTAATACAATCCGTGAAGTTTATCATCTGTACGGATTTCAACAAATAGAAACTCCGGCAATGGAAAACCTTTCTACATTGATGGGAAAGTATGGAGAAGAAGGTGATAAGCTGCTTTTCAAGATATTGAATTCAGGTGATTGTTTTGCAGGTATTACAGATGAAGAATTGTTAGAACGCAATGCTGTTAAATTTGGAGTGAAAGCTTGTGAGAAAGGTCTGCGCTATGACCTTACTGTTCCTTTTGCCCGTTTTGTGGTTCAGCATCGTAATGAGATAAGTTTTCCGTTTAAACGGTATCAGATACAGCCTGTATGGCGTGCCGATCGTCCGCAGAAAGGACGTTACCGTGAGTTTTACCAATGTGATGGAGACGTTGTTGGTTCAGACTCTTTGGTAAACGAAGTGGAACTGGTGCAGATCATGGATGAAGTATTCCGTCGTTTTGGCATCCGCGTTTGTATAAAGATGAACAATCGTAAGATTCTTTCCGGTATTGCCGAAATTATAGGTGAAGCGGATAAGATTGTTGATATTACGGTTGCTATCGACAAACTCGATAAGATCGGTTTGGACAATGTAAACGAAGAACTTCGCAATAAAGAACTTTCGGAGGAAGCAATCCGGCGTTTGCAACCCATCATCATGCTGAATGGAACGAACGAAGAGAAAGTTAGCAAACTGCGTGATATTCTTGCAAATTCTGAAATCGGTTTAAAAGGAGTAGATGAACTTGCCTTTATCCTGGATCGGCTAAAACATACATCTTTGCACGCAGAATTGGAACTTGACTTAACATTAGCACGCGGTTTGAACTATTATACCGGCGCAATATTCGAAGTGAAAGCGCTTGATGTGCAAATTGGTAGCATCACCGGAGGCGGACGCTATGACAATTTGACCGGGGTATTTGGTATGGAAGGTGTATCGGGTGTTGGAATATCATTTGGAGCCGATCGTATTTTTGATGTATTGAACCAGCTGGATCTGTATCCTGCCGATTCTTTACAGACTACTCAATTATTATTTGTCAACTTTGGAGAAAAGGAAGAAGCTTACTTGTTCCCTCTTGTTGCTAAAGTTCGTGCAGCAGGTATCCGTACGGAACTTTATCCCGAATCTGCCAAAATGAAAAAGCAAATGGGATATGCCGATACCAAAAAGATACCTTTTGTTGCTATTATTGGCGAGACAGAGATGGCAGAGAATAAGATTAACTTGAAAAATATGATTACCGGCGAGCAAACGCCGGTGACTATAGACGAGCTGATCTCCCAATTTAAATAATACCGGATGATTCAATGAAGTCTTTATATCTGTATTCATTTGCAGGAGCATTATTTTCCTTATTTGCGTCTTGTACTTTCCAGCCTAGGGCAGAATGGGTAACTACTACGGATTCTATTCCATGGGTAAAGCAACCGGATATTCTGTCTGCATCGTTGGACACGATACCTAATATAGATGTAACCGTTTGTGTGGATGAACCCCAGCAGCAGATTGACGGCTTTGGTGCTTGTTTTAACGAATTGGGCTGGCTATCATTGAATAAACTTTCACCTAACGAACGGGAAGATATTATGCAAGAACTGTTCTTCCCGGATGAAGGCGCCAATTTTACTATATGCCGTATGCCGGTGGGAGCCAACGATTTCTCTCGCGACTGGTATTCGTATAATGAAACAGATGGCGATTTTGCGATGAAACAATTCACTGTAGCCAACGATTTGCAGACGCTCATCCCTTTTATCCGCAATGCGCAGAAGTACCAGCCGGAATTACGCCTGTGGGCTTCTCCCTGGTGTCCTCCATCGTGGATGAAATACAATAAACATTATGCTTCGGCTTATACCGGGGAAAATTACGACGAGAAGTACCGCAATGGTTTGCCGCTTGATAAAGTAGGGCGCGAAGGTACGGATATGTTCATACAAGATTCTTTGTATTTACGGGCTTATGCCCTTTATTTCTCAAAGTTTATAGAAGCATATAAAGAACAAGGGATTCTTATCTTTGCGGTAATGCCGCAGAATGAGTTTAATTCGGCGCAGGTTTTTCCCAGTTGTTGTTGGACGGCTTCATCTTTAGCCCGTTTTATTGGCGAATATCTGGGCCCGGCAATGGAAGATCTGGGTGTGGAGGTTATGTTCGGTACAATGGAACGTTCCAATGAATTGCTGGTGGATACGATTTTTACAGATTCGCTGTGTAGTAAATATATAAAAGGAGCCGGTTTTCAATGGGCCGGCAAAAATGCAATTCCCGGTATTCATAAACGTTATCCTGGAATGAAATTATATCAGACCGAACAGGAGTGTGGCGACGGCAAAAATGATTGGAAAGGCGCCATGTATTCCTGGAGTTTGATGCAACACTACCTTAACAACGGTGCTGTTGCTTATATGTACTGGAATATTTCCTTGGATGAAGGTGGTATTAGCCGTTGGGGATGGGCACAAAACTCACTGGTTGTTGTCGATCCTGCAACTAAAAAGTATCGTTATACTCCCGAATATTATGTGCTGAAACACGTTAGCCATTATGTTCAGCCCGGAGCCCGCAAGCTGGCAACGGATGGGGCTTATACTAATTTGTTGGCATTCCGTAATCCTGATAAAAGTATCGTTGTTGTGATTGCCAATGAAACAAGCGATAACAGACTTGTCTCCTTACGGGTAGAAGACCGGGTTTATCAGCCCGTACTTCAGGCTCATTCTATTTCTACCCTTCTTATAGATTAATTGGAAACATATCAATATTAAAATGTCAGTATGGAAGATTTTATCTTTTTCATACTGACATTTTATGCTTTTGGGCTGCTGGAAATTAAATTTGTCCTTGGTGAAAAATGATTTTTACCAGGCTGGAAATTGATTTTGACCCGGGTCAAAAGAATAAAACTTCACGATAAAAAAGATAAATATTCAGCTCTTTAAAATTAATACGGCAGGTGTTTTGTGGCAAATAATAGACAAATGAGACAAAATAGATAGTCAACCTGTCAGTCGTGTCTGCAATTGAATGTCGTATCTTGTGAAAAATTGTCAGTCTTTTTTCTACCAACCGTTTTGGCACAGAATTGGTATATATATAGGCGTGTGTGACAAACACACAAATTACAGTAATATTATTAACAATTAAAATAGAAAAGAAGATGAACATTAAACCATTAGCAGACAGAGTGCTGATTAAGCCCGCTGCAGCAGAAGAAAAGACACTTGGCGGAATCATTATTCCCGATTCAGCAAAAGAAAAACCTTTAAAGGGTGAAGTTGTTGCCGTAGGTAACGGAACAAAGGATGAAGAAATGGTTGTGAAGGGTGGCGATACTGTCCTGTACGGTAAATATGCCGGAACAGAAATCGAACTGGATGGTGAGAAATATCTTATCATGCGTCAATCTGACATTTTAGCTATTATCTAATTTTCATTATTCTGAAATATAACATTAAAGACTATAAATATCATGGCAAAAGAGATTAAATACGATATGGATGCCCGCGACCTTTTGAAGAAAGGTGTAGATGAGTTGGCTAATGCTGTAAAAGTAACATTAGGCCCGAAAGGACGTAACGTAATTATTGAAAAGAAATTTGGTGCTCCTCATATTACTAAAGACGGTGTAACGGTTGCTAAAGAAATCGAACTGTCTAATCCATTTGAAAATATGGGTGCGCAGTTGGTTAAAGAAGTTGCTTCTAAAACTAACGACAATGCCGGTGATGGTACAACTACTGCTACTGTATTGGCTCAATCTATCATTGGTGTAGGTTTGAAAAACGTTACCGCAGGTGCTAATCCTATGGATTTGAAACGTGGTATTGACAAGGCTGTTGGAAAAGTTGTTGAAAGTATTGCTGCTCAGGCAGAAGAAGTTGGCGACAAATTCGAAAAGATCGAACACGTAGCTAAGATATCTGCTAATGGCGATGAAAACATCGGTAAGCTGATTGCAGAAGCTATGCAACGCGTAAAGAAAGAAGGCGTTATCACAGTAGAAGAAGCCAAAGGAACCGAAACTACAGTAGACGTAGTAGAAGGTATGCAGTTTGACCGCGGTTATATCTCTCCTTACTTCGTAACCAATACTGAAAAGATGGAATGCGATATGGAGAATCCATATATTTTGATCTATGACAAGAAGATTTCTGTATTGAAAGACCTGCTTCCTATTCTGGAACCGGCTGTACAGAGCGGACGTCCTTTGTTGATTATTGCAGAAGACATTGACAGCGAAGCTTTGGCTACATTGGTAGTTAACCGTCTGCGTGGCTCTTTGAAGATTTGTGCTGTTAAGGCTCCGGGCTTTGGCGACCGTCGTAAGGCTATGTTGGAAGATATCGCTGTATTGACTGGCGGTACTGTAATTTCTGAAGAAAAAGGCTTGAAGCTGGAAGGTGCTACATTAGATATGCTGGGTACAGCAGAAAAGATCACTGTAGACAAAGATACAACTACAATTGTAAACGGAGCAGGTGATAAAGCTGCTATCCAGGCTCGTATCGGCCAGATTAAGACTCAGATTGAAAATACGACATCCGATTACGACAAAGAAAAACTTCAGGAACGTTTGGCTAAAATGGCTGGTGGTGTTGCGGTATTATATGTAGGTGCTCCTTCTGAAGTAGAAATGAAAGAAAAGAAAGACCGTGTTGACGATGCTTTGCATGCAACTCGTGCTGCAATTGAAGAAGGAACAGTTCCTGGTGGTGGTGTAGCTTACATCCGCGCTATCGAAGTTCTGGAAGGCATGAAGGGCGAAAACGAAGATGAAACTACAGGTATTGAAATTGTTAAAAGAGCAATTGAAGAACCGCTTCGCCAGATTGTAGAAAATGCAGGTAAAGAAGGTGCCGTTGTTGTACAGAAAGTAAAAGAAGGCAAGGGCGACTATGGTTACAATGCCCGTCTTGACAAATATGAAAACTTGTGTGCAGCCGGTGTAATCGACCCGGCTAAGGTAACTCGTGTAGCTTTGGAAAATGCAGCATCTATTGCAGGTATGTTCCTTACTACCGAATGTGTTATCGCTGATAAAAAAGAAGATACTCCAGCTATGCCTCCAATGAATCCGGGTATGGGTGGCGGAATGGGCGGTATGATGTAATCAACAAATCCCATTAATATAAAAGCAACGGCTGTTTCTTATTAAAGAAGCGGCCGTTGTTGCGTTAATCACATATATTAATGTATAGGGGATGATTATAGCTCGACTTTTTAAAATAGGGATAAAAACAAAGAAGTAATTTTGATATATAGAAAAAACAATTACCTTTGCAGCGCATTCGGAGGAATACGAAACAAAGTATGAGATTGCCCAGGTGGCGGAATTGGTAGACGCGCTCGTTTCAGGTGCGAGTGGTTTTGCGATCGTGCAGGTTCGAGTCCTGTTCTGGGCACCAGATAAAAGCGGACAGATTATTATTTGTCCGCTTTTATTTTGTGGTTGCGCTGCAAATGTGCATAATTGTAGTTTCTTCATTATTTCTTATATTTACAACCAAAATAGGAGAGATGCAACAATATACGGAAGATGAAATAGTAGAACAACTACGTGATCCGGCCAAACAAAGGGATGCCTTTACGTTGGTGGTGAACATCTATGGTGAAAAGTTATATTGGCAGATACGTAAAATGGTGTTAAACCATGATGATGCCAATGACTTGCTGCAAAATACCTTTCTAAAAGCATGGACAAATATTGATTATTTCAGGGGAGAAGCCAAATTATCCACCTGGCTTTACAAGATAGCTATAAATGAATGCATCACTTTTCTTAATAAACAGCGGGCTATTAATAACGTGTCGGTGGACGACACAGATGTTTTTCTTCTGGAACGTTTAAAGGGGGACGAATACTTTGATGGCGATGCTGCCCAGATGAAATTACAGGAGGCTATTCTTTCTTTGCCTGAGAAACAGAGGTTGGTATTTAATATGAAATATTTTGACGATATGAAGTATGAAGATATGTCGGATGTTTTAGGTACCTCGGTAGGTGCGCTTAAAGCCTCGTATCATCATGCCGTAAAAAAAGTAGAAGAGTTTTTAACGAAAGATATTTAAACCTTTTTGTCGAATTATCGTCAAAGGAGTATTAAAAGAAAAGAGAAGTATGAAAACTGAACAAAATAATCTGGAACAATTGAAAGGTAAGAATCCTTTTTCTGTGCCGCAAGGATATATGGAAGGGCTTACTTCTCAGATAATGAACCAACTACCGGACAAACCGGACACTAGAGAAAAGCAAGTCTCTATGTTTGACCGCATACGCCCCTGGTTGTATATGGCTGCGGTTTTTGCTGGTTTGGGCTTATTCTTTAAAGCGATAGTGGGAATACAGCAAAAGGAAGAAAATGTTTCAAATCCTTTAATTGTGAAAACTGCGGTTCCCTCAGAATCATTGGTAGCTATACAAGCAGAAGAAGATCAAGAATACCTGGAGTATCTGGAAGAACGGTATACTGATTATTTATTTGATCAAGAAATGGCAGATTCTGAAATAAATTGAAGATTTTGTCATCTAAATAAATTTTTTTTGAAAAAATACTTGTATGAATAAAATATTTTTTATTACATTTGTAGCGATTTCAGTTCTAAGCTCTATAAATGCTTTCGGGCAGGAGAAGAGACAAAGACATTTTGATAGGGAGGCGTTTCAAGCAAAAAGAAATGCATTTATAACGGCAGAGGTTGGCCTTACTCCAGAAGAAGCTGCATTGTTTATTCCGCTTTGTGATGAGTTTCGCCAAAAAACATTTGAAGCCAGTCGTTCTTGCAGAAAATTGAGTAAGCAGTTACGTTCTAAAGATACTCCTACGGATGTTGAGTACACTGAAGCAATAGATGCTTGTTTAGAAGCACATGCCAAAGAAGTAGAACTGGAAAAAGAGTATTTTAATAAATTTAAAAAAATACTCTCTCCTGAAAAGCTTTATAAATATAAAGAGGCGGAAAACCGATTTATGAGAAGCTTTATAAGAGAATCGGGAGAAAAGAAGGTAGAGAAACAGAAAAAATAAAATATTATCATTATTTGTGTTTTTTGTTTAGATTTAGTTTTGGCGTTTAAGTTAAGGGAGGGGTGGCGACGTGATGTCGGTTCCCCTTTTGTTTTTATAGACCTTTCGCTTTTGCTTCATTCCAGAGTTTGTCCATATCTTCCAGAGTCATTTCTTTCAAAGATAACCCTTGTTTAATAGTATGTTCTTCAAGATAATTGAAGCGGCGTATGAATTTCTGGTTTGTACGTTCTAATGCATTGTCCGGATTAATTTTGTATAAGCGGGCCGCATTAATCAGGCTGAAGAATAAATCTCCGAACTCAGCTTCCATATTATCAGTTTCCATGTGATCGATTTCGGTTTTAAGTTCATTGAACTCTTCCCGGACTTTATCCCAAACCTGGTCGCGCTGTTCCCAATCGAAGCCTACATTACGGGCTTTGTTTTGAATGCGGTGAGCTTTTACTATAGAAGGCAGAGATGCGGGAACTCCTTCCAATACGGTTTTGTTGCCTCCCTTTTCTTTGAGTTTGAGTTGTTCCCAGTTTTGTTCTACTTTTTGGGATGTATCGGCAGAAGTATCGCCAAATACATGGGGATGGCGGAATATCAGTTTGTTACAAAGACTATCGCATACATCTTTAATATCAAATTCTTGTTTCTCATCACCGATTTTTGCATAAAAGACAACATGCAGAAGTAAATCTCCTAATTCTTTTTTGATGTTTTCGTTGTCGTTTTGCATGATGGCATCACAAAGCTCGTACGTTTCTTCAATCGTATTTGTACGTAAACTCTCATTTGTCTGTTTGCGATCCCAAGGGCATTTTTCCCGTAATTCATCCAGAATATCGAGCAATCTGCCAAAGGCTTCCATTTTTTCTTGTTTGCTGCTCATTGTAATGTTTGTTTGTATTTACCGGAATGAGTAATGCAAAAGGACGCAGACTTTGCAGAATAATGATCTGCTTAATCAGCGTCCTTTATGTAATTCCGGTAAAACCGTTATTTATTTTGTTCTTCTTTGTATTGTTTTAGTCCGTTTTGCAGGAACTGGATGTATCTTGCAACGTCTTCATTGAATGCATAAGACGGTCCTAATGGCATTCCTTCATTATTTAATAGTACATAGAATGGCTGTGCATTAGCTCCGAATTTGCTTCGTTGCAGATAACTCCATTTATCTCCGTAAGTTTTTAGTTTACGTACTTTGCCATGTTCTTCTATTTCAATAGGAGCGGGCAACTTTGTTTTATCGTCGACAAATAATGTAATTAATACATAATCTTTTTCCAGTAACTGTTTAACTTTGGGATCAGTCCAGACAGAAGCTTCCATTTTACGGCAGTTTACACAACCATAACCGGAGAAATCGATCATAACAGGTTTATTCACCTTCTTGGCATAAGCCATACCTGATTCGTAATCGTCGAAAGCAGCATGTACTTCATTATCATACAGGTTAAAATCCTGTGTATATAATGGAGGAGCAAAGGCGCTGATTGCTTTTAGTGGGGCTCCCCAAAGTCCTGGTACCATATATACGGCAAATGAAAAAGAAATAATTGCCATAAATAAGCGTGGTACAGATACATATTTTACATCACTGTCATGGCTAAACTTGATTTTGCCTAACAGGTAGCTTCCTAATAAGAAGAATATAATAATCCAGAGTACGATAAATACTTCACGATCCAGTAAGCGCCATCCATAAGCTAAATCCGCAACGGAAAGGAACTTTAAAGCTAACGCTAGTTCGAGGAAGCCTAATACAACCTTAACTGAGTTTAGCCAACCGCCCGATTTTGGCATACTCTGCAACATATTCGGGAAGATTGCAAAGAAGCTGAATGGTATTGATAATGCTAATGCGAAACCGAACATTCCGATTGCCGGGCCAACTGCTGTGCCCATTGAAGCTGCCTGAACAAGTAAGGTTCCGATGATAGGACCCGTACAAGAGAAAGACACCAATACTAAAGTAAACGACATGAAAAAGATACTTAAAATACCGGTAGTAGAATCTGCTTTATTGTCCAGCTTGTTTGTCCATGAAGCAGGTAATACCATTTCGAATGCTCCGAAGAAGGAGATTGCGAAAACTACCAGCAACAGGAAGAATATAATATTAAAGATTGCATTTGTTGATAAGTCATTCAACGCGCTGGCTCCGAAGATACCGGTAATAAGCAATCCCATTATCAGGTAAATAACAATGATGGAAATACCGTAAGTGATGGCATCACGAATTGCTTTTTTACGATCTTTTGTGCGTTTCAGGAAGAAACTGACAGTCATCGGTATCATTGGCCATACGCAAGGCGTAAGCAATGCGATTAAACCACCAAGGAATCCGGCGAAGAAAATAAATAACCAGGATGTGTCTGCGGCTGAAACTGTTGAATCTCCATATCCTTTTAACTCGCTGATAACCGGAGTCCATAAAGCAGCATCATCCGTCAATGCATTGCTTATTTTTGCAGGAGACGGAGTTTTATCTGTTAAATCAGGAGTAGTAAGTTCTTCTGTCTCCTGGGATACTTTTTCCGTATCAGGTTGAAGGGCGGTTACATCATCTTTGTCTGTAGTCGGATTTGTGTTTGCTGCAGAAGCGTCCATCTGAATATTCTTTTTGTCAAAAGAAAAATCGACGTGATCCGGAGGTAAACATGTTTCATCATTACAAGCCATAAATTCGATCTGTCCTTCTACTTTGAATTTGGCAGGATCGGTCACCTTTATTTTTTGAGTAAAAGAGACAGTTCCCGGGTACCAACGCAGATTCATAGCAAACTGCTCGTCATAAACCGTGGTTGGTTTGACGGAGGAGACCGGTTTACCGATTAGTTCGGCTCCCTTCAGAGTCTCAAAGGTGAATGACGTAGATACTGGTCCTCCTTCCGGCAGATCCATATCATAGAGATGCCAGCCTCTGTCGGAAGTAGCGGTGAACACAATTTCTTTTTCCGGAGAAGCTGAATCCTCCAGTTTAACTTTCCATTTTACAGGCGTGAGTATCTGAGCCTGTATAGTTAGCGTTATCAGTGCTAATGCTAAAATACTAACGAGTCTTTTCATGTTTTTATAATTGTTTCTAAGTCTGTTTAGCTAAAGAGTTGAAAGCGTCTGGTATGCGCGTTTCAAAACACATTTCTTCTTCCGTTTCGGGATGAATAAAATAAAGTTTCCGGGCGTGCAACATCAAACGTCCGGTAGGGTCGGTTTCCGCTCCGTATTTATAATCTCCTGTAATAGGATGACCGATGGATTGCATTTGTGCGCGTATCTGGTTTTTGCGGCCTGTTTCCAGTTCCAGTTCCAGCAGAGAGTATGAACCATTACTTCTTAATACTTTGTATCTGGTAATTGCTTCTTTCCCATCTCCGGTTGATGTAACATATACCTGCATTTGTGCATTTTCTGCGAGGTTTGAAACGATAAGGTCGGTATCTTTTTCCGGACGACCTTCTACGACGGCTACATAACTGCGTTGTGTAATCATTTCATTCCAGTTGGATTGCAACACTTCTTGTATGCCACGACTTTTGGCGAACATCATTAAACCGGATGTTTCCCTATCCAAACGGTGCAACACAAATATTTTGTTTCTTGGGTCAGACTTCTTTACATAGTCGCTTAATATATGGTATGCAGTACGCTCTTTTATACGATTGTTCGAAACAGAGAGCAAGCCTTCCCTTTTATTAACGACAATCAAATAGTCGTCTTCCCAAATGATATTTAATAATGGATTATTAAATGCAACTTTACCGCGCTCATAGCTGATTCCGACTACATCATTTGGCTCCAACTGTGTGTCGAATTGGCTGGTTACTTTCCCATTAACCGAAATTTGTCCTTTGCTTAGTAATGCTTTTACGGAGCTTTTACTTTGTTCATTCAGCTGTTGAAACAAAAAAGAGAGCAAGGTGTTTTGTTCTTTTACTGTAATCTTGCGTCCTCTTGGAACTCTTGGCTGATTTGCGCCTTTGTAATTTGAGCGTCTTCTCATATTCGTTATGTATATAGTTTGCAAAGATACTGGCATTTAGGGAATGCTGCAATAGGTATTGATATAAACCGGAGAATAAATACTGTAATTTAAAAACAAAAATCCTTTACTCTGTCTCTCAGATTTACTTTTGCTTCTGATAAAATAAAAACAGGGAAGCCGAAAACTGAATAGAGTAGGCAATATTAAAAAATAATAGAATTATGGCATTAGTAAAATTAAAAGCGATTTCTCAGGATACTTGGTTAAGATCTGGTGGTGGCCCTGAGAAAAATGGGGTTTGTTATTATATGTGTAACTTTTTAATAAGTGAGCATGGAATATGGCATAAACTGAGAAGTTTTATGGAAGCTGTCGAAGCAGCGAAGGATTTCGGACAAGGTACAGCAATGATGAATTATGCTAAAGCTCAGAATGTTGCTGGCAAATCTCAAACGGCGAATTATCCTCCGTCGAGTGGAACAGCTCTTGCCCATAATAGTATATATAGAGGAGAATTGTGGATTGGTAATGCAAGCGCAACTCTTGGGCCGGCCAATCATGAGATTCTTATTATAACAGGAAATGGTGATGACATTATTTATTTTGAACCTAATTTCGGTTTCTTTCAGGCAAGTAATGTCGGAATGAATAATGTTCAGGCTTTAGAATATTGTATAGCACAACAATATGGTAGTAAATTTCATGTGGGAAGTTTTGGTTATTTGAGAGTAGGTGCTATTAGATAATAATCCGTTGGCTTTTATCTGGCAGTATCTGTAAAAAATACCTATTCTTTCTTTTCTCGTTTCATCCCGATCTTTTTGCAAAAAGATCGGGATGATTTTACAAAAAGATCAGGATGATTTGAATAATAGAACTTAAACATTGATATTAAATTTAGAATTATGAACAAGAAGTTTTTTACTCTTTTAGCCATTACTCTGATGGCTGGTGGATTATCAGTAAGTGCGCAGTATGCTCCAGGAAGTGAAATTGCGGCTAAATTGGCTCCTGCTGATAAGTACTATCATATTAAAAATGGTTCAAGTTATCTTGCTGCAGACAAGCGTGACGGAAAAGACAGCATTAAAGTCATGACTGTTGCTGCTGGTAACTTTACAGAGCCTTTATCTTTGGACTCTGCTATGTGGAAGCTGAGCGTGGAAGTTCAAAAGACAACAGGTGATTCTGTATTTACTTTTGAAAATAAAGCAACAGGTGCAACATTAAATTTACCTGCTAAAGAAGGTAATGCTATTGTAACAGACAAAGATCCTATAACGGAATGGAGTTGGAAAACTACTGCTAATGGTTCTATTCAGGCAAAGATTGGTAGCGATGTTTATTCTTTGCAGTTGACAGGTTTTACTCCTGCAGATTATTTGGTAAAGGTTCAAAAAGGCACTCCTTCTACAAAATGGGCTGTTACAGAAGTTGCTAATATCAAATTAACGGCAGAAAAATTGAATAATCAGAATGATGGTTATTTCAAATTAGCATTTGGTAATGACTTGTCTGATAATGTATTTACAAAATATAAAATTAAAGCTGTTAAGGTGACGGCAAACGATTCTATTATGCTTCAGGTTATAGATGCAAAAAAGGATACGAAGTTTACGACAGATACAGTGTTTGTGGTTGTCGACACTATTAAATATGACATAAAGGGTGCTGCTGAGTGGAAGTCTGCTGCTGGTTTCAAATTTACATTGGATACTTTAGGTCGTGCTGTTCCCGGAAGACCTGTTTATGGTACAACTGCATTTGATACAATTGCCGCAGATGGCCGTTCTTTGGGATCTTATTTGTTTGTAATAGAATTGAATACGGGTCGTGTTACTGGGGATTCTTTGATTGTTAAATCAAATACAATTGAAGGCGAATCAAAAGTATCTTGGGGTTATCTGGGTAGTGCAGGTACAAAAGTGTTAACAACTTCTCCTGTTGCTAATATAGATGCCCTTCCTTATATTACTTTAGATTTTGGAACAAAGGCTGATATTGATGTAACAAAGTCATATTATGTACAAGTTGTGAAAGGTGCTGATAAAGACAACAATAATAAATATTGGACAGCATTATTGACAGGATCAACTATTCAGTATTCAGGTGAAATTTCAGATTTGATTCCTGCTACACAGTGGTCTGTTAAGAAAGATGGTGCCGGTCGTTATCAGTTCATTAATAGAGATAATAAGAATACAACTAATACAAATGCATTTGTTTATGCATTAGACGGTAACTATATCATGCAAAATGGTGATACAGTTAAATTGACAGCTATTAAAGATGAAGTTAAGGCTGACAAGTATCTTGGTTACAAACATTTTACTGCTGATGAATTAGCAAACCTTTCTGTTAAGTTGCAGGTTGTGACTCCTCTGGGTTCTAGCGCTTATGTATATATTGCTTCCGGTGACAGTGCAGTAAATGCTAAAGATATGGAAGAAGCCGATGCCATGAAGTTCAAATTGGTTTCTGCCAATGGTGCAACAGACAATAAGTTTGGAGCTGACGATCTGCAACGTTCTGCTTATTTGTTGAAAGAACAGTTTGGCGACCAGAGAGTATTAGGTTATAACTGGCATGCTTCCAGCGCAAACGATCCTAAGACTTTCCGTATGATGAAGACAAACCAGACGGTAGACCAGGATTCAGTTGCAGTATTCTTCCGTGCCACAAAGAATGCCGGAGAATATGAATTGATTATGGCTAACGTTAATGCTACTGCTCCTGTTAAATATGATGATTTAACAACATCAAAAGATTCTGTAGTATCATTTGCAAGTGCAGGTGTAATGGTTCCTGTAAAATATGGTTCAACAGTTGCCGGTTATTTCAAGATTGTAACTCCAGCAGCTCCTGATTATGTAAATGTAACAAAGAATTCATCAGCTCACATGCAGTTTACTTCTACAGAAAATACATCATTGATGATCGGTATGAACGATAAGTTTGAACCGGTATTGAAATCAGAATCAGAATTGGATGCAGCTTATTCATTGTTCGTAGATACAGCAAAAGTAACAGATCCAAAGAAACCGTTGTTCTATCTTATGACAACAGCAGGTTTGGAACTGAAGTCAGAAACATCTGGTGATGTAATGGCTAACTATCTGAATGTAAATAAAGATGGTAAGTTGGAATTCATCCTTGCAAAACAATATGGTTTGGCAAAAGATACATTGTTGGTTTACAACCGTAAGGATCTGAATGCAAAACCGGATTCAGTAAAGATGTCTGATAACAAAGCCGTATTTGCCTTCCGTGCAACTCCTACAGACGGTGAAATGTTGATTGAAGCAGCAAACGGTCAATGTATGAAACAGGATAATGGTAAATTAGTTCTTGTTGCTGCAGAAAATGCTCTTCCATTCACAACTAAGGCAGTTGATACTCCAACCGGCAACGAATCAACAGAAGCTAACACTATCAGTGTAGTAGCTGGCGAAGGTAACGTAACTGTTTACGGTGCNAAATTAGTTCTTGTTGCTGCAGAAAATGCTCTTCCATTCACAACTAAGGCAGTTGATACTCCAACCGGCAACGAATCAACAGAAGCTAACACTATCAGTGTAGTAGCTGGCGAAGGTAACGTAACTGTTTACGGTGCAGCTGGTAAGGAAGTAATCGTATCTAATGTATTGGGTCAGAAGACTACAATAGTTGCAACTTCAGACAGTGAAGTGATTGCTGCTCCTCAGGGTGTTGTAATCGTAGCTGTAGAAGGCGAAGCTGCTGTTAAGGCTGTTGTAAAATAAGTACGTTTGTCAGTATCTCTGAGAAAAGGGAGAACAGATACAAAGTTTTAGAGGCTGTCTCAAGGTAATTGGGATGGCCTTTTTGCGCTGTATATAGTATAATATGTACGTATGTGATTTATTACTGCATGTAAAAGGTTGATAAACTAATTAACTGTCTTATTTTTTTGTATTTTTGCAAACAAATTAGAATAAGAAAGAATATAAAATATGGAAATTGCAAGTAAGTATAACCCTGCAGAGGTTGAAGGAAAGTGGTATCAATATTGGTTGGATAATGGTTATTTCAAGTCTAAACCGGACGGTCGAGAGCCGTATACAATTGTTATCCCGCCTCCTAATGTCACGGGTGTATTGCATATGGGACACATGCTTAATAATACCATTCAGGATATTTTAGTTCGTCGCGCCCGTATGATGGGGAAAAATGCTTGCTGGGTTCCGGGTACCGACCATGCTTCTATTGCTACAGAAGCAAAAGTGGTTAATAAATTAGCTCAGGAAGGTATAAAAAAAACAGATCTGACGCGTGATGAATTTTTGAAGCACGCCTGGGAATGGAAAGAAGAGCATGGTGGTATTATTCTGAAACAGTTACGTAAGCTGGGTGCTTCATGCGACTGGGATCGTACAGCTTTTACAATGGACGAAAAACGCTCCGAAAGTGTTTTGAAAGTGTTCGTAGACTTATATGCTAAGGGGCTTATTTATCGTGGTGTACGTATGGTAAACTGGGACCCGAAAGCACTTACTGCTTTGTCGGATGAAGAGGTTATTTATAAGGAAGAGCACAGCCGTTTGTTTTATTTACGGTATAAAATAGAAGGAGAAGACGGATATGCCGTTGTTGCAACAACTCGCCCCGAAACGATTATGGGTGATACGGCTATGTGTATTAATCCGAACGACCCTAAAAACCAGCATTTGAGAGGAAAGAAAGTTATTGTACCATTGGTAAACCGGGTGATTCCGGTTATCGAAGATGATTATGTGGATATCGAGTTTGGCACAGGTTGTTTAAAAGTAACTCCTGCTCATGATGTAAATGACTATATGTTAGGCGAAAAATATAATTTGCCTTCTATCGATATTTTTAATGATAACGGTACAATCAGCGAAGCTGCCGGTTTGTATGTCGGTATGGATCGTTTTGATGTACGTGAACAGATTGCAAAAGACCTTGAAAAAGCCAATTTACTAGAAAAAGTTGAGGCTTATGAAAATAAAGTCGGTTATTCGGAACGTACAAGTGTTGCTATAGAACCGAAATTGTCAATGCAATGGTTCTTAAAGATGGAACATCTGGCACAAATAGCGTTGGAACCGGTAATGAAGGATGATATTAAATTTTATCCTCCTAAGTTCAAGAATACGTACCGTTATTGGATGGAAAACATCAAAGACTGGTGTATCAGCCGTCAGCTTTGGTGGGGACACCGTATTCCTGCTTACTTCTTGCCGGAGGGTGGTTTTGTTGTTGCAGAAACTGCCGATAAAGCATTGGAACTGGCGAAAGAAAAAACCGGAAATCATAATTTGACTATGGCAGACCTGCGTCAGGATGAAGATTGCCTTGATACTTGGTTCTCGTCGTGGTTATGGCCTATCTCATTGTTCGATGGAATTAATAATCCGGATAATGAAGAAATCAATTATTATTATCCGACAAGCGATTTGGTAACAGGGCCGGATATTATCTTCTTTTGGGTGGCACGTATGATTATGGCAGGTTATGAATATCGTAATGCCATGCCATTTAAGAATGTTTATTTTACTGGTATTGTTAGAGACAAACAAGGACGCAAAATGTCTAAATCATTAGGAAACTCCCCCGACCCTTTAATGTTGATAGAACAGTACGGGGCTGACGGTGTACGTATGGGGCTAATGATGGCTGCCCCTGCCGGAAATGATATTCCTTTTGATGATGCATTGTGCGAACAAGGACGTAACTTTAATAATAAAATATGGAATGCCTTCCGCTTGGTAAAAGGTTGGACGGTAGATGAAACAATAGAACAGCCGGAAGCTTCCGCTATTGCTGTAAAGTGGTTTAAAATGCAGCTCGACAAGACTATTGCAGAAGTAGATGATTCTTTCAATAAGTATCGCCTGAGCGAAGCAATGATGGCTGTATATAAATTATTCTGGGATGAGTTTTCTTCCTGGTATTTGGAGATGGTTAAGCCAGGTTATCAACAACCTGTTGATAAGTCTACCTACTTATCAACACTCGGTTTCTTTGATTCTCTGTTACGCTTGCTTCATCCGTTTATGCCATTCATTACTGAGGAGTTATGGCAGGCGCTCGAACCTCGAAAAGAGCATGAAAGTATAATGGTTGCGCAGATGCCGGAAGTGGCATCTGTTGATAACTCTTATTTAGATGCATTTGAAATTGTAAAAGAAATTGTGGGTGGTGTTCGTACTATACGTTTGCAAAAGAGCATACCGAATAAAGATACTCTTGAGCTACAGGTTTTAGGAGAACACCAGGATACATTTAATCCGGTTATTGCCAAGATGTGTAATTTATCTGCTATAGCAAATGTGGATGAGAAAACAGCAGGCGCAGTATCTTTCCTGGTACGCACAACCGAATATGCTGTCCCGTTGGGAAGTATGATTAATGTAGACGAAGAACTTGCAAAACTTAAGGATGAGTTGAAATATCAGCAAGGATTCCTTGCCTCGGTTATGAAGAAACTTGCTAATGAAAGTTTTGTAAACAAGGCTCCGGCTAAGGTGATTGACATGGAGAAAAAGAAGCAGGCCGATGCGGAAAGTAAAATTAAATCTATTGAAGAGAGCATTGCTGCTTTGCAGAAATAGATGAGAAATAGATGTAACTATCTGCTACAACAAACTCTGTAATGAAGTATGTAGTAACTTTAATTCTTATTTTGATTACGATGCAGATGCCTATGTCAGCACAATCAGGTGCTGATATAGACAGTCTGATTATTGAACTGAAAAAACTACCGGACAGTTGTAAATTGAAAAAGATTTATGACCTGGCCAATGAGAGTTTTCGTAATGACTCTTATGAAATTTATTCCAGCTTATTATTAAAGGAAGCTGAAAAGCAACGTAATAACTACTATATAGGAAGTGCCTTGTTCTTGCAGGCAATGTACTATTATGCGAAGAATGCCGATAGTATGCGTATTATTATGGAGAGAGCTGAACCGGTTTTGCTTCGTGATAATCGTTTGGAAGAAATATGCCGTATGCAGGGATGGAACATTTACAGCTATACTCGTGGCGGCCAGAAAGAAAAAGTGATTCCGGCTATTAATGCTTTAAAAGATTTTGCGAAGAAACATAATTTTCCTGATGGGGAAGACATGGCTAATCAGGCATTAGCCGATTATTATTTGAGAGAGGGGCTGACGGAGGAAGGAGAAGCTCTTTATGAAGAAATCTTTCAGGCTATGGAGAAGAAGGAGTCTCCTCTAATAAAACGTATTACCATTATACGTCATTTGCAGAATAGTTCGATAAGCAATAAAAAGAAAATTTATTATCTTGATAAACTGAATACTTACATAGAAGAATGTAAAGAAAAAGGAGTGGAGCGTGTGGATGCTGAGAACCCATTATATATGATTCAGTATTTCTATCATCGCTCGTATGCTACCATTGCAATTGGACTGAAAGAACCGGATGTAGCTTTATTGCATTTGACGGAAGCCGAGAAAATTGTAAATAGAGAAAAACTCCGTCGTGAAGATAGGGTTATTTTACAAATAAAATCATTGTATTATGAATTGATTGGTAAATATGACCTAGCTATAAAATTGAATGATGAGTTAATGTCATATTATGAACGGCAGAATTTGACTGATTTTGTAATGAAGATGATGTTTAAAAATGCTGATCTTTATAATTTAAAAGGGGAAACCTGTGATGCTGCAAAAATTTATCGTTCATTGATTTTGAAAAAGGATTCTATTCAGAAAGTTTCTTTTTATAATGATTTGGCTAAGCTAAAAACACAACATGATATGGACAAATTGGAGTTGAAGACAAAACAGATGGAGCTTGAAACTTCAAAAATCCATTCTCATATGTTGATTATGGGAGGAGGGTTGATACTTCTTGTTGTGATATGTTGTTTATTGTTTTTTATAGCTTATTCTCGTCATAAATATGGATTGCAGTTGAAGGTTGCTAAAGAAAAGGCAGAAGAAGCGGATCGTCTGAAGTCTGCTTTTCTGGCAAACATGAATCACGAGATACGTACGCCTCTGAATGCAATTGTGGGTTTTTCTCAGGTTCTGATAGATGAAGAAAACCGTGAAGTCCGTGAGAAGCTGGCTGAAATTATACAAAACAACAATGAACTACTACAACGGTTAATAGCAGACGTTCTTGATATCTCCAAAATTGAATCGAATTCGATGACTTTCATATATGCAGAACAAGATTTACCTTCATTAATGAAAGAAATATACAGCGTTATTTTATTGCGTATGCCGGAACATGTTGAACTAAAGTTAGAAGAATGTTTTCCGGCTATTATGGAAACAGATCGTAATCGGTTAACCCAAATCTTAACAAATCTTCTGACGAATGCAATAAAACATACCCGGCAGGGATTTATCCGTTTTGGTTATACCCTGATTGATTCGAATGTCCGCTTCTTTGTTCAAGATACAGGCGAAGGTATTCCGGAGGAACAACAAAAACGTATTTTTTCACGTTTCGTCCAATTAAATGATTGGAGTAAAGGGGTTGGCTTAGGACTTGCTATTTGTAAAGGATTGATAGAAAAGATGGGAGGGAGTATAGACGTAACCTCAAGAATAGGGGAAGGATCTGTATTCTATGTGGTATTACCATTGAGAAATTCCGACTCTGATAATGATTCATAAATGCAACAAAACATCCGGAAAAAAGTTATATTTGTTTCAAATATAAAATAAGTGGAGATTAAGTCTCAGTGTAAAATCGCTTTTATATAAAGTTTAAACCATGAAATATTCAAGACGGACATTTTTTAAACAAGGAGCAGCAAGTATACTGTTATGTGGAACAGCATCTGTGGCAAATGCCCGAACTCCGGGTTATAATATTCGGAGAGCGTCTAAAGCTGTAAATCCTTTTCAGTTAGGTATGGCTGGCTATACTTTTGTCAATTTTGATTTGGACACAACTTTAAAGGTGTTGGAACGGTTAGATGTGCATTACCTTTGTATTAAAGATTTTCATTTGCCATTGGATAGTACGAATGAAGAAATACAGGCTTTTCATCGTAAGTGTGCTGCTCATAAAGTAACAGGATATGCCGTTGGACCCATTTATATGAAAAGCGAAGATGAAATTGATCGTGCTTTTGAATATGCTGAACGGGTAGGAGTAAAAACAATTGTAGGAGTTCCCGATTATGATTTATTGCCCTATGTTGACAAGAAGGTAAAAGAATATGATATGAATTATGCCATTCATTTGCATGGGCCTGACATAAAAACATATCCTGATGCTACTGATGTTTGGGAACATACGAAAGAATTGGATTCACGTATCGGCATGTGTCTGGATGTTGGGCATGACTTACGCAATGGTTGTGACCCGGTAGCAGATCTTAAAAAATATCATACCCGGGTGTTCGACATGCATATAAAAGATGTGACGGAAGCATCTAAAGCCGGAGTTGGTATAGAGATAGGCCGGGGGAAAATTGATTTTCCAGCGTTGGTACGAATGATGCGCGAAGTCAACTATACGGGGATGTGCAGTTTGGAATATGAAAAGGATATGAAAGATCCGTTTCTTGGTATAGCGGAATCTATTGGATATTTTAAGGCAGTGTGTGATTTATCATGATATATAGAAAAATGAGAAATATATTTTATTTGCTGATTGTTTTCTTTTGTTATGCCTGTAGCCCAATAAGCTATATGGATATACAAACATATAACCCTTCGGAAGTTACTTTTCCCGAAAGTGTGACGAAAGTCTTGATTGTGAATAATGCACTGCCACAACCGGCAGACGTTGGGTATGAATATACTTTGATGGGAACAAAGCAGGATACTTGCAGGGCTTTGGCAGACAGTGCTTTGTTTGATGCCTGCCGTTCATTGGGAAAGTCTATTGTTGAGGCTGATTATTTTGATGATGTACTTCTTTACCATCATGCCACACGTAATGATAGTATATATTATTCCGATGTTAAATTGCTTCCGGAACAAATTGTCTCCCTGTGTGAAGAGACCGGGGCAGGAGCTGTTATTTCCTTTGATCGCTTGTTGTTTAATATGGAAAAAGATGTTTTTGCCTTTCCCGAAGGATATCTGATGGGGAATATTAAAGTTGAAATTGGCGGAGTTGTACGTTGTTATTTGCCGGGGCGTTCCAATCCGTTGGCTACGGTATTTATAAATGATAGTATTTTCTGGAATGAAAGTGCGGATAACTTGTCGATACTGAAATATGTATTGCCTGATGCTAACACGGCCTTGCGAACGGCAGGACAATATATAGGTGCAAAAGTATATATAAACTTTGTGCCTCACTGGGTTAATGAATCCCGTTGGTATTATAACGGAATGGGGTCGCGTTGGAAGGAAGCGGCTGCTTATACTTCCGGGCAAAAGTGGGATTATGCTGTTGAACGTTGGAACTCAATCTATAAGAATGCAAAGGATTGGAAAGGGCAGGCGAAATCTGCTTCTAATTTAGCCTTGTGTTATGAGATGGAAGGAAAGCTGGAAGTTGCACAGGAATGGGCTACCAAATCGTATGATTTGTTTAAAAAAAACGTAGGCGATGATAACGCAAACACTAAGTTGTTGAAAATATATGTTGGGGCATTGCAGGACCGTGTACGTTCGGATAAAAAACTAAATATGCAATTTGGGGAAGATTAACCGGATATTATCCGAATTATTATTACTTTTGGCAAGGCTTTCGAATAAGAAGAATAAATAAAGATTATGAATTCAAATAATGCAAAGATACAATCTGTTATAGAGTCTGCGTTTTCAACTGCGATTAATAAGCTTGCAAAAGATGAGTCGGGGAGTTTTATCAGTGACTTGTATGTGCAGGCAGATGCAGAAAGCGGAGAGTTGCAGATATATGATGATGAAGAACATCTGATAGAGAAAATTGTAATTTTCGATTGGGTGAATAATACGGAAGAGGAGGATGTGTTCAATAAGCGGGTAGCTGCATCTGTGAAAGCGGTATTGACTATTTTGTCCACAAAGGATATGTTTAATCATCCCCGCTTTATGAAACCATTATCTATCAGTTTAACGGATGAAGATTTTGTTGTGATAGAAGAACTTCTGTTCCTTGACGATGAAACACTTCGTTTAGACGATCCTCTGTTGAAAGATTTAGATGCAGATCTGGACGATTTTTTAGCAAAACTTCTTTCAGATGTCGATTAGACTTTTTACCTTTGTGCCCGAAATAAAAACAAGAACATTGCCGAAATAGCTCAGTTGGTAGAGCAACGCATTCGTAATGCGTAGGTCGCCGGTTCAAGTCCGGCTTTCGGCTCATAATTTGTATGATTTAGAACATAAAAAAGGTAGGCAACTAATTGTAAAAAGTTGCCTACCTTTTTCATTTTAGTTGCCTACCTTTTTGTAGAAATACGCCTACTTCTTTTTGAGGAGGCTCTGAATGAAGCGACATGCTTCTCCGATCCATAGGACAAATGAACTGGAACCGATAATAATTGCCCAATCTTTCCATGAAAGAGGTATGACACTAAACATTTTTCCACCGAAAGTAACGATCAGATATTGCCCTATAACGATAATCAGAGCAACAAATAAAAAGCTTTTACTTTCTTTCAGATTGGCAAAAGCAGAGGTGCCTTCCATGAATGCTTTAGCATTAAACATATTCCAGAATTGCAGCATAACGAAGAAACTGAAGAACCATGATAAATCATGAGGCGTTAATCCATCTTCTGCATGGAAGTATAAAAGCAGTCCTATCAGGATGATGACGAAAGAGATACCGACCCCAAAAATGTTGTAGGCCATTGAACGGGTAATGATGAAATCTCCTCCTTTTCCGCTTTTACGTGGTTTGTCTTGCATTACCTTTTCGTTGGGAGGCAAAGATGCTAAAGCTCCTGCTGCGAATGTGTCCATAATAAGATTAACCCACAACATTTGTGTAATGGTTAATGGAGATTCGGTGCCAAGCAACGAACCTAGTAAAACGATTAGGCAGGCTGCCACGTTAATCGTTAACTGGAATAACAGGAACTTTTGTATATTACGGTATAGAGAACGCCCCCACATAACGGCACGGGTGATACTGCCAAAGGAATTGTCTAAGATAGTGATATCGCTGGCTTCTTTGGCTACGGATGTTCCGTCTCCCATGGACAAACCTACCTGGGCTGCTTTTAGTGCAGGAGCGTCATTGGTTCCGTCTCCGGTGACTGCCACTACTGCTCCCTTTTGTTGAAGCAACTGAACAAGACGTTGTTTGTCTGTAGGGCGGGCGCGGCACATGATTTTGAGGTCTAAAACACGATTAAGTGCTTCATCATCACTTAACGCTTCAAAATTAGGTCCGGTAATAATATTGTGTTCGGTGTCGTTTGTTTGCCATGTGCCTATTTGCCTTCCGATTTCTTTTGCGGTTCCCGGCGTATCTCCGGTAACGATCTTAACGTCAATGCCCGCGTTAAGACAACTTTGCACAGCTGCCGGAACATCCGAACGGACAGGATCGGAGATAGCTACGATTCCTAAGAAAGTAAGATCTGCATTATGAAGTTTGCCATTTGCAAAAACGGATGTTTCCTGTTTGTCGTCTAATACCTGATAAGCGAATCCCAGTGTACGCATGGCTTGGTTTTGATAATTCAGCAGTTGCGTTTCTATGTTGGCTTTACAATCTTCAACCGGCTTAAACGTTCCGTCGGTTGCGACACGCTGACAGTTGGCCAACACTATTTCAGGAGCGCCTTTTACATACAATATTGTCTTGTTGAGCAAAGGTGATTTTACGACAGTAGCCATATATTTTCTCTCCGTAGAGAAGGTCAGTTGCTCTATTACGGCTGCATTTTCTCTTAAGTCCAGATAGTTTTGCTGTTGACTGTTTAACCATAGAAGCAGAGCGGCTTCAGTTGGATTACCTAGTGTTTTAACTTTATCGTTGTCCGAGAAATCCAGATAGGCAGTAGAGTTTACAGAGATACCTTCTTTTATTAAATTGCTAATCTCATTGTCTTCAAGTTTCTGGCCTTTCAAATTATAGAAATTAGTTTGATGTACTTGCATCTGGTTTTGCGTTAATGTACCGGTTTTGTCCGTACAGATAACAGTAGTTGCTCCCATCGTTTCGCATGCGTGCATTTTGCGGACAAGATTGTTTGTCTTGAGCATTCGGTTCATACTCAATGCGAGACTTAAGGTAACACTCATTGGCAAACCTTCCGGTACTGAAACTACGATTAACGTAACGGCTACCATAAAAATGTTCAGAATATGGGCTATCAGATCCATAACCGGCATGCCGGATGATGAAAGAAGTAACTTAGCCAATAAAGCAATAAAGGTGAGGGCGGCTATAGAATAACCGGCTTTGCTGATTACTTTGGCTAAACCGGCTAATTGCGTTTGCAGAGGCGTTTCTACACCGCTTTCTATTTGTGATCCTTCATATACTTTGCCATATCCGGTGGCATCTCCTACTTTTTCTACTTTCATTATTCCGTGTCCGTCTACAACGGTAGTTCCACGCATAACGGCATTGGACGGATAGGTGGCTTCGTGGTCAAAATCGGCTTCATTGGTTGTTTTGCTGATAATTGGTTCGCCTGTTAGGGTCGACTCATTTATTTGAAGTGAAATAGCTTCCAGCAGGTTTCCGTCGGCTGGTACTTCTTCTCCTGTCTCCAGTACAATGATGTCGCCTACTACAACCTCTTTTTTGGATATCTGGCATATGTTTCCGTCACGGATGGCCTTTACCAAAGTATCGTCATTAACCGTATTTAAAATATCAAATGCCTTGTTTGCTTTCATTTCAAAGAAGAACCCTACGCAACTGGCAAGCATGATAGCGAAAAAGATTCCTATTGGTTCTAAAAAAGCAGTAAAACCTTTAGCCTCCGGCCCCCAGCAGTGTACTCCGGCGATAATCATGGAAAGTATCCAAGCTACAAGTAAGATTTTGATGATGGGGTCGTCAAACTTTTCTAAAAACTGGCTCCATAGTGAAGCTTTTTCAGGAG
Organism: Parabacteroides provencensis; assembly: GCF_900232875.1. Taxonomy (NCBI): domain Bacteria; kingdom Pseudomonadati; phylum Bacteroidota; class Bacteroidia; order Bacteroidales; family Tannerellaceae; genus Parabacteroides; species Parabacteroides provencensis. The sequence goes on along the minus strand of NZ_LT960489.1, from coordinate 168,443 downwards.
GTGTTAATATGTTCTCTCCATGCAGCTGTCTGCTTTCTTCAACTTCTTGTTTAGTTAAACCCCGGTACTGATGTTTTTGCTCCATATAATTTATAATACTATTTATTGCTTTTATGGCGATAAAGATAGATAAAGTTGTCGAACTTACACAAGGTGTTTATTTGCCAATACTCATAATCTCCTTTTTTAGATTATTATTAAGTTATTTTATATCTGTTAATTAAACCTTTTGGTCTGACTAATTGTCTTATATATAAAAGCTAGTGGTGTTTAGTGTTTAAGGTTATGAAGAATGTTAGGTTAGTTTTCTTGCTGGGGATTGTCCTGTTAATTGGTGGGCAATCCCTTTTTGCTCAAAGTAATAAAGAGAAAAAGGAGCAAAAAGAGTTACAGGTGAAAGAAATGATTGACAAGGGTCATTTCAAAATAGATGTAAACCGTGCTATTCCAATGAGTGGAAGATCAGTTAATCTAACTTCTTCTTATTCATTAGAGGTGAAAGGAGATTCAGTGATTTCTTATCTCCCCTATTTTGGACAGGCTTACTCTGTTCCTTATGGTGGAGGAAACGGGTTGCGTTTTGAGAAACCCTTGAGCGAATACAAAGTAACTTATAAAAAGAAGGGAGATGCACAGATAAAATTTAAAGTTCGTACAGATGAAGATAACTATACTTTCAATGTGCAAATTTACCCTAACGGTTCATCAACCATTAATGTAGTACCGGTCAATAAGCAGAGCATTACATTCTATGGAGAAGTTGCATCTATGAAATAGTAGAGATCAAACGGCCTTGCCAAGTGTTTCGTTCGGCAATTCGTTTGTTTACTTTGGCTGTGAATTCAAAGTTCTTTACTCCCCAATCGGGTGCAATAAGCAGTTCTTTGGGAGACTGAGATACGAACCTCTCTACTACAATAGAGGGGTTTAACCGTTCAATAAAGTCGATTACCAATTCGATGTATTCGTCAACCGTGTACAGATGAAATAAGTCGGGATGCTCTGCATACTCTTTAGCCATGCGCGTGTTGCGGATTAGTTGTAATTGATGCAGCTTTAATGTGGTAATGGGCAGTGCAGATAAAATATCGGCATGATGCAATATTTCTTCTCTGCTTTCTCCGGGCAATCCTAAAATAAGATGTACTCCCGTATAGATGCCCATGCCGGCTGTACGTCGAATCGTTTCTTCCGATTCCGAATATGTATGTCCGCGATTAATGTGTAACAAGGTCTTATCCAATGTGCTTTCTACTCCATATTCTATCATAACGAATTTGCGGGTGGATAGCTTGGCAAAGTATTCCAGTAATGTGTCTGGCATACAGTCAGGACGTGTACCGATAATAATACCTTCCACTCCGGGATAGCTCAGGGCTTCTTCATACTTCCTGATCAATATTTCCGTTTCGTCATACGTATTAGTGTAGGCTTGGAAATAGGCAAGATATTTCATGTCCGGATATTTACGGGAGAAGAAACGTATGCCTTCTTCAAGTTGTACGGTGACACTTTTTTCAGTATGACAGTATTCTGGGCTGAAAGTCTGGTTGTTGCAGTATGTGCAACCGCCAAAGCCCTTTAACCCGTCCCTGTTTGGACAGGTGAATCCGGCGTTAATAGATATTTTTTGTACTTTATAAGGGAATATTTCCTTTAAAAAGTCTCCGAATTCATTATATGGTTTAGTATTTTTCACACAGCAAAGATATATAAAAACTTCTTATTCATTGCTTTTATGTTAACTTTGCAACTTAATTTAAAGTACAACAATACTACTATAAATAGATAATGAAAAGAATAAGTCTTTGTATATTGCTCTCATTGGTAGCAATGGGAAGTGCTTTTGCTCAGAATGGAAGTAAGCAGTTAGGTTTGAAAGAGATAACGGATGGAAAGTTCCGTCAGGTTACGAATATTGGTGAAATGCGTTCATTGCCGGATGGCGAACACTATACGGCAATGAGTAAAGATAAGAGTATGATCATTAAATATTCTTACCGTACAGGTAATCCGGTAGACACTCTGTTTGACACCGGTAAAGCCCGTGAATGTACGTTTGTAGATTTTGACGGATATACGATCAGTAACACCGGACATCATATTTTGGTCTGGCGTGAAACAGAACCTATATACCGTCGTTCTTCTAAAGCTGTTGTTTATGATTATGATGTCCGTCGTAATTATTTGAAACCTCTTACGGAGTCTGCCAGTAAACAAATGATCCCGACTTTTTCTCCTGACGGCCGTATGTGTGCTTATGTACGTGATAATAATATCTGGTTGAGAAAGTTTGACTATGATACGGAAGTACAGGTAACGAAAGATGGTGAATTAAATAAAATATTGAATGGTATCACAGACTGGGTATATGAAGAAGAGTTTGCTGTAACGAATCTGATGGCTTGGTCTCCTGATAGTGAATATTTGGCATATGTTCGCTTTGATGAATCGGAAGTTCCGGAATATTCTATGCAGATGTATGGAGACGGACTATATCCGGGCTATTATAATTATAAATACCCGAAAGCCGGACAGAAGAATTCAAAAGTAAGTGTTCATTCATATAGTATTGAAACGAAAGATATTAAAACGCTGAAAGTGCCGGGTGACGGGGATATTTATATTCCACGGATCGTCTTTACCAATAATCCTGACCAGTTGGCTGTTATGACATTGAATCGTTGGCAGAATGCTTTTAATATGTATTATATTAACCCGAAGAGCGGCGTTTCACGTTTGGTTCTTCGCGAGGATAATAAAAGCTATATTGATTCGGATCTGATGACATCTATCCAGTTTATGAAAGATGGTTTTGTATATGTCAGCGAACAAGATGGCTATAATCATATTTATCTCTATTCGCCGACAGGTGTTATGCAACGCCAGGTAACGAAAGGTAATTGGGATGTTACTAAATTCCTGGGGATAGATGAAGCAACGAAGACTGTTTATTACCAATCGGCAGAAGAAAGCCCGATTCGCCGTTCTGTTTATAAGATAGATGCAAAAGGGGCGAAGACTAAACTCTCTACAGAGGAAGGAACGAATAATGCTACGTTTAGCGATAATTTTGCTTACTATGTAAATAATTATTCAAATGCCAATACTCCGGCAAAGATCACGGTAAACGAAACTAAAACAAAAAAAACGTTACGCGTGTTACAGGATAATATGGCCTTAAAGAATAAACTTTCTGAATATTCATTTGCCCGGAAGGAGTTTATGACAGTACATACGGCATCTGGCTATGACTTAAATGCTTGGATTGTGAAACCTGCCAATTTTGATTCTTCAAAGAAATATCCGGTAATGATGACACAATATAGTGGCCCGAACTCTCAACAAGTACTAGATCAATATAGTTTTGACTGGGAGTATTATCTGGCAAGCAAAGGCATTGTTGTGGTTTGTGTTGATGGTCGCGGGACTGGTGCCCGCGGGGAAGCATTCCGCAAATGTACATATTTACGTATGGGAGATATCGAATCTCATGATCAGGTCGAAGCTGCCCAGGCATTGGGTAAACTTCCTTATATAGATAAAAATAGAATGTCTATCTGGGGCTGGAGTTTTGGCGGCTATAATACGTTGATGGCTTTGAGTATCGGCAACGGAACTTTTAAGGTGGGTATTGCTGTAGCTCCTCCTACAGACTGGAAATATTATGATTCTGTGTATACGGAACGTTTCATGCGTACCCCTAATGAGAACTTTGAAGGCTATGCGGCGACCTCTCCGCTTCGTAAAGCAAAAGATTTGCAGGGAAAATTATTATTGATACACGGAACTGCAGATGATAATGTTCACTTTATGCAAACAATGGAATATGCCGAAGCATTGGTGCAAGCTGGTAAACAGTTTGATATGCACGTGTATAAAGACCGGAATCATAGCATCATTGGTGGTAATACACGTTATCATTTGTATACCAAAATGTCTAATTATTTATTTGATAACTTGTAATGGCAGAACATTTGAGGAAGCCGGATTGGTTGAAAATCCGGCTCGGAGGAAACGACCAATTCACAAAGACAAAAAACATAGTAGAATCTCATTGTTTACATACAATCTGTACTAGTGGTAAATGTCCGAATATGGGTGAATGCTGGAGCAGAGGAACTGCTACCTTTATGATTGGCGGCGAAATATGTACGCGTTCGTGCAGGTTTTGTAATACGTTAACAGGTAAACCTTTACCTTTGGATTTGAAGGAACCTGAGAATGTAGCCGAAAGTATCCGTCTGATGGGGTTGAAGCATGCGGTTATCACCTCGGTAGACCGTGATGATTTGTCAGACTTGGGTGCAAAGCATTGGGTGAATACGATTCGTAAGATTAAAGAGATTAATCCTGAAACTACAGTGGAGGTTCTCATTCCCGATTTTCAGGGAAATCTTGAATTGGTGGATATGGTGGTTAATGCTGCTCCTGAAATTATTTCGCATAATATGGAAACAGTGCGGAGAATATCTCCGTTAGTGCGTAGCGCCGCAAAATATGATGTGAGTTTAGCCGTATTATCCCATATTGCAAAGAGCGGGATAACAACCAAAACAGGTATTATGGTTGGATTGGGAGAAAGCTCTGAAGAAGTGTATGAGTTAATGGATGATGTGTTAAAAGCCGGTGTCTCAGTACTGACCATCGGACAATATCTTCAACCCTCGAGAAAGAATATTTCTGTTGTAGAGTATATAACCCCTGAACACTTTGAATCTTATAGATTGACAGCATTAAAAAAAGGTTTTAATAAAGTGGAGAGCGCTCCGCTTGTACGTTCATCTTATCATGCGGAAAAGCATATTTAATTGATGAACTTTTGTGAATGTTGGTTGTTTTATTATAAAGCGGATGAAAGGGGGGAGAATGAATAAAGTAAAGAAAGGGTTGGATAATCAGGCAATAGGATTATTGCCTCTATTGCTATTTATGTTTCTGGATAATTATTTTTCTTATTTATTATCCTTTATAATAGGTATTACTTTTTGTTTCGTTTGTATCTTTCTTTTCCAAGTGCTGATAAAAGAGCGTGTTTACCAGTTTTTATTATTGCCTTCTGCTGCTACACTAGTATTGTTTTCTGTTTTTCTTTGTTTGAAGCTGGAGCCTGTTTTATATGTCTATTCACCTCTCATTACAGAAGTTATATTGGTTGTAGTTCTCACTATAGTGGGCTTTTCAAAACGTACAATTTTACAAAAAATCAGGGATTCTAAAAAACCGACTTATAAACGGACATTACTTCGTACAACTTTAAATGAATTTTATTTTGTATCCCAGATTGTCCAGAATTTCTATACACTACATTTATTTATTATCTTGCTTTATAGCATTCTTCCGGATTCGATACAAAGTGTGCGTACAGAACGTTTTTTATATAGAGAATTAGGCTTGATTATCGGCGTATGTGTTATTCTTTATGAACAGATTCGTTTGTCTTTGATGAGAGGAAGCCTGAAGAAAGAAATGTGGCTACCTGTATTGAACGAAAAAGGTAAAGTAATAGGTTGTATTGCCAGGTCGGTAAGCCGTGCTTTATCAAAAAAATATTATCATCCGGTTGTCCGTATAGCAGTTATCTATGACGGAATGTTGTATTTGGCAAAGAGAAGTCACGAGGCTTTTATTTCTCCGAATATGTTTGACTATCCATATTATAGTTATGTGTTGTTCAGGCATAGCATAGAAAATACAGTTAAAGAAACTCTTGGTAGTTTAGGTAAAGAGGAAGGTATAACTCCTCGTTTTTTAATCCGTTATACATTTGAAAATGAAAAAGTAAAACATCTTGTTTCATTGTATGTGGTGTGTCTTCGCAAAGAAGATCAATTAAAAATGTGTAAAAAACGAGAAGGTAAATTGTGGACTACGAAACAGATTGAGGAGAATATGAATAAGGGTGTATTTAGTGAAGCCTTTGAAAAAGAATTTCCCTATTTACAGAATACCGTTTTGCTGGCAGAACGTTTTTGTTGCGAAAATCCTGTAAAACAGTAGAACTTTTTCTTTTATCTGTGTCCTAATTCAATAACTTCAAGATCTTTGATCGCTTTGTCTTCTATCATAAAACGGACTAATGTTCTGACTTGATGAAATCCACTCTTTCCCGCTGCTCCGGGATTTATATATAAGCAATTCAGATTTTTATCGAATACCACCTTTAATATATGCGAATGACCTGCAATAAACAGGTTGGGGCGTGTGTCATATAGTTCTTGTCGAATTTCAGGATTATAGCGTCCCGGATATCCGCCGATATGTGTCATCATTACATTCATCCCTTCTGCATTGAAATGGGCAACTTTGGGATATTGCAAACGTGTTGATTGTCCGTCTATATTGCCAAAAACAGCTCTCAATGGTTTTAGTAAGGCAAGTTTGGAGGCCAGTATATCTGAACCTATATCGCCTGCATGCCATATTTCATCACACGTTTTAAAGTATTCCGAATACTTGTCATCCCAGTATCCATGCGTATCTGAAAGAAGTCCAACTTTAAGCATAACAATTTCTTTTATCCGACAAAAGTATCTATATTTACGCACCTAAGATAAGAATATTATGGAGAATTCATATAAATACTTTAAACGGGACATTAGTTGGTTATCTTTTAATTACCGCGTCTTGTTGGAGGCAGAAGATGATGCTCTTCCTATTTATGAACGGATTAAGTTCCTTTCTATCTATTCTTCCAACCTGGAAGAATTTTACGAAATACGTGTAGCCGAACACCGTGGTGTTATTATGAAAAAGAATTATACAGAAGAGAGCGGTGCTGAGGCAGAGGAAGTTTTAGCGGATATTACGAAAGAGGTAAACCGGCAGCAAGGAGAATATTATCGTATATTTTATGATAAAGTCTTGCCGGAACTTAACAGACAGAATATTTATCTTTATCAAGACAGTATACCGGAATCTTTTCATGAAGAATTTGTTCATAATTTTTTTAATGAGGAAATTTTCCCTTTTTTATCTCCGGTAATGATTCAGGCGGGAGATATCCGAACTTTTATACGTGACCGCCGTCTTTATCTTGTGATCCGTATGGTGAAGAAAAGCAAGCGCTTATCTACTCCCGGATATGTCCCTGAATACCATTATGCATTAATGAAGATTCCGTATGCAAAAGTTCCCCGTTTTATAGAGTTGCCAGTACATGAGGGAAAATCATATATTATGTTTATTGATGATATTATACGTGCAAACCTGTCTAGTGTATTTCCTGGTTATGTAATTGACAGTTGTTATAGTATTAAAATATCAAGAGACGCAGATATTTATTTGGATAATGAGAAAAGCGGTAATATTGTTAAAGATATCCGGGAAAAAGTAAAGAAACGGAAGATTGGAGCATTAAGCCGTTTTATGTATGATCGGGCGATGCCGGATGATTTCCTGGCTTTTGTTTGTGAAGCTTTTGGAATTACTGCTGACGATTTGGTTGTTGGAGGTCGTTATCTGAATCTACAAGATTTAATAAAGCTGCCTAATCCGAAAGGAAAAGAGCTGGAGCAGCAAATACCGGTTCCGATGCGTGTTTCTTTTCTTGACGAAATGGAGTCTGTGTTTAAAGTCGTCAAAAAGAAAGATGTATTACTTCACTTCCCTTATCAGTCATTTGATTATCTGATACGTTTTTTAATGGAGGCAGCTTTTGACCCGAAGGTGGAGGAAATAAAGATTACCCAATATCGTGTGGCAGAAAACTCTGCTGTTATCAATACATTGATCAGTGCTGCCCAGAATGGAAAAAAAGTTACGGTCTTTGTTGAATTGAAAGCCCGCTTTGATGAAGAAAACAATATGAGTACGGCGGAACGTATGGAGCAGGCCGGCATTCGTATTATTTATAGCATCCCGGGGTTGAAGGTACATGCAAAAGTAGCTGTTATCCTACGTAAGGATAATGAAGACGGAGGCAAGCGGAAAGACTTTGCTTATCTAAGTACGGGCAATTTTAATGAGAAGACAGCTAAAATCTATTCTGATATGGCATTGCTTACTTCCAAAGCTGAAATAGTACAGGATATAAATAAAGTGTTTGCAATATTAGAAGGTAATGCGTCAGAACCGGTGTTCCGGCATTTATTGGTTGCCCGCTTTAATATGGTATCGGAATTGACCCGTATGATTCAGCAAGAGACAGAACATGTAAAGCAAGGCCGGAAAGGTCGTATCATATTGAAGATGAATGGTCTTCATGATCAAAATATGATTAATGAATTATATAAGGCCAGTGAGAATGGTGTAGAGATAGATTTGATTATTCGGGGTATTTGCTGTTTGGTTCCAGATCAACCGTATAGCCGTAATATCCGGATTACCCGTATTGTCGATATGTTTCTTGAGCATTCCAGAGTTTGGTATTTTTATAATGATGGAGAAGAAAACTTATATTTGACTTCTGCCGATTGGATGCGCCGTAACCTGAATCGCCGTATTGAGACAGCTTTCCCTATATTAGTACCGGAGTTGAAGCAGGAAATAATAGATATTCTGAATATACAGATGCGTGATAACGTAAAGGCTTGCCGGATCGATGAAAATTTATGCAATAACTTTAAACGGGATGATAATCCGCATAAAGTCCGTGCGCAGTTGGCTATTTATGAATACTTGAAAAATAGATCATGATGATTAAAGGCAGGATTATTTTGAATAATCCCTGCCTTCTTCTGCGTTAAAATGGAAACTTTCTCCTTGTTTTACGACTTCTTCCTTACCATTGTTGTTCTTTAATAATACTAGATATACTTTCTTGACTACAGAATTTGTATATTTTCCGGCAAGTAGCTTGTTCTTATTCTCCATTCTTGTGGGTAAAGATTGTTGGCACGGTTGCCCAAGTGTTTTACGAAACCTAGAGGGAATCCTTTGTAAGTAACTAATACGTAGCCTTTCTCTATACTTTCGGGTAGGAGAAGGGCTTCTTTTTTTAGATAGCGTATTGCATCGTCCCAGCTAAGTTCCACAGACGGGAAAGCATCCCGGCGCAGTGCTGTGCTAAGTGCCAGTTCTTGCGAAGGAATCAGGTCTTTGCCCTTCAGCTCACCAAGGCAAACGCCTGCCGAGAGGATATGCAGCCGGTCGTGTAAAAACGGATATACATCGGCAACTGATTTTGGTTTCATTAGTATGAAATTTTTGTTCCATCCTGATGAAAATAAATTTTCATACTGAAGAAACTTTTTTGCATATTCCGGAACGGGAGGTTCCGCCTTTCTTTTTTCTTTCTTTTCTTTTGTCTTGAAACGAATTTCTTCGGCTTCACCTTCTGCTTTGCGGAGAACGGCCAGAAAGAACCCCTCGCCTTTGGTTTTATGTGGAAAGAAACGGTAAACCGGATAATTGTGTTTAAGGGCACCGGTTATTTGCCATTCTTCCGGTGTTGAGATTGAAAGGGCTTCGGCACCTAATTCTTCTGTAATGTAATATACATTATCTTCATCTTCTTCCGTATTGTATGTGCATGTGCTGTAAATCAGTATGCCTCCGGGCTTTAAAGCATTCCATATATCATGGATGATACGTCGGCTCCGTCCGGCACATAAGTTAACATTGGCAAGGCTCCACTCGCCTGTACTGTCGGTATCTTTACGGAACATTCCTTCACCGGAACAGGGAACATCTGTTACAATGACATCGAATAGATGGGTAAGCTTGCCTATTTCTTCAGGGTCATTGTTGGTAACAATAACATCGGGTATTCCCCATTTGGCCATGTTTTCTGCAAGGATATTGCTTCTGCTCCGGATAACTTCGTTGCTTACAAGCAAACTGCCTTCCGGCAAAAGGCTGGCAAGATGGGTGGATTTTCCTCCCGGAGCGGCACATAAATCCAAACAACGTACAGGTTCGGTTACGTACTGTTTAATGGCTTGTTCCAGAAACATGGATGAGGCTTCCTGCACATAGTAAGCTCCTGCATGAAATAAAGGATCGAAAGTAAAAGATAAACGTTCCGGCAAATAAAAGCCGCTTTTACACCATGCCACAGGTTCGCCGCCGTTGGGTGTATGAGTTCCTTTCTTTTCATTGATACGGATGCTTACGGGTACTTCGGCCTGCAAAGCTGTTTCCAATTTGCTGAATTCGTCGCCTAGCAAGGCACGTGTACGGGTAATAAAATCAATAGGAAGTGACATCTTATTCTGTTTGTTTGCTACAAAAATACTACATTTGCAGAAAACAAACAGTATGCAAGCATCTCTTTTCCTTATACCTGTCACTTTGGGAGAAACGGAACATCGCCGTGTGTTGCCGGAATACAATCGTGAAGTTATATTGCAGATAAAGCATTTTATTGTTGAAAATGTACGTACGGCACGTCGCTTTCTGAAGAAAGTAGAGCCGTCTATAGTGATAGATGAACTGACTTTTTATGAATTGAATAAGCATACTTCTCCCGAAGAAGTGACCGGCTATTTGTCCCCGTTGGCAAAAGGAGAGAATATGGGTGTTATATCTGAAGCCGGATGTCCTGCCATTGCAGATCCGGGAGCTGATGTGGTGGCTATTGCTCAACGTAAAAATTATCCGGTTGTGCCGTTGGTTGGTCCTTCTTCTATTTTGATGTCGGTAATGGGTTCCGGCTTTAATGGACAAAGCTTTGCTTTTCACGGTTATTTGCCGATAGAGGCTTCGGAACGGATAAATGCGATCAAGAAACTGGAAGGGCGCATCTATTCGGAGAACCAAACACAACTTTTTATAGAAACTCCATACCGAAATAATAAGTTGGCGGATGAGCTTATCCGTACGTGCCGTCCTTCTACCAAGCTATGTATAGCATCTGATATTACGTGTGAGGATGAATATATCCATACTCGTCCGATTAAAGAATGGGTAGGAAAGGTGCCTGATTTAAGTAAGAAGCCCACAATCTTTTTAATCTATAAATAATATATAGTGCGTATGGCTGCATATCAAGCTCACGAAACTGCTGTAATTGACCCGGGATGTGTTATAGGCGACGGTACATATATTTGGCATTTCTCCCATCTGATGGCGGGATGCAAGATTGGAAAGAATTGTAATATCGGACAGAATGTGGTTGTTTCACCGGATGTTGTATTAGGCAATAATGTAAAGGTGCAGAACAATGTCTCTGTTTATACCGGAGTTGTATGCGATGATGATGTGTTTCTTGGTCCTAGCTGCGTGTTTACAAATGTTACGAACCCACGTAGTGCCGTTTGCCGTAAAGATCAATATAAGAAAACGTATGTTGGCAAAGGTGCAACAATAGGAGCCAATGCAACAATCGTTTGCGGACATGTTATTGGCGCTTATGCTTTGATTGGGGCAGGAAGTGTGGTGACGAAGGATATTCTTCCTTATGCATTGGTTGTAGGTAATCCTTCCAGGCAGGTAGGTTGGGTAAGCGAATATGGCCATCAACTTTCTTTTGATAAGGCTGGCTATGCAACTTGTCCTGAGAGCGGACAAGAATATCAACTTCTGGATAATGAAGTAAAACGGATAAAATAATATTGCTGTCCGATAAACATAAGTAGGAGAGGGCTTGCAAAAGAGTTGTCTTTTGAATAAAAAAGTCCCGTCTTAACACTAAAAGAGCAGACTTTTAAAGTGTTAAGACGGGACTTTTATTAATAAAACATATATCCCTTTTATTGCTGTTCATGTATACTTTTTAGCAAGCCTTCAAGCTCATGTCCAGACTTTTTACAGAGTGGGTAAGAGCGCCGACAGAGATATAGTCAACACCACATTCTGCATAGTCGCGTAAGGTGTCGAATGTGATACCGCCGGAAGATTCCAATTCATAGCGACCTGCTACGCGGCGTACAGCTTCCTTTGTATTCTCTATATTGAAGTTGTCAAGCATAATTCTGTCTATTCCACCCACTTTCATGGCTTGTTCCAGTTCATCAAAGTTACGCACTTCAATTTCTATCTTCAGATTTTTGCCTTTTTCTTTTAGGTATTTCTGTGCACGGGTGATAGCTTGTTCGATACCTCCGGCAAAGTCTACATGATTATCTTTCAGCAGAATCATATCAAACAATCCGATACGGTGATTTACGCCTCCTCCGATCTTTACAGCTTCTTTTTCCATCATACGCATACCCGGAGTTGTTTTACGGGTATCCAGTACGCGTGTCTTGGTGCCTTCTAATGCTTTTACGTATTTACGGGTTGTTGTTGCTATACCGCTCATACGTTGCATTACGTTCAGCATCAGGCGTTCGGTCTGCAACAGAGATTGTACTTTCCCTTCTACCGTGAATGCTATATCCCCTTTCTTTACTTCTGCTCCATCGTTGATGAAAATAGTCATTTTTAATTCCGGATCGAAGTCGTGAAAGATACGTTTGGCCATTTCCACACCGGCAAGTACACCATCTTCCTTGATGATAAGCTGGCTTTTTCCCATGGCAGTTTCAGGAATGCAGCATAATGTCGTATGATCGCCATCTCCAATGTCTTCGGCGAAAGATAGCTTGATTAAGTCGTCAATTAGTTGATCCATTTATTCTATTCTGATTGATTGTATAATCGCTTTGTTTTCTTCCGAGCGGTAGGTCACATTTACCCGGTATTCGCCGCTTCCTGTTGAAAGTTTGCCAACGAAAAAGCCGCTTTCCTTTTTATCGGCATGATGAACTATCGTGAATCCGGAAGGTTTGTTAGAACTAAAGAATGTGTTCAGTTGTGCAATGGCTTCATTGCTGTTGCATTTCTTTGTAGAATTGGGCAATGCCATATCTACTTCTTTATCCATGGAAGCAGATAGTGATGAGGCATTTCCTCCTTTGAAAGCATTTGATATATTCGTTATATCAGCTGCCTGGATGCTTAATACAGAGAGTATCAAGGCGAGCGTAAGTAAAAATCGTTTCATAGCTTTCCTCTTTTTTGTGAATAATCAGCTACAAAGGTATGTATTTTTCTCGTAACTTAGCCCCTCTAAATGCGTTAATTGTAAACAGATGAAGATTGCATTGGTTGTGATAGGCAAGACAGATGCCGGTTATTTTGTAGAAGCTATTAATGAATATAAGAACCGCTTGGTACACTATATCCCTTTTGAGATGGAAGTTATTCCTGATATAAAGAATGTAAAGAATCTATCCGAGTCGCAACAAAAAGAAAAAGAAGGCGAGCTGATTTTAAGAGCACTTCAGTCGGGAGATTACCTTGTTTTGCTTGATGAAAAGGGCAAGGAGTTTACCTCAATGCAGTTCTCTTCCTATATAGAGAAAAAAATGCACGCGGTTCCAAAGCGGCTAGTCTTCGTGATAGGTGGTCCTTATGGCTTTAGTGAAGCTGTTTACAAGGCTGCATCCGAAAAGATTTCTTTGAGTAAAATGACTTTCTCGCACCAAATGATTCGTTTAATCTTTGTGGAGCAGATATACAGAGCGATGACTATTCTGAACAACGAACCTTATCATCATGAATAGAATAAGGAACAGGTTCTTTTAATCGGTTCACGGCTGTGGTTTGGTCGGATCACAGCCGTGATCTGTTTAGTTCTTCGTGGAGAAATGAATAAAATGCTTCGGGGCAGTTTTAAAATTCATGCGTTTTTTGCAATAACATATAATCAAGTAAGGTAATGGCTGCCATTGATTCGACGATGGGCACTGCGCGCGGAAGTACGCATGGATCGTGGCGTCCGCGGGCTTTCAGTATTGTATCTTCACAATCCTGTGTTACTGTTTCCTGTTCCATCAAAATGGTTGCTACGGATTTGAATGCAACGCGGAAGTATATGTCTTGCCCGTTTGAAATGCCGCCTTGTATTCCTCCTGAATGATTTGTATGTGTATTTATATGGCCATGATCGTTGAAGAAACGGTCATTACGTTCGGAGCCTCTGAAAAGTGCAGCATCAAATCCGTCTCCATATTCAAATCCTTTTACAGCATTGATAGTTAGCATTGCATGCCCTAATGCTGCATGTAACTTGCCAAAGACAGGTTCGCCTAATCCTACAGGAGTACCTGTTATTACACACGTGATTACGCCTCCTACTGTGTCTCCTTTTGATTTGATCTCTGCTATAAGTTCTTCCATCTCGGCTGCTTTTGCCGGATCAGGACAACGTACGGCGCTATCTTCTGTCAGGTTAAGATCGTAATCCTGATAAGAACCTTCCAGCTTTATAGAACCAACTTGTGAAGTAAATGCCTGTATCCGGATGCCTCGCTGGCGTAGGGCCAGTTTAGCAATAGCTCCGGCAACACAACGCGCAATTGTTTCGCGGGCGGACGAACGTCCTCCTCCGCGCGGATCACGGATGCCGTATTTAGTTTGATAGGTGTAGTCAGCATGAGAGGGACGATATAAAGACTTCATGTTGTCATAATCGGCCGAGTGTTGATTTTTATTCCAGATAATAAAGCCGATTGGCGTCCCGGTTGTTTTTCCTTCGTATATACCGGAAAAGAATTGTACTTCGTCGTCTTCTTTGCGTGGAGTAGTGATGCGTGACTGCCCTGGTTTTCTTCGGTTTAATTCCTGCTGGATAAAATCCATATCCAGATCAATGCCGGAAGGGCAGCCGTCTATTACGCCTCCGATACCTGCGCCGTGCGATTCGCCGAACGACGTTAGCCTGTATATATTACCAAAAGTGTTGAACATAAGCTTGTGGGTTTTTGCTAAATGAAAAATGGTTAATAGCTAATTGTTTGTTGCCAATTAACTATTAACCATTCAATAAATATCGATTCTATAATTATTAGTGGCAACCACCGCAACCGCAGCTGTCGTGGTCTTTGTCTCCACAGTCGCTGCCGCAATCATCGCAGCCGCAATTACATCCGCCTGCAGGAGCTGTCATTGCAGCTACTTCTTCTTCAGAAGGTTCGTGAACATCAAGTACTGTTCCGCTAAAGTGTAAGGTTTCACCAGCCAGAGGATGATTAAAATCCATTACAATGATATCTTCCTTTACTTCCAGAACAGAACCGTTCATACGATTACCGTTGGAATCCATCATTGGGACTGTGTTACCTTCTTTAATCATTTCAGAGTCAAACTTGCCGTCCACCTCGAAAATGTTTTTCGGAAGATCCAGTACATGCTCTTCTACATATTCGCCGTATGCGTCGGCAGGAGCTATAGAGAAGTTGAAGGTATCACCTACTTCCAGTCCTTTCAAGGCATCTTCGAAAGCGGGGAGCATCATGCCTGTTCCGAATATGAACTTCAAAGGAACTTCGGCTGTTGCTTTTTCCATCAGTTCGCGCTCTTCACCTTCGCCTACGTTCAGGTCGTAAGTAACCGCAACGTACTTATTTGCCGTAATTTTCATATGTAATCTCGTTTTTATAATGTAAAAATACTATTAAGCTGACAAATTTACGGATTATTTCTGACTTATCGGCGTATTTCCCAAAGAAATAGAGGATGCTTTGCCGGATATATCTATTTTTAAGAATATTATAATTACCTTTGCACCGTTTTAATAGCCTATATTTTAGAATAGGCAACATTGTATATAAGGTAATATGCAATTGTGAGGAAGTACTTGATGATACTATATAATTATTTTCAAGATTTTTCAAAATAAAGTAAGGATTGTATACCTGAAATATACAATCCTTATTCAGGGTAATTTATTTCTTTTCTTTATTTAGTGCTTTCTTTAATGCATTTAATGATGTTTCCAAGATAGAGCGTGGACAACCAATATTCAAACGCATGTGTCCTTCGCCTCCCGGACCGAATATACTTCCATCGTTTAATGCCAGACCTGCTTTGTTTTGGAATAAATCGACAAGCTCTTCTTGATTAAGTTTTAGTCCTCGGCAGTCTAACCAAATAAGGAAGGAGGCTTGTGGCATGTACATTTTAATCTTGGGTAAGTTTGTTTTGATGAATTCATCTACAAAACGGACGTTTTCCATAATATACATACGCATTTGTTGTAACCATTCAGCACCATATGTATATGCGGCTGTTGTTGCTTCATAAGCAAATATTGTTCCGTCTCCGAATTCTCCGGCTTCGAGAAATTCATAAAATTCTTTGCGTAAACGATCATTGGGGATAATTGCGTATGATGTTACGATTCCTGCAATATTGAATGTCTTACTGGGAGCCATAAATGTGATGCAACATAAAGCCGCATTATCGGATACGGTAGCAAACGGATAGTGTTTATATTGCGGATAAGCCATTTCTGCATGGATTTCGTCGGAGATAACGAGGATATGATGTTTGGCGCATACTTCGGCAAGTTGTACTAATGTCTCTTTTTTCCATACAATACCACCCGGGTTGTGTGGGTTGCACAAGATTAATACCTTGCATTTTTCATCTATAATAGATTCCAGTTGTTCGAAGTCCATTTCATACGAACCTTCCACCAGTTTTAACGGATTGTAAACAACTTCGCGTTTCATACTTTGCGGAACGATGCGGAACGGATGATATACCGGAGGCTGGATTATGACTTTGTCCCCCGGACGGGTAAAGCATTGAAGTGCAAAACTGATGCCTTTTACTATGCCGGGAATATAACTGATCCATTCTTTTTGTATTTTCCAGTTGTGCTTGTAATGTACCCAGTTAATGATACTTTCATAATATTCGTCCGAGCCGTATGTATAACCGAATACCTCATGTTCACAGCGTTTTTTTATGGCCTCGACAATGAAATCGGGTGTGCGGAAATCCATATCTGCTACCCAAAGAGGTATTAACTTTTCATCGCCGAACCGTTCTTTTAGTAAATCATGTTTTATACAATTTGTGCCGCGACGTTCGATTACTTCATCAAAGTTGTACTGTTTCATATTCTATAAAATGTCTGTTTCTTGTCTGTGTTGCCGTCAAAGATACAAATCTTTATAATATAGATATCTATGATATATGAAATGATTGCTTTTAAATCTATTGGAAAAGCCTTTGTGGTGTGTTAAAGTGCAAGTGTAACATATTTTTTTTGTTGATAAATGAAAGAAAAAGAAAGAATTTTCTTTTAAATCCTTTGTTGATTCCGATTATTGTTCTACATTTGCTGCGTCAAGTAAAATAAAGACGAAAAGAAAAGATGATGAACAACGTATTGCATATTATTCTCGTGGTGGTCCTTCTAGTCATTAGTAGGTAAGGAGAAAGGTGTGTAAGATGTTGTGAAATCGTGAAGATATTCTTAAGCCTTTCTCCTTATAGAGAAGGGCTTTTTTAATTTATAAAAGATATGATGAAGCATCCGTTAAGAAGTTCATACAGTACCGAAGGCCGCAGAATGGCAGGTGCGCGTGCTTTGTGGCGTGCCAATGGCATGAAAGAAGAACAATTAGGCAAACCTATTATTGCAATAGTTAATTCATTTACACAGTTTGTACCGGGGCATGTACATTTGCATGAAATCGGGCAACTGGTGAAAACGGAAATAGAAAAACTCGGATGTTTTGCTGCCGAATTCAATACGATTGCCATTGACGATGGTATAGCTATGGGGCATGATGGAATGCTTTATTCGCTTCCTTCACGTGATATTATTGCCGACAGTGTTGAATATATGGTGAACGCTCATAAGGCAGATGCTATGGTTTGCATAAGTAATTGCGACAAGATCACTCCGGGAATGTTGATGGCAGCCATGCGGTTGAATATTCCCGCAATCTTTGTGTCTGGTGGTCCGATGGAGGCTGGAGAACTGGACGGCCGTCATCTCGACCTGATTGATGCTATGATAGAGTCTGCGGATACTTCAGTGAGTGATGAACGAATTAAACAAGTGGAGCGCAGTGCATGCCCGACTTGCGGAAGCTGTTCCGGTATGTTTACTGCCAATTCAATGAACTGTCTGAACGAAGCAATAGGTCTGGCTCTTCCTGGCAATGGTACGATTGTTGCTACGCATGCAAATCGTATTCAGCTATTCCGAGATGCTGCTAAACAGATTGTCGAAAATGCTTATAAATATTACCGGGATGGCGATGACTCCGTTTTACCTCGCAGTATAGCTACCCGCCAGGCTTTCCTTAATGCAATGTCTTTGGATATTGCAATGGGTGGTTCTACAAATACGGTGCTTCATCTGCTGGCTGTTGCTCAAGAGGCAGAAGTTGATTTCACTATGGACGATATAGACAAACTTTCCCGTAAGACGCCTTGTTTATGTAAAGTAGCTCCGAATACACATATCTATCATGTGCAGGATGTAAATCGTGCCGGTGGAATTCTTTCTATTATGAAAGAGTTGATGGAAGGCGGTTTGGTGGATGGCACGGTAAAGCGTGTAGATGGTAAAACATTGGCAGAGGCTGTAGATAGTTTTGGCATTACTTCTCCAGGTGTAACAGATGAAGCTATAAAGAAATACAAGAGTGCACCTGCACATAAGTTCAGTATTCGAATGGGCTCACAGGAGTCTTATTATAAAGAATTAGATACCGACCGTGCAAATGGCTGTATCCGTGATGTGGAACATGCTTATTCGAAAGACGGCGGTTTGGCTGTCCTGAAAGGTAACATTGCTCTCGACGGTTGTGTTGTAAAAACAGCCGGGGTGGATGAGAGCATATGGAAGTTCTCAGGTCCGGCAAAAGTATTCGATTCACAGGATGCTGCTTGCGAGGGTATCCTGGGAGGCAAAGTTGTATCAGGAGATGTGGTTGTCATTACCCATGAAGGTCCGAAAGGAGGACCTGGCATGCAGGAGATGCTTTATCCTACTTCTTATATCAAGAGCCGTCATTTGGGTAAAGAATGTGCATTGATTACCGATGGACGTTTTAGTGGTGGAACATCCGGGCTTTCTATTGGACATGTATCTCCCGAGGCTGCTGCCGGGGGTGCTATCGGCTTGGTAAAGGATGGCGATATTATAGAAATAAATATACCCGAACGTATTATTAATGTAAAGGTGAGCGATGTCGAATTGGCCGAACGTCGTAAAGCGGAAGAAGCCCGTGGAGCGAGAGCATTTACTGCTCCTCACCGTCAGCGAGTCGTCTCGAAAGCGCTGAAGGCTTATGCTAAGATGGTAAGCTCGGCGGATAAAGGAGGAGTTCGTATAATAGAAGATTAAACACAAGGCTAATATAATTTAATATGGATACACATAAGATAACCGGTTCGGAAGCTTTGCTGAAGGCGCTGATTGCTGAAGGAGTAGATACTATCTTCGGTTATCCGGGCGGACAGGCGATACCTATTTATGATAGTTTATATGATTACAGAGATAAATTAAGGCATATATTGGTGCGCCATGAGCAAGGCGCTACGCATGCAGCTCAGGGTTATGCCCGTGTTTCTGGTAAAGTAGGAGTGACATTGGTTACTTCAGGTCCCGGAGCAACCAATACTATTACAGGCATTGCCGATGCGATGATGGATAGTACGCCAATGGTAGTAATTGCCGGACAGGTACCATCACCATTATTAGGAACGGATGCTTTCCAGGAAGTAGATGTCATTGGTATTGCACAACCTATTACCAAATGGGCTTATCAGGTTCGTAAACCCGAAGAAATTGCTTGGGCTGTTTCGCGTGCATTTTATATTGCATCAACCGGCCGTCCTGGCCCGGTTGTGCTTGATATAGCAAAGGATGCTCAGGTTGGTTTACTGGAATATGAATATAAAAAAGTAGATTATATCCGTAGCTACCAACCGGAACCAGATATAAAGAAAGAAAGGATTGAAGAAGCTGCGAGCCTTATCAATAATGCTGAAAAACCATTTTGTTTGGTAGGACAGGGCGTTGTGTTGGGTGGCGCGGAAGAAGAATTGAAAACATTCCTGTTAAAGAATGATATACCGGCAGGTTCAACAGTTCTTGGCTTGTCGGCTTTGCCTTCTGACTTTTCTTTAAATAAAGGAATGCTTGGCATGCATGGAAATGTGGGTCCGAACCGTAAAACGAACGAATGTGATGTGTTAATTGCTATCGGTATGCGTTTTGACGACCGTGTAACCGGGGATTTGAAAACTTATGCTAAACAGGCAAAAATAATTCATCTGGATATCGATAATTCGGAAATAGGAAAGAATGTTCCTGTAGACGTAAAAGTGCTGGGTAATGCTAAACATTCTATACCGATGATTACCGCCTTATTGGAAGAACGTAAACGTCCTGAATGGAATGCCGAATTTGAACCGGATGAAAAGGAAGAATACGAAAAAGTGATCGGCAAGGAGCTTTATCCTTCCGAAGGCAAACTGAAGATGGGTGAAGTAGTCCGTAAAGTATCTGAAGCAACGGGCAATGATGCTGTGTTGGTTACAGACGTAGGCCAAAATCAGATGATGGGTGTGCGCTATTTCAAATATAAACAAACCCGCAGTGTAGTAACATCTGGTGGTTTGGGAACAATGGGTTATGGTCTTCCTGCAGCGATTGGTGCGAAACTGGGCGCTCCTGAACGTACGGTTTGTTTTTTTACCGGTGATGGCGGCATCCAGATGACGATTCAGGAGCTGGGGACTATCATGCAGGAAAATCTGAATGTGAAAGTTATTGTTCTTAATAATGATTTCTTAGGTATGGTGCGCCAGTGGCAGGAATTATTCTTCCACGAACGTTATTCAAATACGATAATGAAGAATCCGGATTTTGTTGGGATTGCTAAAGCTTATGGAATAGCCAGCCGTGCTGTTGATAAACGTGAAGAACTGGATGACGCGATTGCCGAAATGCTGAATCATGACGGTGCTTATGTATTGGTTGCCAATGTGGAAACCTGTGGTATGGTCTATCCGATGGTTCCGGCCGGGGGAAGTGTTACGAACATGATTTTAGGAGATAAGTAAGGAAGAACAGTTATGAATATAAAGAAATTATATACCGTTATCATCTTTTCGGAGAATACCGTTGGTCTTTTGAACCAGATTACGATTATCTTTACGCGCCGGCAGCTGAATATAGAGACACTTTCAGTTTCGCCTTCAGCTATTGCCGGTATCCATAAGTTCACTATTACGACTTTTGCCGATGAGGATATGATTGACAAGGTTGTAAAACAGATTGACAAGCGTGTTGATATTCTGAAAGCTTACTATAATACAGACGAAGATCTGGTATATCAGGAAATAGCTCTCTATAAGTTGAGTACCGAGCTCTTTATCAAGATGGGAACGGTGGAAGACCTGATTCGTAAGTATAATGCCCGTATTTTGGAAATGAACGAAGATTGCGTTGTATTGGAAAAGAGTGGTCATTATGATGAGACACAGGCTTTGTTTGAAGAACTTAGCGGGTCTATCGGCGTTTTGCAGTTTATTCGTTCCGGGCGCGTGGCTATCACGAAAAGTAAAGTCGAACGCTTGAGTGATATGTTGGCAGATATGGAACGTAAATTGCAAGGAAGACAACAGTAATAAAGGTAGATATGGAGAAAGTAGGAGTATTTCACTTTGATGCGGAGTCGTACCAAATGGATTTTAGAGGTCGTGTTACGATTCCAATGATAGGTAATTACTTGATTCATGCAGCTTCGGCACATGCGGCAGGACGTGGTTTCGGGTATGACGATATGACGGAGAGGCATACTGCCTGGGTTCTGTCCCGTTTGGCTCTCGAAGTGACTGAATATCCGAAAAATGCCCAATCTATAACGGTTTATACTTGGGTGGATGAGGTAGGCCGACTCTTTACCAGCCGTTGCTTTGAGCTGGCGGATGGTGAAGGAAAAACTTTTGGTTTTGCCCGTTCTATCTGGGCGGCTATAGATTTGGAATCGCGTCGTCCTACTTTGTTGGATGTGGAAGGGTTGAGCATATATATATCCGATCGTATTTGTCCAATAGAAAAGCCTGGAAAGATTCTCCCGGTAGAGAACAAAACAGAAGGTGTCCCTTACATGGTGAAGTATAGCGACCTGGATATAAACGGACATTTGAATAGCATTAAATATATGGAACATTTACTAGACCTGTTTGACATTAATATGTTCCGCGAGAAAGAGGTAAACCGTTTTGAAATAGCTTATCAGGCAGAAGGCAAATACGGTATGATGTTGGGATTGTATTCTATTGAAACAATCCCTGGTAAGTATGATATGGCTATATGCCATAAAGGCAAGGCTATTTGTCGTGCGGCGGTTACCTGGAAATAGAATTTTTATTAATACATTATATTTTAATAGTAAAAGAAAATGGCAGTAATGAATTTTGGCGGTGTAGACGAAAATGTTGTTACCCGCGAAGAATTTCCGTTGGAAAAGGCAAGAGAAGTGTTGAAAGATGAAGTTATCGCAGTAATTGGTTATGGTGTTCAGGGACCAGGGCAGAGTTTGAACTTACGTGATAACGGATTTAATGTTATCGTTGGACAGCGCAAAGGTAAGACTTATGATAAGGCAGTAGCTGACGGTTGGGTACCGGGAGAAACACTGTTCGACATAGAAGAAGCTTGTGCAAAAGCTACAATTATTCAGGTTCTTCTTTCAGATGCAGCACAGATTGAAGTATGGCCACGTATAAAGAAATACCTGACTCCGGGGAAAGCATTGTACTTCTCTCATGGTTTCGCTATTACGTACAAAGAGCGTACTAATATTATACCTCCTGCAGACGTAGACGTAATTCTGGTTGCTCCGAAAGGTTCAGGAACTTCCCTTCGCCGTATGTTTCTTCAGGGACGTGGGTTGAACTCAAGTTATGCTATCTTCCAAGATGCTACAGGTCGTGCTTTCGACCGTGTTGTGGCTTTGGGTATCGGTGTTGGTTCTGGTTATTTGTTTGAAACGACATTCAAGAAAGAAGTATATTCCGATCTGACAGGTGAACGCGGTACTTTGATGGGAGCTATTCAAGGTTTGCTGCTGGCTCAGTACGAAACATTGCGTGAACATGGACATGAACCTTCTGAAGCGTTCAATGAAACTGTTGAAGAATTGACTCAATCATTGATGCCTTTGTTTGCTGAAAACGGTATGGACTGGATGTATGCAAACTGTTCAACTACAGCCCAGCGTGGTGCTTTGGATTGGATGGGGCCGTTCCATGATGCAACAAAACCAGTATTTGAAAAGCTATATAGCGAAGTTGCCTGTGGCAACGAAGCCCAGCGTTCTATTGATACAAACAGCAAACCTGATTATCGCGAAGGTTTGGAAAAAGAATTGAAAGCTCTTCGTGAAAGCGAAATGTGGCGTGCAGGTGCTGTAGTACGTAAATTGCGTCCGGAAAATAATTAATTATATTCAGAATTTATGGTGATAAAAAAGGCAGAGAGTATTCTCCGCCTTTTTTATTATCTCCAAAAATAAAAATATTTAGTCCATGAGGGAAAATATTAGGTAAACACATCTGATTATAAGAAACTGTTTTGAATTTATTGAATACTTTTTTTAAGTATGATTTGACAGTAACTTATCCCTGTTTATCAGTGAAGTTGGTTGGATAATTACTTATAAAAATCATAGTTATGATTTTAACGGATCATAGTTATGACTAAAAAAAATCATAACTATGAAATGTCATAATTCAAAAATAATCTTCATATATGCATTAGCCAAAGTCATCGCATTATGAAATCAAATCAATTAACCGTACCTGTAACCGGAAGCCTGAAACGTGTACAAATCTCCAATCCATTTACTTGGTTGAATCTTGCCAGGGTTTATTCTTTCTTATCTTTCGGTGCAATTGAGTGCAATGAAAGAGAAGCATGGCATTCATGGTGATGTTCATGGGACGAACAGCCTATGCCGGAATCTGTAATTTTCCCGCGCAGATAGTCAGTGGCAACATCCAGAATATTTCCGGAACAACCTCTCATTACTTTTATATGGTGAGATGTAAGGACGTTCAAAGCTCCTTGTCCCATATTCCCTGCCAACATTACACTGACACCCATGTTTTCCAATTCTTCTGCGATATTGGATTTACATCCACATCCTTGCGGAGAAGGAATAGTCTCACTGCTTAGAATTTGATTGTCTTGCCCTACTGTCAAAATTGTGTAATACTCACAGTGACCGAAATGGTTATCAACCACATTGCCTTTGGTCGGAATTGCAATTTTCATCATAATCTCATTTTTATTAATGTTAATATTACTTATGTTTGTGTCATCAGAGTGACATACAGGACATTTTATTTTGCGGATTTTAAGTGCAGGATCGATATTATTAAATAAAAAACCGCATACTCCACAACGGAATCATTCACTATCTGTGTACACTACTCCGCCTTTTATCATTATAGCAACACCACGAACCAATGCTTTGGCAATCTTTTGCCTAGCACTGGTATATATCCGACTAAGGGTCGGACGTGATACCCCCATTGAGACGGAAGCCTCTTGTTGGTTTTTCATTTCATAATCACATAATCTTATAGCTTCATATTCTTCAAAATGCAAGAGTATAGTCTCTTTACAACAACTGTTGAAAGCTATCGGCTTAAATCCTGCAACAGAAGGCGTATTATTGATTTTGCGTATGTTCTTTGGACGTGGTGACATTGTATATTTACTATTTACAATCGCAAAGATAATGAACAAATGTTCAAAATAAAAAAATAACAAAGTGCTTTTCTTAAATCTGTTTGAGTTATATTTTCTTCATCCACCTTTTGTATGTATGATAGATGTTGCTGATCTGTAAATAACCGGACTGTACGGGCTCTTGATATTCGGGCAAGGATAGATATTGATTGGTGGTCTATGTTTCTTAAAACACTTAGTAACTATAAAATTAGAATAATTCTCTAGAGATTCAAGCAAACAAGATTCGATTTTTATCTCTTACTTTTGCACTCAATTTAATATTCAATATATGGTAAAAGCAAATATGAAAGGAATACAACTGATGGCTATCGTTAGTTGTACAATAGTGTGGATGGCATCCTGTAAACATGCTCCGGATGCGCAGATGAAAGCGTCTTACGCAACGATGAAAGTCTCTACCGCAGATAAAGAGTTGACTACACCCTATTCTGCTACAATTCGTGGTCGTCAAGATATAGATATTTATCCGCAAGTATCGGGTACTATAGAACGACTCTGTGTAACAGAAGGGCAGGCAGTGCGAAAAGGGCAGTTGCTTTTTGTCATAGATCAAATTCCTTATAAAGCAGCTCTGAAAACAGCTCAAGCAAATGTAGAGGTTGCAAAAGCAGCTTTGAGCACAGCCGAATTGAATTATAACAGCACAAAAGAACTCTTTGCCAAAAAGGTTGTTTCCGAATTTAATTTGAAAACAAGCCAAAATAATTTTCTAACAGCAAAAGCTCAATTAGCACAGGCGGAGGCACAGGAGTTAAATGCTCGTAATAATCTTTCCTATACAGAAGTTAAAAGTCCGAGTGACGGAGTTATCGGTATGTTGCCTTATCGTGTTGGAGCATTGGTCAGTGCTAGTATCCCCCAACCGCTGACTACAGTTTCCGATAATTCAAACATGTATGTATATTTTTCTATGACCGAAAATCAGCTTTTAGCAATGAGCCGTCAATATAAAAGTATGGATGACGCTTTGGCTAATATGCCGGAAGTCACATTGAAACTGAACGACCAGTCTATTTATGAGCAGAAAGGAAAAATCGAATCTATCAGTGGAGTAATAGATCGGCAGACTGGTACGGTTGGCGTACGTGCTGTATTTCCAAACGAATTCCGTTTGCTTCATAGTGGAGCTTCCGGCAATGTACTTATTCCACAGGCTTATGATGACTGTATCATTATTCCGCAAGGCGCAACAGTGCGTTTGCAAGATAAAACTATTGTTTATAAAGTAGTGGACGGTAAAGCTGTTTCCACATTAATTACCGTTGCCGAAATCAATGACGGTCGTGAATATATTGTACTTGACGGACTGAAAGTCGGTGAAGAAATTATATCCGAAGGAGCCGGATTGGTTCGTGAAGGAACACAAGTTAAATAAAGAATCGAAGTATGAAAGGAAACATATTTATCAAACGGCCTGTTATGGCCATTTCCATCTCTATTCTTATCTTGGCGATTGGATTGATCTCTCTCTTCACTTTACCTGTCGAACAATATCCGGATATTGCTCCGCCTACAGTCCATGTATCGGCAAGTTATACCGGAGCAGATGCCGATGCGGTGATGAATAGTGTCATCATGCCATTGGAAGAAAGTATCAATGGTGTAGAAAATATGATGTACATGACTTCTACTTCTACTAATGCAGGTTCGGCAACTATTGAAGTCTATTTCAAACAGGGAACAGATCCTGACATGGCGGCGGTCAATGTGCAGAATCGTGTAACAAAAGCGCAAGGTTTATTACCGGCGGAGGTAACTCGTATAGGTGTCAGCACACAAAAACGGCAAACCAGCTTTTTGCAAATCGATGCTCTTGTAAGTCCTGACGGGCGCTATGATAAAACATTTCTTGGAAATTATCTAGACATCAACGTTGTTCCTCGTATCAAACGTATTGAAGGTGTAGGTGATGTTATGGAGCTAGGCGATACTTACAGTATGCGTATCTGGTTGAATCCTGAACGTATGGCCCAATACGGCTTGATACCTTCAGATGTGACTGCCGTGTTGGGAGAGCAGAATATTGAGGCTCCAACCGGTTCGTTAGGCGAGAATTCGAAAAATGTGTTCCAATACACTATGAAGTATCGTGGACGTCTGAAAAGTGTGGAAGAATTCCAGAATATCGTTGTACGTGCTCGAGAAGATGGTTCTGTATTACGTCTTAAAGATGTTGCTAAGGTAGAACTAGGGACATTAAGCTATGGTTTCGATAGCCAAATGGACGGTAAGCCTGCCGTTACATTTATGATTTACCAAGTTGCAGGATCCAATGCTACAGAAGTAAATGAACGTATCTCTGCAGAATTAAAAAAGATGGAAGAAGAATTGCCTGCCGGTATGGAATTTATTACAATGATGAGTTCTAACGACTTCCTTTTTGCCTCTATTTATAATGTAGTAGAAACATTGATTGTAGCGATCATACTTGTAATCCTTGTGGTATATTTCTTCCTTCAGGACTTTAAAAGTACATTTATCCCTTCTATTTCGATCATTGTTTCATTAATAGGAACATTTGCCTGTCTGACAGCAGCCGGATTTACCATCAATATATTAACTTTATTTGCCTTGGTGCTTGCTATCGGTACGGTGGTGGATGACGCCATTGTGGTGGTGGAAGCTGTGCAAGCAAAATTCGATGCAGGCTATACATCGCCCTATCAGGCGACAAAAGACGCGATGGGAGATGTAACGATGGCTATTATTTCCTGTACGTGCGTATTTATGGCAGTGTTCGTACCTGTAACTTTTATGGGGGGAACCTCAGGTATCTTCTATACGCAGTTCGGTGTAACAATGGCCACGTCTGTGGGACTTTCCATGATTTGTGCGTTGACACTTTGTCCGGCTCTTTGTGCCATGATGATGCGTCCCAGCGATGGTAATAAAAGTGCTAAAAGTATTAACGGACGGG
This sequence comes from Parabacteroides provencensis, assembly GCF_900232875.1. Taxonomy (NCBI): domain Bacteria; kingdom Pseudomonadati; phylum Bacteroidota; class Bacteroidia; order Bacteroidales; family Tannerellaceae; genus Parabacteroides; species Parabacteroides provencensis. The sequence goes on along the minus strand of NZ_LT960489.1, from coordinate 141,078 downwards.
TACGTGCTGCTTATAATGCCTCGTTCAATGCCGTGTTGGGTAAATATAAAAAAGGTGTTATGTTTTTTATTCATCACCGTTGGATGGTGTGGGCAGGAATGATTGCATCCGTCATTTTATTGGGATGGCTGATCAGCAATACAAAAACAGGTCTTGTTCCACAGGAAGATCAGGGAACTATCATGGCTAATGTCGCTATTGCCCCGGGTAGTACGTTGGAAGAAACAACGAAAGTATTGGATAAAGTAGAAAATATTTTAAAAAACACACCGGAAATTGAACACTACTCCCGCGTAGCTGGTTATGGTTTTTTGGCAGGGCAGGGAACTTCTTACGGTATGGCTATCATTCGTTTGAAGAATTGGAATGAACGTAAAGGCAGTGAACATATTTCCGATGCCGTAGTAGCACGTTTGAATGCACAATTCGCTCAAATTAAAGAAGCACAAATATTTTGTTTCCAGCCGGGTATGATACCAGGATACGGTTTAGGTAACTCTATTGAACTGAATTTGCAAGATCGTACGGGTGGGGACATGAGTACGTTCTACAAGAATGCCATGCAGTATATCGGAGCCTTAAACCAACGCCCTGAAATAGCAATGGCTTATACGTCGTATGCCATGAATTTTCCTCAGATAGCAGTAGATGTGGATGCTGCCAAATGTAAACGTGCAGGCATTTCGCCTTCGGCAGTACTTGATGTATTGGGCAGTTATTGTGGTGGATCATACATTTCCAACTATAATCAGTTTGGGAAAGTATATCGAGTGATGTCGCAAGCTTCACCGGAATATCGCCTTGATGAACAGGCTCTAAATAATATGTTCGTACGAAATGGTACGGAAATGGCTCCTATAAGTCAGTTTGTAACTCTAAAAAGAGTACTTGGTCCCGAAGTAGCCAACCGTTTTAACCTTTTTAGCTGTATTACTGTCAATGTGAATCCGGTACCAGGATATTCTACAGGTGAAGTACAGAAAGCTATTGAGGAAGTAGCCTCACAAATGTTACCTACGGGTTACGGTTACGAATATGGTGGTATGGCGCGTGAAGAAGCTAGTAGCGGAGGTTCACAAACGCTCTTTATTTATGCAGTCTGCATCCTGCTCATTTATTTGATTCTGGCTTGTCTATACGAAAGTTTCTTGGTTCCGTGGGCTGTCATTCTTTCTGTGCCGTTTGGTTTGATGGGGTCATTCCTGTTTGCTAAATTATTCGGATTAGAAAACAACATCTATTTGCAGACTGGTGTAATCATGTTGATAGGCCTTTTAGCCAAGACTGCGATTTTGATTACAGAGTTTGCTGTTGAGCGTCGTCGTCAAGGAATGGGAATAATAGAATCTGCATATTCGGCAGCTCAAGCTCGTTTGCGTCCGATTTTGATGACCGTGCTTACAATGATCTTCGGTATGCTTCCGTTGATGTTTTCTACCGGAGCCGGAGCCAATGGTAATAGTTCGTTGGGTACAGGTGTTATCGGAGGTATGGCTATTGGGACATTGGCATTATTGTTCGTTGTACCGGTGTTCTACATAATTTTTGAATATATGCAAGAAAAAATCCGTCCGCCGATGGAAGTAGAAGCCGATATCCAAGTTGCGTTGGAAAAGCAAAAAAGCCAAACTGAACGTAGTGGTTTAAACAATGAAAATAATTAAGATATGAAGAGAATAATCTTGTTAACAGCCGCAATTGCCCTGCTGAGCAGTTGCGGCATATATACCAAATATAAGCCGGTTACGACGACTCCGGATAATTTATACGGAGAAGAGGTAATTACTGATGATACGACTAACTTCGGTAATATGAGCTGGAAAGAGCTTTTTACAGATCCGCAATTGCAAACTCTTATCGAGCAAGGCCTGCAAAATAATACAGACCTCTTGTCTGCTCAATTACGGATTGAAGAGGCGGAAGCGGCATTGATGTCGGCAAAACTCGCTTTTTTGCCTTCATTTGCTCTTGCACCCCAAGGAACATTAAGCAGTTTTGACGGTAGTAAAACAACTAAGACCTACACATTGCCTGTTACAGCCAGTTGGGAGCTAGATATTTTTGGGCGTATGCGTAATGCAAAGCAACAAGCTAAAGCGTTATATGCCCAAAGTAAGGATTATCAGCAAGCCGTACGTACTCAATTGATTGCCGGAATAGCAAATGTATATTATACGCTATTGATGCTGGATGAACAATTAATTATCTCAGAACAAACAGAAGAATCCTGGAAAGAAACAGTAGCTTCTACTCGTGCGTTAATGGAAGCCGGTTTGGCCAATGAGGCTTCCACATCTCAAATGGAAGCTGCTTATTATAGTGTACAAACTTCCATACTTGACTTGAAAGAACAAATCAATCAGGTGGAGAATAGCCTTGCATTATTGCTTGCTGAAACTCCACGTCGTTACGAACGTGGTAAATTGGCAGGTCAGCAATTTCCAGAAGACGTAGCAGTCGGAGTTCCTATGCAAATGTTGTCAAACCGCCCTGATGTTCGTTCGGCTGAGCGTTCGATGGAACAGGCTTTTTACGCAACCAATCAGGCGCGTTCGGCTTTTTATCCATCTATTGTATTAAACGGAAGTGCCGGATGGACTAATTCGGCAGGAAGTATGATTGTCAATCCTGGTAAATTCCTGGCATCAGCAGTTGGCTCTCTTACACAACCCTTATTTAATAGAGGACAGATAATGGCTCAATACCGTATAGCCAAAGCACAACAGGAAGAAGCAAACCAAATGTTTTTGCAAACTCTCCTGAATGCAGGTAGTGAAGTCAATGATGCTTTAGTTGCTTGCCAGACCAGTAAAGCAAAAATGGATTTGTTTGAAAAGCAAGTTCTTTCTTTACAAAAAGCGCTGGAAAGTACCTCTTTATTAATGGAGCATGGTACGACCACCTATCTGGAAGTGCTGACAGCCCGTCAATCACTATTAAATGCACAATTGTCACAAACAGCCAATCATTTTACCAAGATTCAAAGTATAATAAATCTTTATCATGCTTTGGGAGGAGGTAGAGAATAAGGAAGCATTTAAATCCATATATCTAAATTTAAATTATTTTAGCCAAACCTTTTCTATTGTTTTTGAGCTTGTTTCAAAAAGGAAATTTCAGTTCCTGATGAAGCAGGCTCTTTTTTCTCATATCTTCCATTGATTGGTAGTCCATGAAGAACTATAGTTTCAAATATCTAAAATATAATAAAAAAAGGCCTTTTTATATCAACAGCTATAATTAAAATGACTATTCTTATTCATAAAATCAAATCTCGTTGCAATAATAATAAAATTATTTAAAGTAAACACTGTAAATTCATAATNTCTTCATGTACTATAGTATATGCCATTTAATTATTTCGAATAAATGTGTTTTTTACAGTGTCATGAATGACGATTTTGTAAATGATGATATTGCTCTTTTAAACCAGGTAAAAGAAGGAAACAAAAGAGCTTTTAGACTTATATTTGATAAGTACTATGTTCCGTTGTGCCGTTTTGTCAATATAAGTTTGGATGATACGTTTGCGTCGGAGGAAATTGTACAGGGCTTGTTTGTTTATTTGTGGGATAAACGTGAACAGTTAACAATACAACTAACCTTAAAATCTTATTTGTTTCAAGCGGTAAAGAATAGAACTTTAAATTATTATAGGGATAATCGACATATTGTATTTTGTGATGAGATGCCATATGATGTTGCTTGTGAGAATGAAGAAATAGAATTGCATGAACTTCAGAATATTATACAAGAAGCTATACTATCTTTACCTGAAAAATGTAGTGAAATTTTTCGCCTGAGCCGAGAACAAAATCTTTCCAATGCAGAGATTGCAGAACTAAAGAATTTATCTATTCGTACTGTAGAAACTCATATCTCTAACGCTTTATCGCGTATCCGGCAATATTTAGGGAATAATTATTCATATCTTTGGTAATTGCAAATCAATGTTAAATAAACGTGGAGGCTTACGTGTTATGCTTTCATAGGGTGACTCTTATATAAAGGGTTTATTATGAAACATGATTTTTGGATAAATATAATACGTAAGCTAAAAAGAGGGGAGTCCTTAGATTCATCTCAGCTTTTAGATGCTAAGAAGGCTTCTTCAGTGGATTTACAGAAAGATGTAGAGAAAATCTGGAATATGATTCAATATAAAGCTTCTTCTTTTAATCCGGATAAAGAGAGAGCCTGGGAAATAGTAAATAAGCGTATTTCAGAAAAAGTTAAATGTATAGCTATTCCATTTCAATGGATTTATAGATCAGTTGCGGTCGTTATCCTGTTGATAGCTATTTCTTCATTATATATTATTAATCATTCAGACAAGGAATGCCCTGTTGTTTTCCAGTATGCAACATTAAATGGTAAAAGTAAAATAGCACTTCCTGATGGAACTCAAGTTTGGTTAGCTCCTCATTCGGAGATTATTTATGCTAATGATTTTTCTCCGGAAAATCGTAACATACAAATAAAAGGTAAAGCCTATCTGGAGGTTAAGAAAGATTCCTTGCATCCGTTTTTTGTCAATGTCGATCAATCGTTGGTTAAAGTATATGGTACTTCATTTAGTATAAACTCTACAAAAGAAGAATTGGTTGTTAGCCTCCTATCCGGTAAAGTATCGTTTCAGAAGACACCTATAGATAATCCTTTATGGATAAACCCCGGTGAAGCAGCTGTTTTGGATAAAAGTACGGGTAATGCTTTTATCGAAAATACGGATGCTTATTTCAATGCATTATGGGCACAAGAGAAACTCAAGATTGAAGAAAAAAGTCTGAGTGAAGTTGTTAAGTATTTGAATCAATGGTATGATGTGGATATTGTTCTGGCAGATAATTTGAAAGATAAGTATAAATATACATTTACAATTACGACGGAGCAGTTGGATGAAATTTTGAGAATGATGTCTCGTATAAATCCTATGGAAATAACCTATGATAAAAAAAATGTGAGTATCAAATAGAAAGTTTAATAGAAAAATGTTAGCCTATGAAATAATACTGATTATTAATGAAAAAGGGTCGTATAACGACCCTCTCTCTTGAGAAGTTAACGCATAAAACAAGATTTGCAGTTGTGTATTATGCAAGTTTCCTCTTTGATTTTTGCAAAGTTATGAATAAACACAGAAATTATTGCTTAAAAAAAGGTTTTTATGGCATTTTATTGTCATTTTTTAGTCTTTTCTCTCCTGTATCTTCCGCTTATGCAAGTACTAACAACTTGCTGTCACAGGAGATCACAGTTAATCTTAAAAAAGTTACTGTCAAAGAAGTATTACAAGCTATTGAGAAGAAATCAGGCCAGTCATTTATGTATGATGCCAGTATGATAGATCTGGATCGCATTGTCACTGTTGATGTTTTGAATCAGAAACTGGAAGATGTTTTGAATGATATTTTTAAAGGAACGAATATCACTTATGAAGTTTCCGGTAACCAGATTGTTTTGGCTTCTAGAGATTCTCTAAAAGTAAAACAGAGCATATCTACTAAAAAGAAGAAAATAACAGGTGTTGTTCTGGATCCTGCTGGAGTGGCTGTAATTGGAGCAAATGTAGTTGTGAGAGGTTCCAAACAAGGGGTTATTACAGGTATTGATGGAGATTTTTCGATCGAAGTAGTACCGGATGATATATTACAGGTATCTTATATAGGATATGTTTCTCAGGATATCCGTGTAGGAAACAGGAATACTGTTAAAGTTGTTTTGAAAGAAGATACTAAGACTTTGGACGAGGTTGTTGTTGTTGGTTATGGCTCGCAACGTAAAATAAATGTTACGGGTTCTATTGCTCAGATTGAAGCGAAAGACTTGAAAACCGCAACATCCGGGAATTTATCATCTATGTTGCAGGGGCGCTTGCCAGGTTTGATAACCAGACAAGAAGCTGGCCAACCAGGATCCGATGGCGCTTCTTTGTTAGTTCGTGGTTCAAATACCTTAGGAAATAATGATCCTTTGGTTATAGTAGATGGCTTTGAAAGGCCATTTCCAAACATTAATCCGGATGAAGTTGAGTCTATTACTATCCTGAAAGATGCGACATCTGCGGCAGTTTATGGTGTTCGTGCTGCGAATGGTGTTATTTTGGTTACTACTAAACGTGGTTCACAACAAAAGCCAACGATAACTTTTAATACGTCTGCTCAGATAAGCATGAATACAAATTTTCCGAAGTTTCTTAATGGACCGGATTATGCTTATTGGTACGATAAGGCAGAAGAAATGGATGGTGTGCCTAAAGAGGCTCGCCGTTTTTCGGATAGTGATTTAAATAGAATTATAAATGGAGATCCGGAAGAGATATTTGGAAATACAGATTGGTTTGATCTCCTGTTCAAGAAGTCTGCGCCTACATTTACTAATAACGTGTCTTTGAATGGAGGGAATGACCGGTTTAAATATTTTGTTTCACTTGGTGCATTTAATCAAAATGGAATTATAGATCGTACGTCGTACGATCGGTATAATGTAAGGGCAAATTTAGATGCAAAGGTGATTGATAACTTAACAGTATCATTTAATATTGCTGCAAATCAATCGACTCAGAAAGAACCTGGATTAAGTGCCGGATTGGGAAATAGTTATGCATCTATTTTTAGTCAGGCATTGTTGGCATATCCTTTTGTTACGGCTTTCAGACCTGATGGTAGTTATGCTGGTAGCCTAAATCCAGATAATGGAAATCAAAACCCATTGGCAGCCCGCGATCTTTCAGGAGAACAGAATAACAGGAGTAATCGGTTTGAAGGGAGTATGAGTATAAAATATGATTTACCTTTCGTAAAGGGGCTTAGCTTTAAGTTGAATTTAGGGTATGACAAGGGATATTCAATGAAAAAGTCTGTTCTTTTACCTTATAAATTGATGGTATATCACATGGGGGATAAGACGTATCATGATGAATGGGGACGTCATTCTCTTAGTGGAGATGCAACGATTAACCAATGGTTTTCTGATTCCTGGCGCTCTACGGTTCAGGCTTCTGCTAATTATGATAATACATTTGGCAAACATGCCGTTGGTGCATTGTTCTTATATGAATATGCTGAAGATAATGGTACTGGAATGTCTGCCGGACGAAAAAGCTTCCCTATTACGGATATTATGGACCTGGATTATGGTGAAATAGTATTGGATGATTTGGTGAAAGGTTCACATTCTAACTTTCGTCGTGCGGGTTATGTTACCCGTTTAAATTATGCTTATGATGAGCGTTATCTTTTTGAGTTTACAGGACGTATTGACGGCTCCGCTCGTTTACCACAGCATAACCGTTGGGGATTTTTTCCCGGAGTAGCTTTGGGGTGGCGTATTTCTAATGAGTCCTTTTTTAAAGAGAATGTATCTTTTGTCGATAATCTTAAGTTGAGGTTATCCGTAGGAAAATTGGGGAATGATAATATTGGAGAAACCGGCGACTATGCTTATATACGTACAATGAGTATGGGAAAAGACCCTGTTGTTATGATTGGAAATGCTTTGGGACGTTATTTGGGTGTAGATCGTGTTCCGAATGATAATATAAAATGGGAAACAACAACTTCTTATAATATAGGTCTGGAAACATCAATGTGGAATGGCCTTTTGGGCGCAGAATTGGATCTTTTTTATATGAAAACAAAAGATATTCTGCAGGCTCAGGGAAATTTGATGCCTCCTTCTATGGGCGGTTATTTTCCTGCTTATTTGAATTCCGGTATTGTTGATAATCGTGGATTTGAAATAACATTAACACATAGGAATAAAATAGGAGAAGTTAATTATAGCGTACGGGGAAATTTATCATGGGCGAGAAATAAAGTGATAGAAACAACTGAAGACCCGAATGTTCCGGAGTACAGACGATTAACAGGAAAACCTATGAATCAGAAATTCGGATTTATAGCTGAAGGGCTTTTTCAATCACAGGAAGAGATAGATCACAGTGCTGTTTTAGGACCTACTTTGCCGGGTGATATTAAACTGAAGGATGTGAATGGCGACGGACGTATTACGTATGAACAAGATAAAACGTGGATAGGAAGAAGTGCTACGCCAGAAATGATGTTTGGCTTAAATTTGGCTGCAGATTGGAAAGGTTTTGACTTTAATATGTTTTTCCAGGGTGCTGCTCTTTGTGATATTTCTTTGTGCGGGTACTATTCGGATCGTAAATTTTCGGATCATACATTCTACACTCAGCCGTTTTTCTGTGATGGAAACTCTCCTTATTATTTGATAGAAAAGGCTTGGAGACCGGACTATACAAATGCAGAATATCCTCGATTAGGTATTTCACGTCGTTCAAACGGGAGTTCTGAATCTTCCTGGTGGTTGAAGAACGGAGCTTATCTTCGTTTGAAAAATGCTCAGATAGGTTATACGATTCCTCGGATATTAACTCAGAAAATATCTATAGAAAGAGTTCGTTTTTATATTTCTGGTGGAAATTTGTTTACGATAGATGCTTTGCCATATTTGGATCCTGAAATGCCGGATGTGAATCAAGGCTATTATCCACAACAACGTACGGTGGAATTTGGACTTAATTTAACCTTTTAATATGATACGAAATGGATATGCTAAATAAAATAATTATTTATACTGGTTTGTTTGCAATGACATGCTTGGCGAGTTGTAGCCTTGATCCTGAACTGACAAAGTCTTATTCAGATGAAGTGCCTTGGACAAACGAAAAAAATCTGGAATTATATTTGAATAAATTTTATCCTTTGATTGGGCAGACGTATTATACGCCTTATGTGGAAGATGATGCACATTCAGATATTTTGAAAATGAATACTCCGGTTGCAGATGCCAATTTGTTTATTTTTGGTAGCCAGATGGTAACTCCGGATAATAATGCAATGGGCTGCTGGGATTGGGCTTATACGTGGACTCGTGATTGTAATGAATTTCTGGATGGGTTGAAAAAGTATGGATCTAACTTACCGGAAGAAGTAACATTGCGGGCTGAAGCTGAAATCCGTTTTTTTAGAGCTTGGGTCTCTTTTAAGTTGTCAAGAGTGTATGGTGGCAGTTTTATTATTTTCGAACAATTGCCGGATAAGAAAGAAAACTCTCGTAGCTCCGTTGAAGAATGCTGGGATTTTATTGAGAGAGATATAGATTTTGCTATAGAGCATCTACCTGTAAAGGTTGTTTCGGACAAAGAAAATAATCAAGGAAAATTGACAAAAGGGGCGGCTTTGGCTTTTAAAGCCCGTTATATGCTTTATGCTGAACGATGGAAGAAAGCATCTGATGCAGCAAAGGCTGTAATGGATTTAGGTATTTATGAGTTGGAAGATGATTATGCCAAATTATTTACTTATAAAAGAGCCGCGGGAACATCGAAAGAATCTATTCTTGATTTTGGCTACCAATCTCCAAATTTTGGTTATTCATTTGATTATTTTTATTGTCCTCCTGGAGACAAAGGATATGCGCAGGTTAGCCCTACAGAAGAGTTAGTATCGGCTTATCAGATGGCTGATGGATCTGATTTTAGTTGGGATAATCCTGAACAGGCAAAGAATCCGTATGAAGGACGTGAAAAGCGTTTTTATGCATCAATTTTATATAATGGAGCTGATTGGAAAGGACGTAAAATAGAAACTTATGTCGGAGGTGTTGATGGATATGCTATTGGCGGTGGTACAACATGTACGGGATATTATATGCGTAAACTGTTTGATGAAGGCCAGAGGAATGGTTTTCAACCCGGAGAATTGACTTATTATGCTATGCGTTATGCAGAAGTTCTTTTGATATACGCTGAGGCTATGGCCCAACAAGATAATTTAAGTGAAGCCTTAATTGCATTGAATCAGGTGCGTCTGCGTGCAGGATTTGATAAACCGGTTACAGCAAGCAGTAAGTCTGAGTTTATGTCTTTATTACGGCATGAAAGGATGATTGAACTGGCTTTTGAGGGACATCGCTATTGGGATTTAAGACGTTGGAAACAGGCTTCTATTGTCCTTAATAACGTTAACTGTCATGGTACGAAAATAACTAGAAATGAAGATGGAACATTTACTTATGATCAGGTAGATTGCGATGGAGGGAAGAAACGTATATTTCCTGAGAAATATTATCGTTTTCCTATACCTCTGACTGAGATTCAGCGTAATCCGGCCTGTGAACAATTTGATGAATGGAAATAATGCTAAAAAGATTATGTTATGAATACCAATAAAATATTGAATGCTTTTTATTGCAGTTTGCTCCTGCTCCTAGTATTTGGTTGTGAGTCACCGGATATGGATAACGGTGTTACATATAATAAAGGACTATTAAATTTCTTCGTAAAGATTCCTGGTGGATCTACAGAATATGGTGCAACAATGGTAGGGCCGTATAATGATGGTGATACTTTATATATTAAAGTTCCTACAACGGAGGATTCTCCTTTAGACTTAACGCGCTTGAAACCATTTGCCAACGTGGAGAACAATTGCTATGTAGAACCTGCTATTACAGGTGAAATGGATTTTACTGATCCTCTGAAAATTACGGTTACTGATGGGGAAGGTGTAAAGCGTACGAATATTATTAAAATTCTTCCAACCCCTCCAAAGACAATTTTCAAAAAAATGTGGTTTAAGAATTCTACGGAAATGGGAATTGTCCGCCCTTATATTTCTGGTATGGATGCTGCAGGAGATAATATTTATGTGCATGATGCAGATATATGGACCGCTGGAGATGGAGTTAGGGTATATGATAATATCACCGGAAAGTTCAAAAAGATAATACCAGCTCCTACTACATTTACCATGCAGGTGAAAACAGATGATGCGGGACATATTCTTGTAAATCGGTATAATGAATATAGTGCGGGTTTTATTGTTTATTATTATGATGATGAGAATAGCCCTGCAAAGGAAATTTTGAATTATACGGAAGATGCTGGTTGCCCGGGTTTGTTAGGACGAAAAATGAGTGTGATAGGGAATCTGAAACAAGGAAAGGGCTATATTTATGCAACAGCTCCTGGTATGACCGATTTCTATTATTGGGAGTTCCGTGATGGTGTTCCGGTAAATACAAAACCAACAATTATTAAATATGCGAGTGCAAAAGAAGCATGGTCATTTGCTTCAGTAAAGCGTGAGTCACTGGATGAAAATTCGGATCATTATATTACATATTGTATATATGATGGCAATGATAGTGAAAAACTGGAAAAAGGTAGCCGTTTAGAGGTCTTTCCTCCAAGTATGGATATTATCCGGATGAATCCGAAAAATAACCTATATAAAATATTTGATTTTGATGTGTTTGAGGTAAATGGAGATAAATTTCTGGTGACATTGGAACAAGGTTTCTGGGCTTGGGATGGTGTTGTAATGAAAGTTTTTGAAATTACGGATAAGAATAATCTGACATTAGTACCGGACGATGCAGACTATGCCAAATTTAAGTTATTGGAAAGTGATGTATATGGTGAAGTGAACTATAATCAATATGGAGATGTTGCAACAATTGTAAATGGTTGTGAGGTGTATATTTATGCTTCTATTGCTTGTGGTGCAGCGGATAAATCAGGTATTATAGCTTATAAAATGACATATTATCCACAATAGGTATTAAAGGTTAAGGGTGTTAATAGTCAACAAAAGGCTGTCTAAAATAAAAAAGGTTTCAGTTCAGGAAACTGAGTTTTTAGACAGCCTTTATTGTTGTTAAAAGTATGATTTTATGAAAAATCTATTATTGATATTTATGTATGCGTGTTTTTCAGCTTGCTCATTTAATCGTGCTCCGGCAGATTTTTTTAACTCCGGAGAATCAAACGATTTATTGAAACAAGTGAAAGCTACTAAATTATTAAATACTTATGATGAAGAAGCTTGTAATGTATATATTATTGAGCCGGGCAGGAATTGTCCGAAGGCGAAAATTAAGAAAACTGTAGATCGAGCAGATAAAATAGAAGGAGACGGTTCTTTCTCTTTAAAGTATAATTTTTCAGGAAAACCTGAAGATGGAGAAAAAGAAAGTGTTCTGTTAGAAGAGGTATGGGCGGACTATCGCCCGGATCTTTCATTTTGTCCTTTAGGTATATCTATTTGGATAAAAGGAGAAAAAGGTAATATGGATCAACTTCGTATACATTTGATACAAGATGAAACTTTGGTAGCTTCGAGGGATGAGAGAGTGTATTTTGTTTATACGAATGACATCATTCTGAGTTGTGGCAGCTGGCAAAGATTAGTAATACCTTATTCTTCGTTTAAGTTTTTGAAAGGTAATTCTAAAGACTCATTGAATTTATCTCGATTTGTAGGTTATCGTATCGAAATAGTTAATCAGTCAGGGGAAGCACATTCCGGAGAGGTGAAAATTGATGCTTTAGAACAACTTACTTCATATGAACTTCAAGCCGGAACACCTCAATTCAATAGCTTATTTATCCAATTGACTTCTGGCTATGAAAACGAAGACTGGGATAGCGACTTCAAGGCTTGTAAAGATGTTGATATTGATACATGGATTGTTCAATATACGCAGGGGTTTGGCAATCAGAATGATGTTTCGTGGTATTTGAATACGAAAGTTCCTTGGAATAAAATACAGTATCCTATAGTAAATAATATGGTTGCAGCTGCAGAAAGGCAGGGGTTTAAGTTGGTCTTTGGACTATTTGGTGGTGATTATAACGGAGATAAAAATATACAGGCAACTTATGATGTATTGTTTGAAAAAAACAAATTGGTTATTGATGAGATTTATGAGATGTTTGGTTCCTGTTCTTGTTTCGCAGGGTGGTATATTACGGAAGAATTTCATGATGGTTCTTTTCCTGATGGATGTTGGCAGAATAATCCTGCAAGGGATTTATTGGCAGACTATTTGCAAAAAGTTGCAGCTTATTGTAAGTCTAAGACAAAAAAATATCCGGTACACATAGCTCCCGCTTTATTCCGGGGAAAACCTGCAGATTTGTGCGGTGAATGGTTCAAAGCTATTTTAAAAAAAACACCGGATATAGATGTACTTTATTTACAAGATATAGGTGGGCGTTGTTTGGTGGATGTTGACGTTGATTTACCTAATTATTTTACTCAAGTTAAAAAAGCTTGTGATGAAACAGGAGTAGAGTTTGGGGTTGATATAGAATCATTTAAAAATTGTTGGTGTCCGGATGTTCCTTATAGGCCGAAAGACTGGGAAGAATTGCAGGATCAATTATTTGTAGCCGGCTTATTTACAACTAAAATTACAAATTTTAGCTGGGCTACTTTTAGACCCGGAACCGGGGCTTTTGATGAATATAAAAAGTATCTGAAAGGAAAGTGATGAAATTATTAAATATGGTTTTGGGATTATCAGTTTCAGTAAATAATTCATGGAATTTTCCTTTTATAAACAGATGTCCACTGCTAAAAAATACGTTACTTAGCTCACTCTATTTTAAATCTATTAATTTTATGAAAGCACAATTGTTTGTTGTTGCCGGATGTTTTGCTCTGTCTCTGCTTGGTTGTAATAAAACCGAGAAACAGCCGGATTTGAATTTAACTCTTTCCAAAGAACAACTGTTCGATAAGGTAAAGGGAAGTTGGGCCGGTAAGACTATTGGTTGTACCTATGGCGGGCCTACCGAATTTCGTTATGTGGGGACCATGATTCAAGACTATATTCCTATTCCTTGGAGTAAAGGAGAAGTAAAAAAATGGTATGATACGGCTCCTGGTCTTTACGACGATGTCTACGTAGATCTTACATTCGTTGATGTGATTGATAAATACGGTTCGGATGCACCTGCGGATTCGTTTGCTATGGCCTTTCTTCGAGCTGGTTATCCTCTGGATCATGCCAATCAGATAGCAAGGTATAATTTGCTTAACGGATTAATGCCTCCGGCCTGTGGGCATTGGAAAAATAATCCACATGCCGATTGTATAGATTTTCAGATTGAGGCAGATTTCGCCGGAATAATGACACCCGGTATGCCGAATAAAGCTGCAGATATTTGTGACCGTACCGGACATATTATGTCTTATGGCGACGGCTGGTATGGTGGCGTTTTTGTGGCTGCTATGTATTCTTTGGCGTATGTAAGTAATGACATTAATTTCATAGTAGGTGAAGCCTTGAAGACAATACCTCAGGAAAGCGAATTTTATAAATGTATAAGTGATGTCATCGACTGGCATAAACAATATCCGAATGACTGGAAACAGACTTGGTTTGAGATTGAAAAGAAATGGGGTGAAGAAATTTCTTGTCCGGATGGTATTCAGGTTCCTTTTGACATAGAAGCAAAGATGAACTCGGCTTATGTTGCATTAGGTTTATTGTATGGTGAAGGCGATTTTTTTAAGACAATGGATATATCGACACGTGCCGGTCAGGATTCGGATTGCAACCCTTCTACAGCTGCCGGTATCTTGGGTACGATGTTAGGATATAGTAATATTCCGACCTGTTGGACTGAGGCATTGGACCCTGTTGTTGATACTCCTTTCTCTCATACAACAATCTCTTTGAACAAAGCATATGAATTGAGTATGAAACATGCACTTGCCGAGATTGAAAAAAATGGAGGTAAGACAGATGGTGAAATGGTAACAATTGCCTACCAGAAGCCGGAGCCGGTTCGTTTGGAAGTGAGTTTTGAAGGTTTGTATTTGTTGAGTAAAGAAACGTTGAATAAGTCAATTACCGCTTTTGATTCTCTGCATTATAATGGTACGGCTTTAGTGCTGAAAGGTTGGTTGCAAGGTACAGCTCCTGAAGATTATGTGGCAGAAGTTGAAATTTATTTGAACGATAAACTTGTTGATACAAGCAAGATGCCAAAGTTCTTCGATCACCGGAAACGTGAAATTTATTTCAACTACGATCTTCCGAAAGGCGACTATACTGTTAAATGCAAATGGATAAATCCTGTGAAAGGAGCTGACATCTGGATGACGGATGCAATTCTTTATACGGATCAGAAAGTAGTTCATGAGCTGCCTTGTCAATAAGAAATGAGGGGTTCCTGTAAGTATGTACGGGGATACATGTGTCTTATAGGAAAAAGATTTTAATATGAAAAACACAGTGAAAACGTTACAATGTATTATTATGCTGGTACTGCTTGCGATGGCAGGCTGTACCGGCAGTACCAATAATCAAACTGCAGGTATATCGAAAGACACCCGTGCCAGTCTGACATTAATACCTCCATCTCCTATTACCAAGAATGTAAAACTTGATATCCGGGGTGCTGTTTGGAATGAATCACCAGCTGACCGGAAGTACAAAATCTCTGTCTATATGGATAATGTAGATAAAGCCTCTTGTTTGCATACTGAAGAAAAGGAAGTTCCTGCAGGAGGAAATACGGGTGTCCGTTTCTGGCTGGATACTGAGAAGTATATAGGTAACCGCAACATTATTCTGGTGGCTGAATCGGGAAATGAAGTGAAGACAATGATTGAACCTCTGACTATTATCGACTCCAAAATACGTTCTACACGCCGGATAGATGGTGGTTGGTTCGAGTTTTATCACTGGTGCGAGAACGAGGGACATTTCTGGAACAAGGATATTATCAAGTTGACAAATGCACAATGGGCAGAAATGATGAAGGGTATGCATGATATAGAGATGGATATTGTGGTAATACAGGAACTTTTCCGTAACCAGAAATATGTAGGTCAGCATGATATGGATAAAACAGGTTATACCGGATTCCCTTACTATGAGTCTAAAGTATATCCGAAGAAAGAAGGTGATTCCTTGTTGAATCATACTAATTTCGGTAAAGAATCTCCTAACTATCCTGCCTGGAAAGATTTAGCTGCAGATAAGCCGTTGGAGTCTGTTTTGGATGAAGCCGACAAACTGAACATGAAAGTATTTCTGGGTGTGGGTGGTTATGCCTGGTTTGATTTCACACAAGGTTCCTTGGATTGGTCTAAGAAAGTGGCAAAAGAATTATGGGAGATGTACGGACACCATAAGTCCTTCTACGGATGGTATATTTCGAATGAGGTAGGAGGTTATTTGGGTGAGAATGATGAACGCCGGGATGAGTTGGTACATTTCTTTAAAGAGTTTACAGCTTATGCCCGTTCGTTGGCTCCGGATAAACCTGTGATGCTGGCTACCAACTGTCACGATGTTAAGAGCTCGAACGGTTATTACCCGAAACTGCTTGCCAACTTGGATATTCTTTGTCCGTTTGGTTTCCACCGTATGCCGGAAGGAGACTATACAGGAAAAGAAGTCGCAGAAATCCTCCAGAATTATTGTGACGAAGCCGGTAGCCATCTTTGGATGGATATGGAAGTCTTCCTTTTTGGTGAGAAAAATGCGCTTTATCCTCGTCCGATAGATCAGGTGGTGCATGATTTGCTGATGCTTGACAATTTCGAGAAAGTTTGCTGTTATGCTTATACCGGATTGATGAATGCCAGTTGGCAGACTGCTCAACCGGGAGGTGAGCCTACTGTGAAATTGTATAATGACTATATGCAATATCTGGTAACCGGGCGTGATACGATTGGGTATTGATGATTTGATTGTTGTAATAGGATTTATCTTACGTTTTATAAGTAATATTAATCAAAAAATATCGAATTATATTTTGTGGTTAAAAAAAAGACTGTATCTTTGCATCATTAAACAGAAATAGAAATGACACGGAACATACAAAATAGTCTCATTATTTCTCTATCTATTATTCTACTCTGGGAACGGGATAGGAAGTGAGACTGTATGCTTTGCCGGGCATGATAAATAAATGAAAGAGCCTTTCTCACTTCCTTGTGAGAAGGGCTTTTTTAGTTTTAGCGGACAAACGTAAGATATTAATACATTAAACGATAATAATATGTCAGACAGATTATTCATTTTCGACACAACATTACGGGATGGGGAGCAGGTCCCGGGTTGCCAGTTAAATACAGTAGAAAAGATCCAGGTTGCCAAAGCTCTCGAAATGTTGGGAGTGGATGTGATAGAAGCAGGCTTCCCTGTGTCTAGTCCGGGTGATTTCAAAAGTGTGGTTGAAATATCCAAGGCTGTGACTTGGCCTACTATTTGTGCATTGACGCGTGCTGTTGAAAAAGATATAGAGGTCGCTGCAGAAGCCTTGAAGTTTGCCAAGCGCGGACGTATTCACACAGGTATCGGAACTTCCGATTATCATATCAGATATAAGTTTAACTCCAATCAAGATGAGATACTCGAACGTGCCATTGCCGCTACTAAGTATGCAAAGAAATATGCCGAAGATATTGAATTTTATTGCGAAGATGCCGGACGTACCAGCAATGAATATCTGGCTCGTGTAGTAGAAGCGGTTATCAAAGCAGGAGCTACTGTTGTCAATATACCTGATACAACAGGATACTGCATGCCGGATGAATATGGTGCGAAGATCAAATACCTGATGGAACATGTAGACGGTATTCAAAATGCCATTATCTCTACCCATTGCCATAACGATTTAGGCATGGCAACAGCTAACACCGTACAGGGCGTATTGAATGGCGCCCGCCAAGTGGAAGTCACAATCAACGGCATTGGCGAACGTGCGGGAAATACTTCACTGGAAGAGATCGCCATGATTTTTAAAAGTCACAAAGAGCGCGAAATCGTTACCAATATCAATACATCTAAAATATATGGAATAAGCCGCATGGTTTCGAGCCTGATGAATATGCCGGTTCAGCCTAATAAGGCTATAGTAGGCCGTAACGCTTTTGCACATTCGTCGGGAATCCATCAGGACGGTGTGCTGAAAAATGTACAGACGTATGAAATCATAGATCCGAAGGATGTTGGTATTGACGATAACGCTATCGTACTGACCGCCCGTAGCGGCCGTGCTGCTTTGAAGAATCGTCTGCATGTTTTAGGAGTGGAACTTGACCAGGAAAAGCTGGATAAAGCGTACGAAGAGTTTCTGAAACTGGCCGATCGCAAGAAAGATATAAATGATGATGACGTGCTGATGCTGGTAGGTAAAGACCGTACGGCTACCCACCGTATCAAACTGGATTATCTGCAAGTAACAAGCGGTGTAGGTGTACAGTCTGTTGCCAGTATCTGTTTGAATATGTCGGGCGTTAAGCGCTATGAAGCGGCTGCAGGGAACGGCCCTGTCGATGCAGGTATCAAAGCGGTGAAAAAAGCTATCAGTAATAGCGATATGACAATACAGGAGTTTCTTATTCAGGCAATAAGTAAAGGTAGCGACGATACCGGAAAAGTTCATATGCAGGTAGAATACAACGGCTCTATTTATTACGGCTTTTCTGCAAATACTGATATTATAGCTGCTTCGGTGGAAGCTTTTGTAGATGCAATTAATAAATTTATCGTAGAATAATAACAGAATCAAGATATGGGCAAGACATTATTTGAAAAGATTTGGGAAAAGCATGTCGTAGACACGCTGCCCGATGGAACCATCCAGTTATATATCGACAGATTGTACTGTCATGAAGTAACCAGCCCGCAGGCATTTGCCGGATTAAAAGCCCGTGGCCTGAAACCTTTCCGGCCTGAACAGATTACCTGCATGCCGGATCATAATATTCCGACTCTGAATCAGGATAAGCCAATAGACGATCCAGTCTCCAAGAACCAAGTTGATACGCTGGAACAGAATGCGAAGGATTTTAACCTGACCTATTACGGTTTGCAGCATCCTAAAAACGGTATTATCCATGTCGTAGGTCCTGAAAACGGACTTACCCAACCGGGAATGACATTGGTTTGCGGCGACTCGCATACTTCTACCCATGGTGCTTTGGGGGCTATTGCTTTCGGTATCGGAACCAGTGAGGTGGAGATGACATTGGCAACCCAATGTATTATGCAACGCAAACCTAAAACAATGCGTATCTCCATTGACGGAAAACGTAAACCGGGCGTAACGGCTAAGGATTTCGCCCTTTATGTCATAAGCAAGATGACAACCGGAGGTGCTACCGGCTACTTTGTGGAATATGCCGGCGAGGCCATTCGCAATACCACAATGGAGGAACGCCTCACAATCTGTAATCTTTCTATCGAGATGGGTGCCCGTGGCGGTATGATTGCTCCGGATGACGTAACGTTTGCTTATCTGAAAGACCGCGAATTTTCTCCGCGTGGCGAAGCGTGGGAAAAGAGTCTTGCCGAATGGCGTAAACTTTATAGTGATGCCGATGCCAGATTCGATAAAGAGATTGTTTTCCATGCCGAAGATATAGAACCTATGATTACATACGGAACCAATCCGGGCATGGGCATGGGCATTCGTGAAAACATTCCGGCTATGGAAAAAATAGATGAAGCCGGTCGTATTTCATATAAAAAATCGTTGGACTATATGGGATTTACAGCTGGAGAACCTGTACTGGGAAAGAAAATAGATTATGTCTTTCTGGGAAGCTGCACGAATGGCCGTATTGAAGATTTCCGTGCTTTTGCATCTTTGGTGAAAGGAAAAAGGAAGGCCAATAATGTAACTGCCTGGCTGGTCCCCGGAAGCTGGATGGTGGAGCGTCAGATACGTGCCGAGGGTATAGACAAAATATTGAACGAGGCAGGTTTCGAACTCCGTCAACCGGGCTGCTCGGCTTGTCTGGCTATGAATGAAGATAAAGTGCCGGCCGGAAAATATGCCGTCTCTACTTCCAATCGTAACTTCGAAGGCCGTCAGGGTCCCGGCGCACGTACGATTTTGGCGGGGCCGCTGGTTGCAGCGGCAGCAGCAGTTACCGGCTGTATAACAGATCCGAGAGATTTGGCAGAAGATTAAATCAAAACATGGGAAATGATTTAATCTTAGGTGAAATAAGATAGTAAAACATAAAAGATAAATATAATGAAAGAGAAAATAAGCATCCTGACATCAACCTGCGTCCCTCTGCCTTTGGAAAATGTGGATACAGACCAGATCATTCCCGCCCGTTTTCTGAAAGCAACCACACGCGAAGGATTCGGCGACAATCTTTTCCGTGACTGGCGGTACGATGAAGCGGGCAACCCTAATCCCGACTTTGTGCTAAACCAGAATACTTATAAGGGGCAGATACTGGTAGCCGGAAAGAACTTTGGTAGCGGATCGAGCCGAGAACATGCCGCGTGGGCGATAAGCGGATATGGTTTTCGCGTGGTTGTTAGCAGCTTCTTTGCCGATATTTTTAAAAATAACTCTATGAACAACGGCCTTTTGCCGGTTGTTGTATCACCAGAGTTCCTTGCCGAAGTTTTTGCTTCTGTAGGGGCAGATCCTGCAGTGACACTGACGGTAGACTTGCCTCGGCAGACCATTACCAACAATGCTACCGGTCATAGTGAGCACTTCGACATCAATGCTTACAAAAAGGACTGTCTTGTGAATGGCCTGGACGACATCGATTATCTCCTGGCCAACCAGTCTAAAATAGAAGCCTACGAAAGGGCTAGATAACACAATGGCACGCAGATGACACAGATGGGACAGATTAACGCGGATTATTTATTTAAAGAAGAGACGGAAGGAATAATAAATGCTTTTTATAGCGTTTATAATTCTTTGGGGTATGGCTTTCTGGAGCGTGTGTACCAGAATGCGCTCTATTGGGAATTAAAACAGCGTGGCTATGCCTGCGAAGCGCAGAAACGCATAGAAGTGTATTATCAAGGATTGGTTGTGGGAGAATATTTTGCAGATATAGTTGTCAATAATCATATTATTCTAGAATTAAAAGCTACAAGCAGTATCTGCTCTGAACATGAATTGCAATTGATAAACTATTTAAAGGCAACACAGATTGAAATAGGCTTATTGTTGAACTTTGGAGAACATCCGCAAGTAAAGAGGAAGATCTTTACGAATGATAAAAAAAATAATCTGCGGTCATCTGTCTCATCTGTCTCATCTGTGTGCCAAAAAGTAACAACGAAGGAGAAATGAGAATATGGTCGAGATAATGGATACAACTCTCCGGGATGGGGAACAGACGTCGGGCGTTTCTTTTTCGGCACGCGAAAAGCTGAGCATTGCAAAAATGCTGCTTGTCGAACTTGGCGTGAACCGGGTAGAGATTGCTTCCGCCCGTGTTTCGGATGGAGAGTTTGAGGCGGTCAAAGAAATAGCCCAGTGGGCGGAACGTGCCGGAAGGCTGGGACAACTTGAAGTGCTGGGCTTTGTTGACGGGACGGTTTCGCTCGACTGGATCGGTTCTGCCGGTTGCCATGTGATGAATCTGCTTTGCAAAGGTTCTTACAAGCACGTTACCAAGCAACTTCGTAAGACCCCCGAACAGCACATTGCCGATATCCGTTCGGTTGTATCGAATGCTGCCGAAAGGAATATCGATGTAAATATTTATCTGGAAGACTGGTCGAATGGGATAAAGAACTCCCCCGATTATGTATTCCAATTGATAGACGGATTGATGGATTTGCCTATTTGCCGTTTTATGCTGCCTGATACGCTGGGCGTGTTGAATCCGGGTAATACTTTCGAATATTGTAAAATGATGGTGGATCGTTACCCTCAGTTGAAGTTCGACTTCCATGCGCATAACGATTACGATCTGGCAGTGGCGAATGTCTATTCTGCAATTCGTGCCGGCATTCGCGGCATCCATACAACAGTGAACGGTTTGGGCGAACGTGCCGGAAATGCGCCGCTCAGTAGTGTGGTGGCAATGCTTAAAGACCAGTTGGATGAAGTGAGCAGTGTCCGCGAAGAACGTATTAACCATGTGAGCCGTTTGGTCGAGACTTATTCGGGTGTACATATCCCGCTCAATAAACCAATTATAGGCGAGAATGTTTTTACACAATGCGCCGGCGTACATGCAGATGGAGATAGCAAGAATAATCTGTATTGTAACGAGCTGCTTCCCGAACGTTTTGGGCGTGTTCGCGAATATGCGTTGGGTAAGACATCCGGCAGGGCAAATATTCGTAAGAATCTTGAAACCCTGGGGATCGATATGGATGAAGAAGCCATGCAGAAGATTACCGAACGCATCATCGAACTGGGAGATAAGAAAGAGATGGTTACTCCTGAAGACCTTCCGTATATCATTAGTGATGTGTTGCATCATGATGCGATGGCAGATCAGAAGATACGGATATTGAATTATTCTTTATCTTTGGCTCAGGGGCTGAAACCGGTTGCAACGTTGAAGATAGAGATCGATGGTGAGGCATATGAAGAATCGGCTTCCGGTGACGGTCAGTATGACGCTTTTGTACGCGCTTTACGTCGTATCTATGCAAATCTTGGACGGCCGTTTCCAATGTTGACAAACTATTCTGTAACGATTCCTCCCGGTGGACGTACCGATGCTTTTGTGCAGACTGTCATTAGTTGGAATTATGCCGGGGTAGATTTTAAGACACGCGGATTGGATGCCGACCAAACGGAAGCAGCCATCAAAGCAACTCTGAAGATGCTGAATAAAATAGAAGGCTAAATTGTCTAATTAAAATTATAGGTAGTATGAAAAGGTTAACTATTGCGCTTGTAGCGCACGATAATCGTAAGGCGGATATGGTTGAATGGGCAGTTCACAATGCTACATACCTGTCACATCATCATTTGGTTTGTACCGGAACTACGGGCGGTCTTGTTAAAAAGGCACTTGAAGAAACCGGGGCTATAATCGATATGACACGGATGCATTCCGGTCCTTTGGGGGGTGATGCGGAGATCGCAGCCATGGTAGTTCGCAAAGAAATAGATTTGGCCGTGTTCCTGATTGACGACCTGAATCCACAGCCACATGAAGCAGACATTCAGATGTTGCTTCGCCAATGCCGTGTTCATAATGTACCTATTGCTTGTAACCGTTACAGTGCAGACCTGATGATTACAAGCTCTTTGTGGGATGATGATTCTTACGTTCCTACAGAGCCCAAGTATGAATATTTCAAAAGAGAATAACAAAATACTAACGTAATGAAATTGAATATTGCTGTATTGGCAGGAGACGGGATTGGTCCCGAAATAGTAGAACAAGGCATGAAAGCTGTAAAAGCCGTATGCCGGAAGTTCGGACATGATTTGAGTTATAAGGAGGCATTGGTTGGTGCTTGTGCTATTGATGCGGTAGGCAATCCGTACCCCGATGAAACACACGAACTGTGTATGCAGAGTGATGCGGTTTATTTCGGAGCTATCGGTTCTCCTAAGTATGACAATAATCCGTCTGCAAAGGTTCGTCCGGAGCAGGGCTTGCTGGCTATGCGTAAAAAGCTGGGCTTGTTTGCAAACATTCGTCCGGTGACAACATTCCCTTCCTTGATCCATAAATCGCCCCTTCGTGCCGATCTGGTGGAAGGTGCAGACTTTATGTGTATCCGTGAGTTGACCGGAGGTATGTACTTCGGGCGCCCGCAAGGACGTAGCGAAGATGGCAATACGGCTTATGATACATGTATTTATACTCGCGAAGAGATTGAACGCATTGTACGTCTGGCATATCAGTATGCACAGAAACGCCGTAAAAAAGTAACTGTTGTAGATAAAGCTAATGTTTTGGCTACTTCCCGTTTATGGCGACAGGTATCACAAGAGATAGAAAAAGAATTTCCGGATGTGGAGACGGAATATATGTTTGTGGATAATGCAGCTATGCGTCTGATCCAATGGCCAAAGAGTTTTGATGTCTTGGTTACTGAAAACATGTTTGGCGACATTCTGACCGATGAGGCTTCTGTTATTACAGGTTCGTTGGGTATGCTTCCTTCTGCTTCCATAGGTGTACATACATCTGTATTTGAACCTATTCACGGTTCATATCCGCAGGCAGCCGGAAAAAATATAGCTAATCCGTTGGCTACTATCCTGAGTGCCGCCCTGATGTTTGAATATGCCTTCAATCTGATGGAAGAAGGAAAAGTGATCCGTGAGGCTGTCGCTGCCTCTATGGATGCCGGCGTGGTGACGGAAGATATTTCACAGAATGGCAAATCATATTCTACCAGTGAAGTAGGAGACTGGATTGCCGAACGAATCAGTAATTGAAAATAGGGATTTGGAAATGGCGGTGTGTCAAAAGTCGGAATTAGTGAACGCACCGCCATTATTTTATTTTGTCATTTTCATTAACTCTTCAATCACAGCCTTATCGTAACCCATATCTAATGCTTTTTGGAAGTCGAGAGCAGCCGGCTCTTTTTCATATTGGGATAGTTTTATCTTACCTCGCAAAACATAAAGTGCAGCACTGGGAGTACTTTCAACAAACACCCGGTTTATATCAGCCATGGCGCGTGCATTCTTCCCCATCATAAAGTAAAGATCGGCACGGCCTTCGTATAAAATCCAGTCGCGGGGCATTTCATTAATCAGGTAGTTGAATATGCGTTCGCTCTCATCATAATTGCCGCGCATTTTTTCAAGGATCGCATGCCCAAGGCGGCCGCGTACAGACTTTTCGTTTACTTCCAGGATTTTGTCGAAATCCTGTTCTGCCCAAATGAAGTTTTTTAATTGTATGTAAAGTAATCCCCGGCAATAAAGAGCTTCCTGGTGGGTTGGATCGATAAGCAGAAGGGTTGTGTAATCGTTCAACGCTTTCTCTGTTTCTCCCAATTCGGAATATAAGGAAGCTCGATTTTCCAGAATTCCTATATTTTTAGACTGGCGGCTCAATGCGGCGGAATATGAAGTGAGAGCCTCTTCTAATTTACCTTGCCTGCGTTGAATTGTTCCCAGATTTGAAAGCAGTGCATAGTTGGTAGGATTTCCTGGTTCTAAACGCATTGCCGCTTTCAGGCTTTCTTCAGCAGATACTAAATCGTTCTTATCCAGGAAGTCATAGCTTTTTTTTATGTATTCTTCGTATGTTTGGGCGTAGACATTGCCTACAAGTAAGAATAGAGCTGCAAATATGCTAAGGATTCTCATTCTATTATGTTTAATCTGTTATTTGATTTGCCGCAAATCTACATAATAAATTAATCTTTTAGCTGGAATAAAAAAACTTTATACCTTTGCTACAATTTGTAATAATTTTATTCGCTAAGAGTTAAATATAATATAAGAATTAAATTTAAAGGATATGTTATTATTAGATGCTACAGAAACTGCTACGAAGCTGGAAATTGCTTTGAGGTCTCTTGTTGAACAAGGATCTACTTTGGGTTGGACACTGATAAAAGCTTTTTTGGTTTTTATAGTTGGCCGGTTAGTTATTAACCTGATTAATAAGTTGGTTCGCCGGATATTGAATAAACGTGATATCGACCTTTCTGTTAAGACATTTGTCGGTAGTTTAGTAAATGTTGTTCTTACGATATTGTTAATTATCTCGGTTGTAGGAGCATTGGGAGTACAAACAACATCGTTTGCAGCTTTGCTTGCTTCTGCCGGTGTTGCAGTCGGTATGGCTCTGAGCGGCAATTTGTCAAACTTTGCCGGCGGTTTAATTATTCTTCTTTTTAAACCTTATAAAGTAGGAGACTATATTGAAGCTCAGAATGTCGGGGGAACGGTGAAAGAGATACAAATTTTCCATACGGTTCTGTCTACTGCTGATAATAAGATAATTTATATTCCAAACGGTTCGTTAAGCAGTGGGGTAGTGACAAATTTTAGTCATCAGACAAGCCGCCGTGTAGATTGGACTTTTGGAGTTGAATATGGAAGTGATTTTGAGAAGGTAAAGTCCGTAATAGAATCTGTCTTGGCTAAAGATTCGCGTATATTGTCTGATCCGGCAGCTCCATTTATTGCATTAACGGCATTGGCAGATAGCAGTGTAAATATTGTTGTACGCGTGTGGGTGAAGAGTGCTGATTATTGGGGAGTTTATTTTGATATAAATCAGGCTATTTATGCAACGTTTAATGCCGAAGGTATCGGATTCCCATTCCCTCAGCTTACTGTACATCAGGCGAAAGATTGAGGGATATGTACTCGAAATGAATCTTTTTGTTCATAAACCAATAGACTTGGTTAGATCGAATAGATTTTTTCCTATAGATGATCGAAAAGATTTATCTTTGTGTATCAAAATTTAAAAGATATATAATCGGCAGAAGTAAATCATTCTGTCTGATAAAAGATATTTCAGGGCTTTTATTTTATTACTTTAGTATTATTTGGTTATAAAAGGAACGATTTTAAGCCCGTGGTCTCTTGATTGCGGGCTTTTCATTTTCTCAGAAAGAAATCATCGGGATCATTTTTTGAAATCATCGGGATGATATTGAAAAATGATCCCGATGATTTGGATATAAAGATATGTACATGCGCGTACATTATATTATATATTGGAATATCCGCTTAAATATACCACTGTTGAGTGTTTTGTATAAGGAATCGACAATTTCGTACACACTATGTTGTTTTGTTGATAAGAAAGTATACTAAAAGAGAAAAAAACACAAGAAATGGATTGCAGATATAAAAACAATGCTTACTTTTGTTGGCAAGATTAGATGAATTACATCCCTTGGTATGTTTTGAGGTGAGGGATATTTTTAGATTAAAGAACTTATTTACTTAGTATTAATATAAATTATTTGAATTATGAACAAGAGATTTTCTACTCTTTTGGCCATTGCTCTGATGGCCGGTGGATTATCAGCAAGCGCACAGTACGCTCCAGGAAGTGAAATTGCGGCTAAATTGGCTCCTGCTGATAAGTACTATCACATTAAAAATGGTTCAAGTTATCTTGCTGCAGACAAGCGTGACGGAAAAGACAGTATTAAAGTCATGACTGTTGCTGCTGGTAACTTTACAGAGCCTTTATCTTTGGACTCTGCTATGTGGAAGCTGACTATTGAAGTTCAAAAGACAACAGGTGACTCTGTTTTTACTTTTGAAAATAAAGCTACTACTGCTAAATTGAATTTGCCGGCTAAAGCAGGTAATGCTATTGTAACAGACAAAGATCCTATTACAGAGTGGGGTTGGAAAACTACTGCTAACGGTTCTATTCAAGCTAAGATTGGTAGCGATATCTATTCAATGGATCTTGTTGGTAGTGTTGTAAAGATTCAGAAGAATGCATCTGCTACGAACTGGACAGCTACAGAAGTTGCTGATATCCAATTAACAGCAGAAGAATTGAATAATCAGAACAATGGTTATTTCAAGCTGGCATTTGGTAATGACTTGTCTGATAATGTATTCACAAAATACAAAATTAAAGCTGTTGATTTTACAGGTAGTAGTGCAGAAGGTAAATCTGCCGGAAATGCTGCTGCAAGCGATTCAATTATGCTTCAGGTTGTAGAAGGTCCTAAGTGGACAAACGAGAACTACTATGGAACAAAACTTGTAACAGATACATTATTTATCGTTGCAGATACAGTTCAACATAAGACACAAGGTGCAGCTACATGGGATGCTGGTGCAGGTTTTAAATTTGTATTAGACACCTTAGGACACTCGGCGTTTGGTTCTGCTGTTTATGGAACTGTAGCAGGTACACCTACTGATACAGTTGCTGCTGCTGGTCGTCCTTTAGCAACTTATTTGTTTGCAATTAAAGTGAATACAGGTCGTATTGCTGGTGACTCTTTGATTATCAAAGCTAATACGGCAGATTTAACTAATACTGCTACTACTACAGCAGATAAAACAGCTACGATAGAATCAAATGTAGCTTGGGGTTATCTGGGTAGTGCAGGTACAAAAGTGTTAACAACTTCTCCTGCTGCTAATATAGATGCTCTTCCTTATGTTACTTTAGGTTCTGGAACAAAGGCTGACATCGATGTAACAAAGTCATATTATGTACAAGTTGTGAAAGGTGCTGTTAAAGACAACAATAATAAATATTGGACAGCATTATTGACAGGATCAACTATTCAGTATTCAGATGAAATTTCAGATTTGATTCCTGCTACACAGTGGTCTGTTAAGAAAGATGGTGCCGGTCGTTATCAGTTCATTAATAGAGACAATAAGAATACAACTAATAACAATGCATTTGTTTATGCATTAGACGGTAACTATATCATGCAAAATGGTGATACAGTTAAATTGACAGCTATTAAAGATGAAGTTAAGGCTGACAAGTATCTTGGTTACAAACATTTTACAGCTGATGAATTAGCAAACCTTTCTGTTAAGTTGCAGGTTGTGACTCCTCTGGGTTCTAGCGCTTATGTATATGTTGCTTCCGGTGACAGTGCAGTAAATGCTAAAGATATGGAAGAAGCCGATGCCATGAAGTTCAAATTGGTTTCTGCCAATGGTGCAACAGACAATAAGTTTGGAGCTGACGATCTGCAACGTTCTGCTTATTTGTTGAAAGAACAGTTTGGCGACCAGAGAGTATTAGGTTATAACTGGCATGCTTCCAGCGCAAACGATCCTAAGACTTTCCGTATGATGAAGACAAACCAGACGGTAGACCAGGATTCAGTTGCAGTATTCTTCCGTGCCACAAAGAATGCCGGAGAATATGAATTGATTATGGCTAATGTTAATACTACTGCTCCTGTTAAATATGATGATTTAACAACATCAAAAGATTCTGTAGTATCATTTGCAAGTGCAGGTGTAATGGTTCCTGTAAAATATGGTTCAACAGTTGCCGGTTATTTCAAGATTGTAACTCCAGCAGCTCCTGATTATGTAAATGTGACAAAGAATTCATCTGCTCATATGCAGTTTACTTCTACAGAAAATACATCATTGATGATCGGTATGAACGATAAGTTTGAACCGGTATTGAAATCAGAATCAGAATTGGATGCAGCTTATTCATTGTTCGTAGATACAGCAAAAGTAACAGATCCAAAGAAACCGTTGTTCTACCTTATGACAACAGCCGGTTTGGAACTGAAGTCAGAAACATCTGGTGATGTAATGGCTAACTATCTGAATGTAAATAAAGATGGTAAGTTGGAATTCATCCTTGCAAAACAATATGGTTTGGCAAAAGATACATTGTTGGTTTACAACCGTAAGGATCTGGCTGCTGATCCTGATACAGTAAAGATGTCTGATAATAAAGCTGTATTTGCCTTCCGTGCAACTCCTACAGACGGTGAAATGTTGATTGAAGCAGCAAACGGTCAATGCATGAAACAGGATAATGGTAAATTAGTTCTTGTTGCTGCAGAAAATGCTCTTCCATTCACAACTAAGGCAGTTGATACTCCAACCGGCAACGAATCAACAGAAGCTAACACTATCAGTGTAGTAGCTGGCGAAGGTAACGTAACTGTTTACGGTGCTGCTGGTAAGGCTGTAACTGTATCTAACGTATTAGGTCAGAAGACTACAATAGTTGCAACTTCAGACAGTGAAGTGATTGCTGCTCCTCAGGGTGTTGTAATCGTAGCTGTAGAAGGCGAAGCTGCTGTTAAGGCTGTTGTAAAATAATTGAAAACTAAATAGGTTTATCCTATTCATAGATTCGCCCCACCGGTTTTCCGGTGGGGCTTTTCTGCTTGTGCATATAGCAAACCTTGCATCAATCCTCCTATTTGTTATAAGTCGCTAAATTGCTGTTAATGCAGCTCACATCGAGAACATTTTTGTAAAGCTTCTTGTTTAGAGGTTGATTGTATAAATAAAATCTATATGTATATGAACAAAAAATGTACACTTTTGGCTGCGGCTGCACTTATGGTTGCAGGCGTATTCACGGCTAATGCTGCTGTGCCTCCTGCCGAATGGACGGCCGGAAACTACTATTATTTACAAGATGGTAGTAACTATTTGGCATTGAGTGGAGACAAGGCTGACTCTGTGATTGTTAAGACTATTGATCTTGCAACTGCAACAAAAGCTTCGATTGACTCGGCATTATGGCAAATAACGAATGCGGGCACAACAATTGGCGGTACTGCTTATCAGTTTACCAATAAGGCAACCCAAGCCGTGTTGTCTTTTGCTGCTTCTGCAGATGCAGTGCCTAATTTGGCTGCTGGTATCGATAAGTGGTTATTTACAGATGGAGGTGCTATTAAAGCTTCTTACGGAAATAATCAGCTAATGGCGCTATATGTAAATGGTAGTGATTTAGAACTGTCTTCTACATCTACATCAAGCTTTACTGTTGCGCTTCCTCCTGCTTCTTTGAAGCTTAACGCCGAAGAATTAGGTAATGGCTTTTCTGTCTTTCAGTTGATGTTCGACGGTACTTATGGTGGTAACATTTTTGCAGGTCAGGAAATCTTAGCGAAAAACTTGTCTGCTGCAGGTGATGAAGGCTATATGACATTGCAATTGCAAAATGACCAGTCTTTCCCGGATGGTACTCCTAAATACTTTGGAGTGGATACAACAAAGACTGTTATAGCTGGAGCTACCGGTGTGTTCGGTGCAAACTTTGCATTGGATTCAACTTATGCTCAAAACAGTTTACATACAGTAGGTAATGCAGACTTCCAGAAGTTTAAATTTACAATTAACCTGAAGAATGATTCT
Organism: Parabacteroides provencensis; assembly: GCF_900232875.1. Classification (NCBI taxonomy): domain Bacteria; kingdom Pseudomonadati; phylum Bacteroidota; class Bacteroidia; order Bacteroidales; family Tannerellaceae; genus Parabacteroides; species Parabacteroides provencensis. The sequence continues at coordinate 110,738 of NZ_LT960489.1, read as the reverse complement.
TTGGCTATGTTTGTAAAAGATGCTCCTACTGTAAATGCAAGTCCTATTGGAATATTAGGCGATTCTGCACGTGTTGTGTATGCAAGTGTTGGTTCTACAAAAGTGTTGACTGTCGCTAACTTGGTGGCAACTACGCCTGCTCCTGCACAAGGAACAGCACCTATGATTACTGTTAAAAGAGGTACGCCTTCTACTATTCCTACAGGAACAGGTGTTTACTATCTGAAGAGTGCCGGTCTGAATACTGCAGGTGAGTATTGGGTATCTACTTCTGCTTCTGTTCCTATGATGTCTGCCGATTCTTTGTCTGCATTCCAGGCTAAAGGACAGTGGTATGTATTGGAGAACAATGGTAAATATAGTGTTGGTAGCCGTTATGATGGTACCGATTTCGGAATGAACAAAGAAATCTTCCCGGTACAAGGTATGGCTAATACATATACTATTTCAGGCAGAACCGACTCTATCACATTCGTATATCAGAAAGATATAAACTTTGATGATAAATTCTTAGGTGTTCGTCATTTTACAGTTTCCGAAATTGCAGATAACGGATATCAGTTAAGTGCTGTTGCCGGTTTGGGTGTTGGTAATTTGCCGGTATTTGCAGCAGATTCTATGTTGCGTGCTAAAGCAGGCAGCTCAGAAACTCCAATTGCATTTAAAGTTGCTATTGTACAGGATTCTATACCTAATGTAGGTGAAAATACGGGTGCAACCAGCTTAGGTGATAAGTTGTATACGGCTACTTATAAATTGGCTCAGCAGTTTACTAACGATTCTGTAGCCAACAATGTAGAACCTAACAATACAGGTTTGGTACTGACTTCTACAGCAGGTAAAGCCCTTACATTTACATTTGTAACCGCTTTGGAAGGTGGCAAGTATAAATTGACTACAGGCGCTGATTTCGTATCTTTGGATATCAACAATGCAAATCTGATTTTGTCTGATAAGGTTGCATACTTTGACTTTACTGCCGTAGATGCTCCCGAATATGCTTCATTTGGAAACAACCATAAGCAAATTGGTACAAATGGAAAATATCTGACAATGAATCCGCTGAATTTCTATGCCGAAGTTAAGAACGAAGGCCAGGAAATCTTAAAGGCTGATTATAGTGCCGATAACTTTAGTTTGTGGGTTGAAAAAGCAGACACGGTAATACCTGGTAAGAGCCTGTATTATGTTTCTTCTGCTTTGCATGCTCCGGAAACTGCAACTGCAGACGCAGCTACCCGCTACTATCTGGTTTCATTGCGCGATTCCAATAAGACATTTGTTAATAACAATGTAACTTATTACCGTGCAGGCTTTATAACAAGTGATACAATTAAGACTATGGCCGACAGTCCTGCTTTGTTTGCTTTCAAGACCGCTTCTGATGGTGGTTATCTGTTAGAAAATCAGAGGGAACTGAATCGTACGCTTAGCGGTGGTAATGATTTCCATACTCCGTATGTGGGCGTAGTTAATAATGTAGTTGTAATGTCTAACGTAGGTGCTCCGTTTACTGTGGATAATACATCTGCTCCTACCGGAAATGAAGATGTTGCGGTTTCTGAAATCGTGATTACCGGCGGTACGGATAATGTTACAATTTACAATGCAACAGGCAAGAAGGTTACTTTGACTAATATTTTAGGTCAGGTTATCGCTACTGTAACAGCTACTTCCGACAATTTCACCCTGCCTGCAGGAAAGGGTATCGTAGTTGTATCTGTTGAAGGCGGAAACGCTCAGAAAGTAATCGTGAGATAAGTTACCTGTCTCTATAAAATAGTAGAGCCGTATGGAAGCCCTTCGGGAGCTTGCCATACGGCTCTTTTTATGAACAGTTATTCAGATGCCTACCTTTTTTTATTCGGATGCTTACCAAATTTGTTTCAGATGCTAACTTTATATCAATACGGTCTGCATTTATCTGCAAAGGTTTACGATTTATCCAGCTTGTTCTTTAGGTAGCTCATGCGTTTGTTTGCTTTTTCCGTTTCTTTACGCATGTTCTCAATGTCACTTAATACGGTAGCCAGATTATAAGTCTCCACGATGGCTTTCTTGTCTCCATCAGCTATATAGATGACGTATGGCTTTCCTCCCGTATAATCTACTTTGATCCGTTCTTTTTCATTTGTAAAGATGAATTTTACAGCATCGATGCCATTATCGCCTTTATAAGTAACTACTTCCGTTGTATTGCCCAGATCCTGGAAACGGTAGTTTACTCCGCCATCGTATGGTATTGAAGCTGTTTCTGCAAACATACCGTCTTTAGTACTGAGCTTAATCCCGGTATGTTCTATCGGGCGGCTGCCGAAATAGACGCTTGCCAGATACATTTCGCCTTTTTCGTTTACACCGCAACGGATATAACAACGTTTCAAGTTACGTTCTATCGTTTGCTGTTTCCATATATAGTTGCCTATTTCTTCGTAGACACTGTCTTTCTCGAAAGTGAATTTTTTGGCCAGGCTGTCGGCTTCGTGTTGTTTGACAGGCATCATGCTGTCGCAGAAAGCAAGCGTGCGTTCGGCCTCTTTATATTCGACCCGGCGCATTAATGCGAGACTTTCTTTTAGTATTTTATATTCTTTGGGATAGTTGGCGCGTATGCTGTCTATTTCGTTCTTGGCAGAGAACAATTCGTTACGTTCGTACATGGCACGTGCTTTATCCAAATGGGCTTGTGCTTTTTTTTCCGTATCGTTACATCCTGCTAAAGTGAGAGCAGCTAGTGCTATGCAAATGGCTGTCTTTTTCATTTGTAATTCTCCTTTTGATTTTATTTCAAGTTGCAAACTTACAGAAAATATGTCTGATTATTTAATTATCTTTGTACCATTTTATTGACATATATGTATATAGAGCAAGAAGATATATTGAAACATATTTCGGCAAAACCGTTCCGCATTATTTCGGAAGCGGCCGATGAATTAGGTGTCGAAGCGTATGTAATAGGTGGTTATGTGAGAGATATTTATCTGAACCGCACGTCTAAAGATATAGATGTCGTTGCTGTTGGCAGCGGAATAGAACTGGCAAAGAGTGTTGCAAAAAAGTTAGGACGCGGGGCGCACTTGTCCGTGTTTAAGAATTTCGGGACAGCCCAGGTTAAATGCGGCGATTTGGAATTGGAATTTGTTGGTGCACGGAAAGAATCATATAGCCATGACAGCCGTAAACCGGTAGTGGAAGACGGGACACTGGAAGACGACCAGAATAGACGCGACTTTACGATTAATGCTTTAGCCCTTTGTCTGAATAAAGACCGGTATGGAGAGCTGGTTGATCCTTTCGGAGGACTGGATGATATGGACGACTTAACTATCCGTACGCCACTCGACCCGGACATCACCTTTAGCGACGATCCGTTGCGGATGATGCGTGCCGTACGTTTTGCTACTCAACTGGGCTTCTTTATTTATCCCGATACATTTGATGCTATTATACGTAATAAAGACAGGATTTCGATAATCTCGAAAGAACGTATAGTGGATGAACTGAATAAGATAGTGCTCTCCCCAAAGCCTTCCATCGGCTTCGACCTGCTTGACAAGTGCGGGCTTTTGCCTCTTATCTTTCCTGAACTATGTGCCTTAAAGGGAGTGGAGACAAAAGAAGGCATCGGACATAAAGACAATTTTGCACATACCTTAATGGTGCTGGACAGATTAAGTAAGACCACGGATAATTTATGGTTGCGATGGAGTGCCATCTTCCATGACATAGCTAAGCCGGCAACAAAGCGGTTCGACAATCGTTTGGGCTGGACGTTCCACAACCATAATTTTATAGGCGAACGTATGATTCCGGGTATTTTCAGGAAAATGAAGCTTCCGATGAATGAGAAGATGAAGTATGTCCAGAAAATGGTTAGCCTGCATATGCGTCCTATTGCCTTGGCGGACGACGAGGTGACCGATTCTGCTATCCGCCGTTTGCTTTTTGATGCCGGCGACGATATTGATGATTTAATGAAGCTGTGTGAAGCCGATATAACGAGCAAAAATCCTGAGAAAGTACGCCGCTTCCTGGCAAACTTCCGGTTGGTAAGGGAGAAACTTGCAGAAATAGAAGAGAAAGACCGTGTTCGTAATTTCCAGCCGCCGGTATCGGGCGAAGAGATCATGAATACCTTTGGACTTCCGCCTTCGCAGCCGGTAGGAGTGATTAAGGAGGCTATAAAGAATGCTATCCTGGATGGTATTATCCCTAACGAGTACGAAGCCGCCCGTTTATTCATGTTGGAAAGGGCTGAAAAGATGGGGCTTATGCCGCACTAACAGCAACGGAGCGTGTCAAAAAAACATTACCGGATACAGCGAAATACTCCGGATGTTCCCTTGCTATGTAATGGCTTTAGCCTGGTTTTAGTTACCGTCCGCTTCAGCGGACGGCCTAAAGTATGTTCTCTTTGTTGGCTTTAGCCTAAGTTCGGTTGCCGTCTACTTTAGTGGACGGATTAAGGGATGTACATTTTTTGTTGGCTTTAGCCAAATTTCTTTCAGGTTGGGCTAAAGCCCTTGAAAGAGGGGAATCTACCGCCTCCGTCGGTTTCAACCGACGGCAATTGAAACCAGGCTAAAGCCATTTTCTATCTGCTAATCAGATATCCCGCACGCAGCGAACACAGTGGTTGTTGCTCGTGCCGCTCCAACCGAAATTGCCATTACTGAAGTACAGTCCGCAACGTCCGTCGGCGTTGCCATTGTAGACCGAACTACTCCAGTAGTAAGAGCTGATGAATGCAGCGAAGCCGGATACGGACTCTAGTTTAGACTTATTCTGATACATGGCGAACAACTCGATCTGAGTAGGAAGACGCCAACCGCTACCCAAAGCTGTACACTGAACCTTGACATTGCCATTATCGTAACGATAAGTACCCGAAGGCTGAGTTTTAGACACCTCGATGGAATAAGGAGTACTTATAGTAGCAGTAGAAGATACACCCTTATAATCAGAACCCGTTGTACCGGAAACCGCACCACCATCATAATTGAATGGAGGATAAGTTGTAAGGTTAGGCTTAGCAGCCTTGTAAGCATCGGCTACGGACTGGGTGATGGTGACTCCATTTGGCGGTACTAATGTACCCCGCACACAGCGGACATAATAACTATTGTTGTCCGTGCTGGCGTATCTGTAACTATCATTACTAAAGACCAGTACGCAACGAATGCCGGTACTACCACTGCAGACCGAACTACTCCAGTACCAATTGCCGATGAACGCAGCGCAACCGGCGCTTTGGAGGGATGGCCTATTATCATATATTCCTTTTGACTCTATTATTGTAGGAATACGCCAACCGCTACCCTTACCTTTACAATAATCAATAGCGGCAGCGTAATTAGATGTAGTAGTACCACGTTCTGTCTTCTCAACCTCTATTGAATAAGGCGTATTTAAAGTAGCGGTAGAAGAAACGCCCATATAATCGGAGCCAAGAGTACCCGTAACTGTACCACCATCGTAATTAAAAGGTGGATAATTAGTTAAATTACTTCCTATCCAAGCTTTATATGTATTGGCCAACGCTTGATTAATCGGTACCCACACAGAAGCCACGCTGTGCCATATCCGGGGATCATCATTCTTATAATATAGGTTGCCACTACTATTTGTTACATAGCTTCTAATAAATTCAAGTGAATTGTTGATGTTTACCGTCAGCGTGTAGTTGGTGTGTCGGCGTAACGAGAAGTCTTCCACACTGCCGCTTTTGCCCATAAAGACGTCGAAGTGGCATGTGTAGGCATCGTCTGTCGCCAGGGTTTTGCTTCCTGTCAGCGTTACCCTCGCAGCATTGGGTGCTTTCAGCCTGTTTCTTTCGGTAGCGTTAGTGGCCGAGTAGCCGGATTGTACGTTTTCTCCTACATACCAGGTTACGGTGTTTGCATTTACGGAGGTGGAGTTTTCTATGCCAATAGGGTTTGTGTTGTTTCCTGTTCTGTCGTAGTTGTTTTTTGTTCCNAAAAAAAAAAAAAAGAAAAAAAAAAAAAAAAAGAAGAAAAAAAAAAAAAAAAAAAAAAAAAAAAAAGAAAAAAAAAAAGAAGAAAACGCATAAGATCGTCGGCAGCGTCAGAAGAGTATAAGAGACAGGTTGGTTGCCTCTAAAAAGGGAGAATATGAAGAGAAATTCTCCGTTAAATATGACATATCTTTCTCTATCCAAAAACCGAGTACCGACACGGTTGCGGCCGATATGGAAAACAATCCGTTCCGTGATAAGAATGGTAAATTATTGTTCCGTCCGGGCGGACATGGTGCATTGATTGAGAATCTGAATGATGTGGAGGCCGATGTTGTATTTATTAAAAACATAGATAATGTAGTTCCGGATAGTTTTAAATGCTCTACTGTTATTTGGAAAAAAGTTATTGCAGGCGTATTGGTTTCTCTGCAGGAAAAGATATTTAATTATCTGAATCTGATTGAAAGCGGTAAATATAACCATAGTCAGATCGAAGAGATGATTTATTTCTTGCAAAACGATTTATGTATTAAGAATCATGATATAAAATTGCTTGAGGATGCAGAACTTGTATTATATATCCGTAGTAAATTGCTACGTCCGTTGCGTGTCTGCGGAATGGTGAAAAATGTAGGCGAACCAGGCGGAGGTCCGTTCCTTGCCGTTAATCCTGACGGAACAGTTTCTTTGCAAGTCCTGGAAAGCTCCCAGATTGATATGACTGATCCTGCTAAGAAAGCAATGTTTGAGAAAGGGACGCATTTTAACCCTGTTGATTTGGTTTGTGCCGTGAAGAATTATAAAGGCGAAAAATATAATTTGCCTGATTATGTGGATAAGAATACCGGTTTTATATCTTATAAAAGTAAAGACGGGCGTGATCTGAAAGCTTTGGAATTGCCCGGTTTATGGAATGGTGCTATGAGCGATTGGAATACAGTTTTTGTAGAGGTGCCTATCGAAACATTTAATCCGGTGAAGACTGTGAACGATTTATTACGCAGAGAACATCAATAAGAATTATCCCGATCTTTTTTGAAAACCATCCCGATGATTTTACAAAATCATCGGGATGGTTTGTTTTCCGGTTAACGATCTGCTTTCTTCTTGCATAATGACAAAGTGATTTATACTGTTTTTCATAGTAGCCGGGAGATGGTAATAAAACTATATCCCATTGTAAAAAAAGTTATTAAACCTGATTAAGTCTGATTCTTTTCAAAATATAGGCTTACCTTTGTCAATGTTTTTTCAAAAAAATGAGTGTAAAACAGTTGTAAAAAGGATATAGACGATGAAAATACGAAGTGTAATTGCATGCTTTCTTTTGTGTTTGCCTCTATTGTCGTGTATACAAAGTGAGGCTCCGAATGCCGAAGCCGATATACTTACTTGTTCGGTGCCGGGCAATGTTCTGAAGGCAGAACCGGAAATAGAGAATGAAAGTATAACTCTCATTGTTAGAAGTGATGCAGATATAACCAAATTATCCCCTGAGTTTACTTTGACCCCTGGTGCAACAATTAGTCCGGCCAGCGGAACGACTTTTGATTTTACGACTCCGCGTACGTATGTTGTAACTTCGGAAGATAGAAACTGGAATAAGACATATGTTGTACGTTGTATAGTTTCGGGAATTAGTACCGATTATCATTTTGAGACGATTACTTTGGAACCTAAAAATGAGCGTTTCCAGATATTCTATGATCTTTCATCAAGTGGTGATGCTGTAAATTGGGGAAGTGCGAATGCCGGTTATGCTTTAACCGGTGTGCCAAAAAGCCCGACGGATTATCCTACCAGCCAGTTTGCGGACGGATATGTTGGCAAATGTGCAAAACTTGTGACATGTAGTACAGGTAGTCTGGGCAGTTTAGTCGGAATGTATATTGCAGCCGGTAATTTATTTATAGGAACATTTGATGCGTCGTCTGCATTAACAAATGCATTAAAAGCAACTCGTTTTGGCAGACCTTTTGAACATGTTCCTACCTATTTAAGCGGGTATTATAAGTATAAACCGGGGGAAGAATTTACTTCTAAAGGAAAACCGGTTCCGGGAAAGGAAGACCAGTGTGATATTTATGCCATTTTTTATGAAACGGATGAAAATGTCCGCTATCTGGACGGCACGAATGCACTTACCAGTCCCAATCTGATTTCTGTTGCCCGGATTTCAAATCAGCAGGCAACCGATGAGTGGACTCATTTCTATATTCCTTTTGTGGCACGCCCGGGCAAGGTTGTGGATAAAGAAAAGCTGAAAAACGGAGGCTACCAGCTGGCTGTTGTATTTTCTTCCAGCATACGGGGAGATTACTTTGAAGGGGCTGTAGGCAGTACCCTATATATTGATGAGGTAGAGGTGATTCATTCTGAAAACGAATAAAAGGAAGTATGATGAAAAAACATATATCTGCAATTTGTGTATTGATGCTACTGTTTGCTGCAACGGTAAACGCGCAGGTCGAGAGAAACGAAGGCATTATATGGTCTTCTCTCCGGGGATTAGAATATGAGGTGAAAGCCGGTTTTAACATTGGCGGTACTGCTCCGGTTCCGTTACCTCGTGAAATACGTTCTATAGACGGCTATAAACCTACTCTTTGCCTGTCGGTTGAAGGCAATGTTATAAAATGGTTCGGCGTAGAGAAAAAGTGGGGAATGATTTTGGGGCTCCGCGTTGAAAACAAAGGTATGGAAACAAAGGCTACAGTGAAGAATTATAGTATGGAAATCATAGGGACCGGAGGTGAAAAACTGAAAGGAAACTGGACGGGAGGTGTGCAAACTAAAGTACGTAATACCTATTTCAGTATCCCGGTACTTGCTTCTTACAAACTGAATAACAGAATGAGTTTTTCTGCAGGTCCGTATGTTTCTTTCCTGACAAACGGCGACTTCTCCGGGTATGTTTATGATGGTTATTTACGTGAAATTAATCCGACCGGAACAAAAGTTGAGTTTAAAGATGACAACCGTGCTTCGTATGATTTTTCAGATAATCTGAGAACCTTCCAATGTGGGGTACAAGTTGGTACGAAATGGAGAGCATTTAAGCATCTTGATGTTTGTGCCGATCTGACCTGGGGATTGAGTGATATATTCCAGAAAGATTTCGATACGGTAACTTTTGCTATGTATCCTATTTATTTGAATGTAGGATTTGGTTACGCTTTCTGATATTTTCATAACTTTGTACATACCATAGAAAAATATATTATTATGAGTAACAGACGTGATTTTTTGAAGAATGCATCCCTTTTTACTGCTGCAGGACTATTGGCAGGTAAAGCCGGATCTATGTATGCAGCCACTACTCCGGCTCCTGTAGTTGCCGCAAAGAAAAAGATAGGTTTACAAATATATTCCCTTGCCGGAGAATTGTATGAAGACCTTCCTAAACGTTTGAAGGAAGTAAAAGAAATGGGTTATACCGATCTTGAACTTGCCGGATATAATAAAGGGAAAATAGGGGATGTAGACATGATGGAATTTAAAAAGATGACAGAAGATGCCGGTCTTAAAATCATCAGTTCTCATGTAAATCCTCCTACAAGGGAGTATACAAAAGAAAATATGTCTCAAATCCTGGAGTATTGGAAACCTACTGCCGAAGACCATGTAAAGCTGGGTTGTAAATATCTGATTCAACCTATGATGCCTAAATGTGCATCCCATGAAGATGCCGCATTGATTTGTGATATATTTAATAAAGGTGGCGAAATTGTAAAAGCTGCAGGTCTTCCGTTTGGCTATCATAATCATAATATGGAATTTCAGCGTGTGGTTAAACCCGGGGAACGTAAGGGAGATGGCTTTTGGGATAGATCGGGCGATGTCATTTATGATTTGTTCCTTGCAGGGACTGATCCTTCTTTGGTATTTTTTGAGATGGATGTTTACTGGACGGTTATGGGACAAAATGATCCGGTGGAATATATGAAGAAATATGCTGACCGCATTAAGGTTCTGCATATTAAAGACCGTGCTGTGCTGGGTCAGAGTGGTATGATGAATTTTGAAATGATCTTTAAGCAGATGTACGCAAATGGTATTCAGGATTATTTTGTTGAACTGGAACACATGCCGGACGGACGTACACAATTTGCCGGGGTGAAAGATTGTGCCGCTTATCTTAAAAAGGCTCCTTTTGTAAAATGACATATTAAAAATAAAACTGAAACAGGCTGCCTCGAAAAGAGGCAGCCTGTTTCAGTTTGTAGGATATAGAGATTATATTCTTGGTTTCAACAAGCATTATCCACAATCTGCAAATAAAAATAGGCTGAGTATATCTGTCGTAGTACTTTTGTTTCATAAGCTTGCAAGTAAGTATTAATTTATAAAAAGAATTATTATGGCACAAATGCAGATTAACGGTACAGTATTAGCTACATCAGCAGTTCTTGCCGCTTGGATTAATGGGAACACTAACGTACAGGCTACTGTTGGTAAAAGTTCGAAAGATGAGATAAAAACCGGACATTTAGATAGCGTTTTTGCAACGTTGCAGTCAAAGAATGACACAAAGAATCTAGAGGGAACTAGATACAAGTATGGTACAGAGACTATTTTCCACATATCGAATAATACAGTTACGTTATTCTATTATTGTTCGGATAGAACAAATTTTACTTTTACGATTTTAGCAGTTGGAATCCATCGCAAGAGTTATCATTTATATTGGCGTGATCCAAATATGGTTTCTCCACGTTCCAATTTTCCAACAGGAATGGATATCACGTTATAACTTTTCAATTACGAAGAACTTTATTGATTACTATTAGTTAAATTGGAAATTAGACAGCGCGTAATACCGTTTGGTCCGAGAGGATAGAACGGTATTCTTTTTATGTTTACGCTAAGGCTTAATTAATTATAGATTTATCGTGGAGCATATCGGACTCGAACCGATCACCTTTAGACTGCCAGTCTAACGCTCTAGCCAGATGAGCTAATGCCCCGGTTATCATTTTCTGAGTGCAAATATAGATGTTTTCCTGATATATCCGTTATCTTTGTGTGATAAATTTAATAGATAAATGATTGTTTATAATACAACTTTTCATATAGAGAGGGATATTCACGAAGAAGGCCTGAAGTATCTTAAGGAAAATTATATTCCGAAGGCTACGGCTAGTGGGTTTCTGCAAGCTCCAAGTTTGCGTCGTATTATGCAGACTGCCGAAGATGAAGGGTTTAGTTATTCGGTGCAATTCTTTGTGAAGAATATCGATACATTAAACTATTGGTTGGAAAAAGAAGGAAGTGGGCTCCATACGGCGTTGGTCAATCGGTTCGGTCATAAAATTGCAGGTTTTAGTACATTGCTGGAAGATATAGATTGGGAAAGATGACGAAAGACCGCATTATATTAGGTATAGACCCCGGTACTATTGTTATGGGATACGGCGTATTGAAAATTGAAGGTAATAAGCCAAGCATGGAGGCGATGGGTGTTTTGCAATTGGATAAATTTGAAGATCATTATCTTCGTCTTCGTAAAATATTCGAGCGTGTTCTCGGATTGATAGATCAATATCATCCGGATGAGTTGGCCATCGAGGCGCCTTTCTTTGGAAAGAACGTACAGAGCATGCTGAAGCTCGGACGTGCTCAGGGAGTCGCAATGGCTGCTGCTCTGGAACGGGACATTCCTATCTTTGAGTATGCACCCCTGAAGATAAAGATGTCTATTACAGGCAATGGTAATGCAGCAAAGGAACAAGTAGCCGGTATGTTGCAACGCTTTTTGCATATTCCTCAGGAATCGATGCTTCCGCAGATGGATGCAACAGACGGATTGGCGGCGGCCGTTTGTCATTATTTCCAGACCAACAGGCCGGCCCAGGAGAAGAAATATACGGGTTGGAAAGATTTCATTGCAAAGAACCCCGGTAAAGTAAGAGATTGATGTAGATAGAATGACTAATGTAAATAAAATGAACTTAAATCTGTGTTAATGAAAAAGCTTAAAGAACTAGTTGTGTTGGTTGTCTTGTTTGGGACAACAATTCTCAGTTGCGATTCTCCGCACAAAACAGTTACCATGGAATCTCTTTTGGACGAGATGGTTTCCATGGAAGAATTATCGCTTTATCCTGATCCGTATTATACCTGTAGTCAGGTAAGCAGTTATGACCGGCGTTCCGTATCTCCTTCCGATCCTGGGTGGTTTGCCAATAACGACGGCTTCGGTATAGAACGGACTGATACGATAGAGGGACGAATCGAAAAGGTTATGTTTGACGAAAAAGGTCCTGGAGTAATCACCCGTATCTGGATTACAACGTTGAATAAACGCGGGACTTGGCGCTTTTACTTTGATGGAGCAACAGAGCCCGGATGGATTATCCCGGCCTATGACCTAATGCAAATCAATATCCCAGACGTTGTTCCCGGCCTGGTTCAGGCACATACCAGTTATGAACCCGAAGGAAAGGGTGGAAACACATCCTTTTTGCCAATCCCATATTCCGAAAGTTGTAAGATTACATTTGAAGATGAGCCGGGTGTAGATCCTACTCCTAAATATTACGGTATTAACTACCGAACCTATCCGGCAGGAACGAAGGTGGAAACCTTTTCGGCCGAAGTGTTGCAACGGGTAGCCGATAAGATTGCGGAAGTAAACAAACAACTTCAGAATCCGGTTGCCAAACGAGGAACTATACTGGAAGAACAGAAACGATTGTCGGCTTCCGAAGCTACCAGTATTACACTCCCTCAGGGCGAGAACGCAGTTTATGATGTCACCTTTACGATAGGAATAGCAGACACGGCGCAGTTTGCCCAACTCATGCGTGAAATTATCTTCAGTGCCGAGTTTGACGGAAAACAAACTGTTTGGGTTCCTTTGAGCGACTTTTCGGGCGGAGGTATGGGTGCTCCTGCCGTCAATTGCTGGTATTTGTATTCTGATGGAAAGGGAAAGATCGTGAGCCGCTGGCTGATGCCGTATAAAGAAAACGGAACGTTGAAACTACAAAATATCTCTTCCTCAGACGTAGATGCTAAGATGGAAGTAAACATCCTGCCACTGGCTTGGGACAAAGATCGTTCGTTATACTTCCATGCTTCATGGTGGCAAGACACCGGAATCTATATTCATAATAATCCTGACGAGGCTGCCAAGTGTGCCGACTGGAATTTTGCCACGATTCAAGGTAAAGGCGTATATAAAGGTGACCTGCTATCTCTATTCAACCATGCTCCCCGCTGGTACGGCGAAGGCGATGAAAAGATATGGGTAGACAACGATACATTCCCTTCTCACTTTGGTACAGGCACGGAAGACTATTACAACAGCTCATGGGCTCCGGTTTATCCTTTCTACACGCCATTTGGCGGAGCTCCCAGAGCCGATCTGCCCAGTTCGCATGCCTACAATGCTTTTCTGCGTACCCGCAATCTGGATGGTATACCGTTTAAGGAGAAGTTCAGGTTTGATATAGAGATGTTGGGTTGGGACAGCGGCTATGTAGACTATGCCACCACCATTTACTGGTATGGCGATTATAATGCCCAGGCGCAAGGTACTTCCGGCGAAGACCAAGCAAAGCGCATTTTACCTCCGCCTGTAACAGAATAGGATACTGTTCTTTTCAGAAGCCAAAGCCGCCGTGATCTTCTTTTACGGCGGCTTTCTTTTTTCCTTTTATATAAAGAAAGGTATCAAAAACAAAGCTACCGACAGAGTAACCTTCCCTGCCGATAGCTTTTATAAAAGTGTGTTTATATGATTCTCTATACCACGCCTTGTGCCATCATAGCCTTGGCTACCTTCATGAAGCCTGCAATGTTTGCTCCTTTTACGTAATTGATATATTTTCCGTCTTTACCGTGGGCTACACATTGATTATGGATATCACTCATTATCTGGTGCAAACGTGCGTCTACTTCGGCCGCTGTCCAGGAGATATGCATTGCGTTCTGCGTCATTTCCAAGCCCGAAGTGGCAACACCTCCGGCGTTAACCGCCTTGCCGGGAGCAAAGAGTTGTTTATGTTCAATGAACAAATCTACAGCATCGGCAGTACATCCCATGTTGGAAACTTCGGCAACGCAAAGTGTCTTGTTGGCAATTAACTTGCGTGCATCTTCGGCATCCAGTTCATTCTGGGTAGCGCAAGGTAGTGCAATGTCAACTTTCTGTTCCCAGGGCTTTTTATCCGGATAGAATGTAGAACCGGGGAATTGCTCTGCATATGGAGCTACAATGTCATTCCCGGAATTACGAAGTTCGAGCATATATTCGATCTTTTCACCCGAGATGCCTGCAGGGTCGTATATATATCCGTCAGGACCAGATATGGTTACCACTTTACCTCCCAGTTCGGTAGCTTTGGTAGCGGCACCCCATGCCACATTTCCAAAACCGGAAATGGCAATGGTTTTTCCTTTTATATCTATTCCATGTGTTTCTAACATCTGATGAACGAAGTATAAGGCTCCAAAGCCGGTTGCTTCCGGGCGGAGTATAGAGCCTCCGAATTCCATGCCTTTACCTGTAAAGGTTCCGGTGTTTTCGCGTGCCAGCTTTTTGTACATACCGTACATATAGCCTACCTCACGTCCGCCTACTCCTATATCTCCGGCAGGAACATCGCGGTCAGGTCCCAGGTTGCGCCATAATTCTAAGATGAACGCCTGGCAGAAGCGCATGATTTCTGCATCGCTCTTACCTCTTGGCGCGAAATCTGAACCTCCTTTGCCGCCCCCCATAGGAAGTGTGGTCAATGCATTCTTAAATGTTTGTTCGAATCCTAAGAATTTAAGGATGGACAAATTTACAGACGGATGAAAACGAATACCTCCTTTATACGGGCCGATGGCGTTGTTGAATTGTACGCGGTAACCTAAGTTTACCTGTATTTCGCCCTTATCGTCTACCCAGGGCACACGGAAGGTAAAGATACGGTCTGGTTCAACCAGTCTTTCAATGATTTTAGCCTTTTCAAATTCAGGGTGCTGGTTGTAGACTTCTTCGATGGACAGAAGAACTTCTTTTACTGCTTGTAAATACTCTTTTTCTCCCGGATGCTTTGCTTCCAGTGCCGATAAGATTAATTCAGTCTTCATAGTATATATCTTTTTTAAGATTACATTCTGTATGCAAATGTAAAGAATGCTCCGGAATAACAATGCGTTTTTGGTGACTTTTTGATAGTGATTTATATGTTATTGGTGCATGTTTTTGAGTGAATACGGGTGAATATCGGTTTGTATGGGGTGTATGCGCTGACATTTTATCAGTAGGATTCTTTTGAAAGAATATGTGGGGCTGATTTGTTTTATCGGGTTAAAACTTTTATTTTCCGTATGGTAACACTATATTCTTGTCCTGATGAAAAAAGACAAAGCATTGTATCTTTTTTTCGTCAGGCATGCTATTCGGGCACAATATTCGGTATGTTTACGGATTTTTCTTTACTTTTGGCTGCATATAATTCTTACAGTATTAAGATATGAGCGGTATACCGGACTTTAAAGATCTTGTGTTTAAAGACACATCTTTTGCTAATCTGATGAATAAGCGTATATATAACGTATTGCTTATTGCTACTAAATATGATGCCTTCATGCTGGAGGATGATGGGCGGGTTGACGAACAAATATTCAATGAATATACTTCGTTGAGTTTACGCTATCCTCCCCGTTTTACTCAGGTAACTACGGAAGCCGAAGCTCTGGCCGAGTTAAGTAATCGTAACTTCGAGTTGATTATCTGTATGCCTAATATGGATAATCGCGATATATTTGCTGCAGCAAAAGAGATAAAGATCCATTATCCTAATATTCCGATCGTAGTTCTTACTCCTTTTTCGAAAGAAGTATCCAAACGCATGGCACAAGAAGACTTGAGAGCGATAGACTATGTGTTTAGCTGGTTGGGTAATTCGGAATTACTTCTTGCAATTATTAAATTGATAGAGGATAAGATGAATGCTCCTGATGATACGGCAGTTGGTGTGCAGATCATCATGTTGGTTGAAGATTCGGTTCGTTTTTATTCGTCTGCGTTGCCTCACTTATATAAGTTTGTATTGGAACAGAGCCAAATGTTTGCCAAAGAAGCTCTGAATGGACACCAACGTACGTTGCGTATGCGTGGCCGTCCTAAAATAAAACTGGCACGTACGTATGAAGAGGCCGTGCGTATATTTAATCAATACCGGGATAATATATTAGGAATCATATCGGATATGAGCTTTATGCACGACGGGGTAAAAGATCCGTATGCCGGTTACAAATTTGGCCAGTATGTAAGAAAAACAGGAATGATTATTCCTTTTGTTCTTGAATCGTCCGAGGCAAGTAATTCTGTGTATGCCAGGGAACTGGGGGCTTCTTTTATCGACAAAAATTCAAAGAGCTATCCGCAGGATTTGAGAAAGAAGATTATGCAGCGCTTCGGTTTTGGCGACTTTGTTATTCTCGATCCCCAAACGAAGGAAGAGATCATGCGTATCACCGACCTGAAAGATTTGCAGCGTAAGGTATTCCAGATACCTGATGATTCATTGGTTTATCATCTTTCGCGTAATCATTTCTCCCGTTTCTTCTATTCAAGGGCTATGTTTCCTCCTGCTGAGGTATTGAAGCATGTAGACGTGAGTGATTATAAAGATATGGACGAAGCTCGCAAGTTGATATTCGACTTGATTGTGCAGTATCGTCGCATGAAGAACTCCGGTGTTGTGGCTATCTATCAGAAAGACCGTTTTGATGAGTATAGTAATTTTGCCCGTATCGGTGACGGTTCGCTGGGAGGAAAGGGTAGAGGACTGGCTTTTATTGGGGCTATGGTGAAGCGTTATCCTAAATTAGAGTACGAAAACTTTTTTGTGACGATTCCGAAAACGGTAGTCATCTGTACCGACATCTTCGACGAGTTTATGGAGACAAACGAATTGTATCCGGTAGCTCTTAGTGATGTTGACGACGAAACAATTTTAAAATATTTCCTTCGTGCCAGCCTGCCTTCACGCCTGATAGAAGACCTGATGGCTTTTTACGACGTGGTAAAAGGACCTATTGCCGTCCGTTCATCCAGCCTGTTAGAAGATTCTCACTATCAACCGTTCGCCGGTATTTATTCTACCTACATGGTTCCGAAGGTAGAAGATCAGTATGAGATGTTGCGTACGTTAAGTGATGCAATAAAGGCTGTTTATGCTTCCGTATTCTATCGTGACAGTAAAGCGTATATGACTGCAACATCCAATCTGATAGATCAGGAGAAGATGGCTATTGTATTGCAAGAGGTTGTTGGTAGCCGGTATAATGATCACTTCTATCCGACTCTTTCTGGTGTAGCCCGTTCGCTAAACTTCTATCCGATAGGTAATGAGAAGGCCGAGGACGGTATAGCTAACGTGGCGCTAGGCTTGGGGAAATATATTGTAGACGGAGGAATAACGTTGCGTTTTTCTCCGCGTCATCCGCACAATATCTTACAGATGAGTACGATGGATTTTGCATTGCGTGAGACGCAGACTCGTTTTTATGCACTCGACTTAAAGAATCTGGCGGAGAATTTTTCAGTAGACGATGCTTTCAATCTTTTGAAACTGAGCTTGAAAGAAGCCGACGCAGACGGTGCCTTAAAATACATTGTCTCTACATATGATCCGTACGATCAGATTATCCGTGACGGATATTATCCGGGAGGCCGTAAGATCGTATCATTTGTGAATATACTTCAGCATGATGTATTTCCCCTGGCTGAAACGCTTGATAAGTTGTTGCATATCGGACAAGATGAAATGGGTCGCCCTATAGAGATTGAATTTGCCGTTAATATTGATCCGAACGATAGTAGCAGGGCTACTTTCTATCTGTTACAGGTTCGTCCTATTGTGGATAATAAGGAAATTATGGATGAGGATCTTACGGTTGTAAACAATGAAGATACGATTTTGTCGTCTACAAGTGTTTTGGGACATGGCATTGTGAATGATGTACAAGATATAATTTATGTGAAGACAGGAGCATTTAATTCGTCGAATAATCAGTTAATTGCTTATGAAATAGAAAAAATGAACCGTCAGTTCGCAGAACAGGAAAAGAATTATGTCCTGGTTGGACCGGGGCGTTGGGGCAGTAGTGATTCATGGTTGGGAATTCCGGTAAAGTGGCCTCATATCAGTAATGCCCGTGTCATTGTAGAATGCGGGCTTGAAAATTACCGGATCGATCCGAGTCAGGGAACCCATTTCTTCCAGAACCTGACTTCATTTGGTGTTGGTTATTTTACAATCAATCCATTCAAAGGTGACGGATGGTTTGACGAAGACTTCCTCAATGCTCAACCGGCGGTTGAGGAGACAGAGTACCTTCGCCATGTCTGCTTTGATAATCCTATAGTCATAAAGATGGATGGTAAGAAAAGTCTGGGAGTAGTGATGAAACCGTAAGGATATTGGAAACCGGCTTATTTGCCGGTTATCCATTTTTCTGCTTTTTCCAGAGTATCCGGCTTACCTATATCTAACAGACGAAGATTTTCCATTTCATATGCGTGGATGTTTGTTTTGGCACAGATTGACAGATAAAAGTTGATGATTGAAAACTTGCCTGTCCATTCTTCCATCCATTCAAATATTTGGGGAGACACAACATGAACACCACTGAATGCATATTCATTATACTGCTTCGGGTCAAAGTCGGGATAATAAGATTTTACTTCTCCCGTATCATGATTACGCCATCCGCAAAGCTTGTTTTCCTTATTAAAAAGAAGATATCGGGAAGTATTTCTTTTGCTTACCAATAACGTTGCTAAAGGATTAGTTTCTAGGTGTTTGTTGTATAAATGGCGTAAATCGACATTAGATAATATATCTACATTATGGATTAAGAACGGTTCGTTTCCTTGCAAGAAACGGGCGGCTTTTTTTATTCCTCCGCCAGTATCGAGCAGATAATCGCGTTCATCGGATATATTTATCCGGATGCCAAAGTTATTGTTGGCTTCCAGAAAGTCCAGTATCTGTTGTCCGTGATGGTGGATATTAATAACGATTTGATGAAACCCGGCATCTTTTAGCTTCTGTATCACATGTTCCAACATAGGCTTTCCTCCGGTGGGGAGTAGAGCTTTTGGGGTAGTATCTGTCAATGGTTTGAGCCTTGTACCCAAACCGGCAGCAAAAATCATTGCTTTCATATTGTTGCGTCAAAGATTTGTTCAATATTCTGTTCTCTGTGTGTAAGATGTATTTTTACTCCGAATTTGGAACTGAGATGTTCGGCCAAATGTTGTGCTGAATATACTGAGCGGTGTTGTCCTCCGGTACATCCGAAACATACCATCAGGTTGGTGAATCCCCGGTCTAAGTAGCGTTTTACGGAAGCGTCCACCATTGTATATGCGTGTTCAAGAAATTCAGTAATTTCTCCATCGTTTTCCAGAAAGTTGATTACTGGTTCGTCCAATCCTGTAAAATGGTTGTAACGTTCATATTTTCCAGGGTTATTAATGGCGCGGCAATCAAATACAAAACCTCCACCATTGCCGGTTGGATCATTCGGTATTCCTTTTTTATAGGCAAAACTTACAATCTTAACTTCAAGTGTGCGTTTCTGCAAATCGTCGGAGAACTGTTTCAGGTTGGTTAGTTCTCTTAATACGGAACTGAGGTATGGATATTCGGGATAATCTTCGCGTAACAGCTGACGCAGGTTATCGATAGCAAACGGTACACTCTGGATGAAATGAGGCTTTTTTTCAAAATAACCTCTAAAACCGTATGCTCCCAATACTTGTAGTGTACGGAAAAGGACAAAATGCCGTAGCTGACTGAAGAAGTACTTTTCATCTACGGGAATGTATTTGCGTAAAGCTTGTATGTAATCGTTCAGCAGTTCATTTCTCAGGTCTTCCGGAAATTTGGCTTTTGCCTGCCATAGGAAAGAAGCTACGTCATAATAAACGGGCCCTTTGCGTCCACCTTGGAAGTCGATAAACCAGGGTTCTCCCTCTTTTATCATAACATTACGAGACTGAAAATCCCGGTACATAAAGGTTGCAGAAGAACTTCGAAGTAATACGTCGCTCATTTTTAAGAAATCGTCTTCAAGCCGGTCTTCCTGAAATTCCATTCCGGTAGCTTTCAGAAAACAATATTTGAAATAATTCAGATCCCAAAGAATGGAACGCTTGTTGAATTCCGGTTGAGGGTAACATTTTGAGAAGTCGAATCCTTCAGCTCCTGCAAATTGAATAGAGGGTAATATCGTAATGGTTTTTCTTAGTAAACTACGTTCGCATTCGTCGAATACGCTGCTCTTTCTCCCTTTTTCAATGGCATTGAACAATAAAGTGTCTCCTAAATCTTCTTGAAGATAATAGGTTTTGTTTTCCGACCAGCAGCATACATTAGGAACAGGCAATCCTTTTTTTCGGAAATGATCGGCCATGTATATGAACGAGCTATTTTCTTCTTGTGATGTTCCGCTTACTCCAATTAAAGTTTTAATTCCTGTTAGTCTGAAATATCGGCGGTTAGAACCGGAAGAAGGTAATTCTGTAATCTCATTTGCTTCATGTCCGGTATAAGTGTAGTAGAGTCTTTTTAGTGCTTCTGTTACCATATCTCTTAAATTATGGCACTAAGGTACTATTTAATTGAGAACTGGGAATTGAAAATCGGAAATTTCTATTTGCGTGGGACTTCAAACCTGCTTTTTCTAACTCGAACAAGAAAGGGACTGACTAACTTTTATCGTTAGCCAGCCCCCTATATAATCATTAATCTTTTGATATTACAGGATTCCTTGTGCCATCATAGCTTTGGCAACTTTCATGAATCCTCCTACGTTTGCACCCTTTACATAGTTTGTGTAACCATCTTGTTGAGTGCCATATCTTACGCATTGTTCGTGGATGTCGTGCATAATCTGTTTTAGCTTAGCATCTACTTCTTCGCTTGTCCAACTCAGTTTCATGGCATTCTGTGTCATTTCCAAACCTGATACAGATACACCACCAGCATTAGCTGCTTTACCCGGAGCATACAGAATCTTAGCTTCCAGAAAGGCATCGATTGCTTCCGGGGTAGAAGGCATGTTTGCTCCTTCCGATACAGCAAAACAACCATTGGCTAAGAGAACTTTTGCATCATCGCCATTTAATTCGTTCTGAGTTGCACTTGGCATAGCAATATCGCATTTTTCATTCCAAGGGCGACCTCCCTGTACATATTTGCATCCGTATTTTTCGGCGTATTCACGTATACGGCCGCGATACAGGTTCTTTAATTCCATGATATAATCCAGTTTTTCACGGTCTATACCATCCGGGTCGTATATATAACCGTCAGAATCGGACATGGTAACGGGTTTTGCACCTAACTCGATCAATTTTTCTACCGTGTATTGAGCAACATTACCTGAACCAGACACAGTAACGACCTTACCTTTGATATCAATGTTTTTAGTTTTCAACATTTCCAGTAAGAAATAAACATTTCCATAACCGGTTGCTTCCGGGCGAATCAGTGAACCACCGAATTCACGTCCTTTACCTGTGAATGTTCCGGTATTTTCGTGGGCCAGTTTCTTATACATACCATACATGTAAGCAACTTCGCGTCCGCCTACGCCAATATCACCGGCAGGTACGTCTGTGTCCGGACCAATATGGCGCCATAATTCTAAAACGAATGCCTGGCAGAAACGCATGATTTCAGCATTTGATTTGCCTCTCGGGCTGAAATCCGAACCACCTTTACCTCCACCCATAGGAAGTGTAGTAAGTGAGTTCTTGAATGTTTGTTCGAAAGCTAGGAACTTAAGAATAGACTGGTTAACAGAAGCGTGGAAGCGAATACCTCCTTTATATGGGCCGATAGCGTTATTATGCTGGATACGGTAACCCATGTTTGTCTGAATTTGTCCCTTGTCATCCATCCATGTTACACGGAATGAGAAGGTACGATCAGGAATGCAAAGACGTTCAATCAAATTGCTTTTCTCAAATTCAGGATGTTCGTTATAAGCTTCTTCGATTGTTCCTAATACTTCTGAAACTGCTTGATGATATTCCGGTTCATTCGGAAATCTTCTTTTCAGGTTGTCTAAAACTTCACTTGCCTTCATAAGACTGATTTTTATTTTGAATGTTATACCAATGTTATCCCATCATTGTTGTATTCACAACGACGCAAAGGTAAGTCAAATTTTGATACTGGCAAATATTTGAAAGAAAAAATACTGAAAAAATATCATTTAGATATTTTGGAGGCGTAAAGCTGACTAAATGTTATTCGTTTCTGTGCTTTACGTTTTTATAGATAGGAACAAATACTATGATAGCGGATGCTACTAATGTGAATATGATATCAAAGTTTATTGTTTTGCTGTATGCAAGTAATATATAACATAAAACTCCCCATAAGAGTGTTATGCATACAATCTGACTATTTGTGATCTTTCTGCGAGCCATTGCGTACATTTTGTTTAGTTTGAAGATGCCAGAGAACCAAAGTAGATAACGAGCGCGAGGAATATGGCAACTATTACAAATAAAATAATGATTTGTTTTTCGAGTGAATATTTGCGTAGGAATGGTATATGTTGTGCTAAACCCGCCACTTGTTCGATCGGTTCATCCTCTTCTGTTTCTTCTTGGGACATATATCCTCCTTCCTCCATAATTTCTAAAGCACGAGGTAAATCCTTCTCCAGAATTTCCAGTCTGGCGCCGCCTATATCTACATAGCCGGCCATAACCTGGCTACTGATTTCATTTCGTAGATAACATTCTATGCCCTCAGCCCGGAGAAGAGACATTAATGTTTGTGCTTCTGCAGGATATGTGAACCTCGCTATTTCCACCATTTTATCCATAACTGTGTCGTTTTGTACAAAGATAGCTGTTTTTCGCTAGAATGCAATAGCTACTTCTGCTCCGATCTGGAATGGTTTACCTTTCTGGATAAACGGACGATCTAATGATTCAAAATAGAAAGCGGCATAATCTGTATTTGTAATATTACGGCTCCACAGATTTACATTGACGATTCCTTTACGAACACCAGCTTTTGCATTAAGGGTTCCATAGAAGTTTTGTGTGATATCATTATATTCGGTCCAAAATATTTTACCTGCCCCGCAGAATTGAGCAGAAACAGTAAACTGGTCCAACCAACAGTTTTGTATCAGTTTTGTATATTGGACTCCGATATTTAATGTGTGCCTCGGAGTGTATGGAATGAAATTCCCTTTACAGTCCGTGGAAATAACTTCTGAATTTTCTTTCTTTTCGCTGATATAATCACGGAATGTAGCACGTGTGAAACCATAGTTTATATCGGCCGTTAGATTGTCGGTCAGACGGGCACGTAATGATATTTCCGTACCGACGCTCCGTGCTTTTCCAGCGTTTGTCAGAATACGTCCGTTTCCGCTATCAACGAACTTGGTCAGTTGAAGGTCGCGTATATCCATATAGAATAATGTGAATTCGGCACTCAGGCGTCCGTTAATCAATTCGCTGCGGATTCCAGCTTCGTAGTTCCAGCTATATTCCGGTTTGTAAGCCGATACTTCGTCCAGTGGCAATGGTTCTTTTATAGGAAAAGGTAACATGCTTTCAACGGCTTTCATCATGTCGTATTGCATCTGACTCTTCATTACATCGGCAGACATTTGCACATTGTATCCTCCTGTTTTATATCCTTTGGCAACCGATAGATAAGTGAATGTAGTAGGAGTGCATTCATATTTAAGGGATACTTTGGGCAATACCTGCCAGAAGTCTTGTGATATGCTTTCGTCTATTTTTGATGTTGGATATGGAAAGAATTTATCTAGTTCGATAGCCGGACTTCCGTTAAAACTGACTCCCATCTTCATCCTGGCTTCCGAGTTGTATGTCATTTTTTGTTTTTCATAATCCAGACGTATGCCTGCTGTAATGGATAGGCCTTTTACAAACAGGTTATTGTAAGTAGACTGGTGGAATAAAGCTAATCCGTAAGAAGGTGTGTCGAATGATCCGGGAATAAGCAGGTTTTCATCCATTACAACAAGTTGGGGCATTTTGGGGTTTTGTTTTTTCAAATCGTCAAATGTTTTCTGTAAGATATTTTTGATGCCGTCTTCCTTGAAGTTTACAGGTCCTTCCGTATGCAATGCATCATAAAAACCATATAGACCGAAAGACCATTGATAATTTTTTTTTGTATTACTCTTGAAGGCTATTTCCTGACTAACGGCATTTTGTTTTTGTTTCTGATTCAGGGTAAACATGGATAGTGTATCGAAATCCTGATCCATTTTCATGTCATCTTTGAAGTACTGATATCCTGTAGTACTGCTAAATACGAATTTGTCGGTTTTATATTCCAGGGAAAGATTGTTATTGACCATTGTCCGTTTATATGAACTGGGATCATTAAAACGTACGGGTTCAACTTTTCCTGTTTCTTTATTGTAAAGTCCGTAAGCAAAAGCGCCCTGATTGGTGTAGTCGGCGGATAAGGAGTAAACTATGCGGAAGTTGGGGGTGAAACGGCCTTCCAATTTGATGCGACCACCTGCCACGTCTCCTTTGTCTACACGCTTTCCTGTGTATTCGTTTGTATAGAATCCATCGTTATGGTCGTAGTAAACACCGGCTGTAAATCCTATTGTATTACTTAATTTTCCATAGTGAGATGCTTTGATTGTATATTGTCCGTAGCTTCCGGCAGAAACAGATAGTTTCTTTCCCTGAAAATCAAAAGGAGAGATGGTGTACACATTTATAATGCCTCCCATAGCATTTCTGCCATATAATGTGCCCTGAGGACCACGTAATACTTCGATACGCTGTATATCTGTCAGGTCAAAATCGAATGTACTTTTATCCAGATATGGGACGTTATCTACATAAAGGCCTACGGATTGTCCGCTACTTCGGGCTCCAATTCCACGAATATATATAGCGGAAGTTAACTTTGCCCCGTAGTCGGGCATATAAAGATTTGGAACGAATGAACTGATATCTTTTAGTGCTTCGATTTGTCTTCCTGCAATTTGTTGAGGAGACAGAATGGAGACAGAACCGGGTAGTGTGCGTAGATTGTTTGTTTCTTTGGTGGATGAAGTAATCACTACTTCATTTAAGTTGTATGTTTTGATAGTGTCGTTGTTGTGTACTTCTTCGGCTGTAACTGTTTGTACAGCCAATAAAGTAAGAACCGCCAGTGCAGACAGGTAGTGTTGTTTCATGCAAATTCCTTTTGTTAGTAATTATTTTGTTTGCAAAGAAAATGGAAAAGAGTGGGATGGGCAATCACTAGATGTAGTGATTTTTAAAATTCTTCTCCGGATACGATTCCATTCATGATAGCATAGAAAGTAAGGCCGGAAACTGTTTTAATGCCAAGTTTTGCAGTGATATTTTTACGGTGGGTGAGTACAGTGTTAAGGCTGATGTTTAATTTATCGGCAATCTCTTTGTTTGTAATACCGCGGGCAATGAGTTGAAGTACATCAGTTTCGCGGGAAGATAATTCTTTGTTGTTGTCGCCGGAAGAAGTATTGGGGGTGTCGGTTACCAGGTATTGTTGTAATTGTTCGATGATTGTTTCTTGTGAAGCTTTTGTCATGAGGTGGTTTAAAGACTGTTGACAGCGCATTTCTTCTATTCCGTCTGTTAAGATGATTGTTTTGCTCCTGCGGGGAAGAAAGAAATCGGTGTTGAATGTAAAGGTTTCGGGTTGTACAAAATAGTAATCAAATAAATCGTTCCCCTCTGCACAGAAAACGTCAAAGGAAGGGAAGCTGTTCACTTCCACTGGAGGAAAGTATTCGTTCAGCAAGCTGTAGAGTCCCAGACTTTGCAATGTGTCGGGCAAAATAATTGCTATTTGTTTGTTTCTGTGCATTTTGAAACAAAGCGTTAAATACAAAGTTTCTCCATTGCCGAAACCATTGGCATGAGGATGCGATAGCGTATCCGGTTGTGTTGTTTTATGTCTTTTTCCAGACTACTGACAGCAAAAATTACAGCATAACATAGGTTCTCATCATATTCGCCGGATAAGTGCTTGATCATAATGCTTTTCAAGTCTGCCAGCAATTCTTCGATGGTATCTTCTTCCGGTTGGCTGGAATTTAATAGTAGCTCTTCCTTTGGTCCGGAATGGAGTTTCTCGCTTAATGAAAGACAATAGGGGAACCATACTTGTTCATCTTTTCTGATTCGTGTAGTCAGTTCTTCCTTAAATGAGGAGAAAAACTTACCAATAAGGTTAAGAGTATTGTTACCCGGTGTACTCATGGAGATGAATGAACCGAGATGGCGTTCTATATTGGGTAGTTGGTAACGTTGGTAATATTGATTGGTTTTTGTCAGATAGTCAATAATCTGTGAAGTATGGAAGGTCCGAAGTTTTTTTTCCGGGAAATACTCTTCATTGAGAAAGGTGTTAATGACAGTCAGAAAGAAGTCCGTATCCAGAGTATACTCATTACAAATAGCGCTCACGGACTTGTCCCCTAATCCGAGACGGATCTCGAAACGGTTGATAACAGGAATAAGTGAGGGATGCTCTTGCACCACCTCACTTAATTGCATATTAGGATAAACTAATGCCATATTGTATTAAGCTTGTTCCCATTGTTCGCGTAGTAGTTTTACTGCGGCAGGTACTACCGTTTCACGTTCGCCCTGGCAGCCGCATTCAAAACTTACATACTTGTCATAGCCAATCATTTTTAGGCCTTTGAAGCCGTTTATATAATTGTCGGCATCTCCATCTTCACCCGGCATACTACGACGTTTGCGGCTGGCCACATGTACATGTTGCAGATAATCTCCTGCACTGATGAAAGCTCCCATGTCCGATGGTTCTTCCCATGTCATGTGCCAGAAGTCGCCCATACAGCGTACACCCGGATTGTTGATGTCGCGGCAAATAGATGCCGCATCAGCTACCTGACGGAGATAGAAACATTCTTTACGGTTTAAAGGTTCAAATATGACCGTTGTTCCGTTTTGAGCGGCAAATGTTCCCATTTCATTAAATTGTTCGCAAAGGAAGTCGCGTGTCTCCATAGTGTGGGGCAGCACAGGAACTTGCCCATTAAATGCTGGTACGATGATTACACCTGTCGAACCTAATTCGCCGGCAGCGGTAATAATTTCTTTCATTGTGTCCATGCATTGCTTGCGGATGGCAGGATCAGTAGAAAGGATAAAACCGTCAAAACCGGCACAAATTGCACTAACCTTGATATTGCGTCCGTTCAAAGCGTCTTTGATCTCTTTTACGCGTTCGCCGAGGCCTTTGCCACCGGGTTCGAAACCAACGACCCCTAGTTTCTCCATGTAGTCTAGCTTCTCATTCAGGCTTTCGCCGGGAGCCGTACCCTCCTGGAAAGATATTTTTAGCTCTGCTTTTTTATCATTTAGGCTACATGCCTTTTTTTCACCTGCCAGTGTCGCTGTTTGCTGGCCGGACTTTGAGGAACAAGCTGCAATCGTTGTACTACCCACTGCAAGAGCTGCGCCTGATAGGGTAGTCCTTAAAAAGTTTCTTCTGCTGAATGTCATATGCTTATCGTTTATTTTTTATCCTGAGGTTTGCCTGGAACAGGAACAGTAAAGCCACTCATATCCATTTTGCCGAGGTTCAAATCTTTCGGGGTATAATCGAGAGCCGAAGCTGTCATCGTTTCCCAGGTTATAGCTTCACCACTGTAGGCCGATTCGCGTCCCATAATGGCTGCCATGTTGGATATGGCTGTTTCCGAAGCTTGCTCGATAAGTTTGCCGGCACGAATCGTATTTATCCAGTTTACATGTTCCAGGGTATAAGGATCACATTGTTTGAAGTTAGCTTTTTCGGCTTCACTATCATATTTCCAGATTACATTACCAGCCAAATCTTTGATCTCCATTGTGCTGCTGTCCCATGAACCGCGTGTACCTTGAATAAATTCGCTTACGTTGTTAGCACAACCATCTATCTGGCGTGACATACTGTGTAGATGGATGCCATTCTCCATGGTAAAGTCGATACTGAAATTGTCATATTGATCGCCTGTAACACGACGTTGACGTGAACCAAAACCTACAGCTTTTACCGGTTTTAGTCCGCTGAACCAAGTAAATACATCTATATTATGTACGTGTTGTTCTACAATATGATCGCCCGATAGCCATTTCCAGTTTACCCAATCTTTGATCATATATTCGCAGTCATTCCACCCTGGCTGGCGATCGCGATACCAAAGCATATTCTGGTTCCAGTAAACAGTTCCACCCGTGATTTCGCCGATCAGACCTTCCATGATCTTTTTGTAGGATTCTACGTAGCTGCGTTGGTGGTGACGTTGTGTTCCGGTTACAACACAAAGGTTCTTGGCTGCTGCTTGTTTAGCCGTAGCCATGATGGTACGATAACCTACAGGGTCTACACATATAGGTTTTTCCAGGAAAGCATGCTTACCTTTTTCAACTGCATATTGGAAATGCACAGGACGGAAAACAGGAGGAGTGGCTATGATCACTACATCTACGCCGCTATCTATTACTTGCTTGTATGCGTCTAATCCAACAAAACGTTTGTCTGCAGGTATGTCGATGCCTTTTTCGTCTTTCAGTTTCTTTGCCAGATTGTCTACTTTTTCCTGGAAAGTATCGCCCAATGCTACGACTGTTACTCCGTTAGCTGCGTTTAGGAAGTTAAATGTTGCACCTGATCCGCGGCCTCCGCAACCGATAATACCGGCTTTCAACTCTTTTCCGTCAGCTGCCATGTCTGGTAATTCGGGAATATAATAGGTTCCTGCCTCTTTCAGAGGTTTCGCTGCATTGGTTTTTTCGCCACCACAAGAGGTTAAAATAACACTTGCTGCACTGCCTGTTCCTACGGCTCCTAGTGCACTTGCAAGTGCAGAGCTTTTAAGGAATGATCTTCTACTGATACTGTTTTCTTTTTTCATGATATTTCTATAAAGTCTTTTAAGATTGATTTTTCTTTTATTTAGCACCTAAAGAGGCGTCCGGTTCACAAACTACGCGGAAACCAATACCACGAATGTCAGAATACCACCAGATACTCTTAGGCTGTTGTGGGTCTGTTTTCAACCAGGCATCGTGTTTTGTATGATCGCGGGCTGCACAACGTACATCTGCAGCATCAGAGGTATAGTTGCCACCACGTACCACCCATTCTGTACCTTCCGTAACGA
Source organism: Parabacteroides provencensis (assembly GCF_900232875.1). NCBI lineage: Bacteria > Pseudomonadati > Bacteroidota > Bacteroidia > Bacteroidales > Tannerellaceae > Parabacteroides > Parabacteroides provencensis. Next base: position 81,565 of record NZ_LT960489.1, on the reverse strand, counting down.
GCGGATTTTTTTCATTTACACTGCTCTTACTATATGCTTCCGGATTATATTTGTCGGCACAATATTCCATTACATTTCCCAACATATTTTTCAGGCCGAATGCATTCGGTAACACTAAAGCAGGTTCCTGCGTCTTATTACGGCTGTTTTTGCTGTAAATCACGTATGAACTTATACTATCTGTTTTTGCGTCAAAGAACTTACGCCAAAAGCCCTGATCGGAGAAATCTTTTGGATTACCTGCAAAGAAATAAGGAGTTTCTGTTCCTCCACGGGCTGCATATTCCCATTCAGCCTCAGTAGGTAGGCGATATTTTTTTCCAGTCTTTTTAGATAGCCATTGGCAGAATGTTTCTGCAGCATAATGGGTCATGGTGATAGCCGGACGGTCTCCGCCCCCCCAACCTTGATCCGGGAAGCCGAAAGGAGGAGTAGGTCCGGATATTGCATCTACATTCGGATTGCTATTATTAGCATATATTTTTTCGGGTGGTGTACGTCCTTCACTCATGGTATTGCCATAAAATGCCCAGTACTGATCCCAGGTTACTTCCACTTCTGCCATAAAGAACGGGCTTAGCGTTATATTACGAACCGGAGCTTCATCGGCTTTGTGGAATGGCTCTTTCTCAGTGCTTCCCATTTCAAATGTACCGCCTGGGATCGCGATCATTTTGAATGAAACGGCGGTACCCGGAATTTGTTCGGTATAGTTACTGAATGAAGTCAGTCTGACTGTATCAGTGAAAAACTTGCTTGAATCGCTTGCTGAAACCTTGTCAGCTCCCGGTATGCCTGTCAGTTTGGAGTGAACATAGTTCGGATTATAGTGTCCTGCATCCAGGTGACAACTGATACATTGCAGGTTCAGTTTCTTTTCATTTTCATCATAATAAAGATGGGCAGTTACTCCATCGTTAGAAATACCTTCAGGGAAAAGATTTTGATGGCATTCTTTACATGATTCGTTCGGAATGTATTTTACTGCATGTTCAAGTTCTGATTTGCTGTCCCAATTAAAATCAGAACTATCTTTAGTCAGGTAAGACCATACATCTGTCAGTCCCAGTTTTGCTTTGGCTGAGTAATGAGCCCATGTGTTGTTCTGTGGCGGAAGATGGCACGCAACACAATGTGTTTTGACTCCACTTCTGTTATTTACGTGTTTCGATAATTTCCAGCTAGTTTCTACATGCGGATGAACATGGCATATCATACATGATTCGTCTGTAGAGAAGTATACTGAAGTTTTATAGGCAGCAATCATTATTCCTGCTCCAAAAAGTATTCCCAACAGTAAGATAAAGCTTTTTCCTTTAAAAAAACTTTTCTTTTTGTCGGAAGAGTAGCGTTTCGCAAATCTATTGTCCGTCATTTGTTTTTATGGTATTCTTAAATTGTAAGTCTTAAATTAGATTTAAAATCGGCAATAAAAGTAGCATATTCATTTATAAAAATGAAAGGGTATGGCTTCTATTTAACGAATTATGTCTCGAAATTAGATTTTTTTTATATCGGAAATAAAGGTGCAACATGACAGATACTTTGTAAAACAAAAAACGATAGTATAAAACTTACTATCGTTAATTTGCACGGAAGGAGAGGCTCGAACTCCCGACACCTGGTTTTGGAGACCAGTGCTCTACCAACTGAGCTACTTCCGTATCGTTGCGGGTGCAAAAGTAGTTTAATATTTTTAATATGCAAGGGGTGTCGTATGTTTTAGGGTAATTTTTATCGGATGAATACCATTTGGCTTTAAATATATCTTATAATTTTCTGTATTTTGTGTTTTGTAATTACTTAATCTATGACATGGAATCGTATTTAGCCTTGAGCTTATATTTTGAGGGCTTTATGGTGAAAATCAAGTGGACTTATAATCATTAATTTCTTATCAGGTATTTGTCTGCTTTTTTAACTAATATTAGTGGTAGGTTTTGCCATTTAATGGATGAATAGTTGTTAATATTGAATTAAAATTATGATATTTACACACTATGTTTTAGTTATCTAAAGATACATATCTGATTGAGATTTTTATCATAAGGTTAGCTTGTGCATATATCTGATTTTATAAATTAATTTATCAATTATCTATGTCTGATTATCAAAATAAATTAGAAGCCATCAGAACCTCTGGGTTTAGGTTCGAAATACATTTGACAGAACATTGTAATTTGAATTGTAAGGGTTGTTCTCATTTTTCGCCTTTGGCTGATGAAGAGTTTTTAGAAATTGGAGCGTTTGAAAAAGATATGGCGAGAATGGCGCAACTATTTGATAGGAATGATATCCAGATGATAACCCTATTGGGTGGAGAACCTCTGTTACATCCGCAAGTGAATGATTTTATGAGAATCGTTGTGAAATATTTTCCCTATATGCCTTTACAACTGGTGACTAATGGATTGCTATTGCTTAATAAGTCTAAATCATTCTGGGAAACGTGTCGGGCAACAGGTACGTTCATCCGTGTTAGTCATTATCCTATTTCATTGGATTTTTCAGCATTCAAAGAAAAAGCAATGATAGAAGGTGTAGACCTTTTTATCGAGCCGGAAGAAGCTCCTAAAAATTTCCATAAAGATGTTTATGATCTGTCAGGCTTGGCCGATGATCAATTGTCCCACGCGGCCTGCGAAATTTTTGGTTCTTGCTGTCAATTAAATAATGGAAAGTTCTTCCCCTGTAATAATGCAGCCAATTTCCATCATTTAAACCACTTTTTCAATCTGGGAATTTCAGAGTCCGCTGAAAATTACATCGATATTTACAAAGCACAGTCAAAAGACGAATTTATTAAGTTGATAACATCTCCAATACCCTGCTGCAAATATTGCAATATGAATGCACAGGAATTGGAAATAAAGTGGGGTCGCTCAAACCGAAGTTTGGACGAATGGACTTAACTAGGCAGTAGCTCTATTATATACGAGCAAGAATAAACTTAGAGTTCGACAAAAAAACTTCACAAATCGAAAATATAAGGAAATCACTTATTGTATGATATTTTCTATTTACACAATAATGTTTAAATATGGAAACCATGAAAATAAAAAATCTCATCCTACTGACATCCTTTTTTTTATTGGGAAGCCAAGTAATGAACTCCCAATCAAAGATGAGTAACTTGCCTGTATTTGACTTATCAAAAGAATATCCTCTAAAAAAAATGTGTCTTCAAGACATGGCGGATATTGAGTATGTGCCACTGGAAACTACCGATGATATTTTATTGGGTGGAGCAGCGAAACTTTCTGCAATTACTAATAAATATATCCTTATATATGAACTTCAACTGGGTGACATCTTTGTTTTTGATCGTAATACAGGGAAGCTCTATTCTCATTTTAATCACAAAGGACAGAGCGGTGTGGAGTATTCATGGATTAAGAACGGTACAATTTTAGATGAAAAAAAAGAAGAAATCTATGTGTGCTCCCAATACATACAAGTATATTCTCTTAAGGGAGAGTACAAACGGACTTTGAAAATAAATGGGTTTGAAAATGATATGAAAATTTTAAATTTTGATGAAGAGTCACTGCTTATATATGATGATGTTTTTATAGAGCCTGGGCGTGAAAACAAAACTAAAAAAAAACCTTATAGACTTGTTTCAAAAAAAGACGGTAGTCTTTTTTCGGTATTAGGAATCCATTTCCCCAAAAGAATTTCAAATACAATAGTTCAAACAGAAGGCAAAAAATGGAGGACTCGCGTAATGTATTATTCCCATAATATGTATTACGGATCGGATATAATAATTGCAGATATATCATCCGACACACTATACCAACTATCTGCAACCAAAGGATTAATCCCCCTATTAACCCGAAAACCGTCAGTTTATGCATCTGACCCACCTAATATATGGACACCTTTTTTAACAACCGATAAATTTATGTTAATAGGTACATTCCTTTTGGATTTTAATGCTCCTGAAGGAAGAATCCCTACATTTATATATGACTTTAAAACCGGAGAAATAAATAAAGCATCTATCTGGGATACAGAATATGAAACAAAATCCTGGAGACAAGGAAGATGGGGAGGGCCAAACGGAACACCGGCCATTGCAAAAAACATGGCTGCCGAACTGATTCAAGCGTCATCAGTTATAGATGCTTACAAAAACAAACAGCTGAAAGGAAATGGCGAGAAAGTTGCAAAAAATCTTCAGGAAGATGATAATCCGGTAGTTCGGATTTTTAAGTTCAAGTAATAAAAACAAATATGATGAAAACGATTGGCTTCATAGACGGAAAGTTTTATGCAAATATAAATACCTCTTTATTAGGAATCATTAACGGCTCAGCATATTCAATTGTATACAAAGAATTTACAGTTTCAACCTCCATTGCCCCAAGAAATAGTGTACAGCAAACGCTTTTTCCACTTTATCCTCCATTTCCGGAGTTTCCCTGTTTAGCAATAAAAGAGAAATTTCTCTTGCAGACAAAGGTGTTACTAAATCTGCAGGGAGTAAAGTGATTTCTTCTTTGAAGTCGTATCCTTCATACAAATTATTAATCATCTCGATTCCGGCATTTTGAGTATCGTGCCATGTCATAGTTTGTTTTCTTCCGTTGCCTGAAAGAATAATTTGTTCAATTATCTTTTCAAAAAAAGGATGATGAGGAATGGCTGCCAGCATTGCATTTCCTATTAATTCTTGTTTGCCAAATCGTTCGGCATGCTCCGCCGGTTCAAGAGCCAAACAACAGGAATGTGTTTCCAGAAGGCTGTCCATAGGCTGAATACACTCGTAATCCATGTCAACATACAGGCCGCCTTCGTGATATAAAATCAGATAACGCATAAACTCCCATCTTTGTTTGTTGCAAAGAAATGATTTATAAATCGGAATAAATTCAGGGCAACTATCTTCCAGAAATTTTTGAATAGCTTCATGATCCCATAAACGATAGTTCCATGCAGGATGTTCTTTTTTCCATGATTCCGATACGTCAGACAGAATATCGGGAACACCTGCCGGATTATCATAGATTTGATGGATGATTTTGGGTATTTTCATAATTGTTTATTTGTAGTAATTTAAGAACCTGTCGGCTTCATTGGCAATACAATTAATTTTATTCCCCAGTATAATATCCGAAGATAACTGGAATGTATGCCCGTTTTTTATTTCTCGTTGTAGAGTGTTTGCTATGTCTTGAATATAGCCATACTCTCCATGATTGGATTGTGTATGCGTATTCCAAACTGCAACACTTTTTTCCGATAGTCCCATAGAATACAACCAGTCTCTCCATTTCAGTTCATTGATAAAAAATGTTTCATCTAATGTAAGAAGTTCCATTTTCAAACGAGCCCAAGGTACCCTGCAAATATCTGCAACAATAGCTCCGTGCATGGCTGCCGATATGATTTTCTCCGATGTGGCTATTTCTTCCATTATAAAATCTACTGGTGCATACGGGTCAATTATGTTTACATCTGTTTGTTCAGAAATATACTTCCAATCAACCAGTTGCATTTGCAACATGTGCGGCATCACGGAAACCGGATGTTTTTTAGGAAGCCTGGGTATCATGTCATCCAACAATAAAAGCGAATAGGCTGCATCCGTAATAAACTTTTCTCCACCATATCCCAGAATGTTAGATGAAACAGGTCCTCGCAGAAAGAATACATTCCAATTTTGCTTGTCGTAACGCGGTGCCACTTCCCAAACACCCGACCCAAAAATTGCACACTTATTTTGTTGCCCAATATCAGGTCTGATGATGGTTCCTATTCCGTAGAAGTCAACATCTTTGTATTTCTCCATTTCAAATACAGAGCCAAACAGACGATTGAAAAGAGAAACATTCAATTCGTCACCAAAGTTGCCGGGTCCTCTGTGTGGGTGCCAGAATTTAAGATTCATAGTTTTTATCTAGTTTATTATTTATTGCACGGCATAATTGAATCACAGGATGTTCTTCTTGTTTTTCATCCTCAGGATAATAGACTTGCAGGTCGAAAAGCTCCTTAAATTCCGGATCATTAACCCATGGATAGTTCTTTTCTGTCTCCTCCAAATGCCAGGCTACCCAGATTTGATCTTCCGGTTTGTCTAAATCACCTTCAACCTCTTGTGCTAAATCCGGAAGATAGAACACGACAACATCGGCTTGTTGAAAATAGCGTCGGTCGGTGGTGATAAGCCAGTTTGCCGGAATAACTTCATTTTTTATATGTAAATTTTCACCGCGTACAGCATTGTATATCAACATCAGTTTCTTTCCTGATTTAATTTGATAAGCGACAGATGCCACCCCTTCGGAAGTACACCAATTCGTATATCTTTGTAAGTCTGCTATCGCAAGATCATAATAATATTTACATCTTTTTTGCGGTTCGGGCATCATTTCCCAACAATCCCGCCAAAAACGATCTAAGTGATACTGAGGTACTACGTATGAAGTATCTTTTATCCGGGAAAGAAACATGAATGCTTTAGAATAAATCCAAAATATATTAACATATAACCAATTTTTAAACTCTCCGTCTTCTCCCATAAAATCAAGGTGTCCGGCAAATTCTGTTAAACGATTGCCGACCCGGAACAAGGCTTTCATACGTTGTCGGCGACTCGATGCATGCATGACAGATCCTTCCCTTTGACGGTAATAATAGAAATTAATATCAGTAATCAGGAACTTCTCAGCTTGATAAAAAACGACAGGACTCCACAACTCATCTTCACACATAATACCCTCCTCAAACCTGGCCTGTATTTTATCTAAAAACTTCTTGCAATATATATAATTACATGCCATGGATGAATAAACGTTGGCCTTTGCTAGTTTTACAAATCCATCTTTGCCGGAAAGTAGAATATTACAAATGTCTTTAGGGGCAGGATTACTGGGGTTACTTAAGCTACCGTCTTGATAATAAAACAGCATATTGCCCATTACCATATCGGCTTGATGTTTAGTGGCTTCTCTGTATAATTCACCTAACGAATTTTGCTTTACCCAATCATCACTATCAATAAAAGCGATGTATTCTCCTTGTGCAATTTCCAAACCCGCATTGCGTGCAGCCGAGGCTCCTCCATTTTCCTGATGAATCACTTTAATCCGTTTGTCTTGATTGGCATATTGGTCGGCTATCATTCCCGAACCATCAGTTGAACCATCATTGATCAGAATGATTTCAATGGTAATATCCTGATCCAGGAGAAATTCAATACATGCCGGCAGATATTCTTCAACATTATATACCGGAACAACGACAGACATGTTTATGCTAATTTTACAATTCATAATTTTCTAATGGCTTAAGGTATTCAATTCTAAATATCAGCTTTTCGCAAAAGCTTCATGCAAAAGAAGAAGTCATAACTATGATTTTCTAAAGTTATAACTATGATCCGATAAAATTATAACTATGAAATATTGAAGGATTCGTTTACTAAAACTATTTCATAATCATGTATCAAAAAAATGATCTGTTTTTTTTGTAAAGATAATTAAAAATATTAATTTGGTCAACAAATTATATATTTAAAAATCAAGGATAATTTCTCGAATTTAGACTTATATTTATATTAAAATAACGTATATTTGCCAAGAAGCGTTTATGTGCGTGTTGTTAGTTTTAGATTCATAATATCTATGGTTATGGAACAACCTTTAAATATTTGCCCGCAAATAACGTATGCTATTCAATTATTGTCTACCGGTGATAATCAGGATAAGGCTATTGGAATAATAGAATCTGTTATTTCCGATTATGACACAAAGCAATATCCAAATTTTTCTACAGGTTTAGCAGGTATTGGTGCCGGTATCCAATATGCCATTAACCAACAAATGATTGAAGCTGTGGCTGATGAGGTTTTCGTTGAAATTGATGAAATACTTTTTTTGTCGGTCTGTTTTCGTAATCATTATGATCTGAGTCATGCAAAAGGATTGACAGGATTAGCTTCCTACTTTTTTTATCGTCTGGAAGACAAGTATGCTTCCGACAATAATATTTGTACGCTTACTTCCAAATCAGCTTTGTTATCTATACTTGACATCTTGTCTGCAAGAGTGGGACTAAATGGATATTCATACCCCCTTTTTAAAAAGATTGCAAAATTGAGCGATGAAGAAGTAAAAGACATTAAGGCATTCATCCGTCATTTCTTTCAGTATAATATATGTAATACTCAGGCTGAGTTGCTACAGAATCGTATGATTGAAAACATGTATTACAAAGAAAACGCATCTTGCATCTCTGCAAATAAAAACCTGGATGATCTCACCATCTTAATTCCTGTCAGAATTGACAGCACTCAAAGATTGGAAAATTTATATACAATGATCGAATTCTATACATCCCGGACAAATGCACGCTTTATCCTCCTAGAGGCGGGTGAAACTCAATTAGTCAACATTACACATTATAATCATGTAGAGTATATTTTTTGCAAAGACAATAACCGGATTTTTCATCATACGCATTATCGGAATGAGATGATAAAAAGAGCTGGAACTCCAATTGTTGCGATTTGGGATATTGATATAGTCGTACCTCTGGATCAATTGTATGTGGCGGCAGAAGCGATACGTAAGTATGGTAATGTATTATCATATCCGTTTGATGGATGTTGCTATAGCATCCCTGAAGAACTAAGTAGTAAATATCGGGAAAATCCGGATATAAGACTGTTGGAGAATAAGCACCCCGTTTTATCTACCATGTTCGGTATGCTGACTGTTGGAGGCGTCTTTTTGGCAAACCGTAAACAATACATGAGGGCAGGTATGGAAAATGAAAATTTTGTAGGCTGGGGGCCGGAAGATGCAGAAAGGTTAAAACGGATTACAATTCTGAATTTACCGGTATTTCGTGTCCCGGGAAGCATTTATCATCTATGGCATCCCCGCAAAGAAAACTCTTGTTTTGCAAATCAGGAACAAAACTTAAAAGCAAAAAAAGAGTTGATCAGAATTTGCCGGATGAACAGTCCTGATTTACAAAATGAAATAAACACATGGCATTGGTTGGATAATCATAATCAGTAAATAAAAGCGTGTTGGTATGAATCAATTATATCTCTTTGATGAAAAAGGACGGGCTTCTGTTTATGGAATTGGCACGTATATACAGAGTGTGATTTCTGCATGTGCTGTTAGCGACTTTAATATAACAGTGGTGACTTTAAGATCGTATGTGGAGGCAACAACAATGACTACAAATAATGGAGTCCGATATATTGATATACCATTACTGCTTGACTATGCAGGAAAAGAGTTGGATTTGGAACAAAAAGAAAACAGGAAGAGATATTGCCAATATGTGGTATCAGAATTAGAACAGTATGTTTCATCTGCCGATTCCCATATATTCCATTTAAACTACACGCAAGATTATTTTTTGGCAGAATGCTTAAAAGGTAAATGGATGGAAAGTAAAATAATTCTGACAATTCATTATTTTACCTGGTGTTTTGCCTTGCAGAGCAATATAACCCGGCTTTCAAGTATTATATCCAAAAATGTGAATGACTTGTCTGACTTCGAGAAAGAAGTTATATACTCCGGACAATTTGAACAACAGTTATTTAAATTAGCCGATGAAATAATTTGTTTATCACATTTTGCCAAACAGATTCTAATTGATTATTACGAGATACCAACCTGTAAATTATGGTTAATTAATAATGGTCTTACCGATTATCACACGGTAATGGACAAAATGCAATTACGGGAGAAATATGGTATTCCTGGAAATGAAAAAATGATCCTGTTTGTTGGGCGGCTAGATCATATAAAGGGACTACAATATTTAATAGAGGCATTTAAAGAGATTGTTGCAAGTACACAAAGCGTTCATTTGTACATAATTGGCGATGGTTCATTCAAAGAATACCTACCGCTGTGTTATCCTATTTGGAAACGGATTACTTTTTGCGGCAGATTGTTACCTGAACAAGTTGCAGAGTTTTATGAGATGAGTGATATTGGAGTGTTACCTTCTATGCATGAACAATGCAGCTACGTTGCAATAGAGATGATGATGCACAGTTTACCCATAATAGGCACAGATTCGTCGGGGTTGGATGAAATGATAATAGACGGTTTAAATGGATATAAAGTGCATTTACAAGAGAAAAATGACTGCGTCAGTTTTCCAATAGAAGAACTGGTTGCTTTTTTATACAACTTCATACAGTTGCCATCACTGGATAAATATGCGAAACAGAGTAGGATGCTGTATTCACAACGATACACAAACAAAAGCATGGAGAAAAACATCAATCAATTATATACATTTTGTTTTAAAGGCAAAAAGTCTCCTTTCTACAAAATGCCGAATTAACCCAAAAGACTTAAAAACAATTTTAAAAATGCAAAAGATGAAAAAACTCGAAAGTTTAAAGCTGAATGCACTCAGCAAATCTAATCTCAAAGATCGTGAAATGGGACGAATTTATGGTGGTAATTATTGTGCCTTTGAAGGAGAAAACAAAGAAGCCAATACAGGAAGTGGTAAATGTTCTTGTGCATGCTCTGGAGATTATTATGGAAGTACAGGCTTAAATAGCCAAGCTGAATTTTACAAATACACTACTTCATGGGGAACTACTTGCTAACAAATTAAATACTTTGGTCTGTAAAAGACTTGATCAAGTAAGAAAACATCAATTTCTACAAGACCAAAGTATTAAGATTTCCTTTAGCGAGATAAATAGAATCAGTATCTTATAGATTGGGGTCTTTATTGATTTTTTACAAACGAGAAGAATTTGATGTAAGATACTGATTTTTCACATTGAATGTTTGTTGTTAAAAACGAAATAATATGAAAAATGCAATCTTCTTATACTTTATATTAGCGCTAATCTCTTGTCAAGACAAAAGTACAAGCTCTGCCGAAAGCGTGGAGCCTGAAGACATGCCTGTTACTATTGAGATAACCAAAGCGTTATTGAACCCGCAAAAAGAAATCTTATTGTCGGAGTTGGCAGATAGTGTCAGTTATATCCCACTGGAAACCAAAGATGAATGCCTGTTACGAAATTATCCTTTTTATTCTTTTAGCCCTCGTTATATCGCTTATCTGAACTATTGTTTTGACTGGTCAGGTAAATTCTTATTTAAAGTCGGGAATTTGGGACAAGGCCCGGGAGAAGAGCCGGCGGAAATAATAAGTAAAATTACGTATTGTGAGGATAATTTTTATACAAAAGGACATAAGGTTATTGAATATGATAGTCTGGGCTTTTTTACAGGCAAGGAACGTTCTTTATATTCTGTGAACAAATCGGAGTTCGTAATAACGAATAAGAATCTGGCTAATACTGTGGCTTTCAATTCATCAAAAGACAAGTTACTATTATACAATTTCCCGGATACGGTTTTTGTGATGAACAAGAATTTGGAGTTCGTATCTAAACATTTTGTGATGCCATGGCATAAAAACAGAGTTTCTCACTTTCTTTCATGGGATGGACCTTATGATCGTTTTATGACTAATTACAAAGAGGATGTTTTGTTTTATAACTATTTCAGAGATACTGTTTTCCAAGTTTCCGGAGCGGAGTTTAGTCCGAGATGGATTATCAAGTTCGACGAATTGAAGCTTCCGGACGATGCCTTGTATAAATTTGAAGAATTGTTTGATATAGCTTTTAAAGATTACCAGGGTGGCCAGCTGGATAATACTCCTTTGGCAAAACTTATGGACCATAAATATTCGGTGTCGAATGTATATGAAAGTAATAATTATGTATTTATAACGGCCGGAGAGGTAATCGCCTTTCGTCCATTGAGAAAAGTGCCAAAATCTCCTTCGGTTTTAATTTACTATGACAAAAAGAAGAAAAAAATAAAATCGACCGTAAAAATTAAAGATGATTTGACGGGATATCCGAACTTCTTTATGCGATGCGGACTTGTTGGAGAAAAGATGATCGACTTTTTCTGGCCATACGAACAAGAGGAGTGGCTAAAGGAAAAGGCAAAGACAGACCCTCGGTTCTCCCGGTTTGCAGGGAGAGATTTTTCGGAGGATAATCCGATTGTGATTGTTGTACATTTAAAAAAGTGATCTATGAATTCTACAGTGTATTTCAAGACAAAAAATAATTTTTCATATTATTACGATATAAAGAATTTATGTTTAGTGAATATTCATCCTGTTATAGAAACAATCAGATCTCTGGATGAATCGGAATGTTCAGAAAATAATGAAATGTGCCTTCTTTCGCTATATCCAGACCTATCCCGTGAGGATATCCTTTACTATATAAAGAAATATGAGTTTCTGAAAAGCAATGGCTTTTTTTCTTCTTTGAATACCGAAAAGTATGTAACCGGAAGGATAAATGGAGACATTGTGAAACAACAAATTGCAAATGTAGACTCACTTTTGTTTCAGGTAACAGGTAAATGCAATTTGAGGTGTAAATATTGTTGCTATGGGGATTTATATATGAATGGGAATCTGGAAACTACTATTTCTATTTCAACTGTTCGTGTTTTCTTTGAATATCTGTCGGATTATTGGAGGTCTGGTCACAATTTATCCTATAACCATCCTATAAGAATTGGTTTTTATGGGGGAGAACCACTTGTTAATTTTGAATTGATAGAGCAGGTGGTTGCTTTGGCTACCGAATATGGAGAAAAATATGGAATAAATTTTTCTTATTCAATGACTACCAACGGCCTTCTGCTGAATAAATATCAAGAGTTTATAGTAAAGCATGAATTCAGGTTACTTATTAGTTTGGATGGAAATGAAGAGAACGACCAATTGCGGGTTGACATAAACAACAATCCTTCTTTCAAGAGAGTTTTTAGCAATGCAAAAAATTTGATGTATGCATATCCTGACTATTTCAATAAAAACGTCGAATTCAATTCTGTTTTAAATAAATATTCTACAGTAGAAGAAATTCATGAATTCATATTTAATGAGTTTGGTAAAATACCGTTAATTGAACCAATTTCTCAGAATGAATTGAATGAAGATAGATTTAAAGAATATGAGGCAATACAAGCTGCATATATTGAGCCTCCCCGATTAATATCTAAACGAAAAGAGCGTTCCCCTTTGTATAAGGAGTTAGGTTTCTTTTTCTACTATCAGTTAAACAATTCATATAAACATTATTGCGAGTTTTTATATCAGAATACTCGTTATAAGAAAAGAATCCCTACAGGAACTTGCCTTCCATTTTTTAAGAAAATATTTATTTCTTCTGATTGCCGGATTTATGCATGTGAAAGAATCGGTACGCAATATGCACTAGGAAATATTGATAATGATCTCCATATTGATTTTAATAAAATAGCGGAGATGTATAATGCCTATTTCGTAAAAATGGAATCACAATGCAAACATTGCTATTCTATTGCAGATTGCGGTCAATGCATATTTCAGATGCAAATGGAGAAAGGTGTCCCAATCTGTCCTACACGTATGGATAAAGTTCAATATCAGAATTATTTGTCTGTGCTTTTCTCAAATTTAGAGGATAATCGTTATTTATTTAATGAGGTTAATAAACTTATTTTTGCATGAAAAAAGAATATTTGTTTTTATTAGATTCATATTGCTTTATCTGGAAAAAGCAGGATAAAATATTATTATATAATACTTTATCAAAAAGAGGATATACATATATGTGTGATACGGCTTTATCAGAGTTTGTAGATCGATTAATATCTAAAGATAATTTGTATTGTATTTCTGTTAGTTGTAATGAATTAGCAAATGAGGTTATTGCTGGTTTTATAAATTCTGTTAGGAATAATTTTTGTGGTGACCTATTGCCCCAAAATAGCTCGTTAGGTAAACCAGTTGTGGTTGTTCCCGAGATAAATATAAACGAAGATGTCGATCGAAACTTAAATGACATTAATAGTTCCGCTGTTTTTGGTTCAACTATACTGAAAAATCTAACGGATATTTATTTAGAGTTAGGAGGAAAATGTTCATATGCCTGTGACAACTGCCAATCTATTTGTAATCAGATAAATTGGTGTTATAGTATGGAGCAAATGATGTCATTTGACATAGTAAATAAAATTTTCCGCGAAATTAAATATGCCAACGTTTTTGATATACATTTCATGGGAGGTAATATTTTAGAGTATATATATTGGCCGGATTTAATCTCTTTAATTAGAGACTCTGAAAGTTACAATTTCAAAATAAATATTTATATTAATATTAAGCATTTGCAAGATATTGGCTATAAGAGTAAAATCAACGAATTGATGACCTTAAGTAATATAGTTTTTAATATACATATGGATGCTTCAGATATTACTGAGAATATGCAAGAATGCGTACTAATGGTAAAAGATAAAGCAGAATTTATATGTAAAATATCTAATGAGTATCAATTCAATTATGTATCTAATTTATTTGAAGCGTTAGGAATAACGGCTAAAATATTACCATTTTATACAGGAGACAATTTAGATTTCTTCGAAAATTATGTTTTTCAGGATGAAAAAGATATTCTTAATCCAAATTTGAATAAAAAAGATATATTCTCTCATCAGCATGTGAATACAAATTATTTTGGGAAATTGTATATAAAAACAAATGGAGATATTTGTTCAAACGTAAATTCAGAACCAATAGGAACTTGTCATGAAACAATACTTAAATCTGTATATCAAGAATTAAAAACCGGCACATTTTGGCGTAAAACCCGTGATAAAGTAGAGCCATGCAATACTTGTATTTATAAATATTTATGTCCATCACCTTCAAACTATGAAATAGCGATCGGCAAAGCAAATTTATGCCGTTTAAAATAAAAAGAGTTTACTATAATCATGCAATTATGATAAAAAAAACATTTCCACACTACCTCCAATTAGATGCTATGGATTGCGGACCTACCTGCCTTCGCATGGTGGCAAAATATTATGGCCGTACCTATTCCCTTCAATCTTTACGGGAGAAATCCTTCATCACTCGTGAAGGAGTTTCCATGCTTGGAATCAGCGATGCCGCCGAATCTATTGGCTTTAGGACAAGTGGCGTGAAGATTACTTTGGAACAATTAAAAAAAGAGGTATCCCTTCCATGTATCCTTCATTGGAACCAGAAACATTTTGTTGTTCTTTACAAAGTAAAAAACGATAAATTCTATATTGCAGATCCGGCAAACACATTGGTAACTTATACCGAATCCGAATTTTCCCGTTGTTGGCTCAGTTCTAAAACGGGAGATGAAGATACCGGAACCGCTTTACTTTTGGAGCCGGGGCCATCCTTCTACGACGCTGAAGAAGAAAAAAAGGCAGGCAAACATAAATTATCTTTCTTTTTCCGTTACATTTCGCCTTATAAGCATGAATTAACACAGTTGATACTTGGTATGATTGCGGCCAGTATATTTCAACTGATCATGCCTTTTCTGACACAATCTTTAGTGGATACCGGCATACGGGACTCTAACCTCAACTTTATTACTTTAATATTAATTGCTCAGCTTGTCATTTTTCTTGCCCGGTTATCTGTCGATTTTATAAGAAGTTGGATTCTATTGCATGTCAATACACGTGTAAATATTGCATTAATATCAGATTTCCTGGCTAAATTAATGCGTCTTCCTATCCGTTTTTTTGATACCAAGATGATTGGAGATATTATGCAGCGTATCGGCGATCATAAACGAATCGAGACTTTTATGACCGGTTCATCTATCAGTACGCTTTTCTCTTTTGTCAACTTTATTGTTTTTTCTTTTGTATTGGCTTATTACAGCCTTTCTATTCTGGGGCTGTTTTTAGTAGGAAACGGATTGTATATTGTCTGGGTACTGGCTTTCATGCGGTACCGTCGTGAACTTGATATTAAGCGCTTTGCACAGGCTGCCGGAGAGCAGAGTAATCTTTTTCAGCTTATCACCGGGATGCAGGAGATTAAACTTAATAACTGTGAGACTGAAAAACGTTGGCAATGGGAGCGTA
This sequence comes from Parabacteroides provencensis, assembly GCF_900232875.1. Taxonomy (NCBI): domain Bacteria; kingdom Pseudomonadati; phylum Bacteroidota; class Bacteroidia; order Bacteroidales; family Tannerellaceae; genus Parabacteroides; species Parabacteroides provencensis. The sequence goes on along the minus strand of NZ_LT960489.1, from coordinate 65,612 downwards.
TACAGGTGAAATTATTTAAGATTAGTATCAAAGGCCTGGCAGTGGAGCAGTATCAGCAGGTAGGAACCGCGTTTTTTAGTCAAACAACTAATATTCTGATCTCTTTCCTTGCAGCACGTGAAGTCGTTTCCGGGAATATGACACTTGGTATGATGATGTCTCTTACTTATATTGTAGGACAGCTTTCTTCTCCTATAGACCAGTTTATTGGTTTTGCGCGTGCTTTCCAAGATGCTAAAATCAGTTTGGAGCGACTAGGGGAAATACATCAGAAAGAAGATGAGGAGGAAAATGCCGGCATGAAGGTGACGACATTGCCTGAGATGAGAACATTGACTATCGAGAATCTTAAATTCAGTTATGATGGGGCAGACAGAGATTATGTCCTGGATAATGTAAATCTCACCATACCGGAGAAGAAAGTGACGGCTATTGTCGGTTCCAGTGGAAGCGGAAAAACTACTCTGATTAAACTTTTGCTCGGGTTTTATGAGCCGAACAAAGGAAATATACGCGTAGGAAATATCCCTCTCAAACAAATAAATCCTCATGTCTGGCGGCAGAAAAGCGGAAGTGTGATGCAGGATGGTTTTATCTTTTCCGACACAATTGCACGTAATATTGCTATTGGGACAGATACAATTGATAAAGATAAATTACAGCATGCCGTAACAGTAGCAAATATAAAAGGCTTTATTGATTCCCTCCCTTTGGGATATAATACCAAGATTGGTTCGGAAGGGAATGGTATAAGCCAGGGACAGCGACAACGGATACTTATAGCGCGTGCTGTATATAAGAATCCGGAGTTTATCTTCCTTGATGAAGCAACTAACGCGCTCGATGCAAATAACGAACGGGAGATAATGGAACAACTCCATAAATTTTATGAAGGAAGAACAGTTGTGGTAGTAGCGCACAGACTTAGCACCGTACGGGATGCAGACAATATTGTTGTTCTTGATAATGGACGAATTGTAGAAGAAGGCAAACATGAAGAATTGACTGCCCGAAAGGGAATTTATTATACCTTGGTCAAAAATCAATTGGAGATGGGGAATTAATGGAAGACGATACTAAAAAAAATAGTGTAAAGCAGGTTGATCTTCGTAGTGAAGAAGTTCAGGAAGTCATGGGTAGTATCCCTGCATGGATTGTTCGTTGGGGAATTACTTTGTTGTTTATTGTCACGATGGCAATACTTATCGGCAGTTATTTTTTCCGTTATCCCGACGTAATCACATCCGAAATGACATTAACCGGGCGGTATCCGGCAGTGCAAGTTGTTTCACGTTCTAGCGGAAAGATTAATCAATTAATGGTGGCCGACGGAGTTAATGTAACAGAAGGAACAGTACTTGCCGTGATTGAAAATCCGGCATCGACAGCAGATATTCTCTTTTTAAAAGAGAACCTGAAACTGTATCCTGATAATCCCGACAGTTTATCTGCTTATTTTCCGAAAGATCGTGATATGGCTTTAGGAGATGTGCAGACAACTTATGTCTCTTTCCTCAGAAGCTTGCAGGAATACAGGAATTATATCGAATTGAATTACTATCCGCAAAAGATAGCTGCTACACATAATCAGATCGATAAATATAAGCAATATGCGCAGAATCTTAAAAGGCAACTTCAGGTTGTAGAGTCTCGGTATGATATTGCGCATCAACAATATGAAAGAGATTCGCTATTGTTTTCACGGAACGTAATTTCTCCCTACGAACAAGAGACAGCCCGGTCTGCTTTGTTACAAAGCCGCCAAACGGTGGAAGATGTAGCCGCTTCATTTGAAAATGCGGCAATCCAGATAGCATCGCTCGAAACAGCGGTGTTAGATCTTCAATTACAGGAAATGGAAAAAAAGACACAATTACAACAAGATTTACAGACAACAGCTAGTGAGTTGGCAAATGTAATTCATACGTGGGAGCTGACTTATTGTTTGACATCTCCTATAGACGGCAAGGTTACGTTTACAAAATATTGGAATGAAAATCAGTATATTCCATTAGGAGACCCTGTTTTTACAGTAGTACCTGCCACTTCCGATTTATTAATGGGAAAAGCTTTATTACCTGTAGCACGCTCGGGTAAGGTAAAAGTCGGACAACGAGTGATTGTGCGTTTTTCAAACTATCCGGATCAGGAATTCGGAGTTGTGAACGGAACCGTTAATAGTATTTCTTTAGTTCCTACGGATAACAATTATACCATTGAAATCGCTTTTCCACAAGGGCTTATAACCAATTATGGTAAAACCCTTCCTGTCTCACACGAAATGACCGCTACCGCAGAAATCGTAACAGATGATCTTCGTTTGATCGAACGTTTCTTCATGCCGCTGAAGAAGGTGTTTAGGGAAGGGCTGGGGTTGTGATTTTTTTGTCTTACTTATGAATAATCATCCTTCTTACAGTTATTATTAAATATTTCCAAATTTTGAAAGTGCTTTTATGTATCACTTTTTGATTTTATAAAGATATATGTGGCTATACAGATTGTTACTTCACATGGCATAAATTTGACTTTCCAATAACAACCTCATAATTAGATGGGGAAGGGCAAAGATATTGAAACAAACAGTCTGAGCAAGGCTGACTATCTCTAATTCTCCTCCAAGCTGTATTTTCTATCATTTCTCTGTTCACTATATCAACTAAAGCATCTTTATAGATATTTCCTAAAACAGGACTATTCAGATTTGCGCTTACATCTCCATTCACGGATATTGTTAACGAACCAAAGAAATGTGAATTCATATTTTGGTGTATAAAAATTTGATTGAACGAGGTATTAAACTGCAAAATATCATCCTTACTCATATAGACATATTCTTTAAAGAAGTCCGAATTTGTATCTATATACACTGGATGTATTGAGAAATCATCTATTTTATATTTATCTATTATCTCTTCAGCTTTTGTACACTCATCATATTGAGTAACATAAAAATGAATTTTCATTTGTAAACTATTTAACAGTGATGAGGATAATAACAGTTGCTCTTTTTCCAAAGGAAAAGGTACAATAATATTGTAAATAAAGTTCGGATTCAAATTCACATTATTCACAAAGTCCAAATAATGACTCCAGATATGAATTTTTCCTTTGAATTGAGTCAATAAAGGTAATAAAGCTTCATAGTGTGGATACTGAAATATATTACCTCCAAATAAATTCAACTTTCCTATTGGAGCGTATTTAATTTGGGAAAAAATATGCTTTAATGCTGTAAAGTCAATAACCTGACATAGTTCGTTTTCTTTTAAGTAGCAACATAATTTTTGTTTAGCAATCTTATTACAGTTACCACAATGATGATGACAAACATTATATAGGTAAATATTCAATTCTGACAAATAAAGTAGAACCATTTCTCCCACATCTCTCTCTTCTGTTTTTTGTAATTTATCAACGTCACATTGAATATTTAGAATAGGCATCATTTGTATAGGCCTTTCGGGAAAATCCATTATATCCTGAATATACCCCATTTCTTTCGCCAAAAAAGAACATAAGAAATCTTTGTATTCAGGTTTTACCAACCTATTACCTTTACAATAAACTGTACCAAGATTTTGTTTTTTATGCAGTTGCTGCAATAAAGCTATTATGGCTTTATTTTCAATCTCTAAAGACTTCCCATTTTTAGTATTATATAATAAAGCTTGTTTGTTCTTGATACAACAGTATACATAAGGAGCAATAACTAACCAATATTTTTTTTCTTTATCAAACATGTTGCATTTTGTTTTTATTCAGTTATGACCTCTTCCATTATTCTATAATAATCTGTCGGGTGTTTACGTAAAAATGCTATTTGATTTGATTTATACATTTCAAATGAACGCTTATCCATATATCCATAGCAAATGGGGGAATCCTCTAACCCTTTAAGGTTAAAAAGACATTGTATACAAGATGCTGCTTTATAGCACTTCTTACATAGAGGTGCTAATTTTGCATAATAAGCATTATATCTATCAGCTATCATTTCAAAATCAAGCTCAACGCCACTGTCATCCGAAACTTTACCCAATGCAAAATGCTGTCCGATACGTTCACACGGTAAAATTTTACCGTTTACAGTAACGAACATCCTTTTACTAAATGGAAGACAGGTACCTGTAGGAATTTTCTTGTTTGTTCTGCCATATAATAAGTCTGAATAATTTCTAAACACATATCCACTGTATTGGTGAATGAAATGCGTCACTGTTTGATAGGTCGCTGATTTCAGGAACATCTCTCGTTCTATTTCTTCATAATTTTCAGCTTGATGTAAGCTTTCTTCTGAATTGCGATACGTATCCTGAAATAATTTTATTTTATCTGGGCTTACACCCATATTATTCAACTCGCCAATACTTGGTGTTTTATTATAATGTGTCTTAAAGAATTCGTAAATACTACTGACTGAATTCCGATTATGTAAGACTGCATTAAAATTCACTTTGTGTTCGAAATATTCTGGATATTTTTTACGCAATATTTCTATATTCCTAATAATGTCAGAATATACAACCTTACCTTTCTTATTTACCCGATAAGAAGTTGCGTGTTCATCTCCATCTAAACTAATAAGTAAATTAAAACCATGATCTACCAGATAATCCATATACTGATTAAGAAGTAATGCATTAGAAGTCATCGAGAAAACAAAACTACGATTTGGGCAAGGAAGCTTCTCTATATAATCTACTATCGATTTAACAAATGTCATATTCAATAGCGGTTCTCCTCCATAAAAACTTATATATGTATATCGCTTAACAGAAACATTATATTCAGAATTCCAGTAAGAAGCTAAATAATCTATCAATTTTAGAGAAGCAGGTAAACTTATTTTTAAATTCTTACGCTTATCATAGTCATTATATAACTCACCATAGTTGCAATATTTGCAGCATAAGTTACAAGCATCTGTCACCTCAAACGTTAATTGCCGCAGATTGGCTAACTGAAATTTGATATCATCTGCTGTTAAGTACTTATTATCCATTATATTAAATTTCTGTTTTTTGCATTTTCTAAGACATAAGAAGACAAATAGTATTCAGGATTGTCATATATACAGGTGGGTTGATTATTATTAATAAGTGCCTCGTAGTTTTTTTGAATACAAGGTCCCATGCAAAGGGGTAATATTCGACATTTCTCACAACATTCATTTTCGAATGTTGCCTTAGCAAACATTTTACTGATTATCCCATCATTCCAACTTATCAATCCATCATTTTGTAAGTTCCCTATCATTAATTTTTCATTATAGTCACGAGCTGTACATTTAAATATTTCACCATTATAATTGATTACATAATGATTAATACTGTCCGCATAGCAACATTTGTAACGAAAAGGGGTATAGGTCCAAATGCGAGATCTGAATCCAGACTTTGTAAATAAGTCTCTTGTTTCTTTCAATAATTTATGCGTTTCATTTGTGCATGAAACCTGCCACACTTTCTGAAAATCAATCATAATACATTTTCTACTATTTTCTGTAAAATCATTTATAATATCTTTTATGTCCTTCAGTGTCTGTCTATCATAATTTATACGTAAACAAATTGCTATATCAGGAATCAATTCTGTTAGCAAATTTATATTATTCATAACATCTCTATATGTACCACGTTTATTGGCATAGCGCTTAATAAGATTTTGACGCTGTTCATTTCCATCAATAGATATTTGAATGAAATTAAATTTTGCCTCCTTCATATATTTAATTTTATTTTCATCCAATAAAGTGGCATTAGTTGTGATTTGTTGCTTAAAGTCAACTTGATATTGCTGTGCAAGTGGCAATGCAAAATCTGACACACTCTTTATTATTTCATTAAAATACATCAATGGTTCACCTCCAAACCAATCCAACAGTATTGAATTCGATTTATGTTTAGTTACTAACCAATGAATGTGCTTTAATAAATGATCCACCACTTCATCACTCATCCTGTTTTTGTCGTGTTTTGTTCCGGTATAATCAACCGAACAATACCAACATTTCAGATTACAATCTAAGGTTGGATTTATCGTAAGATGATAATTTCTATTCATATACACACTTCGCCTATTCTGGAGTTTGAGATAGGCCAGTTCATCAAAATCAGATTGCAGAATGAAACCAGACTGTCGGAATGCAGCATATAAGTCCGGGTATTTTTCTTGAAATGTCGGTAAATGCTCCATCAAAGTTTCAATTACGGCATACTCTTTTGCTTCTATTGGCAAAAGTGTATCAGACAGTGTATTATAAAGTATAGTCCCCTCAGGATATTCAATTTCAATGTTGTATCGGCTTACTTTATCATTCATGTTATTTCTTTTTAATTATCTTTATATATCAGAGTTCAAAATTCTCACTCCTATCCACAATCACTTTTATTTTCAATCGCTTTCCTTGGCGATTGATATCATACATAAGCGTATCTTGCAGTAGAAATTCCTTCTTTTCTTCAGTAGTACATGTTTTAATATCTTTCCCATTAACAGCAATAATTTCATCCCCCTCCTTTAATCCCGCTTTCTTACAATAATTCTCATCATAATCAGCTATTTTATCAATAATAAACTTTCCTTGTTTATTCATGTTGGAAGACATGTGAAAACGTTTGGACAATGGATTGAAAATACGCTGAAAGCTCTTGATTGGCAATAAGCCTAGTTGCTTGTTTTTCAAATCAAAATAGACATTAAATCTTTTGAGAAAGTTCAGTCCTACCAAATATTGACCAGGCATTGAAGTAGGAAAGTCGGCTGTATGAATTCTCAATGAATCCAATTGTACTTGATTGGATAGTGTAGCACCCACAATAAAACGTCGGAAATAATAGGGCTCTTGTACCCAGACTGCATCTTGGCGGCTGTTGAAAAAATCAAATTCCGGAACTCCCGAAATCAGAACCACATCCCAATGCATACCGGTGTCTATCAGAAATCTACGGTTAAGTGTCAAAGTATCTCCATCAGAGAAGGTCACTTGCAGGGGTAGGTCAACGTAAACCCGAGAAAGTGGATCTCGTGTCAAAGGAAATGTCTGGCAGTTTTCCGGCATAACGAAGTTTGAATCAGAATGAATCTCTATATAATTATGTTCAAAATTCAGTTCCCATATATGTGTTGTATCATTTTGTGGAATATGAAACAATCCATCAGAACAATCGCACATAGTTCCTTTCCAATCCCAAACATTCATTCTATTAAATAAAAGATTTGTCTCTCCCACGCGAATAGTCATTGCTGCAGAATAATATGTCGAAGCTAGTGCACTACTACCTTTAGACCATGCCGTTCCTGTTGGTAATATTGCATCTGGCGATGAATGCATAATGGCGGGATGCGCTATACAAAAAGAAGAATCCAACTCAAATATAGTTCCTCCTGTATCAAAAATTAAATTTGCAGTTACACTATCATTAAAATGTACCGGTAATTCCATTACTAAGCTTTTAGGACCAATAATAAAAGATACCCGATTGGGGAAACTCTCTTGCATAGGTTTCGTACAACAAATGCTTGCTGCTATAAGGGCAATAACGAAGCCGGAGTGACAGATGGCTTTATGGATTTTATTCATACTGGCAGATTATATAGGTTTATACTGCACTACTAGAATAACTTCTATAGTAGTGCAGTGGTTTGTTAATTTCAAATCACACAAGTTTTCCTTACAAGATACCTATGTACACAGTTTATCAAGAGCAGAAGCCGTTAACTCCACAAGACGAATGTGGCTTAGGCCCACAGCAAGGATTAGAGCCGTCCGATGTATATCCACCGGCATTATTAGCACCACTATTCGCACTTGTGGTAGAACCACCTTGGCCTTCGTACGCACAACTACATTGACAACAACCGGGAGTTCCTCCTCCTAGAATACGGCACATACTTCGTTCATTCAACTCAGCTCTTGCCACTTCATTCAATTTTAACTTCTTTAGTTTCATCTATTAGAATTATTTAGAGTTATACGATTAGAACAAATAACTACTTTTTGCCAATAAAGCCACATGAGCTTTTAGTATAGTCGGTACTTATTGATGCAAAAAATCAATAAATACCTTACGTGCTAATTTTATTTTTCCCTAGTGTCCAAATGTCACCAGAAGGGATAAATGGTGAAACATAAATTGACTTCTTCATAATATTTGAAAACTAAGATTATATAGACCTGATATCAAATACATTTCCAATGACAAGGAAATTTAATTCAATATCATTAATTCTTTTGGTTTTTATAGATTTCAAGAGAATATCATAATAAAAAAACAGCTCTTGCTTATCTTCTTTTATATAAAACTCATACTTTCTGTTTCTATCTGTTAGATCAAGATATCCCAAATGCAGAAGTAATGTTTTGCTAAAATGCATATTACCAGAATATGGAACTGATTTAAAATGTAAGTGTCGTTTTGCATTAATCTGCATCCGTCCCTTATTCCTGAACATCCGCCATCTAAACCATAAACCATTTTGAGATAATGGATGAGAATCTAACATATTTGTCCGGTACGTCTCCATGCTATCCCATAAATTTGCAATCCAAACCCCTACCGTATCTACATCGTCTCTTTTCATCACTTCCCTTAAATCCACAAACCGGTCATCAAACTGTTCGTCTGCATCTATGAAGATAAACCATTCCGATTTAAAGAACGAGGCTATGTCCAACAGGATATTACGATTCTGTTTGTCATTAAACTCGGTACGCGCTTTTTTCGCTTTGATTAATAGTTTATCCGATTGGGCTATCCGGTAGGTATCGTCCGTACTTTCATCGTCCAGCAAAATGATGCCGTCACAATATTTCTCTACACTACGCAAACAATCAGTTATGCGTTCGGATTCGTTGTAAGTAGGAATTAAAGCTATCAAAGGATATGACTTTTCGAATATATCATCTGACAATATATCAAATTGCTTTAAGGTCGAAAGATAATCCCGACATTGCTGTTTGGCGTATGGATGTTCTTCCCAGTCATATTCTACCGTATAATTGGTTCCCCAATCAGATTTATTCACATTTATCTCTACAGGCAAAAGTATCTCCGATAATAATTCATTCTGTATGACTGTTTCCTGATAGAAACCTTCTTTCTGAATCGATATAGTTTCCGGGAAAAACAGTTGATGGATGCCAGCTAACTCCAAACGTCTACGCAAATTGTCATCGGCGTCTCTCCATTCGGTATAACGTTCATCATATCCGCCTACCTTTTCAAAATATTCTTTTTTAGCCATGACGCTACCATAGGGAATCAACTTATCCATATACCGGGTTTGACCGGCAGCATAATGTTCCGGGTAAGAATCCTGCTTTTCGCGTAACTCATAGATTACGTCCGTGCAAAATTCCAATACCGGATACATAATCAAAACGTATTGTTTCGTTGCCTGTCGGATGCCGGCATTAAAATCAGTTGCCGGATTGTGTTGCGGGTGATCTTGTGTATTAATCATTACTATCCAATTGATAAATGGATAAGTACGGATATAATCCAGTGTCTCTTGCTGTTCGTTCGGCTCATTGATCACCAGCACCACTTCAATACCGTTTCGTTCATAGTAGTTCGATTCAGACGAGAATACCCGTTTAAATTCATCTAATCGGCCACAAAGTGGTATTACGATGCTTAAATCAAAGTCCGGCAACTGTTTCATGGTGAAAAAAGTATTAGTTTCTCTTTCCACAACTCATACAGATTAGACCAAAGTATTCCGGTTTCCTCTTTATTATATCCGTTTCGTTCGGCTAACTCCAGTACAGACAGAGTTCCGTCACACTGTTTCAGCAGGCTGACCATTTCTATATCTATCTCGCCAAAACACCCGAACCCACGCATCAGATTTTGTCTTCCGTCCGATTCTTCCAAAGCAAACAAAGAGGATAAGCGGGGCTTTAACGAATACCTTTCGCTGCGTTTGTTTATCGATGCAGACAAACTGATTATCCGCTCTGTTTCTTCCAATATTTTTTTATCAATAATAATTTTACCATAATCCGCAAATATCTTTTTTTGAACCTCAAAAACAGATTTCAGGGAATCAGATGTAAAGTATTTCCTGATTTCCACTTCCAGTAAATCCAAAGGAACCATCTCTCTGAAACATGCACCTTTCCGTCCTCTAAAAGATACGGATTGTAAGTGGTCATAGTTAGCAGGCGTCACCATTCCTCCCAGACCGTAATCTCCTAAAATAACACAAGGTTTACAAAGTGCCATCGCACGCACTGCATCAATACCTGAGGCTACCACCAAATGCGCTCTCCTATAGATGGAAAGCTTGTAAGAGCTAGGTGCGACAATGACAAAAGAAGGCAATGCGTTCTTTAAACATCGATATTCATCCGAAACGATAGTTAGCAGGGCATTCGTNTTAATTAAAATGGCATTAAAAAAGAAACTTTGAGAGATTGCTGCCCTTGTTTGAATGTTTATGAAATGACCATGTTTTCGTTGCTGAAAATCATCGGGATCTTTTTATAAAATGATCCCGATGATTTCAAAAAATGATCCCGATGAAATTTTTATTTGATAAAAATCATATCTTTGGTCTGTTGTAAGGCGAATGAATAAAAGCAAGTTAGTTATGAAACCGGAAATTACTGTCATAATATGTGCTTTTGCACTGGTGTGTTCTTCCTGTGTGCTGAATACTCCGAAAAATGATGTGGAATATAATGGCTTGAATACAATTGAAATAGCCAATGTGAATGATTTAATATCATTTTACCAATATACGGAAGATCGTATTCCGTTGATTAGCGGACACCGTGGCGGCAGGGTAAAAGGTTTTCCTGAGAATAGCCTTGAAACTTTTGCTAATACACTGAGTTATACCCCTGCCACTTTTGAAATAGATCCCCGTTTGACAAAGGACAGTGTGATTGTTTTATTCCATGATGATACATTGGGAAGGACCAGCAATGGAACCGGAAAAGTTTCAGACTATACTTGGGAGGAGCTGCAGAAGTTGCGTTTAAAAGACCCGGATGGCAATTTGACGGATTGTAGGATACCTAAACTGGAAGATGCCATCCGTTGGGCTAAAGGTAAGACTGTGCTGATACTGGATAAGAAAGATGTTCCGATGGAACGTACGGCACAACTTATAACCGATATGGAGGCCGAATCTTACGTTATGATAACGGTCCATAATGGTGCTGATGCCCGTTTTTACTACGAGAAAAACCCGGACTTTATGTTTGAAGCCTTTGTTAAAACCAAGGAGGCGTTGCAAGACTATGAAGCAAACGGGATTCCTTGGAATCATATTATGGCATACATTGGTCCGCAGGTAACGCCGGAAAATCGCGAAGTGATGGATATGCTTCATGAGCGTGGAGTTATGTGTATGGTTTCGGCAGCTCCTACGGATGATAAATTGCCGACGGAAGATGACCGGGCGGAAGCTTATCGCCAGATAATCCGGCAAGGTGTGGATATTATAGAGTCGGATCGTCCTATCGAGGTTTCGAATGCTATTTCTTCATTTATCTCGGGAGACAGCAGCAAGGAAAAATTCTTTGGCTTACAAGACACCGAATAAAAGGCATATTATCTTATATCTTAAATACTGTAAAAAACAATTGACAAAACATGAACAATGAATTAGAAATGAACTCTAACACATTAGTGGAGTTCCTGCAGAAACCCGCTTCGGAATTTACAAAAGCCGATATGATCCGGTATGTCAAGGAAAATGATATACACATGGTGAACTTTATGTATCCGGCAGGTGACGGGCGTTTGAAAACCTTGAATTTTGTTATTAACAATCTTGCTTACCTGGACGCGATATTGACATGTGGCGAACGTGTCGATGGCTCCAGCCTGTTTTCTTTTATTGAGGCCGGAAGCAGCGACTTGTATGTCGTACCCCGTTTCCGTACGGCGTTTCTTGATCCTTTCTCGGCTTCGCCTACTCTTACAATGTTATGCTCTTTCTTTAATAAGGACGGCGCTCCGTTGGAAAGTGCACCCGAATATACGTTGCATAAAGCTTGTAAGGCTTTTACCGATGTGACGGGTATGGAGTTTCAGGCAATGGGAGAACTGGAATATTATGTAATTGCGCCGGACGACGAACTTTTCCCGGCCACAGACCAGTGTGGTTATCATGAGTCGGGCCCGTATGCCAAGTTCAATCAGTTTCGTACCGAGTGCATGAAATATATTGCGCAAGCCGGAGGACAGATTAAATACGGACATTCGGAAGTCGGGAACTTTACATTGGACGGTATGGTGTATGAGCAAAATGAAATAGAGTTTCTTCCCACACGTGCCAGCGATGCAGCCGACCAACTGATGATAGCAAAATGGGTTATTCGTAATCTGGCAAATGAATATAGTTACAACATCACTTTTGCACCGAAGATAACTGTTGGAAAAGCAGGGTCGGGTTTGCATATTCACATGCGTATGATGAAAGAAGGGAAGAATCAGATGTTGGCAAATGGCGTCCTTTCTGAAACGGCACGCAAAGCGATTGCCGGTATGATGGTATTGGCTCCGTCTATTACTGCTTTCGGCAATACAAATCCTACTTCTTACTTCCGTTTGGTTCCCCACCAGGAAGCCCCTACTAATATTTGTTGGGGAGACCGGAACCGTTCCGTTCTTGTTCGTGTACCGTTGGGATGGTCGGCAAAAACGGATATGTGCATGTTGGCTAACCCTTTGGAAGAGGAGAGCCATTATGATACAACTCAAAAGCAGACTGTGGAAATGCGTTCGCCGGATGGGTCGGCCGATTTATATCAATTGCTTGCAGGGTTGGCTGTTGCTTGCCGTCATGGATTTGAAATGGAAAATGCTTTGGAGATAGCAGAGAAGACGTATGTTAATGTAAATATTCACCAGGCCGAGAATGCTGCCCGGCTGGAATTATTGGAGCAGCTACCCGATAGTTGTGCGGCTTCTGCCGACCGCCTGCAACAGCAGCGTGCCATTTTTGAGAAATACAATGTATTCTGCCCGGCTATGGTTGATGGTATAATAAAAAAACTGAAGTCATATAATGATGCAACTTTGCGTGCGGATTTACAGAATAATCCCGAAGGAATGAAAGAACTGGTTAAGGCTTATTTTCATTGCGGATAAGGTAAATAAAAAGGCGGTGTGCCATCTGCGTTCCGTAATAGCTTTTGGGGCACACCTTCTTTTTACAACATTCCCAGTTCGGTAAACATCTTCCGGTAGACTTCTGCTTTTTCTTCCAATGGTTTAGGATAAGCGCGTGAAGAAGAGGGCATACGATACAAACGAAGCGTGCGGCCGGATAATTCAAACTCCGTGTATGTACCGACTTTTGGCTCCTCCATTTCCGGCAATACGGATAATAGTGTTTCCATCGCTTTCTGGCCTGTCACAACAATGGCTTTGCATTCGGGAATACGATTGAGTATTTCTTCAGGATTGAGCGGCTTTACCACTTCCAGAAACTTGTCGGATGCATTGTCTTTCTGACGGATTACTTCCATAGCCGTATCGCCGATACCGACTCCATTTTTCAGGCAGAAATTCTTTGCTTTTTCTTCACTGAACGTTTTTCTTGTTGCCAGAAAATAGTCTTTATCCGCATGGAATAGTAATCCGAGGATACGCCACATATCATTTTGTATGTTCGGGTAGTAGAAATTCATCGACCACCTTGCTTTCGGAGGAGGAAAACTGCCTAGCATAAGTAAATGTGTATTCGCCGGCAAAAAGAAACCAAGTGGGTGTTGTTCTATTGGTTTATTGTCCGCGTCCATTCTTTTTAAGCTCCCGTTTATTGTCTTCTTTAGCTAATAAAACGACGTTATACACAAAGTTGGAAATCCATTGTTCCGAATAGCCTAGTGTTTCTGCATATTTACGGATGCTCCATGCTGTTTTCTGTACGCTGACGTCTTTCCATTCAGACTTGGTAAGAATGTCGTGAATCGTTTTTTGTGTCATATTCTTTAATAGCTTCTTTACCAGCATGGAAAAACGGAATTTCCATTGCATCAGATTGCCAAGCAAGGTAAAGAGGTCGTTGTTGAAACCCTGGAATATGAAAAAGTATGTTTTGATATCGTTCTGGGTTTTACAATTCTTTTTTACGGAGGCATCTATTTCTTTGAAGAAAGACTCTTCCAGCCCGTAATCTTGCATTAATACTTTGCGGACACGTGATTTTTCTGCAACTCCCAGTTTGTTGTTTTGGGTCGGTATCTTCAGCATACGTTTGAACAATGCCATGTCGGGCAAGATGTTCAAATTGGTAATACCGAGGTTGACAGCCATTACGGCTTGATAATATACACGGATAAGAGATACAAATTCTTCAACTGAACCTTTGCCGGTTTCTTCTGCTACGTCGCTATTCTTCCTGAATAATTTAGAGATTATATTCATCACTGTTTATTATATTGATATTTACGGGGACAAATGTAATAAAACTTGCCTTGTCTACCGATAAACTATTCAATTCTCTCGACAGTAACTTCCGGAAATTCTTCCATAAGGGTAAGTAAATGGCTTTCTTCTGTGTTCTTTTTAGCTTTTATTACCATAGTGACAATGTAAGAATCGGTATCTGTATGGTTGAGATGCTTCATCTCATAGGATGAAATAATATGTCCGCGGTCATTTAAAAGGCGGGCTATCTTTTTAATAATATCTTTTTGGTTTGTAGAAAAGACAATCAGCGAACTGCGTAGTCCGATGCTTTTAAAAATGTAACTTAATAATTCCAGTCCGATTAGTGTAAGAATAGTTGCGGCTACGCCTATAGCGTACATACCGGAACCTATGGCTAGCCCGATACCGGCCGTAGCCCATATACCGGCAGCTGCAGTCAGGCTACGTACAAATTGTTTATTATTGGTTTAAGCGCCATTCTCTGTGAAAAGAATCTATAGCCTCTTTTACTGAACCATGTAAAAGAAGAAGGTGTTTTGCCTGTTCATAATCCAGGCTTAGTTCTTCCATGATCATGCGGGTTCCGCGGTCTACCAACTTTTGGTTGGTGAGCTGCATGTTTACCATTCGGTTTCCTTTTACCCTTCCCAACTTTATCATGGTGGAGGTGGTAATCATGTTAAGTACCATTTTTTGTGCTGTTCCGCTTTTCATCCGTGTACTTCCGGTGACAAATTCAGGCCCGACTATCGGCTCGATAGCAATGTCTGCTTCATTGGCCATAGGCGAGTCCGGATTACATGAGACCGAAGCTGTCAGGATGCCGCGTTCCCGTGCGTTGCGCAGAGCCCCGATAACATAAGGTGTTGTACCCGAAGCTGCTATACCTATTACAGTATCATTTTGGTTGATATGATAGGCTTCCAATTCTTTCCAGCCTTTTTCCAAATCGTCTTCTGCTGCCTCGACAGGGTTGCGTAGTGCTGTGTCTCCTCCGGCAATTAGTCCGATAACTAAAGTGTTTGGCATCCCGTAAGTGGGTGGAATTTCGGATGCATCCAATACTCCGAGCCGGCCGCTGGTGCCTGCTCCCAAATAGAAAATCCGTCCGCCTTTTTTCATTCGTTCCACAATAGCCGCGACCAGTTTCTCTATTTGCGGAATTTCTTTATTTACTGCGATTGCTACTTTTTGATCTTCCTTGTTAATGTCTTCCAGTATTTCCCGGACAGACATTTTATCCAGATCATTATATAAAGAATCGGATTCTGTGATTTTTTGGAATGCCATGTTAGTTTATATATGTGAGTGATAAGAAATCAGTCCGGGCATTGGAGCCTTTTCTATATTTCCTGTCTGCAAATTTAATGATAATGCGGCTTCTTTCAGAATTTCTTTGTAATAGAATGCAATAGATCCTGTGAAATGTATAGGATATTTGTCGAATCCGTCATATTGCATTACATTGCGGATAAAGAAATTGCGGAAACCGGAATATACGATGTTGTAAATGGGTTGTTCGGTTATATTTTCGAGCAGAAACCGGGAAAGTGTTGCCAGGAAACGATTTGGGAAAGGCTGTTTATATACCCTATCTAAAATTATGGCCGGAGTCAGTTCATATTGTTTCATGAATTTGTCGACTAAATATTCCGGTAATTGATGTTTCAGGCAGTCGCCTATAAGAGTCTTCCCTAAAACAGCTCCGCTGCCTTCGTCTCCCAGAATAAAACCTAACGGGGAAACATGTTCTACTATTTCTTCTCCGTCAAACAGGCAAGAATTAGAACCTGTACCTAAAATACAGGCTATTCCCGGCTGGGTTTTGCATAGAGAGCGAGCTGCAGCCATCAAATCGCTGTAAACTTCTATAGGTGCAGGTATGTAACGAAGTAAAGCATCTGCTATGATCTTGCTTTTCTCAGGAAAAGCACATCCTGCCCCGTAGAAATAAATAGCATCTATTTTGTAGTTTGCAATAGCCGGGCAAAGTGTATCTTTTATTTCTCCTGCAATTTCTTCAGGAGATTGGAAGTATGGATTTGTTCCCGCTGTTAAAACTGTTTGGACGGAAATCCCTTTTATATTGTCCGCAACGCACCATTCTGTTTTTGTGGAACCACTATCGGCTATTAGAATCATAAACGTGATATTTAAAAGTTAAAAACGACTCTCTGGATGATATATACGGCAGCTCCGGCCAGATAGCCAAGCAAGGCTATAAATGAAATACGTTTCAGATACCATAAAAAGTTGATACGTTCCAATCCCATAACGACAACTCCTGCAGCCGAACCTATAATCAACATACTTCCTCCTACACCGGCACAGTATGCCAGGAATTGCCAGAATACGCCGTCTTGCACGAAATGAGACATATATACGGGATCGGCAGCTGCTGCAATCATTGTTTCATTCGCTATGGGATACATACCCATTGCTCCGGCAACCAAAGGAACATTGTCGATAACAGCCGATAATGTACCGATAATTAAATTGACAGCATACACATTACCAACAGTTTTGTCCAGCCAGAGGGCAAAGCCGGTAAGTGCGCCGCTACAGCGTAATGCGTCTACAGCTAATAAAATACCGAGGAAGAATAGTAATGTTGAGCCGTCTATACGGTGGACAACTTTGGAAAGACGCAGCTTTAAGTCTTCTTCGATCCGGTTATTCCTGTACATTATTTCGGTATAGAACCATAAAATCCCTACTCCCATAAGGATGCCCATGAAAGGAGGCAGATGTGTCAATGTCTTGAATATCGGGACAAAAAGCAGGCAAAATACGCCTAATATAAGAATGGATAGTTTTTCTTTTGTTTTTAAGAACTTTAGTACCTCTTCATTCGGGTTGTTATCGAAAACATTCGGGAGTGTTACATTTCCGTGAAGGTATTTCATAACTAACAAGACCGGAACCAGAGCAGATACTATACTAGGCAAAATCAGATGCGGAATAGTGGAAGCTGTGGAAATATTTCCTCTTACCCATAACATGATTGTTGTTACATCTCCGATCGGAGACCAAGCTCCTCCGCTATTGGCAGCGATAATGATAATACTCCCGAATACCCATCTGTCTTTATAATCCCCGATTAATTTGCGTATCAGCATAATCATAACGATGGAAGTAGTCAGGTTATCCAAAACGGCAGACATGAAAAATGTAATAATCGCCACCATGAATAAAAGCTTGCGTTTCTTTGTTGTGATAATACGGTTGGTGATAAACATAAATCCACCGTGTACGTCAATGAGTTCAACCGTAATCATTGCACCAATTAGGAAGATAAGTGTTTCGGCTATTTCTCCGATGCTATCCAGAACCTGATGCTCTACGACAAAATGAATACATTGTTCTTTAAAAGAGAATAATGAATAAGATGGGTTATTTTGTAAAAATTGTTTGAATTCTTCGACAGATGCATTGGGTATGAAAGAAGGTGCCCCGTATGTATATAATACCCATAAAATGGTTCCGACAAGTAAAGCCGTTCCTGCTTTGTTAATCTTTAGCGGATGCTCCAGGGCAATCAACACATATCCGACCAGAAAGACGATGATCATGTATGTTAACATAATGTATATGTATTAAACGTGTATTTTTTAACGATGCAAAAGTATGAAATTTCTAAATCAATTAACACTCTGTGTATGTAAATGGTTCTGTTTTTATTACTTTTGTCCCAAAAGAAAAAGGTAGATTAGATGTCACAATTAAATATAAACGGGCTGACTAAGAGTTTTGGAGACTTGGTTTTGTTTGAAGATATAACGTTTGGTATTACACAAGGCCAGAAGATTGGTCTTATTGCGAAGAATGGATCCGGAAAAACAACCTTGTTGAATATTATTGCCGGGAAAGAGGATTATGATAGCGGCTCCGTTGTTTTTCGTAATGATTTGAGAGTTGGGTATCTGGAGCAATCTCCTGCTTATCCTTCCGAACTGACTGTTTTGCAGGCTTGTTTCTATTCTTCAAATGAAACCGTTCGCCTGATAGCCGAATATGAACAGGCTATGGCTAATGATGACCATTCTAATCTGGAAGATATCCTTCTCCGGATGGATAACATGAAGGCGTGGGATTATGAGCAGAAGGCTAAGCAGATTTTAGGGCAACTCAAGATTTACAATTTTGACCAGAAGATAAGTGAGCTTTCCGGAGGCCAGTTGAAACGTGTGGCACTTGCCAACGTACTGATTACCGATCCTGAATTGATTATTCTGGATGAACCTACCAACCACCTTGACCTGGAGATGACCGAATGGCTGGAAGGATATCTGAGCCGTGCCAATATCAGTATATTGATGGTGACTCACGACCGTTATTTTCTGGATCGTGTATGTAGTGAAATTATCGAGATAGACAGGAAACAAATCTACCAATATAAGGGGAACTATAGCTATTATCTGGAAAAACGCCAGGAGCGGATGGAGGCATTGAATGCCGAAGTAGACCGTGCAAGCAACTTGCTTCGTAAAGAATTGGACTGGATGCGCCGTCAGCCGCAAGCGCGCGGAACGAAAGCCAAATATCGTATTGATGCTTTTTATGAACTGGAAAAGAAAGCAAAACAGCAGCATGAAGCCGGTAATGTTAACCTGGATGTGAAGGCTTCGTATATAGGTTCGAAAATATTTGAGGCAGAACATGTAAGTAAAAGTTTTGGTGATCTGAAAATTACGGAAGATTTCAATTACGTTTTTGCCAGATATGAAAAGATGGGTATTGTAGGGAATAACGGAACCGGGAAGTCTACTTTTATTAAAATGCTGATGGGTGAAGTTGAACCGGATAGTGGCCGTTTCGATATTGGCGAAACTGTGCGTTTCGGTTATTATAGTCAGGATGGTTTGCAGTTTGACGAGCAAATGAAAGTAATTGACGTAGTACAGGATATTGCTGAATATGTTGACTTGGGTGACGGCCGTAAAATGGGAGTTTCCCAGTTCTTGAATTATTTCCTTTTTGCTCCCGAAAAACAGCATAACTACGTCTATAAGTTGAGTGGAGGCGAGAAACGCCGTTTATATCTTTGTACGATACTGATGCGGAATCCGAACTTTCTTGTGCTGGATGAGCCAACCAACGACCTTGATATTATTACTTTGAATGTGTTGGAAGAATATCTTTCCAATTTCAAAGGTTGCGTGATTGTTGTTTCACACGACCGATATTTTATGGATAAAGTGGTAGACCATCTGTTAGTATTCCGTGGTAATGCTGATATAAAAGATTTCCCTGGTAATTATACACAATACCGGGAATGGAAAGAAGCGATTGATCTGCAGGAGAAGGAAGAAGCAGCAGCTCGTCAGGCCAAGTTAAGTCCTGTTCAGGGAAAGCCTAACCGTTCACCCGACGAAGCGAAGAAAAAGCTCACATTTAAAGAACGCAAAGAATACGAAGCGCTTGAAGTTGAGATACCTGCCCTTGAAACGGAAAAGGTAGAACTAGAAGTGGCTATGAGTAGTGGTTCATTATCAAATGACGAACTGATGGCAAAAGCGGATCGCATTGCCAAAGTAATAGATGAAATTGATGAAAAGACAATGCGTTGGTTGGAACTAAGCGAATTTGCATAAATAGAAAGCGCACTTCCTATTGATTGCGAATAAAGAACCCTTTTATTCATTTGAGTTGGCCTTTTGTTTTCTTACATTTGCTCCCTGTTTGATAATTAGTTGGTGATGGATACAAAGGATAAACAGAATCCTGCTTTGTGGAACAGGAATTTCGTACAATGCTGCCTTTCTTACTTTTTGATGAACTTTGCATTTTATATGTTGGTGCCCACGTTGCCGGTTTATCTGGTGGGTGAACTGGGAATTGAAGCATCGGAAGTTGGCTTGGTGATGGCTAGCTATACCATTGGCTTAATGTGCGTCCGCCCTTTTTCAGGTTATCTGGTGGATTGCTTTTCGCGGAAACCACTTTATCTTTTTAGTTTTATTGTTTTTGCAGGCTTGTTTGCCGGATATCTGGTAGCAGTTACGATGGCTGGCATTATAGCTGTCCGTTTCCTGCAAGGAGGATTTATGGGGTTGACTTCTGTATCGGGTAATACAATTGCAATAGATGTTATCCCTTCGCAGCGTAGGGGAGAAGGAATGGGATTTTACGGATTGGCTGTAAACCTGGGTATGTCGCTTGCTCCATTGGCTGCTCTTCCTTTGTATGGATGGAAAGGGTTTGATTCTTTGGTTGTAGCGGGGTTAATGATTGCTTTTATTGGTGTATTTTCAGTCAGTCTGATTCGTTATCCGAAACGTGAAAAGGCGGCCCGTCCTTCTTTTTCTTTAGACCGGTTTATCTTGTTAAAAGCTTTGCCGGCAGCTTTTTCGTATATGTTTGTCGCTATTCCTTACGGGATGATTCTTTCCTTTGTGGTCTTATATGGAAAAGAAACAGGAATATCCGATCCCGGGTACTTCTTTATCTTTATGGCTGTCGGGGTTGGTACTTCACGCCTTGTTTCGGGGCGTTTGGTGGATCATGGAAAGATTCACACGGTCTCTGTTTGCTCATTGGTTAGTTTAGTCATATCGTTTATGTTATTTGCCTTGGTTCATAATGAGATTCTCTTTTTTAGTTTAGCATTAACTATCGGTATGGGGTTTGGTATTAGCGTACCGGCTTTCCAATGCCTTTTTGTTAATGTGGCACCTCATCACATGCGGGGAACGGCTACTTCTACATTTCTTACTTCTTTGGATTTAGGAGTGGGTATAGGGATGCTTTCAGCCGGTTTTATTGCTTCGTATACCAATTTGTCGGTTGCTTATCTTAGTGGGGCAGGATGTTGTGTGGCCTCTTTATTGGTCTATCTTTGTTGGGTACGGGATTCCTATGAGAGGAATAAGCTGTAAGGTACTTTGTTTTTTCCCCTGGTGAAACTTTATTTTTATCGGGATGAAACTTTTTTCCGACACCGATAAAATGAAATGGGAAAACGGATGATATCTGGAATTATTCCTGTTTACTTTTTCTCCTGTTTAGAAGCAACAAAAGCCGTGTACATTTGTAGAATGGCTGCAATAGTCAGGCAAATAACCCATTCATTACCTCCTTTGAACATTAATCCCGAAGCGAAAATCATTAGTAGTCCAGCAATGATATTGAAGCGGTGTAAACGACGATTCCTGAAGTCCATTTCTTTTGTCTGGATAGTCAGATAGCTGACAGCATAACCGGCTGCGCCAAGAGCAAAAAGATAAGGTGCTGCTATCCAGTGGAAGAAGTGCGATACAGCGCCAATCAGTATAAGAAGACCGGCTATATTAAAAAGAATAGTTCTTACTTGTTGATTCATTATTTATCTTTTATAATATAAACATCTTCATTTGATTTCTTCATGTAATATTCTTCGCGGGCAAACCGTTCCAAACCTTCTTTATCCGTATGAAGATCATTCAGTTTTTTTGTGTTTGTTTCAATCTCTTGCTGATAGTGTTTTATTTCCTTCTCTAAACTACGGATTTTTTCATCGTATGTATAACGCTGATAAAGGCTACTGTCTCCGGTTGTGAAAGTAAGCGCCAGAAATACAATGGAAACCAGCCAATAGATGTTTATCCACGATAGATATTTATTATAAAACTCTTTTATGCGTGACATGGAATCATAGTTTTTGCAAAGGTAAATTAATTATTTTGTTTATCTTTGTCTTATCAATAAAAAAGCAGACGATGGATAACTATATTGTATCGGCAAGAAAATATCGTCCTTCTACATTCCGGAGTGTAGTCGGGCAGAAATCTCTTACCACTACATTAAGAAATGCAATACAAAGTAACAAACTTGCGCATGCTTATTTATTTTGCGGCCCCCGCGGGGTAGGGAAGACTTCATGTGCCCGTATTTTTGCAAAAACCATAAACTGCATGAATCCGACACCTGAAGGTGAAGCCTGCAACGAATGTGAATCATGCAAGGCATTTCTTGAACAACGTTCTTATAATATCCATGAGCTGGATGCTGCATCCAACAACTCGGTAGACGATATTCGTGCTTTGATAGACCAGGTACGTATTCCGCCTCCGATAGGAAAGTATAAAGTCTTTATTATTGATGAGGTGCATATGTTGAGTTCGGCAGCTTTCAATGCTTTTCTGAAGACATTGGAAGAACCTCCCCACCATGCACTGTTTATATTGGCTACGACAGAAAAGCATAAGGTACTCCCTACCATATTGTCGCGTTGCCAGATATATGATTTTTCGCGTATATCCATTCGCGACATGGTGGAGCATTTAGAATATGTAGCTTCATCTGAAGGAGTGAATGCGGAGCCGGAAGCTTTGAATGTGATTGCGCAAAAAGCAGATGGAGGAATGCGCGATGCATTGTCTATATTTGACCAGGTGGTTAGTTTTACGAATGGAAATATTACTTATCAGGCTGTAATTGATAACCTGAATGTGCTGGATTATGAATATTATTTCCGTTTGACGGATGCCTTTCTTTCCGGTAATGTAAGGGCTTCCATGTTGTTGCTTAATGAAATACTGAATAAAGGTTTTGACGGACAAAATATTATTACAGGCCTGGCCGGGCATTTCCGTGATCTGTTGGTGTGCAAAGATGAATCTACTCTGGTCTTATTCGAAGTAGGCGCTTCTATCAGGGAGCGGTATAAAGAAATGGCAAAACGGTGCCCGGATGCATTATTGTTTAAAGCAATAGAACTGGCTAATACGTGTGATTTGAATTATCGTGCCAGCCGGAATAAGCGTCTGCTGCTTGAATTGACATTGATCCAGTTATGCCAGTTAAGTAATCCGGTGCAGGAAGACAGTAAAAAAAAAGGACTGATTGAACCGATACCTTCAAATACAACACCGGTAGCACAGGTACAGGCTTCTGTAGTTACTCCGCCTGTAACAGCAACATCTTCTGCTCCGTCTGTTGCTCCTATACAACAACAGGTCGTGACAACAAAAATGCCTCCTACTATTTCGACTCCTTCTCAAACTCCACCTCCGGCGACACCCCGCAATAAATCTATTATGCGCCCTCCTGTGGGAACTTCATTAAAAGAAATAGGAGTGGAGAAACCAAAAGAACAGATAGACCAACAAATATCTAATACTTCAAAAGAACTGGCAAATCCGTTTTCAGAAGAGGAATTGATTCGTAATTGGGATGCTTTTGCCGATACAATAGATAAGAAAGTTTATCTTAAGAACACAATGATAAACTGTAAACCTGTATTACAGGAAAACTATTATTTTGAGGTGGCAGTGCATAATCCGGGACAACAGGAGGAGTTGATAAACGGAGCTATCGATATTTTGTCATTTCTTCGTTTACAATTAAAGAATTCACGTATCCAGATGCGTGTCCGGATTATTGAAACAAATGAAAAGCATTTGGCATATACATCAGTAGAAAAGTTTGAACATCTGTTAAGTATAAATCCGGCTTTATCGAAGTTGAAAGAAGAATTTGATCTGAGATTGGATTAAAGTAAACAACTCTCTCCGGTTTTACTTGACTGCCTGGAATGGATGTAGGAATATACCTGTGACTGCTATCCAGGTTGCGTCGCTATTAGTGAAAACCTGCTTATTCAAAAGTAGGGAAATATAAACAAGAAAGGGCTTTTAAAAGCCCTTTCTTGTTTATATTATAATTCTCTTAGCCAAATGTTGCGGAAACTGATGGGTTCGCTTGGATCGCCATGGCTTTGCAGCCTGATAGGGCCTGCTCCATGTTTAATCACCTTGGGGAATCCGATATATTCGGTTGTTCCTAATATTGTTGTGTTATTCTGAAGGACAATACCGTTTTGTATAACTGTTACGTGAGGAGGGATACGATATGTACCATCTTCCTTAAAAACAGGGGCAGTGTAAATGATGTCGTACACATTCCATTCTCCCGGTTTACGCATAGCATTGGCTAGTGGAGGCGTTTGTTTATAGACACTACCTGTCTGGCCGTTTACATAAGTTTCATTGTTGTAACAATCCAGTACTTGTATTTCGTACATGTCTTGCAGGAAGATTCCGCTATTACCACGAGCTTGACTGTTTCCGGTAATATTTTCCGGAATACACCATTCGATATGTAACTGAAAGTTCTCAAACTTTTGCTTGGTCAGTATATCGCCGGCAGGTTTGTTTACTGTAAATATTCCGTTATGTACAGTCCATTGTGCGGGGCCTCCTTTTGAATCTTCCCATGCAGAGAGGTCTTTGCCGTCAAATAATACGATAGCATCAGACGGTGCAGAATTAGTGCAAATGTCGCCTGGTGTAACAATTTTGGGCTGCGGTGTCCAGTATTCGGACATTCCGGGAGTCATCTTTTCAGGTTGAGGATACTGCTTTTGTGCGTTCACTCCAATAGTAGCCGTACATGCTAAAGTGAAAAGTACGGTTTTGACAGTCATGTTTTTTTTATTCATGGTCTAGAATATTACTTAGGTTTACAGATAATAATTGTCTCACAAACTTACAGTTTTTTTAGTAGAATGAAACTTTATCCAAACAGAATTTACTGGATTCTATGGTTAAAGAGACGTTTTTCTGCTAATTCTTCATACTTTGTTCCCGGACGTCCGTAGTTACAATATGGATAGATACTTATGCCGCCACGAGGAGTAAAGATACCGGTAATTTCTATGTATTTCGGTTCCATTAACCGTATCAGATCTTTCATGATGATATTTACACAATCTTCATGGAATGCCCCATGATTACGAAAACTGAACAGGTAGAGTTTAAGGCTTTTGCTTTCTATCATTTTTATGTCCGGAATATAATCTATATGAATAGTAGCAAAGTCCGGCTGACCGGTGATGGGACATAAACTTGTAAATTCAGGGCAATTGAATTGCACCCAGTAGTCGTTATCCTGATGTTTGTTTGTAAATGCTTCCAGGACTTCGGGGGCATAATCTTGTTTGTATTGTGTTGAACTGCCCAATAAATGCAATTCGTTTTCATTTTGTCTTGTATCCATATTATTGCTTTTTTCTTTGTAAGTATTTATTCAAACCTTCTTTACGTAATTTGCAAGCCGGACAATGTCCACACCCGTCTGCCAAAATGCCATTATAGCAAGTGAGTGTTTGTGTACGGACCAGATTAAATACGCCAAGTTTATCCGATAGCTCCCATACGTCACTTTTGTCCCGCTTCATTAAAGGTGTATGAATAACAAACTGCTCATCCATTGCCAGGTTTAATGTAACATTAAGTGATCTGATAAATGTATCTCTACAATCCGGATATCCACTGAAGTCTGCTTCGGAAACTCCGGTTACGAGGTTAAATATTCCTTTACTTCTTGCCATAATTGCAGCGAATGTGAGGAATACCATGTTTCTTCCCGGCACAAATGTATTGGGATAACTGTCTGACGGTTTATCCTGATCCATCGGAATGGACGTGTCGGTTAGTGAGTTTGGTGCTAATTGGCTGATTAATGACACATCCAGTAAATGGAATGGTATACTTGCTTCGGATGCAATTTTACGGGCAACTTCAATTTCTAAAGAATGTTTTTGTCCGTAGGTAAAACATACGGCTTCTACTCTTGGAAAGTGCTTCTTTGCCCAGAAAAGGCAGGTCGTGGAATCTTGTCCACCGGAGAAGCATACTAAGGCGGCTTCTTGTTGTTTCATTTTTTCTTGTTTTTAATACGTGGTTAGGCAAGCACACGGCAAGAAGACATTTCTTGCACTGCAAATTTACATGATTATTTTCAACAATTGCTATCTTTGCAAAAAAAGGTCTGCGTATGAACATGCTCCATTTGAACCATCATGAGTTAATAAAGGGGGTTAATTGCACTTTCCTTCGTTATCTGCATAAACAGATTGATTGGAACAATCGTTTGATTGCCATATTTGGCCAACAAGGTGTTGGTAAGACTACATTGTTATTACAACATATAAAATCTACTTTTGATAACTCGGACACTGCCCTGTATCTGAGCTTGGATAATCTGTGGTTTCAGCGTAATACCTTGTTGGATACGGTTAAGGATTTTTGTAAGGCGGGTGGCACACATTTGTTCCTGGATAATGTTCATTGTTATTCGGAATGGATAAAAGAAGTAAGCATTTTATTTGATGAAAATCCTTCTATCCATATAATTGTAACAGCTTCAATCCTGCAGTCTGTGCCTGTTGTTAAGAAAGAATTAAAACGAGGTGTTGCATGTTATCAAATGCATACGATGTCGTTCCGGGAATTTCTTTCATACGAAAGTATATTGGATATACCTCCTGTTCCATTAGACGATTTATTAAAAAATTATGCTGAGTTCGTGAAGAAGATTAATGCTCAGTTTAACGTTGTCCCCGTTTTTCGCAACTATCTTGAACATGGTTGTTATCCTTTTTATTGGCAGGACCCTGATGCTTTTTATTACCGGTTAGCTGATACGGTTCGTGAAACCTTAGATGTAGACTTGCCAGTTCTTAGAACACTTTATCCGGCGGGTATAGCCAAAGTTAAGCGTTTACTAATGTCTGTTGTCGAGAAAGTGCCGGCACGTATACGCCCTGCAGAAATGTTGAAGGATGTTGGTTTGCTTCGTCCGCAAATAGACGATTATATGGGGTATCTGAATGATTGCGGTTTTATTTATATGCCTAAATATATGGCAAGGATAACACCTTTGAATCAGAAAATTTATATGGGAAATACGAATCTGCTGGCTGCTCTTTACGGAAATAAAGATAATCGCCGTAATATGGGGGAGACATTTTTTGTAGACCAATTATCAAATGTCGCCACTTTGGAAATGATAGAGAATGATGATTTCCTTATAAATAACAAATATACTTTTATGGTTGGTGATCCGCTACGTGATTATGAACCTATAAAAAATAAAGAAAATAGTTTTGCTGCAGTATATGGTTTGCCTAAATGTATCACGAATCGTATGCCTGTTTGGGTATTAGGTTTTTTGTATTAATTAAAAAAATAAGAGTGTTATGTCAGATAGCATGAAGAATAGAAGAAGTATCCGTAAATATACAGCACAAGATATACCGGATACCTTATTGAATGAACTGCTTGAGGTTGCTGCGCGTGCATCCAATACGGGGAATATGCAATTATACAGCGTTGTTGTAACCCGAGATAAAGCAAATAAAGAAAAACTGTCGCCGCTGCATTTTAATCAGCCAATGATAACGGGAGCTCCTGTGGTGTTAACCTTTTGTGCCGATGCAAATCGTTTTGTGAAATGGGCGGAGCAGAGGAAAGCGGAGCCCGGTTTCGATAATATGCAAACGTTTATAGCTTCTACAATAGATGCTATGTTGTTTGCCCAGAGTTTTTGTGATGCTGCAGAGGAGAAAGGTTTAGGTATTTGTTATTTAGGTACAACCGCATATAATGCGGATAAAATTATTGAAGCTTTGTCTCTTCCTCATTTAGTTGTGCCAATTGTTACGGTAACAGTTGGTTACCCCGCAGAACCGTTACCTGAGCAAGTGGAACGTTTGCCCCTGTCGGCTGTTGTCCATCAGGAAGCGTATGTCGATTATACACCGGCTTCTATTGATGCTTTTTATAAAGAGAAGGAAAATCTGGAAGTGAACAAACAATATGTAACGATAAACAATAAGGAAACCTTAGCGCAAGTTTTTACTGATATTCGTTATACAAAGAAGAATAATGAATACTTCTCGGAAGTTTTGATGAAGGTACTGAAGGATCAGGGATTTATTAAAGATTAATGTGATCTATTCTTCTCCTGTTATTACTTGTACGTCATAGTGCATAAAGAGTCCGCTTTCAATGACCCCCGTAATGGCTTTGATAGCGGATTCTATATATCCCGGTATTTCATCAAACCATACATCCAGAATTAAATTGCCATTTTCTGTAATTACCGGGCCATCTTTCTTTTGAGCCATTCTCAGGTTGATTTCTTTTACCGGTAATTGTTTAAGAGCTTGTTCTACGTAACTCAATGCTTCGGGATATATTTCAACGGGAACAGGAAAACGAGATCCGAGTTTAGCAACTATTTTGGTGGAATCGGCAATGATATAGGTGGTCTGACTTGCACTAATCAATAGCTTTTCACGAAACATGGCTCCGCCACGGCCTTTTATGAGGTTGTAGTCTGGGTCTACTTCATCGGCCCCGTCGAAAGTCCAGTCTGGTTTGTGTGCAGATAATGTAGTTTGGGGAATATTTAGTTGCGCACATGCCATGCTGATTTCCAGTGATGTTGGAATTGCCAGAATATTCAGATGTTCCTGCTTGACACGTTTGGCGATACTCTGTAAAGCAAGATAAGCTGTAGAACCGGAACCAACACCAATAATACTATTATTGGCGACCATTGATGCAATCTTATCCGCGATTTTCAGTTTCTTTTCTTTATTACTGATGTTATTTCCCCATTCCAGGGTTTCTAAAATACTGTTTTTCCACTGCATATCCGTAAAAACTTAAATCCTGTCCAGCACTGTTTCTATCAGGTTGAGAATGGAGCCTTTGTATTCTGTATTCATGTTCTGGTTGACACGTCCGGCTATGATGCAACAAACAGTCATAGCCCTATGTCCCATTAATGCGGAAAGTCCGGCAAGCGAGGAACTTTCCATTTCGAAATTCGTAATATGGCTACCGTTGTAATTGAATGTTTCAATTTTTGAGTTTAAATCCGGATCGGCGAGTGGCAGACGGAGCTTACGTCCCTGAGGACCATAAAAACCATTTGCCGCAATTGTTACGCCACGGATGATGTCATTGCGGGTAATTTGTTCAATCAAAGAATGGTCGGCAGAAACAACATAAGGTGTCAGACCCGTTAGTTTCCAATCCAGCTGATTTATTAATTCCTTCTCATAAGCAATGTCACGTATTTTCTCAGAATTGGCATAGAAATAAAGCACACCGTCAAAACCGATCGATTTCTCGGCCGCAACATAAGTGCCTACCGGAGTAAAAGGTTGTAATCCTCCCGACGTTCCTATACGAACCAGTGTTAGTTGGCGGAATTCAGGTTTTACTGTACGTGTTGCAAAATCTATATTAGCAAGTGCATCCAACTCGTTTAGTACGATGTCTATATTATCGGTTCCAATGCCATGAGATACTACTGTAATCCGTTTCCCTTTGTAGGTTCCGGTAATTGTATGAAATTCCCGGCTCGAGACTTCACACTCCTGATTGTCAAAGTAAGAGGCAACCGTTGTAACGCGTGACGGGTCTCCAACAAGCACAATGCGGTCGGCTAGCTGTTCAGGTTTCAGATGCAGATGGAAGGCACTTCCATCTGCATTGATTATTAATTCTGATTCGGGAATTGTTTGCATCTTCTAATCTTTTAATGGTTTGGAAGGAGCACTGCTGGGTTTGGCAATGGCTTCTCTCATAGAAGTATCTGCTTCTATATTTTTCATCTTGTAATAATCCATTACTCCCAGATTTCCGTTACGGAAAGCATCTGCCATAGCTTTTGGAACTTCTGCTTCTGCTTCTATAACTTTAGCACGCGCTTCTTGTGCTTTAGCTTTCATCTCCTGTTCAAGAGCTACTGCCATTGCACGGCGTTCTTCGGCTTTTGCCTGGGCTATATTCTTATCTGCTTGCGCCTGGTCCATCTGTAAGTAAGCCCCGATATTTTTACCTATATCGATGTCTGCAATATCGATAGACAGGATTTCGAAAGCGGTTCCGGCATCCAGCCCTTTGCGCAATACTAATTTGGATATGGAATCCGGGTTTTCGAGTACTGTTTTATGACTATCCGACGAACCGATTGATGATACAATACCTTCGCCAACGCGGGCAAGGATTGTTTCTTCTCCGGCTCCACCTACCAACTGTTTGATATTAGCACGAACTGTTACACGGGCTTTTGCAATTAACTGGATGCCATCTTTAGCAACGGCTGTAACCGGTGGTGTATCAATTACTTTAGGGTTTACCGACATTTGTACGGCTTGAAACACGTCGCGTCCGGCCAGGTCAATTGCTGTTGCCATCTGGAAGGGTAGGTCGATGTTTGCTTTGGATGCGGAAACAAGGGCATGAACCACTTTTTCTACATGTCCGCCGGCCAGATAGTGTGCTTCCAGTTCGTCACGGGTCAATGTTTTCAGACCTGCTTTATGTGCTTCAATCATAGCACGGGTAATGATGTAAGGAGGCACTTTACGGATTCTCATCAGGAAGAGTTGAATCAGTGAAATGTTTACACCCGATACTTTTGCTGATATCCACAACAGGAATGGTACATAATAGAAAAAGATTGCCAGTAGCAGTACCGCAGCACCCAGCAGAATAAGAGGCAAAAAGGTCATTTCCATATTGTTTAATTTTAAATGTGTAACTTAATTTTGTTCGTCTTTTGGTTTTACAATCACATTGTAACTGTCTACGCGGACAACGATAACCGGAGTATTTTCGTCTAAAAGTTCTTCTTCGGACTTTGCTTCTACATTGATTCCGTTTATACGGGCTTTGCCGATAGGGGCCAGACGGGATAAAGTAATACCTTCGTCGCCAGGTTGGATGCCCAGATCTCGACTTGAAGTTAGTTTGGAATTGATGTCTGTCTTTAAAGCTACCCGGCTGAATGAATTAGACCGCATCAGCCATACAAAGGCGATACCGAAAACCAGAATCGATGCTATTAATGATATGTGGCCTATCATCGTCCCGGCTGAATAGGCAAATATAATGCCGCCTGCCGCAAAAATAAATCCACCTATACCGGCTAGTGTAATTCCCGGTAAGAAGAATATTTCCAACAGAATGAGCACTATGGCTACAATCAAAAGGAATGCAATGATGGCAATATCCAGTATCATAATAGTTTGTTAACTGTTTCACCTGTTCTTTTTCAAGAAATTAATTTCTGCATTACGCGCTCTCTTTTCAAGTTCGGCGGGCTGGCTCTGCAATTCGTATAGTTGATCTTCTGCTTGCAGAATCTGAGGCTTTAATTGATCACGCTTGGCATTGTTGCTGTTGTTCCACGTTGTACGCAGACTATTCAGTTTATTGTTGATCTCTTTGATCTGTTTATTTAATGTTACTACTTTCGAATAGAGGTTCTTGGCTTCGGGGCTTTTGATGTCATCCATCGTATAATATACGGTGTTGTCGTTTATTACAAATTCGAAGTCTTTTTTAATCTCTGCTCTGCCGTAAGGAATTTCCTTATGGGCCAGTTTGATCAGATTCTCGTAATTACTGTCATGTTTCCATGTGCTTTGTATGGAAGTAAGAGTCGCATGTGCCCGTTTAACTTCAATATCGTCGCTTTCTACACGTGAACGGTTGTCATTTGGAATAAATAAATATACACATACCTTGTCTTCCGGTTGATAGCGGTCTGAAACAAACCATCCTAGTCCTTTAGCCTCGTCTATAACCATCATATAATCGTTATAAGGCGAATTGTAGGGCATGCCTAATTGCTCCGGAGTAAGATAGTTGTCCGAACCTAAATTATAACGGGTTATAAACAGATCATAGCCTCCCAGCGTGCCGTTTCCTTTGGATGCATAGTAAATTGTAACTCCATCGGAAAGAACAAAAGGATAATTGTCGTCTTCATTACTGTTAATATTCATGGGTAGTTGTTTTTCGTCTCCCCATTTGTCAATCAAAAGAGATTGGTTGAACAGGCAATAATGGTTTTCATCCGTGGGATGGGCATAATATATTTTGTCTCCTTTTTGGTTCATGTAAACGGTAGAGTTTACCGGCTCCGAAGTTTCAAAGAAATCTTGAAAATACATCAACTTACCGCTTTCTTCACTTAATGTATAAGCCGAAAGGAAAGCATTTTTGTCTACAACCATGCTATCTATAACCTGGACATCCTCTACTTTGTCCAGCATACGGGATGCCTTTTCTGCTAAATTCAGTTTTGCGTCTACGGTTTCTGTCGGTTGTTTCTTTTTGGTCAGAAGGTCTATGTATTCTTCGTATATATCAGATGCTTCGTCAAAGCGGTATGTCTGGTAATAAACGTCTCCTAAGTAACGGTAAGCATCCTGAATTTTTCGTTTAACGGCAACGCTTAGATGCTTTTCTGCTTTGGAAAGCTCTCCTGTTTCAAAGCAGCAAACGCCATACCAATGGTTGTATGAAGCATTACTGGGTGCTTGTTTGACTAATTTCTCAAACACAGGCTTGGCTTCTGCATATTTTCCTTCGGTGTATAATCGTTTGGCTTGATCCAGGCTTTGCGCCTGCAAACTTCCGCATAATAAAGCGATACCTATCGTATAAATTACTTTTTTTGATAACCGTTTCATTTCTTCATGTCTTCTAGTGTACACAAAGATAATGGCTTTGCTTATATATTAAAAGCAATCGGTGAAAAAACTTATGTAAATAAATAAAGTTCCCATCCCGAAGATTTAATTGAATCATAAGTATAAATTATTTGGTTCATAACTTCGATTTATATAATTCATAAGTATGAGCCGATTCGTTTGTCGGTAGGAAATGGCTGTTTTTTTTGTATGAAAAGGGTATAGGATAATGTTGGAGGAAACAGATATTAATGCTTACTTTTGTCTTTTATATTTACTGTTATATATGGCAAAATTGACGGAAGAGGAATTATTGTTTCGCAAAATAGAGGAAAAGGTTAAGAAGGCTATTTTTGATTATAGCCTGATTCAAGACGGAGACCGAATATTGGTTGGTTTGTCGGGTGGAAAAGATTCGTTGGCTCTAGTGGATTTGCTGGGGCGCCGTTCTAAAATATTCCGTCCTAAGTTCGAGGTAGTGGTCACCCATATTGTAATGTCTACTATCCCGTATCGTTCGGATTTAGATTATCTGAAAAGTTGTGCCGATGAACATGGTTTGCCTTTCATTGTGCATGAAACGGGCTTTGATGCTTCTACCGATACGCGTAAATCACCTTGTTTCCTTTGTTCGTGGACACGCCGGAAGGCTTTGTTTGATATAGCAAAAGCAAATGGTTGCAATAAAATAGCCTTAGGGCACCATCAGGACGATATCTTGCAAACTTTACTAATGAATATGATTCATCAGGGAGCTTTCGGGACAATGCCGCCTAAACTGAAGATGGACAAGTTTGACATGGAAATTATTCGTCCCTTATGTTTGGTAGAAGAGAAAGAATTAATCCGTATTGCAGAATGGAAAGGTTATCGGAAACAAATAAAGAACTGTCCGTATGAATCCGGTTCAAGCCGTTCTGTAATGAAGGATGTTCTTGCACGCCTGGAGGCTATTAATCCCGAAGCCCGCTATAGTATCTGGGCTAGTATGACGAATATCCAACAAGATTACTTACCACATAAATAAGACAAGATTCCCGCTTCGTTATCCGGATGGAACCAGCGGATTTCTTCGTCGCGTTTAAACCAGGTCATCTGTTTTCGGGCATAAACGCGTGAGTTGCGTTTAATTTTCTCTACAGCAAAATCTAATGTCCATGCACCGTCCAGATAATTGAAAAGTTCTTTATAGCCTACTGTGTTCAGCGAATTGAGGTGTTTATATGGATATACCCGGCGGACTTCTTCCAGTAATCCGTCAGCCATCATTTGATCTACACGGAGATTGATCCGGTTGCATAGCTCTTCGCGTTCGCGTGTTAAACCTACTTTTATTATTTTGAACGGACGTTCTTTTCTGATATTCGTACGGAAAGAGGAGTAGGGCTTTCCGGTCATACGGCAAATCTCAACAGCATGAATAACACGCTTATAGTTATTCCGGTCTACTTCTTCATAATGCACAGGATCGGATACTTTCAGCTCTGCCAATATATTGGCTAATCCTTTGCGTTCGAATTGGGCATAAATGGAATTACGTATTTCCGGCGTTACCGTAGGAATATCGTCTATGCCTTTTGTCACAGCATCAATATACATCATAGAACCGCCAGTCATAATAACGGTTGAGGTAGTTTGGTATAAAGAAGGGAGGAGAGATACTACTTCTTCTTCGAAATTACTGGCGCTATAATAGTCGGTCAGTGCTAATGTACCTACCAGATAATGTTTTACCCGTGCCATTTGGGCTGCCGTAGGAGCAGCTGTGCCGATTGGCAGATCGCGGTATAACTGGCGTGAGTCGGCAGAAATGATAGGGGCACGGAAATGTTCGGCAATACGTAGACTGAGTTCTGTTTTGCCCACTCCTGTAGGGCCTAATAATATGATTAATGTGTTCATAGGAGACGATCTGTAAAATATACGAAACCTTTACTGCGTTTTTGCAGCCAAAGGTGGTTCAAAGATACGAATATTTTGAAGAGGAAACGGTTGCCTATTGCAGATTATGTATAATTTTGCGCCTTATTAAGAGTTAATACAGATAACATTATGCAGGGGTTTTATACTATTTTATTGTTGATTGTTTCTAATATTTTTATGACGTGTGCGTGGTATGGGCATTTGAAGATGAAGCAGCAATTTAGTTGGTTTGAGCATTTGCCGTTGATAGGAGTAATCTTATTTAGCTGGATAATTGCCTTTTTTGAGTATTGTTGCCAGGTGCCGGCAAACCGTATCGGCTTCCGCGAGAATGGAGGACCGTTTAATCTGATACAGTTGAAAGTGATACAGGAAGTAATTACACTAATTGTTTTTGTTTGCTTCAGTACGATTGCTTTTAAAGGGGAATCGTTTAAATGGAACCATGCTTTAGCCTGTGTGTTGCTGGTTGCAGCGGTTTATCTGGTATTTAAGAAATGAAATCTTTCTATACTTAATTAGTAATAACCGGTTTGTCTTATGAAAAGAATTGTCATAGTTGGTGCAACTTCAGGTATTGGTAACGAAGTGGCAAAAGGATATTTGAAGCTGGGATGGCGGATAGGGGTGGCTGGCCGCAGACAGGAGGAACTTGAAAAATTTCAGGCTCTGGCCCCGGAAAAGGTAGAAATACAGGTGTTAGACGTAACCGAAGCGGATGCTCCTGAAAAGTTGCAACTACTGATAAATAAGTTGGGGGGAATGGATTTGTTTTTTCTGAGTTCGGGTGTTGGTAGCCAGAATCTGCAATTAGATATACAGATCGAATTAAATACGGCAAAGACAAATGTGGAAGGTTTTATACGTATGGTGACCACTGCTTTTGATTATTTCAGGAAACAAAGCGGAGGACATATTGCTGTAATCAGTTCTATTGCCGGAACAAAAGGTTTGGGATCGGCTCCGGCTTATTCGGCTACGAAACGTTTTCAGAATACCTATATTGAAGCACTGGAACAATTATCCTGTATGGAGAAACTGAATATCCGATTTACCGACGTTCGTCCGGGGTTTGTTGCGACTGCTTTGTTGAAGAATGATAAATACCCGATGCTAATGCATGCGGATAAAGTTGCTTCACATATAATCCGGGCTTTGAATAATAAACGGCATGTTGCAACTATTGATTTCCGGTATGCGGTGCTTGTCTTTTTCTGGAGGATGATTCCCCGTTGGCTTTGGCGTAACTTACCGGTTAGAAATAATTAAATATAAAGCCGGCTTTCGTTATTCTTTATATTCAGGATGCCTGTTTAACCAGACAACAGCATAAGAACAGGTTGCCAAAGCTCTCAATCTGTTGCTTCTTGCATAATCGTATGCATGTTTGACTAAAGCGGCAGCAATGCCTCTACCTTCTATCGGACGAGGAACGACTGTATGTAAGATATCGAGACCACCGTCATATAAGCGGTATTCTACGTAAGCTTTTATTCCGTCTACTTCTGTTTCGAAGCGATGTTTTTCCGGATAATGTCCTATCTGGTATTCCATATTTATAGTTTTATGAAGTTTAAAGTTTATATTACAACTATACAATGCCGCTTGTTTTTATAACGGATTAAACAGATGAATTGTTTTCGGGGAGGTCTGATTAATAAAGAACGGGTATATAAGAAGAAAGCATCCGTTTGTAAAGATTATTACAGCGGATGCTTTCTTTTTATGTATTAAGTAATTATTTTAGAATTTTT
Organism: Parabacteroides provencensis; assembly: GCF_900232875.1. NCBI lineage: Bacteria > Pseudomonadati > Bacteroidota > Bacteroidia > Bacteroidales > Tannerellaceae > Parabacteroides > Parabacteroides provencensis. The sequence goes on along the minus strand of NZ_LT960489.1, from coordinate 29,274 downwards.
CGTCATCGTAAGGATTATCCATAGGCCCTTCTCCTAATCCTTCAAAACCTTCTTTATCCAGTTCGTCAATGTCATATTCGGAATCGCCGTAAAAGTCTTCTCCTATTTCGGTACTATTGTTCTTGGTTTCAAATTCATCGAAAGAAATAACCTGGGCGGGTGGCATGCCAATGGACTTGCTGCAAACTGGTTTGTCCAAATCTTTTCCGGGTACTATCTCACGTAATTCCATAAAGAAAGCGCGCTCTGTCATGTAGTCGAATACGAAAAGCAATTTTTGATGTTCATCTTCCAAAAGTTCTTCCAATGGAGTTTCTTCCATGATATAACTATCTACTTCAGAAGAAGTGTCCATTTCAACTAAAGTGATTTCTGTTTTCTTGCTCCAATCGTCATCGCAAATAAAGAAAGAGCACATCTGGTCTTTTGTATAACCTACGGAATCCAGGATTGCGTTATGTAAATCCAAGAAGGTGGCTTCGGAATCGATCTTGATTTCACGTTTGAAGTCATCAACTTCATCTGATAGGATAAGAAATCTAAATAGCATAATCTTACTTGTTTTTTGATGCTTCAAAAGTAGTAAAAATATCTATTTATCCTTATAAATAGGGTAAAAAATAAGCGACCTCCTTATCTCTTTGTCGGAGATGGAGGAGGTCGCTTATTTTACTTATATCTTCTGGATGAATTATTCGTCTATCGAACCTCTGACGATTCCGCGGCTGGAAGATTTGATGAAATTTAATATCAAATCTCTTTCTTCACTTGGTTCGTATTCGGTCTCAATAGCTTTCAGCGCTTCTGTATTATTTAATCCGCGAGTATATAATGTGCGATAAATATCCTGGATCAGGAATACTTGTTGGTTTGTGAATCCGCGACGACGCAGACCTACAATATTTATACCGCAATATACAATCGGATCGCGTCCGATCAGCGTGTAAGGAGGAATATCTTTACCAATACGTGAACCGCCCTGTACCATAACATGCTTTGAAATCCGGCTGAATTGGTGAACCAGACAACCTCCGCTCACGATGGCAAAGTCATCTATTTCGACTTCACCGGCAACCTGAGTAGAGTTACCAATGATAATATTGTCTTTCAATACGCAGTCGTGGGCAATATGCGAGTATGCCATAATGAGGCAGTTGCTACCTACAATAGTGCTTCCTTTGGAAGCAGTACCGCGGTTTATGGTTACACATTCGCGCAGAGTTGTATTGTCTCCGATTTCGGCAGTTGTAACTTCTCCTTTGAATTTTAAATCCTGGGGAATACCTGCTACAACGGCACCGGGAAATATATTACAATTTTTACCAATTCTGGCTCCATTTAATATAACAGCATGAGGATATATATGACAGTTGTCGCCAATAACGACATCTTTTTCAATGATTGCAAACGGATCGATCGTTACATTCTCGCCGATCTTTGCTTCGGGATGAACAACTGCTAGTGAAGATATATTCATTTCTGTATGTATTATTTGTTTTTGACAATTTGTGCCATGAATTCTGCTTCGCAAACCAGTTTGTCGCCAACGAAGATATATCCTTTCATGGTAGAAATACCGCGTCGAATAGGAGCTAACAATTCTAAGCGTAAAATCAAAGTATCACCCGGTACTACTTTCTGACGGAACTTGACACCGTCTATTTTCATGAAGTAAGTGGAGTAGCGTTCGGGTTCATCTACAGAGTTTAGTACTAATAAACCTCCGGTTTGCGCCATTGCTTCAACCAAAAGCACGCCGGGCGTAACAGGTTCTTGTGGAAAATGTCCCTGAAAGAAAGGTTCGTTAGTCGTGATATTCTTTATACCAACTATATAATCGCCACCAATCTCAATGATTTTATCAACTAATAAGAATGGATAACGGTGTGGCAATAATTCGCGGATGCGGTTGATGTCCATTACGGGTGTAGTGTTCGGATCATAAACAGGAGCTTGTACTTCGTTTAGTTTGATATCTTTACGGATCATACGTGCTAGCTGGTTATTGATCTTATGTCCCGGACGGGTTGCTATGATCCGGCCACGGATCGGTTTTCCGATTAGAGCTATATCTCCGATAACATCGATCAACTTATGGCGCGCCGGTTCATTGTCGAATACCAACGGCTTATTATTAATATATCCGAGGTCTTGCACATTCTTGTGAGGAATGTTAAGCATATCAGCCAGTTTGTTGAGGGATTCCTGAGAAACTTTTTGGTCGTAGATAACAATTGCGTTATCTAAATCTCCCCCCTTAATCAGGTTGTTTTTTAATAACATCTCAACTTCGCGTACAAAAACGAAGGTGCGTGATGCTGCAAGTTCGGTAGGAAATTCGCTCAGGTCGTTTAATGTTGCGAATTGGTTTGACAAAACAGGAGAATCGAAAGAGATCAGAACATTAATGCTAAACTTGTCGTCCGGCAGGATAACAAGAGATGAACCGGTTTCTTCATCTTTTACTTCTATTTTGTGCTTCACAATATAGTAATCCTTCGGAGCGTTTTGTTCTGCTACGCCTACTTTCTGGATTTCTTCTGTATAAAAGCGGGAACTTCCGTCTAATATAGGAAATTCGGGTGCGTTTACTTCTATCAGGCAGTTGTCAATACCAAAAGCATAAAGAGCAGCCATAGCATGTTCTACAGTGCTTATCTGGACATTGTTTTTGGAAAGAACAGTACCACGTTGTGTATTTACAACATTTTCTGCCAAAGCATCGATCTCCGGTTGATCCGGAAGATCAACACGTTTAATTTTGTATCCATGATTTTCAGGAGCCGGATTAAATGTAATTTGTATATCTAATCCCGTGTGCAACCCTTTCCCGTGTAAAGAGAAACTTGCTGCAAGCGTCTTTTGTTTATGCATAGAATTTATGTTATTTATTAATTTCTTTCTTGAGTTGTTCTATCTCGCGTTGCAATTGTCCCATAGTACGGTACATATCCGGCAGACGGCTAAAAATAGCACTGGAACGCATAAATGCCTTTGCATTAATAGCGGGTGCACCTAATACGGTTGTAGCTTCTTTTATATCGCTTATAACGCCAGCTTGTGCTCCGAATACCACATTGTCTGCAATATGAATATGACCAGCCAATCCGACTTGTCCTCCAAACATGCAATGCTTGCCGACTTTTACGGAACCTGCAATTCCTACTTGGGAAGCCATTACCGTGTTATCGCCTACTTCAACATTATGTGCTATTTGAACCAAATTGTCCAACTTTACACCCTTGCGAATAATTGTAGAATCCATTACGGCACGGTCGATAGTAGTGTTTGCCCCGATTTCTACATCATCTTCAATAATTACATTGCCTAGTTGGGGTATTTTTTTATAACTTTCACCTTCGGGGGCAAAACCGAATCCATCGGCACCTATCACACAACCAGCGTGCAGGATACAGTTGTTTCCGATAATACAATCTCTGTAGACTGTGATATGAGGATATAATATACAGTTATCACCTATAGTTACATTGTCTCCAACATAAGCATGGGGATAAACCTGACAATTATTGCCCAGTTTTACGTTTTCTCCGATATAAGCAAAATTACCGATATAACATCCTTCTCCTATAGTGGCAGTCGTTGCGATAAATGCAGTTGAGTTTATTCCAGCCTTTGGCTTTTTAGTCTGTTCAACCATATTGAGCAACATAGCTAATCCTGCATAAGCGTTTGCTACTTTCACCAGAGTTGCCTTTACTGGTTCTGTGGGAGTGAAATCATTGTTAACCAAAACAATACTAGCTTCGGTGTTATAGATGTGATGTTCATACTTGGGGTTGGCCAGAAATGATAATGTTCCTGGTTTGCCTTCTTCTATCTTAGAAAAGTTGCTTACTTTCACATCGGGATTCCCCTCTATTGTTCCTCCCAGAAAGCTTGCAATTTGTTGGGCTGAAAACTCCATTATATATTAATATTATTAAGTATATCTGTTGGTTATGTCTGATATTAAGATAAACCGGTTTGCAAAAATGGTGAAAAATATTTGTTTTGCCTATGCTTTACAAGGAATTATTCCTTTATCATACAGGTAGCCTGCCATTTCCTTTTGTACGGCTTGCGCTGCTTCGCGGGCGAAAGAGGCAAAATTTTCTGATTTATCTGCATATATGATAGCTCGTGACGAATTTACCAGTAAACCACACATATCATTCATTCCGTATTGTGCAACTTCAGCTAAGCTGCCTCCTTGAGCACCAATTCCCGGAACAAGCAGGAAGTGGTTCGGAACCTGTTTGCGGATATCTAAGAACATTTTGCCTTGCGTTGCACCTACAACATACATCATTTGTTCATCGGTTGCCCATTCTTGAGATTTTTTCAATACTTTTTCAAACAGACGTTCGCCATTAGCATCTTCTGTCAATTGGAAATCATGTGAACCTTTGTTTGAAGTCAATGCCAACAAAATTACCCACGCCTCCGGGTAAATAAGGAATGGTTTTACACTATCTTCTCCCATATAGGGTGCTACAGTGACAGCATCAACTTTGATATGGTCGAAGAAAGAGCGGGCATACATTTCAGAAGTATTTCCAATGTCGCCGCGTTTGGCATCCGCAATGATGAATTGATCCGGGTAATTGGTTTTCAAATATGAAACGGTCTTTTCAAAAGCGTTCATTCCTTTTACACCTAAACTCTCATAAAAAGCTAAATTGGGTTTATAGGCTACACTATAGTCGGCTGTTGCATCAATGATTGCTTTGTTGAATGCAAAAATAGGATCTTCCTCTGACAATAAATGCTGAGGAATCTTTTTTATATCAGTGTCTAGTCCAACACAAAGGAAAGACTGTTTCTTTTTAATGTTTTCAAATAACTGTTGTTTGTTCATACCCTTTAAATATCTTCTTTTAAATGATGTATTCCGTGTTTATAATTCTGACTCTTTCAGACGTTCTGCATTTTCTGCTACAATCAGTTGATCGATGCATCCTTGTATGTCTCCATCCATGAAAGCAGACAGATTGTAAATAGTATAATTGATGCGATGATCGGTTATACGTCCTTGCGGATAATTATATGTGCGAATCTTTGCCGAACGGTCGCCTGTAGAGACCATTGTCTTACGCTTACTAGCTATATCATCCAGATATTTCTGGTGTTCTTTGTCGTATATGAATGAGCGAAGACGGGTAAGAGCACGTTCCTTATTCTTCGGTTGGTCGCGTGTCTCTGTACATTCGATCAAAATTTCTTCACTTATACCTGTGTTGGGATTTTTCCATACATATCTCAAACGGACACCGGATTCAACCTTGTTAACATTCTGGCCACCGGCACCTCCTGAACGGAAAGTATCCCATTTGATTTCCCCTTCGTTTATTTCCACATCGAATTCGTCAGCTTCGGGTAATACTGCTACGGTAGCTGCCGATGTGTGTACACGTCCTTGCGTTTCTGTTGCAGGTACGCGTTGTACGCGATGTACTCCGGATTCGTATTTAAGCGTTCCGTATACTTTTTCGCCACTAACAGTGAAAATGATTTCTTTAAATCCTCCCGACGAACCTTCGCTTATGCTGGACACGGATACTTTCCAGCCTTTAGCTTCGCAGTATTTTATATACATCCGGTAAAGATCTCCGGCAAAAAGTGCAGCTTCATCACCGCCCGTTCCCCCACGTATTTCAACAATTGCATTTTTGTCGTCCTGGGGATCGGTAGGAACCAGAAGTAATTTAATCTCTTCTTCTAATTCCGGAATACGTGTGTTACATGCGTCTAACTCTTCACGAGCCATTTCTCTCATTTCAGGGTCTTGCTCGTTGTCCAATATCTCACGCGCTTCTTGGATGCCGTTTAGAGTTTTTACATATACCTCACGTGTATTTACAATCTTTTCAAGGTCGCGGTATTCTTTATTCAGTTTAACGAACCGTTTCATATCGGCAATCACTGCCGGGTCGGTAATTAATGTACCGACTTCTTCAAAACGGCTTACCAATCCGTCTAATTTATCTAATAAATTGCTTTCTGCCATTTAATATATTAATAAACAAAGCGACCTTTTTCGCTTTCAATAATCAATTCATTCTTCGGGGCTTCTTCTACGAAACCTACTATTTGTGCATCGATGCCAAAACTCTTGGAAATGCTGATTACTTCATCTGCATATTCCGGAGCGATGTATATTTCCATGCGGTGCCCCATGTTAAACACTTTATACATTTCACTCCAATCCGTTCCGCTTTGTTCCTGGATGATACGGAATAATGGAGGGACAGGGAACAGGTTGTTTTTTGTTACCCGTTTGTTTTCTACAAAATGCATTACTTTTGTTTGCGCTCCCCCCGAGCAGTGAACCATTCCATGGATATGCGGACGCAATTTGTCAAGTAATACCTTGATTACGGGTGCATAAGTCCGGGTAGGGGACAGTACTAATTTTCCTGCATCGATACCTAATTCTTCGATCTGGTCTGTTAATTTTAATTTGCCGGAATAAACAAGCTCTTCCGGTACGGCTGCATCATAACTTTCGGGATATTTTGATGCCAGATATTTAGCAAACACGTCATGGCGGGCGGATGTAAGCCCGTTACTACCTGTACCGCCATTATACTCTTTTTCGTATGTTGCTTGTCCAAAAGAAGCCATACCTACGATTACGTCGCCGCCTTGAATGTTTTTGTTGTCTATTACGTCGGCACGCTTCATTCGGCAAGTTACAGTACTGTCAACAATTATAGTGCGTACTAAATCGCCAACATCGGCAGTTTCGCCTCCGGTAGCATAGCAACCAACACCTAACTCGCGTAATTCTGCCAGTAGCTCGTCTGTTCCGTTTATAATGGCGGAAATTACTTCTCCGGGAATCAATAGTTTATTACGTCCTATTGTAGATGAAACAAGTATATTATCTACAGCTCCTACACAAAGCAGGTCGTCAATATTCATAATTAGTGCATCCTGCGCAATACCTTTCCATACCGAAATGTCTCCGGTCTCTTTCCAGTACATATAAGCAAGGGATGATTTTGTGCCGGCGCCATCTGCGTGCATAATGTTGCAATATCCGGGATCACCTCCCAGAATGTCCGGTATAATTTTACAGAAAGCTTTTGGGAAAATTCCCTTGTCGATGTTCTTTATTGCGTTGTGAACATCTTCCTTTGAAGCTGATACGCCGCGCAGGTTATAACGTTGGTCACTCATTGTAATACTTTATTTTGAATCGCAAAGGTAATACTTTTTTATGTTACTTATCTAAGTTTTAGCACATCTCCTTCTTCAGGAATATAATCTTTATGCTTTTTATTTAATTTATATAAGCTCTTCAGTTGTATTCCATACCTTTGGGAGATACTGTGCATAGACTCGCCAATTTGTACCACATGGTCATAGCTTGGCTTGTCGGCTTTCTTCTTTTTCTTTTCCAGATAAACGATGTCTCCTTTCTGTAAAGGAAAGTCTTCGGGAACTTCGTTGTATTTTATCAGTTCTTTTGCTTTGAAGCCTAAACTGGCTGCTATCCGGTCGAAGCTGTCGTTGTCTATTGCATATACATAAAGAAGACCGTTGGTTCGGTAAATTGTTCGTTTAACAGTTGTATAGGATGGACTTTGCGATTGTTTTGATACCCTATTTTTTCCTTTATTGGAGTCAAAGCGGTAAAGTTCATAATCCTCAATTACTTTGATTAGTTTATTTGCATAAGCACGATCTGTTGCGTAGCCGCATTTTTGTAATCCTCTGGCCCAACCTTTATAGTCTTTGATATTTAATTTGAATAAAGAAGCATAGCGTGAACGTTCTGCAAGAAATTTTGAATGATCCGTATAAGAATCTTCTACGCGCTTGTATTTGCGGAAGCATTCGCCTCGCAAATCATCATCATGATATACCCGGCCTCCGCGCCATTCGGCATGGCATTTGATTCCGAAATGATTATTGGAACGTTGAGCTAAATTGCTTTGTCCTGCTCCTGATTCCAATAAACCTTGTGCAAGAGTTATACTTGCGGGAATGCGATATTTACGCTGGTGATCTACAGCCAATCCACTGTATTCTTTAATATATTTCTGATAAGATGCTAGTTTACGTTGCCCACTGGCACCAGTGGCATATAGTGTTATTAACAGTGCAATAAGTCCGCAGACGCGTACAAGAAATTTCATAATTCTTTGTTTCCTTATGAGTAATTATTTTCGCAAAGATAAATACAACGAACCGATTTTACCTCATGTTTTATAAAATAAACGTATCTTTATCTCACTGTTTCAGCAGATAAATTGTATTTTTAAGTTTGAAAGAAAAAAATCATCCCGATCATTTTTTTAAATCATCCCGATGAAATGAAAAAATGATCGGGATGATTTTCGTTATATATTTTATATATTTGCCAATATAAAGAGTCGGAAGCATGAAGGAAATAATATTTGAAATTCGGGTAACTCAGTTACAAATTGATGAACTGTCTAACGAGTTTCGGAAACTTGCTCAAAAAGCATTAAAAGCTGCAGAAACAGCTTACGCATTTTATTCGCATTTTCAGGTTGGTGCTGCTGCATTGTTGGCAAACGGAGAAATAGTTTGTGGAAGTAATCAGGAAAATGCAGCTTACCCTTCAGGATTGTGTGCAGAACGGGTTGCTTTGTTTTATGCAGGTGCTCAATACCCTGGAATTCCGGTATGTGCTATTGCTGTTGCTGCTATATCCGATGGTAAACAGGTACAGAATATCACGCCCTGTGGAGCTTGCCGTCAGGTTTTGCTGGAAGTGGAAAAACGCTATAATTCGCCGGTTAAAATACTCCTTTACAACAAAGGCCATGTTTCTGTAATTGAAAGTGCGAAGGCTTTATTACCTCTTTGTTTTAACGGAGATGAATTACCTTAGTGTTATTTCCCTAAACGAAATGTATAGTCATTTTTTCCTCTGAATATGCGGTAAATACGTACGTATAGATTGAATATCGGTTGTACTATTTCTATGAATGGGAGCCAGCCTGTTAAAGGCTTTTGTTGTAATAATTTGGCAGACTTATGCAGAATCGCAGCTTTTGTAATGAAAAGTATTATATAGAGTAGTATTCCCCATATTGTTATTAACCAGTTGCTTTGAATACCAAATATGATGGATGCAATGACAAATGCCAGAAAAAGGAAGAAACTCATTGTCTCCATTCTGTAAAACATAAGGCGTTTACCTTTATAAAACCGTCGGGTTGCTGCCCGCGATACTTTCATTTCCTTCCATATTTTGAAATATTCTATTTTAGCCATTTCAGTGATGCTATCGGCCGAATATTCCACTATTGTATTATTTTTGCTGGCTGATTCATTGATGAATAAGTCATCATCTCCTGCATGCAGATTTAATGATTTGTAATAGCCTTTATGTTTGAAGAACAGGTCTTTTGTGTACGATAAATTCCTTCCATTTCCCGTATAAGGATGTTGGGCTAAGGCTGATGATATGTATTGGATTCCGCTTAACAGATTGTCGTAAGCTATAAGTTTGTGTAGAAAACCTTTATGATTTCCATAAGCACAGTAACCTAAAACAATGGATGTGGTTGGCTGATATGCTTTTGCCATGGCATGAATCCATCTATTACTTAACGGATAACAATTTGCTTCGGTAAATAAAAGTATTTCATTTTTAGCTGCTTTTATTCCTACTGTGAGAGCAAGTTTTTTACGGCTCAGGTATTTTACATCCTCGGGGATATAGGTGTGATACAGGTGTTTATATTCGTTTTCATAGGCTTTCAGGACATTGTCGCTTTCATCTGTAGATCCGTCATTTACGACAATTATCTCATAGTCCGGATAATCTTGCGTGAGAAGTGACGGCAGATATTTCTCCAGGTTTTCGGATTCGTTTTTAGCATAGACAATAACAGATACAGGCGGTTGACCGCCTGAAGCCAATGGCATTTTATTAGCAGAAGTCCGGATAGGTCTCGCATAAATGACCAAATAGTATAATAATTGTATGGTAAATAATATAGAGACTGCCCCCATAAAAGCAATCTCTATTGTATTGAATACAAATATTTGTTCCATTATATCTATAATGTATCTGAATAATATGCTTTTGGTAATTGTCGACAGTTATATTGAGAAGCCATGACTTCACCGTAAGCTCCTGCAGAGCGTAAAGCGATCAAGTCTCCACGATGTGCTTTGTTCAGCTCTATGTCTTTTCCGAATACATCGGATGATTCACAGATAGGTCCAACGACATCGTATATTTCTACTTCTTCATCACTGGAAATATTTTCTATACGGTGGTAGGCTTCGTACATTGCCGGACGGATAAGCTCTGTAAAGCCAGCATCCAGAATTGCAAATTTTTTTGTTTCCCCCTCTTTGACATATAATACTTTTGATATTAATGTACCGCAATTAGCAACAACAGAACGTCCGGGTTCAAAATGAACCTGTTGCCCGGGACGAAGTTGAAGCAATTTTTTGAACACGGCAAAATAGTTGTCGAAAGCAGGAATAGGTAAATGGTTCGGATGGTAGTAATCGATCCCTAAACCTCCTCCGAAGTTTAAATTCGGTATCTGAATACCACGTGCTTCAAGTTCTTCTTGTATTTCGTTTACGCGAATTACTAAACCACGAAATGCAGATATGTCGGTGATTTGTGAACCTATGTGACAATGTATCCCGATTAGTTTAATGTTTTTCAACGAACCGATCTCTCTTAATACATGGCCTAGTTGACTCAGATTTATGCCGAATTTATTCTCTTTCATCCCTGTGGTGATCTTAGCATGCGTATGTGCATCTACTTCCGGATTGATACGTAAGGCTATGGGTGCTACCTTGTTTTTAGCAATAGCCAATTCGTTGATAATTTGTAGTTCTGCAGCCGATTCGACATTGAAACAGAAAATATCGTTATCCAGCCCTAAGTTAATCTCCCAATCCGCTTTACCGACTCCGGCATATACAATTTTGTTAGCAGGAAAGCCCGCTTCAAGAGCTGCTTTTATTTCGCCGCCACTAACGCAGTCTGCGCCTAATCCGAATTCGGATATAATGGAAAGTATGCGAGGGTTGGCATTGGCTTTTACTGCGTAATGAACGTGATAACCATATTTGCCTGCTTCGGTAGTTACTATTGAGAGTGTCTCTTTCAGCAACTCGACATCGTAATAATAAAATGGCGTTTGTATCGCCTTGAATTTTTCTACAGGGAATGTTCCTTTGAGCATATATGTAAGAAATTATATAAAGATAAATAAGGGCAGTCTGAAAAGGCTGCCCTTGTTTAAGTTATTTATTTGTTATTGAATAAATGATCGCTTAATGCTTGCAGCGCTCTTTTTTTGTCGGCCGATTTGATAAGGAGCGAAACGTTGTAATTGCTTCCTCCGTATGAAATCATACGAACCGGTATGTCTTTTAATGCGTAAACAATACAAGCTTCAAAACCTACGTTGTCCCATTCTAAATCTCCAACTACACAAACAATGACCATTTCTTCATCAACTGTTACTGTTCCGTATTTCTTTAGGTCGTCAACAATCTCTTCCAGATGTTTACGGTTGTCGATAGTTACAGAAACACCCACTTCAGATGTCGTAATCATATCAATTGGAGTTTGGTAGTTTTCGAATATTTCGAATACTTTACGTAGAAAACCTGTAGCAAGCAACATACGTCCGCTCTTAATCTTGATGGAAGTGATATTGTCTTTTGCGGCGACAGCTTTAATTCTACCTTTTTCCGTTGTGTTGGAAATTAATGTACCCGGAGCATCGGGTTGCATGGTATTCAATAGACGGACTGGTATATTATTCAATTTTGCCGGTAAAATACAAGTAGGATGGAGTATCTTTGCACCGAAGTATGCTAATTCTGCTGCTTCTTCAAAATGCAAGTGGCGAACAGGTGATGTTCCGTTTACAAAACGGGGATCATTATTGTGCATGCCATCTATGTCAGTCCAAATCTGGATTTCTTCCGCATTAACGGCCGCACCGATAAGTGATGCGCTATAATCGCTGCCACCGCGCTGTAAGTTGTCAATTTCACCATATGCATTGCGGCAAATATATCCTTGTGTAATGAATAAGTCTGCATCTTCATGGTTACTCAGAAGCTTGTGAAGTCTTTCTTTGATATAAACAGGGTCGGGTTCCGCATTTTTGTCTGTGCGCATATATTCAAGCGCCGGAATTAAAACGGACTTGATACCTTGTTCATTCAGGTATAAGTTCATCATTCCGGTAGACATAAGTTCTCCTTGGGCTAATACGACTTTTTCTTCAAATAAAGTAAAAAGGTCTTTGGTAAATGTACGGATATAATCGAAATGTGATTTTATAAGTTCTTTGGCTTTCTGCTTATATTCGTCAGTACTATAGAATTCATCAATATGTCCATAGTATTTCTGAGCCAGTCTGTTGATAATTTCATTCGCTCCGTCCGGATTCTTTTTATACAGATATTCGGAGATTTCTACCAATGAGTTGGTTGTACCTGACATGGCAGACAATACAATGATATTACGTTCGCCTGAAATTAGTTTTGCTACATCTTTCATTCTTTCTGCTGACCCCACAGAAGTACCGCCAAACTTTAAAACTTTCATTTTCTTTTTACTGTATTAAATTGTTCGTCTTTTCTATCGAAACCGGATTTATCCGGGATGTATAATTACAGAATACATATTCCTGTATGTAAATGCGTTGCAAAGGTAAATAAAAAATTATTCTCCTACATCACTTAGGCACGCATTCTCGCATTTTACGATACGTGCCGGATAGTTGTGCACTAAAGTATAATTATGAGTAGTCATTACTACTGCTGTTCCTTTTTGACAAATATCGTGTAATAACTGTACTATTTGTCCGCTGGTTTCCGGATCCAGATTGCCTGTTGGCTCATCTGCTAAAATCAGCTTCGGATCATTTAGTAAAGCGCGCGCTATAACAATACGCTGCTGTTCGCCACCGGATAATTCGTGTGGCATTTTATATCCTTTATCCTGCATACCGACCTGAGTAAGCACTTCTGTAATACGGGAACTGATTTCTGTCTTTTTTTTCCATCCGGTTGCTTTCAGTACGAATTCCAGGTTTTTTGTGACAGAACGGTCGGTTAGCAGTTGAAAATCCTGGAAGACGATGCCCAGTTTTCTGCGAAGGAAAGGGATGTCTTTCCGTTTCATTTTGCAAAGATTGTAATTCATCAGCCAAGCTTCGCCGTGTATGATGGGAATTTCGCAATACAGCGATTTTAGCAAGCTGCTTTTCCCTGATCCCACTTTTCCGATAACATATACAAATTCTCCATTATGAAGCGTAAAAGATGCATCATGCAAAATTACATTTTCATCCCGGCATATTTCTATACCTTCTAATTTGAGCAGAATTTCTTCCATAATTATTATTAGCCTTTATGTCTTTTCTTTAGCTCACGGGCAAGGTCTTCCAGACGAAGTCCTTTGCTTGTAAGCAATACAATGAGATGATAAACTAAGTCGGAGGCTTCGTATATAAAACCATCTTCTGTTCCGTTTGTTGCTTCGATAACGGTTTCGACAGCTTCTTCGCCTACTTTTTGTGCCATGCGGTTTACACCTTTTTGGAATAGTGAGGTCGTATATGAACCTTCCGGCATATCCTGACGGCGGCGTTCGATGAAGTCTTGAAGGTATTTCAGGAACATAATGTCTTCTATGTTCTTTTCTCCGAAACAAGTATCCGCACCTGTATGGCAAACAGGACCGGCAGGAATAGCTTTAATCAGGATCGTATCATTATCGCAATCCACCATCATGTTTACAACCTGTAATGTGTTACCGCTTGTTTCGCCTTTCATCCACAGGCGGTTTTTGGTGCGACTGAAAAATGTAACTTTGCCTGTTTCTTTTGTTTCTTCGTAAGCTTCTTCGTTCATAAAGCCCAACATCAATACTTTGTTTGTGTTAACATCCTGTACAATAGCAGGAATCAGGCCGCCCATTTTTTCAAAATCTAATTTCATTTTCTTATATCGTTTATATTCTTACATTGATTTTTTCGTTCAAAAGATATTGCTTTAAATCGCTGATACTTATTTCGCCGAAATGGAATACACTTGCAGCTAAAGCTGCATCTGCTTTTCCTGATGTGAATGCATCGCGGAAATGTTCTTTCTTTCCTGCACCTCCGGATGCAATTATTGGGATATGTAGAGAATCTGCTAATGTAGCCAACGCTTTATTGGCATAACCGTCTTTTACACCGTCGTGTGTCATGCTTGTGAATAGAATTTCTCCGGCTCCGCGGCTTTCTGCTTCTGCAGCCCAAGTAAATAGACTCTTATCTGTTGCAATGCGTCCACCATTCAAATAGCAAATCCAGTTTCCATTCTCAAAATTCGCATCAATAGCTACTACACACACCTGGCTCCCGAAGTTTTTTGCAATGTCTTCTATAAGGTCAGGATTACGTAAAGCGGCAGAATTTATAGATACTTTGTCGGCTCCGGCGCTTAATAACCGGTCTACATCTTTCATTTCGTTGATGCCTCCACCCACGGTAAATGGTATACTGATGTTTGCTGCTACCTTTTTTACCAGTTCGGTAAAAGTTTTCCGCCCTTCATGCGAGGCTGTAATGTCTAGATATACCAACTCATCCGCTCCGGCACGGCTGTATTGGGCACCCAGTTCAACAGGGTCGCCGGCATCGCGGAAATTGACGAAATTTATTCCTTTGACTGTTTTTCCGTCTTTAATATCCAGGCACGGTACGATTCTTTTTGCAAGCATATATCCTTTCGATGATTAAGTGAATTTAATCAAGTCTTTCAACTGGATTTTACCTTCGTAAATAGCTTTGCCAAAGATAACAGCAGGGATTTTGGCCTCTATTAATTTTTCGATGTCTTCAATAGAGCTAACACCGCCGCTTGCAATAATATAAATAAAAGGTATCATTTTCCGGATCTCTTGATAAAGTTCGATGGAAGGGCCTTGTAGCATACCATCTTTACATATATCCGTACAGATGGTTTTTGTGATTCCTTTATCATAATAATCTTGTATAAAAGGAATCAATTCTTTATCTGTAGTTTCTTCCCATCCGCTAATTGCAATTTTTTTATCTTTTGCATCTGCTCCCAGAATAATCTTTTCGCTTCCGAATTTTTTAATCCATGAAGTGAAAATTTCCGGTTTTTTTACAGCAATACTTCCTCCTGTAACCATTTGTGCACCGCTTTCGAAAGCAATTTCCAGATCGTTTTCTTGTTTTAGTCCTCCTCCGAAATCTATGATTAAAGAGGTACGGCTGGCTATTCGTTCAAGAGTACGATAGTTGATAATCCGTCCTTCACGGGCGCCATCAAGATCAACTACATGAAGACGGCGTATCCCGTGATCTTCAAATATTTTAGCGACCTCCAACGGGTCTTCGTTATATATCTTTTTTGTGCTATAATCTCCTTGAGTCAGACGTACACATTTACCGTCAATCAGGTCGATAGCAGGAATAAGTTCTATCATATTGCTGTTACAATTTTAGGAAGTTATTTAAAATAATTTCGCCAACCGAACCACTTTTCTCCGGATGAAACTGTGTTGCATAATAATTATCTTTGTGCAGTGCAGCACTAAAAGGAAGTATATAGTCGGTAGTTGCAGCGGTATAATTGTTTATTGGCACATAGTAACTATGTACAAAATAAACAAATTTGTTTTCCAATCCTGCGTTAAATAATTTACTTTTAACATTGGTAAGTGTATTCCAGCCCATGTGAGGCACTTTGTCTTCATGCTTTCTGGGAGCGAATAGTTTTACATCCGTATCGAATATACCTAGGCAATTGGCATTTCCTTCTTCCGAATGCCGGCACATTAATTGCATGCCAAGGCAAATGCCAAGCACCGGCTGTTTTAGATTACGGATTAAGCTGTCAAGTTTATGCTCCTTTAAATATTCCATTGTAGTGAAAGCTTCACCAACACCCGGGAAGATAACTTTATCAGCTTTGCAAAGAATTTCCGGATCAGCTGTAATAACGGGAGTAATGCCTAGCCGCTTTAATGCGTAGTCTACAGAGTAAATATTTCCGGCATTATATTTAATAATGGCTACATCCATTCTTGTTACGCTTTTATATTGAGATGCAAAAGTAGCAAATTATCATAACATATTATATATAGTTGATGAAAAGTTGCAAAAAGGGTTTGATTTGTAATAAACTGCCTGTTTGGATAGTGGTTTAAAGATTATGTCTTGCTGATTTTATCTTTATAATGAATTTAAGGCCTTTATGTATTGATTTTCAGCATAGGTGTAGAAAATGTTTGTAAAATATTTCCTTGGCCTATTGTGTATATGAAAATAATATTTACCTTTGCACCGCAATCGAGAGAGGTTGTCTTTAGGAACATATTGGTGCGTTAGTTCAGTTGGTTAGAATACATGCCTGTCACGCATGGGGTCACGGGTTCGAGTCCCGTACGCACCGCACAATATTTGGAAGTTCCTTTTTTATAATTGGTGCGTTAGTTCAGTTGGTTAGAATACATGCCTGTCACGCATGGGGTCACGGGTTCGAGTCCCGTACGCACCGCGAAAGCAAATAGCAAATTAAAGCAAAGAGACTGTTTAATAAAAAGTTAGACAGTCTCTTTTTTCTTACTTATCCTTTCTTTGCTGGTTGTCTACCTGAAAAGTACGAAATCAGGATTGGTATTGTTTTATTGCTAGTTGCTGTTGATAATGTTTATCGCATTCAGTGTTTTAGGAAAACCAATAAATGGAGCGAATTGATAAATAGCTTCTCGAATTTTAATGGGACTGATTCCTATGTTGAGGGCTGCGTTTGTGTGTGCTTTTAATTGGGGTAGAGTTTGTTGTGTAGTTAAAGTAACGATTGTGATCATTTCTCTTAATTTTCCTTCCAGATGTTACAAACATAAGAAATAACCAAGGATATGTATTGTAGATAAATTACGGAAAAAAATACCCGGATTACAGATTAATGATTTTAAAGTTTCATCCGAATGCTTTTTTGAGTGTGAAAATTAATAGTCGACTTCTTTATAAACAATATAATAAAAAGATCGGGATGATTTCTAAAAATCATCCCGATCTTTTTGTAAAATCATTAGTACGGGCATGTTCCTTAAAATCGACAAACAGATTGTATGTGAAATTGAAGAAAAAATTCTATATTTGCACCGCTTTTGAAAATGAATCAGATAATTTCTAAATAAATAAGATTAAGAAATGACAAAGAGTGCATTACAAATCGCGAGAGCAGCTTACCAACCAAAGGTACCTGCTGCTTTGAAAAGTGCTGTTAAGGCTGTAGATGGCGAGTATACTCAATCAGTGGCCGATCAGGAAGAAATCAAGAAATTGTTCCCTAACACGTATGGTATGCCTATCGTTACTTTCGAAAAAAGTAATGAAAAGAAAGCAATGCCGGCTATGAATGTGGGTGTGATCCTTTCCGGTGGTCAGGCTCCTGGTGGTCATAATGTGATTGCCGGTTTGTTTGACGGAATCAAAGCTCATAACGCAACTTCTCGCTTATATGGCTTTATCCTTGGCCCGGGCGGTTTGATTGATCACAAATATATGGAACTTACTGCCGATATTATTGATGAGTATCGTAATACCGGTGGATTCGATATGATTGGTTCCGGTCGTACTAAACTGGAAACGACAGAACAGTTTGACAAAGGTCTTGAAATCTTAAAACAATTGGACATTAAGGCGTTGGTTATTATTGGTGGCGACGATTCAAATACAAATGCTTGTGTATTAGCCGAATATTATAAGGCTATCAATGCAGGTGTACAAGTAATTGGCTGTCCGAAAACGATTGATGGCGACCTGAAGAATGAACAGATCGAAACATCTTTTGGCTTCGATACTGCTTGTAAAGTTTACTCAGAAGTTATTGGTAATATTCAACGTGACTGTAATTCTGCACAAAAATACTGGCACTTTATTAAATTGATGGGACGTTCTGCTTCTCATATTGCATTGGAATGTGCTTTACAGACTCAACCGAATATCTGTATCATTTCGGAAGAAGTAGAAGAAAAGAACATGTCTCTGGATGATATCGTGACTTATATAGCAGAGATTGTTGCAAAACGTGCTGTCGAGGGAAATAACTTCGGTACGGTTTTGATTCCTGAAGGCTTGATTGAATTTGTTCCGGCTATGAAACGTTTGATTGCAGAATTGAATGACTTCCTTGCTAAGAACGATGTAGAATTCAAGATGATTAAGAAGAGCGAACAACGTGCATATATCATCAGTAAGCTGACAAAAGAAAACTCAGACCTGTATGCCTCTCTTCCTGAAGGCGTAGCTCGTCAATTATCTTTGGATCGCGACCCGCATGGAAATGTCCAGGTTTCTTTGATCGAAACAGAAAAATTGCTCTCTGAAATGGTTGGCAAGAAATTGGCTGAATGGAAAGCAGAAGGTAAATATGTTGGTAAATTTGCTGCACAACATCACTTCTTCGGTTATGAAGGACGTTGCGCTGCTCCGTCAAATTATGATGCCGACTACTGTTATTCTTTGGGATATACGGCTTCTTGCCTGATTGCTTCGGGCAAGACGGGCTATATGTCATCTGTACGTAACACAACTGCTCCGGCCGACAAATGGATTGCCGGTGGTATTCCTGTTACTATGATGATGAATATGGAACGTCGTCATGGCGAAATGAAACCGGTTATCCAGAAAGCTTTGGTTAAACTGGATGGTGCTCCATTTAAGAAATTTGCAGCCAACCGTGATGAATGGGCTATGACTACCAGCTATGTTTATCCGGGTCCTATACAGTATTTCGGTCCGACAGAAGTATGCGACGAGCCTACTAAGACTTTGCAACTGGAACAGGCTAAGTAATATAAGATATATTTATTGATCAAAAAAGAGGTAGAGCAAAACTGTTTTACCTCTTTTTCTTTTTGGGGATGTCTCCTTTAAGAAATAGAAATATTGATTGAACAGTTGCTGTTTTGATCTTTGCCGGGTTTTTTCAGAAATCTGTTTGTGTGCTTGATACAGATATCGTTGAAATCTTTTTCCAGCTTAATAAAATTATGTCGTGCATATTTGGAGTCTATTACGATCATTTCATTGTTGCGTATATCAAAAGCGACCATATTATTTTTTAATTCCTCTTTATTGATAACTCCGGTTATATAATCCATAAAAGCTGTCAAGGCAATTAATACAGGATGGATAACACCTGCGAAATCCGGTTTGCGATAAAAATATAAATGATGGTAATAAGCATTTGCGATGGAACGCGTTATTTCATCGAAAGTGCTGTTCATCATAGACTGGAGTTTCTGATAGTCGTCAAGTAGTTTGTCTGCCAGTTCATTTTTATTGAACAGAAGTTGCGAGGGGGAAACATCCATACCTGCTATTTCTTCTAAAGCGTTGGCAATTTCTTCTGCATCTTTGTATGTGAACTCACTATTCGTGCATCTTTTTTTTGTTTGGATAGAGTTGAAAAGTTTATAACCGGTTAGCAAAAGATGCATAAACATGGCTCTGCGGTATATCGAATGGCTCATTGCCTTCTGTATTTTTTCTTTTGGCGTTATTTCCATAATACGGATGATTCTATTTTAATACTGTTTAATTACTGCAAATATATGAAAAATACAAGGAAAATAGTTGCTGTACTTCTTTGAAATGATGTTTTATATCATTGAGGATTGAATTGCTAACACCAAGTAATGTAAAATTACGTATCTTTGAGCCTGGTAATATTTTTTAAAACAACACAATAATACTATGTTTTCAGGAATAATAGAAGAAACAGCGCGGGTGGTTAACATTGAGCATGATAAGGATAATATACATATTACAATGGAATGCTCTTTTGTCGATGAATTGAAAATAGACCAAAGCGTAGCGCATAATGGAGTATGCCTGACAGTGGTTCGTAAAGAAGGAAATACATTTACTACTACAGCAATGCGGGAGACATTGGAACGTTCTAATCTGGGCTTATTAAAACATGGATCATTGGTGAACTTAGAGAGAAGTATGTTGATGAATGGACGTTTAGATGGTCACATTGTACAGGGACATGTGGATCAGACAGCTGTTTGTACTAATGTGGAAGACGCAAATGGCAGTTGGTATTATACTTTTGAGTATCCTTATGATAAAGAGATGGCCAAGCAAGGTTATCTGACAGTAGAAAAAGGCTCTGTGTGTGTGAATGGTGTTAGCCTTACTGTTTGCAATTCAAAAGAGAATAGTTTTCAGGTTGCCATTATCCCTTTTACCCATGATCATACCAATTTCTGCCAGATAGAAAAAGGTACGGTGGTAAATCTTGAGTTCGATATTGTTGGTAAGTATATCAGCAAGATGATAAAGAATTGAATCAAAAGAGTGGCCTGTAAATGCTTGGACACAACGGACGGAGAAGCCGTACGCAAGGTTGTTCTCACCCGTATTGGCACTACTACTGTTGAAGTTCAGTTTAGGAGACTTACCTGACGCATTAAGAGTAGAAGACCAATAGTTGCCGTTGGATGCCAGATTGTTGGAACTACCATTACCGTTATCACGGTAACCAGCAGCAGGCAGAACACAAAGTAACCGGTACAATACTATACGGAATAAATACAATTAAGCAGATAAGACCGTAAAGAGAAACGAATAACTGGCAGGAACACAATAATGATATTTCCTATCCGTGATTTTTGTCCTGTCGGTCGGTTACTGAATTTACAAATCACACTTCCGATAGCCATAACCTTCGGAACTCTGGATATAGCCACTCTTTATAAAAAACAAAGGTAGATAATTTGGAATATTTCTTTTCTCAATAATGCAGAAAAGATAACAGAAGAAAGCATATTCTTAAATACTACTATTTCCTAAATCATTTTTTTCGGGAATTGATGTCTTATTTGTGATGTTCTTACTTTTCCATCGTCCGGTTTTGTAATAAATATAGGTAATAATTGTACCTGTTGTGATACTGAAAGAAATAGCCCACCATATTCCGCTTCTTCCTAATATGGAACTTAACCAGTAGGCTAGTGGAATACGAATAAGCCATAGGCATACAATGCCTACGGCCATCGGAAAGACTGTATCTCCGGCTCCCCGCAAAGTTCCGTTAAATATGTTGAGCATTCCGTGTACGATAAAAAAGGCGCCTACAATCAGCAGGTATTCTTTTCCTATGTCAATAACTGCAGGATCATTTGTAAATGCAAGCATCATCGTATCGCCGAAGAAGAAGATAGAAGTAAAAACAGCTAGACTGAATACTACATTTATCAGCATCGAAAAACGTACCCCCTTCTGGACACGGTCTAATCGTCCGGCTCCGATATTTTGTCCGCAAAAAGCTGCCAGAGCTCCCGATAGGGTTAGTATGGCCTGGGTAATTATGGTGTCTATTTTGCCTGCTGCACCATAGGCTGTAAGCGTATCCGTGCCGAAACTGTTCACAATACCCAGCAAGGCAATAAGGCCGAGAGCTATGGCGCATTGTTGTATGCTGGTAGGCAGACCTATCTTAAGGCCTTCTTTGAACAAGGCTCCGTCGAACAATAAATCTTGTTTTTTTATGGAAAGCAACGGATGTTGGTTGTTAACATAGATTAGGGCGGCGCACATGCCTATTCCTTGCGAGATAACAGTTGCCCGGGCAGCACCTTCTATTCCCCAGCCGAAGCCGATAATAAAAAGCAGGTCTAATGCTATATTCAGTAGGGTCGAAAGTAAGATGAACAGCATGGGACGGAAAGATTCTCCTACGCCCCGGAGTATGGAAATAATACTATTGAAAGTTACAAACAGGAAAGTCCCTCCTATATAAATGCGGAAATAGGCAACTGCCTGTGGTATGACCTCTTCGGGTGTTTTGGTGATTCTGAATACGGGTTCTGCAAAAATCATTCCGGTAATAGACAGTAATATGCCGGCAACAAGCATAAAAATAAAGAAAGAAGAAAAAGCACGTTGTACTTTACCATATTCTTTGGCACCGAAAAATTGCGACACAACGACTGATGTCCCGCTGCCTATTCCTATTACAAAAGATATGATAAAGTAGTATATGAAGAATGAGGCCGAAACAGCTGCCAGCGCTTCTTTTCCCAGAAAACGGCCTACAATGATGCTGTCGGTTATGTTGTACAGTTGTTGTAATAAATTACCTATGAGTAACGGCAATGCAAAACCTAGGATGACTTTCCATACAGGACCGCGCGTCAGGTCATTCTTGTTTTTTGCTTTAACTGTCAGTTGTTCATTTTCCACTCTTAGCGGTTTATAGGTCTTTAAGCAGAATGTTGTCGTTTGCTTTTATCATATCTTCCCTTGTCTTTAAAAGGGTTTTCCATTCTTTACTGAATAAACAGGATGTGTCTATTTTGAAGTTTTCTGAACCGTATTCATCCATTTTTGTCAGCAGGTAGCTTACGGAAATCTTGTTGACATCAATTGCCGGCTGATAGTAAGCTACGCGGTCATCGTCACCATAATTTACTTCGATGATAATATTTAGCTCCGTCAGGAGGTATAATATTTGTGTCGTTAACCGGATAGGGATTCGGTAAGCATCGGATATTTCATCGGCAGTGTAAGGCTTTTCTCCTTTCACAAACCGCTTGACAATAAGTGAAGCTATAAGCAGGGTGAGGAAGTCTTTATAACGGCGACTGATATTTTTACTGTCTCTTTCAAAGCTGAATTTCTTCACATTCTGTGATGCATAAGTTAATTCGGCTCCGAATAAGCAAATCAGCCATGAAAGTTGCAACCATAATAATAATAAAGGTAAGGCCGCAAAACTACCATAGATCGCATTATATTTGCTGACCCAGATCTGTCCGCTTATATATATGAATTGGAAAAACTGAAAAGCGCAACCCGCGATGAATCCGGCAATCAATCCGTTTACGAACCGTACTTTCGTGTTGGGAAGTGAAATGTATAATGCTGTGAACGTTAATGTTGTGATAAGGTAAGGTGCTATATTCAGGATAATTTCCATTAGCGGCGTGAAAAATAAATACTTGCTCAGGAAAGAATTCTGTAGTGTTGATACAAATAGCGAAAGGCCGCTTGAGGTCATCATTAATACCGGTAAAATGATAAACAGGGCCAGATAATCGGATATTTTACGATACCAGGGACGTGATTTTTGTATCTGCCAGATATCATTGAAGGTGTCTTCTATGGAAGAAATCAGGTTGATAACCGTGTACAGTAATAGAATAAAACCGATGCCTATAATAATTCCGCCCTGTGCCTGATCCAGATAACTTTCTACAAATTCGAATGCTTTGTTTAATTCTGTTTCATGCCCCGGAAAATAATCTATTAATTCTTCCCGTACCGTACCCTGAAATCCGAAGCCTTTGGCAACACCTAGTAATACTGCCAGCAATGGAACAATAGAAAGAAGTGTACTATACGTAAGTGCGGATGCTTTTGTTTGCAGATTTTCATTCAGGAATCCGCGAATGGCAAGAATAATGGTTTTGATAGTGTTGATATAAAGCTCTTTCAGGCCGCTTACTTCATTCTCGGTAATCCGCCAGATATCGTAAGTGACAAAACGAATCGTGCGTGTCAGCAATATCTGGATTCGTTCTCCAATAGGCTTTTTATCAGATGTTTTCATAAAGAAAATATTAAAAGATGCAGCCTGCCTGTAAGCCGGGTTCTGTACTTCTGCCAATTGGCGGAAGCGTCTGCCATTTATCTCGTCTTACCGTCACCGGCAAGCTTTAGCGGTCTACCCCCCGGCATCGGACGAGCAATCCTACATGCGCCGGTATACATGACCTTACAACCCATAAGATGTACGGCATTCTGTATTACTACGGAACCCGGTGAGCTTTTACCTCACCTTTTCACCCTTACCGGACGGATCCGGCGGTTATTTTCTGTTACATTACTTTGCCTTTACAGACAACTTCCCGTTAAGAAGTATGGTGCTCTGTGTTGCCCGGACTTTCCTCCCATCTTGAAGATGAGCGACAGACCGGCAGACTGCAATACTACAAAGATATGGAATTTAGTTGACAGTTGGCTGCAGACACCTGACAATTATTTTGTATAGTCTTTGATTAGTAACTTTAATCCTTTGATATACAACTTGTGTTGCGGTATTCGTAAGAAATGGAGCATGCTTTCTTTTACTGCCAACTTTTCGTTGCCCTGTCTGTTATAATAATAAATGTATGACCATTTGGCAGATTTAAGATTGTTAAAAAGGTACTTTGTAATACACAGTACTGTTAAGCGCAGTTAAGCAACGGATTAGCGTCGTTAAAAGTGATAAAAAAACATTGTGTAATGGAATATCTGCACGTTTTTTGAGTTTAATTTGTCGCAAAGAAACTGTTAAATTTAAGTGTTTAATTAAATAATAGAAATATGAAAAAAATGTGGAAGAATATGCTTGGAGTTGTTCTCGTGGCTGCAATAAGCTCGGGAGCTGCAATAGGAACGAGCGCTTACATGATGAAGAGTGAACAGCCCGTTTTTGCTACCGGAGTGGAGAACACGTTTAAGCAACCCCTTCGACTGGCAAATTACAACTCTGTCGCTGCTGAAAATACAGATTTTACAAAAGCTGCCGAAAATACGGTTCATGGTGTAGTCCATATTAAGGCTGTTGCCAATGCGAAAGAACCGGATGGAGGCGGACAATATGTTGATCCTTTTGAATTTTTCTTCGGTAACCGAGGGTTTCAGCGTCCGCAACCACAACCGCGTGTAGGTTCGGGTTCGGGTGTGATTATCTCGACAGACGGATATATTATAACGAATAACCATGTGATTGAAGGAGCAGATGAATTGGAAGTGACGCTAAACGACAACCGTAAGTTTGCAGCCAAAGTGATTGGTGCCGATCCGTCTACAGACATTGCTTTATTAAAAATTGATGCAAAAGACTTGTCTATTATACCATTCGGTGATTCTGAAAAATTGAAAGTAGGCGAATGGGTATTGGCTGTCGGTAATCCATTTAACTTGACTTCTACGGTAACTGCCGGTATTGTGAGTGCAAAAGGCCGCGGTCTTTCAATGGGTGGCGGAAGCAAGATCGAATCATTTATTCAGACAGATGCAGCAGTAAATCCGGGTAATAGCGGTGGTGCTTTGGTGAATACAAAAGGAGAACTGGTTGGTATCAATACCGCTATTTATTCTCAGACAGGAAATTTTGCGGGATATTCATTTGCCGTGCCTATCAGTATTGCCAGTAAAGTGGCAAGCGACTTGAAGCAGTTTGGTACTGTGCAACGAGCTATGTTAGGAGTTAATATCCTGAGCGTATCCGATATTTCCGAGCGCTTGAGTATGCCGAATCTGGATGCGAAAAGTAAGAGTGAACTTGAAGCAATGAAGTCGAAGACTAAAGTGTCGGAAGGTGTTTATATTGCGGGTTTCGGAGAACGCAGTTCTGCTAAAGAAGCCGGTATCGAAATTGGTGACGTGATTATTGCAGTAAATGGTACAAAAGTGAAATCTGCTAATGTATTGCAGGAACAAATCAGTAAATATCGTCCGGGCGATAAGGTGGAGATTCAGGTAGATCGCAATGGCACGGTTAAGACGTTTACGGTTGAACTTCGTAATATGCAAGGTGGTACACAGATTATCAAAGGTGGTGACAGTACCGAAGTCCTGGGCGCAGCTTTTAAAGTTCTGACGGATAAACAAAAACAGCAGTTGGGTGTTAGTTATGGTATAGAAGTTACCGGACTGACCAAGGGTAAATTGCAGGATGCCGGCATTAAGAAAGGCTTCATTATCATGATTGCTAATAACCAACAGATATCTACCCCGGAAGACTTGGAAAAGATTGTGGAAAGCATACTTCAGGGACGTTCCGAAGATCAGGGATTGTTTATAAAAGGTTTCTATCCGAACGGACGTACGAAGTACTATGCTATAGATCTGGCCGAATAAGAAAAACAAATAAGTTAGTCTTATAGGTGTAAAAAGATTGTTAAAGGTTTATAATTGGCTGAATGTGGGGTGCATTCGGCCAATTCTTTCAATAAAATATTATTATCTTTGCACCCCGTATTCTCAATTAAAACAATTGGATGAGACAGTTAAAGATTACAAAGTCCATTACCAATCGCGAAAGTGCTTCGCTGGATAAATATCTTCAAGAAATTGGTCGTGAGGATCTTATCACAGTTGAAGAAGAAGTAGAATTGGCACAGGCAATTAAAAGAGGAGACCGAAGAGCGCTGGAGAAATTAACTCGGGCTAATTTGCGTTTCGTCGTTTCTGTAGCTAAACAATATCAGAACCAGGGGCTAAGTTTGCCCGACCTTATTAATGAAGGTAACCTGGGATTGATAAAAGCTGCTGAGAAATTTGATGAAACCAGAGGATTCAAGTTTATTTCGTATGCTGTTTGGTGGATTCGTCAGTCTATTTTGCAGGCTTTGGCAGAACAGTCAAGAATTGTACGTCTTCCTTTGAACCAGGTAGGCTCACTGAATAAAATCAGTAAAGCTTTTTCTAAGTTCGAACAAGAAAACGAACGCAGACCGTCGCCGGAAGAACTTGCAGAAGAATTGGATATTCCCGTAGATAAGATTTCTGATACTTTGAAAGTATCCGGACGCCATATCTCGGTTGATGCCCCGTTCGTAGAAGGCGAAGATAATAGCCTCTTGGATGTTCTTGTGAACGATGATGCTCCGATCGCTGACCGGTCGTTGATGAACGAATCATTGGCTAAAGAAATTGATAGAGCACTTGCTACATTGACCGAAAGAGAATGTGAGATTATCAAAATGTTTTTCGGTATTGGTTGTCAGGAAATGACATTGGAAGAGATTGGCGACAAATTTGGCCTCACAAGAGAGCGCGTCCGCCAGATCAAGGAAAAAGCAATAAGAAGATTAAGACAAGGAACGCGTAGCAAGCTCCTCAAATCGTATTTAGGTTAACCCCCGTTGATGAGGTGAACTAGGCTCCATATTCCTTTCGGGAAATGGAGCTTTTTTATTTCCTTTCGGGAGAAATTTTAATTTCTCCCGAAAGGAATTTTGTTTTCATCCGAATGTGTCTATTTTTGCTATATATTATTATGTTGTTGTTTTTGAAGACAGGGTGGCAGATAGCCATTTCTTTGTTTCCTTAAATAGAAGATATATTATGAACCGGAGAATGTTTTTTAAGAAGTCGTGTGGGGGAATGGCTGTGTTGGCATGTTCAGGGTTTCATTTGCCTGAAGAAAATGAAAAGGTGCGCTTTGGATTGATCACGGATTTGCATTTTGCTCATAAGGAAAAGTGGGAAACGCGCTTTTATGAACAATCCAAACAAAAACTGGAAGAAGCAATACATGTTTTTAATAATGAAAAACTTGACTTTTTAATTGAATTGGGAGATTTGAAGGATCAGGCTATACTTCCGGACAGGGTGCAGACATTGTCTTTTCTGGACGAAATAGAAACAACCTTGCGTACATTTAATAAACCGGTATATCATGTATTGGGTAATCATGATATGGATAGTATCTCCAAGAAGGACTATTTGGAACATACGAGAAATGATGGAAAAGCGCAAGGGAAAACATTCTACTCATTTATCCGGCAAGGTGTTAAGTTTATTGTTCTCGATGCAAACTTTAATGAAGACGGTTCCGATTATGACTGTGGTAATTTTGTTTGGACAAAAGCAATGATTCCGGCCGGCCAGAAAATCTGGTTGAAAAAAGAACTGGAGGAAAGTAAATATCCTGTCGTCGTGTTTGTACATCAATTATTGGATGCCTTTTCGGATATATCAAAAGATGTTTGTGTTAGTAATGCGGATGAGATAGTGGATGTACTTGAACAAAGCCGGAAAGTAATAGCTGTTTTTCAGGGACATCATCATTATGGCCATTATAGCTTTAAAGAAGGCATTCATTATTTTACAATGAAAGGAATGATAGAAGGCAGTTTGCCCGATAATAATAGTTTTGCAGTGGTGGAAATAGATAAAGATTTGAATATTTACCTGGACGGTTTTTATAATTGCGAAGATAAGGTAATGGCTAGAAATTGATAGTTATGATTTTTTCAACTTATAGTTACAACTTTCCAAAATTATAACTATGAGTTTGTTTATTTTTGTAGGGAACGACTTTTATGATCTTAGTGAGATAATACCATAGGGTTGGCCATGAGGTCTGGACGCTACGAAGGAACATATATCCGGCAAAAATAGTATGAATATGTAATAAAAACAGGGAAATCTGTTATGTGCCGATAGTTTGGTGTTTGAAATGGTTCTGGGAAATAATATATTGGTCTATAGATTAATGTGCTGAAAAGTACCCCAATGTGGAGGTTCTGGATCATCCTACCTTTGTGTCGTGTTCAATAGGGAACACATACACCTTTTTATAATTAAAAAATATGGCGCAAGGATTTAAGTTAGTGCAACGCCCGTCCAGACCGGGTGTTCGGGGTTCGGAGAAAAAAAATTATGCTGTTTCGATAAACAATGGCATATCCGGTTTGAAACATCTATGTAAGATGATTGCTGCCCGTAGTACAGTTTCGAGTGCAGATGTCAAAGCTGTTTTGGATAATCTGAATTTTGTAATGGATATGGAATTGCAGGAGGGGCGTATCGTGCAATTGGGTGAACTGGGCAATTTTCGTATGTCTGTGAGTAGTGATGGTGTAACCGATGTTAGGGACTTTGATCAGACAATGCTTCGCAAGCCGAAACTGATCTTTACGCCTGGCAGCGAATTGCGTGAAACGAAAAACGCGCTTGAATATACCAGAATTGTCCCGGAAGTCGAAGAAAAGGAGTGCGACCGTCCTCATGTAGAATGAATGTCTGACTAAATCGAAAAATAAAGATATGAATCAACATAGAAATAGAAAACGTACGGATCGGATTAGTGAACATTTTTGTATGGATGAATTTATCTATAGCCGTGTAGCTGTAGAAAATGGATTGGATAATACGCCCCCTTCAGATGCAGTAAAAGGGATACGGAATCTGGTAGACAAATTGCTGGAACCACTTCGTGCATACCATGGCAAGCCGATACCGATTTGCAGTGGTTATCGGAGTGAAGAGCTGAACCGTCGGGTGAGAGGAGCAAGGGATTCCCAGCACCGGAAGGGAGAAGCTGTGGATATTTATACTTTGGGAAGCAATCTATTATTGGAAGACTTGAAAGAAAGTAAACTGAATTTTGATCAGGTAATTTTTTACCGCTTGAAAGGCTTTATGCACTTATCGCTTAAATTAAATGGGGAAAATCGCCGGCAGATCATTATTC
>NZ_LT960488.1:1030000-1564427 GCF_900232875.1 Parabacteroides provencensis | reverse complement strand
AATCATTTGTGATGAAGCTGCCATCACCTGAAACTGGAAAGCGGCTGTACACAAACCAAGAAGAGTAAGTTTTCTCAGGGTACTAAAATTAGTTCTTCCGGAACTTAGGTTATAAGCAGCGTTTTGCATAATAAAAAAATCATCGGGATGAAATGGAAAAAACATCCCGATGATTTCGAAAAAAGATCCTGATGAATGGATTTTATGGTTCCATTACTATTTCTATACTGTTGCCTTGAGAAAGTAATTGCCGGGTAAATGCTTGTATTTTTGCGGGAGTCAGGTTTTGTAATAGATTTTCGTAATCTGTTTCTCCGTCAAAACCTTTGTAATAATAATTGTCTAAAGTATTTAACCAATAATTATTTTCTTGTAGATTTTCTGCATGACGTTTTATCATATTATCCTGGCTCTTTCTGAAATCTTCCGGACGTGGTCCCATATCTGATATACGTTTTAATTCGTTTCGTACAATTGTATTCATCCGTTCACGTTTGTCTGGATCGGTGTCAAAAAAGATTTGTAATGTTGTTTGTCCTTGCGGGAAAGGAGAAATATAGGCAGAAGTTTGTACTCCGTAAGTTCCTCCTTCATCTTCGCGTACCTTTTCTGTGTAGACAAGATCTAAAATTTGTTTCAATGCCGTAGCACAGATGATATTTTCCAGGGTGTAATCAATCTGACCAGAATAGAGATTTGCTACTGTTGCCTTGGGAACTTCCATTTTACGTTGGAAGATATTTGTATAAACACCTTTGCGCAAGGCTGGAACCTTGGATGGATCCCCTTTTTCTATATGTCCTTTTGAAGGTAAAGAAGCTAAATATAGTTCTATATATGGACGAATGCTATCAGGATCAATATTCCCGACAAAAGTGAAAACGAAACCGGAGGCATCAGCAAATCGCTCTTTATACATTTCCATGATGCGGGGATAACTGATATGTTCAAAATCTGTAGCTTGCAAACGCATGGCACGGGGATTGTCATTATAGGCTGCCCTGGCAAGCGAATCGCTAAAAGCTACCATTGGATTCAGTTCCAGGTTTTTCAGCTGTGACTTTATACGGTTCTCGAATGAGGCGTAAGCTTCTTCGTCTGTACGAGGAGCTGTAAAGTTGAGATAGATTAGTTCGAAAAGTGTTTGTAAATCTGCAGGAGTAGATGAACCATTTATGCTTTCGTTATCCAGCCCGAGTGATGGAGTGCATGAAACCTGTTTTCCTGCTAAACGTTTTCCTAACTCTATTACAGAGAAATTGCCTAAGCCTCCTATTCCGATAACGTCATTAAAGACTTTTAAATTATCTACGTCTTTAGCCCCGAACAGAGTACTTCCTCCGGGACTGGTGGCAGTCATTACTACTTGGTCTTTTTTTAAGTTTGTAGGTTTCAAAACGACTTTAATACCATTGTTTAAAGTTAAAACAGTAGCCCCGAAACGTTGGTCTTTTTCTGTTTTTATGATTTTTCCCGGAGAGGGAAGTACCGGTATTAGTGGCTCGTTGGAAACATTCTCCCGGAATGGTTCCACTGTCATATGTTGTGCTTTAAGGAACGTTTTTAACAGATTCTCTTCCGTAGGGTAAACAATACCTGCTTTGTCCGGGCCGGTAAGACTTATTACAATATTGTCGTCACTGCTCAACATATCCTGTATGTAATGGTTTACTTGTTCTATTGGAATAGATGGTGCGATTTGGTTGATTAAAGAATATTCCGTTTCGATACCAGGAATATATCCTCCGTTAGTGAAATGGTTGACATATTCTTTTGTATAAGCACTGTTCTTTTGCTTATCACGTTCATTATAAGCTGTTTCGTATTGTTTTAGCACATTGATGCGAGCTCTGTCATATTCTGAAGCAGTGAAGCCATATTGTTTGACCCGTTCTGTTTCGTTTACCAATGTTGTTAACGTAGAGTCTATTTCCCCTTCTTTCGCTATTGCTGCAACTGTCCATGCTCCTTGTGTTTTGGAGATCATATAATCGCCGTCATAAGCTTGGGCATATACGAATGGAGGATTGGCCTGATGCAGTATTTCTTCAAACCTTTCGTTCATCATGTCTGCACATACTGCCTGTATATAATCTTTTACTAACCCGGTGACGGAAGCGTAAAGATCTGCAGGTAACTTTTCATGCTTATAAAAAAGATAAAGTATAGTATTTGATGCTTCTTTGTCTTTAGCTATGGATATAAGTGGCATGTCGTTATCAGGTACATTGAACTTTTCGCGTGGGGCAGGGGCTTTTGGTGCCGGAATATCCGTAAATATACGCTTTACCGTAGCTTCCACTTTGTTTACATCGATGTCTCCAACAATAATGATGGCTTGCAAATCGGGACGATACCATTTTTTATAATAGTCTCTCAGTTCGTTCGGTTTAAAGTTGTTGATTACATCAATACTGCCGATTGGCATACGGTTAGCATAGCGGCTACCGGGGTACATTTGAGGGAGTTGCTGTTCCCAGAGACGTGCTTGTGCATCCTGTCGCGTGCGCCATTCTTCGCGTATTACATTGCGTTCTTTTTCAATGGCCGTATCAGCCAGAGTAATGAAGTTTGACCAGTCATGAAGTATCAGCAGACAAGAATCTACTACGCTTTCTTTGCTGACTGGCGCATTCATTATCATATAAACTGTTTCGTCAAAGCTTGTATAAGCATTAAAATTCTCACCAAACCGCATACCTGCATTTTCAATAAAATCTTTCATCCCTTGTCCCGGAAAGTTTTTACTACCGTTGAAAGCCATATGTTCCAGAAAATGTGCCAGACCGCGCTGGTTGTCTTCCTCCAAAATGGATCCTACATTTTGGGCAATGTAAAAATCGGCTCTTTCTTTGGGCTGTTCGTTATGACGGATATAATACGTTAATCCATTGGGTAATTTACCATACCGTACTTTTGGATCAACAGGTAACGGCTGTATTTCCTCTTGTGCATTTATTACCGATGAAATGGTTGTAAGGCAAAGTAAGAGAAATGCTAATAAAGAATATTTTCTAATCATAATATTATAACATTATCGATGTGTTCAAAGATAGTATTTCTGTAGAAAATAGAGAATACAATATTATTTTAATGTAAATTAAAAAGAAGCCGCGACAGAAGGGAAACTTTTGACACGGCTTCTACTTTTATTTAAAACGGTTTTTATTTACTTTACTTCTTCTTTAATTTATAACTTAAAGCTCCCGACGGACATTGTTTGATTTGTGCTATCAGTTCTTCCGTGGTAGCATTTTCTATTTTGATCCAAGGTCTTTCTTTGGGATTGTACACTTGGGGCAACATTTTTACGCAGATCCCTGCATGTTGGCATAATCCGGGTTGCCAAATGATGGTCAGTTCGCCATTTGAATATTCTTTTTTTTCTGCCATTGTATTTTTCTTAATTTATGACTGAATATTAATTCCTCTTATAACAATACGCTTCCAGTCAGGGTGTTTTTGCAAATAACCTGCAACAAAAGGACAAAGGGGAACCAGTCGTAGCTCTTGTTTCTCTATATCTTTTAAAACTTTTTCTACAAGTTGCGATCCGATACCTTTACCTTCAAGAGCTATTGGAACTTCGGTATGGGTTAAATAGATTTCTCCGTTTTTAGATTTTATATATTCAATCTTTGGAATATATTTGTCGACATGAAATTCATATTGATGATGTGTTTCATTGTCTATTAATTCGTAGTCTTCAGCCATAATCTTTAATTTTTAATGTCCGTACGCATATAGAACAGTTTTGAATACAGCTTTGTTTATATAAAAAAAGTGTGTGATTTTTGTGTAATTGCCTTCTCTTTAATATATTTCTAATTTTGTAATTACAATTTATAAGGAATCTGAACGTTACGTATTAAACGTAAATGCTTACCTTTGCGCCCGATTGCCTGCGTAAGGGTAGTTTATATGAAACTAATTATATCACTTTATACAACATGGGAAAGTATAAATTAATCAACAACGCGTTGGGGTGGATTGTTTTTGCAGCCGCTTTTACCGTTTATTTGATGACAATCGAACCTACTGCCAGCTTTTGGGATTGCGGTGAGTTCATTTCTTCAGCATTCAAACTGGAAGTAGGACATCCTCCCGGAGCACCCTTCTTTATGTTAGTAGCTAACCTTTTCGGACAGTTTGCTTCCGATCCCTCTAAAGTAGCCATGATGGTGAACAGTATGTCTGCTCTTTTTAGTGGACTGACAATCTTATTCCTGTTCTGGAGTATTACGCACATGGCCCGTAAGATTATGGTAGGGGATAGTTATGATATGCCGCTCGGAACGATGATTACTATTCTGGGCAGTGGCGTTGTGGGTGCATTGGCATATACATTCAGTGATACATTTTGGTTCAGTGCGGTAGAAGGTGAAGTATATGCTTCTTCTTCTTTGTTTACGGCTGTTGTATTCTGGCTAATTCTGAAATGGGAAGATATGGCAGACCAACCTCATGCCGATCGTTGGATTGTATTGATTGCCTATTTAATGGGATTGAGTATTGGTGTCCACTTGTTGAACTTATTGTGTATTCCGGCTATTGTACTGGTATATTATTATAAGAAGTTTGAAAATCCTACCATGAAGGGAATGTTAATAGCCCTTTTGGTTTCTTTTGCTATTGTTGCGTTGATGATGTACGGTGTGGTACAGGGTTTGGTTGAAGTATGCGGTTACTTTGAACTTCTGTTTGTTAACGTACTGGGAATGCCTTATAATTCGGGTGTTTTTGCTTATGTTATAGTATTAGCCGGAGTGTTGATTTGGTCGATTTGGGAAACTATGCGCGACGAGATCAATCCGTTACGTATGAAAATTGCTTTTATATTGGCTATAGTGCTGATAGGTATTCCTTTTATTGGTAGCGGATATGTACTGGCTGTGATCCTTACTGCTGCCCTTACGGCTTATTTGTTTATGAGTAAGAAGGTAAATATCAAGATGCTGAATACAATCCTGATTTGCCTGATGGTAGTTGTTGTAGGCTATTCTTCATATGCACTGACGTTAATTCGTGCTTCGGCAGATACCCCAATGAACCAGAACGCTCCGAGCGACATTTTTACTTTGCGTACCTATCTGGCTCGCGAGCAATACGGTAAAACTCCGTTATTGTATGGTCAGACTTATGCATCGGAAGTATTGCGTGAGGTTAAAGATGGTGCCTGTGTTCCTGTTACTGAAGAGGGAGCACCTACCTGGAGCCGTGTTATCAAGAAGGATAAAAATGAGAAAGATCGCTATTATGTTTCCCGTCATGAGACGGAATATAAATATGTGGACGAACTGAATATGTTGTTTCCACGTATGTATAGCAATGATGCACGCCATATAGCCGCCTATAAGGAATGGGCACAGGTAAAAGGACAACCTGTTAAATTTAACCGCTGTGGTGAAATGGTTTCTGTGGTGAAACCTACTTTCATGGAAAACCTGCGTTTCTTCTTTGCTTACCAGCTTAATTTCATGTATTGGCGCTATTTTATGTGGAATTTCTCCGGACGTCAGAATGACATTCAAGGAAACGGCGAAGTGCTGAATGGTAACTGGATAACAGGTATTCCATTTGTAGATGAGGCTTTGGTAGGTCCTCAGGAAGATATGCCTTTTGATATTGTAAACAATAAAGGGCATAATGTCTATTATATGCTGCCTCTTTTACTGGGTATTTTAGGTCTGTTGTATCAGGCGTATGCAGGAAAGAAGGGTATTCAGGCATTCTGGGTTACGTTCTTCCTGTTCTTTATGACGGGTATTGCAATTGTATTGTATTTGAATCAAACACCTTACCAGCCGCGTGAACGAGATTATGCGTATGCCGGTTCGTT
Source organism: Parabacteroides provencensis (assembly GCF_900232875.1). Lineage (NCBI taxonomy): Bacteria > Pseudomonadati > Bacteroidota > Bacteroidia > Bacteroidales > Tannerellaceae > Parabacteroides > Parabacteroides provencensis. Next base: position 1,558,588 of record NZ_LT960488.1, on the reverse strand, counting down.
CTATGCGTTCTGTATATGGATCGGATTCGGAGTGGCGGCTTTGGCAAAAGGCCTCGAAAAATATGGTAAGTTGCCTGCTGTAGCGGCAGGAGCTATTGCTTCCGTTGTTTGTTTATTCGTTCCTATGCAGATGGGTGCGCAGAACTGGGACGATCATGATCGTTCGAACCGCTATGTTGCCCGCGATTTTGGAGCAAATTATCTGGAATCGTGTGAGCCGAATGCTATCATCTTCACAAATGGAGATAACGATACCTTCCCGCTGTGGTATGCCCAGGAAGTTGAGGGTATACGTACCGATATTCGCGTATGTAACACCAGTTATCTGCAAACAGATTGGTATATCGACCAGATGAAGAAACAGGCATACGAATCGCAGCCACTGCCTATTTCGTGGAACCGTGCGGATTATGTACAGGGTACGCGTGATGCTGCTTATGTATTCCCTCTGACTGATCAGTCGATTGATTTGAAAACAGCGTTGGACTTTGTCCGTAGCAACGATCCGAAGTACAAAAAGATTCCGAATATTAGTCAGGAACTCGATTATATACCTTCGCAGAGCTTAGTATATAAGGTAGATGTTAATTCGGCTGTGAATAACGGTGTAGTTGATACGGCTGATATCCGGTATGTGCAGGATATGACTATTGATTTGAAGGGTAAAGATATTCTTGGTAAACAGGAGTTGATGGTTCTGGATATGCTGCAGACTAATGACTGGAAACGTCCGATGTATTATGCTGTAACAGTTGCAAGCGATCAATGGGTGAAGCTTGACCCATATTTCCAGCAGACAGGTCTGGCTAACCAGATTGTCCCGATGCAGGTGAAAGGTACTGTTAAGGAGGTTAATACCGAAAAGATGTACGATAATGTGATGAACAAGTTCAAATGGGGCGGCGTAAATACGAAGGGCGTTTATCTGGATGAAAACGTAATGCGTATGTGCAAGAGCTACCGCTCTGTATTGTTTGCTAAGTTGGCGGCTGCGTTGGTTAACGAACAGAAGAATGATAAAGCATTAGCAGTACTTGATAAAGCAATGGAGGTTCTTCCTGCCGAAAATATTCCTTTGGATTATAGTGCCCTTTCAATTGGCGAGCTTTATTATGTGCTTGGCCAGAAAGAAAAAGCAGAAAGAATATATACCGGAATAGCCGATAATGCAGTTCGTAATCTGAATTGGTTGTTCCGCTTGAAACCCGGACAACTGTCGTCTGTAGAGAACGAACTCGGACACAATCTGGCAGTACTGCAGGAAGTGCTTCGTGTAAACAAGCAGCACAACCCTGAGTTTGCTAAGAAGTATCAGGAAGAGTTTGACAACTACCGTATGGCTTACGGTGTTCCTCAAAATGCAGAATAACGAAGTATGTTTATAGAACAACCTCCCTGGTTATACAGGGTTCTGTTTCCCGGGGTAATCTGGCGAATACCGGCTGAGAAGAAGTGTGTATATCTTACCTTCGACGATGGCCCTATTCCCGAGGTTACCCCTTGGGTTTTAGATATACTGGATAAATATGGGGTAAAAGCCACCTTTTTTATGGTAGGAGACAATGTGCGTAGATATTCGGATATCTATCAGATGGTAATAGATAGAGGCCATCGTGTAGGGAACCATACGTATAACCATATCCAGGGTATTCAATATTGGACGAATAATTATCTGGCAAATGTAAAAAAGGCGGCCGAGTATATAAAAACAGATTTGTTTCGCCCTCCGCATGGACACATGCGTTTGCCGCAGATACTTACGCTTCGCCAGCATTATAAAATAATTATGTGGGATGTAGTTACGCGTGATTATAGTCCGCACATGACACCTAACGGGGTTTTCAATGTAGTGAAGAACTATACCCGTAATGGCTCGGTAATCGTTTTCCACGATTCTTTGAAAGCGGAAGGAAATATGCGTGAAGCCATGCCTCGCGCCGTCGAATGGTTGCTGCAGCAGGGCTATGAGTTTAAGGTCTTTGAGTAAATGTTTGTTTCTTCCAAAATAAAAGAACTGGCCTGCAAACACGGATTCGGCGCGTGTGGCATTGCCCGTGTAGAGCCTGCTGATACCGAGATTGTTTATCTGGATCAATGGCTTGCAAACGGCTGCCACGGAGAAATGAAGTATATGGAAAATTACCGGGATATCCGTCTCAACCCTTCCGGATTAGTAGAAGGAGCTTGTTCCGTTATTTCCGTTGCCTTGAATTATTATCCAGGGAAAAAGCTTTCCCCGGATATGCCTCATATTGCCTATTATGCCTATGGAAAGGATTATCATATTGTACTGAAAAATAAACTTCGTTTATTGTGGGAAAGCATTACATCTTCATTGGATAAAACGCATGAAGCCCGATTTTTTACCGACTCGGCTCCTATCCTTGAACGCTATTGGGCATGGAGGGCCGGCATTGGTTTTATTGGAAAAAATACTAACCTGATTATTCCCGGCAAAGGTTCTTATTTCTTCCTCGGAGAGATTGTTACTACTTTGGAAGTCGATGAATACGATACGCCCCAAAAGAACCGTTGTGGAAACTGCAACCGATGTATCGAATTTTGCCCTACCGGCGCGTTGGAATCCGAACAGCATCTGAATGCATCCCGATGCCTATCCTATTTGACGATAGAGCACAAAGGAGAAATACTGCCGGAACAGGCAACCAGATTGGGCAATCGTCTATATGGCTGCGATACCTGTCAGCAAGTTTGTCCTTGGAATCGCTTTGCTACCCCGACGCAAGAGGAACAGTTTTGTCCTACCGAAGCATTTTTGTCTCTTAATAAAGAACAATTGCGTATGCTGACGAAAGAAGAATATAATTGTATATTTGCTCATTCTGCTGTGAAAAGGGCAAAATATGAAGGTCTGTTGCGCACAATAAAATACTTAAAAGAATAAATCCATGAAGAAAATGATCCATCTGCTGGTACTGCTGTTTTGCTATTCGGCAGTCACAATGGCTGCTTCCGAAGATTTAAAAGGAAAACTGGAAGCACTGAAAGGCATTGAAAGTGTTGAACAATTGAAATCGGACTGCTATCCTGAAAAATATGTGGTACGTATTACCCAACCGCTAGATCCGAAACATCCTGAACTTGGAACATTTACTCAGCGCGTAATTATAGGACATGTGGGCTTTGACCGTCCTACGGTTCTTGTTACCGAAGGATATGGTGCAGCCTATGCCCTGAATCCCCGTTATCAAGAAGAATTAACCCGGCTGCTGAATGCGAATCTGATATTTGTGGAATATCGGTATTTCCTTGAATCAACTCCCGATCCGCTGAACTGGGATTACCTGACAGCCGAAAATTCGGCATATGATTTGCATCATGTGAACCAGACTTTCCGTGAGCTATATAATACGGGGAAATGGATAAGTACAGGGATCAGCAAGGGCGGCCAGACTACTATATTATATCGTGCATTTTTTCCGGATGATGTAGACTTTTCGGTCCCTTATGTTGCACCTTTAAACCGGGCAGTAGAAGATGGGCGTCATGAATCGTTTCTTCGTAAAGTGGGAACAAAAGCAGAACGTGCTAAAATAGAAAATTTCCAAATAGAGGTGCTAAAACGTAAAATGGAGATTGTTCCCATGTTAGAATCGTTCTGTAAGGAAAATAACTTGCAGTTCCGCATACCGGTGGAGGAAGTGCTGGATTATTGCGTATTGGAATATCCTTTTGCCCTTTGGCAGTGGGGAACTTCCGTAAAGACTATCCCTCCCTTATCAACAGATACGGAGACACTGTTTAAACATCTGGTTTCTATCAGCGGTCCCGATTATTTTGCGAAAGACCAACCCAATACCTCTTTCTTTGTACAAGCAGCCCGCGAACTGGGTTATTATGGCTACGATACGAAACCATTTGAAAAGTATCTGACAATTAAGAACAGTGATGGTTATTTAAGCCGTATTATGCTGCCCGAAAGTGCCGGAACGATAGAATTCCGCCCCGAGCTTTATCAAAAGGTATATAACTTTCTGAAAGAAAATGATCCCAAGATGATATTTATTTATGGTGAAGTTGACCCGTGGAGTGCAACTCGCGTACCTTCTTTCAAAGGAAAAAAGAATGAACAGATTTATATCCAGCCCGGTGGAAGCCATCGTGCCCGTATAAGTAACATGCCGGAGGAGATGAAAGAAAAAATACTGAGGCAGATAAATAAATGGTTAGCTGAGTAGAGTTTTTATCTGCTTGTGTAAATAAAGAAAAGGCGAATAATTTCGAAATTATTCGCCTTTTCTTTATTTCATGTATTGGATATTTTCAGTTATAATGAATTCCTTAAATTTAGTTGCCATGGATTTTCAATGGTTTCGATTCCTTTTTTATTAACCAGGGAAGCCATTGTTTGACCCATAAGCTTAAAGTCTGTAGATAGCGTAGTGATACCTCCTGCCAGAATCTCTTTTAAAGGAGTGTCATTATAAGATATGATACCGAAGTCTTTTCCGGGAATGAAGTTTTGTTTGGTTGCCTGTTTTAACAGGTCTACCAGATCACGATCGTTTACTACCATGTAGATTTCACCTGTGTTAAGGCTTCTGTCCTTGATGGAACCAATATACTCGTGCGTGAAATTATAGTCTTTACAAAACGAACAGAGTCCTATATAACGTTCAACCGGTTCTTTCTCTTCTTTCTGGACCATAATGATATGGTGATATTTCTTTATATGGGATAAACCGTGGACAAGTGCTTCGTACGTGTCTTTTTCAAAATTTTGTGCAACAGAAGAGTATTTCCCTTTTAGTTCCGAATGGAAATGATCTAGTAAAAATACATTACCTGATAAGCTTTGGAGTAAAGGATCGATGCCTGCAAATTTTCCGGGCATTAAGATATAAGTAGTATATTTATTGTTTGCTTCGTTAATAAGCGTTTCGAATACTTTCCTGTTATAATTGTGAAAATAGATATCTACAGTGGCAACTTTTCCTATTGACTCCATGAATGAGTTATACAGGTCTTCTTTAAATTCATTAAGTTCATTGAACAGTAGGAATATGTTGTGTTTCTGGGTTATTCTTGTACTTGTCACATAATAACCTATTCCGGGATTGGAATCGATTATACCTTTTGACTTTAGTTCGCTTAATCCGGCAAAAACGGTATCTCTGGATAAGGTATAATTTTTCCTGAATTCATTTATAGAAGGAATCCAATCTCCTTTTTTATATGTTCCGTTATTAATACCTTCTATAACGTGGTTTACCACTAACTTGTACTTTGATTCGTTAACTCTCATTTCTCTTATTTTATTGTACAAAGATATGGTTAATTAGTTCTGGCTGGTACGAGCTGGTCTATGTTTAATAACACAGACGAAATTAATAGACTAGTTCGTACCAGTGTGAATAATTTGTTTATATTTGTTGCGATGACCTAATTGTATTGAAAACCATTTATTATGATACCATGAAGATAGACAAACTAAAGAAGTATGCCCTGCTGGGCGGAAGCATCCTTGCTTTTATTCCTTGTGAGGTATTTGCTCAAAATTCTAAGATTACTGTAGATGCTTCCAAAGTTATGAATGAGATCCCTGCATATCTTTACGGAGCTTGCATTGAGGATGTGAATCATGAAATTTATGGCGGACTTTATGATCAGAAAGTATTTGGAGAAAGCTTTGAAGAGCCGGTCAGAGGGTTTGTTTTTGAAAGTTTTTCTATCTATGAAGGTTTTTGGACTCCACAGAAAGACGGCGTTATAGCCGACGCTTTTCCGGGGGCTAAACTTGTGTATGAGCATGCAGATATAGAGAAAGGTTCTGTAGAGGTGGAACTCCGGATGAAGGGGACGGCTGCCAATAATGCCGGCTTACTGGTACGTGTGAACAACCCGGGAAAAGGAGCAGACCGCTTCGATGGATATGAGGTTAGTCTGGCATCTGATGGAGCGAAGGTGATGTTCGGGAAACACTGTCAGAACTGGCAACCGCTGAAAGAGGTGTTTGTACATTGTTCTCCCGACGAATGGAATGCGATGAAGGTTGAAATGAGTGGAGCGCAGATAGAGGTATTTCTAAATGGAAAAAGCCTGTTTGTCTATGAAGATAAGGATAGTCCTATATTGAACGGTAAGGTTGCTTTGCGTACCTGGGGATCGGATGTTGAATTCCGGAATCTGGCTATTGAGAAGAATGGCAAGAAAGAACCTGTTTCTTATTCTGGTAAAAAGGGATTGCCTGTCAGCATGCATTGGGATGCTATTCAGACTGGAAGTGCAAAAGCTGTATTTTCACATGATGATAAAGATGCCTTTAATGGCAGATATTCTCAGTCTATCGAGATGATAGGGAGCAAGGGTACGGTCGGCATTGCCAATCAAAGCCTGAACCGTTGGGGCATTTCTGTAGAAGAAGGGCAGGCTTTTCAGGGGCAAATTTATCTGAAAGGTGATTCGTATAGAGGATTAGTGACGGTTGCATTGCAAAGTGCGGACGGAAGCAAAGAATATGCTTCTCAAGTCTTGAATAATATAGCCAGTGAGTGGAAAAAGTATCCGATACACCTGTTGTCCAATACGACGGATCCTAAAAGCCGTCTGGCAGTTTACATTAACCGGCCGGGTAAAATATGGATAGATCAGGCAACATTGATGGCTACAGGAAATAAGCAGTTTCACGGTCTTCCATATCGCAACGATATAGGCCAGGCTATGCAGAAACAAGGTCTTACCTTTCTCCGCTATGGAGGCACAATGGTAAATGCCCCGGGGTATCGTTTTAAAAAGATGATAGGCGACCCGGATAGGCGTCCGCCATATAAAGGACACTGGAATCCATATTCGACAAATGGTTTTGGTATTGAAGATTTTCTGAAATACTGTGAAGCAGCCGGCTTTGTGGCTTCATTTGCCGTCAATATCGAAGAGACGCCCGAAGATATTGCCGATATGGTGGAATATCTGAATGGTTCGCTCTCTTCAGTATGGGGTAAAAAGCGTGCAGAAAACGGACATCATGAACCGTACTGTGTGAAATATATAGAAATAGGTAATGAAGAGGTCATTCATGCGGATGACGCGGAAGGCTATAAACATTATATAGATCGTTTCAATCTGTTGTATGATGCGATTAAGAGTAAAGATGCATCGGTGGATGTGGTGAATGCGGCTTGGTGGCGTCCCGATTCGCCAAATATGGAGATGGTATTTAAGGCTTTGAACGGTAAATCGCCCTATTGGGATTATCATCCTTGGGCTGACGATGCGAATGCGGGAGTGAATGTGGAAAAAGAATTAAAACGCATGCAGGAATTGTTCCTTAAGTGGGATCCGAATACGCAGATGAAGTGTGCTATCTTTGAAGAGAATGGCAATTTGCATAATATGCAGCGCGCCTTAGGGCATGTTACTTTGCAGAATGCAGTACGCCGTTGCGGCGATTTTGTGTTGACTTCATGCGCAGCTAATGCCTTGCAGCCTTATTTACAAAATGATAACGGTTGGGACCAGGGACAAATTTTCTTTACCCCTTTGCAGGTTTGGGGAATGCCTCCTTATTATGCCCAGCAAATGGCTTCGGAAAACCATCTTCCATTGCGGGTATATAGCGAAGAAACCGGTGATTTGGATGTAACCGCAACGAGGGATGGCAGGGGAGAGTTACTTGTTTTACACGTTGCCAATATTAACGACAAGCCTGTTTTGGCCTCTTTAAACATAGAAGGCTTCGGAAATGCAAGCCAAGTGGAGGTTGTTACCTTATCTGCCGACTTGGACGGACGAAATACACCAGAACAACCTTGTAAGATTATTCCTGTGAAGAGTAGCCTTTTGGGAGATAACAAAATGGATTATGAATTTCCTTCTCATTCATATGTTGTTATGAAGTTTGTTAAGCAATGAATAGCTTTAACGGATATAAGGTTATCCGGTTGTAAAAATAACCATAACTATGGTTTTTGAAAATTATAATTATGAATTGAAAAAAACGTAGTTATGATTATGAGGTATAAATAGAGCAGCTCCGAATCCTTAAACTTGAGTGTGGAAACCTTGCTAACTGGTACGAGCTGGTCTATGTTTAATAACATGATAAAAACATCGTACCAGTTCGTATCAGTTGGAATATTATTCTCTATATTTGCGGTGTTAAGTCTAATACCAATCTGATATAGCATGAATAGTTTGAACTCCATACAACAAGGAACAATCTTTAGCATTGAAGAGTTTGCCGTCAATGACGGGCCAGGTATCCGGACTACCGTTTTTCTGAAAGGCTGTCCGTTGCATTGCGTGTGGTGCCATAATCCGGAAGGAATCTCTCCTGAGCCACAGTATATGATGAAGAAGGATGAAACAACTGTATGTGGTTATCGGATTACTGCAGATGAACTGGCAAGCCGGCTTTTGAAGAATAAAGAAATTTATTCATTAAATAAAGGCGGGGTCACTTTTACGGGAGGAGAGCCTTTGTTGCAATACGGTTTCTTGCTGAATGTACTCCGTAAGATAAAGCCTGAAATACATACGGCAATTGAAACAAGTGGCTTCGCTTCGGAGGAGGTTTTTCGTGAAGTTCTTCCTTTACTGGATTTAGTGTTGTTTGATGTCAAACATACAGATCCTGCGATACATAAGAAATATACGGGGGTGGATAACCAGTTAATACGTAAAAATCTGGAATGTTTGTGCTCCTCCGGTAAAGACTTTGTTATACGCATACCCCTGATTCCGGGAATAAACGATACAAAAGAAAATATGCTTGCTGTTCTGGATATAATCAGGGATGCAAAGTCATTACAAAGAGTAGAAATACTCCGTTACCATAAAATGGCCGGTGCCAAGTATTCCATGATAGGCAAAGAATATAATCCTCCGTTTGATCCGGAAATACCTCCACGAGTTTATAATGTCTTTGAAGATAATAATATAAATACGATAGTCTTATGAATGAAAGAATAAAAAATCTACGGGAGTATTTACTGGACAAGAAGCACCATCAGTTTCGCAGAACTCCCGGTGAGTTGGGAATACAAAACCTGAGTGACGAATATAAGGCAAGCGGATTTTCTCCGGTAAAGCGTTCTGCCGCCTGCTTCTCTGCTATGCTTGAGAAAGAACAGCCTGTTATCTTACCGGGAGAAAAGATAGTCTTTACACGTACGGTTACAGAAGTGCCCGAAGTGTTTACAAAAGAGGAATGGGATGCTATTAAAACGAGTCATTATATACATGAGAAGGGATATGTTTGCAATATTTCTCCTGATTATGCCTATACATTAACATACGGCCTTGAAGCCCGAAAGGAAGAAATAAGCAAAAGACTGGAAGATGCCGGCCTGACAAAGGATCAAAAAGAATTTCTGCTTTCTGCCTATAGCAGTCTTGTGTCTCTTCAGGATTGTATCGAAAAGTATGCGCAATATGCGTTGTCGGTTGGAGAAACAGAGATTGCGACGACTTTGCAGGCTATTAAGTGTAACGGCGCTACCAGTTTCCGCGAAGCCCTTCAATTGCTGCGTATTCTTCATTTTTCTATTTGGGAGGCCGGCAATTATCATAATACGTTAGGCCGTTTCGACCAGTATATGTATCCGTATTATATCCGGGATATTGAGAACGGTGTGTTAACGAAAGAAGACGCATTTGATCTGTTGGAAGAGTTCTTCCTGGTATGTAATAAAGACAGCGATCTGTATCCGGGCATGCAGCAAGGAGACAATGGGCAGAGCATGGTGTTGGGCGGAAGAAGCATGACGGGTGAATACCTGTTTAACGAACTCTCCCGTATGTGTTTGCAGGCAAGCTACGAACTGGAACTGATCGATCCTAAAATCAATATCCGCGTAGACAGAGATACTCCTGCCGAAATTTACGAACTGGGTTCACAACTTACCAAGATAGGGTTGGGTTTCCCGCAATACAGTAATGACGATGTTGTTATCCCCGGCCTGATCCGGAAAGGATATGCTGAAGAAGACGCCTATAATTATGTAGTGGCGGCCTGCTGGGAGTTTATTATTCCCGGAGTAGCTATGGACATACCTAATATTGACGCTTTGTCTTTAATAGAGTGTGTAAGAGATTGCATGGAACAACTGAAAGACTGTCCGGATTATGCCTCTTTCTACAGTTTGATAGAAAAAGAAATGGCAAACCGGTTGGATGCGATGTGTAAAAAGCATCATAACATTTATATGATTCCGGCTCCTATGATGTCATTACTTATGGACGGAACTATTGAGCGGGCAAAAGATATATCTGAAGGCGGCAAATATAATAATTACGGAATCCATGGAACAGGTATAGCTACGGCTGCCGATTCATTGGCTGCCATCAAAAAATATTATTATGAGGAGCAGAAGGTGGATTATAGTGCTTGGATGAATGCGCTTACCCATAACTTCAAAGAAGAAAAAGAACTGCAGGAGTTGCTTCGTAAAGAAGCTCCCAAGATGGGGCAGGACGACGACTATGTCGATTTGATTGCCAGAGACCTTCTAAACTCTTTCGATCGGGCACTGCAAGGCCGGATCAATGAGAAAGGAGGCGTTTACCGCGCCGGAACCGGAACAGCTATGTACTATATATTCCATGCAACGGAGTTGGGAGCTACTCCCGACGGTAGAAGTGCCGATGAGAAAATTCCGGCTAATTATTCTCCCAGCTTGTATATTAAGCAAAAGGGGCCGTTATCCGTTATTAAATCGTTTGCAAAGCCCGATTTAAAGAATGTGGTTAACGGTGGACCTCTCACCCTGGAATTCGATCAATCTGTATTCCGCAACGATGAAAGTGTGGCCAAGCTGGGTATGCTTGTCAGAACTTTTATTACTTTAGGCGGTCATCAACTCCAGTTGAATACTGTGTGCAAGGAGAAACTGTTGGATGCAAAGAAGCATCCGGAGAACTATCGCAACCTGATTGTCCGTGTCTGGGGATGGAGCGGTTATTTTGTGGAGCTGGACGAATGTTACCAGGATCATGTAATCAACCGGATTGAATTTGGACTTTAATCTTTAAACTCTATATTATTATGAAAACTACAGTGAAAGGTTTTATGTTTTACATCGCTTTTGTAGCGTCGTTGGGCGGCCTTTTATTCGGATTTGATACGGCGGTTATTTCGGGAGCCGAGAAGTCAATCCAGGCCGTCTACAACCTTTCGGATTTTGCCCACGGCTTCACAATTGCTACGGCGCTGATCGGTACTATTATCGGTGCTTTGATCTGCGGTAAACCTGCCGAGAAATACGGACGCCGTTGGTCACTTATTGTGATTGCGTACCTTTACCTCGTTTCGGCTATAGGCAGTGCTGTTATTGTGAACTGGTATTCGTTTATGTTTTTCCGCTTTATGGGTGGACTTGCAGTGGGAGCCTCTTCTGTTGTAGGACCTATGTATATTGCCGAAGTATCTCCTTCACACTGGAGAGGACGTTTTGTAGCTTTCTTCCAGTTTAATATCGTATTGGGCATTGTGATAGCATACGTTGCGAATTATAATATTGTAGGTATACCTCACGACTGGCAATGGATGCTTGGCATAGAAGCCATTCCGGCCCTTCTGTTCGGGTTGCTGTTAATGACCGTACCCGAAAGTCCCCGCTGGCTTATCAAACAAAACCTTGTGGATAAAGCCCGCATGGTGCTTCGTAAGATTGGCGAACCGGATGTGGATAGAGAAGTGAAATCTATTGAAGAATCCCTTGAAGATACGGAAGTTGTCGGCGAAAATCTTTTCCAGAAGAAATACTTTTATCCCGTATTGATAGCCTTTCTTATCTCTTCTTTCAACCAGCTTACAGGTATCAATGCGATCCTTTATTATGCTCCGCGTATATTTGAATTGTCTGGTGTATTCCGTGAAGGTGCGATGATGCAGTCCATTGTTATCGGGCTGACTAACCTGACGTTTACAATGATCGGCATGCTGTTGATAGATAAAGTAGGGCGAAAAAAATTGATAGGTTTTGGATCTATCGGCATGTTCTTGTCGTTGTTTCTTGTAGCCAGAGGGTTCTATCTTGAGAAGTTTGAAGGCTACTATATGATGTTGAGCTTGATGGGGTACATTGCTTTCTTTGCTGTATCATTGGGAGCTACTATCTGGGTGGTAATCTCGGAAGTGTTTCCTAATAGTGTGCGTGCTAAAGGACAGGTGTTCGGAAGTATGACGCATTGGGTATGGTCGGCTTTGTTGTCGTGGTTCTTCCCGATTTTCCTCTCCATAGGGGGAACTTATATTTTCGGATTCTTCTCGGTTATTGCCCTGGGAAGCCTTGTGTTTGCCATTAAGTTGCCGGAGACACGTAATAAGTCGCTCGAACAGATTCAGAAAGAACTTACATAACTTCATATAATCATGAAAAAGACAACAACCACCCTTGTCATTACACTGCTCTCTGTTTTCAGTGGGTATGCAGCAAATGATGGGAGAAGTAAAATACATGAAGTCCCGTTCACCTCTGTACATTGTACGGATAACTTCTGGGCGCCCCGGATTGATACAATCCGTACAAAAACAATTCCGTATGCTTTTAGCCGTAGCGAGAAAGCCGGCTATATAGATAACTTTGCAATTGCCGGTGGTTTGAAAGAAGGAAAATACCAATCAGCCTTTCCCTTCGATGATGCCGAGGTATATAAAATAGCCGAAGGAGCCTCTTACCTCTTGACCGTTAAGAAAGATACGCGGCTGGAAGCATATATGGACAGCATTATTGCCATTATCGCTTCGGCGCAGGAACCGGATGGCTACCTCTTTACGAACCATACCATCAATAATCCGCTTCACCCGTGGGTGGGGAAGGAAAGATGGGTTCAGGACTGGGATTTGAGCCATGAGACATTTAATGCCGGCGAACTTTACGAAGCTGCCATTGCTTATTACTATGCAACTGGCAAACGCTCTTTGCTGGATGTGGCCATTAAGAATGCCGACCTGATTTGCAGTGTATTCCGTGAGGGAGGTCTGAAGATAGCTCCGGGACATGAAGTTATCGAAATGGCTCTGGTGAGACTTTATGAAGCAACCGGTGATGAAAAATACCTTAAACAATGCCGTTACTTCCTTGAAAGCCGTGGGCACAAGGTTTTTGATAAAACCTCGGCCGATATACGTAAAAACGGCATGTATTGGCAGGATCATCTGCCTGTTACCCAGCAGCGCGAAGCCGTGGGGCATGCCGTGCGTGCCCTCTACCTTTATTCGGGAATGGCCGACATAGCCTTGCACATGCAGGATAAGGCCTATCTGAACGCTATCGATTCTATCTGGAGCAACATAGTAGGCAAGAAGATGTACCTGACCGGAGGATTGGGCTCGACAGCCAATAACGAGGCTTTCGGCAAAAACTATGAACTGCCTAATGCAACTGCCTATTGCGAAACTTGCGCTTCTATTGCCAACTGCATGTTCAATCTCCGCATGTTTAAGCTTCACGGCGATGCCAAATATATAGATGTACTGGAACGTTCGCTCTACAATACTGTTTTGAGCGGTATATCCATAAGTGGTGATATGTTCTTTTATCCGAATGTGTTGGAGACAAATAAAAACGGACAGGAACGCAGCCTGTGGTTTGACTGCTCTTGTTGCCCTACCAACTTGTCCCGGTTTATCCCCGCCGTTCCGGGATATATCTATGCGGTAGACGATAAATCTATTTATGCCAATCTTTTTGTAGGTGGCTCGGGCGAGGTACAGTTTAATGGCCGTAAGGTATTACTTGAGCAGCAAACCGATTATCCCTGGAGTGGTGATGTGGCTATCACGGTGAATCCGGTAGAAACAAATTCCTTTGATCTGAAAATACGTATTCCGGGATGGGCCAAAGAAAGTGTTGTTCCTTCCGACCTGTATAGCTTCGTTGGAAAGCAGAAAGGCAATGTGCAGATATTCTTGAATGGTAAGCCATACAAGTATCAGCAGGAAAAGGGATATGCCATCATTGCAAATAAATGGAAAAAAGGCGATAGAGTAACCGTCTCCTTTCCAATGGAACCGCGTCAGGTTATAACCAATGATGCCGTTAAGACAAATAATGGACTTGTTGCCGTAGAACGGGGTCCGCTGGTTTATTGTGCAGAATTTGTCGATAATAATGGCGAAGTCCGTAATTTGTCGCTGTCCGGAAAGACTTCGTATGAAGTGAAAAAGCGTCCCGACCTGATGAATGGTATTTATACGATTATAGCTGCCGGAAAGAAGTATACTGCTAAGGCAGGAGGGAAAGAAATACAGTCTGAAGATACCCCTATTACCTTTATCCCCTATTATGCCCGGGCTTATCGCGGAGCCGGCGAAATGAAAGTCTGGCTACCCCGGAACGGCGAAAAGATCGTATCCAACCTGCAGGAGGAACTGCGCGTGGTGGATGAGGTGCTGATCGGACATGAAGAATCGGAAAGTGCTCACAACCTTCAGGGAAAGAATACGCGTGCCGACAAATCGGGCGGCTGGCGCGATGCACAGGACGGATGGTTCTCATACGACCTGAAAGTACTTCCCGACAAACCGATGGAGCTGGTTTTGACCTATCATAGCACCGACGGCGGCAACCGCCAGTTTGAGATATGGGTGGGTGACACCAAGATAGCAGAGCAAAGCCTCCGCACCGAAACATTCGATTTGTTTATTGATCATCCTTATCTTCTTCCCGAAGCGCTTACTCGGGGGAAAGAAAAGGTTACTGTGAAACTCCAAGCGCTTCCCGGCAATGTAGCCGGAGGGATCTTTGGTTGTAAGATGCGATATGTAACAAAGTAATAATCTTTAATCAGGAAAACATGAAACAAATATTATTCTTAATTCTTTTATCTATGATGGGTATACAAGACGGACAAGCCCGCCACTCCAAGTTGGGCAGGGCTGACTTTCAGACAAAGGTAGACGGTAAACAAACCGACTTATATTATCTGACAAATAAAAACGGGGTAGAGATTGCCGTTACCAACTTCGGAGGCCGGGTTGTGGAGATATGGGCTCCCGACAAGAACGGACAGTTTGCAGACATTGTGCTGGGACACGATAATGTAAACGCTTACGCGAACTACAAGGGCGAACGTTTCCTCGGTGCAACGATCGGCCGCTACGGCAACCGTATCGATAAGGGACAGTTTACGCTGGACGGTAAAGATTATCAGCTCCCTATTAATGATAAGCCTAACAGTCTGCATGGTGGCGACAAAGGTTTCGACATGGTAGTATGGGATGCGGATCAAACAAACCCCCAGACATTGGTGCTGTCTTATGTGTCCAAAGATGGCGAGCAGGGTTATCCTGGAACCATGAAGGTGAAGATGACCTACCACCTTTCCAATGACAACGAATTTGTTATCACGCATGAGGCTACCACCGACAAGAATACCGTAATCAACCTCACGCATCATTCTTTCTTTAATCTGCATGGCGCAGGCAACGGTACGATCAACGACCATGTATTGATGCTTAATGCAGATAAATTTACACCGGTGAATAATGTGTTGATTCCTACCGGAGAACTGACTGATGTAACTGATACCCCGATGGATTTCCGTAAGGCAACTCCTATCGGCGAACGGGTAGACAACGATTTCGAGCAACTTGCCTTCGGACATGGATATGACCATAACTGGGTGTTGAAGCGCAAGACTGCCAATGAACTGGAACTGGCTGCTTCCGTTCACGAACCCGTTTCGGGCAGATATATGGAAGTCTGGACTACCGAGCCCGGCATCCAGTTTTACGGTGGCAACTTCTTCGACGGTTCGATGATTGGCAAACGCGGACAAAAGTACAATTACAGGGCTTCGCTGGCTTTGGAAACACAACACTTCCCCGATAGTCCGAATCATCCGAACTTCCCTTCTACCGTATTGAAACCGGGGGAACAGTATAAACATATTTGCGTCTATAAATTCGGAGTGAAATAATAAATAACAGGATATATGAAACTATATGCACTCACATTACCGGCTTGCCTTCTGTTGGGAGCCGTTGCTTGCTCTCCGGGCGAGCAGGAGAATACGGATACAGGTATTCATTTTCTGGAAGTAAATCAGGTAAAGGTTCAGGATGCTTTCTGGAAACCTAAATTTGAACAGTGGAATAAGGTTACCACCAACGATGTGTTCGACAAGTTTGAAGGCAAACACCTTCATAACCCCGACCCGAAGAAGATGCACAATACGTTCGAAAACTTCGACCGTGTGGCTAATGGCGAGCGTAATGTGGGAGACCATGCCGGTATGCCATGGTTTGACGGTTTGGTATATGAGACGATCCGTGGCGTTTCCGACCTTATTGCCCAACAGTCTAATCCGGATCTCGAACAGCGTGTGGACGGTTATATCGACCGTATTGCCAAGGCACAGGCTTCCGACCCCGACGGCTTTATCAACACTTATACCCAGATGATGGAAGACAACCATCGCTGGGGTGAAAACGGCGGTATGCTCCGCTGGCAGCATGATGTATATAATGCCGGTATGCTTGTTGAGGCAGGTGTGCATTATTATAATGCTACAGGTAAGACGAAACTACTGGAAGTGGCTACCCGCTTTGCCAACCATATGTGCGATTACATGGGCCCGTATCCTAAAAAGAACATTGTTCCGGCTCACTCCGGTTCGGAAGAACCGCTAGTTAAACTGTATTGGTTATACAAGAATAATCCCGACCTTAAACAAAAAGTAAGTGTTCCGGTGAACGAACAAGCCTATTTCGATTTGGCTACGTTCTGGATCGAGAACCGTGGTCATAACTGCGGACAGCCTTTGTGGCTGACTTGGGGTAATCCGGCTGCCGAGCAGTGGATCCGCGATAATAAATATGCCGATCCTCAGTTCGGCAATCATTCGCGCCCTTCTTTCGGCGACTATGCGCAAGATTCTCTTCCCCTGTTCCAGCAACAAACAATAGAAGGACACGCCGTTCGTGCCACCCTCTTTACAACAGGTGTTGCTGCCGCTGCTCTGGAAAATAAGAACCCTGATTATATTGCTGCCGTAACCCGTTTGTGGGATAACATGGTGGGTAAGCGTATGTTCGTAACCGGTGGCGTTGGAGCCGTTCATTTCGACGAAAAATTCGGCCCCGACTATTATTTACCAACGGATGCTTATTTGGAAACATGTGCTGCTGTTGGTGCAGGTTTCTTTAGCCAGCGTATGAACGAACTCACCGGAGATGGTAAGTATATGGATGAGTTTGAGCGTTCCCTCTACAATAACGTATTGACCGGAATTTCTCTGTCCGGCGATCATTATACGTATCAGAACCCCCTGAATGCCGAAAAGCATGCACGCTGGGAGTGGCACGAATGTCCCTGCTGCCCGCCTATGTTCCTGAAGATGGTTTCGGCCGTACCCGGCTTTATTTATTCACATCAGGGCAATACGATCTCTGTGAATCTGTTTATCGGCAGTGAAGCTACCGTTAACCTTAGCAAAAACCTGTCTGTAGCCGTTAAGCAAGAAACGCGATATCCGTGGGACGGATCTGTTACGCTGACGGTAGACCCGGCTAAGCCGGCCGATTTCGCATTGCGTGTACGCATACCCGGATGGGCACAAGGCGTCGAGAATCCCTATGGACTTTATAAGTCGGATGTAAACTCTCCTGCAGAACTGAAGGTGAACGGCGAGCCGGTGCAGATGAACGTTGTAAAAGGCTATGCTGAGATCAATCGTAAATGGGCTAAAGGCGATAAGGTAGAACTGTCGTTGCCGATGCAACCCCGTATCATCACTGCCAATGGATCTGTTACCGACCTGAATGGTATGGTAGCCCTTGCTTCGGGTCCGCTGGTGTATTGTCTGGAGGGTTGCGATAATACAGACCTGAAAGATATCAGGTTCGATACCCGATCTCCTATGTCTTTGAACTATCGCAGCGACCTTTTGAGTGGGATTAATGTGATAGAAGGCAAAGCATTCGATAAGGACGAGAAGGAGATTGCCGTGTCTGCCATTCCGTATTATGCGGTAGGAAACCGTACGGAGGGAGATGCATATAAAGTTTGGCTTCCTGTTAAAGGCAAGTAATAAGTACTTTTCAAGGATTTTTGCTGACATTGGCAATGTCGGGCAGCTTGTCGAATACGGCTTTCCCTAGTCCTTGAAAAAAATCATCAGGGTGTTTTTAGAAAATCATCGGGATCATTTTTCTAAAACATCCCGATGATTTTAAATCTTGCAAATAACCTTTGTTTGGTTAGCTAACTTATTTTGTAATATTCTTCCCAACCTTTTCGTGGAGGTTCACCTACCAGCATTTGGTTGGCTAACTTGTTATTGCTGATTTGTTTGGTTTCTCTGTCAAATATCAGCTTTTCTCCTAGTTGCTGGCTAAGTACGCCTAAGCAAAAGACTTGGCTTAACGGACCTGCAACAGAGAATGGCGAACGCGTTTTTTCTTTTCCCTGGCAAGCCAGCAAGAAGTTTGCGTAATGGTTGGAAGGACTTTGCGGTACTTCCGGCAACCGGGGTTCCATCTCTTTTGCCCTTTCCTCCGGTATAATGGAAAGGGTGCTGCCGTGTGAGCCTCCCTTGAATGTGAGTGTCTTTGTGTAAATTTCTTTACCCGGATTCAATTTGGCAGGCTGTATTTTTCCTCCTGCCACGGTGGGAATATTCGGGTCGAGTTCCGATACGCCATATCCTTCGGGTACGGCCGGTATATTGTCCAGTCCGTCGTACCAGGTGACATCTACGGCCGGCATGGTTCCTCTCTCGGGAAACTTGAACAGGATGGTAGACGACATGGGGAAGAAGAACGGGTTTTGGTCTTTGAGGTAGGTTGGGTTGATCTCCGTGGGTAACCCCAGATCGAGGAACTGGTGGGCCGTGTCCAGAATATGTGCTCCCCAGTCTCCCAAAGCGCCCATGCCGAAATCATACCAGCAACGCCATTGTCCCAAATGAAAATCGTGATTGTAGTCGTGATGTTTTACTACACCAAGCCAGGTGTCCCAATCCAGCGTAGAAGGGATAGGTTCGGCAGCCGGCAGGCGGGTTATCTTCGGGTCCCATCCATGCCAGCGACGCGGATTGTTCATGTGAGCGGTGATGGCCGTTACGTCTTTGATAATGCCGGCTTCCTGCCAGGCTTTAAACTGGAAGTAGTTGGCTTCGGAATGTCCCTGGTTTCCCATCTGGGTTACTACTCCGAACCTCTTTTCGGCCTTCATCATCAGCTCCACTTCGTTGAAGGTGCGTGCCATCGGTTTCTCTACATATACATGCTTGCCGTGTGCCATGGCCTCGATGGTGATGGGGAAATGGGCATGGTCGGGCACACCTACCGTGACGGCATCAATTTTATCCGCCATTTTGTCGAACATCTTCCGGAAGTCCTGAAAACGGGGTGCATCCGGAAACATGGAGATGATTTCCTGCGTATGCGGAGCGCCCATGTCTACGTCGCATAGGGCTACAACGTTACAGAGGCCGGTATTGTATAGTTCTTTTGCAATCTCTCCTCCCCGGTTGCCTATGCCGATAAAGGCAATGTTGACTCGGTCGTTTGCACTGACAAACGGAGAAGTTGGCAACGTGCGTCCTTTAGCCGGCGTCCAAATAGAAGGAATAACGGCGGTTGCCGAAAGAGCAAGTGTTTGTTTCAAAAATAGGCGGCGTGAAATATCTGTTGATTTCATGATATAGTTATTTAGATATTAATAAGTCTGATCAAACAAATGTAGGAAAAATCCTTTATTCTGCTTTGTTGTTTCAATGGAAAATATTATTGATATTTGCGGCGTGAAACAGAAAGCCGATAAGATATCCGCATAATACAGCCTGATAACTTCTTTTTCAGGCTGGACTACTCCGTATTTGTTTGATACATGGACGTATCGAACTTATTAATCATATCATATAATAACATCTTAAAAATAATAGAGATGAAAACTGATTTCACAGTAAGACAAACAACAGAAGCGGATTATTCTACAGTATATAACCTGATACAGACAGCTTTCCTGACAGCCGAACATCGTGATGGAAACGAACAAGACTATGCCGTAAGTTTGCGTAACAGCGATAAGTATATTCCGGAATTGGATTTAGTGGCTGAGTTTAGCGGCAAACTGATCGGGCATATCATGTTTACGAAAACGTATGTAACAAAACCGGACGGCAGCAAGTATGACACCCTTTTGGTTGCTCCCTTATCCGTGTTGTTGGAGTATCGAAGCCATGGGGTTGGCTCGGCACTTATGAAAGAGGGATTTCGCATAGCGGAATCGCTGGGATACGGATCGGCCTTTCTGATAGGTGATCCTAATTACTACCAACGTTTCGGATATAGATTATCGCATTTGTTCGGTATTAATCACGAAAGCTTCCCGGTCGAATATGTTATGGCTAAGGAAATAACCGCCGATTCGTTGGATGGAATCAGCGGTTTGATCAGCATGTAATGTTATTGTTTGGGAACAAACTCCAGAACACAAACTCCACGGGCCGGCATGTCAAAATGAATGTCGGCCTTGCTGTGGGCGTATGTTTGCAAAAGAAGGCGCGTACTGTCTGTTGTTACATACACTTCTCCTTCCGAAGGCAAATCATAATCGGATAGGTTGATTGTGAAGTCCACCGATAGTTGTTTATCGCTTATGCTGGCCAGTGCGATTCCGATAGCCCCGCCGGGCGACTTCCATGTTCCGGTATATAACGAAGGAACTGTTTTCTTGAATTTGGAAACGTTGTTTCCGGTGCGGCCTACGTAGATGGAAAGTTTCGATATGTCGATTTCCTGATTGGGTATGTTGATCTCCGGAGTACGGCAGTATTCGCCATAAAGTAAATAACCGAGTGCCTTATAACGTGTTTTAGCCAGTTTGATTAAAAAGTCTATTTCTTCTTTACGGTCTTTGGCTAAGAAGGCATGGTAATTGGCAATGGTAGGCTGCATTCCCCATACGAAAGCCCGCGATTGTTCCATCAGGAACTGCGAGTTGAAGTCCTCAGGCAATGCTTTTTCTTTATTGGCCGGGCTGTATTGGGCCGGCCATAATTCGTCGTAGGGGGGATATACCAACGAAGAATAGCTGCCATAGGTTATAGCGTAGTCGTGATAAACGGCCTGATATAGGGGAATAGATTCGACGTTGCTGATACCGGCATAACGCTCGCGGCTTGTTTCTAAAGTCAGAAAGAGGTCGAGGTTCGAAATCCAGTCTTCGCCCGAACCTTCTCCGGCAAGAATGGATTGTTTTTTGTCGGTGATTTTACTTCGGATGAGGGAGGTTAGCTTCTGGAATCCGTTTATCCAGTAGTTGCCTCCTCCCAGGTCGTGTCCGTGGCTTTTATCATAACACTGGAAGTTCATGCAAGCCTGATCCATATATACGCCGCTGGCCTGATAAAAGTTTATCACACTATCGCACAAGGATGCATATTTATTTTGCCAGAACTCTGTGGCCATACACATCGGGGTGATGGATTTGTTGGTAAATATATTGTAAGCATGCTCGTATGTCTTCCCGTCTATGGTTTTGGCACAATAGGGTTCGGCATTTTCCGATTTCCAACTATCGGTGGACGTTCCCCATTGAAAGGAATTCATATACACAATGCTTCGTACCCCTTTCTGCCGGGCGGCGGTTACAGCTTCGATAAAAGATTTGCCTCCTTCACGCGGAGGAAGGTATTCGGGGAAATAATCGTCGTAAGAACAATTGTGCCACCAATGCCAAAAGACATTGACCGGCACTCCGGCTCTTTCCTGAAGATCGATAGCTTCAGGCAGTACATTTGGTGATTTGCCCCTGTTCCAAACCCATATACCTGTCTGGGGTAGCCATTCTGCCGTTAAGTTGTTTTTGAACCGGCTTTCCCTGCACCATTTCTGTTGGATACCCCATTCGCGATACATTTTTGCTGCTGTAATCCAGTCTCCGCGAAAAGATCCAAGTATGGCTTGGTAGGCCGGTTGATAGCTGTCTATCCGATTGTCGAAAGGCGGAATGTTGGTTATGCTGTATTCCAGTTTGTTATTCGTATCGAATGTCAATGAGAAGTTTTTAGTATAGGCAAGCGTATCGTTGCAGGAGAAATAAATGCCGCTCGATTCTTTGTTGTATAAAGCCATTAGTTGCATAGACAGGTGTCCCGGGTGGTTCCATGTGTAGGTTGCCGGTGTTTTCTGTTTTACTACCTCTGCCCTGGGGTTTTTTATGAGGCTGCCCAGCCAGGTAGCTGCAGCCAATTCTTCATTACCCAGGTCTTTGATACCGGCAATAACGGGAAACTTAACATTTTGAATGTTTTGTTCTCCCATTCCTTCTACTTTGATATTCCAGTAAGATAAAGCTTTTTCTTTATCGAGTGATACGGATGCTATTACTTTTAAGCCGTTGGTTCCGTCTGCTTGCTGCCATTCAATGTTGAGGGTGAGTGGGTCCGGCTTTTGGAAGCTTACCTTTGTTGGCAGTTTCTCCGGTGCCGGAGTTCCGGCGGCAACATCCAATAGCCAGGGCAAACCCTCTACGGCTGCCGAGTCTATATACTCGTATGAGGTTGCAATGTCGGAAAATGAGATCAGCTTTCCTGTAGATCGTTCAAAACCTAATTTGATTTTCCCGTTGTCAATAGATACGACGTCTCCGTGTAAAGTATTTGTACAACCTGATGTAAAAGCCAGTAATATACAAATGGAGATAAAGAAGATAAATGTTTTCGTGGGTGTTTTCATATATGAAAAAATAAATGCATGGTTGAAAAGTCGTAAATGTAATAAAAATACGGATTTGTATTGTTATTTTTAAAAGTAAATTAAGTGTTTATCAGAAAGAAGCAATCTAAATGTATCGTATTTTGATGAAAAATCACTTACTTTGCGCCATTAATTATTTTATCATGGCACAAGAAGATGTTTTTAAGAAGTTAGTTTCGCATTGTAAGGAATACGGTTTTGTATTTCCCTCATCAGAGATATATGATGGTTTAGGTGCAGTGTACGATTATGGACAGTATGGCGTTGAGCTGAAAAATAATATAAAAAAATATTGGTGGGACAGTATGACGTTGTTGCACGAGAATGTAGTCGGCATCGATTCGGCTATTTTTATGCATCCCACTATCTGGAAAGCTTCCGGTCACGTAGACGCTTTCAACGATCCGTTGATTGACAATAAAGACTCTAAGAAACGCTATCGTGCCGATGTATTGATTGAAGACCATCTGGCTAAGATAGAAGAAAAGATGAATAAAGAGGTTGCCAAGGCAGCCAAGAAGTTTGGAGAAGCTTTTGACGAAGCCCAGTTTCGTGCTACAAATGGACGTGTGCTGGAATATCAGGCAAAATGGAACGAGATACACGAACGCTTTTCGAAAGCGCTTAACGATGGTAACTTTGAAGACCTTCGCCAGCTGATTCTGGATTGTGAGATTGTATGTCCTATCTCGGGAACCCGCAACTGGACGGAAGTACGCCAGTTCAACCTGATGTTTTCTACCGATATGGGTTCTACAGCCGATGGAGCCACCAAGATTTATCTGCGTCCGGAAACAGCTCAGGGTATCTTTGTCAACTTTTTGAATGTACAGAAGACCGGACGTATGAAAGTACCGTTTGGTATCGCACAGATAGGTAAGGCTTTTCGTAACGAGATCGTAGCCCGTCAATTTATCTTCCGTATGCGTGAGTTCGAACAGATGGAAATGCAATTCTTTGTTCGTCCGGGCGAAGAGATAGAATGGTTTAAGAAATGGAAATCTACCCGTTTGAAATGGCATCAGGCTTTAGGATTGGGTAATGAGAAGTATCGTTATCATGATCATGAAAAGCTGGCGCATTATGCAAATGCAGCTACCGACATAGAATTTGAAATGCCTTTCGGCTTCAAAGAAGTAGAAGGTATTCATAGCCGTACGGACTTCGATTTGAGCCAGCATGAGAAATTCTCAGGTAAGAAGATACAATACTTCGATCCTGAGCTGAACCAGAGCTATACACCGTATGTAATAGAAACTTCAATCGGTGTAGACCGTGTATTCCTGAGTATTATGGCAGGTTCTTATTGCGAAGAAACTTTGGAAAATGGAGAATCCCGCGTTGTACTGAAATTGCCGGCAGCGTTAGCTCCAATCAAACTGGCTGTATTGCCGTTGGTAAAAAAAGACGGACTTCCCGAAAAGGCAGAAGAGATTGTAAACATGTTGCGTTTCGATTTCCGTTGCCAGTATGATGAGAAAGATTCGATTGGCAAGCGTTACCGCCGTCAGGATGCAATCGGTACTCCGTATTGTATCACTGTAGACCATGATACTTTGAAAGATAATTGTGTAACTATCCGTTTCCGTGACACAATGGAGCAGGAACGTGTAAGTATTGATAAGTTGCATGATATAATCTCTGAGAAAGTTAGTTTGAAGAATTTATTGAAAAAGGTAATAGAATAAAAAACGAAGAATGAAGAAGTACCTGCAAATAGCCCTGATGTTGTTTTGCGTGCTGGTGGTTTCCTCCTGCAGCAAAAATGAAGATGCATTAGAAGTAGATGAAGCGTGGAAAATTGAAAATGATGAGGCCTTTCAGGCACAGATATTTGCTCCGGGTTTTCAGCAACTGAAGTCGCAAAGTAATGAAGGCTTTATTCTTTATAAAGTAATAAAGGAAGGCGAAGGTAAAGAACCTATTTATTATACAAGTACGGTTAAAGCTTACTATAAAGGCACCCTTATTGATGGAACAGTTTTTGAATCTCATACATTTGAAGAAGGAGCTCCATCTAAATTTGAAGTTTCCGGAGTTGTGGACGGATGGACTACTGCTTTGCAACATATGCATGTAGGAGATAAATGGGAAATTTGGATTCCTCAGCAATTAGGCTATGGTGCCAGCGGAAAAAAAGCGCAAGCGGCAGGTCAGATTACGATACTTCCATATACGACATTGATATTTGAGTTGGAAGTTGCAGAAATAGTTAAACAGTAGGCAAATCTATAGTAGTTTATAAAAAAGAAGGTTGTTTCGAAACCATAATGAAGCAACCTTCTTTTTGTATTTATAGCAAGCAGGGTATAAAAGGATATATGTTTTACTAATAAAAGTCCTGTTTTCTTCCTTCTATCCCAAAAGATGGTATAATGACTATGAACCGGCCTATATAGACTATGAAAAGTTGGAGCAGATGACTCGAAGAGGAGTTGTTTACGTGACTAAGATGAAGGAGGAGATGAGTGTTTTGGAATGAGACCCCTATAAACAATTAAAGCCTGTCTCACGACAAGCCCTAACCAAACTTTGTTAACCTTAAATCTAATACTATTATGAAAAAACCACAATGCAAATATACACCTGTCAATCCCTTTTGTCAATAGTTTTCCGGATAATATATGTTAAGCAACATCTTATATGTTGCCAAAAAGTGTTATTCAACATAAAAGTAAATACATTCCAATCAAAATATTGTAAAATTAACAGATTAAACGTCTCTTAGAGCTTATAAAGACAAGCGTTCTTTCAGCAGTTTATAACCGGATAAACTTGCGCGGAGACAGATACCGTTCTTTAAACGTATCTGGTAATTTTCTTTTCCAAACAATTCGATACGTAGAATTTGTTCCATATTAACGATACAAGAACGATGGATGCGCACAAATATTTCCTGGGGCAAATGTGCCTCAAAATATTTCATCGTTTGCTCCTTGACATATTGTCCTGTGGAAGTGAAGAGGGTAACGTAATCCCCGCAAGCCTGTAGATAGAGCAATTCTTCTAAATGGATAATATGTATGCGTGAACCGTCTTTTACGGAAATGCGGTCGAGTATGGTTTCTTCATCAGCTTTTACAACAGATAATTCATTAATTGCATATTCCGGTTCGGACGGCTCAATGGATTCTTCCAGGCTTTGTTTTTCCAGGTTATATATGCGATACCACATCGACAAGATTACCCAGATTAAGGTTCCCAGAGTAAGCCGGAGCGGAATGGTGGCACAAAAATCTGTGATCGCTTCTTGTTGTAGCCATAATTCTATTTCCCACGCACCCGCCAGACTGATTATCTGGATCAGAATGCTTAGTAACAGATACATTTGTAATGAATGAATTACTTCAAAAATGTATCCGTACAGATAACCGGCTATGGCTAAAAGCCCAATGGAGATCAATCCATCTATACCTGCCATCCACCATTCGAGACCTCCATAGCAATATAGCAACAGGGAATAAATAGCCCATGTTGTTACCGTTGCCAGAAGTCCTGTCATCCGGTTTATGACTGATCCAAAAAACGGATGTGTTTGCATATGATTAATTCTTAAATTCAATACCGCCAAAAGTTACTTTCCCCCGGATAATCAGCACATGTTCCTGATCTGTTTCGGCTGAAGAGTGATAACGCTTGTCATCGCATCCGCCAATAACTGTATTGACTTGTGATTGTAAATTCCATTCGGCAGGCAAATAGATTTCAATACCTCCGAAAGTACATTCTACGTCGATGAAGGTCTGCGCTGCTTCCAGTTTAGTTCGGCGCAAGTCTAATACTGTTCCGCCACATGTATTTCGGATATCCGCCCCTTTGAAAACCGGGTCTAATACGATTTGCTGAACAGAGCCAAATGTGTTGTAGGATATAACGAAACCATCCTGACTGGAATAATCTGTGTTGGAGTATGTGTTTGCTCCTTCCTTCCAATGTTTTTGGAAATTTCTTTGAAAATGTTTTTGATGGAAATTTGTGTTGGGTCTTCTTTGGGGTTTGAATAGTTGGAATACACCAATAATTACGAAGATAAGAGGCCAATAAACATGAAGCCAGTTACTGCTTGACCAACCTATTTCCGGTAGAATAAATACAACTCCTATTGCAGTGGTAATCAATCCTGCCCAAAAACGTTTACTTAATAGATTAAACAGTCCTACATATATGAGAAGTACTTGCCATGAAATAAGTATGGAAAATAAGCTATATGTAACTATCCCCATGTTTTTCAGAAACCAGACAATGCCGACAAAGATGAACGGAATTGCCCAAAATACACTTTTGTTATTTGTATTCATGATATCTTATTTTAAATTCGTTTGATACAAATGTAAGTTTGATGTAAAGTACATGCAATATAAAACCGCTTGATTACAGACAAATATCGGTGAATTACGGAATATTCCCGATAAAAAGAGATGGTATTTTAAGATAAGGGATGAAAAAAGGCTGCACATTACGTTGCTGCCTTGACCTTTTCAGGGGTGTGTTTTCTTCTTGTTTGGACTCCTTTTTACATAAAGGGGTATAAAAATTCTTTAGGCTTACATGCTTCCGGTGTTGTAATGCGTAGATTCCGGACTTGTTTGAAATATTCTGCCTCTTATAAACAATTAAAGCCTGTCTCACGACAAGCCCTAACCAAACTTTGTTAACCTTAAATCTAATACTATTATGAAAAAACCACAGTGCAAAAGTATGGCTTTTTCAATAAGTATCAATAGTTAAAATGCTAAATTGTGTTGTAAAACAGATAATAAATTGTAATTATGTTCGGATTTTTATTACTTATCCTCGTTTTAGGCTAATTACCTTTATATTCTGCTATTTCCCGGCATTGGATGTCTTCTGCCGATTTGGCAAACATAAATTCAAACAGTCCCGGTTCCGTAACATATTGCATGCGGGCATTCCATAAACCCAGTTCCTGATAAGGTATTGTGAATGAGATTCGTTTGCTTTCTGCCGGCTTTAATTCTATTTTCCGGAAACGTATTAACGACATGACTGGAGTTGTTGTACTGCTTACCAGGTCGTTTACATAAAGTTGTACTACCTCTTTCCCTGTTAACTGACCCGTATTTTTGACGCTAACAGAGACTTCTATGCTTTCTTTACCAAATGCCTTCTTTGAGATTTGCATATCCGAATATGCGAAAGAGGTGTAAGATAATCCGTAACCAAATGGGAATAGCGGGGTGGGAGAAGAGAATACATAATCTCTGCCCGGCTTCTCTTTTGTGCCCGGTTTGCGGTTAATACCTTTGCCGGAAGGTTTATAATCGTAACTGACCGGAATATGTCCAACTGATTGGGGTATCGTTACATTTAGCCGGCCCGAAGGGTTCACTTTACCGAATAGTATGTTGGCGATGGCGGCACCGCCTCTTTCGCCCGGGTACCAGGCTTCCAGTATAGCCGGTATGTTTTCCTTCTCCCACGAAATACTCCAAGGGCGTCCGTGTACTAATACGAGGATGACTGGTTTTCCCGTTTCTTTTAGTGCTTGTATTAATTCACGCTGTACACCTAACGGATTGATGTCAGTCAGGTCATACCCTTCGCCGCAGGTGAAAGGATCGCCTGCTTCTTGTTCTCCGGGCCCTTTTCCCCAACCTATACCGGAAAGAATCACACTGGTTCCTCCCAGGACAACTACTACGGCATCACCTTTTTGAGCTGTCTCTACTGCCTCGGCGAAGCCTTCCTTGCTTAGTCCTGATATGTCGCAGCCTTTGGCATAGTGTACTTGCATACGGTCTCCAACCAATTGCTTGATACCTTCCAGCACAGTTACACCGGATTTGTTGTCACGGGTATACGAATAGTCGCCATATTGTACCTGATTGGCATTGGGGCCTATCACGGCAATACTTTTCAGCTTATCGGGATTCAACGGAAGCAGGTTGTTGTCATTCTGTAAGAGGATAATAGATTCTTCGGCAATCCTCTGCGCCAGTTCGACGTGGGCAGGCAGATGAACTCTTTTCTTCAGGTTGGCTATGTCGGGGTAAGGTTTTTCAAAAAGCCCGGCTTTAAACTTGACGGTCAGTATGCGCCGAACCGATTGGTTTATTAGTTCTTCCGATACTTTGCCTTCCTGTACCAAACGCACTAGTTCTGCATAATTCTCCGGCCGGGCTGCTTCGAGGTCTACTCCTGCGGTTATGGCTTGTTGTGCTGCCTCTGCTTTATCTTTGGCTGTTTTATGGAAATAATGTAGCATGGATATGCCTCCGTAATCGGAGAATACATAGCCCTGGAAGTTCCATTCATTACGCAATATTTGAGTCAGTAGAAAATGATTTGCGTGGGCTGGTATGCCATCTACCTCATTATAAGATGGCATAACGGAATAAATGTTTGCCTTTTGCACTACTTTCTGGAAAGGAGGTAGGTGTAACGATCTCATTTCGCGTTCTCCCAGTGAAGAGGGAGCAAGGTTGATCCCTGCAATCGGTTGGCTATATCCTGCAAAATGCTTGGCTGTGCACATCAGTTTGTTTTCAGGAATGGCTTTAAGTGTTTGTTCGGGTTTGCCTTGCATTCCTGTAACGAAAGCTGATCCCATCTCGCCTACCAGATACGGATCTTCTGCATAACATTCTTCATTTCGTCCGTAACGCGGATCTTTGATAAGATCGAATAACGGAGATAATGTCTGATCTACTCCTGAAGCCGAAGCTTCGTAGGCTATTACGGAAGCCATTTCTTCTATCAATGAAGGACTCCATGTGCTTCCCTGCGCAATGGCTTGTGGAAATATGGTGGCTCCGTAGGCCAGTTGTCCGTGCAGGCATTCGCCTATTTGAATGGGAGGAATACCTAATCGGGTATTTTCGCGGGCATGTTTTTTTGCTTTGGCTGATAGTTCTGCAATTTGTTTTATGTCGATAAAAGGACTTTCGCATACGCCATATACGGATTTTGACTTGGGGAAGTCGGCAAGGCTAGTCATCGACAATTGTTCCACCTTTTCTTCCAGCGTCATTCGTTGAAGCAAATCTTCCACACGGTCTTTTATCGAAGCTTTCGGGTCTTTATATAATTGTGGATAGGCTGTATAGACAAATGCACTGGCCAAAAGAATAAACACATATTTTCCGTTCATAAGTAAATAGTATAGATTGTAAGATAAATATTGACTTTGCAAATGTATATAATAATGTACTATATTTCATTTACAACTTAAATGCTTTTTGTAAAAAGCATTTTCAATATCCGGTTGCAGCAAAAATCGGTTACCTATTCCTCTGTCAGCCAAGCTACCTTTTGGACCGAAGTGTGAGGTTGGCTGATGATGTCTGCATATAATTCAGGGCGGCGTGCGTTGAGGTAACGATGCCCTCCGGCTTGTGTTAGTTTTTCGGGGATAAGGGTGGCTGTTACGTAGTCGTCTCCCAGTTTCCGGCATTCGGCCAGAATATCACCAAACGGATCTAGTATCATAGAGCAGCCATTTTTTATTTCATTATAATCTTTTCCTATCGGGTTGGAAAAGACTACATAGACGGCATTGTCGTATGCCCGGGCCGGGAGCCATTTCATTAGCCAGGAACGACCTTTCAGCCCATCAAATTCCTGACGCAAGGTGGTAGGATCGGCATCGCGCTTTTCCCACAAAGCAGGATCAACCAAGCCGGCTCCCGGACGTGGAGAAAGTGTACACATGGTTACATGGGGCATGAAGATAATGTCTGCTCCTAACAATTTTGTAGCGCGGACATTTTCAATAATATTGTTATCGTAACAGATCAGAATACCGCATTTCCATCCTTTTATATCGAATACCACATATCGATCGCCCGGAAGAATATGAGGATTGATAAATGGATGGAGTTTTCGGTATTTTGCTTTCAGTCCATTCCCATCTACACATATTTGTGCTTTGTAGATATTGTCGTTACTGTCTTTTTCGAAGAATCCGGCCAGCAGGGTGATATTAAATTCCTTTGCTATGCTGATTAATGTTTGCGTACTTTTGCCCGAAGGGATTGGCTCTGCAATGGCTAAAAGTTCTTCTCTTGACAACTCTTTTGCAAATGTGTATCCGCAAACGGAACATTCATGGAATGCTACAACCTGGGCACCTTCGCCAGATGCTTTACTACATATTTCCCGGATTACCGAAAGATTATAGGCTTTGTCGTTGTCACGTGTTTCAAACTGGGCAGTTGCTATTTTTAGTGGTTCCATGTTGTGATAGGTTTTATGTGGTATTATTGTGGTTTGAAAAAATAAAGGACTGCATAATGTCATTATTTTGTATGACACCTGCAGCCCTTTGTATTATAAATCCGAATATAACGGATATTAGTCTTTCAACTTAGCCCAAATGAATTCGCGGTTCATGCGGGCGATATTGCTGACGGAGATGTTCTTCGGACATTCCATTTCGCAGGCACGAGTGTTTGTACAGTTACCGAAGCCCAGTTCGTCCATCTTGGCTACCATAGCTTTTGCACGGCGTGAAGCTTCGATTTTGCCTTGAGGTAATAAAGCCAACTGGCTAACCTTGGCAGAAACGAACAACATAGCTGAACCGTTTTTGCAAGCAGCGGCACAAGCACCGCAACCGATACAAGCGGCGGCATCCATAGCCATTTCTGCATCATCACGAGGAATAGCAATTGAATTGGCATCAGGTACACCGCCTGTGTTTACTGAAACGAAACCACCTGCCTGAATGATTTTATCGTAAGCGTAACGATCTACCATCAAGTCGCGGATGATCGGGAATCCGGCAGAACGCCAAGGTTCGATCGTGATTGTCTCTCCATCGTGGAAACGACGCATATAAAGCTGGCAGGTCGTTGCTCCTGTAGCCGGACCATGTGCGTGGCCGTTTACATAAAGAGAACACATACCGCAGATACCTTCACGGCAGTCATGATCGAATACAATCGGTTCTTTCCCCTCGTTGATCAACTGTTCGTTCAGAATATCCAACATTTCCAGGAAAGAAGTACCCTGGTTAATGTTTTTCAGCTGATAGGTTTCGAATTGTCCTTTTTCCTTCGGACCTCTCTGGCGCCAAACTTTAACTGAAATATTTATATCTTTATCCATGATTCTAATTTTTGTAATTGGTTGATTACTTCTTGTAGTTACGTGTCTGAGGTACTACGAATTCATAATTCAGATCTTCTTTCAACATAACAGGATCTTTGTCTTCACCCTGGTATTCCCAGCAAGATACGTACATGAATTTATCGTCGTGACGAAGAGCTTCGCCTTCTTCAGTCTGATGCTCTGTACGGAAGTGTCCGCCACAAGACTCTGCACGGTCTAATGCATCGTGAGCCATCAATGTACCGATTTCGATGAAGTCGGCCAGACGAAGTGCTTTTTCGAGTTCAACGTTCAGGTCATCACCTTTACCCGGAATATGTACGTTTGTCCAGAATTCTTTCTTCAGGTCTTTCAACATTTGGATAGCTTCTTCCAAACCTTTGGCATCACGGGCCATACCGATGTGCTCCCACATGATGTGTCCCAGCTTTTTATGGATAGAATCAACAGACTCTTTACCCTGGATGCCCATCAGTTTTGCAATACGTGCGTTGATAGCCTTTTCTGCTTCTGCAAATTCAGGCAGGTCTGTACTGAAACGCGGAACCTGAATCTGGTCTGACAGATAGTTCTGGATAGTATAAGGCAATACGAAGTAACCGTCGGCCAAACCTTGCATCAAGGCTGATGCTCCCAAACGGTTTGCACCGTGGTCTGAGAAGTTTGCTTCACCGATAGCGAACAAGCCCGGAACGGAAGTCATCAATTCATAGTCTACCCACAAACCACCCATTGAATAGTGCAATGCAGGATAAATCATCATTGGTGTTTCGTATGGATCGTCATCGGTAATTTCTTCGTACATATCGAACAGGTTGCCGTATTTAGCTTTCACTACTTCCTTGCCCAAACGGTTGATAGCGTCGGAGAAATCAAGGAATACAGCCAAACCTGTATTGTTTACACCGAAACCTGCATCGCAACGTTCTTTAGCTGCACGTGAAGCCACGTCACGCGGAACCAGGTTGCCGAATGCCGGATAACGGCGTTCCAGATAGTAATCGCGGTCTGCTTCCGGAATATCTTTACCTTTCTTTGTTCCGGCCTGCAATGCTTTTGCATCTTCCAGTTTTTTTGGAACCCAGATACGTCCGTCGTTACGAAGAGATTCAGACATCAAAGTCAGTTTTGACTGATAATCGCCGTGTACAGGAACACAAGTCGGGTGAATCTGCACCATACATGGGTTTGCAAAATAAGCACCTTTCTTATAGCACTGCCATGCAGCCGAACCGTTGGATGCCATTGCATTAGTAGACAGGAAGAAGGTGTTTACATAGCCACCTGTTGCAACAACTACTGCGTGGGCAGCAAAACGTTCAACCTTACCGGTAATCAGGTTACGGGCGATGATACCACGGGCGCGGCCATCAATTTTAACAACGTCCAGCATTTCGTGGCGTGTGTACATCTTTACTTTACCTAATCCGATCTGACGGCTTAATGCAGAATAAGCACCCAGCAACAATTGCTGTCCGGTTTGACCGCGGGCATAGAATGTACGTGATACCTGGGCACCACCGAATGAACGGTTATCCAACAGGCCGCCGTATTCGCGGGCGAAAGGAACACCCTGTGCTACACACTGGTCTATAATACTGTTAGATACTTCAGCCAAACGGTATACGTTGGCTTCGCGTGCACGATAGTCGCCACCTTTGATTGTATCGTAAAACAGACGGTAAACAGAGTCGCCGTCATTCTGATAATTTTTTGCAGCATTGATACCTCCCTGCGCGGCAATAGAGTGTGCACGGCGAGGTGAGTCCTGGATACAGAAGTTCAATACGTTGAATCCCATTTCAGCCAGTGATGCGGCAGCAGAAGCACCAGCCAGACCTGTACCAACAACGATTACATCCAGACGACGTTTGTTTGCGGGGTTCACCAATTTCTGGTGAGCTTTATAATTACTCCACTTCTCAGCCAACGGGCCTTGAGGTATTTTAGAATTTATTTCAGTCATAATAATTTATTTTCAATGATTGATTATTAATTGTCAGCTTATGCAGAAAACCGGTTCCTTAGCAACCGCCAACACCATTCAGATAGAAAATAATAGTGATAATTGCAAAGATAGCACAAACTACGGTTGCAAAGATTTTAGAGATACATTCCCAACGGCTCATCCAGATAGTGTTGTTCCAACCCAATGTGTGGATTGCACTCCAGAAACCATGAGTCAGGTGGAACCACAAAGCTACATACCATATCAGATATAACACGGTAATAAGGATGTTGCCTTTGAAATAATAATTAATAAAAGTGGCGCCGCTCTGGGGAGAAGCTACCGTACCATCGCCCAGCATAACTTCATGGTGTCCCATTAATTCGGCAAACATCATGTTGTACCAGAACTGAGTGAAGTGTAATACCAGGAACAGAATTACAATAATACCCAGCACAAGCATGTTCTGAGAAGCCCATTCAACGCCTTTCGGACGGGCATTGATAGCGTAACTGTCGTTTCCGCGAGCCTTACGGTTCTGCAATGTCAGAATGAATGCGTAAATGATGTGGATAATGAAGCCTGCAGCCAACACCATTGTAGCAGCTACGGCATACCAGTTTGCTCCCAGAAATGCACAGATCGCGTCGTAAGCTGCCCCGGAGAATACAGCTGCCACGTTCATGGACATATGGAACAATAAAAACAGAATAAGGAAGATGCCTGATATACTCATTATCAGTTTCTTCCCGATAGAAGAATTAAGTAACCACATAAGATAATAATTTAAGTTATTTAATTGTGTTTAGAAGTTTCAACCTTAAACTATGTAATTATCACGCAAAGGTATGCTAAATCCGCATATCAAGCAATAAGAATAAGGAAATATTTCTGTAATGAAAAATTTCTGACGTTGCCGGTTCTAAATGGCCTGGTGATGAAATCTGTTTTTGTGACGGACAAGTTTTGAGTTGATAACTATCAGCCAAGCGGCCGACAATTGTCAACCGTATGGCCGATAATTATCAACCGCTTGGCTGATAGTTATCAACTAAACTTTTCATCTTGTTATTCAGGGCAAACGCATTAGGATTTTTTCTTTCTTTCCTGTGTTTTTTGTACTTTTTTCTACCTTTGCTTTGTATCTCTAACTTATATTCTTTATGACTCCTTCTTCTGATTACTCTTTATTATTATCTTTTGCTCGTGATGTTGAAGACTTCCGTACAGGTAATCGTCTATACTACCCTTCCTGTAGCATTATTTTCATGGCTTTTGTTGGTATCCTTTGTGGAGGTAAAGACTGGGATGATATCGTTGAAATCGCTGAATCTAGTGAAGATTTGCTCTCTGAGTACTTAGGTTCTTGTTTTGTTGGTGTGCCTTCCCATGATACTTTTAGTCGCTTATTCTCTTTGGTTAATCCCTCGAGTTTGGAACAATCTTTTCGCAAGACTATGTCAGCCCTTCAATCTCAATTACGCGGCGATTTGGATCATTCTCAGGCTAGTAAAGATAAAGAAATAGTAGCCTTTGATGGCAAATATGCTGCCTCTGTAACCGATGTTTCTGGTTTGAATGTAGTTACTGCTTATGCTACCGGAACCGGATTGTGTTTAGGACAGGAGGTGGCAGATAAAAAGATAAACGAGCCCGAGCAACTTCGCAAATTAGTTACAGACCTTTATTTGGCAAGTACTATTATTACTGCGGACGCTCTACATTGTCAAAAAGAGTCTATCAAAGCTATTACAGCAGCTAAAGCTGATTATCTGATTATTGTGAAAGCCAATCAAGAGAAATTATATGAAGGTATATTAGAAGGGATTCGAGTAGAAAACAACCGTGATAAAGCTAAATGGATAGATCATGCCGAAGAAATAACCCGAGGACATGGGAGAGAAGAAGTCCGTATTTGTCATTCCTGTTCTCATTAGGGATGGATACCTGAGTGTGGAAAAGAATGGGAAGGAATCAAAAGCTTTGGTACAATTACTTCCCAAAGAACGATACTGTCTACAGGAGAAACGACCACAGAAACAAGATGTTTCATATCTTCCTTGGAGAAAGATGCACCCATGCAATTGAATATCATACGAAATCACTGGAAAATAGAGAACAATTTGCATTGGCAACTAGATGTATCTTTTAATGAAGATGAGACCAAAATGAAAAAGAACCAAGTGTTAAACCTGGCTATATTAAGAAAAATGGCAATGCCGGTACTGAAAGCCTTTACATACAAAAAAGGAGCATCCTTGAAAAAGAAAATGTTAGCAGCAGCATTAAAGCCCAATATAAAGAAAGAGATAATGAAAAAGGCAATGGTACTATATCAAAAATCCTAATGCGTTTGCCCTGGCCGGGAAAAAGCGATGTTGGCCGGTGTGATTAAGATAATCCTGCGCAAGAATTGCATAAACAGAAAATACAGGATTGAACTTTTTTAATTATGTTTGTGAGCGTAATTGGAATAAGAAATGAAGACGCTTGTACATACAGAGAAAGAACAGATAGAATTTATAATCAGCAAATGTGATGTTTGCTACGTAGGCCTGGCCGATACGGACGGAACGCCTTATGTTTTGCCGATGAATTTTGGCTATCGCGATGGTGTTGTTTATCTGCATTCTGCACAGGAAGGGCGCAGTATTTCTATTCTGGAAAGAAACCCGAAAGTTTGTATCACCTTCAGCACTGATCATGCACTGGTGTTTCAGCATCCCGAAGTGGCGTGTAGCTACCGAATGCGTTCCAAAAGCGTAATCTGTTGGGGCAAGGTGGCTTACGAAGAAAATTTTGACCGGAAAGTGGAAGCGTTGGATATTATAATGAAACAATATTCAGATAAGACTTTCAAGTATAGTGATCCGGCCGTTGTGAATGTTAAGATATGGAAGGTGGAAATGGACGAAGTGACCTGCAAGGAGTTTGGAGCACCGCATAAGAAGTAAACTATAAAAATAGAGATAATAATGAAGAAGAATTTTTTACTTTTTTTTATGATCTTGCTTGCCTTTACGGCTTGTGAAGGTCCGGCTGGCCCTCCGGGGCAGGATGGTTCTGGTATGTACTGGTTTGTAGATACATATACAATACGTGAGAAAGATTGGAAGATGTATTCTGATCCTGATGGACGTAATCCGTATTATATGTGTGAAGTTCCGATAAAGGAGCTTACAAACGATCTTTATGTGGACGGAAATGTATTTGCTTATCTGATCCAGAATCCGGGACAAAATAATGAAGTGCAAACCCCATTACCATATACATTACCTTTGGAAAATACAGAGGATGCAAGATGGTCTGAAATTATTAACTTCGATTTTATGCCGGGGTCAATTGCTTTCTATGTAACATATAGTGATTTTGCAGTTAATGTACCGCCGGGGGAATTGCAATTTAGGGTAGTGTTGAATTATTGAATTGAAAAATAAGTTATCTTTGCCAAGCATAAAGAATATTCTGAGAAACAATGAATTTGCAGGAGCATAGCAAAGTACTGGGTGACACGGTGGATAAACTATCGGATGAGGCATCGTACAAGCAATTGTTTCATGCTTACCGGGATGAAGAAGCGCTTCCTTCGGCTGAGGTTTTGAAGGAAATCGTGGATTTGTGCCGGTCTGTTTTATTTCCCGGATATTATGGAAATGCACGTATTAATAAACAAACCATTCGTTTTCATACGGGTGTGAATGTGGAAACACTTCACGCTTTACTTTCGCGCCAAATCTATGCCGGACTTTGTTTCGCAGATGCTTCTTGTGCTACTTGTCCGGAGGAAAAAGTGTTTCGGATTGCGGAAAAGCATTCTGAAGAATTTATTTCTAATCTTCCTGAAATACGGGCTGTTTTGGCAACAGACATAGAAGCTACTTTTAATGGTGATCCTGCTGCGCAAAATCCGGGTGAAGTTATATTTTGTTATCCCGGTTTTAGGGCAATAGTCAATTATCGTATTGCTCATCAGCTTTACAAACAGAATGTTCCTTATATTCCACGAATCATTGCAGAGATGGCTCATTCTGAGACAGGAATAGATATCCATCCCGGAGCACGGATCGGTCATCATTTTTCAATAGACCATGGAACAGGTACAGTGATTGGCGAGACAAGTGTGATAGGGAACTTTGTTCGTATATTTCAGGGTGTCAGTCTGGCAGGAGAAAAGTTGCCACCGGATGAGAATGGCAATGCAATACGAGGTGTGGCACGCCATCCGGTATTGGAAGATCATGTTACTATTTATTCGAATGCAACATTAATTGGCAAGATACGAATTGGCAAGGGCGCTACAATATGCGGTAACGTATGGATATCGGAAGATGTTCCGGCCGGAGCGATAGTGCAGCAGATCGTTGGTTAATGGCTGTTGATTTGGATGGATGAATTTAAAAACAATATAAACAATCAAAATGCAGATTTATGAATCTGTTTTCAACTTTCAATTGAAATGAACGAGACATTTGAAATGGTGGCCAAAACCCTTTATGGGTTAGAAGATATTTTGGCCGGTGAGTTATTAGCCTTGGGTGCCAACGATTTGCAAATAGGTCGTCGTATGGTTTCTTTTACAGGAGATAAAGAGTTGCTTTATAAGGCAAACTTTTGTTGTCGTACGGCACTTCGTATCCTAAAACCGATCTATCACTTCAAAGCCAAAGATGCAG
Organism: Parabacteroides provencensis; assembly: GCF_900232875.1. NCBI lineage: Bacteria > Pseudomonadati > Bacteroidota > Bacteroidia > Bacteroidales > Tannerellaceae > Parabacteroides > Parabacteroides provencensis. The sequence continues at coordinate 1,520,223 of NZ_LT960488.1, read as the reverse complement.
ATACCGTATATAATGAAGTAAAGAAAGTAGAATGGGAAAAATATTTGTCGTTAGACAAGACGTTTGCAATAGATTCTGTGATTTATTCCGAAGATTTTAACCATTCTAAATTTGTTGCATATCGTACGAAGGACGCTATTGTCGATTATTTTATGGAAAAGATGCAGAAGCGTCCTTCTGTTCGTGTGAATAATCCTGATTTATATATTAATATTCATATCTCGCATAATGATTGTACACTCTCTATTGATAGCTCGGGCGAAAGTTTGCATAAACGCGGTTATCGTGTGGATCAAACAGAAGCTCCGCTGAATGAAGTGCTTGCTGCCGGTATGATTATGAAAACAGGTTGGAAAGGAGAATCTAATTTTGTTGATCCGATGTGTGGATCGGGTACGCTACTGATAGAGGCTGCGATGATTGCTCTTAATATTGCACCGGGTATTCATCGTAAGGAATTTGCTTTTGAGAAATGGATCGATTTTGACCAGGAGTTATTTGATCGTATTTATAATGATGAAAGTAAAGAGAGGGAATTCACGTTTAAGTGTTACGGTTCCGATATTTCGCAAGCAGCTATAGATATTGCTTTGGAAAATATCCGGAGTGCGGGATTAGTAAAATATATTGATCTGAAAGTAGTGCCTTTACAACAATATAATGAAGCACCACAGCCTGGTATACTGGTTATGAACCCTCCTTATGGAGAACGTATTTCGTCTCGTGACCTACTGGGATTATACAATATGATAGGTGAACGTTTGAAGCATGTATTTACAGGTTATCAGGCATGGATCTTGAGCTATAAAGACGAATGTTTTGATAAGATAGGACTTCGTCCGAGTGAAAAGATGAAGTTGATGAATGGCTCATTGGAATGTGAATATCGTTGCTATGAAATGTTTGATGGAAAGAATAAAGACTATAAGAAAGCTTTGAATGAAGGAAAAGATAAAGATCGTTCCGACCGCTCTCCCGTAGTGAAGCGTTCTGATGGCTCGAAAACGGTTAAAAATACAAATTTCCGTACTGCACGCATGGATCGTCCGGATCGTCGTTTTGCAGCAGCTCATGGTGAGAATGATGAAGAACGTTCTAATTTTATCCCGGGTAAAAAGGTTGGAAAAATGCGTTATCGTGATGAAGGTCGGCGTCGTGATGATAAACGTTCATTTAAAAAACCTTTTAGAAGGGGAGGAAAGAATGATTTCGGTGATTAAAAGAATAAGACTGGTCTGTCTGCTGATCGTTTCTGTATCTATGTCGCTTATAGCTCAAAATAAAGATACTCTTACCTTACATGATCTGATTCCGGGAGGAAAGACGTATAATCGTTTTGTTCCCCGAAACCTGGAACAGTTGCAGTGGTGTGGTGATATGTATATATATGCCAAAGGTGATAGTTTGCTGGGAACTGTTCCTGGTGATACAGAAAAGGTAGTGCTTACACGTGAGCAGTTGAATAACGCCTTGATTGCAGCAGGTTTGCAAACAACAGGAAATTTACCCGTGTTATCTTTGCCTTATGCCGGAGAGCCAGTTGTTTCTTTTGAAAGTAAAGGACATCGGATTTGTTATAACTTTAAAGAGAATAAAATAGTTGCCGACTATCGTTTGCCTAAGGATGGAGCGAATTATGACTTTTGTCCGGCTAATGGTTATCTTGCTTTTACGGAAGGAAATAATCTTCGTATCCTTTCTCCCGATAATGAAGTAAGTGTTGTTACACGTGAAACACAGGACGGAGTTGTTTGTGGTAAGTCGGTACATCAGAATGAATTCGGTATTGTGAAAGGGACATTTTGGTCTCCTAAAGGTTCTGCACTGGCTTTTTACCGGATGGACGAAAGTATGGTTACCGATTATCCTTTTGTTAATATTGATGCCCGTTGTGCAGTGGCTGAACCGCATAAATATCCGATGGCAGGTATGAAAAGCCATGAGGTAACAGTGGGCGTTTATAATTTGTCTACAGGAAATACAGTATGGCTTAAGACGGGGTTACCCAAAGAAAAATATCTTACAAATATAGCCTGGAGTCCGGATGAAAAGAGTATTTATATTGCCGAATTGAATCGTGATCAAAACGATATGCAATTAGTCCGCTATTCGGCTCTGACCGGAGAAAAAGAAGCTGAGTTATTTACGGAAAAGGATGAACGTTATGTTGATCCTTTGCATCCGGTTCTTTTCTTGCCAAATGATCCGGACAAGTTTATTTGGCAAAGTGAGCGAGACGGATATAACCATCTTTACTTATACGACACCACTGGCAAACAACTAAAACAACTGACTTCTGGTGAATGGGTGGTTTTGGATATACTTGGTTTCGATCAAAAAGGAGAAAATATCTTTATTTCCGCAACAGCTCCGCACCCGTTAAGTTCTTTCAGTTACGGGACCCCGATGGAGGTATATGCTTGGAAAGTAAATCTGAAGAATAGCAAACGGACCTGTCTGAATATAAAGAAAGGTGTGCATAACGTATCTGTCAGCCTTTCCGGTTTGTATGCAATAGATCGTAATTCTTCCCCGTCTGTTCCCCGTGATATAGATGTTATCAGGACGAAGGACGGACAATCTGTTAAAACGTTGTTGTCAGCAAAGAATCCGTATGAAGGATATACAATGCCGGAGATTGAAACAGGTATAATTAAAGCTGATGACGGGATTACGGATTTGAATTATCGGTTAGTAAAACCGTTAGGTCTTGATGGAACAAAGAAATATCCTACTATTATATATGTATATGGTGGTCCGCGTACACAATTGGTGAAAGGAGAATGGATGAATGGTGTGCGTGGTTGGGATATATATATGGCACAACGTGGATATGTGGTTTTTACATTGGATAGCCGGGGTTCTGCTAATCGTGGACATGCATTTGAAAGTGTGATCCATCGTAATTTAGGAGTGAATGAAATGGCAGATCAAATGAAAGGCGTGGATTTCCTGAAAAGTCTGTCTTACGTAGATTCTGACCGTATTGGTGTGCATGGCTGGAGCTATGGTGGTTTTATGACGACAAACCTGATCCTGACATATCCGGACGTATTTAAAGTAGCAGTAGCAGGTGGTCCGGTGATCGATTGGAGCAATTACGAAATTATGTACGGTGAACGCTATATGGATCGTCCGCAGGATAATCCGGAAGGATATAAGAATGCCAATCTAAAACTGAAAGCAGGAAATCTGAAAGGGCATTTGTTGCTGATACATGGTGATATTGATCCGGTAGTTGTCTGGCAGCATAGTTTAGGTTTCCTGAAGGCATGTGTGGATGCAGATACTTATCCTGATTATTTTGTTTATCCGCGCCATGTTCATAATGTAACCGGAAAAGACCGTCCGCATCTTTATGAGAAAATCACGCGGTATTTCGACGACTATCTGAAGAAATAGTCTGCAACTGCTCCCTGATAATCGTACAACCTATTATATACATACAGATATGAAAAAAACAGGATTGGTATTATTATCAGGGTGCATTTGCATACAACTATCCGCCCAGCCACCCGGAAAAAACTGGAGCTTCAATGACACGGTATCGACTGCAAGTATCGTTAGAAACATTAGGTATGTAGAAGGCATAGAAGGTAAAGCCGCTCTATTCAACGGATACACCAGCGATTGGATAGAAAAGGGTACGGAGCTGAACCCAACTTCCCTTTTTATTGAAGCATGGGTCGCCCCGCAAGAGTACTCCTTCAACCAGTCGGCCATTATCGATCAGGAAAAAGATTTTAACAAAGGATTCTTTCTGGGGATCAACCAAGACGGGAAACTGACCGGTGCTCTGTCCGTAAACGGCAACTGGCTAAGCTGCATGGCTGATCAGCCCTTGCCACAAGCCCGGTGGTCGCATGTAGCAATGGCTTTCGACGAATCCTCGGGGATCCGTTTGTTCATCAACGGCAAATGTATCCAGTTGCTTGCCGCTAAGGGAAAGGTCGATTATGCTTCCGATCTCCCGCTTATGATCGGAAAAACACAAACCAAACAAACTCCCACTTACACAGAAGGCCCCACTAGCAAAGGAGAAAAAACATGGATGCGTTTCAACGGACTCATTGACGAACTCCGTATTTCCGACCAAAACCCTTCGGAAAAAGACCTGGCAGCCCAAGTAAGAAAGACTGGCAAAGTGGGTATGCAGGCATTACCTATGCCGCAAATGCCTTCAGCAAATATCCAGGAAGGCCCCTTTGGAGCCTATTATACCCGTTTACGTTATACCGAAGGCTGGGAGTCCCTATGGAAAACAGGCGATTATCCGGATATAGTGATTCGCTTCCCTGATATACCGATCAAGTATATCTTTTGGAGAGGTACAGGATACATCCCGGCAATTGTGAGCGAAAACAATATTTGGATGACAGATCAGAGCCTGGAAGACTACGGCGACGGACAATGCTTTGAAGCTATGGGCGACAAACAATGCCGCTACTCGCATGTGCGCATTCTGGAATCTACCCCTGCCCGTTGTGTCATACACTGGCGATATGCATTGGCCGGTATCCATAACCAGATCATGCATGAAGATGAAACCGGCTGGGGCGACTGGACAGACGAATACTGGACTATTTATCCGGATGGCGTAGGTATCAGACAACAAATACTCCACTCCGATTATTTTGATACAGATACATACCAGTTCCAGGAAACTATCCTGTTTAACCAACCCGGCACCAAACCACAGGACAATTTGGAGATGGAAGCCATCCAGTTTGCCGACATGGACGGGCAAACCGCCGTCTACTCGTGGGCGAACGGGGCTCCCGGGAGCTTCCCTTCCCCATGTCATCAACCTATCCAACTTATTAATATAAAAGCCCGGTACAAACCATTCTCTATTTTTCAGCCCGAACGGATCACCAAGCCGTTTAACTTCGGATGGGTGGAAGGCTATTCAACGTTCCCCTGCTGGAACCATTGGCCTGTCTCGCAGATCAAAAGCGACGGGCGCAACGCAAGCAGTTCCGACAAACCTTCCCATACTTCACTGACCCAGATCAGTGGAAAAGAACAATTGGTAGAACGGGGAGAGAACAATACCGTCATCGCTCGGCAAATGGTAGGAATGACCACTGACTCGATCCTCTCTCTCCTGCCACTGGCCCGTTCTTGGAATTATCCTCCTTCGATCCGAGTGGTAGAGGGAGACTTTATCAGCAAAGGATACGATGTTTACCAACGGGCTTACCTGCTGGAAAGAAAGAGCGTACAACCGGATGGCTCACCGCTTCGTCTGGTAATCGAAGCATCGCAAAGCTCTCCAGTGAATAATCTGATACTGGTTATCAATAACAGGAAACAACAGGAGCCAGAGATTACCCTCGACGCTGATGTACTAGCAAAAGGAAAAGATTACCAATACGGATATATACCAACCCTGACCGGAGACAAATTAATCCTGTGGATACCGCTGAAACGGACAGTAACAACCGACCTTATTATCCGGTAACAGAGGGTATTCAAAATAGATTTTGTACATTTGCCCCAATTTATTAAAGCTAAGAAAGGATATATGAACATTTTATTATTGGGCTCCGGCGGCCGCGAACATGCAATAGCCTGGAAGATTGCACAAAGTCCGAAAACGGATAAGTTATATATTGCTCCCGGTAATGCCGGTACAGCTTCTGTTGGTACGAATGTAAATATGAAAGCCGATGACTTCTCTGCTATTAAAGAATTTGTTTTGGCAAATGATATTCATATGGTTGTTGTTGGCCCGGAAGATCCTCTGGTAAAAGGTGTATACGATTTCTTTAAAAAAGATTCTGCCTTGGCTACTATTCCTGTGATCGGACCAAGTAAAGAAGGTGCCCAGTTGGAGGGAAGCAAAGACTTTGCCAAATCTTTTATGATGCGCCATCATATCCCGACAGCTCGCTATAAAAGTATTTCTGCTGAAAATCTGCAGGAAGGATATACATTCCTTGAATCGTTGTCTGCTCCTTATGTCTTAAAAGCTGATGGTTTGGCAGCAGGAAAAGGGGTTTTGATTATCGATAGTCTGGATGAAGCAAAGAAAGAGTTGGGCGATATGCTGGGCGGTATGTTTGGTGATGCCAGTAAGACTGTCGTTATTGAAGAGTTTTTAGATGGGATAGAATGTTCTGTTTTTGTAATGACAGATGGTAACGGCTATAAAATCCTGCCGGTCGCTAAAGATTATAAGCGTATAGGAGAAGGCAATACGGGTTTGAATACGGGTGGTATGGGAGCTGTTTCCCCGGTTCCTTTTGCAGATGAAGTATTTATGGCAAAGGTGGACGAACGTATTATCCGTCCTACTATCGAAGGGCTGAAGGCTGAAAAGATCGATTATAAAGGTTTTATCTTTTTAGGGCTTATCAACGTAAAGAACGAACCGATGGTAATAGAATATAATTGCCGTATGGGTGATCCTGAGACAGAAGTAGTAATGCTTCGCATTCAGAGCGATCTGGTTGATTTGTTGGAAGGCATTGCCGAAGGAAATTTAGCAAAGCGCACATTAGTACACGACCCTCGTGCGGCCGTGACTGTGATGCTTGTCAGCGGGGGCTATCCTGAAACTTATGAAAAGGATAAAGTTATTTCCGGACTGGATAAAGTATCGTCGGAAAATATAATTTTCCATGCCGGCACAAAAGCTTCCGGAGAACAGATTCTGACAAACGGAGGCCGTGTTATTGCAGTTAGTTCGTATGGTAAAGATAAAGCGGATGCTTTGAACAGGTCGTTTGCAGGTGCAAAAGCCATAAACTTCGAAAAGAAATATTTCCGGAGTGATATCGGTTTTGACTTATAGAATTGGCGGAAGTTCTGTATACTGTATAAATGAGAGGAACGTCACAATATCGTAAATATACAATTGCTACTCCAACTGCCTATTTATATGCATTTATTGCATGTATAGTCAGTTGGATAGTGAGCTATGTTTATTCAATAGGCTATCCTGTATATGGCGAGGTAGCTGCTCCTCCTCTCTGGAATGCTATTTGCCAGCTTTTGCCTAATAAGGCATTTACCTATGTAATCGGTATGGCGTTAATGATTGGGGGTGCGTTTCTTTTACATAGAGCTAATTATGCTCTTATGCTTATCAGGGAAAAGACGTTGCTCCCGTTTCTTTTTTTTATTTTGCTTATTAGTACAAATCCGGACTTTTTTCCTCTTAAATCTACTTCTTTAGGAGTCTTTTGCCTGATTTTTGCTGTTTATCAATTGTTCACATCTTATCATGATCCGGAATCAATGGGTAAAGCATACAATGCCGCTCTGTTAATCGGAGTAGGTAGTCTGCTTTGGATACATATATTATGGTTTCTGCCATTATTCTGGTATGGGATGTATCGGTTTCGTTCGTTGAATGTCCGTACGTTTATGGCATCCTTTTTAGGAGTTAGTACTGTTTATTGGTTTGTTTTGGGATGGTGTGTCTGGCAAAAAGATTTTTCACCATTTATTATTCCTTTTACTTCATTGTTTAAAATACATTTCTTGCAGATAAAAGGAACTTTTATAGATTGGATAGGCCTTATCTATGTGGCATTGATAACAATTATTGCTTCCATTAACATCCTAGCGCATGAGTATGAAGATAATTTACGTACGCGGCAGTTTTTGTCTTTTGTTATTGTTTTGGCTATCTGGTCATTTGTCTTGTTTTTTATATATGAACAATCATCTGAAGAATATTTGGAAATGGCCTGTGTTCCTTCTTCTATATTAATGGCGCATTTCTTTACTGTAGTACATAACAAATATATATTCTGGTTGTTTCATTTTACAGTATTGCTGTTTATTGCACTTTTATTTATCCGCTTATGGAATTTCTTATAGAATATGGATATATCGGCGTATTTGTAGCTTCGTTTTTAGCTGCAACTATATTGCCTTTTAGCAGTGAGGTTGTTCTGACAGGAGTATTGCTTGCCGGAGCCGCATATTGGCCTTGTATGGTTGCTGCTACTTTAGGAAATTTCCTGGGAGGTATGAGCTGCTATTGGCTGGGTATGCTCGGTAAGGTAGAGTGGATTGAAAAGTATTTGAAGTTGGATCCCGCGAAACTTGAAAAAGTGCAAAATTGGATAAAAGATAAAGGCTCTTGGATGGGGTTTTTTGTTTTCCTTCCTGGGATAGGAGACTTTATTGCAGTAGCTTTAGGATTTCTTCGGGCAAATATATGGATTGTTGCTATCTCCATGTTTTTAGGAAAAGCCATTCGTTATTGGGTATGGATGGAATTTGTATATAAAGTGCAAGATATGTTGTAAATCAAGTGTTGACTTTTCTTTGTGGAATTTTTGAAAAAATAAAACTTCCTTTTTAGTCTACAAAATTATAATTTATTCTTTTCAACAGGTACGAACTGGTCTATGTTGTATAACATTGTAAATTAATCATACCAGTTCGTATCAGTTTGAAACATTATTATCTATATTTGCAAAGTTCTAAACGAATAAAAGATTTGCTGTGGATAAACCATAATTCATGATAATGAATAGGACGCTGTAGAACAAATGATATTTATGTATGCTTCATCTGAAATGAGATAAATATAAACTTATAATTTGTTAGCCTATGGAGTAAGGAAGTGACAAAATTTGAATCAAAGAGAATAGTCATACTACTTAATTTAAAATCAGTACAAGACTCTCCTCCTTAAATCTGAGTATTAAATAAAAACACTACAATTGTATGGAAAGAATTTGTACAGAGAGTTTACCACCTCTCCGAAAAATGCACAACGAAAAAAAACGAATAGCAAAATTAATTTTAATCGCTCCTTTTATTTTTGCTACTGGTACATATGCTGCAGATGGCAGTAATGTACAGAACGAAGCGAGTCCTATGATTACACAGCAAAAAACTCGTCAGATTACAGGTACTGTGGTTGATAAGTCCGGCGAACCTATTATTGGTGCCAATGTTGTAGTAAAAGGTACTACAAATGGAACAGTAACGGACATCGACGGAAAGTATACCTTGGATGTTCCTGATAAAGCAATTCTTCAGATCTCTTATATTGGTTATCTGACACAGGATATTCCTGTAGGTAATCAAAATGTGATGACTATCCGTCTGGTTGATGATACACAAAGTCTGGACGAGGTTGTTGTTGTAGGTTATGGTACACAGAAAAAGGGTGAAGTAGCCAGTGCTATTTCTACCATTAAATCTGATAATTTTGTGAAGGTTCCGACTTCGGATGCTGCTCAGCTTATCCGTGGTCAGGTGGCCGGTTTGAGCATTGTTACTCCTGATGCTAACCCGGTGGGGAATTCACAGATTTCATTGCGTGGAGCTAACACTTTGCTGCAAAGTGCAGCACCTCTGGTGCTGATTGATGGTATACCTGGTGATATGAATATGGTTTCACCGGACGATATCGAACAGATCGACGTTTTGAAGGACGGTTCCGCTGCGGCTATCTATGGTACCCGTGGTACAAACGGTGTAATCCTTATCACAACAAAGAATGCTAAAGGTGAAATGCCTACATCAGTAGATGTAAATGCTTATCTTGCCACTCAGCAGATAACAAAAAAACTGCCTTTCTTCACTGCCGACGAATACCGTAATCTGGTGGCTCAGGGAAAACCGGGAGCTCAGGATGACGGTTCAAGTACGAACTGGCTGGATGAAGTAATGCAGACTCCTCTGACCCAGATATATAATATCAGCTTGCGTGGCGGTACGAAAACTACTAATTATGTGGCCAGTTTCGAATATCGTGGTATCGAAGGTATTATTAAACGTACCAAGAACCAGATGTATTACCCGCGTGTGGAAGTTACTCACCGCATGTTTAACAATATGTTGAAATTGAATGCTAGTTTGAGCGGATACAAACAATCTTATTTTGCCGGTTCGGATGATGATAACGGTTATAATAAAGAAGTATACCGTAATGCAATTACTTATAACCCAACTACTCCGGTTAGGGGGGAAGATGGTAAGTGGTCTGAAAGCCCTTCAAAAACAGACTATTTGAATCCGGTGGCTCTTTTGGAAGAGGTAGAAGGTGAAAACCAGGCGACCAACCTCCGTATGTTTGCTTCCGCTACATTGACTCCGATTGAGGGGTTGGATATTAAATACCTTGTATCATCCAATACTTATAACCAGACACGCGGTTATTATGAAACAACAAATCATATTGCTTCATATAAAAACGGCAGAACCGGTTTTGCTTCAAGAGGTACAAAACGTAAAGTAGACGATCTGTCCGAAGTGACTGCTTCCTGGAAAAAGACTTTGTTTAAAGATCATACATTCTCATTACTGGGAGGTTATAGCTGGATGCGTACAAACTATCAGTTCTATTGGATGCAGAACTTCAACTTCCCTTCTGACGATTACACCTATAATGGTATGCAGACAGGGCAAGCATTGAAAGACGGCCGCGCTGCTGAAAATTCTGAACAAACCGAAAGTTTATTGATTGGTTATTTCGGTCGTTTCAACTATAGCTACAAAGGCAAATATATGTTGGCTGCCAGTGTGCGTCACGAAGGTTCTTCTAAGTTCGGTGCTAACCATAAATGGGGTACATTCCCGTCAGTGTCAGGTGCATGGAGCATTAAGGATGAGGATTTCATGGAGGATGTTAAACCGTTAAGCCAGTTGAAACTGCGTGCGGGTTATGGTGTAACCGGTACGGCTCCGGAAGAGGCTTATATGTCATTGAATACGTTGGATTTCGGTACGTATGTATATTATAACGGCTCTTTTATTAAAACAATCCGTCCGGCTTCCAATGCCAACCCAAACCTAAGATGGGAACGTAAGAAAGAGGCCAACGTGGGTATCGATGCCGGTTTCTTGGACGACCGTTTGACGGCTACGGTAGACTATTATCATCGTACAACAAGCGACCTGTTGTGGAGATACCAAGTTCCTCTTCCTCCGTATTTGTATTCTGATATGACAGCAAATGGTGGTTCGGTTCGTAACCAAGGTATTGAAGTAACGGTTTCTGCTCTTCCTGTACAGACAAAAGACTGGCAATGGCAGACATCTGTGAACTACTCTACCAACAAGAGCGAGTTGCTTTCTTTGTCGAGCGATATGTATGTGTCTAATGATTATTCAGATCAGGGATGGTTGCCCGAACCTATGCAGATGGCCACACACCGTATTGAAGTAGGCCAGCCTATCGGTAACTTCTACGGATATAAGAGCATTGATATTGACGAAACCGGACACTGGATTATTGAAGGTGCCGACGGCAATCCGAAACCTATCGCCGATCAGGTTCCCGACGACAAGAAGGTAATCGGTAATGGTCTTCCTAAGCATTATCTGAACTGGAACAATACCGTCAGATGGAAAAACTTCGACTTGAATGTAACGATGCGCGGTGCATTCGGATTCGACATCCTGAATGTCGCTAAGTTGCAATTTGGCGCTCCTATTATGTTGACTCGTGGTAATATCCTCAATACTTCTTATGATAAAGTATATGGCAAAACTCCTCTGGCCGACGATCAGGGCTTGCAATATGTAAGTTATTATGTAGAAAAGGGTGATTATTGGAAGATCGACAATGTAACGTTGGGATATACATTCAACTTTAATACCTGGGTGAAGAACTTGCGTGTTTACGGAACAATCTCTAACCTGGCTACCATCACCGGATATTCGGGCATCGATCCTGAAGTCAGCATTGGTGGCCTTACTCCGGGTGTTGATGATAAGAGTCGTTATCCGGCAGCAAGAACGTATACGTTAGGTGTATCTGTTAAATTTTAATACGTGAAGAATATGAAGACATATATTAAATTAGCTGTTGCTTTGTTTTGTATGGGTTCTGCCGTAAGCTGCAGCAATAATCTGGATGAGAAAGTATTCTCAAAGGTAACCGAACAAAACTATAACTATACCGAAAAAGACTTCGGGCCTACGGTTGCAAGTGTGTACAGTTATTTCCGTTTTATTGCCCACGAGAGATATTGGGCTGCGCAGGAAATCAGTTCGGACGAAATTGTGATGCCGCCCAACTCTTCCGGTTGGGATGATGGTGGAACATATCGTATGATGCACTATCATAAATGGACATCCGAACAGCAGCATCCGTTGCACATGTGGAATAGTTTCTATCAGGGCGTTGTGTTGTCAAATACAGTACTTTCGCAGATTGCTTCAGGTAAATTGCCGGCAGCTTCGGATGCCGAAAAAAAAGCAGGTATTGCCGAGCTGAGAGCCGTGCGTGCTTATTTCTACTGGTTGATTTGCGATAACTTCGGCGATGCTCCTTTGCTTACCGAACCTACTGTGGATCTGCCCGGAAAGGCAACGCGCAAAGAGATTTTCGATTTCGTGGTGAGCGAGTTGAAGGAAGCAATTCCCGACCTGAACGAAGAACAGGGCGGCAAGATGTACGGACGCATCAACAAGTGGGCTGCCAAATGTGTGTTGGCCAACGTATATCTGAATGCGGAAGTATATGTGGGCGAGAGCCATTGGGACGACTGTATTGCCCAGTGCGATGATATTATCAACAGCGGCAAATGCGCATTGTCTCCAAACTACAAGGACTCGTTCCGTGCAACAGGAACCGAATCTTCAAAAGAAATCCTGTTTACCATTCCGTATGACAAGACACTGGCTGGTGGCCAAAGCATTCACATGTTTTCTTGGCATGGTGAATTGCAGAAGAAGTTTGACCTGGAAGCAACTCCTTGGGGCAGCGGATCGGCTATGGGTATTACGCAGTTTATTGACACTTATGATCCTGCTGATACACGTTTGTCGGACACATGGTTGATGGGTGACCAGTATTCATACGACGGAACAACCCTGTTGATGTGTACATACGATAAGAAAGGCCAGCCACTGAGCTTCCAGAAAGAGGTAATGAGTGGAAACTATACAAACGAAACAGACGGTTACCGTATGAACAAGTTTGAAGTTCTGCCACGTACACCGGGTTCTTCCGATACCGACTTCCCGTTGATGCGTTATGCAGAAGTGTTGCTGATGAAGGCCGAATGTTTGTTGCGCACAGGCAAACCGGGTGCAGGGGCTTTGGTAACACAAGTTCGTCAACGTAACTTCAAGGATAATCCTGAAAAGGCTATCGTTACCGACGACCAGTTGAAAGCAAACACTTCTTATCGCTATGGTTTTGTAGAAAACTACAAGATTGTGAAAGATGGCAATACCGATCCTGTTCAGTTCGGACGTCTGTATGACGAATTGGGTTGGGAGTTTGCTTGGGAAACTCACCGTCGCCGCGATATGATCCGCTTCGGAACTTATACGAAAAAGAGTTGGCTTTCACACGAACCGCAAGGCGATTACCGTACCGTATTCCCTATTCCGGAAAGTGTACTGACATCCAATCCGAATCTGACACAGAATCCGAATTATACTTCAAAGTAACAGCAGATTGCTTCTGAAATAAATTCAATGTAACTTTGTTTCATGCCGATGCAAAAAGTTTTATCGGCATGAAACAAAAGTTTTGTTAGGACGAAACAAAAGTTTCACAGGCATAAAACAAAGTGAAACATAGTATGAAAAGACAACACACATATAAACTGATTGCCATACTTTTGCCGTTTATCCTGGTGGCAGTGGTAGAAATCATTTTGCGTATAGTTAATTACGGATATGATACCCGCTTGTTTGTTACTGATCAGGACGCCCGTTTTTGGGTGATGAACCGCGACATCTCTAAAAAATACTTTACCGCCGGACAGAACGCCACTATCGGCAACCAGGAAACATTCTATAAAAAGAAACCGGCCGGAACGCTTCGCTTCTTTGTGCTGGGTGCTTCTTCCTCCATCGGATTTCCGTATATGCACAACGGCTCTTTTGCCCGGATGCTGAAATATAAACTGCAATTCCGTTTTCCGCAGAACAATATCGAAATCATTAACCTTTCCCTTACCGCTGTTAATACATATACCTTATACGACTTTTCGGCACAGCTGGTAGATTATGAGCCCGACGGCGTTCTTATTTATGCCGGACATAACGAATATTACGGTGCGTTGGGCGTTGCCTCTTCGAGCCGTATAGGGCGCAATCCGCTATTAATACGGGTGATGCTTGCCGCACGCAACCTGAAACTGATACAAGCCTTTTCTCAACTGGCTGGTAGTTTCAAACCCAAAGATACTTCTGTTACTGATCAGGACCTGACCCTGATGGAGCGCATGGCTGCCCGTCAGCAAATTCCTTACCAATCCGAAGCATGGCAGGCCGGGATCGAGCAGTTCGACCGCAACCTCGGCAATATGTTGCAGCTGTTTGAGCAACACCATGTCCCGGTTTTTATCGGGACATTGGCCTCCAACCTGAAAGGACAAAAGCCATTAAGCAAAGACACCGCTTCCGCTCAACACGATGCCTTGCAAGAATATAATCTGGCCGAAAAGGCCTGTGCCGACTCGTCATGGCACGAAGCACGGCAGCACCATATGCTGGCCAAAGAATATGACGGCCTGCGCTTTCGTGCCCCCGAAGCCCTGAATGAAATAATACGCGGTTATAGCAACCGGCTGCCGCATGTATACCTTGCGGATGTTGCCGCCCGTTTTGCAGCCAATTCACCCAACGGTATTGTTGGCAACGAATTGATGCTTGAACATGTGCATCCTAATCTGGTGGGGCAACGGCTCATTGCCGACTCCTTCTATGATGCTTTGCTAGCCGATTTTCCGGCATTCAAAACTTCTGCACAGGTGGGTACTACTGTCGATTTGGCTACGGAATATCCGGTAACTTCTTTTGATACCATCTACGGCGATCTGGTAATATGGAAGCTCCGGCAGCAATGGCCTTTCAACGAGCCGGCTTCAGAACTGAATTATGATAAAAACAACCGCGGGTACAGAACAGCTGCACAGTTTTTTGTTCGCAAACTGAACTGGGGACAAGCCATGCAGCAGTTGAATAATCACTATATACAGAATAAGGATTATGCCGGTGCCCTTCGTATTGTTGAACAGATGTGTCTGGAACTTCCGCACGAAAAGGTTTTCCTGAAACAGGCGGCCTCTTTGGCTCTTCGCTTGCAGCAACAGGAAAAAGTGTCTTATTATTTAAAACAGGCAGGTTATGGCGGATAGACGGAAGAATATGGAGTTTGGTATTCTTGCTGCATTGGTATTATTGGTTTCCGGCCAGTTTAGGGATTTGCAGCTTTCGGCCGTTATTATTATAGTGCTGTTGATCACGTTGCTTTTTCCGAAGCTTTTCACCCCGTTTACGTGGCTGTGGTTTCGTCTGGGCGAGATATTGAATGTGGTAGTTACCAAAATACTTCTTTTGCTGATCTTCTGCATTGTCGTAACTCCGGTTGGCTTGTTACGGAGAATATTGGGCAAAGATGCCTTGTGCCTCCGGAAGTTTAAGAAAGATACCGGTAGCGTGTTTGTGGTGCGCAATAAGCTATATGAAGCTTCGGATTTGGAAAAACAGTATTAACACATAGATAAGATGACAGACTTTATAAAGGAATTTTTCGGTTTTCTGGTACACCGGAAGAAGTATTGGTTGATACCGCTCGTTATCATCCTGCTGCTTATTTCGTTGTTGGTTGTGCTCACGCAGGGCACGGCTTTGGCTCCGTTTATTTATACCATTTTTTAATTACTTAATTCTAATAGCATGAAACAGTACGTATTATTATCCCTTGCCTGCCTTTCGTTGTGGGGATGCAAGGAACAGCAAGTTACAAAGGAAGCGCCGCTTAAGATGATTGAGCAGGTAGACTTCTCACATGTAAAAATACAGGATAACTTTTGGTCGCCACGCCTGGCTAAACATATATCGGCTACGCTTCCGGTTTGTATCGATCAGATCGAAAACCAGACGGGACGCATCCGCAACTTCGAGAATGCCGCGAAAGGTGAAGGGGAGCACTCCGGTATCTTCTTCGACGACTCCGATGTTTATAAGGCGCTTGAGGGCATAGCTTACAGCCTTATCAACAACCCCAATCCCGAACTTGAAAAGAAAGCTGATGAATGGATCGACAAGTTTGCCGCCGCCCAACAACCGGATGGCTACATCAATACGTTCTATACCCTGACCGGACTGGATAACCGCTGGACGAATATGGATAAGCACGAGATGTATTGTGCCGGACACATGACCGAGGCCGGTGTTGCCTATTACAAAGCCACCGGAAAGCGTAAACTGCTGGATGTCTGCATCCGCATGGCCGACCACATGATGACGCAGTTTGGCCCTGATAAACGCCATTGGGTTCCCGGGCACGAGGAGATAGAACTGGCGCTTGTCAAGCTCTATGAGGTGACACAGGAGGAGAAATATCTCGACTTTGCCAACTGGCTGATCGAAGAACGCGGCCACGGCCACGGAACAATGGGAGGCGAGGGCGAATGGAATCCTTACTATTACCAGGATGAAATGCCGGTGCGCGAGATGACGGATATTGCCGGACATGCCGTACGCTGCATGTATCTTTATTGCGGCATGGCCGACGTGGCTGCCCTGAAGAAAGACACAGGATATATAAAGGCATTAGACCGCCTTTGGGATGATGTGGTGTTGCGCAATATGTACATTACCGGCGGTATAGGTTCGTCGCGACATAACGAAGGCTTTACCGAAGACTATGATCTGCCTAATCTGGATGCCTATTGCGAAACATGTGCTTCGGTGGGTATGGTATACTGGAATCAGCGTATGAACCAGTTCACCGGCGACTCAAAGTATATAGACGTGCTTGAACGTTCGATGTATAACGGTGCCCTGGCTGGTATTTCATTGGCCGGCGACCGCTTCTTCTATGTCAATCCGTTGGAATCGAAAGGCGAGCACCACCGCCAGGCATGGTATGGTTGTGCATGTTGTCCGAGCCAGATTTCACGCTTCCTGCCTTCTATCGGTAACTATATTTATGGTACTTCCGACAAGGCTATATGGGTTAACTTGTATATGGGCAATACCACCGAAGTTCCGACCGACAAAGGTAATATCGTATTGAAACAGGAAACCTCCTATCCATGGAGCGGACAAGTACAACTTACGGTTTCTACATCTTCTCCATTGAAGAAAGAGATACGTATGCGTATTCCGGGTTGGTGTAAACAATATACGCTTGCTGTAAATGGTAAACAGGTTAGCCCTGCGATAGAAAAGGGATATGCAGTGTTGGATAACGAATGGAAGTCCGGCGATATCATTACATTGGATATGGCTATGCCTGTCGAAATGGTTGAAGCCGATTCCCGTGTGAAAGAGAACATTGGCAAACGTGCCATTCAGCGCGGACCGCTTGTTTATTGTATGGAAGAAACCGACAATAAGCAAGGTTTTGATAAATTGGCCGTCTCTGCGGCAACCACTTTTACCGAAGGATTCGATGCAAACCTGTTGGATGGAGTAGTAGCCGTACAGGCTGCCAATGGCAACGAAAACATCCGCTTGGTTCCTTACTATACTTGGGATAACCGCGACGCCGGTAAGATGAAAGTGTGGATAGATTATAAGGAGTAAGTAGCCGGTAGACAATTCAAATGAAGACAAGAAGGTGTGTCTAAAGTCGAAATTAAGGATGTACATTCACTGTCGGCTATAGCCTGGTTTTAGTTACCGTCCGCTTCAGCGGACGGCCTAAAGTATGTTCTCTTTGTTGGCTTTAGCCTAAGTTCAGTTGCCGTCTACTTTAGTGGACGGATTAAGGGATGTACATTCTCTGTTGGNACCTGATGGGCTTCGTCAAATTGTTCGTAGCCATCGAGATACTCGTATGCCTTAATCTTATTCTCGCTCAATAGCTGGAAGATAATGGAGAAAAGATTCATTTGTCCGTTCATAGGACGTACCGGATAGTAGAGCGGAGCATTTTGCTCTTTTGTCAGGTCTATCTGTCGGTAGATAACACGCATCCAGGGGGCATTGCCTATCTCCTGTGTCATGCGTTCATTCATATCCTGGGCACGGACGGTTAGTTCGGGCAGGTTGCTATCTTTTTTTACCTCGCGTTCGCCACGGGTGGCACGGGGGCTTCTTCTTTGTTGCGTATTAGCGCCGCCTTGTTCTTCCTGGGCTTGCAGGGTGCCGCTTATAAACAGGGCGCCAACAAGGGCGAGTATGTAATAAAAACGTTTCATATCTTTAGTTTACAATTACTTCAATGGTAGGTATGGTACGTTCGATACCGTCCGGGCCTTTGGCTACTACACGGGTAATGTAGAAACGTTTGCCCTTGCTCAAACGGCGGATATAATCTTTTTGCCGTTCGGAGAAGTTCGTGCCTTGCGATACTTCGGGGATGGCGTTGCCCATCGAATCGAAGAAGGTAAGTTCGAAACGTAATACCGTATATTTTACATTTAACAGATCATCGTCTATAGCTGCCTGTATGCCGTCGGCTTCTACCAGGCTACGTTTGGCTATCATACCGCCACGGAACTTGCGCATGTTGCCGTTCTGGTCTTTGTATTCGATGAAAGGCAGCGGATCGGGCAGGGCACGAACACGGAAAGAGGTCTTTGCCATTTCCACATTGCGGCCGTCGGCCATGCGGGCGTTTACCGATATGATTGCTTCTGTTCCTACTTTCGAAGGGCGGGCTTCCCACTGGTCGCCCTTGCGTGTCAGTGTGCCGTTGGTCATGGTGGCCGTTACGTTGCCGCTCGGTACACCCGGTACGGCGATGCGGATCGGGTTGGCTATTCCGGCATATAATACATTCATCAACATTGGAGCAACGCTGGCCATCGGGTCGGTAACAAAGTATTCGCTTTCGAACTCGCGGCGCATCATGCTGCCGTCTCCTCCGGGCATTTCGATATATCCTTTGATGGGGAATGTTCCGGTGGCGCCGGTGTTGACGGTGAATACGCCCTGGTTTTCTTCCGGCAATATATTGCCGTTGATGAAGATGGTTGGTCGTTTTGTCGAGTCTACGGCCGACAGTACGATGTTGGCTTTATACTGGCTTCCGCGCATCACGATCTGGCTTTGCGGAATAACTTGTGCGGTGATCTGGTTTACGCGATAGTCTTTTACGTCTACACTGCTCAGCAGGTTGGACAATACTTCGCCTTCGGCGTAGCGTACGTCACTTTGTATTTTAGTAAGCAGAGTAACGGCTGCGGCTACCGGCATATT
The DNA here is from genome assembly GCF_900232875.1 of Parabacteroides provencensis. NCBI lineage: Bacteria > Pseudomonadati > Bacteroidota > Bacteroidia > Bacteroidales > Tannerellaceae > Parabacteroides > Parabacteroides provencensis. Next base: position 1,501,128 of record NZ_LT960488.1, on the reverse strand, counting down.
CTCAAAAAGGGCTTCTTCCCAGGTGCGGATGTTGATACCTGCTTTGTGAGGCGGCGTGGTACTGAGGTTTGCTTCCAGTATGCGTGTTTTTACCGTATCGTCTATCATGTTGCCCATCATAACCCGGTAATTGTCTATTGAGGTTCTCAGCTTCTTGCCTTCTCCGTTTATAGGAGACAGCATGATGCGTGAAGGAGCTTCCAGATCGTCTTTATAGTTGATGTTGTTTACATCACCATTCTCGCCGTCGGCAACTTTTACGATGCGTACCTTCAGGTCTTGTATATAGTTGAACAGGCTGTCGGATGCTACTTGTACCTGTTTGCTCTTTTCGTACCAGGCTTGTACTTTTTCGGGGTTCGACTGGTAATAGGCATCCATCTCTCCGGCTACGATTTCGTTGCGGTGTGAGGTGTTATTTATAGAGGTTCGCAAGCTACCTTCCACCAGCTCGAAGCCGTCGAGCACCTCGGACGACACGTTGAGTGCCATCATAGCGATGAACACCAGATACATTAGGTTGATCATGCGCTGACGGGGCGAGTTGGGATTGTTTGATATTCCTGCCATTGTATTCTTATTCTATATTAAAAGAGTTGTTATCTGGCGGACTGTTGTCCGGGATTGTTTGTATAAGGGGGTTGCTGCTGCGGCTGGTAACCGTATGGCTGTTGATAGCCTTGTTGAGGATAAGCCGGTTGTGCGGCACCCATTCCCATGTTTACGGTCATTGCTTGCAACAAGCGGCTGTATACATTGTTCAGTTCGGCCAACTGGCGGGTCATCTTTTCCGTTTCGTTGCGGAATACGGAACTGTCTACTACTGACCCGTCATACATGTCGCGGATACGGTTCAAACCGCCGTTGATATGTTCAATCGATTCGATTTGTGAGCTGATACTCTTTAGCTGTATTTCATAGATTGTATTCAATCCGGAAACGTTGCGGTTCAATAGTTCCATTTGCTGCACGTAGCCGCGTGAGTTCTGGTTGATGCCGTCCGAGTTGTCTGTGATTGTTTTGTATGAATTAAGCAGCGTGTCGGAAACGTTTGTAAGCGAGTTTGTCACCTGGCTGAAGCGTTCCATATTGTCGGACATGCCCGAAAGCTGTTCCAGGTATTTCTGGGTAGCTTCGGTAAGCTCTGCCATCTTGGAAATCTGCTCGGCGGCTCCGCTTAGCTTCTTTATGCTGTCGGACAAATTCTTTGTGTCTTCTTCCGATACGTCCAATGCACCCAGACCGGATACGCTTTTTGAAGCCGTAGCCGAGATGTTGATTTTGGAAGGAGCACTGTCGTCGTCATCTTCCATATTGTCGGTAGAATTTATCATGGTTGCGATGGTAGTGTTCGAAAAGTCCGGACGATCCATCGGGTTTTTCGATTTCAGTACGGGGAATACGTCTTCCCAATGGTATTCTTTTGACGGATGCTCGAAGGCTGAGATAAAGAATACAATAGATTCGGTTATCATTGCCACAAACAATATCTGGTTGGCATACGGCAAGTGCAATAGTTTAAACAAGGCACCCAGGATAACGATAGAAGCCCCCCAACTGTAGAGGAAGTTCAATACGCGTTTTCCTTTATCACTGGAGAGGAACATCTCCAATCTGTTCTTATATCTTTTATACTTTCCCATCGTATTTTATTGTCTTAATTGATTCATAAACCTTGATCTTACTTTATTTATTTGCCTTTGGAGCGTGAGAAACCGATTTGTGTGCGTGCACAACGGAATCCGATGTACGAACGGGTTTCGTTCTGGTACTCGAATGTGCGCATATCGGAGCGGACAAATTGTGACACATCTTTCCATGAACCGCCGCGTACCACTTTCTTCTTCATAGCATAAGGGTCTTCCTTAGCTGCGTTATAGCGCAAGTCCGGATTCATGTCGCTCATCTGGCTTGGGCCAGATTCCGAGTAAGAGGTTGAAGTCCATTCGGCTACGTTGCCGGCCATGTCGTACAAACCAAACTCGTTCGGAGAGAAGGAACCTACACGCGAAGTAATCAGGTGTCCGTCCTCTGTATAATTACCTTTGCCGGGTTTGAAGTTTCCTAAGAAGCATCCTTTGCTGCTTTGTAAACCGTCGCCGGTCCAGGGGAATTTGCGATCGTTTTTACCTACACGGGCTGCATATTCCCATTCGCCTTCGGTTGGCAGGCGGAATGGCTCGATAGTTTGTCCTGACGGCAAATTTAATGATTCTTTATACAGGTTGGTTCGCCATACACAGAATGCGGTTGCCATTTCCCAGGAAACGCCTACTACTGGATAATCGTCATATCCCGGGTGGTTGAAATACATACGCATGTATGGCTCGTTGTAAGCATTGTTGAAATCATTTACCCAACAGGTCTCATCTGGATAGATGTTTACTATTCGGGTGTGTAGGAAGTCCCACGGGCCACTCAACGGACGGGTGATCGTTTCGTTGATAATGTTTCCTTCGTCATCGATGTAGGCTGTATCTTTTGAGATCATAACCACTTCGTTCGGATCTACCTTGATATCAGTGTTACGTACGCGGGCATTCGGGTCAAGCTGGTTCTTACGAAGGGCTGCTGCTGTATAGTCATACCATTCGTATTTGAAGTTCATCAGCTTTTCATCCAGTTTCTTTTCGCCGGTAATGGGGTTAACGTAGTATACGCTTTCAATGGCACGTAGCTCATCTTCGTTAGGACGCTTCCAAGGAATAGGACGGTTCCAGTCCAGATGGGGAGTTACAGGTTCGCCATACCGGTCTTCGGTAATCTTGAACAGATCGTTGCCTCCGTAAGCAGGGTCGGCCAGACGTTCGCGAATAATGGAGTCGCGTACCCAGTAGACGAACTGACGGTATTTGGAGTTGGTTATTTCGGTCTGATCCATCCAGAATGCGTCGAAAGAAACCCCTTTGGTTTCAGGCGTGGTTCCCCATAACGAATCTTTATCGGACGGTCCCATTTCAAAAGAACCTCTTTTAATCAATACCATTCCATAAGGTGACGGTTCGTTGAAGGCAACCGTTCTTACACCTGTTACTTCACCACCTCCGCCTCTTAGCGATTTTCCGCATGAGGAGAGTAAGGCTACTGCCATAAGTACTAATAATACTTTCTTCATATACTATAATATACGTACACTTTTGTGTTTGTTTTTTCCTGTTTTTGTTTTATTCAACTTCAACCTGTATTTCACCATCACTTCGTGGCTTCCGCTGGTAGCCTTTCCCAATATGGTAGTTGGGAAATCGTAGGCGTATCCTACATCGAAGCGTCCGATCGTTGCTCCTAAAAGGAGTGCCACCGATTCGTTTATACGCCAGGAAAAACCTCCATTAAACATTTTATTATATACCAACCGGGCGGTAATATCTGTGTGGTAACTCTGAAAGTTAGTCAACAGGAATACTGACGGCTGTAATTCATACAACGGATTCTTTAACTGAATATTGTATCCACCGGTCAAATTAAACGTTCTGCCGATAAAAACATAGGAATTTTCTTCAAGCTGCAGCTCCGGCTCGGTTAAGTGCGAGGCTCCAAGCCCTGCATAAAAGTGTTTATGGGTGTAGTACAGACCGAAGTTCATGTCCAAAGCCATAGCCTGGCTTTTTGTGGTAGGAATAGCTCCGTCTATTTGTTGGTGGAAATTGCTTTCTGGGATATATACATTCGTACCGTCGAACGACTGGTTGACGATACCGAACTGAATACCGGCACTGATGGTTCCGCCGAACAGCTTGCGCTTATAGGCATACTGACCTGAAACGTGGGTGTTTTGGAATAAACCTACACTTTCGGTAAATATTAAAAGGCCTACCCCATGGTTGGTTTTCCCTAAGGTAAGAGGCATATCCCCATATACGAAAAAAGAGCCTGGAGCACCGTGTATGCCCAACCATTGCTGGCGATATATTGAGAAAAGATTAAGATCTTCAGTCGTACCGGCATAGGCGGGATTGTAATATCCCATTGCCCGGAAGTATTGACTGAACTGCGCGTCATATTGTGCCCGTACGATATCAGTACAGGTACAAAGTAGTATGATAAGCAGGAGAATTCTCTTCATAATCATTCTTAGGGGGCTACACGTATATAGTAACTGCAAAAAATGCAATAAATTGTATTTCCCCGTGAAAAAACGAACGAGGCAGGGACTGAAAGCCTCTACCTCGTGTTTTATCTTTATTGAATAGTTGTCGATAGTCAACTATCAACAGACTTAATATTCTTCTTCGTTAAAGAAGAAATCTTCTTTACTTGGATAATCGGGCCAGATATCTTCCATACACTCGTAAATTTCACCTTCATCTTCCATTTCCTGCAAGTTTTCGATTACTTCCAGGGGTGCGCCTGAACGTTGTGCATAGTCAATAAGTTCATCCTTGGTAGCTGGCCAGGGTGCGTCCTCCAGTTTTGAAGCTAATTCTAAAGTCCAATACATAGCTGTCAAGTATTAATAACTGCCGTAGCAGTCCGGTTTTCAAATTTTGCGCAAAAATAAAACATTATTTCTTACTTGCAAGTATAATCCCATATAATTTCTTTACCATTATTTCTGATACATTCCTTTCGTGCCAGAACATACAGGTAATCAGATAGTCTGTTCATAAAAATTAATACAGGTTCTTCTACTTCAGCCGTTTCTGCCAAACGGTAAATTTGCCGTTCTGCCCGACGGCAAACGGTTCTGCATACATGGGCTAATGCGGCAGAGCGGCATCCTCCCGGCAGGATAAATTTACGTAACTTCGGCAGGTCGCCATCTATCCGGTCTATTTCATCTTCTATACGTTTGATGCTTTCCGGGGTTACCTGGCTTTCTATCTTTAGCTCGGTGGTGGTCTGGTCTGTTGCCAAATAAGAGCCGATAGTAAACAGTTTATGCTGGATGAATGACAGGAAATCCAGGTCTTTCTGGTCTTCCAATGAAGACATAAGCAGGCCGATAAAAGAGTTTAATTCGTCTACCGTTCCATAACTTTCAATGCGTTGATGCGCTTTTGAGACGCGTTGCCCTCCTACCAGTGAAGTGGTTCCTTTGTCGCCTGTACCTGTATAAATAATGCTCTTTTCCATATGCTATATATTTAAAAATATACTATATAATCTCGTTTGTGTAATTTCTTATTGAAGATAACGATACCTAAAGAATACAGGTCGATAGTAACCGTTACTTCGGGATGTGCACATATTTCATTCCAGAAGCTCCGCATTTTACGGCTCGATTTAATACCTTCAAATACGAAAACGGTGTCGTTATGAATATGTTTTATACATTCATTAAACAACCAGATGTTATTCTGTTGTTCATACAAAGTGTTGAAAAATACAAAATCTAATTTATCAAGATCTTTCAATGCCTGAGGAAGCAATTCTTTATAGGAACCGGTACGAAGATCTATTGTGTTATGAGAAGCCTTGCCGAATACCCACTGGGCAATGGAAGCAAATGCTGGAATGTTTTCCAGTGCAATGCATTTCAATCCGTTGGCGTAGGAGGTAAGATATAATGTAGATAAACCCATGGCAGGGCCTAACTGTAATATATTTACTGATTTAAAATGGTTGGTTAATCTGAAAAGCAGAGCTCCGTGTTTAGGTTTTATGGCCTCGCGCTCCACGACCTGGGCGATGGTGCGGCTTTTTATTTTTTCTTGTTGCCGTTTGTCAGGGTAAGTAACAATTTCTTCCTTAAATAAGAGCTGTTTTCGGATGAGTTCTATATCGTAGAAGCTATAATATGGGCATTTCTCTTCGATAACTTTGGTTATCAGATTGAACACAAAAGGAGAGTGTACCCCGAAACCTTTCCTGTAGCGTAGGCCACGATACAGAAGCAGTCCTTTTCTCCATGTATTAGCTTTGGGTATGATTTGCATTGTAATAATTCGTCGATTGAGTGCAAAAGTACGAACTTCCCGATCATTTCCTAGTCATCGGGATGATTTATAAAAACACCAGAGCTTTTTTTATAAAATGGTCAGGATCGTTACTCTCTTATTCGCTGGCTTTTTCGGGATCGGGTGCTATGTAGTTCAGAATCTGTCCGCTAAGTTGTAGTAAGGATATCTCACATATCTTAGTGGAATATTCGGCGATAGACTGACGCTCTTCCGCTTCCAATAAACTGTTTTGGGCTTCGCGAAGCTCTATTCCTGATAGTTCGCCTAATTTATAGCGGTCTATGGCAATCCGGTAGTTTTCCTGGGCTGCTACCAGATTTTCTTTTTCCAGTTTCCATAATTGAAGGTTATTCTGGTAAGCCATCCAGAAATTACTCAGGTTAGCCCGTAAAGATAATTCCAGCTCCTGGGTACGTAGTTCCTGATTCTTTATCTGGATACGGGCATTACGTTGTTCCCTACGGCGGTTTAAACCGTCAAAAATATTAATGCCAACCGTTAGGCCGTAATTCAGTCCGAGACGCTTTTGTAAATCAGTAGTTCCTACTTCATACCAATTGGCCGTATAACCATATCCTGCATTCATTTTTACGTATGGATAATTACGGCTTTTGATCTTCTTATAATCTAGTTCGGATAATGTTTTATTCTTTTGTGCGATCAGTAGGGAGGCATTGGTGGCTAAAGTGTTTTTCCATAATTCCACTTCATCTAAAAAAGGATTCGGATAAATTAATGAGTCTTTTATCTGTATTTCTTCCTCGACATCTTGCAAGGCCATTAATTCATTCAGACGGATACGTGAAGTATGAACTACCTCCAGCTGATTCAAGACGTTGGAACTGTCGGCGTTGAAATCGACTTTAGCCTGTTGCAAGTCTAACCGTGACATAGAGCCGATAAAATAGCGTTCTTCCACAATACGCAAACGTTCACGTGATAGGTCTAATGTAGAGCGAAGATTGTTTAAACGAATCTTTTGCCGTATCAGGTTGTAATATTCGCTTGAGAGATTGGCAACGAAATCTTCAATAGTCATTCGGGTATTCAGTTCTCCCATGCGTTGCAGTTCTTGCAATTTTGAGTAATTTGCCTGGATGCCGAACCCATCGAAAATAGTCCAGTTGAGGTTTAGCCCAATATTGGCCGTTTCGTTATGTACACCATTATTTTTTTCGGTGCTGCCGTCCGAAAGTTTATTGTTGTTGTTATTGAGCGATCCGCTAAATCCTCCGTCCATATCTATCGTAGGGAGGTAACCTGCATTTCCTAAAGTTGCATTGTTATTATTTATCTGTTGTTCGTTACGGATAATATGGATGGAATAATTTCGTTCCAGTCCGGTCTCAATACATTGTTTCAGGCTGAATGTCTGTTGTGCGTACATAGTAGGTATGGCACAAACAAATGATAATATTATAAAGAATCGTTTCATACTGTAGTATTGTTAACAGGTAACTGTTCTTTGTTGCTTTTCTCCCGGTTGGTGGAAATAAAACTATACATGGCAGGCACGATGAATAAAGTAAGTAAGGTAGAAACCAGCATACCTCCTACTACTGCAACCCCCATAGCTATACGTCCTTGTGCTCCTTCGCCTGTAGCATATACCAGAGGAACTAGTCCAAGGATAGTTGAAACACTGGTCATAAGGATAGGGCGTAAGCGTTGCGTTGCTGCTACCCGGATAGCTTCGGGCAGGCTAGCTCCGGCTTCCTGCCTTTGGTTGGCGAATTCTACGATAAGAATACCGTTTTTAGCCACCAGACCGATCAACATAATAATACCTATCTGGCTGAAGATGTTCATGGTTATGCCAGAATAACTCATAAATATCAGGGCTCCAGAAATGGCTAAAGGCACTGTGAACATAACGACCAACGGATCTTTGAAACTCTCGAATTGAGCTGCCAGTACCAGATAAATCATTAATAAAGCCAGAATTAAAGCAAACATCAGGCTGGAAGAACTTTCGCGGAATTCTTTGGATTCTCCCGAAAGAGCTGTACGGAAACTTCCGTCTAATGTTTCGCCTGCGATCCGATCCATTTCATCCAACCCGTCACCAATCGTATATCCTTTGTTCAATCCGCTGGAAACAGTGGCTGATACAAAGCGGTTATACCGGTACAATTGCGGAGGCGCCACGTTTTCTTCCAAACGAACCACGTTGTCAAGCTGAATCATCGCTCCGCTATTGCTACGTACATAAATGGATTTCAGGTCTAAAGGAGTATTTCGTTGCTGACGGTTTATTTCGCCTAATATCTGATATTGTTTTCCGTTCATATAATAATACCCCATTCGCTGGCCGCTCAGGGCATATTGTAATGTCTGCGCAATATTACGCGTACTTACTCCCAGCAAAGAAGCTTTATCGCGGTCGATAATAATACGCGTTTCCGGTTTAGTGAAACGTAAGTCTACATCGGCCATCTGGAAAACCGGACTTTCATTCACCTTTTGCATGAATGCTGGTAGATGTTCCTGCAACTTTTCTAAGGTAGGCGCTTGTAGTACATATTGCACGGGCATACCGGCGCGACGCCCGCCGAAAGTAGATTGCTGCCGTACGAATGCACGCGCTTTTGTTTCTTTCCCGACTTCTCCGGACAGTACATCGGCAATCTCCATTTGCGAACGAGTACGGTCTTTTATATCCGGCAAGATGAGATTTAAAGAGCCTCCCCCATTCCATGAACGGGTCATAACAGCCTGGCGCTCGGGGGCGACGGAGTCGGCAATTTGTTCGATACGGTCGGCATAATCGCGGATGAATTCGAATGTAGCCCCTTCCGGGCCACGCATGCTGACGGAAATCATGGAGCGGTCTTCCAAAGGAGAAAGCTCCGAACGAATATTTTTCCAGAAATAACCGATCGAGCCGGATAGAATAATAACAATTGGTATAGCCCACAACTTATGGTTCAAGAATCCGTTCAAAGACTTCGAATAGATGCGGTTCATGCCATCGAAAAACGGTTCGGTCTTATTGTACAGCCAATTTTTTTTCTCACGCTTTTTTAATAGCTTGGTTGCTAGCATCGGTGTAAATGTGAGGGCTACAAAAGAAGATATAGCCACAGAGCCGGCAATAACAATGCTAAATTCCTTAAATAGTCGCCCGGTCATCCCTTCCATGAATACAATGGGGAGGAATACGGATATCAGTGTGATTGTGGTGGAAATAACGGCAAAAAATATCTCTTTGGAGCCTTCTATACCCGCTTCTTTGGGTGACATACCTTTTTCTATACGGACATAGATGTTTTCGGCAACAACGATAGCATCGTCTACTACCAACCCTACCGAAAGTACGACGGCCAACATAGTTAGTACGTTTATGGAGAATCCCGCTATGTACATAACAAAGAAAGCGCCAATCAGTGATACGGGGATAACTACTACAGGAACCAATGTAACACGCCAGTCACGCAAAAACAGGAAGATGATTAACACTACCAGGATGAAGGCTTCGTAAATAGTTTGTTGAACTTCATTGATGGAGGCACGGATAAAACGCGTGTTGTCGTACATCATCTCTACCGTAACGTCTTCAGGCAGATCTTTTTTCAATTGTTCAATACGTTTGTAGGCTTCGTCGGCAATTTCGATGTGGTTCGCTCCTGGTTGTGGGATAATGACATCGATTACCATCGGCTCACCGTTCTTTTTCAGCAAGCTGCGCAAATCCTCCGGAGCCAGTTCTGCCCGGCCTACGTCTTTGAAACGTACGATATTATTTTCATTCTCTTTTATGATGAGATTATTGAATTCTTCGGCCGAATGCATTAATCCCAGAGTACGGATAGATAGTTCCATTGTATTCCCTTCAATACTGCCGGACGGAAGTTCCACGTTTTCCTGGTCTACTGCATTTTTTATATCCAGTGGCGTAACGCCGTATCCTGCCATTTTGATTGGATCCAGCCAAAGACGCATCGAATAACGTTTTTGTCCCCAGATGTCTACGGCACTCACATTCTCGATTGTTTGCAACCTCTCTTTTACTGTAAGTTCTGCTATTTCGCTTAACTCCATCAAAGAGCGTTTGCTACTTCGTATGGCAATCTGCATAATGGGAGATGCATCCGCATCTGCTTTGGACACAGTGGGAGGGTCACAATCGCGGGGCAGGTAACGTTGTGCACGCGATACTTTGTCGCGGACGTCATTGGCTGCAGTTTCCATGTCTACTGAAAGTTCGAATTCTACAGTGATGCGGGAACTACCCTGACTGCTGACACTACTTAACGAACGGATACCTGGAATGCCGTTGATGTTCTGTTCCAAAGGTTCAGTTATCTGGTTCATGATAACATCGGCATTTGCTCCCGGATAGGAAACATTTACGGAAATAATGGGTTGGTCTACGCTAGGGAACTCACGCACACCCAGAAAACGGTAGCCGATAAAACCAAACAGTAAGATGACAAGCATCATTACTGTGGAGAGTACCGGGCGGTTAATACTGGTTTCAGATATATTGGCCATAAAACTACTATTCTTTTGTTAATCTAGATTATCAATAGATACCTTCATTCCTGTACGCAACTGCATTACTCCGGATACGATTAATGTATCTCCGGATGTTAATCCGCTCAATATCTGTACACGGTCTTCCGTACGTAATCCTATTTTTACTTCTGCAGGCTCGGCAACTCCGCTTTTATAAAGATAAACGATATCTTTTCCCATTTCCGGGATCAGAGCTTCACTGGGAATAGCAAGGGCATCTTTAATTTCGCGCCGGGTAATTTCTACAGAGGTATAACGTCCTGGCAATATCGATTCGCCGGTATTAGGATAGGTTGCCCTGACCCGTAAAGTACGGGTGTCTGTGTCTACTTTACTTTCTACTGCATATACAGTAGCCTTGTAATCGTGTAACAGGCCATCTTTTTCCATACGGAACACGATTGGGGAGCCGTCTTTTACTTCGGAGGCATAGCTTTCGGGTATGGAAAATTCTATTTTTAAAGGAGATATTTTGGTCAGTTTGGCAATAACGGAGGAAGATGATGTAACGTAGGCTCCTTCGCTGACTGAGCGAAGTCCGATAATACCGTCGAACGGCGCGCGCAATTCGGTTTGAGCGATATTGGCTTTTACCAGTTCTATATCGGCCATTAGTTTTTCATATTCGGTGGCAACCTGTTCATACGCCTCTTGGCTTACAGCATCTTTTTCAAGTAAAGTATGCTGGCGATATACGCGGTCTTTTGCCAAAGGAACCTGAGCCTCGAGCTTTTTTAGTTGAGCTTGCAGAGGTTTGTCGTTTATTTTTGCCAGCAGGTCACCTGCTTTGACATGGGTTCCTTCAGTAAAATAAATGGCTACCACTTTGCCGGACGACTCGAAAGCCAAATCTACTTCTTCATCGGGCAAGGTGCTGCCGGTACTTAATATCTTGTCGGTAAGCGTTCGGTATCTGAGGATTTCTGCATTAATATTCAGAGTTCGTTTTTGAGCAGTTGCACCCGGTGTGGGAATTGTAACATCTTTCTGGGCTTTAGATGCGATATATTTACTTTTGAATTGAGGATACACAATCATTCCGATTATTAACAAAATAATTGCACTGGTTACACTCCATTTAACTCTTTTTGTCATGATCTTTTCTTACTTTTTCTGTAAATCTCAATTGTTTTTGCGAAGATACGCAACAGATTGGAAGTTTAGACGAGCTGTAAGTAAAAAGGTTTAATCTTAATATTGTTTTTTGCCTGTTTGTTTATGTTTTCTGTATGTGAAAATATACTTTTTTGTTTTATTTTTGTAGCTCATTGTTATGTTGTTACAAATAAATGAATACTGTTATGAAAAAAAAACAACTAAACATCTTTTGTGCATGCATTGGCTTGTTTTTGTTTATCGGGTGTGTTAAAAGCAATAAGGAACCTGTCCGGATTGAGAAAAAAATGAGTAAAGAGACTCTTTTGGATAAGATAAAGGGAGGATGGGCCGGACAAACAATCGGTTGTACTTTCGGCGGGCCAACCGAGTTTAAATTTAATGGCGTCTTTATTCCCGATTATGTGGATATTTTATGGCCTGATGGTGCTATAAAAGGCTATTTCGATACTTTTCCCGGGCTTTATGATGACGTATATATGGATCTGACATTTGTACAGGTATTTGATCGTTTGGGATTGGATGCCCCGGTCGATTCTTTTGCTATGGCTTTTGCAAATGCTGATTATATGTTATGGGCTGCGAATCAAACAGCACGGTATAATATTTTGAATGGAACGATGCCTCCTGCTTCTGGTCATTGGTTGCGCAATCCGCATGCTGATGATATCGATTTTCAGATTGAAGCAGATTTTTCAGGCTTAATGTCACCGGGGATGCCTAATACTGCAGCCGGAATATGTGACCGGATAGGACATATCATGAATTATGGGAACGGTTGGTATGGAGGTGTTTTTGTTGGGGCGATGTATTCGTTGGCATTCGTTTATGATGATATTGAACAGGTGGTAAACGAAGCAATCAACATTATTCCGAAAGAAAGTACATTTTATCAATGTATTACGGATGTAATCCGTTGGCATAAACAATATCCTGACGATTGGAAACAAGCCTGGGCTCAATGTAAAATTAAGTGGGATAATGACAAAGGATCGCCTCATGGTGTGTTTAACTATTATAATATTGATGCTGTCATAAACAGTGCTTATATTGTGATCGGTTTATTGTATGGTGAGGGAGATTATGCCCGTACTTTGGAAATTTCGACCCGGTGCGGTTTTGATTCCGACTGTAACCCGGCTTCGGCAGGTGGAATTTTAGGTACGATGTTAGGTTATAGTAAAATTCCGGAATATTGGAAGAAAAATTTATATGAAGTAGAAGATTTGCCGTTTGCTTATACAGATATTTCTCTTAATAAAGTTTATCAGCTAAGTTATAATCAAGCTCTGCAAGTGATAGAGCGGAATGGTGGAAAAATAGAAGATGGTGAAATAGTTATACATTGTCAGACACCCGAACCTGTGGCTTTTGAGGAATGTTTTGCCGGTCATTATCCAGTGAAAAAAGAATCAGTTAATAAAAATCTGCAGGATTGGAAAGAATTTGAGTTTGATGGAATCGGTTTTGCGGTTACGGGCGCTGTATCAAGTAATGATCCTAAGTATGTAGCTCGGGTAGAGACTTATATTGATGGCGAATTGGTAGAGACGGCCCCGCTTCCGGCTGACATGATTCGTCGCCGGGAAGATCTTTTTTATAAGTATCAACTCCCTAAAGGTGTGCATAAGGTTTCTTTTAAGTGGTTAAACCCTCAGCCTGGTGCAACTATAAATGTATATGATCTGGTACTGTATTCGGATAAACCGAAAGAACCGGTTCGTTATCAATAGAAATAAAAACGCCGTTCAGGAAAATCCGGAACGGCGTTTTGTGTTATGAATAAGAATTAATATCTTCTACGGCTATAATCATCACGATTGTTATTTCCATAACCACCACCGCGGTTATTTCCGTAACCACCACGATTACCTCCGCGGCCGCCACCGAATCCGCCACCTGCAGGTCTTTCTGTTCTCGGACGTGCTACGCTTACTGAAATTGTTTTGCCTTCAAAATTTGTATCGTTCAACTCTTCAATAGCTTTTTGCCCTTCATTATCGTCTGGCATTTCTACGAAACCGAAACCGCGTGAACGCCCTGTTTCTCTATCGGTAATAATATTAGCTGAAGTTACTTCGCCGTACTGTGAAAATAAATCCTGTAAGCTGTCACTACTTGTGCCATAGCTTAAATTTGAAACATAAATGTTCATCTGCTTTTGTAAATTAAAATTGTTGTTTATTTAATGATCGAGATTCGCACGGCGTTCATTCCTCGCGTACCACGTTCTATTTCAAATATCACTTTGTCGCCTTCTGCAATCTCTTCCGGAGCTGCAGAGATATGGAAGAAGTATTTTTCTTTACTTTCCGTATCTATTATAAAACCATAACCTTTTGAGCTGTTAAAATGTTCTACCAATCCATTAAATTCGGTAGGTTGTTCTATCTCTGTTTGTTTTGGAACCGATACAAGGATTTCGGAAGCGTCAATTTCTTCTTTAGGCATAATATCCTGGGGGGTAGAGTGGATAAGTCCGTTTTCATCCACGTAAGCAAGCATTTCTTCAAAAGAACGACTGCCCTTGTTGAGGCGTTCTTCTTTTTTCTTTAGCTTTTCTTCTCTTTTGGTTTGTTTTAGTTTTTCTCTTTCCCGTTTCCCGGATGTTATTCTTTTAGCCATTAATTAATTTGTTTAAAGGGGTATACAAATGATGTCAATTTTGATAATGGAAAATCCGCTGTTACAGTAAAACGGAATTAAACACTTACAAAGAAGATTCAGAATAAACCCGGTTGTCAATGTTACAAAGGTATGGATATTATTTTGTTATTCACTTAAAATACTCTTGATTTATTTTTGTTTGATTATATTATTATTCATTTTCTATGAGTATTAACAGGTGGTAAATCATATACATACAGAGGTTCATCATCGAAAACACTCAAAACGTATAGTTTATTTCGGGATTCATCAACCGAGAGGTAGCGAGTCCGTTTATTTATTTGTATAGTCCGGATATAGTTTCCATCATAGTCATATTGTTCTATTGAAAAACAAAATTTATTGTCTTTTTTATCATCTTCAATAACTTCTTTGGGAGTTTTGCCACTGTATAGACAATATATATATTGCTCTCCTAATGATACATCTAAGTAATATGATACAGAGGTTATATCCAGCCAGTCTTTTATATCATTATGTTTTTTATGCTGATCGGGATACTTTATAATAGTACATGTATTTGTTTCTAAATTGAAGATATGTATTTGCCGGAAATATTGGTAAGCATAAACTAATATCTTTCTGACAGGATTAATTTCTAAACTGCCTATATAGGCACTCCATACATGTACTTGAGGGTCTAACGCAAGATTATATATTCGTGTTTTTGTCGTATCCCCTGCATGGTAACAGTATAAACTATTTCCGTTTGTCTCATTTTTAGCCATGTAGGACATATTGCCTGAAGAAACAAGTTTCATTGTTTCTCCGATATTTGTCCAGATAGAGTCTAAGTGTATATTAAAATCTTTGTCGATCAAAAAATGCCTGCAAATGCCACTATCATAAACTTCGCCAATAAAACCGGGACAGTTTCTGAAACCGGAAAAATCGGGATATAACATTTCATTCGGTCCGTTTCCTATTATTCCGAACTTGCCTATTCTCTTTTTCTCTGACAATGAATAAGCTAAAAAGTAAGGTTCATTTTGAGTTACTGCATTTTCTACAATGCACGTATCTCCTTTGACAAATATGCGGCCTGCAGGCTTTATGTAACCTTCCCTAAAACGAATGTGATATCCTTTTAAAACAGGAGATTGAATAACAGGTTGATTTTCCATATTGATAATTTCTCCCGAAAAGGAATTGTTCTTTATCGTTTCATTGGGTACATGGGTACATCCTGATATAAATACAGAAATAAAAAGAAGGGAAATACCAGAAATGTGTTTTATTTTTGTTTTTTTCATATGATGGGCTGTACTAATCTAAGATTGATAGTTAATGTGTTTTATCACGTGAATGCAAAATCGGTACAATATAAACGAAATATTCGTAATAAATTAAAGTATGTTCGTCTAATTTGTCTTCTATAACTTTATTTATTAATCTTGCGTATTTACTCTATTTTAAACCATCGGGATGTTTTTCCAAAAACATCCCGATGGTTTTATAAAATGATCCTGATGATTTAAAATATACAATTAAGTAGGGATTGTAAAATCGTTGAAAAGGAAATGTTGTATGGGGGAGCTTCCGGTTTTTATTATTTCCGTAATATTTTATATATTTACACCCTATTATAAAGGATTGTATGAAACCAGAAGATATTACGGAACAAGAAGACAAACAGGAGTTAGAAGAGACGGACAGCCAGTCGGTAACTGACGAAAACCAGGATACATCAAAAGAAACCAATCAGGAAACCCATTCGGAATATAGAGTGCCTACAAAGACGGAGGGACGTGTGACCTACCATTTATCGGGTATGTATCAGGATTGGTTTCTGGATTATGCATCGTATGTTATTTTGGAACGTGCTGTTCCGCATATCAATGATGGGTTGAAGCCTGTACAACGCCGTATTCTTCACTCCATGAAACGCCTGGATGACGGGCGATATAATAAAGTGGCTAATATCGTGGGACATACGATGCAATTTCACCCGCATGGCGATGCTTCAATTGGTGATGCGTTGGTACAATTAGGGCAGAAAGATCTGCTGATAGATTGCCAGGGTAACTGGGGGAATATTTTAACGGGAGACGGCGCTGCAGCTCCCCGTTATATAGAAGCTCGTCTTTCTAAATTTGCTTTGGAGACAGTTTTTAATCCGAAAACTACAACCTGGCAACTTTCGTATGATGGACGTAATAAAGAACCGGTAACGCTTCCGATTAAATATCCCCTGCTTTTAGCACAAGGAGTGGAAGGTATTGCGGTAGGTTTGTCTTCTAAGATATTACCACATAATTTTAATGAACTTTTAGATGCTTCGATTGCTTACCTGAAAGGAGAAGGGTTTGCTCTTTATCCTGATTTTCAGACGGGAGGGTATATTGATGTTTCCAAATATAATGACGGAGAGAGGGGGGGATCTGTAAAGGTTCGTGCCAAAATCAATAAACTGGATAATAAGACTCTTGTCATTACTGAAATACCATACGGGCGTACTACCTCTACTTTGATAGAATCGATCCTGAAGGCGAACGATAAGGGTAAAATTAAAATCCGGAAAGTCGATGATAATACGGCGAAGAATGTGGAAATACTGGTGCATTTGGCAGCCGGTGTATCATCTGATAAGACAATTGATGCACTTTATGCATTTACGGATTGTGAAATTAGCATCTCGCCGAATTGTTGTATTATTAAGGACGAAAAACCTCATTTTTTGACAGTGAGCGATGTGCTCCGTCATTCAACGGATAACACGTTGGTGTTGTTACGTACCGAACTGGAAATCCAGAAAATGGAGCAGGAAGAGGCATTATTTTTCGCTTCTTTGGAACGAATTTTTATAGAAGAACGTATTTATAAAGATAAAGCATTTGAAGAGGCAAAAGATATGGATGCGGCAATAGCTCATATAGACTTACGTCTGGAGCCGTTTAAACCAAATTTCATAAGGGAAGTAACCCGTGACGATATCCTGAAATTAATGGAAATCAAGATGGGACGTATCCTGAAATTTAACTCGGATAAATGTGATAGCCTGATAGCCCAGATTAAGGAAGAGATAGCGCGTATTACTAATCATTTGAATAATATTGTAGCGTATACTATCGATTGGTTTGCTATGCTGAAAGAGAAATATGGCAAGAATTATCCGCGTATGACAGAGGTGCGCAGTTTCGATACGATTGAAGCGACCAAAGTTGTTGAAGCTAACGAAAAATTATATATTAACCGTGCCGAAGGATTTATAGGCATGGGGCTGAAGAAAGATGAATATATTTGTAACTGTTCCGATATAGACGATATTATAATTTTCTACCGGAATGGCACTTATAAAGTGGTGAAGGTTAGCGATAAAATGTTTGTCGGCAAAGATATTTTATACGTAAATGTATTTAAACGTAATGATAACCGTACGATTTACAATGTTGTGTATCGTGACGGCAAGGCCGGTTGTAATTTTATCAAACGCTTTGCCGTAACAGGTGTTACGCGTGATAAAGAATATGATGTAACAAAAGGTACGGAAGGCTCGCGCGTACTTTATTTCAGTGCTAATCCGAATGGAGAAGCAGAGACAATTAAAGTGATACTGAAACCTAAGCCTCGCCAGAAGTTGCTTGTGTTTGAAAAGGATTTTAGTGATATTGCCATTAAAGGACGTGCTTCGATGGGTAATATCCTGACAAAAGCAGATATACATAAGATTTCTTTGAAACAGAAAGGTTCTTCTACTTTGGGAGGCCGCCAGGTCTGGTTTGACCGGGATGTTTTACGTCTGAATTATGATGGGCGCGGAGAGGAACTGGGTGAATTCCAGAGCGATGACCAGATTTTAGTAATTTTGCAAAATGGAGATTTCTATACGACAAACTTTGATCTGAGTAATCATTACGATACCAATATCCTCATAATTGAAAAATTTGATTCTAATAAAGTCTGGACTGCAGCACTTTATGATGCCGATCAGAATTATCCTTATCTGAAACGGTTTCAATTGGAAGCCGGTAGCCGGAAACAGAATTTCCTGGGTGAAAATCCGAAAAACCGTTTGTTTATTCTGACAGATGAAGCTTATCCCCGTTTTGAAGTGATATTTGGCGGCTTGGATTCTTTCCGTGAACCTTTGGTGCTGGATGCAGAAGAGTTCATTGCGGTGAAGGGATTTAAAGCGAAAGGAAAGCGTATCACAACATTTGGAGTGGAAACTATTAATGAACTGGAGCCGGTACGTTTTATTTCGTCTAAGGAACAAGGAGATCATGAAGAGAAAAATAATGGAAATGAACAGGATGAGGAAGCCGATGGAAAAAGCGATTCAGATATTCTGGACGAAATTACAGGACAGATGAATTTATTTGAAAAATAGCCTATGAGACGAATAATTGGTTTGCTGACGGGATATTTTCTTTTTGTGGCGATTTTGCCTGTGGTGGCACAGTCGGAAGAAAAAGAGGACTATTGGACGGTAAATGAAGGAACGATGATCGGGGCGGGACGAATGCATTTAATGGATACGTATCTGACACCGGGAAATGAAGTTAATTATACTGGCTGGACTTTGCGTGTCATGGATGAACGCATGAAAAGAGTCAAACTGGCAAATTATAAGGTAACCCGTCAACAAATTGTGAGTCTGGATGGTGGAAAGACACTTAACCCGGCGGGAAGTGCGATAGATTATGCTTTGTTCTTGGATTATACTTTAGGGTATTATTATAATTTCCCCGTTTTTGTACCCGGATTAAAATTATTGGCGGGAGGAGCCGGACATTTATTGGCCGGATGTATTTATAATACACGAAACACAAATAATCCGGTATCGGCAAAAGCCGATATCGGTTTGAACCTGTCCGGAATGGCAATTTATAATTTTCGGGTCAGAAATTATCCTATCACATTCCGTTACCAGCTGATGGTGCCGTTTGCAGGGATTTCTTTTGCACCACATTATAACCAATCATATTATGAGATGTTCGGGTTAGGAAATAATTCGGGGATGGTTCATTTCAATTCTTTCCATAATAAGTTTGCTATGAAACATTATATTACTGCCGATTTTCCGGTAGGCTGTCTGACAATTCGGATGGGGTATTTGAATAGTCGTTACCAGACAGATGTAAATCAGATAAGCAGTCATATTATAACGCATACTTTTATGCTCGGTTTCGTAAAGGAATTTGTGGCTTTCGGAGGTAAACGCGCAATGAACAATAAACACACATACAAGAGTACTTATTATTAGAATGAAAATACGATACTATATATTGTACGGTTTGCTTTTGCCTGTTATTCTGTTTTCAGGATGTGAAAAAGCAGATGAATACGTTTCATCTCCGACAGCTAATTTTGAGGCTTTATGGAAGATCGTGGATGAAAACTATTGTTTTTTTGAATATAAGGATATTGATTGGGATGAAGTGCATGAACGTTACCGTGTACAGATTTCGGATACAATGAGCCGGTATACCATGTTTGATGTTTTGGCAAGTATGCTGAACGAACTGAAAGATGGACATACAAACCTTATATCATCTTTTGATATGTCCCGTTACTGGGCTTGGTATGAAGATTATGCTCCGAATTTTTATAAAGATATACAAAGCCGTTATTTAGGTACTAATTATAAAATTGCAGGCGGATTGAAATATACCCGGTTGGCAGATGACGAATTCGGGTATGTTTATTATGGCAGTTTTTCTAGTGGGGTAGGTGAAGCTAACTTGGATGAAATGTTCTTGTATTTTAAAGATTGTAAGGGGCTCATTTTTGATGTACGGGATAATGGAGGAGGTTCATTGACTTATGCCGATCGTATTGCTGCCCGTTTTATGGAAGAAAGGATGCTGACAGGATATATACAGCACAAAACGGGTAAAGGCCATGCCGATTTTTCCGATCCTTATCCTATCTATTTATCTCCAACGATGGATCACGTACGTTGGTTACGCCCTACTGTGGTGTTAACAAACCGTCATTGTTTTAGTTCTGCAAATGACTTTGTGCAGAAAATGATGCTGATGCCTTATGTTACGGTAATTGGAGACAGAACCGGAGGTGGAAGTGGCTTGCCATTTACTTCTGAACTTCCAAATGGGTGGAGTGTCCGATTTTCTGCTTCTCCGATGCTCGATGCAAGTAAGCAGAATACAGAATTTGGCATTAATCCGGATATTAATGTCCAGATGACTTCGGGCGATGTCCAGCGTGGAAAAGATACTCTGATAGAGTCTGCAATATCTTTCCTTAAAGAACAGACAAGTGACAAATAAAAAGGTGTAAATGGTAAAACTTTACTTTTGTCATAAAAACTTGTCTGAAATATTTGTGTATTATTAAAAAAGAATTACCTTTGCACCGCAATCAAAAGCGGCTGTGGTGTAATTGGTAGCCACGCCAGACTTAGGATCTGGTGCTTCACGGCGTGGGGGTTCGAGTCCCTTCAGCCGCACAAAATGCAAAATCCTTCTAAGATATTCTTAGAGGGATTTTTTGTTTTCATACCTTTTTATCTTGGGAAGTATATTAAAATTGCGGATATAAATTTACGTACATTTTTTACTTTGAAATGCTGACTTTAAATGTTAAATTTAAACGTTTTTAGTTCTATTGTATGTAGTTTTATACAGACTAACACTTTTTGGCTATAGGGGCTTTGGGGCTTAACATATATTATTCGGAAAACGCTTGACAAAAAGGTTTTTGGAATGTATATTTGCAATGTGGTTTTTTCATAATAGTATTAGATTTAAGGTTAACAAAGTTGGTTAGGGGTTGTCGGGAGACAACCTTTAATTTTTTATATAGGTATAATCGCCTTACAGAGATTGCAAATAAATATCCTGTAAGGCGATTATTTAATTTTTAACCAGTGCATAGATATTGCCCGGCATTGTTTTAATTATTCCATTCATTTCCATTTCAAATAAAATTCCGGATAATTGATGGACTGCTATGTCCAGATGAAGCGCCAGCTGGTTAATATGAAGTTCTTTCTTTTCATTAAGTAATGATTGTATCTGGGCGAAATCTTCCCTTTCGGGAAAGGACAGTTCGGTTTGTATAGCGCCGGATTGTTTTTGTTGAGGTATATCCCAGCGCATGGCTGATATCAGGTCTTCGGCAGAGGTGATAAGACCTGCTTTGTTTTGTTTGACTAGCAAATGGCATCCTTTGGAATGTGTGTCTGTAACTCTTCCGGGAAATGTGAAAACATCTCTGCCATACGAAAAAGCAATATCGGCAGTGATTAAAGACCCTCCTTTGTCGGCAGATTCGATAACGATAGTTGCATCCGCCAGCCCAGCGACAATCCGGTTGCGCTTTACAAAATTAGGTTTGTCTGGTTCTGTTTTGCTGGGAAAGTCGGTGAGAAGACCACCCTGTGGTAGCATCTCTATTGCCGTATTGCGATGTATAGAGGGATAAATGCGATCTAGTCCGTGCGCGAGGACAGCTACCGTTGCCAATTGATTCTTTAATGCATTTCTGTGAGCACAGATATCTATACCGTAGGCCAGTCCGCTAACAATTAGCGTATCTGGTAAAAGACTTGCCATTTTATCGATTAATCCGGCTGTTAATTCGCGTCCGTAGTCAGTTGAATGGCGTGTCCCCACGATACTGATGATATGCTTCTGGTTTAAGTTGGCATTTCCTTTAAAATAAAATAAAACCGGAGCGTCCGGGCATTGCTTCAAACGTTCCGGATATTCGTTGTCTGTCAGGAAGTAGGGGGTGATATTATTCTTTTCTATAAAGGCCAGTTCCTGTTCGGCTTTTAGGAATACCTCCGGACGCTTGATCTCTGCTGCTAACAGTGTTCCTATACCCGGTACTTTTTCCAATGTTTGTTTTTTCTCTGAAAAGATAGCCTCGGGATCTCCGAATGTTTCTAAAAGATGGCGGGCCAGGATATCTCCCACCCCGTTTATCATAGTCAGGCTTATTTGGTAAATCAGTTTGTTTGTCATGTATTACTTGTTCAATCGTTTCAGCATTTCGTCGAAATACTCTCCCCTGGTTAATTTGCCATCTTGTACAATGACAGATTCTACAATGCCCTTAGTTGCGAGGGCACCGTCTGACGCCCGGTAAATATCCTGTTCGAATACGAGTTTTACCCCTTTTTTGTATACATTCAGGCCGGAGATATAACTGTCACCGCTTTTAAGTGATGTTTTGTATTGTATCTCTACCCGCGATACGAAACCATCTATGCCTTTGTCATGCATGGCACCGAAGTTTTCTCCCAGCGATTCCAGAAATTCATGACGTGTATGTTCCATATAATGTTGGTAATTGGAATTATTTACAACCCCCTGCAGGTCACATTCGTAGTCGCGTACTTTATCTGTCAGTTTAAAAACATATTCTTTCATGTTATTTCAGTTCATTTATAATGATATTCGGTTCCATTTTATAAAGTCGGTCGGAAGGACGTATTTTCTCATTGACTTTGAATGAAAAACGTTCACCTTTTACGGTTTCATGTACCGGTTTCATGTCGACGCGGATTTCGTTTATTGTCTGCATGACAGCCCCGGTCGTGGGTCCGGTAATCAGAATTTCGTCTCCTACATTCAATTTGCCTGATTCCATTTCAAATTCGGCAACTCCCAATCCACTGAAATATTTAATACCTTTGGCTAAGTATACTTTCTTTTTAGTGGCTCCCGAACCATATTTACTACTCCATTCACCCAGGCGTTGTCCTAAATAGTAACCGTCCCAGAAACCGCGGTTAAAGACACTTTTTAGCCGTTGATCCCACTCGTCTACCTTTTCTTCATTAAAAGTACCGTTGCAATAGGCTTGTACGGCTTCTTTGTAGCATTCGGTAACAATACGCACATACTCCGGCCCGCGGGCACGTCCTTCTATCTTAAAGACTCGTACGCCGGCATCCATCATTTTATTCATAAAATGGATCGTTTTTAAGTCTTTTGGAGACATGATGTATTGATTTTCTATGTCCAGCTCAACATTGCTGTCTTTATCTTTCACTGTATAGGCACGACGACATATCTGCATACAAGCTCCCCTGTTGGCCGAAGCATTCATTTCGTGCAGGCTTAAATAGCATTTACCTGAGACGGCCATGCATAAGGCTCCATGAGCAAACATTTCGATGCGGATCAATTCTCCTTTGGGACCTTTGATCTGTTGTTCTACGATCTGTTTGTATATATCGCTTACTTGTTTCAAGTTCAATTCACGTGCCAGCACTACCACATCTGCAAAACGGGCATAAAATTTTAATGCTTCTACGTTGGAAATGTTCAATTGAGTGGATAAATGTACTTCTTGCCCGATACTGTTGGCATAATCCATTGCAGCTACGTCTGCTGCAATTACAGCGGAAATTCCGGCAGCTTTTGCTGCATCGATAATTTCGCGCATCAAAGGGATGTCTTCTCCGTAAATAACAGTGTTTACGGTTAGGTAACTTTTGATTCCGTGTTCACGACAAATGGAGACGATACGGCGTAAATCGTCTGTTGTGAAATTGTTGGAGGAGCGGGAACGCATGTTCAGTCCCTCAATCCCGAAATAAATAGAATCGGCACCTCCCTGTATGGCTGCCATTAAAGATTCGTAAGAACCTACTGGCGCCATTATTTCAAAATTTTTCTCGTTCAATGTTCTCTCTGAATTAAATATTTACCTCACAAAGATACACGTTATTTTTGGAATTGCCTACATGACAGGCTGTACCACTTCCCAGCCGGTAATTGTCTGGAGAAAGCCTACAAGCTCTTTAGCCATTTTTTTATGTTGTTTCATTGAAGGATGCCAACCGGAACCATAGCCAAGTGAACCGTCTTGCGGGGTCATGTCAAAACGATAGACATTGGTGTATCCTTCGGTTTTAAGTTTAGCAAGCGCTTGATCCATGGCATTTCTTACGTCTTTCAATGGTTTACCATTCAACATAACACCACTCAGAAGAACGATCTTTGCTTTGGGATAATAACTACGAAGATCATGGATAAAATTAACATAGGCATTTTTTAGTTTGCCGGTATCATACGTGTTATTTGATACGTCGTTTGTTCCGAGATTGATACAAATTACATCTGGTATATATCGGGAAAAGTCCCATGTTTCAGTACTGTCCATGAATTGTGTTTGGTAATACAAATCAGGAAGACAAGTGCCGGCTGAGCCCTCTATCGAATCACCATAATTGCGATATACACCGATACCGGATTTTGCTACAACCTGATGTTGTGCGTTAAACGCCCGGGCTGTTGTTGCTCCGTAGGTATAATAGAAGTTTTCATCTTTATAGTCAAAGGGACTCTCAGCTTCCGCTTCTATACCGTATCCGCAGGTAATGGAGTTTCCGATAAATTCGATTTTCTTTTCCGGCAGGGCTGGAGGTGGTAATAATTTCATCCCTTTATCCAGATAAAATCCGCGGAATTCAGGACGGAAATCCCTTCCTTCGTAGGCTAACATGATTACAGCTTTGTGTTTGCCCTTGGAAAGATGGCTGGCTATCGGAAGAATACTGTCGTTTTCCATAGATGTAACTCTAAAAGGTTTACCACCATCAAGTTCTACCGTGAAATATCCGCTGTGCGGTTTTACTCTCATAGAGAGGGAAGTGCCTTCGAAGTTTATTATGATTTGTACCCCAGGATAAGTGAATGCCGGAGATTTGGGATTTTGGAAACTGACACGACCGGTATATAGAATATTTGAGTTGTCGGCCGGAATAAAAGTGCTTTGCTGTGCATAAACTTCGGTTGTACAAAAAATACTTCCTATTAGGAGTAATAATAAAATATCAATTCTTTTCATACGTATGATTTAATATGTTAGACGTGCAAATATACCGTATTCTTGCCGGAAAAGCTGTATTTTTGCAATTGTAAAAAGAAGAGTTATATATAGATATGAAGATAGGTACTATTGATTTAGGTGAGCGCCCGGTATTTCTTGCCCCGATGGAAGACGTGACGGATATTTCTTTTCGGTTAATGTGTAAACGTTTCGGAGCGGATATGGTTTATACGGAATTTGTATCTAGTGATGCCTTGATCCGTAGCGTAAATAAGACGCAGCAGAAATTACAGGTTGCTGAAGATGAACGGCCGGTCGCTATTCAGATATATGGAAAAGATGTGGAGTCGATGGTTGAAGCTGCCCGTATTTGTGAAGCTGCCCGTCCGGATATTTTAGATATTAATTTTGGTTGTCCCGTTAAAAAGGTTGCAGGAAAGGGAGCTGGCGCGGGTATGTTACGCAATATACCTTTGATGTTGCAAATTACGCGTGAAGTAGTAAAAGCTGTAAATATTCCGGTTACTGTCAAAACACGTTTAGGGTGGGATGCAGACAATAAGATTATAGTAGATATTGCCGAACAATTGCAGGATTGCGGTATTGCCGCCCTTTCTATTCATGGGAGAACGAGGGCGCAAATGTATACGGGAGAGGCGGACTGGACATTGATCGGTGAAGTGAAAAATAACCCACGTATGAATATCCCTATTATTGGGAATGGAGATGTTACTTCTGCCGAAGGGTGCAAACAATGTTTTGATACTTATGGAGTGGATGGTGTTATGATAGGCAGGGGAAGTATTGGTCGTCCATGGATATTCAGAGAGGTAAAACATTTCCTTCATACAGGAGAGTTGTTGCCGGAGGAACCTTTCAGTTGGTACTTGAATATTTTAAAACAACAAGTGTTGCAAAGTGTAGAGCGTCTGGACGAACGCCGCGGTATATTGCATATACGCCGTCATCTGGCTGCTACTCCTTTATTCAAAGGAATTACTGATTTTAAACAAACTCGTGTTGCCATGTTGCGTGCCGAAACAGTGGAAGAATTATTCGGAATTATAGATATTATACCTGAAAAGTTCGGAATCATCAAATAGAGTTGTTGATATATATCAAAATGAAATATAAATATAGTAATTTTACAATAAAATGATATATTTTCTATTGTTTTTTATGTAAATCATTTTATATTTGCATCGAGTTTTTTTCATAGTATTTTAGATCTAAGGTTAACAAGTCTTTGCAGGAGGGAGTCGGGATGACTGTTTCTTTGGGAAGCATAAAAAAGCCGTACTGTAATTTTGCAGTACGGCTTTTTTATAACGGTTAGTCTGTAACTATTTCTTTTTAATGTTTAATGGTAACACTTCATTCTGATACGGGGCTACAACTTTAAAATTTCCTTTATCATCCGTCCAACGGCAGGAAGCAATGGAAACTGCATTTCCTTTGATGCGTAGTACGGCAAAAGAGCCATTACCGTCTTTGTCCGGCCAGGCATTGTTTACCTGATAGATTGGGTAGCCGCGATAATGTTGCAGGGAAGCCGTATGAGTATGTCCTACTAAAAATGCAGCTACATTGTATTGATCCAAAATATCGAACAAACGATCACGCTCCTGTTGAGGCCACCATTTGATTGCCCATTTGTCTACACCGTAATGTTGGATGTATACGACCGGATTTCTGTCAGAAGCGTACGTTTTGAGATCGTTGGCAAGCCAGTCCAGATTACTTTCGCAATAGGCGGTATCTCCGGAGAAGCGTTGTGCCTGTACAAAATGAACATCACCAATATTCCAAGAATAACTACGGCTGGATGGATGCAGGTTCAGGATTTCCTTTTTTGCCAGCTTGTCATTCAGGATAGAGTCGATATAATGCAACGTGAAAGCACGTCCTTTCAGATTATCAAATACTTTATCCGATACACCCGGATCGATGTCATGGTTGCCCAAGCCGGGATAGACTGTGTAATGAATGGTTTTTTCGCCATCACCCGTTTCGTAACGTTGACGGTAAAGAGACAGGATTTCGGGACGGGCTTTGTCGAACATATCACCGGCAAGAATAACGCCGTCCAGCTTTTTTACCTTCTCTCCTGCAATACCCGGTGCTGCATTTTGGGGGAAAGTAAAATTGTTCTCGATGCGATTCATGGTTACTACATGGTAGTATTGGTCTGTTTCCGGCGGAAAGTCAAAATGCAAATCTCCGGCTATCACGACTGTGACGTCTCGTTCGGGTTTTTGTTCTTGTGCATTCAAATAAGATATACATAAGGCCGATAAGACTGTCATCAATAGATATTTCATGTTCATACAGTTTGTGTTCCTTCTTTGATGTTTATAACTTTTTGTTTATCTCCCCATAGAACAGTCAGTTCGAAAGGTGTGTTACTGCTGATTTCGATTTGCGGTTCCTGGGTAGCAGAAGTACGTGGCTTCACTTTAATGTCAACCAGACCTTCGGTGCCGAACGGATAGCGTTTAATGCCGTAGCTCTCTGTTAAGTTTACATCAATGGTCATCTTTTTATCATATACATTGGAACGGATGCCGAAGATATGTTCGATCAAGACGGCAATAGGGGGTAGCCCTGTCCAGCCAATAAAGTCGGGGCGTGCCATAAATCCCGGTTCCATAGTCTCGGGTGCATAATATTCCCAGAATGTTCCGGTATTTTTATAAACGCCGAATACGTTATTATAATGATTCGTTGCGATGTCGTAGGCCATCTTACGGTAGCCTTTGTCTGCCAGTCCTGTTAGCACCATATAAGTGGCTCCGGGCCATACACCGCCTTGCCAGTAGCGTCCGTTGGCTTTGTATTTTGCATTATTGGCTGCTAATGAAGGTATACGGTGAGGGCGGTTAAAGGTTTCTTTGTTATCCAGTTCGGCAACAAATGCGTCCAGGCGTTCTTTGGGAAGCACATCGGTAAGCAGTGCCCAGTAGGCATAGATACCTTTTGTGGATGAGAGGGAGCCGTCGCGGTATTGGTCGAACAGGCATTTTTCTTTATCATCCCATAAGTTTTCGTTGATATAGGCTTTCAGCATCTTCTGTTCATCTTCAAAATCTTCAATTTCTTGCCAGCGTTCCAAGTAAAACCCCATTTCAAGTAATAAACCTGCTATGAAGTATTGCTGCAGGGTTGCATCCAGCCATATCATGTGGCCGTGGCTGTAAATCATATTATATTCCGGTTGTACGCGGGGCATGTTATCCATTCCCGTTCCCCAGCCGCTGCTCCAGTAGGTTCCGTTACGCCAGGTATGGTTCAGCTTGAGCCATTTGTAGTAGGCGCAGAGTACGGGGAATATCTTATGCAAGCGTTCGGTGTCTCCGAATTGCTTGTAATAAATCATTTCGCTCCAGGGCAGAATGTTGGGGCCTGTGCTGGTAGGGTCATAACGTTCGAAGCAATCGGCTCCGTCCGATTTGATTTCGCGACAGATAAATCCGTCGGGATGCTGTTTTGCGTAGAAGTTATCCAATGTGCGCTGGAATGGGAAAAAACGTGTGCCGTAACGGGCAAACATCGTGATGAAGGCGGAATCCCACATAAAGATATTACCGTTGTAGGCCGTGTCAATGTAGCTGGAAACGAATCCGGAGCCGGCTTCGGGGGCTTTGATGTTGCGCACTCCTATTTCCCATGCTTTCCAGTACATTTCCAATTCTTTGGCATGTCCGTCCCAGATGGGTTCTGGTAGTATTTTTTTTGCTTCTGCAAACGAGCCCGGTACAGTTGTTTCGGGAGAGGCTATGCGATATTCGTTCTCTGTAACCAGGGGTTCTTTCAGATATGTATTTTTGTAAGGAAGGCGATACTTGGGAATATCTTCTTCCGTCTTGCTTTGTGCCAGCAGGCTGCTTGCCGGAATAGCTGTTGCACTGGCGGCGAGAAGAGATTGTTTCAGGAAATTTCGTCTTGTAGTCATATTTTTCGGTATTTAGAATTTGAACAAATATAATCAAATATGAATAATATTAGAGTCCCATCAGGGTTTTGATCTTCTTCATAACATCTGTGTTTTCGAAAATTCCTGTGAAGTTTTCGCATCCGGGGCCGAAACTATAGACAGGAACCATTACACCGCTATGTCCTCCGGTAGAGAACTTGCATACGATACGGCCTTCGTCCAGATCGCCGTCAACCAGGGTAAGGCCTCCTGTTTCGTGGTCGGCTGTTACTACTACCAGCGTTTCGCCGTCTTGTGCAGCCCATTGCATTACGCGGCCTACGGTGCGGTCGAAGTCGTGTGTCTCCTGCATCAGCAGATCCAGATCGTTGAAGTGTCCATAGTCATCCAGCTGAGAGCCTTCTATCATAAGGAAGAAGCCCTGAGGGTTCTGATTCAATAATTCGATCGCCTTCATGGATGCACGTGCCAGCAAATCGCCGCGTTCGGCAGGAAGCGGAGTATCTACTGTGTCGGTTACGCAGAATACTTTGCCTTTTTGAATGCCTGCCAGTTCTTCCCAACTGCGTGGGGTTTGATATCCTTTGTCGCGTAATTCTTTGAAAAGGTCGCGACCGTCTTCACGATTTTCAAATAGTTTTGATCCGCCGCCAAATACATAATCTACGCCGCAGTTTACATAATCTGTAACGATGGCAGCTTCGGCGTCACGGTCGGTGTTATGACAACAGAAGTCGGCCGGGGTTGCATCCCACAAGCGGCAGGTAACGGCCACGCCGCTGGATAGTCCTTTTTTGTTTGCCAATTTGCATAGTGATTCCAGCGGACGTCCTTCGGGGTCTACACCTACCATATGATAGTTTGTCTTATGTCCTGTGGCCAGAGCTGTTCCGCCGGCTCCCGAATCGGTTATTAGTTTATTGGCACAATAGGTCTTAGACAAGCCTACGGTCTGACAGTTGTCCAGCCATAGATGGCCGCGGTTGGCTGTCCATGCCGAGTATACGTGCATCAAACTCATTCCGTCGCCAATCATCAGGATGACGTTCTTTATCTTTTTGCCTTGGGGCGGAGTTATTTTTTCAACAGCATAGGGTGTTTTCAACACGTAAGTCTGTTCTTTGTCGCGGCGGCTTTGTGCCGTACAGTTCGGGATGATGCCCGCAAAGGCAACGATAGATGCGATTATCGCAATGAATACATTTCTTTTCATACTTGAATTATTTATGTCGTTTGTGTTTTTTATTTCAAATTTAACCGACAAAATGCTCATGCATGTGTGCGGGAAGGTTCTGTTGGCCGGCAATCCTTTTTTCCTCTTTTCCGGCTTTATCTGACGTACAGATTACTGGCCGGGATTGCTTCCAGTTTCGTTGCTCCGGGTGTTTTCCATCCCCAGCTCAGGTGTTCGCCTTCATAATCTTCAAAATAAAGAAGGGTGAAGGGGTGATAACCTTTTGCCAACGGAATACGGCCTGTAGCCTGAATGGCTGCATGCGAAGTGTCATTGTTTACTACTTCTTCTTTGTCGATCAGGAGCACACTGCCGTCGTCCGAACGAGTGGCAAACTCATAGATCCCGTCTTCGGGTATATATAAATAGCCTTCGAAAATATATCCGAAATGGTCTTCTTGTTTTGTATTTCTGATGGATGGTTCGGGCATCGTGCCTGCTTCTACCACTTTGGAACGTAACAGGTCGGCAACCAGTTGATATTCTCCCTCATAATATTTGTAAGAAACGCCATGTTGTGAAGGATTTACCGGAGAAGCCGGGCGAAGAACCGACTTTGTGGCGGTGATAGTGTAAGTACGGCTGGGTTCGAACCCTTCTTTATAGGCTTTTGCCTTGATGGTCGTAGACTCTTTCAATTGTATGGGTGCGGAGTAAATGGGTGACTGCTCGGTTGGTTCCGTACCATCCAATGTAAAATGAATAACCGCATCTGTTGTGGCAGACTTTAATTGGGCTGTAATTTCCTCTTCAAACAAATCTAGATCTTCCGAGATATAAGGAATGGAAACGGTTGGCTTAGTAGTGAACGAGTAGGGGGCATCTTCCGGCTGTGTTCCCCAATGTTTGTCGGGAGTAGCCGTTAATGTGAAATCTAACAGGCCGCCCTGCATTAATTGATCGTAGGTAATAAAGCATGTTTTTATCTCTTCACCGTTCAGCATTACCTTTGTGATGTATTTATTGCGCTTCGGCTCGTTGGCGGTAACCACCAGGGTTTTGCCATTGCCCAGCTTTATGGTTGCTTTCTCAAATAATGGAGAAGTCAGCACATACTGGTTAGATCCCGGACATACGGAATAAAATCCGAGGCTGCTCAGAATATACCAGGCTGACATCTGGCCACAGTCTTCGTTACCAATAATACCTTCAGGAGTAGGTTGATACATTTCGTTCAGTAAACGGCGTGTCCATTCCTGTGTTTTCCAAGGTTCGCCTACATAACAGTACAAGTAAGCCATGTGATGACTAGGCTCGTTGCCGTGTGCATATTGTCCGATCAATCCGGTAACGTCTGATAATTCTCCGTCAACTTCAGATGAAACGGTAAACAGACTATCTAGATTTGCAATAAAGTTTTCGCGTCCGCCAAATAACTGCACTATTCCGTTTACATCGTGAGGGGCGAAGAAACGGTATTGCCATGCGGTGGCTTCGGTGTACGAGCGGCCGATAGCAGAGGGATTGAAGGGTGCCTCCCAGTTTCCGTCGGCACGTTTGCCGCGGAAGAACTTGGTGCTTCCGTCAAATACATTGATGAAGTTTTGCGAACGGTTGATAAACGTGTTGTAATCGTCTGTCTTTCCTAAATCTTTTGCCATTTGGGCAATGCACCAATCGTCATAAGCAAATTCTAAAAGGCAAGAAACAGATTCTTTTTTGATATTGGAAGGGATAAAGCCGTTGGTAATATAATAACCGGCTCCTTTTTTATTCTTTTCGGCGGAAACTTTCATTGCCTCGAAAGCTTTTTCCACATCATAACCCCGTACGCCTTTCATGTAGGCATCTGCAATGATAGAAACAGAGTGGTAACCTATCATCGTCCCTGTTTCTCCGGCGGAAAGAGGCCAGAGCGGGAGTTCTCCGCTGGCGTCATACATGTTAAGAAGCGAAACCACCATGTCGTTCACTAAAGCGGTGTCGAGCAGGGTCATCATCGGATGCCATGCACGGAAAGTGTCCCAAGTAGAAAATGTCGAGAACTCGCGGTGCCCGGCAGGGATTTTGCCTATTGTCATATCATGGCGTCTGTACTCTCCATTTACATCGTTCACAATGTTAGGTATTATTTTGCTATGATAAAGGGCAGTGTAGAAATTTGTTTTTTGGGCGTCGGTGCCACCTTCGACTGTGATGGCATCCAGTTCTTTTTCCCATTCGGCTTGGGTTGATTGGCAGATGGCGTCGAAATCAAATCCTTTGCTTCCTGTTTCGGTCTCCAGATTGGCACGTGCATTATCGGCATTTACTATGGAGACGCCTACTTTGCAAACTAAGGGTGCATTGTCTGACAGGTCGAATGTTAGTGTCATTATTTTTCCGCCTTCACTTACCTCTTCGGCTTTCAGAGGATGAGAGAAAGAAGCAACGAAATAGATATATTGTTTGTCTACCCAGCCGCCGGTGCAACGCATGCCGGTAATTTCATTATCTCCGGTTTTTTTCAGATCATATTCGTATAGACGTTCATTATCCAGCATGTGGGTTAGGTCTATTACTAGTTTGGCATTAGAAGGATCTTTTTTGTATGTATAGCGGTGGATGCCGACGTGCGGGGTGGCTGTTAATTCGGCAGTAACACCTGCTGCAGGTAATTCTACGCGATAGTAGCCGGGCCTGGCTTCCTCGTTTTTGTGTGAGAATGGTATTGGTGTGTTTACAGAGGGGCGGAAAAGGATATCACCTAAGTCGATACAGCCTGTTCCACTCAAATGGGTATGTGAAAAACCGATAAGAGTTGAGTCGCTGTAGTGATAACCTGAACAAGCATCCCAATTGCCGACACGCGTGTCTGGACTTAACTGTACTCCTCCGAACGGGGCGGTTGCTCCGGGATAAGTATGTCCATGGAAACCGGTTCCGATAAAAGGATCGACATAATCAATTGGATTTTTTGGCGCTTGGCTGCATGCCGTAAACAGGGCAATGGCAGTAAGTAGAAATGTTTGTTTTAGTTTCATATCCATAATATGAAATGCTTTTTTCATGGTGATGTGTTGTTTGATTTAATGTTATATATAATATACAATAAATGAGGTCAAACTACCTATTTATTTTATCTCTTTTCAGAGGAAAAAACGGGCTGTTTCAGTATAAATATGAAACAGCCCGCGTTTATTTTAGAAAGTGAGGTAGATTAATAACCTTTGTTTTGTACTAACTTACCATTAGATTTGGTAATCTGTTCGCTCGGATAAGGGAATACAATCATATAATCCTGATATGTATTCTTGCTTAAGTAATCTTCGTACGGAGCGATTGTAAATGGAGATTCCGGATTAGCACGATCTTCATATTTACGAATACGTGGATGTGCATTCAACTCTTTTTGTGCCAAAGCTTTGATTTCTGAGTTGGCAGAACGGTGCCAACGTTTCAGGTCAAACAAGTGATCTGTGAACTCGAATGCTAATTCGCAACGACGTTCGTGATACAGATCTTTCATTGTTGCGGTGCCGGAAAGCGGCTGCAGGTTAGAACGCAGACGTATACGGTTGATATCAGCAGTTGCTTTGTCAGCCTGACCGGTCATTAAATAAGCTTCGGCACGGAACAATAGCATTTCTGCGAAACGGATAATCGGGAAGTTTACGCGTACTGTCGGCCAGTCGCCGTTAGCACTTATTGCGCCTTCACCTACAGGATCTGAATATTTGAACGGATCCATGTATTTGTTGACCATAAAACCAGCTTCAAGATCGGAAGTAGACCAGAATTTACGCGGTTCTCCAAAGTATGGGAATTCCTGATTGTATTCCAATATAGAACGAACTAAACGATCATTGCCTTTTCCGTCTTTTAGCATTTCTTCATAAATGTCGTAAGACGGTTTTATTTGTCCCCAACCGTTGTATTTACCCCAGCCTTTATTTTCTAGAATTACACCGGGAAATTCGGAACCACCCGGTTGTGCACCACCAATACTTGGGATAGTCCAAAGATATTCGGCATTCCAATAATCTGAGAAGTCTGAGGAGAATGGTTCTGCAAAAGATTTTGCCAAGTCACGATTATAGTTCGTTTCTAACAGGTTGACCATTTCAATTACATTTTTCCATTGTGTTTCATCCCAGGTAGCCCAGTAAGCATATGTCTTTGCTTTGAAAGCAACGGCAGCTGCCTGATGTGCACGACCTCTGTTGTCTACATCATATTCTTCAAATTTGGGAAGGTAAGAGATCGCTTTATCCATATCCTCGATAATCATTTTATAATTATCCATGACTGTGGCTTGCTGAGTAGGAATGGAGTTGTCATAACCACCTGCAAAATCTTCATAACGAATGAAGGGTACGCCTTGCTCATTTGTGCCATAACGATAAGCCATCAGAAAATGTGCCCAACCGCGATTAAAATAAGCTTCACCCAAACTGCGTTTTTCAATAGCGGTCAAAGTTGTGCCTTTTTCTTTTTTTACCAATTCCTGAATTACCCAGTTCGCGCGGGATATTGTAGAATACATACGGTTGAAAACATCTCGTAGAGGAGATTCGTCTCCTGTATAGGCAAGAGTTGCTAAAGTGTTGTAACCACGTGTACGTCCCCATACGATATCGCAGGCAGCACCTTGTTCCCAAAATAATTCACGGCCGTAACAACCTTCCTGATGGAATCTTTCATATAATCCGTCAATGGCATCTATTGCCTGCTGGTCATTCAGAAAATAGGAATCTGTAGTTGCATCTCCTTCCGACTGAACATCGAGGAAATCACTACAAGAACTACAAACCAATGCAGACAAAGCTAATACAGTAATATATTTTTTCATCTTATGATACTTTGTTAATTTAAACATGATTTAAAATAGCAGATTAGTAAGTCAATTTTACACCTACAGAGAATACACGTGAAACCGGATATTTTAGAGCATCCCAGCCTCCGCATTCAGGGTCCATACCTGAATAGTTGGTAATCGTGAACAGATTTTCCCCACTAAAGTAAACTGTCATTAGGCTCTTACGATCTTTCAAATGAGAGCATTTGCGGATAACATCGTCCAGATTATAAGATACAGTGAAGTTTTTCAGACGTAGATAAGAGGAATTTTCCAAATACCAGTCAGACGGAGTGCTGAAGTTGCTGTTCGGGTCGTTTTTTGACAAACGAGGAATGTCTGATCCTGTATTAGAGGGGCTCCATGCATTCATGATCTCCTGCGAACGGTTGAAGTTACCTTCCACATCACTTAAAGCCATATATTTACCTACGTATAATGTTTGTGCGCCACCTACGCCTTGGAACATTGCACTGACAGAAAGTTTCTTATAAGTGAATCCTCCGGAGAAAGAGAAGGTTGTTTTAGGTGTTGCGCTTCCGCAATACTGACGGTCTTTGTCGTTGATTACACCATCTCCATTGAAATCGATAAATTTCAAATCTCCTGCTTTAGCATCCGGTTGAATACGTTTTCCGTCTTTGTCTACATAAGCAGCAGCTTCAGCATCACTTTGGAAAATACCGCCGGTCTTGATTAGATAGAAAGAACCTAGAGGTTCGCCTTCGGCTGTCTGATACATATAGGGTAAGTTACGGAAGCTACCGTCAAAGTCGCTGCCATTTTTTGTGATTCCGGTCCAAACACCCGGAGTTCCGTCTTCGTTCTTTACACCAATGTCGGAAACCCAGTTTTTCAAGTATGAAAAGTTTCCGGATACGAAGTATGACCAGTTTTTATTTACTTGCTGATTCCAGTTAATCTGGGCTTCGAAGCCTCGGTTACGAACTTCTCCCTGATTTACCAACATGGCATTGATACCAATAGTTGACGGCCAGTTCATCGTCTGGGATTGGATCAGGTTGAACGTACGTTTATCGAAGTAGTCGAATGCCATACTCAAACGGTTATCGAACATATCAATATCCAGACCTAAGTCCCATTGCTCAGAAGTTTCCCAAGTCAGGTTCGGATTCAATGCTTTGGAATTGTAAACAAAGTTACCCCAAGTCTTATTAGATTCCACACCGTATTGAGCTTGTTCCAGCCATGAAGTCTTAGCCAGAAGTGCCGATTTGTAGTTGTAACCGATAGAACCCAGGTTACCAACACGTCCCCAAGATGCACGGACTTTCAAAAGATTAAGGATGTCATTCTTCGGGAAGAAAGATTCATTGGATATTTTCCATCCTGCTGTTATAGCAGGGAAGTCGCCGTGGTTATTATCTTTAGGCAGACGGCCTGCATAGTCGCGGCGGAAAGAAGCTGTTGCGAAGTAGCGGTCGTCAAACGAATAAGCTAGACGGGCAATTAAAGATACGTTGGCATCCGGTCCTTCCAAAGCATCTACTGCTGAGATAGAGTTGGCATATGACAAATATTGCAAATAAGGAGATTCGTCTGATAAATCTTTGCCATTAATTTCAATACTGCGTTTACCATAATGGTCGGCAGTAGTAGATAATAAAACGCCGACTGTATGCTTGTCGTTGAATGTGTTGTCGTAAGTTAAGGTATTCTCCGTTTTCCAAGCATCCATACGATAAGTCGTTTCGTCCAAGCTGTTTGATAAAGCAGGTTTACCTACTTCGTCACGGATCGGACTGAAATTTTTGTAAAGATTATTTTTTAAATTGTAAGTGAAACGGCTTACGAATTTTAGTCCTGTAACAATGTTCGCTATTTCCAAGCTGGTGGTGCTCCAGATATCACTGGTTCTGTTGTATCTGTTTTCTGCTTTCAATAAACGAACCGGATTGACAGCGTCACCATGGATATCGGCAAAGTTGGAGCCATATTTTTCTATATAAGCAGGATCTTCGGTTGTTGTACCACCGTAAGTTCCATCTAATGGATTGTAAACTGTAGCACTTGCAGGCATATACATGGCAGCCAAAACAACGCCGGTATAAGCGCTTTCTGTATCTTTCGTACGATTTTCATTGTTTTTCCAAACAAGATCTTCGCTGATGGTTACCCATTTATTTAGTTTGAATTTACCATTATAGCGTAGCGAAAGATTTTTGTTGAACGTATTGATCAATACACCTTCGTCATTGTCGTAAGCAAATGAAACACGGTTTGAAGCATTTTCGGAACCAACATTCAGGGCTACGTTGTGGCGCTGGTAAAATGCAGTACGGAAAATTTCGTCCATCCAGTTGGTACGAGTCGTTGCAATCCATGGGTTTTTAACAGGGTCCCATCCTGTAGGCAATGAAAGTCTGGCATTCTTAAAAGATAATGTACGCATTTCCAACTGTTCCTCCGCATTTAACGGTTTAATTACATTGCTTGCTTTACGGATACCGAATGTGGCGTCATAAGTCAAAGACGTTGCACCTTCTTTTGCTTTTTTGGTAGTTACCAGAATTACACCGCCGGCACCGGATTGGGCACCATAAATTGCAGCAGAGGCAGCATCCTTTAATACAACAATGGATTCGATATCATTCATGGAAGCGATAGGGGCTCCGGGAACGCCGTCAACAACCCAAAGTACGTTATCTCCGTTTTGCGAACCTTGTCCACGTATTACGATAGAAGGGGCTGTTGTTGGGTCTCCACCATTAGACTGAACAGTAACACCCGCCAGTTGTCCTTGCAACATGCCTTCCGTGGAGCTAACAGGGCGGATAACCAGGTCTTCCGTATTGCTCAAAACGCCTACAGAAGCAGACAAATCTTGTTTGCGTTGTCCTGCTCCATAGCCCAATACAACAACCTCATCCAGCTTTTGAGTATCTTCTGTTAAAATGATGTTGAATGAATTTTTACCGCTTACCGGAATATTCTGTGTTAAATAACCGATATAGCTAATCTCTAATATGGCGTTTTCAGGAACTTCCAAAGTGAAATCTCCATCAAGCCCGGTAATGACTCCGGTTGTAGTACCTTTTACAACAATGTTAGCACCGATGATGGGTTCGCCAGTTGCATCTTTTATGATACCGGAAACTTTTTTTGTTTTTTGCTGTGTAGAATTTGTTTTTACAGAGGACTTCTCTGATCCGGAATAGAGAGTTACAATACGATCTTCAATTTTGTACTTGACTCCTGTTCCACGGAATGCTTGGTCCAGAATCGCTTCAATGGCTTCGTTTTCTGCTTTTAGAGATACATTGTTAACATGTAAAGACTCTAGAGATGTGTCATAAGAGAAGACAACGTCTGTTTGTTTTTTTAAAGCGTTTACTACGTTCTTTAGAGTGGCGTTGTTGAGTGAAATCTCAACGTTGAACCGTTGCTCAAATGCACTGGATGTTGGAGTTGCCTGGGCACCTGCAACAGCACAGCACAATGAAATCCCTACGCATAACCGTTTCATAGAGATAAAATCATAAAATCTTTTCTTCATACTTTTTGCTGTTTTTTTTAAGATTAACATACATACTTTCTTACAAAATATTCATAGTTGCATTTAAGTAAGCATAGATTTACATCACATAGGCTATCATTATATTAATTAGTTTAGCTTGCATTTATAGAAATTTTTAAACCTTAGTTCATAAAGAACTCCGTTTTTTTTCTTTTGTTTTTAACACTTTGAACTCTTCATCTACTTTCTTAATTGTTAATAGGTGACAATAATTCTTCATGTCCGGCTCTTCCTTTATTCTGAAAGGTCCTTAATTTTAAATATCAAACCCCTTTTAGCGCATAGACTAATTAATGAAATGCACAGTTCTTTATGAACTTTTGCGAATCTATATGTATTTGTTAATATCGCCGCAAATTTCGTTATTTTTTTAATTCTTTCAGCATGAAAGAGGATTAACTAAACATGAATAAAATATTACAAAACTATTTCAGATGGAATGCTTGTGTGTTTTATGGTCACATGGTTTTTCTATCTGATACTTATATATACAATTAGCAGATAGAAACTACCTAGTGAAAACTCTTTTTTTTTGGAATTATATAATATTTATATTTGGCAGATCGGTTAAGGAAGGATTTCCGCTTTTATTTTAGTAATATATGATAGTTGATCCAATGCTTCTTGTGCTCCTTTGGAACGTTTAAAAGAAAAGTTGTATATGCGATTTTCCAGAAACCGTATATCCATTTTTATATTTACATTATATGTTTCTTCAATACAACGAAGAATTTCGGAAATACTGACATTTGTTAATGAAATCAGACCAAATCTCCACGAAGTTAAAGCATTCGCATCTACTTCATTTATTTCTACGGATTTGTTCGCTTTTGAATATCGTGCCTGCTGTCCCGGACGAAGTATTGCTAACTTTTCTCCATGTCTGTTGTCTAACCGGATGGAGCCATTCATTAGAATGGTCTCAAAAGTATTATCCTCTTCGCGGGAAAATACACTGAACGATGTTCCTAAAACTTTAATTTCGTTTTCTCCAGCTTTGACGATAAACGGATGATCCGGATCTTTTGTTACTTCAAAGAACGCTTCACCTGTAAGATGTACCTCTCTGGTTGATCCTTCAAAAGTGGTAGGGCATGTTAAGGTAGAATTGCTTCCTAACCAAACGACGGTTCCATCAGCCAGAAAAAAGGTTTTTATAGAGTTTTCGTTTGAATGGTTCGTGTAGACACGGACCGGACTTGTTTTTTCTGCAGAAGGGCTTTTAATCAGGAAAGGAAGTGAAACTGCTAATAATAAAATTGCAGCGGCAACCCCAGCACAGTATTTTAAAATAGTAAAAAGCTTTTTTTCTTTGGTCGAGGATGCAATTTTATTAATACGTTGGTTTAATAGTTTTAAAGAATAATCTATGTTATATTCTGTTTTGTTTAATACATGCTTTGAATTCCAAACTGCTTTTATATCAAAAAATGCAGCTTGGTTTTCTGGTGAAGTTTTTATCCATTCCAGGATTGCTTTTTGTTCGTTATCCGTAGCTAAACCAGATAAATACCTATATATAGTTGTTTCGTCCATTCCGATTCTAAATCCAATTCTAAATCCAATTCATAATAAATACAATTGTCATAATAAAAACACCTATTAGAAAATTATTTTTTTATTTTTTTGATACAATATAAAGTAGCAGTAGAAGGATTGGACTTATTTTATATTGTATAAGCTTTTCCCGTAACTGCTTGAGTGCCGAATATATATGGTTTTCAACCGTGCTTAAGGAAATGCCGAGCATCTGACTGATTTCTTTACTAGGCATATCTTGTAGATAACTTAAAGAAAATACTTCCTTACATCTGCTAGGTAAACTTTCTATTGCAGTATGTATATCCGAATGTAGTTCTTTATTATATAATTTCCGGATCACATCATTAGCGTCCGGATCATAATAGCTATATCCTATCATTTCGATTTCTTTTTCATGGATAGAGCAATAATTATCGGAGCGGCTTTTCTTCTTTAATATATTTAATGCGGAATTGTAGACAGAACGTAGTAAATAACCACGGATGGACTGTGTATTATCAAGTCCGTCTTTATGTAACCAAATGTTGATGAATACATCCTGTACTAAATCTTCGGCTTCGTCTTCACCTACTAATAGAATTGCGTAAGAACGTAAAGAAACATAATGCAACTTGTATAGTTCATTAAAAGCTTGTTGGTCGCTATTTTTGATTCTTTCAACTAATGATAATACATCCGTCATCTTCGTTCGTACAATTCATTATTTTGCAAATATATTATTTTTGGGTGGACAAACCAATATTTTGCATTTAATGAATGGCTTAACGTTTACGTGCCGCGGCTTCTTTCGCTTTTAAAGCTTCTCTACGTGCTTTTTCTTTCGCTTTTAATTTCTCCTTATATTCACGTTCTTTTTCTTTGCGTTCTTTCTCTTTCTGTTTCAGACGCTCTTTGTATGCGCGTTCTTTTTCTTTACGCAATTCTTCACGTGCTTTCAGTTTCGCTTTTTTGTCCGCTTCGGCTTGTTTCGCCTTTTCTTTCCGGTCACGTTCCAACTGTTTTTCTTGCTCGGCTTTTGCTTTCAGTAAAGCTTCTTCTTCGGCCTTTTGTTTTTTCAGAAGTTCTTCACGTTCCTTTTCTTTTTGGGCCTGAAGTTCTTTCTGAGCCTTTTGCTCTTCTTCAAAAGCTTTGCGTGCTTCTTCTTTCCGCTGTTCTTCTTCGGCAGCCTCGCGCTTACGTATTTCTTCTATATCTTTTAATGTCAATCCATGATCTTCGGCAGGTGCTTGTATAATGGAAACAGAGTCTTTTTGCTCTTTGTTATCCGGAACAGTAACTTCTGTCACAGGTATAACCGTGTCTTTTACTTCCGTTACAGGCTGTTGCAACACTGGTTGTTTTTCTGTTTGTATGTTTTGCTTTGCTGTATCGGCCGGCAGTATTGTTTCTACAGGTTGTTCGTTTGTTATAGGTTCTTCTTTTTCTTCCTCAGGCTTGCTTTGTTCTTCTTCGGCAGCCTCGATGCGGGCTTTCCAGCGGGCTACTAATTCCGGAGCTTTATCTCCAAAGTTTTCTTCAAAGAAAGAGACATATTCGTCCAGTGTTTTACCACGCATTAATGTCTCGTAATTGTCGTCCGAGATAGGCAATATGGCTACTTCCTTATTCAGGGCGTTGCCATAACCGTCTTTGCCGTATATCATTTTATAATATTGAAGAATTTCATCGAAATTGATGAAGCCGCGAATCATTAACATGCTGATAGGGCCAGTTTCTTCTATATTCAAGTCAAATTCTTTTACCATGAAGTTGGCAAAGTTGTAGGCTGCAACGGCAAATAATAATTGATTCTTATCCAATGATCCTGTAGGATACACTAACAGCATCCGGTATGGAGTCATCGTTTCGTTAGTGAAAGTACGTGCGGAATCTGCTGCAGATAATGTTCCGTCGTCGCCAACGCCGAAACGTAAGTTCCACGTCATACCTTTTATTCCGCCTTGAACCATAGTACGGCCACGCAATACGCCTTTCAGCATTTCTCCTGCCAGCTCCGTAACGTCTGCATCCGGGTATTTCTCTACTAAAGCCCTTAACGCATGTTTAAATCCTTCCGCATCACCGGCCTGTACGTATGATAAAGCGTCTAAGAACATGAATTTAGGCATCAGGTTTGCCAAAGGATATTTCTGAGACATTTTCTCATAATTTTTACGCACGGCTATAGTGTCTTCGGCCAGATACCTGTTGTATGTGTACTGATAAATAGAATCTTGTATCGTATCCATCATGCGAATGTTGTATTCGTAGTTAGGATCGGCAATAGCTATGGCATAGTCGCTTTTCGGGAACTTTGCAATCAATTTCGATTTATATTCTGCTGCTAAAGTACTGTTGTTTGCCCGGAGAGCCATCAGGTAAATTTGATAAAAACTTTCCAGGCTATGGCCGTTTTGGGGGAAACGGCGTTCTAATTCTTCAAAGGCTTTTACCGATAGAGGTATATTTTCCAATTTATCTTTATAGATCATAGCCATATTGTATAAGCCGTCTGCAATAATCAGATTAGAAGCATCTACGTCTTCTTGTGTAAACGGGAGCTGTTGAAGATAAAATTCCCGCGTTTTCGGGTCGTCCGATGCAACAACCGGTTCCCCGGCTTCTTCCGGATTAAACGGCGTACCGTCAGGCCCTGTCAATTGGGTAGAATCGTTTGGATTGGTTGCATTTTCTTCATTCATGTTTTCATTGAAAGTGGAAAGAGCCTTTTTTCGTCTTCTCCAGTCATCTTCCAATGTTCTTCGTCCCCATTTCCTCTGGAATTGGGTCTTTCCTTGGGCAACCGTTTGAGGATTATAGAAATAAAATGCCGAACCACCTGCTGTTGTCGGTAAAACAATCCCTCCGGTTTCTGTTCCCGGCCGGTCTATGCCTGTGCCTTTTGATTGTTGTTCTGCCAGATAAGCTTCTTTTTCTGCAAGCGCTTTTGCCTCCTCTTCCTCTTTTTTGACCTTTTCTATTATTTTATCGATAACAGCGAAACGTTCTGTCTCCGGCATTTTGGCTAGTGTTTGCAGACTGTCCTGTAAATGTACGGCTTCTATATGTACAACCAGTTCGTCTAATACTGCCGATAGTTTGGCTACACGCGGATAATCTTTGTATTCTTTCTGTATACCGGCCATAGCACCGCTAAAACAAGGCTGGGCTTTAACGTAGTCGTGTTGTTTGAAGTAGATATCGCCCAGTTTTATCTGGCAAATAGCCTTGTCAATACCGTTCAGGGTACTTTTGTCAATACCTTGTTGATAATTGATGAT
The DNA here is from genome assembly GCF_900232875.1 of Parabacteroides provencensis. NCBI lineage: Bacteria > Pseudomonadati > Bacteroidota > Bacteroidia > Bacteroidales > Tannerellaceae > Parabacteroides > Parabacteroides provencensis. Next base: position 1,457,890 of record NZ_LT960488.1, on the reverse strand, counting down.
AGCGTTAGTTGTGTCTTCACGGCTCAGATATACATTGCCAAGTGCATAATAAATCTGATCCAGATAGTCTTTGTTTTTCTGGCTTTTTGCCATACGTTGCAGCATCTTTATCACCTTCAGGTAATTGCTGCCTGTAAAAACTTCTGTCTGCCGGATACGTGCTGCAAACTCCAATTCATACGGAGGATTGGCCTTAATTACACTGCCGAAGGCATTGTAGGCAAGGCCATCCAGGGACTGGTTGGCATATAATTGTCCCAGCAGATATTTCATACGTGTCTTTTGCCGGCGGTTCTTTTCGGCTTTTATTGCTGTTTTAAGGTAAGGAATGGCATCTTCATACTGATTATTCTTGATGAGATAGTCTGCATAAACAGCAGCGTATCTGTTTAGTTCTTTCTTGGGAATACCGTTTGCATTCAGTTTTCCCAAAATATCTTCCGATTCGTAAAACCAACCCATTTCCGAATAGCAACGTGCCTGCCATAGGCGTGCTTCGGCAACAACCTCTTCGTCCTGAGCGTAATGACGGACAATGTATGAGAAAGTGGCGGACGCCTGCAAAAAGTCTGCATTATAGAATTGGGCTTGTCCCATCATCAGCCAACATTTCTTGAGGAACGGATTATATTCTTCTTGCTCTTGCCATGCCCTTTGTTTAGGGTTGTTTCTCCATCCCGGTTTCTTGGGCGGTTTGGCTTTGATAGAATGAAGCTTTATGCCCTTGTTACTCTTTTCGATAGCCCGGTCGAAAGGGCCTCCTGTTGTTTGTTTATCTTTGGGTTGGGCGCTGATAGGGTACATAAGAATCATCTCCGAATAATTCTCCTTGTAACCATCTTGCAGGGCTTTTAAGGCTTCGTCGAAGGAGGTTCTGCCGTTAAAGTAGATGTTGTATCTTGTGTTGAGGGAATGGTAAAAACGGTTTGCTCTGGTATTCTTTTTTGTACTGCAAGACCAGAGTATGGATATAAACAACGGTATTATTATATAGTAGAAACCTTTCTTCACGTATCAGCCTGCGCTTCTTATTCTATTATTAAACTCTGTTATTCTTTATTTATTGTCTGTGCAGGAAGAATAAAATGCCTTTTGTAATTAAAAACAATACAACCAATACTAGGATAATGAATGCGCCCGACGGAACATTCAGGAAATAAGATAATATCAGGCCTGCTACACATCCCGTAAAGCCTACCAGAATACTTCCCCAAATTATCTTTTTAAAATCCGAAGTTATCAGATTTACTGTTATCTGAGGCAAAGTAAGCAGGCTCATTAATAACATGATTCCAACCAGACGGATGGAGAGGACAATCGTTACGGCGATAAAAAACATCATGGTATATTCTATTGCTTTTACCGGCAGACGCTGCGTTATGGCAAAGTCGTTGTCAAATGCCACATACATGATCTCATGGAAAAATAGCAGGAACACAATCACCAGCATAACTGCCAGGATAGTTATTAAAAAAATGTCGGTCATCGAAATCGTCAGTATGTTTCCAAAAAGATAGGCCGACAGGTTGGGAGCATATCCCGGTGTAAGGAAAATGAAGATAACCCCTAATGCCATTCCTAAAGACCATACGCCGGCAATGGCCGAATCTTCGCGTACGTTTTGTGTTTTGCTCACCCATTCTACACCAAATGCTGAAAGTATGGAAAATACCATTGCCATAAGGATCGGATTCATACCCAGGTAAAAACCTAGTCCGAGTCCTCCGAATGAGGCATGCGTGATACCTCCGCTTATAAATACCAGACGGCGTGATACGATATAAGTGCCTACAATGCCGCAAACTATAGCTGTCAGTAAACTGCCTGTAAGAGCGTTTTGAAAAAAGGTGTATTGAAATAATTCCATTGTCAGTCCTCCGGTTAGTGGGTTCTTCTTTCTCCCACAATTAAGAATGCTTCGTCTTTCAAAGCATCCGGCAGTTGGACGCCTCTCAATTGCAAGCTCCGTAGCCAGCCTGCCACTTCAATCTCCTGCAGGGTGTATAGTATTTCCCGGAATTCATTAACTGCTTCATCACTGTATTCATCCGGTTCTGTTCCGATATATTGATCCAATTCTTCGTCGTCGTAATAATCTATTTTTTTGCTTACCGCCGCCAACAGACTGTCGCGTTCGCATGTTTCATGTTGCCCGCAACATACTTCTGGTATTTCCTGGGATTCCGGTATTTCGGTAATTTCACCCCGTTCGAGCATTCTTTGTAGTTTCTTATTCCTGAAATAGCTGGCAATGGCCGCTATGGTTCCAAGAAATACTACGCTGATGAATATAATTAAGTACCACATGTTTCGTTCAATCTTAATCTTCGGTAATTCTAAATCCTGCCTGTTCCAAATCTTTCCAGTACAAAGGATAACTCTTGCTTACTACCTCCGGATTAGCTATACAAACAGGTCGAAGCAGCGCTACCGGTGCAAAAGCCATCGCCATACGGTGATCTTCGTATGTTGCTATGATCGGGTTACTTTCGGGTTCGCATCTTTCTCCGTTCCACTCAAGTATACTGTTATTGCTGTCCGTAAGTATATAGCCTAGTTTTTTTAATTCCACCTTCAGGGCTTCTATCCGGTCTGTCTCTTTTATTTTCAGAGATTGCAATCCGGTGAAACGGAAAGGTATATTAAGGAACACACAGGTTACTACAAAAGTTTGTGCCAGATCGGGTTCATTTATGAAATCATGTACCAGTTTCTTACAAACGTTTCCGTTGTGGCGTAAAAGAATGCCTTTGTTCGTAAAAGTAGTTCCTACTCCCAGTTGTGCAAACAGTTTGGCTACGGCTGAGTCGCCTTGCAGGCTGTTTTTGAATAATCTCAGCAGTTCTATTTCCGCATTCGGACAGAGTGCCATGATCTCGTACCAGTATGAAGCAGCGCTCCAATCGGATTCGACAGTAAAGTGTACCGGTTTGTATTCTTGCGGAAGTACTTTTATTGTCTGCCCGTTCCAATCGGCTTTTACACCGAATTGCTCCATTAATTTAAGGGTAAGGTTTATATAGGGACGCGAAATGATATTACCTTCCAGATGCAATACCAAACCGTTTTCCATCAAAGGTGCTATCATCAGCAAGGCCGATATATATTGCGAACTTACTCCGCCGGCTAATGAGATTTCGCCGCCTTGCAGTGCACTCCCGAATATCCGCAAGGGTGGGTATCCCTCTTTTTCCATATATTCTATCCTTGCCCCTAAAGAATTTAGTGCGTCCACCAGTATTTTAATGGGGCGGTTTTTCATCCGTTCCGTCCCGGTGATTGTCCACTCGCCAACAACCTTTGAGAGAAAAGCCGTGAGGAAGCGCATAGCTGTTCCGGCAGCTTTGATGTCAAAGTTGCTCTCATTGGAGTTAAGCGCCTTTATCATCACTTCCGTATCATCGCAGTCGGAAAGATTTTGTATATCGTATGGACTATAGCTTAAAGCATTCAGAATCAAAGCTCTGTTGCTGATGCTTTTAGAAGCGGGAAGCTGTATGGAGGATTGAAGTCTGGCCTCCGGTGCTTTAATCTGGTAATTCATCTTATTTCCTCATTAATCAAGATACAAAAATACGGAATTAAATTGATATATGATTTGCCGGCCGGATAGTATTTCGCTTATTCGTTGTTATACAACTACTTCTGATGTCTGTCAGTGAACTCGGCTTTCTCTGGTATGAAAGAAGGTATAATTTAGTAAAAAGTACAAGTGGATTTATACTTTTGTCACTGCTGAAAATTAATTTCTATCTAGCTAATAATTGATTTTTACCTTAGGCAAAATTAATTTTGACCCAGGTCAAAAGAATAAAAGTATAGTGTCTTTGATATAAAAAGTCATGAGGGGAAATTTAGCCAATACCATAGTAAGGAATACAGTAAATTAGTTTTTAAACTGACTGTTGTTGTTTTTGATTTGATATTTTGCTGTTTCCGATATGGGTAAGTAGATGAGATACTCTTTTTTCATAGCAATAATGAAATAGTCCATGTTTAAATCTACGCCGGAAATGTCTGTATATTTCCGGATAATTCCTTTAACGGCGAAGATTTCATCATCACAATAGAAGTTCAGATCCGGATAAAATGTACTGAAACAGGAATCGTACGACAATATTAATTGTTTATAATCTTCAACTCTGCAAACGTTCATAGTAATTTACTCCTTTTATCATATAACATCGGGTATAACAAAGAGTTTTGATAAACTTTTCTTTTAAAGCTTCCTGTTAATATTTACATTTTATGTAAGTTTGTCCCTTGGTTGTAACGATAATGTAATAGATGAATGGTTGTTGTTAAAGATTTTGAAATACTGAAGGGACAGGCTTTGGTTGCCACAATCGGTTTTTTTGACGGGGTTCACCGTGGACATCGTTTCCTGATAGAAGAAATGAAACAGGTGGCACGGTTAAAAGGCTTGCCTTCTGCCGTAATTACTTTTGCCGATCATCCGAGAGCTGTGCTTCATTCAGATTACCAGCCGAAGCTTCTGAATTCTTTTGAAGAAAAACTGGAGCAGTTGGAGACTACCGGAGTTGATTATTGCATTGTGTTAGACTTTACAGTTGAACTTTCGCGCCTGTCGGCTTCCGAATTTATCCACAAAGTACTTGCCCGCCGATTGCATGTCAATACATTGTTGATAGGTTACGATCATCGTTTCGGACACGATCGTACGGATGGATTCGGACAATATGTTATTTATGGTAAGGAATGCGGTATAGAAGTTATTCAGGCTACGGTTTACGATGCCGGCCGTACGGCGGTTAGTTCGTCGGAAATACGGCATTTGATAGAACAGGGCAATGTAGAAGATGCAGCTTATTTGCTCACTTATCCCTATCAGATAAAAGGGCATATTGTGAGTGGCTATAAGGTAGGCCGTACTTTAGGGTTTCCCACAGCCAATATAGAGTCGGACGAACCGTTTAAGGTACTGCCTGGCATTGGCGTATATGCTGTTTATGTTTATCTGAAAGGTTTCCGTTATGAAGGTATGCTGTATATCGGTAGCCGTCCTACTTTGAATAATGGGACGAACATAACTCTTGAAGTAAACATTTTCGACTTCTCAGGCGATATATATAACGATGAGATAATTGTTTCTTTTATCCGGTTTGTACGCGGTGATGAGAAATTCGAATCTTTGGAAGCCTTAAAGGAACAATTGGAGGTAGACCGGGTAACGGTAAAGCAGTTATTAATGGATGAAAATGAGTAGCGGCATGTTTTACGATGCAATAGATACGTTAAAAGGAATGATTTCCCGCCCGTCTTTCAGCCGGGAAGAAACAGAGGTTGCCGACTTTCTGCAACAGAAATGGGCAAAAGATGGCGATAAAGTCTGCCGTAAGGGTAATAATTTATGGATCATCGGTAATAATTTCGATCCGGGTAAACCTACTGTATTGTTGAATTCCCATATAGATACGGTAAAGCCGGCTTCGGGCTGGACAAAAGATCCGTTCGCTCCTGAGGTGGACGACGAAGATAAACTGTATGGTTTAGGCAGCAACGATGCCGGGGCAAGTGTGGTGTCTTTGTATGCCGCCTTCCGTACGTTGTGCTGTAAAGAGCAACCGTATAATCTGATCTTTCTTGCATCTTGTGAAGAAGAAGTTTCCGGGAAAAACGGATTGGAAAGCGTATTGGCAGAACTTCCTCCCGTAGCTTTTGCTATTGTTGGCGAACCTACAGGTATGCAACCGGCGGTAGCCGAAAAGGGGTTGATGGTACTGGACTGTGTTAGTACAGGTAAGGCGGGGCATGCGGCACGTAATGAAGGCATTAATGCCATTACGCTTGCCATGAAAGATATTGGATGGTTCAATACATATCAGTTTCCCGAAAAGAGCGATTTCCTGGGTCCGGTAAAGATGAGCGTGACTATCATTCATGCCGGTACGCAACATAATGTAGTGCCCGACCGTTGTGAGTTTACGGTAGATGTACGGACAAACGAGTTCTATCCGAATGAAAAAGCTTTTGAGTTAATAAAAGAGCAAGTGTCGTGCACGGTAAACGCCCGTAGTTTCCGTTTGAACTCTACACGTACGCCTTTAGATCATCCGTTTGTACAAAGGGCGGTTATGATGGGAAAAGAACCGTTTGGCTCTCCCACACTGAGCGACCAGGCGTTGATGCCATTTCTTTCCGTTAAAATAGGACCGGGTAATTCTGCCCGTTCGCATGCCGCAAACGAGTATATTGAATTGATGGAGATACGGGAAGCAATAGATACTTACGTCCGACTTTTGGATGGTCTGGCTTTATAGGTTACATAAGTCTGGCTGTTGTATAATCCCATTCATGCGGGCCCGACTGGGGTTTATATACCAGCGATTCCGCAGTTTGTGAAACAACGGTGTCAGATGGAACATCTTCTCTTATTGTACAACCGGCCCCTATAACCACATTGTCGCCAATCGTAACACCTGCCAGGATTGAGCAGTTGGCACCTATCCATACGTTGTTGCCAATGGTAATCCCTTTCTTATATCCGATCTTCCGGAAATCACGCTTGTGATGGTTTACGGTAGAGATAACCGTGTTAGGTGCAATTTCTACATTGTTCCCGATCTTAAGTCCACCGTGCGCATTAATATATACACCTTTGCAATCTCCCGGATCGCAGCAGATTCCTTTTTCTATTTTTTGCCATTCAATGATCTGGCTGGTGAAATGCACAGGCCAGGGAACACTTCTGTTGATACCTACTATTTTCTGCATCAGGAAGAAGTGTATGAAGATGTGGGCATAAGACGTATAACCTTCCTGGCGTTCGAAACGCGGATATGCCCAATGGATAAGAATACGCAGAACCGGTTCGGAAATATTTTTGAGAAGTTGTTTCATAATCTGTATTTTTTTATCTGCTTTTTCATGTATATGTCAATCAGGATATAATGCAATGTACCGATGACGGAAGTCGCCAATAATACATACTTAAATTCCAGACCTGCTCCTATTGCGAATATAGCTATCTGGCATATCACAAGAGAAACATTAAAGAACAAAAGCAGTTTTTGATGCCGCAATATATCTGCTATTGAGCTTATGGGTGAATAAAGCGCATTAAACAGAACAAAGATAGCAAAATAACGGATCATCTCTCCGGATTCTATCCACTTGGCTCCAAATAGGAATGAAAACAGTTGAGGTCCGAACAGGAAGAAGAATACCAATAGGGGAAGTACGAAACATAATATCATCTTTTGAATACGAATTGTAAATGAGTATAATTCGTGCGGACGCCTCTGGTACATTTCGCTGGCCTCTTTTTTGTATACTTTGCCAATGGCGAGGGATAGCAGGTTTATTGGCAGCCGTATGATAGAATTGGCAAAAAAGTATAGTCCGGCTACTTCAAGCGGATAGAAAAATGTAATTAATAACGGAAGTCCCAGTAAAGCAAATGCATTGAATAAATTTCCGATGCTGGCATAAATGGCAAAGTCCCGGTATTCCCAGGCATATAGCTTTATCTTGATCCATGAAAGGGAGCGGAATAGACCTTGCTTATTTTCGTCTGCGAGATAAAGGTAAATAAAATAGGCAACGGCAAAGATATACCCGGTGAATGTTCCCCAGATCAATCCTGCAGATATGCCTACATAACCAAACAGAAGCTTTAGTATCGGTATGGATAGTCCTTGGGTGAGTTGTCCGGTTACCATCTTTTTATAAGCTCCCTGCCGGTTGTACCAACTCGTGAAGCCGTTTATCCACCCCATGATAAGGATTACAGGCGGTGCCATCCATAAAATGCTATAGTCCGAGACATTCAATATCCCTGAGAAATAGGGCTTGAATACATATAATATCAGGCAACTGAATATGCTTATCAGTATGGATGAAAGCAGAGAGAGGGAGAGCATTGTACGTGCTTCTCCCTGTTTGCGCGAGATGACAACAACATAATCGTAGTTGAGTGTGGCAATCACTCCTCCTATACCAATGACAGACATAAATACGGATAGTTCTCCGAATTCCGTTTTGGAATAAATACGTGCTAAAAATAATTGGATGATAACGGGAATGAGTTGAGCCAGACCTGTACCGGAGAACAAGAGTAATATATTACGGAAGACGGGGTTTTCCGTCCATCGTTGGATATTTTTCGGGAGCGGATTCATAAGCCGGGCTGTTTGTTAATCCAACCACGGAGCCGGATTGAGTTTCGTTTTTTCTTTCCAAAGCTGGAAATGAAGGATTGTTGTGTTTCCATCTTCCGTATCGGTGAAAATACGCCCGATGGCCTGGCGGGTAGAGACCCGGTCTCCGGCTTTCACATATACTTCACTAAGGTTACTGTAAACAGTCAGGTAGTTACCGTGGCGTATGATAATGGAATTATTATATCCCGGTACTACAAATACGCGGGTTACTTCACCGTTGAAGACCGCGCGGGCATCTGATCCCGGAGTGGTCTGGATATCTATTCCGCTATTGCTTGTACGGACATATTTCAGTTCCTGATGTTGTTGTTCGCCGAATGAAGCAACAATTGTATGTGAACCAGCTACCGGATAAGGCAGTCTACCGCGATTATTGGCAAAATTATCGGATAGTTGCTTTTCCGCTTTCGTCATGGCATAGCCGCCTTTTGTATCGGCAACACGTTCTTCGCGAATTGGTTCTGAAGAAGATTTTGAGCCTGGGGCGGCTTTCTCGCGGGCACGACGTTCGCGTTCTGCTTTTTCACGGGCCGCTTTGGCTTCAGCTTCTGCACGCGCAATCTCGGCGGCAATTTGTCGTTCTATCTGACGATTTAAAGCTTGTGCCTGACGTTGTTTTTTACGTAATTCTGCCTGTAGCTTCTTTTGTTTTTTATTTAGTTGCTGTATTTCTTCTTTCTGACTCGATTCTTCCGATACCAGCTTCTTGTTCTCATTTTCGCGGGTGCCTAGAAGGGTTAGTTTTGCAGATCGCGTTTTCTCTAACTCTACCTTTTTCTGGTTAATTACTTTTTGCTTGTCTATAATGTCGTTGGCCTGCCGTTTCTGCCAGTCGGCATATTCGCGTAAATATCGCATGCGGCGTAAAGATTGTGCAAAGTTATCGGCAGATAGAATGAATAAAAGTTTGTCTTGCGAGCTATGCCGTTTATATAGGCTTTGTGCAGATTTGCTATAGTTGGCTCTTTTATTGCCTAATTCTCTTTCCAGTTGAGTTATTTCACGGTTCATTTTGTTCATTTGCCCGTTGATAGCGTCAATTTCCTGGTTTAAAATACTGATTACTTTCTTGCGGGATAGTATTTGTTGCGACAACAGGTTAAGACGATTCAGCGAGTTTTTGGCCGTCTGTTTTGTTTCATTCAACAGTTGGCTTGTCGTTTCAATTTCAGCCAGTGCTTCCTTACGCTGCTTTTCAAGTTGTCTGACCTTATCAGACTTTTGAGCATAAGCGGGAGCCAGAAGAATTAAAAATATGACAATCCAACAGTGCTTCATATCCGTTTAGTTACTGTTATTACTTATTGCTTTTATTATTTGTGCAAAGGTAATACGTTTATATTTTGCAGGGATGCTGAAATCCATACTTAGCGGCATATCTGTTTGTATACGGGAGAAATGGATTCTGATGTTTCCTTTGGAAAGATTATTCTCCAGTAATCGTATGTCCATGAGCATCGGGAACGGTTGGTCTCCGGCTAACCTGAAATCCTGATAATCCCATTGAAGCATGTATTTGTCGGATGGTTCACTGATGTGGGTGGCAAGAAGCTTTTCTTCTCCATCGGCAGTAAAAGTATAAAGCAGTCCCATGGAATCTTTTGTTTTGACTTCAGCCAGCCCATTTTCTTGTTCCAGCCTGAAATGATTGTATTGCTTCGGTGAAATAGCCTGCTGTCCAGGCAAAAACAAATGGTTTGTGAAAAGTGCTTGCAAATTGTAGAAATTAAAATCTATTGGAGTTTGCCCTTTCAAACCTGAATAGCTTTCCGTTACAAAACGTTTGTTTATGCGGTCAATGACTTTAATACTATCTATACTTAGTTCTATGCGAAAGACTTCAATACCAAGAAAAGGTTGTACGGATAATTGGAAAACGCTATCTTTAATCATTTTCAGATCAACACGCGAACTCATATTCTTATCGGGCAGGTTAAGGTCTACATTCAGACGTGCCGAAAGTGTGTTGAAATGGAATTCCTGTTCTTGCATGGATGCAAAAAACTCATTGTACGCTTTGGTGCCGCTGCTTTCTACAGTTCCTACTTTCTTGGACGACTTACAACCGGCTAAAGAAAGTAGCATTATTATCCCTGCAAAAACAACTAATCCTCTAAACTTTCCCCATTTATTCATTTTGCATCTTTATCTTCAATATAAATACCTTCGGCAATCTTACGGTCGAGTATCTCTGTTTTCTTTCCCATTTCTTTGGCTTTCTTCCATTGTTCAATGGCTTTTTCTTTATCACCGTTCATAAACAGGATGTCACCGTAATGATCTACCAGTTCCGCACTTTTTGTTTTATCTTTCTCAAGTGCACTTTCTATATATATTTTTGCCAACGTATAGTTGCCCTGCACAAAGAAAATCCAGGCGTATGTATCCAGATAAGTTGCATTATCCGGTTCCAGTTTTATACATAGAGCGCTCATTCGTTCTGCTTTCTTCAGGTCTTTCTTTTCTAACGAAAGGAAATAGCTGTAATTGTTTAATACAACAACATTGTTTTCATTGTATTTCAGCGCTTCGTCATACGCTTGATAAGCCTGGTCCATCTTCGTCATCTGATAATAGATATCACCTATTTGTCCGTAGAAATCAGATTTTAAAGGCAGGTTTTCTTTCGGGATAACATTCAGTCCGGTATAATAGGCATTCAGGGCCTCCTGGTATTTTCCTTGTTGATAATAGGCAATCCCCAGATAGAAATAATACTCGGGCGATTGGGGAAATAGTTCAATACACTTGTTGCAGATACGCATTACTTCCGGAATATCTTCCGATTTTAATGCCAGATTAAGAAGTTGTTGCCAGGCTCCGGCATTATCCGGTTCCATTTCTGTTACCAGTTGGAATTGAAACTTAGCCTCTTCGTTTTTTCCTTGTGCCAGCAACAGGCCGCCATACATCAGCTTCAGATCTATATCTTCCGGATGTTGTTCCAGTAACGTCTGGAATAGCTGGTTTGCACTTTCGGTTCCCTGCTTTGTTTGTTGTAGTTTGAGGATGTAGCGGGACAGGATATTGACTTTTGTTTCTACATCTAATTTTTCGTTGACAAGAGCTGTCCGTATTTGTTCTTCTGCGGCTGTTTTATTATCCGTTGCCTCATAATAATTAGCCATGGAGACGATATAATACGGATTCAACGGATCTACTTCGTGTGCCTTCTGGTAATAAGCCAGGGCTTTCTCCATTTCTTTCTTCTCCAGGTGGAGGTCTCCCAATATGATCTGATAACGGGCTTCCATCGGATACTTATCAGCCAGTTTTTCTACTTCCCTGAATGCTTCGTCTTGCTTTTCCAGTTGATTATACAATTTATACTTCTGCATGGAAAGAGCTTCGTTCATACCAATAATCGATTCTAGCGAGTCGTATGCGTCGATTGCTTTACCAATATCTCCGCTTTGGGTATAAGCATCGGCCAGGTAATAATATAATTCGGCCTTGTCGGGATATTCTTTTATTAGTTCTTCATACTCTTCGGCTGCTTCTCCGTACATGCCTAAGTTGCGGGTAACACTTGCCAGGGCAATTTTATAAGTGTAGTTGTCCGTACTGTTTGCTACAGCCCGTTTCAACATCTCTACAGCTTTATTAGGGCGGTCTAATTGTACATAGAAAGACGATAATTCGTAAAGAACCGGAGCTGCTGTCGAGTCAAGCTCCAAACAATGATAAAAAGCATCGTAGGCAGCATCAAACTTGCCGGCATTCTTTAAATTGAGCCCTTCGTAGAAGAAATAATCAAATTTACGTCGGTCGGCATCACTTATCTTTGCAGCTACAGAAGAACCAATAACTTTGGCATTCGTTGCTTTTACCGGAACGAAGCAGGTCATCAGCAATAATAGTGCAATATATTTCAGAGATTTCAATGTCATAATTTTATTTGTTCACGTAAAGAGATATTCTCTTATTGTTTTCCGGTATGTCCGAAGCCTCCGGCACCGCGTTCGGTATCGTCCAATACTTCTACCGGTTTCCATTCAACATGGCTGTGAGCGGCAATAACCATCTGGCATATACGTTCTCCGTCGTTTATCTCGAATGGCACATTTGACAGGTTTACTAAAATAATGCCTATTTCTCCGCGATAATCGGCGTCGATAGTTCCCGGTGTATTCAGTAAGGTAATGCCATGTTTGATAGCCAAACCGCTGCGTGGACGCATCTGTGCTTCATATCCTTCCGGCAACGAAATGTAAAGTCCGGTAGGGATTATTTTACGTTCCAACGGATTTAACACGACAGGTTCCGACAAGTTTGCACGAATATCCATACCTGCCGATAGCGGTGTTGCGTATGCCGGCAGCGGATGATGGGATTTATTAACTATTTTTACTTCCATGAGTTCTTAATTATTGACTGACAAAGATATTTAAAAGTTGACAGTTGACAAACGACGGTTGACAGATGTTTGATTCCTGTATAGAATATTAACTGTCGGTTAATCCGTCCAGTCTCCATGATCTTTTATTAATTGTACCAAACGTTCTACGGCTTCTTCTTCCGGAATGTTTTTCAATATACATTCTTTCCCTTTATATAGGCTGATTTGTCCCCGTCCGGCACCAACATAACCGTAATCGGCATCAGCCATTTCTCCGGGACCGTTTACGATACAGCCCATGATACCGATTTTCAGACCTTTCAGGTGCGATGTTGCCTCTTTGATACGGGCTATTGTTGTTTGCAGGTCGTATAATGTACGTCCGCAGCTCGGACAGGAAATATATTCCGTTTTGCTGATACGCAAGCGGGTAGCTTGTAATATACCAAACATGTATTTGTCTGCAACGGAGGTCTTGGTTCCTTCATTATGCAACATGATGCCATCTCCGAAACCGTCTAATAATAAAGTTCCGAAATCGGCAGCCGATTTTAGTTGCAAGGCTTCCGTGTCTGTTTCCTGATAATCCCGGTGCAGTATAACCGGAATGTCGCAACCGGCCGATAATAGTTTATGCATGGCGGCACGTTCGGCACCAACCGCATTCCGATGATAAGTACTTAGAATTACAACTACGGTTTTGTCTTTTTGGAGGGTTTTGATCAGATTTTCGTTCAGGTCGCTGTTCGTTATGCGGATGAACTTCAGGGGTACGTCATAGTCTTTCAGTTCTTCTGCTTCGGAAGCAATAAAGAAAGGAAATGCGTTCGGACGTTCTTTCCAGAAATGGGCATCTACCAACAGCCTGAAGTTGTCGGGCAGATTATCAGGATCCTCTTTGCCAATGTATATGTAGTCAGGTAAAGAAGAATGATCAAATTCAAAATTCCCATCACTGCGGTCGGAAATGACAATAGGAGGGAAGTTTCCTCCTATGCCTTCTACGGCACGGGTTTTACGGCGGGTCGCGGTTACCGGATCATAACCTGCGGATAAAGTGCCCACAATCGGTTTGTGCTCCCGGCGTTCCAATATATGTTCTACCAGTTTGCGGGCTACAGGTATCTCTGCTTCCGGATCTTCACTTAATGACACCCGGATCGTGTCACCGATACCATCAGATAATAAAGCCCCTATACCAACGGCACTTTTTATACGTCCATCTTCTCCGTCTCCGGCTTCCGTTACTCCTAAATGTAAAGGATAGGCCATGCCTTCCTGCTCCATCGTCCGTACTAATAAACGGACGGTCTTCACCATCACAACAGTGTTGGATGCTTTAATTGATATAACTACATCCGGGAAATGTTCGTCTTTGCAAATACGAAGAAATTCCATGCATGAGGCTACCATGCCTTCGGGTGTATCGCCATAGCGGCTCATAATACGATCGGACAGCGAACCGTGATTTACGCCAATACGGATGGCGGTTCCGTGTTTCTTGCAAATGTTAAGGAAAGGAACAAAGCGATCGCGGATTTTCTGTAATTCGGCTGCATATTCCTCGTCAGTGTATTCAAGATGACTGAAAGTTTTTACTTTGTCTACGTAGTTGCCCGGGTTAATGCGGACTTTTTCTACTTCTTCTGCAGCGGCATCGGCTGCTTTGGGATTGAAGTGTATATCGGCAACCAACGGGGTGGTGAAACCTTGTGCGTTTAATTGTTTACGGATTTCTCCCAGATTGCGTGCTTCCCGTTCTCCTTGTGCGGTAAAACGAATGTATTCGGCACCCGCTTCAATCATTCGTATTGCTTGATTGACTGCTGCATCTGTGTCCATAGTAGATACATTTGCCATGGATTGGATGCGAATCGGATTTTTTCCTCCCATCGGAATGTTTCCGATATGAACAACAGACGATTTACGCCGGGTATAATTAAAATAATCCATAATTCAGTTGACAATTCAGTTGACAGGGGATAGTTGGCAGGTGACAGGTGCGCAAACGGTATTTGTGTTTACCTGTCACTAGCCAAGAGTCAACTAATTAGTTTTGTATTTAAAGGAAACCTGAGCTAATTCTTCATTTGCTTTCACGATTTTCTTTTTCAAATCTTCTTTGTATGCAACAAGCTTTTCCTGGAGTTGTTCATCTCCTACGGCAAGCATTTGTACTGCAAGGATACCGGCGTTAAGTGCTCCGTTAATTCCTACGGTTGCAACAGGGATTCCCGGAGGCATCTGTACGATAGCCAATAGGGCATCCATACCGTCTAACGAAGAGTTGATAGGTACGCCGATAACCGGCAATGTCGTCATGGATGCTATCACGCCGCATAAATGGGCTGCCATGCCGGCTGCTGCGATAATCACTTTAATGCCGCGGCTTTTGGCTCCTTTGGCAAAAGCCTCCACTTCTGCCGGAGTACGGTGGGCAGACAGTGCATGCATTTCGAATGGGATTTCCATTTCGTCAAGCAACTTGGCTGCTTTTTCCATAACGGGCAGGTCTGATGTGCTGCCCATTATTATACTTACAACAGGTGTCATATTCTCTTATTTTGCAATCAATTGTTCATAATCTGCCGCAGACAACAGTTCATTCACTTCAGATTTGTCTTTCAGAGAGATTTTGATCAACCAACCTTTACCGTAAGCATCTTCGTTAACCAATTCCGGTTTGTCTTCCAGTTCAGCATTAATTTCCAATACTTCGCCGCTAACAGGCATAAACAGGTCCGATACGGTTTTAACAGCTTCGATTGTTCCGAACACTTCTTCTTTAGCAACTTCTTCGCCTTCCGTAGTGATGTCTACATATACGATTTCGCCCAATTCGCCTTGCGCGTAATCTGTGATACCAACATAAGCAACGTCGCCTTCTACACGAATCCATTCATGGTCTTTTGTGTACTTTAAATCTGCAGGAAAATTCATAATTTTAGTGTTTTTATTAGATGAATAAATAGATATAACTTAATAACGAGGCTACAAATGTACATATAAATCCCAGACAAAAGCCTGCATATACCTGCATAGGTGTATGTCTTTGTAAAAAGATACGTGATGTACCTACCAAACCGGCTATCAGCAATACGGCAATGAAAGCCCAGAAAGGATTTATCATGTGTATGCGTGCAACTCCCATAATACCGCCCAGTAATCCGCCTACGCCAATGGCATGCGCACTTATTTTCCAGAAAAAATTAATGCTCAAGGCTATTATCAGTGAGACACAGACGCCTATCAGAAGCGCCAGTATCCAGAATGGCATCATCATCTTATAGAGGAAGAAGGTGCAGACCATAATGGAAGTTATGAAAATAAGGTAAGGAACAATGCGTTCTTTGCGGTCGGAAAGTTCCAGGTCGACAGCTGCTCCGTTTTTTACCATCAGCCAAATAAACACACCGGGTATAATTGCCGTAGAAACAAATGTACCTCCTAAAATCGTTAGCTTTACAGGGAGCGGGTATATGGCAAGGTAGGTGTAGGTAAGAGCCAATATGATCCCATAGGTCACCATAAGCAACGGATGGAATAGGATGGATGTTATATTAGCAAATAATCTCATGTTGTTTATTTATTAAATTTCTTTTCTGAGCCGGGCTACCGGTATATCCAGTTGCTCCCGGTATTTTGCAACTGTCCGGCGGGCTATTACATATCCTTTTTCTTTCAGGATAGTGGCTAGTTCTTCGTCTGTCAGGGGCTTGCGTTTATCTTCGTTTTCAATATGTTCTTTCATGATCTTTTTTACCTCGCGGGTGGATATTTCTTCGCCACTGTCGGTTTGCATCGATTCGGAGAAGAAATATTTAAGCGGGTAAATGCCGAAGTTTGTTTGTACATATTTACTGTTGCTTACCCGCGAAATCGTGGAAATGTCATATCCGGCACGTTCTGCTACATCTTTCAGTATCATCGGACGAAGGGATGTTTCGTCTCCTGTCAGGAAAAAGTCGCGTTGTAACAGAATGATCGCTTCCATTGTGCGTTGTAAAGTTTCCTGACGTTGCTTAATGGCGTCAATAAACCATTGGGCGGAATCCAGTTTCTGTTTTACGAACTGTACGGCGTCGCGCATTTTAGCCGTTTGGTTTGCTTTGTTTCCTGCATAATCCTGAAACATTTCGGCATATTCGCGATTAATTCTTAAATCGGGAATATCGCGGTTATTCATGCTTAAGGTCAGCTCGCCATTGTTTGCTTCCACCAGAAAATCGGGTATGATCTGGCTCATGGCCACTTCCATAGAACCACCCCAACTGCTTCCCGGTTTAGGATTCAGCATGGTTATTTCGTGAATTGCATTCTTAAGTGTGTTTTCGTCGATATCCAGTCCGCGTAGAATCTTATCGTAATGCTTGCGGATAAACTCTTCGAAGTATTCGGTCAGAATGTGTATTGCTAATGAATTGACAGGCGTTTGTTCGCGTTTGTCCAATTGGATCAGTAGGCATTCCTGCAGGTTACGGGCGCCTACTCCTGCGGGTTCAAAATCCTGAATGATGGAAAGAACCATTCCTATTTCGCCTTCATCCACTTCTTGTCCTGCCTGAAAAACCAAATCGTCGGCAATAGCGGACAGATCGCGTCGCAAATATCCGTCGTCGTCAATATTACCTATAATATATTCTGCAATTTTCAGTTGTTTTTCCGTTAAGTCACGTAGTCCGAGCTGTTGCAGTAAAAATTCGTTTAATGACTGGCTTGCCGAAAAAGGAACATCTTCCTTTTTTTCTATCCTGTCACTCATTTCGCGGAGCTTGTAGTCCGGTATATCATCTTCGCTCAGATAATCGCCAAGAGAAATATCCGTGTCTGTTTCTACCGGCATTATGTCTTCGGCGTTATCTTCTTCAGTCCGTTCAAAGTCGTCTAAAGGCTCGCGTCCTTCTTCCAGTGCCGGATTATCTTCCAGCTCATGCTTCACTCGCTCTTCCAGTTCAATGGCTGGAAGTTCCAGAAGCCTGATCAACTGTATTTGTTGAGGAGAAAGCTTTTGTTGTAACTTTTGTTGTAACTGTTGCTTCAACATAAATCTATAAATGCTAAATGTACGAAAATTATCCGCCCATATATATTACTTAGAACATGCAAATATAAGTTTTTACTGCAAGATTCGTGAACTCTTTTATAAAATTAAGACAGCGCATGCTTGTCGGTTGGAACTGATGGCAATTGAAACCGGGCAGAGGCCATTCGATAACCCTGTATTTATAATGTTTTTCTTGATGAAAAAGTAAGTTGACAATTATCGGCCAAGCGGCCGACAATTGTCAACCGCTTGGCTGACGGTTGTCGACCGTATGGTTGACGACTGTCAACTTACTATTTGTTTAGCATCTTTTTTTCATTTTTCCGCTTCGAAAGAGCGCATTGTCTGCAGAACTGTGTATATTTGCTTTAAATTAAATTTGCAATTATGAAGATCTCTTATTTTATTATTGCTTTTATATTTTGTTTTTGTACAAATATTCAGGCTCAGGAAAACTTAGGAAACGAATTTATGAAACAAGCTCAAACCAGTTTTGAGCAGAAAGATTATACAAAGGCGCGTTACCTTTATATCCGTGCTTATAACTCCTTTGCAAACCAGGGAAAATATGCACAGGCGGTTGAGTGTGGAACAAAAGGAGCTTTTCTTTATTACCGTGAGAATTATTATAAGGAAGCTTTTGAACTTTGCCGGCAAATGACGCAATTATTACAGACAGAGGAACAAAAATCGCAAAATGTATTTTATGATGAACGTTTCCAGATCACTAAAGAACGGTTGCAAATGTATATGAAGCTTAAGAATGCGGCCCAAGCCGAACTTCAGCTTGCCGAACTGAATAATTTAGCCAGCCAATCCAAAAGCAGCAAACTTGCCGAAGACTTGTTGTATACCAAAGCAAGTTACTATTATGCTTTAGGGAAAAATGAACAGGGAGATGCCGCATTCCAAAAACTTATCAGCCAATACAGGGAAAAGAAAGAATACGATAAGGTGAGCGATTGCTACAGAAGCCTGATTAATATAGCTTTGAAATCCAACGATGCTCCGTTGATGAAGCGAACCTACGAGAAGTATATCGTTTGGACGGATTCGGTAAAAGCCTTCAATGCGCAGGATAAGTTGGGCGCATTGCAGATGAAATATGATGAGAGCCTGAAAACAATACAGGAGAAAGATAGCCAGTTGTCGGGTAAACAATATATGATAGTTGGCCTTACTACATTTGTTGTAATATTGATTGCAGCACTGTTGTTATTGATATTTATATTGTTGCGTTATTTGATACTCACCAAAAAACTGAAGAATATTATTAAGATAAATAACGAGCATAACGAACAACAGACTAAGTTTATACAAAGTATCTCCGAACAAATGGCTCCAACGTTGGATATGCTTGGCGTTTGTGTTGGCGAATTGCCGGCAACAGTGTCGCAACAAGCCGTATCTATAAAATCCCGTGTAGATGCTTTGAGACAATTCGGGTTGAACATTCAAGAACTTTCTTCGCTGGAAGGTTCTTTAATGGAACCGTACGAAGTACAGTCCTTCAATGTAGGAAACTTCTGTAAGAAGACAATGGATAAGATCGTTGACGACGTTCAGCCGGAAGTGGAGACGGTAGTGGATGCTCCTGCTTTGGAAGTAAAAACAAACGCTGTACAATTAGAGCGTATCTTGTTGCACTTATTGAGGAATGCTGCAATCAATACTTCTTCGGGTAAAATTACACTAGAGTTTAAAAGAAAAGGCGCTCATCTCTGTAACTTTATAGTGACAGACAGCGGAACAGGTATTCCTGCAGAGCGTAGGGAAAGCATATTCAAGCCGTTTATGGAAGCAAAGGATTTGGCAGATGGTGATGGATTGGGCTTGCCTATATGTGCTTTGGTTGCTAATAAACTGAATGGAAACCTATCTCTTGATATGGATTATAAGAGAGGATGCCGGTTCGTTTTGTCATTGCAGATTTAAAATAAGATAGATATTGACAGAAAGGAGTTGTATCATCCGTGTTCCATGAATACGAATTTGATACAGCTCCTTTTTTGTTATTAATACCTGAAACTTCCTCCGCCTAAAAATTCTCTCAATAAAGAAGTTCCGGGTAACTCTTCATCCGGTATGTAATTAAAGTATCTCAAGAAGCGAAGCAACCTATAGGCTTCCGCATTTGTGCGGTCGCTCTCTTTGACTTCAGATAAAATCGGTTCGGCAAACCGGCGGAGTGCAGCCAGTTCGTATAGCATGGCACTATTAAACATGGCGTCTGCATTTTCCTGGTAAGGGAATATCCATTTGTCTTCTCCGCGGCGTACGCTGGGCCATCTCGAAATGGTTTCTTGTGCCGAATAACCACGGAAACGATAGTCGCGGATGATACGGCGAAGCAACCGGTTGTCTGTTGTCGGTATCCAGTTATGATTATCTAAAGAAATAGACGTCAAGACGGAAACATACACACGATATTTGTATTTGTCGTCTATAAACGCCGTAAGTTCCGGATTCAAAGCATGGATGCCTTCGATAACGAGTATGGAATTGTCATGCAGTTTCAATTTCTTTCCTTTATAAATACGTGAACCGGTTTCGAAGTTAAAGCTGGGTAGTTCTATCTCTTCGCCGGCCAGCAGCTTCTTAAGATCACTGTTGAAATAAGGCAAATCGAGCGCGTAAAGCGACTCAAAGTCGTAATCGCCTGTTTCGTCTTTAGGTGTATCTTCCCGGTTTAGGAAATAATCGTCTAAAGAAATACCTACCGGATGCAGCAGGTTGGTGGTAAGTTGTACTTCCAGCCGTTTGCAGAAAGTTGTCTTTCCGGACGATGACGGGCCTGAAATCAGAACCAGGCGTACACCGTCTTTATAACGGTGGGCAATTTCTTCGGCTATCTTTGCCACCTGCTTTTCTTGCATGGCTTCGGAAACAAGTATGATTTCGCGTGAAAGTCCTTTTTCAATGGCCAGGTTCAGGTCGCCTACATTGTTTAAACCCACAGTACGCTGTAAAGTAAGATGTTCTTTGTATGCTTCGAACATTTTGTCCTGAGGGATGACAGGCTCCAGTTCCAGGGGATTGCTCCGCTTGGGGATGCGGAGTAAAACACCGTCGGCATAAGGAACAATGTCAAACAGGTTTATATAACCCGTAGATGGAGTCAGACAACCATAAAAGAAATTTATATATCCGTCTAATTCGTAATATGAAGTGTACGACATTCCGGTTGTTTCTATTAAACGTGCCTTGTCGTTCATTCCCCGTTCGCGGAACAATACGGCGGCATCTACGGTACGTACGGTTTTAAGATGGAAAGGAAGGTCGGCGTTGATAATTTCACACATCCGTTTCTTTATTTTGTTTATCGTCTCCTGGTCTATATCCTTGCCGTTGTGAATAACGCAGTAATAACCTTTGGAAATAGGATGTTCCAGATTTAACGTGGCACAAGGAAGAACATCGTTTACTGCTTTTGAGAAAATATGGCATAAGGAACGTACATAAGTACGCAATCCGGAAAGCTCCGTATAATCGACATATTCAATGTCTTTTGGTCTCCAGCATTTGAAATTCAATCCTTCTGTCCGGTTATTGACTTGTGCGTTCATCGGACGATAATGAAGCGGAGCACCAACGGCTGCATATATATCAAGTAGTGAAGATCCGACGGGAACTTCTTTGTAAACATTGTTATTTTTACAATAAATTGTAATTGTTTCAGACATTGTATCTCAGTTATTATTTATAATTTTGTCCCCTAAAGTTAGGAATATTAATCGGATATACATCCACTTAAACAAATTTTAAATGGACTATTCTTTTTTTGATTTTCTCCGACTGATAGGGTCGCTGGCCTTGTTTTTGTTCGGAATGAAAATCATGAGTGAAGGATTGCAGAAGTTTGCAGGTGATAGTTTGCGAAGGATTTTAACCGCAATGACCACAAACAGGGTGACGGGCGTATTAACAGGAGTACTGATAACGGCATTGATTCAATCTTCATCGGCAACTACCGTGATGGTGGTAAGTTTTGTAAATGCAGGGTTATTAACGCTTACCCAATCAATCGGAGTCATTATGGGTGCCAACATCGGGACAACCGTTACAGCATGGCTTATTTCGGCACTCGGCTTTAAAGTAGACATCGCAGCATTCGCACTTCCTCTCCTCGCATTTGGGCTTCCGCTCTTTTTCTCTGGGAAAAGTTCCCGCAAATCATTAGGTGAATTTATTTTTGGTTTTGCATTTTTGTTTATGGGCCTTCAGGATTTGAAGGCAAATGCACCCGATTTGGGTGCGAACCCGGATATGCTGGCTTTTGTGCAAAACTACACGGATATGGGCTTCTTCTCCATTATTTTGTTTTTGTTTATCGGTGCCGTGCTGACTATGATAGTACAGGCTTCGGCTGCTACGATGGCAATTACATTGATCATGTGTGCAAACGGGTGGATAGACTATCATTTGGGCGTAGCTTTGGTGTTAGGCGAAAATATAGGAACTACTATTACTGCAAATTTAGCGGCCTTAACAGGTAATACACAGGCGCGAAGGGCTGCTTTGGCCCATTTGGTTTTTAATGTCTTCGGGGTGATATGGGTGCTTGTTTTGTTCTATCCATTTACGAGTGCCGTGTCATGGTTTGTTACTAATGTTATGAAGATTACTGATCCTGCTGTTGCCGTTTCGTTTAAACTGGCAGCATTCCATACAGCATTTAATATCAGTAATACATTTATTATGATATGGTTTCTTGGTCTGATCGAGAAAACAGTTTGTTCATTAATTAAAGGAAAACCGGAAGATGAAGAATATCGTCTGCGCTATATCACCGGCGGCATGCTGTCTACGGCAGAACTTTCCATTTTGCAGGCTCATAAAGAAATTACGTTGTTTGCAGAACGCACGGCACGTATGTTCAACATGGTGAAAGAGTTGTTTTATGAAAAAAATGAAGAAGTTTTTCTTAAAACGTACGGACGGGTGGAGAAATATGAAAATATCAGTGACCGGATGGAAGTAGAGATTGCCAACTATCTTACGCAGGTTTCCGAAGGCCGTTTGAGTTCCGAGAGTAAAGAAGAAATCCGTATCATGCTGCGTGCTGTTTCTGAAATAGAAAGTATAGCCGACGCGTGTAACAATCTTTCCCGTACAATAAAGCGAAGAAATGAGTTCAATTCCGAGTTTTCTGATGAACAGAACAAACACATGGATCACATGTTTGATCTCGTGACGAAAGCATTGGAACGCATGAATATCGTTTTGCATAAGCCGGAACTGGTACATGACGATATCAACCCGTCTTATAATATTGAAAATGAAATCAACAATTACCGCAACCAGTTGAAGAATCGCAATATTGAGGACATTAACAATAAGAAATATCAATATCAGGATGGTGTATATTATATGGATATGGTTAGCGAGAGTGAGAAACTGGGTGACTATGTGATTAATGTAATGCAAGCCGTTGTAGATAAGAAAATATAATCTCCCAAACACGGAAAGTGATACGAAGACAGGGCTGCTTGTTCTATTTATTGCAACAAGCAGCCCTGCTTTTATATAATTGTTCAAAATAAGTGTAAATGTTTAGTATATTCGGCTGATATAGAAATGTCAATCCAGGCAAATACACATTTTTAGCCTGCTTCTTCCAAATGCGCTGCTGTACTTTTATGCCCGACGGAGTTCCGGGATAAAAGCATTATAAACAATATATAAAAACAGTAGCTTATGAAGTCAATTTTTACCCAAAGACAGTATTTCTTGCTTTTTGTTCTGATCCTGCTTGGTAATTTAGGGAAACCTCTTTTTGCACAAACAGAAGTCAGTTCTCAGAGCGAATTAGAAAATGCGGTGGCTAATGCGGCAGGAGGTGCAACAATTACAATTACACTTTCGAGCCAGTTTCCTTCTACGTTAGATAATGTAATAACTCTGGCAAATACCAATTCGAGCCGGATTGTTATCGATGGAAATAATCTGGAGCTTTTACCTAATCCGGGTAGCCGACATTTTAAGGTAACCAAAGGCGATGGTTCTATTGAATTCCATAATCTGATACTGAAAGGTTATTACGATGAGAATGCCGGAACTCCTTCGCCTGCCGAAAGCGGTGGTGTGGAAATAGGTAGCGGGACCGGAGAGATTTCTTTCGGTAATGTTCATTTTACCCATATACGTAATTATGGAGCTATAAACGGAGCATTTAATAACCGGCTGAAAATAGAAAAGTCTACTTTCGAGTATAACTATAGCCCATTGGCCGGTGGAGCCTTGTGTTTTGAAGGAGGAATTAAGGCTTTGAATGTGGACTATTCCACATTCAACAGGAATAGTTCTAATGGTACCGGTTACAGCGGAGGTGCAATCAATGTAAAAGTAGGTGGCAGCGGTTCTGTTGTCGATATACGGAACAGTGTGTTTTTGTATAACAGTACGAAGCATCTGGGTGGAGCCATCGCTTTTCATATCGTAAATCCGCCGACGGCCAATTTCACAATCGATGCCTGTTATTTTGAAGGAAATAAAACAGTGAATCCGGGTGGCGCCAATTATGGCCCCTGGGCAGATGCTGGTGCGATTGGGTTATATTCAGATAATGGTGACCATAATTTTACGTTAACAAATTCGACATTTGTGTCTAATGAGTCGTATGATGACGGCGGTGCGCTGATGATACAAAACTGGGGCACAAATAGTAGTAATACGATCTCAAATAATACATTTTATAGTAATATCTCATGGGGACAGGGCATAATTTCCAGTAATAATCCTCCTACTGATGCCGGTGGCGGAGCTATCCAGTTTTCTAAAAAGACGAAAGCCGATCTGAAGAATAATACATTTATAGGGAATAAAGCCTCAGGGAAAAATAATCCTCAACTGACAGCTTTAGGTGGTTCACGGGGTGGCGCTATTGCTTATCATTATGATACCAGTCCGAATAAGGTTTATCCGGAATTGTCGATGGAAAACAATATTCTGGCCGGTAATTATGTGACGGATGAAAACGACGATATAATGCCGGGCGATTATGCGAATATTACTATTACAAGCCATGGTGTGCTTAATGATTTAGGAGGCAATATCGGTATTGACGATGGTACACCGTTGGCAAATAATGTTACGATCATGAATATCTTTGGAACTTCGACTCCGGTTTTACAAGATAACCAAAGTAACGTTTATGCCGGAAATCCGAATGACAATACAACCGGTTATTATGTATTACTGCAAACAATTCCTATTTTACCGAATGACAATGAAAGCGTCTTTGGTTTGGCTGACGGTTCTGTTGTAACACCTTCACAATCTGCTGATCAAAGAGGTTATGCCAGGGTAAACGGTTCTTCGGATGCAGGTTCTGTTGAAATGCTTTGGGTCCGGTTTGATGCAAATGGAGGCAGATGGAACGGGTTGCCTTCGTTGAATTATACCGGTGTGGAATATTATGCCCAGGACGTGAATGTTAATACAAGCAAGTATTTTAAAATTACTCATACGGATGCAACGGTAACTTCTCCCTCTGCTGATCCTGTTCACGACACTTATACGTTTGGAGGATGGGTTTTAGACGATGGTAGCGATACACCCTGGAATCCTGCAACCCAAGTGGCGGAAAATGTAAAAGTGAAAGCTCTCTGGAACGCAGGTAATATATATACGGTATCTTATCATGGAAATGGAAATACGGGAGGGACTATACCGGCATCCCAACAGGTACAAGCAGGCACGATTTATACGGTTGCAGAGGACAAACCTTCCAAAAGAGGCTATTGGTTTGAGGGATGGAATAGCTCGGATGATAACAGAGTTTATCATGCCGGACATACGTTTACTATGCCCGAGCAAAATGTTTCTTTGACAGCCTTGTGGGAAGAGATAATTATTCCCGAGCCGGGAAAAGACCCTGTGCCGGGTGTGGAATTGATGGATCTGGCAGCCGTTTGTCCGACAGAGAAGGTCGTCAGGGGTGAATTTAATACGCTTTATACCGATAATCCGATGCATCATGCTATTGCTTTTTCTGATGAAGCGAAGGCAGCAGGGTTTAAAGACCTGGAAGAATATACATTACTGCCGGATGGATATTTTGTGTTTGAAGTTCCGGTTTCTGTACCGAACGGACTTTATCAGGGAGTTCTGAAACTTAAATGTGAAGAGAATCTTCAACTGATAGAAGAATATCCATTTGAATTTGAGGTATTGGAAGGTATACAGATATTGGAACATCCCCAGACTGTGGAATCTGTATGTAATGGCTCTGTCTTTGAGCTGACTGTATCGGCAGCCGGTCACGGGCTGGCTTATCAATGGTATCATAATGGACGCCCGATTTCCGGAGCAACCGACAATGTATACGAAGCCGAGATTTCTAATGAAACAAAAGGAGAATATTATGTACAGGTGGCAGGAACTTGCGGTTATATAAATAGTGATACGGTTTACGTCATTCAGAATGCTTTACAAATACAAATAAAGTGGGATGATGTTTTATATGTTACCAATACGGATAACCGGTATAAATCGTTTCAATGGTATAAAGACGGCATGCCGGTATCTACTTATGGTAATGGTATATATTATACGGATACGGAAGGTTTGAGAGGAAGCTATTCTGTGCGTGCATACTATCCGGATGGAAGTTTCGATGAGAGTTGCCCGGTTTATTTTGACGGACAAACAAAGTCGTCGTCTGTTCGTGTATATCCGAATCCGGTAAAACCGTATGAAACGATTACAGTTGAGATAAACGGTATGGAAGATAATCAGGCAAATGTGCCGATCTATATTTATGACATGTCGGGCGGCCGGGTTTATTCCTGTAAATCTGCCGGTCAGAGAACGGACATTGTAGCAGCTGTTCCATCCGGAAATTATATTATACATATACGTCTGCATTCGGGTAAGGTATATACGCAAAAACTTATTGTAAAATAACATTTAAATCAGGAAATCATGAATAAAATATATTATCTGTTAGTTGCCATATCGGTAATGGCATTTACTGCTACCGCACAAGAAGGTGGTTCTTATATTTCGGTGACCGGCAATGTCGGTAGTTCTTCTTTAAATTATAAATTGAAAGGCATTGACGGGAACCGCGATTCGAAAGTGGGTTATGGAATGAATCTGGAATACAGTTATTTCTTTGATGAACACTGGGGAGTCGCGTCCGGTCTGGGCTTTACCCATTTTAAAACGATGGTTTATACAAATGGAACCATATCG
Source organism: Parabacteroides provencensis (assembly GCF_900232875.1). NCBI lineage: Bacteria > Pseudomonadati > Bacteroidota > Bacteroidia > Bacteroidales > Tannerellaceae > Parabacteroides > Parabacteroides provencensis. The sequence continues at coordinate 1,431,126 of NZ_LT960488.1, read as the reverse complement.
AAAGATGACTATTTCAGTCTGGGAATGCAGATAGACAATGATGATATATCCGGCAATCCGAAGGATTATGACTTGAGAGCCCGCTTGGCAAACTGGGACGAGAAACAATATGGTTATTTTCTGGATATTCCGGTTCAGGGAAAGTATCAGACGCGGTTTGGGGAAACTCAACGATGGGGAATGTACGCCGGACTTGGTGTTAAACTGCAATTCCCGGTCCGGGCTAAATATTCATTTCTGGATAACAAAGAAACCAGGCTGAATGTATCAGGATATTATGCTCATATTCCTGAAGATGTAGGTGCACCGGGATTACAGCCGGTTCCGCAACATGGCTTCGGTACAACCGAAACTCCGGAAAATGTATTGAATGGGAAAGGGAATGCAAAATTACAGATGAGCGTGACTGGTTCATTGGAATTAGGCTTTATGGTTGACTTGGGCCAAAATATGGATTTGCTGTTAGGTGGTTATTTTGATTATGGATTTAATGATTTGAAGAAAAAGAAAAGTAAATCTTTATTGACGGCTCCTGAAAACTATCATCCGGATGCAGATAACAATGTAGGGAAAGGTATTTCTTATGATGGTTTGCTAAATACTCATTTTACGAATAAAGTAAACCTTGTTTCTTTTGGGGCCAAGATTGGTTTGCGCTTTAAACTATAACTCAATAATTGACGCAATTTAGTAAGCCTTTCTCAATTAGCGGTCGTTTCCTTTTGGAGGCGGCCGCTTCCCTTTAATACGGTGGATAAACTTTGCCGTTTGTTTATTTGTTTTTATAATAAAAAGAAATATTATCATGAGTAATATAAAAGAACAATACTGGCAATACTCACTTATTACGATTATTCTTGTTCTGGGCATTATCTTGTTTTTGAAAATAACGCCTTTTCTTGGCGGATTACTTGGTGCGGTTACAATTTATATTCTGGTTCGGAAGCAGATGTTGTATTTGACGGAAAAAAGGCGTTTTCGCCATAGTTTGGTAGCTCTGCTGATGTTGGGAGAAGCCGTGCTTTGCTTTCTTATTCCAATCTCACTGGCTGTGTGGCTGTTGATAAATAAAATACAATATATCAACTTGGATACGAGTGCATTGATAAGTAATGCACAACATGTAATTGATCTGATTCAGCAGAAAACCGGGTTTAATGTATTGGATAAAGAGAACCTGATGTCGGTAGCCGGAATACTTCCTAAGATAGGACAAGCGCTGATGGGAAGTATCAGCAGTTTTGTGGTAAATATTGTTGTATTGCTTTTTGTCCTGTATTTCATGTTGATAGGAGGACGTAAAATGGAAAGCTATATATATGATATATTGCCTTTTAACCCGAAGAATAAATCAAGCATACTGAGTGAAATCAATATGATAGTAACTTCCAATGCCATAGGCATTCCTTTGTTGGCAATTATTCAGGGATTAGTGGCATTGATTGGCTATTTTATATTCAAGACATCTGATCCTGTCCTGTTTGGTTTTCTCACGTGCATAGCAACTATCATCCCTATTGTGGGAACAGCATTGGTTTGGTTCCCTTTGGTTGTTTATATGGCTTTGACAGGCGATTGGATTAATGCAATCGGGCTGACAATCTATGCACTTGTAGTAATTACGAATGTAGATAATCTGATCCGCTTTATTCTACAGAAGAAAATGGCGGACACACATCCGTTGATTACTATATTTGGTGTAGTTATCGGGCTATCTTTATTCGGATTTATGGGTATTATTTTTGGTCCGTTACTATTGTCGATATTCTTTTTATGTGTCGATCTCTTTAAAAAAGAATATCTCGATAATAAGCAAAGTTCATAATCCGGACTCTAAAAAACTTTGTAATATACGTGCATGATTATGCACAGGTTCTTCATATACCCATTTGATCTTAACCTGTGTCATTGTTTTGCCTTTTTTTGTATGTTATAAAACCAGGAGAGTATTGCTAAAAGGGCTAATCACGTATACCCATAAATTTGAAAGGTTGGGCCGGTTTGAACTCCTTGGCGGCATTACCGTGGTAAGTTTCGCCGTTGGCAATAGACAATTTGAGCACCGGAGCACCTGCTGATAAGTCTAAATCCCGTAGCTTTACCCAGAAAGTATTGGGGGTTAAGCTTGATTCAAAAAAGTAAATAAGATTCTTACTTTCAGAGACTGTTCTCCATTGTGTAGTGGATATCTCTGGACTTTGGGGGGTGGATATGCCGTAAGGCACAGAGGCGTTGCGTATAACACTGAATATGCTGGCGATAACTATTTTCTCATCGTCCGTTTTAGGTAGTGCATCTATATAAAAGCTGGCTCTTGCAAAGCGGTCGGATGCACGATTCGTACCCGGTAAAAAGCTAAGTCCTCCGATTGATTTCCAATATTCGTTAAGAGCCAGCTGCTTATTATATGTTGGCGAGTTGGTCATCACTTTATATTCTTTACTGTGGTAAACGGTTAGTTTTCCATCTATATACTCGAATATGGCACAGTCGCTTGTTGCATCCGAAACAGACAGATGTAGTGTGGCCAAGCGGGAACCATCCGGCATCATATCCGATACTACCTGAAATGTGTCTTCCTTGATAAAAGAAACCGCTTCTTCCACAGTTGCAAAATTATCCAGCATATATTGTACCCATGCCGTTATGGTAAGCCCCGGTTTGTTTTTATCTCTGACCGGATATTTGGTTTCGGGCAACCAGAGTAAGTTGGCAACCAGCCCTTTCTCGTTCATTCCATCCGTGCTTGCTATTTCGAAAGCTGAAGTTACCACACTGCCATATCTGGAAGTCCACTTCAGGGAATTAGCTCCAGCCTCTCCGTTACGCTCCATTCCTTTGGGGAATACCCAGAGATTGCTATGCATTTCTGTCTTCCAATCCATTGTCCGGCCGGTTGCTACCATCCCGTTTGTTCCTGAATAAACTACTCTTGTACACATAATTTTGAACTATTACTATTTTCCGTGAATCTTTTATTAGTGTATTAACAATGGAAAATCAGTAAAGTTTAATCTGGGTACATGGAGTAGGGAAGTGCTGTTTCCGGTAACTCGCCCGGAGCCCTCCTGTTGCAGTTATACCTGTTATTGTTTCTTGTTTAAGAAACGTTTTGTCAGATATTTCCGAACAGGCTCATCATAGAGTTTCAGGCATAAATATGCTATCAGTATATTCCATGCGTAAACGCACAAAGCGACTTGCCAGGTCTGACCGAAAGTGAAAAGCTGATTTTTGATCAACCACGCATAGAATAAATACATAAAAGGATAATGTATCACATAGAGCGGATAAGATATATCACCCAGGAACTTACATATCTTTGCAGATTTCTTGTCTGTCGTACTTCCGGATGCTCCTAGCCAGACGAGGATGGGAAAAGCTATAATTATACAAAATGCTTCATAAATACCGTTTGTACAAACCGTTCCTTTTCCTCCCAGATAAGGCACCGAGAACAAGGTTATCAATATAATTGTGCAAATCCAGAACGCTCCTCTCAACTTAAAAGGCTTGAAATTGCGCGACAGGAGCATACCCATAGAGAACGGGAAAAGCATCCTTAATAATCCGCCCACAAAGTTTACGCCGTCCAATGTCCAACCCACTCCTATGTTTCCATAACCGGAGACATCAAAAATGGCGAATGATGCCAATGCCACTCCCGACAATACAACAAGTACGGTCAGCACCTTGTTTGACAAGCGACGGATAAATAAGGCATAAAGGATATTGCCTATATATTCAAAAAACAACGACCAGCAAGGTCCGTTCAACGGGAACATTTCGCCATTTCCACGGACTTCGTAACCTACCCCCGGCATTGCAGGAATAAAAAATATCGTACAAAGTAGAGATAACATTATCATCGATATGGCGACATGCGTTCCGTCCCATTGCACACTGCCTTGAAGGCAGAATGTAATAACGCCCAGGACAGCTCCCATAATTACCATAGGATGAAGACGTATCAAACGACGTTTAAAGAAATTTTTCATTGTAAGATTCTTGCCCCAGCGATCATCATAAGCGTAACCGATAACAAAACCTGAAAGGATAAAGAAAAAATCTACGGCTAAATATCCGTGGTTGAAGCTCTCGATCATAGTACCTCCGGCAAAAGCGTAGCCTTCAAAGATATGATACCATATGACCATAAGAGCCGCCACGCCACGAAATCCGTCAAGAAGGTCATAATGCGCTTTGGTGTCTGCAAAAGCTGCAGAAGAAATGTTCGACATTTGTTTTTTGTTATTTAATTAATATTTCCAGACGGCAAAGATACGGCTTGCAAAACGAAATTTTTTTGCTCAAAAGCAAAAAAAGGCCGGCAAATATCTATTTTTTAGCCCGTATGTACCCTTTACCGGGGATCATGGCATTATAAAATAAATGCCAAGTGTTGATTGGCGGCAAGCCGAAGCCTTCCAGTCGTCATCGGCAAGCAACTCGGTCTTCCATTGTTCGCATTGCGTGGCAAAATTTTCAGGCTCATTTGCCATTGCGACATTTTCAATTTCTCGCGCGCGTTTACTCTCTCTCATTATTTCCTTTCCTTTGTGTACTTAAAACATTATTTTGTGGGGTTTTGTCAGTAATAATCGGGGTTATTGCAGGATTAATTATTTTCATTTTTTGCGATTGACTGATTTATAGTACGTTCCTATTTTGTCAAAACAAAGCGTTTTTGAATGGTTTTAGAGGTGAGAATGTGCTTGGATGAGAATATCCCTTGATGAAAAAGGTCTATTTCAAGCATAAAAAGAAGGTATTCCGGCGTTTATTTTTGTCTATATCCAATTCTCGGATAAATCGAACAGATAATCGTCCATAACTTCTATGTAATAATTGTTGGCATAAATGTCGCAGAGTAACGTGATATAAAGCATAACCCCATCCGCACCGTATTTCCTTCCCACGATTTATCCACCGATAATATGCTTGAAACGGCTATTTTCTGCTATCTGCCAGAAAAAAGCAAATCCCTGATAATTTCTGATTATCAGGGATTTGCTTGATTCTTCTTATTGTTTCAGTGATCCGCCTGGGTAACCATCTGCAAATCATTAACTTCTAATTATCAAAGAGATAACTCAAAGATAAATAGTGAGGTTACACACGGGTTATGACTTAGTGTCGCAAGGGTATCCAAGAGGGTAAAAAAGGCTCAAAATTTCGTTCACACTATTTCAAAGAGCAATCAGTCAAGTGTTTCTATCTGTAACTATGACACTGCAAAGATAAACATAAAACTCCACGTTTCGGCAGAAAATCTGCTCTTTCTGAGGCTGTTATCTTCATTTGTGATGCTTGTAGGAACACACTTAAGAACACCCAATTGTGCATCTAAAACAGTGAACCTTAAAGTTATAATTCGATGCAGGAACACCAAGGTTATTTTCGTGGTTACGGGGATGGTTACGAGTGGTAAATTTTTCGTCCCACATTGCCGTAACCATACAAAAAACGACCATTTTTTCGAGAGGTTTGTATGGCGAAAGGGGATGCCCTAAGTTTGCATTCAAATTAAAAAACGCCAGTATGAAAATAACTATGAGTTCCCTGGAGGCAAAGCGAATTGCCGATGCCTACTTACAACGTAACACCCCTTATGAGGAGGTTAAGTTTGTGGATGTCCGAAATAGCGATTGCACCTATAAATTCCTCTACAAAGCAGCGGACACTTTCGACCGAGTAGTTGACATCTATATCGAGATTGATTTTATCTTCAATGACATCACGGCTCAGATTGTGGTAGCCAAGTCTCCGTTGATGCGATTTGTGGCTACTTTACCACAAGATACTTAAGGGAAGTGATGCTGTAGTCATTCTCAATTATACCGAATTCGATACAATTAAATTCGGCGCAGTGGTTGATATTTGTCAATATAGAGAGCATAATCACCGAATATTTGCTCTCTATATTGACAAAATCGCTAAAATATCAGAGGATGATTTTGCCGCAAAACACTCGTAAAGCAAAAACGCTAAGATAATTCAGCGATTTTTGATAATAACGCTACTTTTATTCAGCGTTTTTGAGATTTGATTCTTCATAAAAGGATATTCTGTCTTGATTGGTTTGATAATTGAGAAACTTTGATTAACTTTGTAAGTGCTCACATATTAGCATTAAGCATATAAAATGAATATAACTGACAATATATTATCACTTATAGGCAAAACGCCCGACTCATTGATGTCTGGTATTGCAGACCGTGTTAAGCAGAGACGGTTGGAAAAAGGATGGACGCAAAAGATGCTGGCTGCAAAGGCCGGACTCTCGTTACCGTCTTATAGGCGTTTTGAGTCGTTGGGAGAGATACCATTGCGTTCATTGGTGATGCTTGCATTTGCATTGGATATGACGGATGAGTTTGAAACTCTTTTCAACAGCAGGACTTATCACAGCATTGACGATATATTAAAAGCAGAGCAACCAAAACAAAGAAAGAGAGGGCATAAAAATGAATAGTATTTCAATCGTAGAGGTTTTTATATCGGATAGACGTGTAGGACGAATTGCTCTTACGCCCGAAGGGTTGTGCGGTTTTGAATACGATGTGGATTGGATACAACGCGGATTTTCGATATCTCCATTTTATCTGCCGTTGAAGCCAGGTCTGATAATGGCCAAGCGAGATACTTTCGCAGGAAACTTTGGCGTGTTCGACGATAGTTTGCCGGATGGTTGGGGTAATCTTTTGCTCGATCGTTATTTGCAGGAGAAAGGAATTGATCCGTACAAATTGAATATCTTAGAGCGGTTGTCGCTGATTGGTTCTACGGGGCGTGGTGCATTGGAGTATCGACCGGACAAAAGCATTGCTACGGATGATGAGTTTTTTGACTTTGACCGTTTGGCAAAAGAGGCAGAGAAGATACTTGAAAGTAAAGAAAGTACGGGTTCTGTCGATTTACTCTATAAATATGGTGGCTCGTCAGGTGGAGCCCGCCCGAAGGTATTCGCCAAGATTGACGGTCGAGAGTGGTTAGTGAAATTTAAGGCAATGAGCGACCCTGCAAATGTTGGGGAGATAGAATACAACTATTCGCTGCTTGCCAAAGAGTGCGGAATCCGAATGGCGGAAACCCGTCTGTTCAATGGTAGCTATTTCGGTGTGGAACGATTTGACAGAACTCCTCAGGGTAAAATTCATACTGTCAGTGCCGCAGGACTGCTCCATGCCAATTATCGGATTCCAAGCCTCGACTACTCTTTGCTATTGAAACTGACGCTGAGTCTTACCAAAGATATGGAGCAGGTGGCTGAAATGTTCCGTCTGATGGTGTTTAATATATTAATTTCAAACAGGGACGACCATGCTAAAAACTTCTCGTTTCAGTGGTTTGATGGTGAATGGAAACTTTCGCCTGCTTATGATCTTTTGCCAAGTAGTGGGTTTAACGGCTACCATACTACAACCATAAACGGTAAAGGAGAGCCAACGCTTGCCGATGTGATTGCATTAGCAACTGAAATAGGACTATCTAAACAGTCAGCGACTCAAATAATCCAAGAACTGACAGATAAATGTGCCACCAGAAAGATGGCTAAATTCAAACTAAGATAACTGCTGATATTGAGATGAATATAAATAATCCAGTGCTAACGAACAGTGGATTTCCCATGAACTTCCCATGAGCAAATGGGGCAATATTGAATGGTGAAAATTTATATAACAAAATGTATCTTATGGCGGAACCTTTTAAAAATATGTACAACGAGCAGTTTTTGGAACGATTTTCCAAAGACCTGATGGTTGTCATTCCCGATTTTGACGCTCTCGAGTTTGCCAGCCAAGTAATGGACAATGAATGGGAGAACAGAGAATTAAAAGAACGCTGTAAACATATTACAACCGTTCTGAAAAAATTTCTGCCTGCCGATTACAAAGAGGCAATCGCTAAGATACTCTGCCTGTTGGATTATGTAGAGAGCTCTCGGCCTGATTTTTCGCAAATAGACGATACGAAATTTGGTTTGACATTGGAGTACGGGTGGATTTTGGATAACTATGTAGAGCAATATGGACTCGATGACTACGAAACCTCTGTTAGAGCAATAGAGAAAATCACTCAGTTTACAAGTTGTGAATTTGTTACCCATCCTTTTATTGTAAAATATCCCGAAAAAATGATGGCGCAAATGTTGGTTTGGTCAAAGCATGAGCATTGGGGAGTGAGAAGGCTTGCATCGGAAGGTTGCCGTCCGCGGCTTCCTTGGGCTATGGCTTTACCGAGTTTGAAAGAGAATCCCGAACCAATCATTCCGATTCTGGAAAATCTCAAGAATGATCCTGCGAGATTTGTTCGATTAAGTGTTGCCAATAATTTGAACGATATTGCAAAAGATAATCCCCAAACGGTGATTAACCTGGTGAAAAAATGGCAGGGAGAGTCCCAAGAGGTGGATTGGATTATCAAGCACGGTTGTCGAACACTCCTAAAACAAGGGAATTCTGAGGTGATGGAGTTATTTGGCTTTGGCTCTACGGGAAAAAATATCCACATTGAGGACTTTCAAATTTCAACACCTGAGGTCAAAGTCGGTAATTCATTGGCGTTTAGCTTTAAACTATTGAATAATAATGATAATAGAACCAAAATACGGCTTGAATACGGAGTTTACTATCAAAAAGCAAATGGCACGTTGGCCAAGAAGGTTCACAAGATCAGCGAAAAGGAATACGCCGGAAATTCTGTGACGAACATTACAAGAAAACACTCTTTTCGTGTGGTAACAACAAGGAAATTGCACCTCGGACTTCACCAAGTTGCTGTAATAATAAACGGGAATGAGTTTGAAAAATATGATTTTGAACTGATTGAATAAATTTTCGAGAATGAAATATAGACTTCGATACCGGAATTATAATTTCTCTAAATCTTCAATCCTATTCCTTAACGCTTGTCGCTCAATGTGTAGTTTGGCAATGTCATACGGGGATTCTTGTCCGGTCAGTGCATATTCGTAAGACTTGATAACTTGATAGTCTGTGGAGGTTAGTTCGGACTTGAGGCGATCTATCTCTGCAGCTATGCGTTCAGGGCTGTTGTCGATTATTTCGTAGTATCCGACAATCTGAAAGCCCTCGTCTCGGTAGCGTAGTTCTTGGGATTGGAATTCGGATAGTCGCACTGCTTGTGGTTGCTCCTCTACATAAATCTTAAATCCATCGGCAACCATCTGATTGATTATCTCTCGGTCTTCGTTGTCGGCATAGGTGGTGATGAGGTGTCCGTTTTCTATTTTGGCAAGTTGCATACTTAGAAGAATTTGGAGATTAGAAAGACGATAAAAGTAAACCCACAGTCGTTCGGCGAAGCATCATCAGCCACATAAACATCGAAATAAGACGATGTTCGTGCCATCGTACAGGCATAGGCTCCCACGTTGGAGTTGGCTGTATTGGGCCCGTCGGGGAAGAACATCACGGCATAGTCGGAAGCTCCGTAGAGGTAGCTTGTGTTTGAAAAAGATATTCGGTATCGTCCCTGTGATTGTCTGTAAGATGAGAGATAGCCGCCCATATATGAAATTACCCAGCTACTGAGCAATGATCCGGAGGAAGATACTCGTCCGGCACAAGTGAGTCCGCAAAACACGTTGTTGGATCTAAATGCCGGGGCATCTCCCTGTAGAAACATTCCGGCTGTTGCGAATATCGAATTAAACTTATCCGTACCACTGCTGGTGCTTTGCGAGGCAGAGATGTCAATGTATAGTCCTGTTTTGTATTTGCCCGTATAGCTATTGGAGTACGATTGATAGATGTAGTTCTGTGCGATGGTTTCGGGCTGACTCCAGGGCAGTATGGGTACGAATATGCCTGCTCCCTCTGAACCTTGCTGAACAATACCGTTGTAAATAGAAATGTTGGAAGTCGGATGCTTGACCATCACACCCGAACCCTGTCCCATATAGATACCATCTGATGTCGTTTTGATTTCTACAACGGGGTAAGATTGTTTGCCATCATAAAACGCCAACGCATTGTTGTACTGCGTAATCTCTACCCGCTGTCCCGAAGTGGCGGTTCGCAGATTCTTAACGCCTAAGTTCTCTATATAGGCAAGTTCGGCCAACAGAATGCCTGTGGCCACACTATGAAACTCTCCTCCGAACGACTCCCAATTGGCAGCATTCCACGCTCCGGCAACACCGTTTGTCCCCTTGTAGATATAGTAACTCGAACCGTACTTGACCACATTGCGTTGGTTGGCAGTGTTGAAATAGGTGGTGGTTGGCGAGAACACTCCCCGATAGGTCAGCGTCTTTGCGGCATTGGAGATGGCAGCATCGTACTTTTCGGTGTCATTCATATCATAAACCGTTGACGATGCCACATACCACGTTACTGGAGCAACACCTCCCGAAAGGTAGTAATGGTTGATACTCGAAAATGTTCCCGTAGCACCACAGACCACCCGCCAGAGATAGATTTCATATTTACCTGTGCCTGCCATCGGAGTCAGCGCAACCGTTGTTCCTCCGTTGCCATAAGCGTTGTGTGCGTTGCTCATTGTATAGCCGACAGGAATTTTGGCTATGATTCGGGAAACAAATACTCCGTTGGCACGAGTTTGAACCGACTGAACGTATCCTCCGTGATTAGGCGATGCTACGCCGTTTGTGGTAATCTGTAGACAGTATCCCGATGTACTTGGGCAATCGGAAGGGCTGGCAATACGTGTAACGGTAACATTTCCATTGCCTGTATTATTGTAGATACCGCAGTTATTAGGCCCGACCAAGAATTCAGGATCACGAAAAATCATCCGTCCGGTAATGGAATCGCCAATATCGCCCTTATTTCCTGTATTGCCTTTCTCTCCGCTGATCCGTACAGCTCCGCTCCACGAAGCAGGTGCGGTGGCAGGTGGAACGACCGTTCCGGTTCGCATCCACAGGTATTCTCCCGTTGCGAGTGCCGGAGGCGTTGCCGACCAACCCGATGTCGGAGCAGTTGTGGCTGAACTGTTTTTGGCAAAGTTATAGACGGTGTATTGTCCGTCCTTGCCGTTTGAGCCATTCGATCCGTTATTGCCATTTGTCCCGTCAATTCCCGTGATTCGCACGGGAACACTCCATGCACCTGCCACTCCGGTTGCACCGTTTATGGTGGCTTTCGACATCCACCACACGCCAGTAGCTGTCGGAGCATCTACCCAACCCGATGGCAAAGGAGCCGTACCCGTTGGCTTGGCAGGTTGAGTAGTCGAGGATTTGAATACATACGATGTCCAATTCCCCGTTGCTCCCGGATCGCCCTTTTCGGCTATATGAACCGTTATTTGTCCTCGTGCGATTACTGCCATGATTATTTCTCTATTTCTACGGTGAAAGTTGCCGCTACACTTATTTCATCACGGGTTACGGTAATGCTACGCCCTGTTTTGATGCCAGATGTTCCCCATGCGATATCCTGAACCCCAAGTTTGTTGAATTTTCGCCATTTGCAGGTGGCTCCGGTAAAGAAAGAATCCGGCAGTAATGCTCCGTTCTGCCAACAGTTGACCGTAAGGGCCGTTGACGTTAATCCGCTGGTAAGCGTCGTGCCGGAGGGGGCAACAATCTCCACCTGGTACGGGTCGCTCATATCTGCAAAGGAGATAATATCCGAAACAGAGGTGTTGTACGTTCCACTGGCGGCATCGGTGTCCTTGATTTCGCATTTGAACGACTCGAAGTTTAGCACCGCCGCTTCGGGAATGGTGATTTCATTGGTGGTGTATCCCGTGATACCTCCTGCATTTGCCGAGGTGATCTCAGCCCACGTTCCACTGCCGAGCTTGAACCATTTATAGGTCACATTGGTGTTGTCGATGGTCGAGCCTCGCCACATATCGCAGTGAGCTTTCAAACTTGCTGCCGATCCGTTTTTGAATACCGTGCCAAGCGGTGCATAGGCAATAGCGCATATGAGTTGCCCTGCATTGGTGGTTTTCGTGTAGGTAATGAAGGTTTTAGCCTTGGTCTCAGCGGTTGTGTCGGGATCAACATAGATTACCTCGCACTCTACCTGCAACTGATTGACCGTAGTCATATTGTTTTTGATGGTCAAAGCATAGGGGGAAGCGGTCGCTGCCGTTGCCCCGTAAGTTGAAAGCGTGGTCGATCCGTTGATTTTCCATACGGGCACGCCCTTCAAACGGCTTACCTGGTTGGTCGCTACTCCGGTTACATAGACTTCGGGAGTAATTACCAAAAAAGGCGATGTCGTCCAATTCGGGACATAACTCGAATTTTCCTTGTTGAAAATCTGCGTGGTAGCTACATTGCTACCCAAATAGAGATTGATGGATTTTCCGTCCGATAAGTCCACAATCGTAATCTGACCTCTTGAAATGACCGCCATAATTAATCCAGATTAAAAGTTTGTTTGATTCTCTCCACCATATCCAATCGTTCCCAACCGAAAAACTCAATGCCGTCAACTGTGTAGGGTTTTCTGCCGAAGTGTCCATACGATGCGGTCGGCAGATAGATCGGGCTCTTGAGTCCGAATCGCTCGACAATAGCTGCAGGACGCAGATCGAATAGCTCCGAAACCACCTCAGCAATCTCGGTATCGGTCAACTCCACTCTGGCAGTCCCGAATGTGTTCACCGAGATGCTCACAGGCTCTGCCACCCCAATGGCATACGCCAACTGCACCTGCACTTCATCGGCTACACCTGCCGCCACAAGGTTCTTGGCTATGTGTCGGGCCGTATAAGCCGCCGAGCGATCCACTTTTGAGGAATCCTTGCCCGAAAACGCCCCTCCACCGTGAGCTGCACGACCGCCGCAGGTATCCACAATAATCTTGCGACCCGTAAGTCCCGTATCACCTGCCGGGCCACCGATCACGAATCGTCCAGTTGGGTTGACCAATAGGCGGTAGTCGTCTTGGAATAGTTCGGCCAGTTGCGGATCTTTTGCCTGAACCCTCGGAATCAGATGTTCGGTGATATCATTTAGAATATCGTATGCCGAAACGGTATCATCGTGCTGTGTGGAAATCACAATCGTATCGACTCGAAGCGGTTTGCCAAGCTCGTTGTACTCAATGGTTACCTGGCTTTTGGCATCGGGGCGCAGATAAGTCATCACTTTACCCTCTTTGCGAATGGCATCCAACTCCTGCAACAGTAGATGCGACAGAGCAAGTGTAGCAGGCATAAACTCGGTTGTCTCGTTTACGGCATAGCCGAACATGATTCCTTGGTCGCCTGCACCCTGCTCATCTTGATCTACACCCTGTCGAATATCGGGCGATTGCTCGTGAATCGCCGAAAGGACTCCGCAAGAATTTGCCTCAAAACCATACTCGGCATTGATATAGCCAATATCGGCAATAATACTTCGGACTGTCTGCTGAATATCCACATAGGCGTTGGACTTAACCTCTCCGGCAACAACTACCAAACCTGTGGTGCACAATGCTTCGCAAGCCACTTTCGAGTTAGGGTCTTGACGCAGGAACTCATCAAGTATAGCATCGGAGATTTGATCGGCTATTTTATCGGGGTGTCCTGCCGATACGGACTCAGAGGTAAAAAGGTAATTTCTCATTCTGTGTTATTATTATCGTTTATATTGACTTCGCACTCAAAAGTGGCTCTGCGGTAAACATCCTCATTACTAATCACAACCGATTTGCCTGCGCCTTCGTGTCGCTGACTCCACACGGCATCGCCTTCTGGATTATCCGACACCCGAAACCAGTTGAAGGCGTTATCAGGGAACGTGTCGGTAATATCTTTTGCCCCTTTGAATACCTTTGCCCGAAGCATCGTGGCAATGTCGCCATTGATAAAGTTCGAGCCGTTGCTCGAATAGATCTGCACCGAATAGGCATCTTCGCCATCGTAGAGTTTGGTGATGGTGATAATGTCGTAATAAACTCCGCAGGCGAGGTAGCGCAAAGTGAGCGTGCGTTTTTCTCCCCATAGTTCCGAATCAGGAGATAGCTCAAAGGTGAGTGAACCGCTATCGGGAATGGTAATCCACTCCGAACCGTTTTTGTATTGCCACTCCCGTGCATCCTCCGGCGATGTGATGCCGAGTTCGGTGGCGGCCAGTGTTATGGTGGCAGGTTCGGGGATGTTGTCTTTGTAACGGAACACCTGCTCGCCCTGCACCGAAACTGCTCCCACAATCCAATCCTCACCCGTGTCGGGGTTGCGTTGCACCAAGCGTCCGCAGATGTAGGCATTTTCGAGCAAAGCTCCGTAGCCCTCAAGTTGCCCGAACACGGGATGGTTGATTTCCGAAAGGTCGCCAAGCTGCACTTTGATATTGCGTTGTTCGATCTTATCATCCGTCACCTTGTCGATGATACGGATAAACTTATGCAGCCCATCGAGGTAGATTGAACCTTGTCGGTTGGGATTGGTTTTGTTGCCCTGACGAGCCAAGGTCATAAACCGTTCGGGAAGAACGCCATTGAGTGAAATACAGTCAAAATGAACATCGTCAATGATTCCCGTTACTTCAAAGTAGGCGGTTTTGAATCCGGTAGGTTTGCCGTTCTCGTCCTGCGTGTAGAAAATACCTCGCAGAATATCCTTGTACTGAAAGTTGATCGTTACCTCGCCGGGCTTCTCTTTGAGGGTAATGAGAAAAATACCATCGTCATCATCCAATACATCGTCAATTACTCCGGCATCAGTTACCCAAAACTCGTTTCCGGTGGCGGTGATGCGGTTGTATTTGAGTTCGGGAACTTCGAGATACTCCTCAATGCTAAGGTTCTTCATTCGGGTATTGCCCGTCACACGCATATCGCCCGTGATTGCGCCGCCTGCCTTGTCGAATTTCTTTTCCAACTCCCCCGGCAGACCATCCACCTCCTCCAACGGATGAATGTGCTTCTCCGTTCCGATCGCCTTTTTCAGTTCCGCACCCGATACCTTGAGTGTAGCATCGGGATCGGGCGAATCCACCACAAACTCAAACAGATCGAACCCTTGCTCAATCACCGACTTGGCACTTTGTAGGTCTTTTATGCGTACTCCACTCATTCTTTATCAATTAGATGCGTGAAAGTACAGGCAGATTCATTAACTTTGTGGAAACTTTGTCACACTTGTATATAGGATTGCAGAGATAGTCGAACGGCAAAGGAGTTTGATAACATTATCTCTAAATAAAAATCCAATACATAGATCATATCAGTATGGCGTTAATTAATAAAATACTTCATCCGACGTTGAAACTCATTGACTCATTCAAAAGGATGAGGACAGGGCATGTAACAGGACTCTCTTTTGGATCAGATGCTGTAACGCTGATTTCAAAATCAGAGAATAGCATTAAATTGAAATTTGTAATTCCTATTACAGATTACTCTGCTGTAGACAATGCAAAACAGTCTAATCTACCAGAATTTCATTTCACGCATAACCACAAAAAATGGATAATACCTGCAAATGTGTCCAGGATTGAAAACATTCGTGATAATGTGCTTTGTGGTGGCTCTAATGATTTCTCATTAGCTTTAGATTCGCAGGCAATTTATGACGCAAAAATAGATATCAATCGCAAATACTTTTTTCGATATATAGTCCCGATCCCTAACCGTGCGTGGCATGATGACTATGATAGATACCATTATGAGAGTCATGGGAAGAATATTGATGGTTTGATTAAGATCACATGCCCTACAGATCAAATCCATTTATTTCAATTCGAATATAAAAAGCAATACTACCTCGTAATCGAATCAGGTGAAAAATATGAACTTGATCAGTTTGAAAAGGTGGCTTTTAATACACTTCTTACTCTTGGTTTTTTAAGTGGAACTTTGCATTTGAACGAAGTATTTATCGTTGCTGCCAATAGAAAAAGTTTCAATGTACCTGTTGGAATATATTTCAAAACATTGCGAAAATCCATTAAAGGTCAATACTCTATATTCACAACTAATGCTTATTCTGTTCTTATGCCATTGTCAGCAAAAATGACGGCTAAGGATGCCAAAGAAAGAATGTTGACGCTTATAGAAAGGCATTGGAAGTTCAGAATAGATAGGATTTCTATGGAAGTATTCTCAAATATGGTAACTCTTTTCAATGACCATGATTCAATAGCAAGAGCGGCATTAATGACTTTGTCTGCATCATGGTTGGAGCACGAAGTGCAGTCTGGGGTATATTGTATAGCATTCGAAACGCTTTGTAGTAAAATATATAAAACACATAGTCTCATTGCTCCTCGTGCTATCAGCGAGTGTAGCTGGAATTCATTAAAACCTGTATTTTCGGATGTAGTTACAAATACTACTTGTCTATCTGAAGACGAAATAAAGTTTATCAAGAATAAGCTGGAAAATTTAAATCAACCGACTAATGCAAGTAAGTTAAGACTGCCTTTTGAAGTTTTAGGATATAATTTGTCTCAAGCAGAAATTAAGGCTATTAACGATCGCAACAAATTTTTGCACGGTCATTTGAATATTGATAAGGGAGACAAAGAAATTGACAAGCTATTTTATACAAGTTTAATGTTTCATAAATTATGCTGTGTATTAATCCTTAAATTGAGTGGCTTTGAGGGGTATATCATAAATAATATTCCACTTCATGCACCATTCGTTAATTACGCCATACGCGAGTGGGGATTCAAAAGAATATAAGAACAAAAAATGTATAATTACTTATTTTCGGCTTATTCCATCATTTCCATATGCCGAACGATTAGCTTGAAAATAATTTGGCTCCATATAATATATATGACTACCCTCCCAACACATCAATCTTAAAATTCTCTTTACCGAGCACATATACCAAATCCCTGCCCTTGGCTGTCAGTTGACCGCTGAGGGCAATTTGTATATTCTGGGAGCCTCTGCCGCCGGACATCATTCCCTGTAGTTTGGATAGCGGAGCGATTACCTCCGGGTCAATTCGTGCATTGGGGTTATCACCCACCATTGCATAGGTTGGCCCGTAGGCAAGTCCACCCTTGGCAAGTTTCGGAGCGTTCTTCTGGGCATTTTTGTTGATGAGTGCCGTCATCACGGCTGCCGCCGCAACCATTGCCGCACCAATGGCAATCGCCGCCCAAGGGTTGGCAAGCACCGATTTGAGAGCCATCTTGAACGCAATAATCATCACGCCGAACTCGATCAACTGCGCCCCGATCTGCTTGAGAAAACTCGCCAACTGCAATAGAATCGCCTTCATCAATCCGTCAAAACCAAAATCCCCGGAGATAATCTGCCCGATGGCTTCTGCAGCGGCCTCGATACTTCCGGCGATAAAATTACTCAGCGATTCATCAAACCCCTTCATTACCTCGCTCACCTTATCCGACACAAAGGTCAGAGCCTCCGAGAACTTCCACCCTTTGGCAACCAGAGCCTCGGTGTATTTGCCGACAATGGCTTCGGTCTCCATAATGGAAGATTGTAGCCCCGAACTTGTCACCTCCGCCCAACCATAGATCCCCTCGGTTACGGTCTTGCGGATCTCCATCATCTGTTGTTGCGCCTTGGTGATAATGGGTTTCAGATCAGGTAATTTCACCTCAAGGGCAGGCATAATGGGTTTTACGGTTGCTGGCAGTATCGGTTCGAGTGGTTTTCGGTTGAGTTGTTCGGGCGTGATGTTTTGCAGGCGGTTTAACTCCTCTTTGAGTTTGGCAATCTCGGCATTGGCGGCGGCAATATCCTCTACGGTGGCATTGGGCAGTAACTTTTTCTTCTCCAACACCTCAATCTTGGTGGTCAAGTCATTGATCAACCCACTGCCACGAGTGGTTTCGGTATTGACACCCTTGAGAGCATTTGCCATATCATCGGCGATCTTTTTTGATTCTGCCTCGACACGTTGCCGCTCCTCGTAGGCTTGGGTGTTTCTGCGGATCGCCTCAGTCAGGGCTTCCTCCTCCATTTTGAGGTTGTCCCGCCGTTTGCCTTTGTTCAGGGCGTAGGTCAGTTTGGAGTAAGGAGAGTTTCCCTGCCAAGGAGACTCCCGTTCGTTGACCTCCTGCAGACGCTTGTTCTCTTTGAGTCGCTTTTCGAGTGTGCCGAGCGACAGTCCCTCGAACTGTGTAGTCATATCCTCCTGCAACTCCTTCTTGCGTTGGTAAGCATAGAAGAATGCAGCACCCAACGCCAATACAGCGGCAACGATCAACCCGACCGGAGAGAGCAGAGCCGTAAATCCGGCAGAGAGCATCGGCAGCATTCGGATAATACCACCCACGCCCATTGCCAATGGCCCGATAGCGGCAGCAATACCCGCTACGATAACGATCACCTCACGCATCTGAGGATTTATATTTTGAAGCACCGCCACTACTTGCGACAACGCTCCGACAATCTTGTTCACCACAGGCATCAGAGTTGCCCCTATCTGTTCCAAGAAATCACCCCATGAGTTTTTGAGTTGTTGCAATGCGCCGAGTCCCACTTTGGCTGCCGCTTCTGCCTGACCGCCGTATTGTCGTTCCAATTCCTCCAAGATCAATCCTTGAGCTTCGGCCAGACGATTAGTCTCGGCAAGGTGCTTGATAGTGGCAGTCTGCTCCTTGGAGAACTGAATCCCTGCACGGGAGAGGGCCGTCAGATTCTTGACCGGATCATTGAGTGCCTTACCCAGCTGTATGGATGCGGACTTCAGATCACCGTCTAAGACGGTCGCCAGGTCGAGAGCCACCGCCTGCGTCCGTTTGAAATTCTCGCCTGCGATATTAGTAAAAGTGAGTAGTTGAGCGGTGGAGTCATTGAGTATCTTCTCATCCCCGAAGATGGTTTTGCCTTGTAGTTCGGAGGCAAAGCGTTTGAGTTGGTCGAAGTTGAGTTTAGCTGCACCGCCTGTCGATTTGATTGCCTGCTGTACCTTGGCTTCGGCTTTCGCCTGTGTATCGGCCAACGAAAGAGATACCGCACCCAAAGCGACAAGGGGAGCTGTCACTTTGAGCGACATCTCCTTACCGACTTTGTCCAACCGTTTGGTCAGCGCGTCCAATCCTTTCTCTACCTGCTTGGCTTTTTGCTGAAACTCATACGAGTCCGCACCAATTTTTATCAGCAGGTCGGCTATTCTTCGACTCATAGACGACTACTTCTATGGTTTGTGTTTCATAAACAGCTTCCACCCTTGCCGAACCTGCTCCGGTACGGCAGATACACCATTCTCCATCTGACTCATGGCCGAAACCACCGGAATCATCTCGGCGGGATCGTTGGTATCCAACTCCACATCGGCAAAGATGCCGGAACGTTCGGAAACAAACTTGATATAGTTCTCTGTATGGTTTTCAATGGGCGGAGCATACCTCGAAATCATCTGCCGGATGGTCTTGTAGCCGTTTTTGCTGTAAGTATGCAGCAATACGAACATCGCCCGATAGCCGTAAGCCATCGACTCGAATTGTTTGAACGCTTTGTCTTTGGACGGAGTAATCTCTCCGAGATACTTCACTTTGGAAATTCGAATATTTCCGGGGTTACAATTAGAAATACCTCTACTCATAACTGGCCTCCCTCCTGCGTTTTTCCACCTCGGCATACTTGATTAATACAGGGCATTTGTCGTTTGCCACCTCACATTTGTAGGCCTGGCGGATGATGGTCTGCTTGCGGTCAATCTCAAAATCTTTCTTTTCGATAATGATTTCGAGTTTATCGACCTTCTCTTCCAACTTCTCGACTCGTCCGTCCAAACGGATGATGTGTTCCGCCTGAATCTTGACCACCTGCTCGGTGTTGCTGATTTCGGCAGAGTCTGCCTGAGCCACCTCCTGGCGGCGTTTGGCTCGAAAAAAGAGCAGCGTTCCCAAAAGTCCGCTTGCCAATAGAAAATTTAGAATAATGCTTACTGTCTCCATATTAGGGTATGTATTTAATGAGTGATTTTTCTCGGAGGATGTATAGCTCACCGTTGATGTAGTAGAGTCCTTTGATGGCCGAACTGCCGCCCGCCAAGTTCTTGACCGAACGGGTGGTGTTGGTGCGATATACCCATACTTTGATTGCGCCGTTTTGTGAAAAAGCCACCTCGCCCAAGGTGTGGTCGGCAAAGTCGGCACGCCCCGAATAGCTCTTGATCATTGTGCTATCCAAAAGAGAGTTGCGGCGGTAGATCTTAAACTGCGTGGTGGAGTTCTGGCAGATAAAGTAGTCGGAGATGCTTTTCACCTCCGCGCCATCTTCCAATCCTGTCATCAGCAAATCCATATTGACCCGGCAATCGTGCAGATAGGCTTTGGTGGTGGTGTTGATGGCAATGGTGGAGAATGACTTTTCGATGCCTGTAATATCTCCGGCAATGGTGGTGTAATCAAATCCGTATCCTCGGCGGTAGGTCGTGTAGGTATATTTATACTCCGGTCGGGATAACCCTTTGGTGGTTACCCGACCACCGTATGAGGCTATAATATAGATATACTTATTCATAAAGGTGGCCATATCCGAATAGTCTCGATTGAGTTGTCTGATGACTACACCTCGATAATCCACCACCCGAATCGAACTGCCGTCCACAATGGTAAAGGCATTATCTGCCGGATAGATCTTGACAGGCTTGGAAAAAGCAAAGAGCCGAGTGATGTATCCCGATACTGTATCATAGGTATAGATAGCGTTATCGGTGGAGAGCATCACAATCTGATTGATGCAACGGATACTTTTGGCTATGGTAAACGGCAGGTCGCACAGTTTGATACAATCGTCCCCAACGGGTGGAGACTCTTTGCGGAGCAGTCCCGGCATCTCGACCAATTCGGAGTTATAGCTATCCTGTAGGCAATTTAACTCAATAGAGTTTACATAGAATCCCGACCGCAGGTACTTATCGTCCTGCATAACCGTATTCATATCAATGTGCTTTCCGGTAAACATCTCGCCTCCGATCCGTTTGCCGGGCAACTGTTTGTAGCGCAGGGCACACGCCACGATATGGTTTACAAGTGAGTTGTAGTCATTACCGCCTTTGCTACGCCACATTCGGGTGGGTTTTCCGTAGTAGTCGGTAAAGTAGAGTGAGTAGATTAACTGGTCGTTGGGGATATTCGGGATATCGGCAATCGGTAGCGATACGCTCATATCGACATTATTAGCAGGATTGGAAAAGACCTCGTACTTGAGCGAGTTCTCGTAATCATCGCCCGTATCAATCTCCATTTTGATATCGGAGATGTAGAACGACTCGAAGTAGGCGTTGCGTCCGGAACTATACCCTTTGAGGTTCTGTTTGATGACCATCACAAACTGTCCGCTCATCGGAAATCCTTTGACTTCGATCTTTTTGTTGACATCCACCGAGAGTTTGATTTTGTCCTCCAACAGCTCCTCCCTTGAAGTCCAGGTTCCATCATCCATCAGCCAATAGGTAACAGTTGCACCCACCAACTTAAAGCCATACTCCACGATCAGCTCCATATCGGCAGGGCGACTACTGCTGAATCTCTCGTAACGACTAATGCCGATTTTAAGGTTGTATTCCAGTGTAAGCGTGTAGGAGCATTGCTGAACGGGATAGCCTTTAAAGTTGATGATCCACCCTTGCCTGTCGGAGTCGCCAGTAAAGCGGAGAGTATTTTCATTCTGAAGTACCAAGAACTCTTCAGGATCGTACCAATTATCCATATTGTAGAGTCCCATCTGCGAGATGATGTTGGTCATCATCTTGTTTTTCACTCCCACCGAGACTTTGCGGATAGCCGGAACGATATCCATCACCGACTCGCCCTGCACGTTGATATCGTTCTCCCACATACTCTCGATTCGTTCACGGGTGGACTCCGTAATAATCGGCTCTCCGGTATGTGTTTCGAGATGCTGTCCGTTTGCCGTAATAATCCAACCCACCGGAAACTCCTTACCGACCGAGTAGAAACTCATCGGACGGGTGTCGTTGTAGAGGCTGACGGTTCTGCGGATATGTAGCGCACCATTGCTCTGAAAGATTTGTCCGGCAAAAGGACGCAGGCAGAGTTCCAATACATCCCGATAGGTGGGATCGGAATAGACGGCATAGAACCGCTCCATATCAATATAGACCTGCCGCAGCGGAGAGATGCTCTCGTTCATCCCCTCGGCATAGAGATCCATCCAGTCGGCGACATTGACTTCCAATTCCAGCAGGTCGATGCAGCTTGCAATTAATTCCCAAGCCGACTTGCGACCCGTAATGGGTGTGTTGTCTAAGTTCTTAAATGGAATGCTCGACAGCAAATTGAATCCGTCCACCGCCTTGATGGATACCTGATAAGGCGGTGCGGTAAAGTTCTCGGAGTAGAGATCGGCCACGACATATCCTCGCCAATAGAGTTTGGTGTTGCGATAGACCGACACCCTAAACTTGCGAGGGTCGGAAGTAAAGAGGTTGATGTAGTGAAAATTGCGTTGGCATAGAATATTGACGGTCGCCTCGGATGCCTTAACAGGAATAAAGAACTCATCGCCACGTTTCTCCCAGGTGATGGATAGCGGACTGCCGCCATCGAAAGCCATCTCCTCCGACTTGCCCACGAATCCTCTCTCGGTGATCTCCACTCGCCAAAAGACCTCCTTGTATTTGCTGCGAAGTTCTGCGTAATATCTGAGTCCGAATGCCATACCTTTACTTTGTTAATCGGGGTAAAGGTAGAGGCGGCGGAAAACGCTTTCTGGAAACTTTGTCTCAGGTTACTATTAATTGAGGAATTTTGAATATCACTGTTTTTCTTTGATCCAACTTCAGATAATGTCTCTTTTTTCCAAGCGTGTTGCCACTTAATGGATTAACTTTGCACTCGATGGAACGTTTCAATATCATACAGCCCTCCGCCGTGCTTGCACCTTATATCAAGCACTATTGGTTATTGGAGAGTGATGATGTGATAAACTCGCAACGGGTTATTCCTACTGGAAATATCGAATTGCTGTTTCATCGAAGTTGTCAGATGAAGTGTAAGGATCAAATAATTCCGAGGACTTCGCTGTCGGGGCAATCTATTTCGTTTTCTGATTTGACACCGACCGGAGTTGTTAATATGATTGCGGTTGTGTTTCATCCTTTCGGAGCAAAGGCCTTTTTTGAGTTGCCTATTTATGAACTCTCTAACTTAATTGTTTCGGCAGATGATTTGAGTTTAAACTCTCTCAAAGAGTTGGAAGATAAGATTCTCTATACGACGAGCGATGATGAATGTATCCGATTAATTGAGTCCTTTTTAATTAATCGTTTGAATCCGTTCAAGGAGTACAACTACAAACGAATGGCGGCGGCGGTGGGGACTATCAATTTGTGTAGCGATGAACTTTCGGTGTCGAAACTTGCAGAAACGGTTTGCCTAAGTAAAAAGCAGTTTCAACGAATTTTCAGTGAATACATAGGCATAACTCCCAAGGAATTTATGCGGATTGTAAGATTTCATAAAACACTCTACACTTTGCAGAACAACCCTGAAATGAATTTTACGACTCTGGCCTACGAGTGTGGATTTTACGACCAAGCACATTTGACTCGTGAGTTCAAGCTCTTTTCGGGCTACACACCTGGGCAATATGTTGCGATTTGTAGGCCTTATTCCGACTACTTTTCTACATAAGTCTCTTTTTTACAAGCTCATGGATTCTTAACTACTTACCTTTGCACTGTCAATAAGACGCAAAATATCAAAAGGTAAAGACAATGAAAAATTTGATTGAATTTATTGAGATTCCGGCAATAGACTTTAATCGTGCTGTAAAATTCTACGAAACGGCATTGGATCTCAAACTAACGGTTTGCGACAGTTGTGAGAGTGAAAAGATGGCTTTCTTTCCAGAAACTCCCACGAAACCGAACGTGGCGATCTCGTGGGCTTCCGATTTTCAACCATCGAAAGATGGTGTATTGATTCATTTCTCGGTTGAGAGCATCGAAACAGCTTTGGCTCTGGCTAATGCCAACGGAGGTAAAACTGTTCGCCCGAAAACCAAAATTGAAGTGGCCGGCATGGGCTACTTCGCCCAGTTCTCTGACAGCGAGGGTAACACACTCGGATTATACGCTGAGAAGTAATCGTAATCTAAACCAGATGCTCCCTGCTTTTTTGAAAGTGGGGAGTGTTTTTCGTTACTAATTGCTAATAAACCTTTTATATCTGATTTTCGCTTTTTCTATCAGTTCTTTGGGGAATCTGTGTTTTGGGTCGAAAAGGGAAAATTCCATCACGACCTCGCCCTTCTTAACTGTTTTGCTCCAGTTGCCTACAATTTTCCCATTATGCAGGATTACCGGATAGAACGTACCGAATCGGTTGAAAGCCTTGGGGTGATGTTCCAAATCAAGCACGGCTGTTCGATCTTTGTAGCTGATAAGATATTCGTCGAAGGATGGTAACAGATGTAAAATATCGCTCTGCAAAGGCATAATCTCCTTGTATGATTCATGGACAAAGAGATTGTCAGAGTCCTCGATAAGTTCCGACTTAATAAGCCCGACGGCTTGCCGAGCCTCGGTAATCGAAAGCCCCGACCACCAAGCGAAATCGGCAAGAGTGGCTGGTGAATGACTTTGAAAATATCGGCTCGCCAATCGTGCCAACGCCTCTTCTTTGTGCATTTCGGCTATCTGCGGTGCTCGCTCGTCAAGTAGTGCGTAGGTCGGTTTATTACCTTTATCTACACCGCTACAAATCACACCCTCAATTTCGGAGTTTCCGATAAGTCGTTCAATGAGCCGCTCTTCTGTTTTTAGACCTCTTTGATTTACTTCCGCCTCAATCTCTTGTTTGGTCAGACTTTTATTGCCTTCCAGTATTTTTACGATTAAATCATTGAACTGACCGTATTCTTTTTCGGTGATATCCGACTTCAACATTTTAGCATACGAGGCGTAAGCCGACTTAATGCGCTGTTCAGAAAGCTTTAGCATCCAGCGAATATCTTCCGCAGCGACAAAATGCCACGTAGGACGTAATACGTGAGTACGCAGTATCTCACCTCGTTTTAAGGCTTCATCTACCGTTTGCAAACTGCCTGATGGCAATCTGGAGCCCACAGCCCATTTCGACATCGGATAATCCTGTGCCTGAATCGCTCCCATCCACGAGACAAGAGCTTTCGGATCTTCAAACTTGGGTGATGCCAATTGCTGGCTATGCATTCGAATGTTTTTTATCATAATGAGTTGCCTTTATCTGCTTGATTACAAATATACTACTCTTTTATTGAAATCTGCTTGAAGCACGAGACATTTGGATTAACTTTGTACTATGATGCACATATAGCTATAAATGGCTATTTCAGGTTAGCGATATTGCCACTAATTTTGCGTGCTAAAAAAGTTGAAGATGAAACAAATAGAGGAAACGGCTGTGAAAAATCAGCAGAAGGCATGGGAGATTATTCGGGATACGAATGTCATAGGTATTTGGCAAGAGGCAGGGGCAACCATTAATCTGGTTGGCTCGCTCAAAACAGGCTTGTTGGTTAAGCATCGGGATATTGATTTTCATATCTATTCCGAGCGTGTGTCGATTCCCTATAGCTTTGCGGTCATCTCTAAATTGGCCGAACATCCACGAATTAAACAGGTTCAATATGTTAATTTGCTCGATACGGAGGAAAAATGTCTTGAGTGGCACGCTTGGTATGAGGATGACTGCGGAAAACTGTGGCAATTGGATATGATTCATATTATCAAGGGCTCTACTTACGACGGCTATTTCGAGCGAGTTGCCGAGCGCATTTCGCAGGTGCTGACCGATGAAACCCGGCAGGCGATTCTCCGCCTGAAATACGAAACCCCCGAAACTGAAAAAATCATGGGGATACTCTACTATCGAGCGGTGCTCGAAGGAGGAGTTCGTACATACGCAGAATTTACCCAATGGATGGCGAACAATCCGACCGATGGGGTCATTGAGTGGATGCCCTAACGATGGATACATCCTATAAAAACATCTGCCGAATAACATTTCCGGTACTTATGAGCCTGTTGGTCGAGCAGGTTATCGGCATTACAGATACTGCCTTTCTCGGTCATGTCGGCGAAACAGAATTAGCAGCTTCGGCAATAGCCGGAGTTTGCTATCTTATTCTGTTTGTGATTGGTTCGGGCTTTGGCGTGGGGTTGCAGGTGCTTATCGCACGGCTCAATGGGGAGAAAAAGCATCAAGAGCTAACGGCGACCTTCTCGACAGGGCTCTACTTTCTTTCGATATTGGCAGTATTCATTATTGCCGTGTCGAAATTCCTGTTACCGTTGATGCTCAAAGAGGCGATTGCCTCTGAAGCGATCTACGAGGCGACTATCCACTATCTGGACTGGCGCATTTATGGGCTACTCTTTGCATTTGTGATCACTGCCTTTCGATCCTACTATGTGGGTATTACCCAGACCCGTTTTCTGACCATCAACTCCATCGCAATGGTGGCGGTAAATGTTGTCTGCAATTATGCCTTGGTGTTTGGCAATTGGGGACTTCCTACATTGGGCATTGCAGGGGCGGCCATTGGTTCTTGTATTGCCGAGGCTGTGGCAGCTATCTTATTTTTTGTACATTATGGAAAAATGCTCCCTAAAATCGGGGAGCTGAAAAGTCAATGGCACAATCTCAAACGGATACTCAACCTTTCGGTGTGGACGATGATTCAGTCGTTTGTTTCACTCAGCACGTGGCTGCTCTTTTTTATTGTCATTGAGCGTATCGGCGAAGAGCCATTAGCCATATCGAATATCGTGAGGAGTATATGCACCATACCGTTTATCTTTACGCAAGCATTTGCATTAACGGGAAGTGCACTCGTAAGCAATCTCATCGGCGAGGGCAAATCGTCATTGGTTATGGGGCTGTGCCGAAAGATTATTGTTATTAGCTACGCATTTTGCCTGCCGCTACTATTGGTGGCTGTGATGATGCCCGAACAGCTACTGCAACTATACACAAGCAACACAGCAATGGCAGCAAAGGCTGTTGCTCCGTTTATGGTGATGCTCTCCTCCTATTTTCTGACCGTTCCGGCATCTGTTTATTACTGTGCCATAGCAGGAACAGGAAATACCCGAATGACGTTGCTCATTGGGATGTCGGCTCTCATGCTTTACGGAGCGTATATTCTCTTCGTCGGAACAACACAGCCAAGCGTAGCCCTGATGTGGAGTTCGGAGCATATCTATGCCACAGCCATACTGACCCTGTCGACCATCTATATGGTGCGTGGAAAATGGAAACAAAAGAGGATTTAGATAATTAAACCCGTTTTTCGACCGATATTAATCGCCTCGATGGAGTTTTGAACACCCAATTTGCGGAGCAGATTCTTTCGGTGAATATTTACCGTGTGGATGCTAATACCCAACCGATAGGCGATCTCTTTGCTCAATAGACCTTGTTTTATCAGATGTAGAATTTCAACCTCTCTTGCGGTAATTACAGCCGTCGGGGGCGTTAAACTATGGGATGAGAATAATTCGCCAGTTTTCAGATTCAACACCGTGCACTCCACCCCGTTCAAAGGTCTTTGGTCGGGGGCAATATCTATTTCGCCCACGATTAACCACGCTTTGCCGTCGGCCGAAGTCTTCAAGACCTGCTGCTTGCTCGTAACATTAACATATTGTTTTCGGGCGTTGAGTATGCGGTAACTGAAAATGTTTTTGTAGTTGTTTCTCTCCTCAAATGGTTGGCTATATATGAACTTGGAGAGGTCAATCTGCATCGTTTTGATTTGCTTCAAATCGTCGGGGTGAATCCGTGATTCGGGATAGTCGTCATCATATTGCTCAATCGTTGCGAGTTTGCGAGAGTCATACCCCAGCAGGTCGGCAAAATTCGACGATGCAAAGGTGTATCGACATTTAAATACATCCACAACAAAAGTGCAGCTATGATTTATTTTTGCCATTTGTTGCAACATGATTTTATCTCTCTCCCACAGGGCATAATCAATCTGGGAAGGCAAAAGTGACTGCTTGGCCCACATCTTTTCTCTGGTTATATTTAATGTTCCCATAATCTATATAGCTATATATGGCTATTTCGGATTTTACATCCAGTAACTACCTTTGTACAAAGGTAATACTTCACAGCCAAATAATTATGTGATTTGTGTTGTTTATCCAAACAAAGTGATTACTTTTGCATACCGTACTATATGGTATGGTTTTAGATTATGAAGAAAGTAGATAAAGAACAATGGTTTATAGTGGGTCTTGATGTTTTGGCGAACGATGGTTTTGCAAGAATCACGATAGATAACCTATGCGGATTACTGCAAATTACCAAAGGTGCATTTTACCACCATTTCAAAAACATTGATGGTTACATTGATGCTTTGATGAAATATTGGTTGGAGGTAAATACGATTCAAGTCATTGAAGATGCGGATAAATTACCATCAGCAAACGAACGAATAGAATTTATTGGTAATACAGTAATTCAGGGGTCACATAAAAGTGAGCAGGTGATACGTGCTTGGGGTTTTTCTAATCCTATTGTCCAAAAGTATGTTCAGCAGGCAGATGATTTCCGGATTGAGTATTCAACCAAGCAGAGAGTGCTGTTAGGTATGCTGGAAGATGAAGCTAAAAACACCACTCTTTTGGAATATGCAATCTTTGTCGGAGGGAAACAGTTATTTCCTGATATGGATAAAAAAGAGTTGGAGCGGATTTATCTGTTCTATTATCAAAAACTTAAATCAAACGAATTGAAATGATAATATGAATAAGGTTAAAATAGACAAAGGCAGTTTGATTGATAATTACCTTCCTGCCGATTACATAGATTCTTTCTCGAAAGAGGTTGAGACTAAAGAGGGTATCACTCCTGATGCTTTCTTTGATATGGCATTTAACCAATTTCCAACTTGGATAGATTGGTTGTTAAAGCTAAGAAATGCTATTGTCAAACCTTTGGGATTGGACACCACAAGTCGTTTTTCTGATTCTATATGCGAAAGAAGCGGCAATGAAATTATATGGGGAATGCCTGATAAGCATTTGACGTTTCATGTTTCAATGTGGTGCGGAGAATATAGGGATGGCAAACAGGAGCTTCGGATTACCACTGTTGTGAAATATAATAATTGGCTCGGACGAGCGTATTTCTTTGTTATTCGACCATTTCATAGGATTATCATATTGTCTTTACTAAAAAGCATAAAAAAGAGAAAGAATAAATTCAGCAACGGATGATCAAAGTCCTTTTTATACAATAAAAGTAGAGTAAGCAAGAAGTATCTTTGCACGTAAAAACACTGTAATAATGGAATTTAGAATCATATACCCATCTTCGAATCTTGCCCCGTTTGTGAAATACTACTGGGTGTTTGAACGGAACTATCTTGCTCGAACCACCGAGCGAGCTGTTCCGATCGGGTGTATGCAACTGGTATTCCACCGAAAGAACCGTGTATTCTCAACAGTAATCAACGACTTTCAGCCCCAAGCGTTTATTGAGGGGCAAATATCTACCTATTGGGATTTGCACTATGAGGGTGCGAATGAAACAATAGCCGTAACATTTACCCCACAAGGAGTACAGGCGTTTTTTAATGCTCCGATGGCAGAATTTTACAATAAGAACATTCCGATAGAGTGCCTTGGTGACAGGCAGTTTGTTGATTTGCAGCAAGCGGTATTGGATGTCGATGATAAAATGGAGTGTATTGGAATTATCGAGCGATATTTGTTGAAGCGATTGGCACAGTTGAATCCTAAGGTAGCAGATAATGAATATGCAATCAGGCAAATGGAGCTGAAAAGCAATATATCCATACAACTTCTATCAAGCGCATCGAACGTTTGCTACAAGCAGTTCAATCGCAGATTTGTCAATAATATCGGGATTAGCCCAAAAGTATTGACACGAATTATACGTTTTCAGAAAACATTATCAGCCTTGCAGGGTGGTTTTAGTAGTAATCTTACGGAATTGGCTTTTCGGTGCGGATACTATGATGCTTCACATATTAGCAGGGAGTTTAAAGAGTTTTCGGGTTATACTCTGAACGAATATATAAATACTTACAATCCTTTTTCTGACTACTTCTTGCAGAAAGAGTTAATTCAAAATAGAGTTTATGATACGACACGCATTGATTGACGAAAAGCGAAAAACATACGAATGGATGTGTTTATCAGATACTGCCCTTGCCCATATGGGAGGTGCAGAGTTTTCAGAGAATCCAATTCCGACGTGGGATGAGTTTCAAGAAGCATTTGAGGATTTTTATTACACCGAAAGCGGCAGGAAATCAGGTTCGGTCATGATTATTACCAATGAAGATAAAGAGATAGGCTGCACCTGCTACGCCTGTTTTCATTTGCACGACCAAATGGCTGAATTGGATATTTGGCTTAAATCGGAATCAGAATGTGGTAAGGGCATCGGAACACAAGCCCTAAAAGACACCATTGACTACCTAAACAAAGAATTTGGGATCAATAAGTTTTTGATCCGACCCTCTGAAAAGAATACCAGAGCTGTCAAGTCGTATCAAAAGGCTGGATTTATTTATCGTCCTGATAAAGAGGGCATTTTGCGAAAATACTACAAATCGGAGTGTTTCGACACCTATAGGGATGGAGATTATGGATTTGAGAACACGGCTGTAATGACATTGGAGTTATAAATTTCTATGAGAGAATACATCGACAAAATATTACAAGAGATAGATTCGGAGATTGAACGCTTCGATATCTATGGTTATGATATTATCGAGAACTCTCTTAAAATGATCGATCTGATTCAAGCGTATATTGATGAGTTGCGAGAAAAGGTGATTGCATATGAGTTTAGTTCTCAGGAGGAGGAGATTGTCTTTTTCAAAGAACTTAAGCCGCAATTATTATCAAAGCAACTCTACTTCAATAAGATATATTGTATTGAATCGAAATTTCCTACAGGTAGTAATGAAGCGGCCAAGCGGTATCTGAACGATCAGTTGCATAGTATGGAGTATTACTTCAACCGCTATCTTGATTTTCACCAATACTATCGCTCCGGTTCTACTGTCTATGATAAATACTATTTTGTTCGGGGAAATGTAGATCCCAAATTATGTAACGACAGTTCTCGTTTCAATAGCGATTTGAAGTTTTCAACGGTCTATGATTTCAAGGTCGCTAAAATCATTGCGAATGAGATGTTGAGAATTTATCTCAACAGAAGGCTCAAGATGATTGAAGACCCGACTCTGTTTGTAGAGACTAAAAAGAGTCGCCGGACTTGGACGGGTCAGAAAAACGCACTCATTGAATTGGGTTACTCCTTATACGCTTCGGGAGATATTGATCACGGGAACATTGATGTAAAAGAGGTTATGGATACACTTGGCGAGGCATTTAATGTGGATTTGGGCGAGTATTACAGAACCTATATAGCTTTGCGAAGCAGGAAAAAGGATCGCACGGCATATTTAAACTCCTTGATAGAGAAATTAACCAAGAAAATGGATGAAGATGATTTAAAATAACCAACAAAGCTATCGGGAATACCTCGATAGCTTTTTGATTTGAGAGAAATAATAGATTAGATAACAATAAAATGATTACTTTTGTAGTAGAATAGAAGAATATAGGCTCCAAGGAGCTTTAAATATAACATAGCGTTCGCAGAACGTCTCAATACGAAAACTGGTAATTTTCAAGATTTAAGGAGACCCACTGTGCAATGGCTGTGCTATACAACTGTATAGCGTGGTCTTGCCTGTCTCCTTAAAGGGTATGCCAGTACCTCGTATTGAAACAGCGTGAGTACCACGCTTCTTTTTGAGTCCTGGCGAGTGTTTTGAAAAGGTAGAAATATTAAAAGACAGCCTTATGAGACGGATCATACTTTACATCGCAACATCCATAGATGGATATATCGCCACTCCCGACGGGGGCGTTGAGTGGCTTGACGAAATTCCCAATCCCAACAAAACAGATCTCGGATATAATGCCTTGATGGATTCTATTGATACAGTATTGATGGGTGGTCGCACCTATCACGAGATTATCGGATTCGGAGTTGAGTGGCCATACAAAAGCAAAGTCACCTATGTCGTTTCTCGGCGCAACAGCAATGTAACCCCGAATGAGGATGTTCATTTTATCACCGAAGATATTGTTTCTAAAACTTCCGAACTCAAAAACGAGGCAGGCAAAGATATATGGCTTATTGGAGGTGGAGAATTGACAACCATACTTCTCAACGCTAATCTGATTGATGAAATGCGACTTTGCATTGCTCCGATAATATTAGGACAGGGCATACCGCTGTTTCCCAATAAACCTAAAGAATCGTCCTGGACTTTGACAGACAGTAAAGCATACGATACCGGAATAGTGCTCTCGACTTATAGGAGAAAATAGATGCGATTATTCATAGCAAAACGACCAACTAATGACCAAGTTGGTCGTTTTTGTTTTTTATGGGTTTCGCATCGGTTTTAGCTCTATCTCAATGGTAATAATTTATCGAAAATCACTTTTAACCCTCATTTTCCTGCCAATAAATATTTCAACCAAGGTGGTTGCAGGTTGTCTGTTTTAATAAGGCAAAGTCGAGAACTTTGTGCCTGAATCATAAACACCTGCGGTATGGAAAGAGTGAGGCATACACGGTTCTTTAGGTACATTGTGTCCGGAGAGAACCAAAATATAGGTTATAGTGAAATTCTCGATGCTTTCGATGAGTTTACCTTGGTAGTTGCCTCAATCGTAGACGATAGTACGCTGGGCTACAAACAGCATTACCGGATTCTGTCTTATATACATTCCATGCTTTTGGCCCGGAAGTCCGGTGGCAATCACTCTGCATACACAACGGCTGGCATCCATTTTATTCAATCCGAATTAGAATTACTCAAAGAGGCTCGGATTCAATCACCTAAACAACCTTCCCGTCAAGCATCTCATTTTCATTGGTCGGAAAAACTGACTAAGCGGGATCTGATAGAATTGCTAACGGCCCTGGATCAGACGGAGGCCATTGTTGATGCAAGCGGCAAGAAGATAAGTTATTCTTCGTTAGTCGAAATTTTTGAACACCTCTTCAATCTCAATCTCTCAAAATCCTACAATATCCGCACGGAGGTTCTCTCCCGTAAAATCAAATGCACCGACTTTTTGAATCGTCTGACCAAAGCAGTGGTTGAAAAAAGTCAAAAATAGCATCACTGTAAATCAATAGATTACAAACAAAATCACAGGTGCTACCCCCGGTACTACTTGCATTTACCTCCCACCTTCTTCGGAACTTTGTAGCAACAAAAACATCAAAGTTATGATTGCTGCAAAAGATATGATTCAGGAGGATAAGGTTGAAATGATACTTTCAACTGTCGAGTCTCCGCTGATGCAAAAGCGCATACTCTCTTACGGAGATCTTATTCCCAAAAAGTTGGTGACCTTGATTTGTCGTACTTCCGACCGTACACTCGAACGGTGGGCGTATCGCTACAATATTCAGCGGATCAAATTAGAAAACGGAACGGTCTTCTACCACATAGACGAAATCGTCCGGATGCTCTTGCTGCGTGGTGATGGTCAGAGAATGCCTCGTGTTGAGTTGATGTACGGTTATACCGCCATCGATCTGATTGGTCGTGCCACATCGCAACTCTCTCAAATCCGATGAACTATATGACAGAGATAAAATTATTCTACGATTGGCTTGAGACGCATCCGTTAACGCCTGCCTCAATAGCACTATGGCACGGATTGATGTTTATTGCTAATCGTTCAGGATGGCAGCGAGAATTGAATATACCGATTTCAAGACTCGAAGCCAACACCAATATGCCTCGTTCATCCATATACCGGGAACGGGAAAAACTGAAACAAGCAGGCAGAATTGACTATCAATCTCGAGGAGGCAGGGCAAGCAGTGTTTATGTGATTCACTCTTTGGAGACCGTATTTGTGTCCTTGGGTGAGACACAACAACTGTTCGCTTCGCATTTTGTATCCCATACAGACACACAAAGTGAGACACAAGAATCCGTAGTATCACACTTTGTGTCCCAAATAGAGCCACAAAGTGAGAACATATATAAACTAAACTATACAGAAAGCAATAAAGAAAAATCAGAAAAAGAAAGTTTTGAAAGGATGGAGGTCGGAGCTGATGCTCCTCCGAGTTTATCCCCCGAAGATAAAAAAGAAAGAAAAAGTTGCGCCAAAAAGAAAGACAAAAGAGAAGCACCCCAACTGGACACCGATGCTATCCTGCAAACCATCGAACCGCCTTGGCACGAACTGATGCACACCTGGTTGGAGTACAAACGGCTTCGTAAGGAGAGCTATCGAAGTGAAATAGGCATCCGCAAATGTTTGACGATGCTCCGCAACCTGTCGGGCAACAATCCGAAAACCGCAGCGGCGATCATAGACCAGAGCATAGCCAACAACTGGGCGGGGCTGTTCGAACTCAAACGGCAGGCATACACGCCACGAGGTCAGCCACTACCTGCCACCGGACAACATATCGGGCAGATCAAACAGCCCGAAACGGAGGAGTATAAGAATCGCATCCTTGAAAAATTCGGAAAACCTAAAAAATAGTCATATGCAAACATTATCACAAATTATCTCACAGATGGTCAAGGAGAAACGCCTTGACATCCGAGAACCTAACCCGATGTCGTGGGGCAACCACGAGCAGTGCCGTCGAGGGTTCGTCACCATCTTTTGCGAGGTGGATACCACGTTCAACAATTATCAACACCTGCCCGAATACGATGAGGTGATTGACTGGATGACCGACACCAAAGACCAAGGTCTACTCCTGATGGGCGACTGCGGTAGAGGCAAAAGCATCATCATTTCGGGTGTAATACCTGTGTTGCTGAGATTGAAAAACAGATGGATTCGAGTCGTTCACAGTCAGGAACTCACCAAACCGACTCCATCGGCACAGGTCTACTACTACGGTCAACGGCCCGAAACCAATCTGGACTATCTGCTCAAGACACCGTTTCCAATCATTGACGAATTGGGCGTAGAGAGCCTGGTGAATGACTACGGCGAAAAGAGCGAGGGTTTTAACCTGATTATGAATGCCGCCGAAAGATATCACCGTCCCATATTCGCCACCACCAATCTGACAAAGAAAGAGTTGTTGGAACGCTATGGTGAACGCACTCTCGACCGTTTGGGACATCTGTGTCGTATTATCGAATTTAAGGGAGAAAGTTTACGCTAAAATAATGTACACAATGAAATATCAACGAGTAATCCATCTGTTGGAGGATGGCCGCCGGAAATACTCCACGCACAATGGCGAGATTGAGAAGTGGCACGAGTACGAGATCGAATCGCTCCGCAGGAATCGGGAACAGTATGGCGACTCGGCTTATACCGCCGACTTCGCCAAATACGATGTGGTGGCCGCCAACCTCCGTAAACGCTATCCTAATGCGAAAATTCTTCGGGTTGTTGGTTTTGATACAGAAGACCACGACCTGCCTGTACGAACCGATGTAATCTTCTGACCTATGCCAAACATTAAGAAATCGTGTCACCGTCCGTGGATGGCGGAGCGTAAAGCTCAAGAGGGCCGCAAGTATAGCAACACGAAGTTCTATCAATCGACTGCCTGGCGTAAGCTACGAAAGGTGAAATTGGAGAAAGATCCGCTTTGTGAGGAGTGTTTGAAGAAAGACATCCATACTCCCGCCAAAGTTGCCGACCACATTGTACCGATCAACCAAGGCGGAGTGGCTCTCAACATTACCAACCTGCAAAGTCTATGTAGCACCTGTCATAACAAGAAATCGGCTAAGGAGAGCCATGCCCGATGAGAACAACACTAAAATTGAATCAGATAGTCGATGAGTGGATCATTGAAACCGATGTCTCGTTGGAGACTCAGAAGGACTATCGTCGTAAGATAGAGTTGTGGTTTAGGTGGCTTTCGGCACAGGGTATTGATCCCCGAACTCCACTCCGAGAACATATCCTGCAGTACAAACACCACCTGCAAGGTCAAGGCAAGAGTAAGTTCACCTACTTCAGCTATGTGACGGTGGTAAAGTTGTTCTACCGATACTGTGCGGGCCAGAACTATTACGACAATATCGGCTCCGGTATCCACGCCAGCATTAAGCATCGGGAACATTACAAGAACCCGTTGTCCTCTGCCGATGCCTACCGACTGATAGACTCCATCGACACGAGTAACATAGTCGGCAAGCGGGACAAACTGATCATAGCTTTGATGCTTACCAATGGACTACGCACCTGCGAGGTGCAACGGATCAATATCCGGGACTTCGAAAAGATGGGTGAACGAACGGTGTTACACATTCAACGCAAAGGGAGATTGGATAAGAACGACATCCTCGCCGTGCCGGAGATCATCGAAGAGTTGTTCGAGGAGTATATCTCCTGCCGGAGCTTTAGCATGGACGATCCGTTGGTGCTCAACCACCGCAAAGGACAGAAGGCAACCCGACTATCCAAGCAGGCCATCTCTCAAATCATTAAGGAACGGCTTCGGGTAATCGGCATCGATGATCCAAAGATCACGGCACACTCCCTACGGCACACCTGCGGTAGCCTATTGGTTGAGCAGGGATTAGACATCGAGATGATCAAGGACTTGTTGGGTCATACCAATACGGCTACCACAAGGATTTACATCGAACAAGCACAGCGGCGAAGACTGATTGAACAGAATCCGGGAGCGATTATAGCTGAGTTAATCTCGAAACCAAAGAAAAAGTGAACTCTTTGAATTACAGAGGAATGAAAGCATGATTAATTAATCCATCCGAGATTTGAGTGTTAAAGAGTTAGCGAAAGAGAATTCACCCCGAAACTCGCTCGTAACTCTTTGATAATGGATCGAAAAACGGTCGAATTAACTACCGGGAGGGGGTCGAAATTCCTTCCGAGGTTTCAAAAAGTAATCGCACCCTTAATCTTCTACACGCACGTGCAGTTTTGGAAAAATAGGAACAAATGAGCAAAGGACGAAAAAAGCTACCCAATGAGTTGAAAGCCCTGAGAGGCACGGATCAGCCTTGTAGGATGACCGAGCAGACCGAAGTAAACGGTATCACTGCTTTGCCTCGCAGCGGACTCAAGGGTACGGCGAAAAAGATATTTGAGTTGGTCGGCACGGAGTTGATCCACAAGAACCTGTTGGAACTTGTAGGTCTGGACTTAGTGGTTGCCTACTCACGGGAGATGGGACTCTACCACGATATGATGCACGAGGTGGAGAAAGAGGGAACAACCATCGAGGTCGAGACTAAGAACGGTACAACCACGATTATCAACCCCAAACGCAAGGTGGCGGAGTCGGCACTTGCCAATGCCAAAGCGATTGCGGTGGAGTTTGGATTTACTCCTGCGAGTCGCAGTCGGGTGTCGGGACTTTTGAATGCCGATACTCCGAAAGATGATTTTGCAGAGTTTGAGGAGGTGAAATAATTGGGAACACAGAAAAAACATACAGCAGAGCTATATGCCGAGCAGGTTTTGAGTGGAGAGATACTCACTTGCGAGTTAGTGCAGTTGGCAGTCAAACGATACTATGCCGACTTCGAGGTAGTTTTGGAGAAGGGATGGTACTTTGATCGCAAAGCTGCGGCACGAGCAATTAAGTTTATCGAATCACTCAAGCACACCAAAGGCGAATGGGCAGGTCGGAAGTTTATCCTCGAACCTTGGCAACAGTTTGTGGTGTGGAACATCTTCGGTTGGAAATTAGCTGACGGTACTCGCCGCTTTCGATATGTTTATATCGAGATTGCCCGAAAGAACGGCAAAACGGCATTGAGCGCAGGCATTGGACTCTATATGCTCTTTGCCGATGGTGAGTCTCGCCCCGAAGTCTACTCGGCAGCAACGGTGAAAGATCAGGCGAAGATATGCTTTGCCGATGCGGTGGAGATAGTGAAAGCCACTGATCTGAAGAACTATATCACCCCATACCGCAATTCGATTGTCTACGAACTCAAAGGTGGTCAGTTCAAACCGTTGTCTTCCGATTATGGAACGCACGATGGTCTAAACCCAAGTTGCGGAATCATTGATGAATTCCACGCCCACAAGGATAGCGGAATGTTCGATGTGATCAAATCGGCATTTGGGGCCAGACGGCAACCGTTGATGTTCATTATTACCACTGCAGGCTTCAACAAAGCCGGAGCGTGTTATGCCTATCGGGATAATGTGATTAAGGTGCTACGTGGAGTCAATCAAGACGATACCTTGTTCGGAATGATCTACACCCTCGACTCCAACGAGGAGTGGGACAACCCAAAGATGTGGATTAAATCTAACCCCAATCTTGGGGTATCGCTATCGGTCGATTACCTCGCAGGCGAAATCAAAGATGCCAAGAACCGCCCCGAAGCTGTCCGCAATGTGATGACCAAGAATGTAAACTTGTGGGTAGATGCGGAGAAGATCTGGATTTTAGATGAAGTTTGGCAAAAGTGTGATGGTGCAACAATAATCGCCGATCTGCAAGGCTGCGACTGCTGGGGAGGACTCGACCTCTCGAATGTATCCGACATCACCGCCTTTGTATTGCTATTCAACGAGAACAACCGCTTTCAACTCCTGCCGTTCTTCTGGATTCCCGAAGAGAAGATGCTCGAAAAGATTCGCAAGGAGAATATTAATTACGACCATTGGGTGCGCCAAGGTTTCGTCAAGGTCACGCCTGGTAACATCACCGACTACGATTTTGTCAAAGCCAGTATCTTGAAAATCGCAGCCGACTACAATCTGAAGTCAACTGCCTACGACCGTTGGAACTCATCGCAAACGATCATCGATCTCTCCAACGAAGGATTGACCTTCAACCCATTCGGACAGGGCTATGGCTCTATGTCGGCCCCAACAAAACAGTTCGAGGCATTGGTGCTATCGGAGCAGGTCGAGCATTTCGGGAATCCGGTTTTGCGATGGATGCTATCGTCTACGCTTGTTAAGACCGATCCGGCAGGCAATATTAAACCCGACAAAGAGAAATCGACTCAAAAAATAGACGGCATCGTGGCTTCCATTATGGCTCTCGGTGAATGGATGACCGACCAAGCGAACGATGATTCCAACCCTTACAACGACCGAGGATTATTAACACTTTAAAATTCAGCGTATGACAAAGCATAGAAAAAAGTTCTCCGACCGCCAGTTGTCGGAACGAGCAAAGATCGAATCGGAATTATCAACCATCCCGCCACTGCATCCTGCAATCCGCAAAATCACCTCCGCCGAGGGTTTTGCCGACTACTACCTCCGTATGCGAGACTTGTATGACACCCAACTCGAAGCCTACGAACGCCTCGAAGATTTCCACATCGCCATCACTGGCAAACGTAGGTACTCGGAGTTTGATTCGTTTAGGAGGGTATTATGCACTAACCTCAAGAAATAAAAAAGTAAATTAATTATGGCTCTATCAATTATTTATGCCTACCTTTGCAAAGTATATATATTCGTTCAAATGATGGCGAAAAAAAAGCAAACTCAAGTAGAAACTCTTTTTGATGATCGATTTTTAGAATCATATATTGGGACTAATATCATCAAAGATTACAAGGTAGCCATAATGGAACTTATTGCTAATGCGTGGGATGCGGGAGCAACGGAAGTAAGAATTCAATGGCCTATGAAAGACGGTGATAATTTTTATATCATCGATAATGGACATGGAATGACTGAAAGTCAATTCATGACTCGATATGCAAAATTTGCATATAATAGATCTAAAGAACTTGGTAAGTTTGCAATAATTCCTTCAGACAATCAACAATATATAAAATCCAACAGACCTGCTTTTGGGCGAAATGGGAAAGGTCGATTCGGAGCTCTTGCATTTGGAGAACCATATTTCATTAAAACGTGGTGTAATAACAAAGAAATTACCTATCAATCCAAAATTGACATAAAAAGCAATCTTCCGTCATTTACAAAAGTTAAAGAAGCAACGAAAGATGGACATGGTACAGAAATTTTTGTTGAAAAAGTTATCAAACCAAATATTGGAAATTTAGAAATTAGGCAAGAAATAGGTATGCGATTCCTTGTTGACCCTAATTTTAAAGTATATATAAATAACGAAATAGTAACATTTAGTGATGTCCCTGACTCTTGTATTGATACTATAAATGTTGATATAGAAAATTTGGGAACTATTTTGGTTAAGGTAATTGATACGCAGGACACTGATAAAACTACCCAATTACACGGAATTGCGTGGAACGTTAATAATCGTATGGTTGGGGAGTGTACATGGAAGTATCCTGGCTTATCGGATTTTATTGATGGGAGGCGTGAGTATGCCAAAAGATATGTTTTTATAATTCAGGCAGATTGCTTGTCTGAGTCGATAACTGCGGACTGGACATCTTTTCTTCCCTATGATAAAAAGTATATCAAAGCAGAGGATGAAGTAATTAAATCTATAAAATCATATATCATAGGATTATCCAAAAATAATAGGCAAAAAACGTTTAAAGAAATAGAAAGCAGTAATCAACGGATCTTAAATAAAATTAGCTATGTTAGTCGAGAGAAATGGGAAACATTCATTCAAACAGTTCAAGAAGAGTGTCCATCTATTTCTGAAAAAGATCTTGATAAATTAGGAAATATTTTAGTCAATTTAGAGCAAAGTCAATCGAAATATTCCTTGCTAAAATACTTGTCCGAAGCATCTACTTAAGAATTGGACGATTTGACGAACATAATGAGTAAATGGGATATCGATATTGCAAAAATAGTTTTGGATGAGGTAGAATACCGAATGACACTTCTTGAAAAACTGCAGCAAAGGATTCTAACTGAAAAAACGGATGAGGTACATGATCTGCAACCTCTATTTCATAGGGGGCTTTGGATCTTTGGGCCTGAATATGAAACAATAGAATATACCTCAAATCAAGGGATGACAACTGTTATTCAAGAATTATTTGGAGCTAAAAGCGTTGCTGGATCAAAAAACAGACCGGATTTTGCGGTGTTAACCGATGGTACGGTAGGCTTTTACGGGTATGATCGATATGATGATAACGGAGGAGAAATTGGAATAGATCGTTTGACTATTGTAGAGTTGAAAAAGCCTAAACTTCCTATAGGAGATGAGCAGCGAGATCAAGCATGGAAGTATGTTAAAGAACTTAAGCAAAAAGGACTAATCAAGTCATTTACTAAAGTTATGTGCTACGTTCTTGGAACTGAAGTTGAAGACTATATCGGAGAACGCACTGAAGATAATGGGAATGTTGTTATTCGACCTTTAGATTATGATACGATAATAAGAAGAGCTAATTCGCGCTTGCTGAAACTTTATGAGAAGATAAAAGCAGCTCCATTTTTAAAAGAAACGAGGATTAATGAATATTTAAAATCTAAGCCTAAAGAACTATTTTAGCATACATCTCTCTTTTTGAGACAAAGTTTCCACAAAGCATAATGCCACCTCATTAAGTTTGCTCGAAAATGAGTAACTGATGAGGTGGTTTCCTTTTAATATATTTCGTAGCGAAGAACGAATCGTGTCTGCTGAATTTGAGAATGCCGTAAACAAGGCTCTCACAGCAGATACAGTTGCTGATGCGACTCGCAAGCCTTATATCACCGAGGAGGGAGCATTGAACCTCTCGGCTGTATGGGCATGTGTTCGTATACTTTCGGATACCGTTGGTACAATGCCTATCCACCTCTATAAGCGTACCGACAAAGGTCGGGAACGACAATACACTCACGCTTGCCATAAGCTACTCCAACTCCCTAACTCTTTCTCCAATCGGTTCGATCTAATGCACCACTTGATGATTTCGTGTGCATTGTGGGGTAATGGGTATGCCCGAATACACCGAGGCAAAGATTTTCGCCCGACACGACTTCAACTGATTCATCCGGCAAAAGTAGAACCGATCCTCAATGCTAATGAGGAGTTATTTTACCGATTGGATAATGGAGAACTGCTCCCCAATGATGAATTAATCCATCTGCGAGGTCTGTCTACCAACGGTATCAAGGGCAAAAGTCCGATTGCAGTTCATCGGGACAATTTGTCCCTGACAATGGCGGCACAGGAGTATGGCGAACGGTTCTTTAACCAAGGTGGCAATATGTCTGGGGTGTTCAAATACCCATCTACCCTTAAGCCCGAAGCATATCAACGACTAAAGAAAGATTTAGTGGCGCAATCTGTCGGACTGCATAATGCTCATATTCCGTTGCTATTAGAAGGTGGTATGACCTACGAACGCATTTCAATCCCTCCCGAAGATGCTCAGTTTATCGCCACTCGTAAGTTCCAAAAGACAGAGATTGCCACCATTTACGGTATTCCGCCCCACATGATAGCTGACTTGGAACGTGCCACCAATAACAATATTGAGCACCAAGGAATGGAGTTCGTCACTTACTGCCTGATGCCATACCTTGTCCGACTTGAAGAGGAGTTTAATCGCAAATTGCTCCGTTACGATGAATTCGATGAGTATTACTTCTTATTCGGACTCAACGGACTCCTTCGTGGCGATGCCAAAACTCGCTCCGAGTATTATAAAAATATGAATTTCGTTGGTGCGATGAACGCTAACGAGATCCGCTCACTCGAAGATATGAATGCCTACGAGGGTGGTGATGAGTATTTCGTGCAAATGAATATGCAAACCGTTAAAAACGCAATAAATGGAGAACCAAAGAATTCAACCGCAGGAAATCGAGATTAGATGCCTCATTTCCGATTTACATATTGAACAACGAGAAATTGGCACGGCCAGTCGTACCATTGCAGGCTATGCTGCCAAGTTCGAATCATTGAGTGAACCGATTATGGGTTGGTTTCGGGAGAAAATCGCTCGGTTGGCTTTTGAGGAGTGTGACCTCTCGGATGTGATTATGTGCTTCAATCACAATGTGGATGATATTTTGGCCCGGACGATCAGTGGCACTCTGAACCTATCCGTTGACGATATTGGTCTCAAGTTCTCTTTCGAAGCTCCGAATACGACTCGTGGCAACGATATGTTGGAACTCATCCACAGAGGCGACATCAACAAATGTTCATTCAAATTTATCGTTCAGGCAGACGAGTGGCTCTATGCCGATGAGAAAAACGGACTCGAATACGATGAGCGCACCATCCTCAAATTCTCCAGACTGATCGATGTTGCTCTTGTGGTCTTTCCTGCTTACAAAGATACCGAAGCTTCTGTCCGTCATCTGGAACAACGCAAAACCGAGTTTCTGCAAATCGGTCTACCGGAGCAAAAAGAAACCAACCGTTCCGCTACTGAAAGTCAGTCAAGGGAACGGTTGGTGCAACTTCTGCATAGAAAGATAATTTAGATAAGAATCCCATGTTCTATTCCATTTTCAACACCACCTTGCCAATCTGTTAATAAGTGGTTTCTAACAGTGTTGTAAAGGTGGGTGACAACATCTTCGTAAATTGGATTTTTTACATAATCTGGCAGATATCTAAATTCCCTGTCTGTATTTTTTTGTTTTCTTAAAACATAAATTTGATCTACTTTGTATTTCTTTAAGTTCACTTTATCCGTTAATTTTAACCACTCAGCAACTACAATGTAGATAGCATTAGGATTCATCGTTAGTAGCTGTGCAGCAGCAGTGGATGAACCTTCAAGCATTGTCTTGTCCAAATAGGTCTTACATTCTATCGCAACGGCAGGAATCTGAAGTATTTCTTTCTGTTCTGAGGGACTACCAGAACATTTTAAAGTTGTTTCCACGTTAACCCCAATGACAAAATCGTGATCCTTAATTTCTATTTTAACACAGGGATTTTGCACCATTTCTTTGAAATTCGGTGCTTGAAAGAATATATCCTTAAAAGCATGGGCTTTCCCTAATAATGCTGTTTGAGAGAACTCGGTTACCAAGTCTCGAAATAAATAATATATAAACTCCTCCAAGACACTCGAATGAAGGTTCGAACGAGAATCAAACTTTTCAGCATATTTCTGTTCATCAATAAAATTCTTGTACTCATTGAATAATCGAACACGTTCATTCAATATATTACCATCGTTATCACTTATGGCAATGAAGGGGCCCTTTAAAGCCTCATTATCACTTTTCCATTGATTGTATTTTTCTCTAATTTCAGCCAAATATGTTTTCGATAGTTGATCTTGATATTTGGTTGTGTGATTTTCTTTTTGAAGTAAATTATCTCCGTGTAC
This sequence comes from Parabacteroides provencensis, assembly GCF_900232875.1. NCBI lineage: Bacteria > Pseudomonadati > Bacteroidota > Bacteroidia > Bacteroidales > Tannerellaceae > Parabacteroides > Parabacteroides provencensis. Next base: position 1,387,045 of record NZ_LT960488.1, on the reverse strand, counting down.
AAGCATATCTTTTATTTATTAAGTTCATTATGTAAATTGTCAGCTATCGCTTTTGCTAAGAATGGAGGAACTGCATTACCTATCTGGTTATATTGCCCCAGATGTTTTTCGTCAACTCTCTCCTCCCTTTGAAGTAATTTTTGACTTACAACAGTAGGCTTCCCTTTGAATACATATGTATCTGGAAATGTCTGTATTCTGGCTCCTTCTCGTGGAGTGAAATTTCTATTTTTGTATGGATGTACAAAATTAGCGTAAAATGATGCTGCTATGGTATGGCATGGCTTGAAAGGATACATACGCCTATTATTTTGATCATATGTGGTTTCTGATTTCTCCCCATTCCCATTGCGTTTTAATGGTCTTAGATGTTCTGGAACATCTGAAGAAGAATCACCCCACGACATAGATTCAAATCTCTCAATCATTCGCTTAGAATGTTGCATTGAGGTGTGGTTATAAACCTTGGTTGAACCTAATCTCAATGTTTGTTGAAATTCATTTTGGGCATTTTTTGTATAATCCATTTCAAAGTCCCCTTCTCTCGCTTCGATATCAGGTAGATCTGAGATTGCATCCCATAATGTCGGGCATGGCAAGAGATTGTCTTCCATAGCTAACTCTTCAGTGCATATTACCTTATGAGTAGGTTTCGGAAACCAATTTCCAAGTTTTTTTTTCGACGCGATCACAATCAAGCGTTTCCTTATTTGAGGTACACCATAATCAGTTGCAGTTAATATATCCCATTTGACAAAATACCCTAAGTCCTCCAGTTCTTTTTGTATTATATTTATAACCAATTCCTTATTGGATGTTTTTGCTTTAATTAGATTAGGGACATTCTCCATAATCATAACTTCAGGATTCAAGAGTTTGCCAATCCGAATGAACTCTTCAAACAAACTATTCCTCGGATCCTTATCATCTCCTGCATTCCTATTGGCGATAGAAAACCCTTGGCAAGGTGGACCTCCAAGTATTATATCGGGTTTATTGCTTCCAAAGCAATTAACAATTTCGTCATCAGTCATCAGACATATGTCTTTAACTATTACGTTAACATTTGGGTTGTTAAACTTATATGTTTCTGCGGCCCATTTATCTATCTCAATTGCCCCGATAATCTCATACAGCCCTGTCATATGAAATCCCAAGCTAAAACCTCCAGCTCCAGCAAATGTGTCTAATATCTTTTTTTTCATTAATCAAATTATCTTTTTGCATTATATGCAAACGCTTCATATATAAGCAACTTACAAAGGTAGCAAATATTTCGAATACTTATTTGGGTTTTATAGCTATTTTTTAATACGACATACCTTTTCGAGACAAAGTTTCAGTAAAGCATAGTCGCATCAGGGTAAGTTTGCCACAAAACAATCAAAAATCCGATTAGAAAATGAGCAAACTAAAAGAACTCCGAGAGAAACGAGCAACCGTCTACACCGCCATTGATGAACTCCGCAAGAGTGCCGATGGGCGCGAGATGACCGCCGAGGAGCAGACCCGATGGGACACACTGCTGTCCGACTACGAAAAGGCAGACAAATTGGTCGAGCAGGAGGAGCGATTCCAGGAGGTGGAGCGTCGCCAAGCGGAACAGATCTACGAGAGTCGCCACAAACCACAAGGCAAAGAGACTCCCAACCAACCCTCTGACGAGGAGTACCGCACCGCCTTTATGGAGTACCTGATGCGTGGCGGCAACGAAATCACTCCCGAAAGCCGCTCCATCTTCGAAAAGCGTGCAGGTATCACCGGATTGTCGGGCGGTGTAATCGTTCCCAAGACGCTTGCCGACAACATCGAAATCGCTCTTAAGGCGTATGGCGGTATGTTTGAAGCCGGAACAATTCTAACCACCTCGACCGGAGGCGATCTGATTATGCCTACCATCAACGACACGACTTCCAAAGCTACGGTGGTTGCCGAGTACAACCAATCGACCAAGAAAGCACCAAGCTTCGGTTCGGAAACGCTTAAAGCTTATACCTACCGCACTCCGATTGTCCCTGTGTCGCAGGAACTTTTACAGGATAGCAACTTCGACTTGGAGTCGCTACTCAGCGGACTGCTTGCCGAGAGTTTTGGGCGTGGTATCAACGAGGACTTGACCGTTGGAAACGGAACAGGCAAGCCGAAAGGTATTGTCAATTGGGCAACCGCATCAGATGCTGCTCCCGTGGCTGCAGCCATTAAGTTGGACGATATTATCGACCTGCTCAAGTCGGTAGACTCGGCATACGCCCGTAACGGACGATTTATGTTCAACCGAGAAACGCTGTGGTCGCTCGTGAAAATCAAAGATACCACAGGACGCTACATCTGGCAAGAGGGAGCGAAAGACGGTACGCCTCCGACACTCTTTGGCAAGAGCTACATTCTCAATGACGATGTGGCTAATATCGGTGCAGGCAATGCTTCGATGTTGTTCGGCGACTTCTCCAAGTACAAAATCCGTATGGTGAAGAATTTCCGTGTGATTCGCCTAAACGAACTCTTGGCAGAGTATCTCTCTATCGGATTGTTCGGATTTGCTCGTGTGGACGGTATTCTGTTGGATGCCGGAACGCACCCTGTCAAGAAGTTGGTTCATGCTAATGCATAATGGCAGAGTTACCTATCTCTTTGGAGTTGGCGAAGGCTCATCTTCGTGTGGGGGACTCCTTGCGCGATGATGAACTGATAGCCGAAAAGTTGGAGATGGCGTTTGGCATTGCCGAGGATATGACCAATCGGGATATTCGAGCTGAATACACTGCCGAAACCATTCCGCCTGCTATCAAGGCTGCGGTACTGCTGATTCTCGGAACGCTCTACGATAATGAGTCGGACAATATTGTGGGCCGTTCTGTTTCAGAACTCTCGCTCACCGTAGAAAAGCTCTTGCTCCCCTGGCGGGTAACACCTTACGGCGATGTTTGACACCCGAATTGAAATAATGGCTTACAGCCAAGAACGAGATGACTACAACGAACGGACGATGGAACTTGTACCGATAGGCACGTTCTACGCCCAGAAAACCGAGAGTGGCGGTCGTGAGAATCTCTATGCCAGTCGCATTGTCCACGAAAATGAGGTGGTTTTCACGATTCGATACTCCGACAAAATCAAATCGGGAATGTTTGTCCGACTCGATGGTCGGGATATGAAAATCACCTCTGTCCACGAGGAGGGTCGCAGAAAGTATCTACACCTTAAAACCATCAAGTCCGATGCTGAAAATCAAAGTTGAGGGATACAAAGAGGCCAAAGCGATATTGGACGAACTACCGAATAATATGCAGAAGCGAATGCTCCTTACTGCATTGAAAGGTTCTGCCAAACCAATGCTGCAATCAGCAGAGGGGAAAGTGCCGATCAAAAGTGGCAAACTCAAAAAGATGCTTCGGGTGGTACGGTTCAAAGATCGCAAAGCATCCAAATCGGAGGTGTCAGTAGCAGTAAAGCCTGTATTTGAGCGCACCAAGAAAAAGGGTGCAATCAATCAATACTACGGTAAGTTTATCCACGAGGGTACGTCCGATGTCCGCAAATCCCGAAAGGGTAAGATGCTCGTCTTTGTGAATCAGCAAGGCGAAAAGGTATTTGTCAAAAGTGTCAAGGGTATAAGAGCCAATCCATTCTTGGAGCAGGCCTATCGTGAGAGCAACGAACGGACGGTAACCATCTTCGGAGATGAACTCGCCTCGGCAGTAGAAAAGTTTGTAACAAAGAATTTTAAACCAGTCAAATGATGACCGATTTCAAAAAAGAGCTGATTGCTAAACTGGAGGCGGCAATCCCCGAACTCCGAGATAAGATACAAGCCGGAGCAATCGATGCAGAAACGCCAGTGCCTTATGCGGCATATTCAACACCGGAGGAGACTCCTGTGCGAACGATTCACGGCATTGCCGGATACAACACGCTGTTTGATTTGTCGGTCTACCACTCCAAGATGTCGGAGGTGGAGAAGTTGAAGCATCAGGTGATTCATGCCCTGGAGGGAGAAACGATTGCCGACAAACGGTGCTACTATAAGGCTTCGGAGTATGGTTTTTACCCGGATTATAATATTCACGGCTATATACTCACATTCAGAATCATATAAAAATGGAAAAGAAAGTAATACAAGGCGAGGATATTATCCTCTTGGTGGATGAGAAAGCCACGCTCCACGCCACCACGCATACATTGAAAGTGGACTTGGAACTCAAAGAACTGCGAACCAAAGATACCAATGGCAAAGAGAAATCTCCGGGCGACATATCTTGGTCGGTGGATGGTGACGGATTGGTGGTAATTGACGATTCGGTGGAGAACGCTCATACCTCCGAGGATATTCTCGGTATCGTACTGAGTAAGAAGATTGTTGATGTGGTGATCAAATCGCCGATGGCAGGACTGACCAAAACCTATTCGGGCAAGGCATTTATCACCTCATTCTCGCTTGGCGCACCTGCTGGCGACAATGCTACTTACAGCTACTCGCTTACCGGAAGCGGCAACCTAAGCCCAACCCCTAAAACTCCTCAAGCATGAAAGAGATTATCGTAAACGGCAAAGCCCTGCCGATCCATTTCGGACTCAAGGCGATCAATGAGTTCACCAAACTTCAAAATGGAGATTTCCACGATACGGTAACTACCACCGATTCGCTGGGTAGTCTGGACTCCATCGTAGCACTAACCGTTTCGGGACTGAACGAGGGAGCGAGAAAGTCGAAATCCGAAGTGCGGTATACTGAAGATGAGGTATGGGATCTCTTTGATGAGAACCCGAAACTGATCCTCGAAGTATCGGAAATCTTTATGGAGGCGGTGATTCCGCTGACCGATAAACTCGGTGCATTGGGAAACGCACAGCCGACAGCGATGGAGGAGAGCCAGAGCGAGTAACCTACGAAAAGTGGTTTGCCGTTGCTGTCGGACAAATGGGTTTGCGGCCCGATGATTTTAATGCACTGACTCCTGCCGAATTTATCTACGCATGGATCGGCTGGAGTGAACTGGAGCAGAATCGCACCAAGCAGGCGTGGGAACGGGAACGATGGTCAGTATGGGTTGCCACTTGCATTCAACTTGACAAAAAGGATCGACAACCAATGACTCAGATGTTTCCTCTGCCTTGGGAGGGGGCAGAGACCCTTTTAGACAAACCGCTCACAATGGATGAGCGCAAGGAACGAATAAATAAAATACTCAATCGGAAATGAGATGGATATTACTTTTTATAGTGTTGTTGTCTGCTTGTTCGCCGCTGAAACGAATTCAGCGGAGCGAAAAGAAGGACAGCGTGGTGATTGACAAAACGGTCACGGAATTAGTCAGAAACGAGGTTGAAAAACAGATCGGCTCGTTGTCTCAAACGGTCGTGGAGTTCTATCCTCCGCAAGAGCTACCTACTATTAACATTCCAAGCCCCAAGGTTCAGAGTGATTCAGTAAATCCCAAAGTTGTAGCTCCCATCAAACGCATCGTCCGTACCGAAATAAACACCCAATCCGATAAGTCGACCGTAACCGATAGCACTGTTCATCAGAACATTCAGGCGCAAGTCAAAACGGATGTTGTCGAACAAATTGCCGAAAAACCTCCGGCAGTTGTGTCGTGGATGAAGTGGGCGGCCATCGCTCTGATCGTTATTCTAATCATATTAATAGTCATCAAATTATGGTAAAATCCTTACTTAAAACACCGATATCCTATTACGGAGGTAAGCTACCGCTCCTCAAACATATCCTGCCGTTAATTCCCAAGCATACGCTTTTTACAGAGGCATTTTGTGGAGGCTGTGCTGTGTTCTTTGCCAAAGAGCCAGTCGAATGTGAGGTAATCAACGATATGAATCGGGAGCTAATCAACTTCTATCGTATCGCCCAAACTCGCTATCCGGAACTCAAGGCACAACTTGACGGAACGCTCCACAGCCGTGACTCACACGCTCACGCTCGACACATTAATGCTTACCCTGAGTTCTTTACCGAGATAGAACGAGCTTGGTCGGTATGGGTATGTAGTAAGATGGGGTTTGCCTCGATGTTGGATGGCACATTTGGTTACGACCGCAGCGGAACAACGGCCCTAAAACTCTTTAACGCCAAGGACAGCTTCACCGAAATGCTGTGCAACCGGCTCAAGAAAGTAACCATTGAAAATGGAGATGGCATCCGAGTCATTACCCGCTATGATTGCGAAACAGCATTCCATTTTGTCGATCCTCCCTATGTCGGTAGCGATTGCGGTCACTATGCAGGCTCATTCAATGAGGAGAATTTCTCTGAACTCTTGGAAACCCTCGCCCAAATCAAAGGCAAATTTATGCTGACGATGTTTCCGCACGATAAAATCCGAGAGTTTGCAAACCACCACAAATGGAAAATCCACAAGATTGAACGAACCATCTCGGCAAGTAAAACCTCACGCAGGAGACAAGAAGAGTGGATCACTTGTAATTACGAACTAAAATGACACGGACGGAATTACATATCCGGCAACAGTGGAATTTGACACAGAAGATCGATCATTCGCTTGGCGCTCTCGACCAGTTCATCTCTCACACCAACGGGCAATGCTACATTGGGTTCAGTGGTGGCAAGGACAGTACCGTTCTGCTACAACTGGCCCGAATCATCAAACCCAATATCAAAGCCGTTTTCTGCAATACGGGAAACGAATATCCCGATATCGTAAGATTTGTTCGCTCTACTGAGAATTTAGAGATTATCTACCCAAAACTCAAACCGCACGAAGTTATTGAGCAGTATGGTTTTCCACTTATTAGCAAAGAGAGCAGCGAAACACTGCATTATCTGAAGGTCAATCCTCAATCCGTAAAATCACGCAGGGCGTTGCGAGAAATCGAAACAAATTATCGTGGTTTGATCGCACGAAAGTATCTCCATCTGAAAGATGCTCCATACGAGATATCCTCCTCCTGTTGCTCCATCCTCAAAAAGCGACCGTTTCTGATTTACGAAAGAGAACACAAAGTCAGCCCCATCTTGGGAATCATGGCATCGGAGAGCAGTATGCGGAAAACGCTCTATGTAAAAGCAGGCGGTTGTAATATTCTCTCCGGCAAGCGTCCGGTAAGCAATCCACTCTCAATATGGAACGAACAGGATATTTGGGACTACATCAAAGATCGAAAACTTCCCATCGCCGATATTTACCACAAGGGTGCACAGCGCACAGGCTGTATGTTCTGCGGCTATGGCTGTCAATTCAAGAACGACAACCGCTTGAAGCTGATTTATGAACTCTATCCGAAAATGTATCATCGGTTTATGAGCTACACCAACAACGGCATCCCATACCGTGTCGGACTACGGGAGGTGTTATCAATTAATGGACTCTCCCTTCCCGATGAATAAAACAGCACATCGTATGAATCAGAATAAACTATTAACCCATGGATCGTTGTTTAGTGGCATCGGAGGTTTCGACTTGGCGGCAGAGTGGGCAGGGTTTCAAAATATCTTCCACGCTGATAACAACGACTTTTGCCGTCAAGCACTCGAACATCAATTCCCTAACTCAGACAGCTATGCAGATATCACAACAACCGACTTTTCAAAATACCGAGATAGGATTACCGTACTCACCGGAGGGTTTCCCTGTCAGCCCTTCTCCCTGGCTGGCAAGCGAAAGGGAGCGGCAGACGACCGCTACCTCTGGCCAGCAATGCTTGACATCATTCGACAGGTCAGACCGACTTGGATTATTGGTGAGAATGTTATTGGAATCGCCTCGATGGTACTCCCCGGTACGGTCGTTAAAGTGGAAGACGAAACCAATTTGCTCAGTGAAGATCACCGAGTCGTCGAAACCGAAGAACAGCGATTCGTCATCGACCGAATCTGTGAGGATCTTGAGCAAGCGGGATATTCCGTCCAACCGCTTGTTATTCCGGCTTGCAGCATCGGTGCGCCCCACAAACGAGACCGAGTGTGGTTCGTTGCACGACTTGATGAAACGGGAGCTGCTTCCGACGCCAGTCTCCTCGGATGCCACGATGGGGGCGGTGATCGGGAAAGAGGATACCTTCCGAATCACCTCAACAGGAATGCCACGCAAGGTGAACCGCAACGGTCAGGACGGGAGTGTGGGGTTGGCAAGGTTGGTGAAGTTGTGGGATCTGCTACCCACACCAACTGCGACCGATGCGACTCGTGGCGGGGAGATCGTAACGGGCAACCGCAAGATTCGTCCGAGCGGAACGGAATACAGCCTGACGTTGAACGACCTTGCCAAGAGCGGACTGCTACCGACACCTGTGGCGAGCGACCGCAACGGAGGTTCGACACGGACAGATCCGAATCGGCAGTTCAGTTGTGCGTTGCAGGACTATGTTCACGGAGTGGCACAGCAGAAAGACGAATCGTTGATTGGTCACTCTTCCCAACTCAACCCCCGATTTACCCTGGAGATGATGGGATTCCCCGCCAACTGGCTGGACTGCCCTTATCACACAAAAAGTGGCGAACCGAAGCGGTAAAAGCGTGTGGTAATGCCATCGTTCCGCAGGTGGCTTATGAGATTCTGCGAGCAATTCGAGAAGTCGAGATAAATAGTTGATTTAGAGCGCAGAACCGACGCAGTAAGTGAGAGTAGAGGCAAGCTTGCTTGACTATGCCGAACTACAAGGAGGAAATCGAGCGATAGCGAAGATAAAGATGCGAATTAACTGGCGTGTTCCAAATAAAAGCGCGTACTTAGCAGTATAATAAATAACTAAAATATAGTACGTTATGAATAATACTAATAGTTACGACTGGCAAGCAAAATCAAAGCAGATAAAAGAGGTCTACGGCCTACGCCACCGCCCCGATATTTTAAGCAACCACACATCAGCCTTCGAATGGGCCAACGGTATGAGAAAACTGCACTTCGTGATTCTCGGTGACGATTGCAAATTCTGGGTGGCTTGTCCGGCAGATGCCTCTCGGTTGATTAAGGCAGGTTACGAATACGCTAAATAAGAATAAACACGATTATGACAACGGCAATTATCGGATTTACCAACCCGGACGGCACAATCAAATCCATCATCCTGAATGCAGATGGTTATCCCGACCATGCAGGAGAATTGCTTGTCGAGCATTTTAATACACCAGAATTGGCAAGCCGACTTATCGATGGCGGAAACCTGCGGTCAATTGATACGACTATTGAGGCCTGCGTGTACTACAAAGACCGCCAAGGTGAGGATTGGGAGGACATCAAGCCCGAAATCTACCGCAACTTCGGCCACTATTTAAATAACAAGTCCGGAACCGATTATCTCTACCTCTTTCAAGACGGCAAATGGCATTTAAAAGAATAATAAACAATGAAACTACGGAATTTTATAGCTTGCCTGGATCAAGCAAAGCGCAATCTGCAAAAGCAGTGTGCAGACAACGGCTACGAGGTTTGCCCCATCGAAATTTCAGAAAACGCTGACATCTGTTTGCTGCACGAAAAGTACTTGCAGATTACCTATACCACCGATGATTATCAAACCTATATCATTGCGGAGATGGAGGGCGACAAACTGACTTTTATCGAAGTCGAGTTTCAAGAGTACGAATAATATAATAGTAGAAAGAGAGCTATTCCCCTGCCCGAAAAGTAGGGGAATAGCTCGTAAAACAATCGCATAACTCTCTGTAAATAAGCAAAAAAAGATGCAAATTGTCTGGCGTGTTCGGAAAGATTGTATTACCTTAGATTCAAGATAAACAACTAATGCAAAGCAAATTATGGCAAAGAGAATAACAACCGCAGAGGCAACCGAAATGGCACAATTCTTTCTTAGTAAGAAATACGCAGGTACAATATCAGACTTCAGAGTCCACACCGAGGCAGGCGGTTCAAAAGCCATCGCAACCTGCATGGTGGATTGCAAAATGTGGAATCAACACTTCAAAGTAGAGGTGGTTATGGATGCGGTTTACAACACTATAGAGGCCAGAGAGTACCATCACGAGGACAACCTTTCATTCTACCGCAATCCAGACCTGCAATAACATTCCGAATATCAAACTGTTTACAGGAAATTCACCAATCGGACTCTCTATCAATTTAGATAGAGAGTTTTCTGTTTCCTATGTAAATTCATCGGGTTTGGAATTAATGTTATACCTTTGCCGATAAATACTTTAGACTATGCCCACAGCAAAAATTATATATAGAACCGCCACCGAGAGTGACATTCCTTTTATGAAAGAGATGTTGATAGAATCTTGCGTGGCTTCCGGTGTAACGGAAATCAGTGTTGATAATCTGCACGAACATCCCGATACTGAAATAAATATTAAAGGGTGGAATTGCGAAACTGAGCCCGGAGTTATTGCAGAGACTCAGTCGGGTGAATCTGTCGGTGCTGCTTGGTTAAGGAATTTGCCGGAGTTAGGACATTCTGTTGGAGAGTATCTTCCCGAAATAGCGATAGCTGTATCCACGGAACATAGACGAAAAGGAGTTGCTGAGTGTATGATGAATGAATTATATCGAAAATGCTTTGATCATGGCATCCAGCGTATTTCATTGGGTGTTCACTGCGACAATCTTCCGGCAATCAATCTCTACAAAAAACAGGGTTGGAAGCAAGACGGCGTTTTCAAGGAGTATATCATGATGAGCAGGCAAATAGGCAAAAACCTGCATATTGAATTGGATGTAACCCATCCTGCGAATGCGTGGCTCGAAAAGCAAGCTGATAAAATTGGAGCTAAAGGTCATTTCGGAACTCACATAGATTGTTATACATCTGTTCCAAAGAAGGGTGAATTTTACCTTCCTGTTCATCTAATTGATTGTCAGCAGGAGATGCCAACGCTTGAAGATGTAGCGGCATTACCATCGCTCGGCAATAAAGCATTGATACTGTACACAGGTAATATGTATCGAAATGATTATGGCAGCAAGGCATATTTCGATGAAACGGACACGACCGTACAAAAGGAGGTGCTTTTGAAAATATTGGATAAATCGCCTCAGTTGATTTTGATCGACTCTTATGGAATCGGCAAACACGGCAGCCATCATCAGGAGTTGGATAAAACGTGCGAGGCTTCGGGTTGCTATGTGGTTGAAAATATTCGGATCGCACCGGAAGATGTTGCTGAAATAAAAGTAATCCATGTTAAATTTGATTTGGACTATCCATCAACAGGCAAGCCTTGTTCTGTTACTTACTAAAATATAACGAGTAGAACTCCTCAGAAGGGTGATTCTACTCGTTATAGGCAGTTTACTGCATCAGATATTCACCGCCATTCCGTCAATCTTTCGGGCAAGGGCATCCATATCCTGGCTCAACTTCTGGTTGGTGATGCGGGCATAAATTTGAGTGGTTCGGATGTTGGTGTGGCCGAGCATTTTACTCACCGTTTCGATAGGTACTCCGTTGCCAAGCGTGACCGTTGTGGCGAAAGAGTGCCTACTTAAATGGAACGTAACTCGCTTATTTATACCGCACAAAGCAGCTACTTCTTTCAAATAATCGTTGATCTTTTGGTTCGAAGGCATCGGGAATAATTTATCTCCTCGTCCCGTTCCTGCGTATTTCTCAATAATCCGGCGCGGTATCTCTAATAATCGGATATTGATGGGTACTTTAGTCTTCTGCCTTTTCGTCATCACCCACAAGTTGCCTGCGTTGTCCTGTTGGATATGGTCGGTGGTTAAACCGCTGACATCTATGTAACTGAGTCCGGTATAGCAGCTGAACGCAAACATATCACGCACGAGTTCAAGTCGTTGGCTGTCGAACTTTTTCTCCAACATCGAGTTGATTTCTCCTTGTGTGAGGTAGCCTCTATCTACCGCCTCGAAGTGAAGTTTGTGGTTGATGAATGGATCGGTACTGACAAGCCCTTCAGCTCGTGCTTGGTTATAGACCGTTCGGAAGCGTTGTACAAACTTGGTGGCTGAGTTGTTTTCGAGTGCACATTTAGTCTTGAGCCAAATATCGAACTCCTTGATAAATCGCAAGGTCAAGTCTTTGAGCAGGATGTCATTTACTCGGTACTTCTCTCTCATAAACTCGGCAAGTCGGTTTCGGGTTAGCAGGTAACGGCTATAGGTTTTCTGCGTGGATGTTTTGCCTACCGTCTGCGCGTAGTCGTTATTATAGGTATCGAAATACTCCAAGAGTCGGGTAGCGTTAGTGTCGAGTCCCATTACGGAGTTCTTCAGTTTGTCAGCTGTGAGTGTCTCTCCGATGCGAACCATCTCATTGTATCGCCCCTTTACCAAAACCATTAGGTCATTGAGTGACTTGTTGATGATCTTCTCGTCCGGAGTCTGGCCGAGCGTTTTGCACTCCTTGGGCAGCCAACGTTCCGGCAAGATGTCAAACTTGGTCGAGAAGTGCGACATTTTGCCGTTAATCGTGATTCTTGCCATAATCGGCACTCGGCCATCTGCTTTGGGTTTTCCCTTTTGAATGATAAAGAGAACGGTGAATGTACTTTTCATCTGTTTCTATTTTTTAGTGTTCAACAATTACTACGACAAAGGTAGCGTGAGTTTAATTGCCATAGAAACAAACAGATACACAAGAAACGACACTAACAGCGACACTAAAAATCAATCAAGCGACACCAATACCGACACTAATCATTCGATGGAATAGGTTACACGATTTTCTGAACCTTGGTTACGATTTGGTTACTTTTTACGGTCGTAAGTCCCACGACTTTAAGGCCGTAACTAAATACAGCACTAAGAGCGACACTAAAAACGGTTTTAGACGGTGTTTGATTATCAAAGAGTTATCAATCAGGCGTCTGGATACGAAAAAGGCGACAAATCAGTGATTTATCGCCTTTGTGATCCCGCTGGGTATGCTTATTGTTTAATTATATATTTGAGTATCAAATAAATACACCAAATGGTATTCGCAGGTTATGCCGTGGTTATGCGTTAATGTCGCATCGTTTCGCCCGAAAATACGAAAAGGCTCATAATCTGTCGATTACAAGCCTTTTGTGATCCAGCTGGGTAGCGTTCGCGACAATACATTTATTTGATTATCAAAGCAATAAATCAAATAAATATCTTGAGGTTACACGCAGGTCACAGCATAATGTCGTACCAATAAAAAAGGCTCGGAGATAAATCTCTAAGCCTCTTTCCTTAAGTGATCCGCCTGGGTTATGAACCAAACGTTATTTCTTCCTCAATATCAGTACTTTCAGAAATTTCGGCTTTGTACCCGTCACGCTTTAGTCCTTAAAAACTGTCTGCTGTTGTCCGGTGTCTGTCTGCCAACATCTTGGGTTCAAATGTACGCATTATTTTTGAATTATGCAAACCGTTGAAAATAAACATTCTAAGGTTAGTGCAAGGTGCAAGCTATATATATAGATATATACTTGCACCTTGCACTAAAAAAATCACTTGTCCCCAAATAGCATTACAGCATTATTATACAAATGCTTATGGCTTTTTTCTGTTATGTATTCTATCTGTCAAAATGGTGTTCATGTTTTCTTTTGCCCACACAATCAAACTATTGATATGTGGTAGTAATGAGATGGCTCTATCGGTTAGTGAATATTCAACTCTTGGTGGCACTTCTGCATATACTTGTCTTTTGACAAACCCGTCCTCCTCAAGAGTTCTCAAAGTCATAGTCAGCATTTTTTGTGAAATGTCGGGGATGTTTTTTTGCAAAGCGTTAAAGCGCATTAATGCGGACTGGTTTAATGTGAAAAGAACTAATATAGACCATTTGTCACTTATGCGAGCAAGTATATTCCGAATGGGGCAATCGGGATATAATTCATTTTGAATTTCTGTTCTTACCATAACACTTATATTTTTATATTACGCTACAAAAGTAACTAACATTCTCCAAATCAGCAAGGATAAGTTTTTTGATTACTTAAATAGTGTTAAATACATATTTCACAAATTCTTCATAGTCAATAATAGTTTCATGCGGGTAACTATCTGAACACAAAGTGCCTTCTTGTATAACTAAAAAAAGAACTTCATATTTGCATTCGAAAAGAGATAAACAATCTTTTAGATAGTAATATTGATTATTAAATATTTATAGTTATGAAAAATGTAGTATTGATTGGAGCAAGCGGTTTTGTTGGAACTGCAATCCTTAATGAGTTATTGGACAGAGGTAACAAGGTTACAGCAATAGTTCGCAATCCCGAAAAGATTGCAATTAGCAACTGTGATTTATCAGTAGTTAAAGCAGATGTATCTGATGTGGAAACGATAGCCGCTACTTGTAAGGGAAAAGATGTTGTTATCAGCGCTTATAATCCCGGCTGGACAAACCCCGATATTTACGAAGAAACGTTGAAAAACTATCCATTAATCCTCAAAGCTGTAAAGCAAGCAGGTATTAAACGACTGTTGTGTGTCGGTGGTGCTGGTACTTTATTCTGCGCTCCGGGGCTTAGAGTGGTGGATTCGGGTGTAATCCCTGCTGAAATAATGGGTGGGGTGAAGTCTTTAGGTGAGTTTTACTTGAATACATTGTGCAACGAAAAAGAAATCGACTGGGTATTTTTCTCTCCTGCCGGAACTCTTGAACCGGGACAACGCACAGAAAAATTCCGTTTGGGAAAGGATGACCTTATTGTTGACGAAAATGGGAACAGTCATATTTCTGTAGAAGATTATGCAGTTGCAATGGTAGATGAAATGGAGCAGGCAAATCATCATCGGGAACGTTTTACTATCGGTTATTAATAATAAGATTTAGAAATTATGAAAAAGATGTTTTTATTCTTACTGGCTTTTGTGGCAATTGTAGCAGAAGCACAGACAAAAGGAAATTTTGAAGTTTTGGATTTAGGTAGTTTCAAGCTTCATGTATATAATACGAATGATGCGCTTGGAGATGCAAGTTACATTATAGAAGGCAAGACCGGGCTTGTTACTTTGGAGCAACCGTTGTTTAAAGATAATGTATCGGAATTTGATGCTTATGTGGTTTCATTAAATAAACCTGTACAGAAAATCATCACCGACTATCATGTGGGCGGAACGGGCAATCATGATGTTGTGATGATTGAGGGAATGCCGGATTTTGTCAAGGGGACTGTTTACGGTGGAATGATGCAAAATTTTGCAAAAATATTTGGCGATGCCATAGTTCCCATGCCGACCGGAAAAACAGAAGAAGTTCCTTTGGGAAGTACTCAAAATTGGAATGGAGTGAAATTCTCTTTTCAAAAAGGAGCTTCAACAGATTTTCCTGCGGCAAGTATTATAATAGGTAACAAGGTCTATTACACACACTGGACGCCTGTTAAATCTCATGTCAGCCATTTACAAATATCTTCTTTAGCTGCGATTGATGCAGAAATAACAGAAGCGGAGAGGGCTTTAAAATCCGGTTGTGAATATTTTATTGGCGGACATGGGGGTGCTGTGAAAAAAGATATGGTAGAATTTAAAATTGATTATTTGAAAACGATGAAGCGTATAATTGCAGCAAATAAAACAGCCGATTCATTTATCGCAGCCATGAAAAAGGCTTATCCCGATCTGCCGGGAGAAGCCGGATTAGCAGATTTAGCTAAGACTTTATACAAGTAAATCAAGTTCATGTTCAATATAAGGTTACTGTCGGTAGCCTTATATTGTTTAAAACAAACGCAATATGGAAAAAGGATTAAGTTTTTTAATGAGCCATAAAGATGTGGCTTTTGCCACAGTAGAGGATGATAAACCGAAAATTCGTGTTTTTCAGATTATGAAAAGAGAAAAGGCTACGCTTTATTTTACCACAACAACCTATAAGGAAGTTTATAAGCAATTGCAAAAGAATCCTTTTGTAGAATTGCTTGCTATGGCTGGAAATATTTCAGTAAGGGTAAAGGGAAAAGCTGTTTTTGATGTTCCTGATAACATAGGAGAAGAAATCTACGAAACAAATCCGATTCTGATGCGCTTGTATCGTTCATATTCGGACTTGGTGTATTTTCGTTTGGATATTAGCGAATTGGATTATTATGATTTAACGCCGACACCTCCTATATTTGAGCACTTTGACAACAAAAGATAAATGATGTTTTATGCAATTTGTAGATAAAATATTATTTCAAATCGATACGGAAATAGAAAAAAACGGCATAAATGATTGTACCGGTATTGATAGTGCTTTGTATATGATGCGTTTTATTCGACCTTTATGCGATGAACTGAGAAAATACATATCGGCTTATAAGTTTGCGAATGAAGCGGAAGAAATCAACTTCTTTAAAGAACAGAAACCCGAAGTGTTGAGCAAATATTTGTATTACAATAAAATATATGTCATTGAAAGTAAATATCCTACGGGCAGTGATGTTGCGCAAAGAGAATATTTATATAAAGAATTGGATAGTTTGACGTTTTATTTCAGTAGGAATTTGGACTTTTACCAGTATTACCGTTCTAAATCTACTTATTTGGATAGGTACTATTTTACCCGAAATCAAAATGATTTACGAATATGTACAGACAGTTCCCATATTGATAAAGACCCTCTATATTCAACCGGGTATGATTTTAAAGTGGCTAAAATTATTACCAACGAGCTGTTGAAAATCTACTTGACTAACAGATTGCAGGAATTGGAGCGTATTGTGCAGCGCAAAGCGGACAACGGGCTGATTGCAGAAACTATTTTGCGTTGGACTGGCTCTAAAAGGGCATTGGTGGAACTTATTTATGCTTTAGAAGCGAATGGGGATTTTAATAAAGGAACGGCTACTTTAAAAGAGATTGCAGGATATTTTGAAAATGTGTTCAGTATAGATATTGGTGATTTATATCATTCTTATTTAGAAATGCGAAGCCGTAAGATAAATAGAACCCGATATTTGGAAACATTGCAAAAAAGTCTGCTCCGAAGAATGGATGAAAACGATACATGATGCGAGTTTTATTTTCTTTTCGCAAGTAATTATATTCTTGATAATAAATAAACCATTCAGTATTTCAATCAATATTGAATGGTTTATTGTTTTCATTCAATCCTGCCATATTGAAATCTTGCTTTCAATCAATCAAGCTATCAATATTTCAATAAAACAAGATTGCAGAATTACAAAAATAAACTCATCGGTCGGGGAACGCCCAGCGGCAAGGGGCGGGACCACCCGTCCCGACGAGCGAAAAAATCTTTAGTTAGGGAATGTCTTTCTTTCATTGGCAACACGACTTCGGAGTGAATTTGCCCAAGGTGTTTTGCGGCACGGAAAACAGATTTGTGTGCCACAAATCACACCTTGCTGTTATCTGACGATAACACGATTTCATTGGCTGGCAGTCCTGTGTGGAACATCCAACTTTTGAGCCAATATTTCCATGTCGCTACTTACTTTCAAATCGGTAATCCTCGCATAAATTTGAGTAGTTCTTATGTTGGTATGACCTAAAATCTTAGATACAGTTTCAATGGGAACACCGTTTGCGAGCAGCACCGAAGTGGCGCACGAATGCCGGGCAACATGGTAGGTCAAGGTCTTTTCAATTCCGCAAATGGCTGCGATTTCTTTTAAGTAATCATTCATTTTCTGATTGCTGATAACTGGTAAAATCTTACCGTTTGGCAATTTGTCTTTGTACTTTTCCAATATGGCTTTTGGTATATCCAGCAATCGGACGGTAGATGTAACATTTGTTTTGTGTCTTTTCCGTATAATCCACAAATTACCGTCAAATCCGGTGCGAATGTCCTCCTGCTTTAACTCGCATACGTCAATGTAGGAAAGTGCCGTGTAACAACTGAAAATGAACAAATCACGTACCTGCTCCAACCGTTTAGAGCTAAACTCGTGATTGTAAATAGCGGTAATTTCTTCCATAGTCAGATAATCTCTATCGGTACGCTCAAACCTTACCCGATAACTCCCGAAAGGGTCGGCAGTCACTAAACCCGTATTCTTGGCAAAGTTTACCACCGTGCGAAAGCGTTGTACGAACTTCATAGCCGTATTATGGCTACAATTGTAGTTGTTTTTGATATACAGCAAAAAGTCCTCAATGAACACTACATTAATATCTTTAATCAGTATATCAGAAACCGAATACTTGAACTTCATAAATTCGACAAGCCGTTTCTTTGTCAGTTCGTAACGTGAATAGGTTTTGTCTGCGGTATTCATTTTGACCTTTTGCAAATACTGCTCGTTGTGCTGTTTGAAGAACTCTATCAAAGTCCGTTCCCTTGCTATCTTGCCTAAAAAAGCGTTCTTAACCAGTTCTGCGGTTACATATCCGTCTTGCGCCATTAACGCATGGTAATGTTGATGAACTGTGCTACGAATACTTTCCAGCATGGAATTGATGTGTACAGCTTCTGCGGTTCTGCCGGAAGCCTTGCCTAATTCCACGCTCCAGTGAGCCGGATTTATTTCCAGTTTGGTGTTAAACTGGGCTACAACTTGGTCGATAGTGATACGTGCGATAATCGGTGCATTACCGTTCTTCTTTACTGCATTTCGTTTGACGAAATAGAGTAGCTTAAAAGTACTTCTCATAATCTCTTTTTTTAGTTACAAACTTAAATTGATAAACTGAAAATGAGATATTTGCAGTACGGACAAATCAGGACAACAAACCGCCAATTTGGGACATTCCGTGACCTAAAATCTTAGAGGGTGGACAGGTCACGAATTGGTCACGAAAGTGTGTCTTTTTGTGACCTTTTCGTGTCTTAGGTCACAGACATTATACAAAGAAAAACTCCTACAATACCTTGATATTGTAGGAGTTGTACATTTACTGTCCATTTCTGTCCAGCGTTTCTGTGATCCGCCTGGGGTTCGAACCCAGGACCCCATCCTTAAAAGGGATGTGCTCTACCTGCTGAGCTAGCGAATCATCCTATGCGTTACTTCTGTAATGCGGGTGCAAAGGTAGGGATATTTTTTATATATGCAACACTATGCGCATTTTTTTTACTTTTTAGGCTCTGTTTTTTCGCCTGATGCTGTTGGATTCTTTTTCTTTTTATCAATTACACTACTTTCTTCCATGAGGATAAAACGTTTGTAGTAGGATAAAAACAGGGTGGTAAGCGGTAAGGCTACAATCAGTCCGACAAAACCGAGCAAGGTTCCCCAAATAGATAAAGACAATAAAATAATGGCAGGATTCATTCCCATAGCTTTTCCCATGATACGGGGGGTGAGGTATAAATCCTGTATGCATTGTACGATTCCCAGAACTAAAATGCCGGAACCGAATATCATCCAGAAGTTTTCCCCTGTCTCTGCTGATTTAAGGAGGCTCAACAAAACCATGGGGATTATTCCGATTGCTTGCATGTATGGAATCAGATTAAGGAATCCGATAAACAAACCTAACACTACGGCCAGCGGAAATCCTACGATTTTGAATCCGATAGCAAATAAGATCCCAACGCACAGCGCTATTAATGATTGTCCGCGGAAGTAGCGGTTCATACTATATTCTACATCCTCGGCCAAGTCTTGAACGAATGGGCGGTAACGCGATGGTATTAAATGGATCCATCCATTGGCAATGCGTTCGTAATCCAGTAAAATGAATATAAAATACAGGAAGATTACAAAGATAATTGTAATACTGAAGAGGACGGAAAAAGTATTTGTCAATAATACCCACATTTGGGGAGCAATTTGTTTAATTGCATTTTCGATATTTTCTTTGCTCATTATCTGTACCAACTGTTCCGGGTCTACATGCTTGTCTATAAATTCTACCCAGGCACTTGGTAGTAAAGGTATGTGATTATAACCATTGTGTTCTTTCATGAGTTCAAGCGTCCGGTTTATCTCTTGCGTGACAGATGGCACTACTATTATTCCCATTAATGCAATAATCAATATGGTGGATAATAATACTGCGATAATTGCCAGTATACGGCTTTTTAATTTCATCTTATATTGGAAAAACCGGACAAATGGTTGCATCAGATAAGCAAGTAGCCAGGCGATAAGGAAAGGCAATAAGGCATTACGCAATAGTGCGATCAGGTAGATAATGCCGGCAAGGGTTGCTACGCTGAACAGAATGCGCACTACTCTGTCGAATGTAAACGGTTTATCGAATAGTGGGTTCATATTTAATTTTTTATCTTTGTGGACAAAGATAGTAAAGTAAAATAGATTGAGATGATACACATTAAAATATTAGGCTTCTGCTTGTTGATTTGCTTATGTTGGCCTGCAAATGCACAGCCTTCGCAACCCGTAAAACAATTATTACGTAATCCATATATGAAGGGAGCAACATTCTCTCTTGTTGTAAAGGATTTGCAGGACGGGAAAATTGTACATAGTTATGAAGAAGACAGGCAGGTTTCTCCTGCTTCTGTGATGAAGACAGTTTCTACGGCTACTGCCCTTGAAATTTTAGGAGAAGACTATCGTTTTCCTACTTCATTGGAATATGATGGCACTATTGAAAACGGTGTGCTGAAAGGCAATTTATATATTAAAGGCAGCGGCGATCCTTCATTAGGTTCTTCCCATTTCGGGCAAGAAGCCAATTCGTTTCTTCCGGCCTGGATCAATGCTATTTATAAAGCCGGCATACGCAAGATAGAAGGAGCTGTTATTTCCGACGAAAGTATCTTTGATTCCGAAGGCTCTTCTATCAAATGGCTGCGTGAGGATATGGGTAATTATTATGCACCCGGAAGTTACGGCATTTCAATATTTGATAATATGTATAGATTATCGTTTAAAACCGGATTGGCGGGCAGTAAACCAGTGTTGGTTGATAGTGACCCCGATGTTTCGTATATCCGTTTTCATAATTATATGACGGCAAGTCCTGTGTCGTCTGATAGTGCATATATTATTGGTGCTCCGTTTTCACCGGAACGTTATTTGTATGGAGTGTTACCGGCTAATAGGGATCGTTATCAGTTGAAGGGCGATATTCCTGATCCTGCTTTGTTCATGGCACAATATCTGACTGATGTGTTAGGTAATGAAGGAATTATGGTTTCGGGTACGCCTTCGTGCTACCGGATAGAGAAAGAAGAGGACAGGTGGAAAGGCAATGCGGAAAAGACTGTGATTGTGACTACTTATTCTCCGGCTTTGGCCGAAATAGCGAGTGTTACAAACCACGTAAGCCATAACTTATTTGCTGATGCGCTGCTGAAAACGGTGGGTTTGCAATATAAGCCGAAGAAGAATGAGGTGATCTCTTCTTTTAAGCGCGGCGTGCGTGTCGCGAAAGAATATTGGGAGAAGAAAGGTATAGATACGTTTCCCCTGTGGATGTATGACGGTAGCGGATTAGCGCCGGCCGATAAAGTTTCTGCCCGTTTTATTACGGATATGTTGGTATATATGGCCACAAAGTCGGGTGTTTCTGATGCATTTATTGCTTCTCTGCCGCAACCTGGTCTGGAAGGTTCGGTTCGCAATTTTTTAAAAGGCTCGAAACTGCAAGGCAAATCACGTTTAAAAAGTGGCGGTATTACCCGGGTAAGAAGTTATGCCGGCTATGTCACCGTAGGCGGAAAGAAGTATGCGGTTGCTGTTTTCTCCAATAACTATTCATGTAATATGGGACAAATGACAAAAGAGCTGGAACGGCTGCTATTGCAGTTGTTTTAAGGCAATAACGATCTTTGTCCCAGAAATTCCATAAACTTCTGTTTATAGTTGTCGGAGATGGGAATATATTCTTTGCCGAATACGATGCGGTTACGCTCAATAACTTTTATCTTTTCGGGTTGTACGATGAATGAACGGTGTACGCGGATGAAATGATCTGCCGGCAACATCTCTTCCATCGACTTCATACTCATTAACGATAGGACAGGACGGGACTCGTCTTCAACATATATCTTTATATAGTCCTTCAGGCCTTCGATGTAGAGTATCTTGCGTAGCTCTATCTGTACCAACTTGTATTCTGTCTTGACAAAAATGCTTTCGATGGAAGAAGGTGCGGATGAGGCTGTTTGTATATGTTCGCTATCCGGTTTGGTTGCCGCCTGTTCGTTGCTTTGCAATAGTTCATACCACTGTAGTGCTTTATTTGCAGACTTCAGGAAGTCCGGGTAACTGATGGGTTTCAGCAGATAGTCGAGGGCGTTTACCTTGTAGCTGTCTACTGCATATTGCTCAAAAGCTGTTGTGAAAATAATACGGGTACCTGTGCCCAGCATTCGTGAAAACTCCATACCGCTCAACTCTGGCATCTGAATATCCAGGAATAACAGGTCGACAGGTTTGCTGCTAAGCTCCGGTAGCGCATTGACGGCGCTATTGTATTTACCATGCAGTTCCAGGAAAGGAGTTTTCAATACATAGCTTTCCAGCAGGCTTACAGCCAACGGTTCATCATCTATTAT
The DNA here is from genome assembly GCF_900232875.1 of Parabacteroides provencensis. Taxonomy (NCBI): domain Bacteria; kingdom Pseudomonadati; phylum Bacteroidota; class Bacteroidia; order Bacteroidales; family Tannerellaceae; genus Parabacteroides; species Parabacteroides provencensis. Next base: position 1,364,749 of record NZ_LT960488.1, on the reverse strand, counting down.
GGCACAAATTAACTTCATTATAATTTCAATTCTAACGTACAATTATACACTTCTCCTTCCTGCCCGTATGTGAAGATATGACGGGAGGGATAAAGTAATTCCAAACGGCGTTGGAGATTGAGAAGCCCGATGCCCGAACCGCTTTTGTCTTGCGTGGCATCTTTGGGAAAATAACTGTTGCGGATGGTGCAGGTAATGCGGTCTTTTTCCTGATATATATCTATGTCTATAAAAGACGGCTTGTTGTTGCTTACACCATGCTTAAATGCGTTTTCGATAGGAGAGATAAATAGTAACGGAGCTATTGATACGCCTGTTGTATCTTCCTGGATATTTGTTTTGAGTTGAACATGTTCCGGCAGGCGGATGCGCATCAACTCTACATAGTTGCGGACGAAGTCTAAATCTTTTTCAAGCGATACAAGTGGCTGGCTGCTTTCATAAAGTACGTAACGAAGCAGGCGGCTTAGGTCGTGTACGGCCCCTTGTGCCCGTTCGGGGCTAATGGCAATCAGACTGTAAATATTATTCAATGTATTAAAAAGGAAGTGCGGGTTAAGCTGACTTTTCAGGTTCTGCAATTCGGCCTCGGCACGGCTTGTCTCCAACTCTTTGCGCATAGATTCCATTTCGTACCATCCGCCGGTCATTTTTATGGCAACGCTCAGCCCGGCTACCAATGTGTAGAGGAAAACGTTTACGACTAAGAAACCTACCACGTCCTGCCATTCACGTTCCGGTCGGGGATGATGCCATTCCGGGGGAGGAAGTAACTGAAAGACCAGGTGCACCGCAACCATTGTAAAAGCTATCAACAGTATGTTGCTGGAAAAGAAACGCCACGGATGCTTTGAGAACAAAAAACGATTCACCAGCAGCAGGTAGTTTACGTAGAACACAAGCATAAACGACAACGGAACTATTTCCGAACGGACATAGTTCAGCAGGTTCAATTCTTGTTGTTGCTTGCCGGTGAAGAAGAACGGGAGGCCGAACAGTAATCCCCAGGCTACAATATGAATCAGACGTCCGACTCCTTTGTAGGGCGGCTTTGCCGGTATTGCTATGTTTTCTGTTGCATTCATAAAAACAAAGATAGTTAATTGCTATTGTTTTATATAGTATCTGGTCGTGTTTTTGTCGGTAAGTAATAACCGTTCGACGGCCGCCGGACGACCGTTCTCCAGGCAGCGGACGATTGTCCGGCGGCCGTCGAACGGTTGTCCGCTGACTGGAGAACGATTATTTGCCTGGCACAAAGTGGCTACTTCTTCTTTATAAAATACTTAAAAGAACCGGAACTTATTCGTAGCGTATGGCTTCAATCGGATCGAGTTGTGCCGCTTTTTTGGCCGGATACCATCCAAAGAATACACCGGTTACGGTACAAACTGCGAACGAAAGAACCACGCTCCACGGCTGAATGTAGATTGGGAAATGGGCAACCCCGTTAACAACAAGGGCTGCCCCGACACCCAATACTACGCCTATTAAACCGCCAGTTACACTTATAAGTATGGATTCTATCAGGAATTGCGCCAGTATATCGATGCCTTTGGCTCCGATACTCATACGGAGGCCGATCTCTCGGGTACGCTCCGTAACGCTGACGTACATAATATTCATAATGCCGATTCCACCAACGAGCAACGAAATACCCGCCACAGCCGCCAACAACACCGTCATCATGTCCGTAGTACTTGTCAACATCGTGCTCAGCTCCTGCTGGCTACGGATTGTAAAGTCGTCATCTGCACCTTCTTTCAACTTGTGGTTGCGGCGGAGTATCTCCGTTATCTCATCAATGGCCTGGTCGGTGTATTCTTCTTTTAGGGCCGAACAGGTAATGCCCTGCAAATGGGTAATGGCCAGAACTTTCTTTTGTATAGTTGTGTATGGAGCTAAGATAAGGTCATCCTGGTCCATTCCCATGCTATTATATCCTTTGCTTTCCAACACTCCAACGATGCGGAAAGGTAGTTTCTGAAATCGGAATACTTTTCCTACCGGATTTTCTCCTCCCGGGAAAAGATTGTCTACAACGGTTTTACCTACGACACAAACCTTGGCTGCGGTTTGTATATCCTGTTCGGTAAACATGTCTCCGTCTTGTATCTTATAACGGCGGATGTCCAGATAATCGGGGCTGACGCCATAAACGGTAGTCGGGGCATTATTGGCTCCGTAGATGGTTTGCCCGCTACTGTTTACCGTTGGAGATGTGTATGATATGAAACGGGTCTCGTTCACTATGTCTTCGTAGTCGTTGAGCTTTAGAGTTTCCATTGCGGAAGCATCCTGGCGTACGCCACCCCGGATGTCGGCTCCCGGGTGGATCATTATCATATTAGATCCCATTTCGCTTATCTGTGCCTGTATGCTTCGCTTCGAGCCTTGCCCGATAGCGAGCATGGTAATGACGGATGCCACGCCGATAATGATGCCGAGCATTGTCAGGAATCCGCGCATTTTGTTATTGGCAAGTGCCCTGAGAGCTATCTTTATTAAGTTTGTCCCGTTCATTTTCGTTTTATTTTAATCGTCGTTTTTTGGTAATCGTGCCAGTGCTTCCGCTGCGTTCAGTACGTTAGTATTTACCATGTCGGAAGTAACGTGTCCGTCCCGCAACGTGATGTTGCGGCTACTGTACCCTGATATTTCCGGATTATGTGTTACGAAGATGATAGTACGCCCTTCGGCATGCAGCTTCTGGAATAATACCAGTATCTCGAAACTGGTACGCGTGTCCAGGTTTCCTGTTGCTTCATCGGCAAGTATTACCGCCGGATCATTTACCAGTGCACGGGCGATGGCTACACGTTGCATCTGCCCTCCTGACATTTGGTTGCTTTTATGCTCTAATCTATCACCCAAGCCAACGGCAATCAGTGCGTTGACTGCCTTTTCTTTTCTTTTTGCGGCACTGTAATTCGGATTATACATCAGGGGCAGTTCCACATTTTCTACTGCGGTGGTCTTCGGCAGCAGGTTATAACTTTGGAAGACAAAGCCGATTTTACGGTTGCGCAACGTTGCACGGGCATTCTTTCCCATCGTCCTGACAGAAACACCATCCAGATAGTATTCGCCGGACGTAGGTGTGTCGAGGCAGCCCAGTGTGTTTAGCAACGTGCTCTTTCCTGATCCGGAGGTTCCCATGATGGTGACGAACTCGCCTTCGTGTATGGTGAAGGAGACGCCACGTAAGGCATGGACGATTTCGTCGCCGACCCGGAAGTCACGTTTGATATTATCCAGTTTGATGATCTCTTTCATTGCTTTATTTCTTTTTCTTGCTTCCCGGAGGGCCTGGCATGAACGGGCTCTTTTCTGCCATTTCGGGAGACGGGGTTACAGTGGCAGAAGCGAGGTCTACTATTATTTCTTCTCCTTCTTTCAATCCTTCTGTTATCTCGATATGATTGCCGCTTGTGGAGCCTACGGTAACAGTGCGAGGCTGCAGCTTCTGCCCTCCTTTTACCCATATCAAACGCTTCCCTGCGGGAGTTTCCTTGTTTATATCTGTGACTGTAATGCCCATTGGTGTAAGTATATTTTCGTCAGGAACGAAGCGAAGGGCTTTAGTAGGGATAGTCAGCACGTTTTCTTGTTCCATTGTGTAAATCGTAACATTGGCTGTCAGTCGGGGTTTTAGCTTCAAGTCCGGATTGTCGGCTGTGATAACGACTTCATAAGTTACAACAGTGGAAGAGGAAGATGTCGAACTTGTGTTGCTATTGCTGCTGTCGCCCAGACGTATCTGTTTCACTTTTCCTTCGAATACGTCGTTAGGGTAAGCATCGACGGTGAAACTAACGCGTTGCCCGTCTTGTACGTTGCCTATATCAGCTTCGTCTACATCGGCTATTACCTGCATCTTGGTAAGGTCGGCGGCGATGGTGAACAAGGTTGGTGTTTCAAAGCCGGCGGCAACGGTTTGCCCTTCTTCAACAGCACGGTCTATAATCACGCCGTCTATCGGGCTGGTGATGGTTGCGTATTCCAGATTGCGGTTAACCTTTACCATAGCTGCCTGGCTTTGGTCGTATGCAGCTTTTGCCTTCTCGTAGTTGTAAGTTGCAGTTTCGTAGTCGGAATCACTGATCAGCTTCTTTTCGTAGAGTACTTTGCTGCGGGCATAGTTCTTTTGTTGATATTCGAATTCCGTTTTGCTGCTTGCCAGCCCGGCCTGTGCCGATGCCAGCTCTGCTTTCAGGTTTACCTTATCCATTTCGGCAATTAGCTGTCCGGCTTTTACTACATCATTGTAGTCTGCATACAATTTATCAATGATACCCGAAACCTGTGTACCTACTTCTACTTCGGTAACCGGTTCTACGGTACCTGTGGCTGTAACCGTATTGGTAATGGAGCCACGCCCCACTTTGGCCGTCTCCAGTTTTATACCGCCTTTTGATGATTTGCCCATAAAGAGATAGACTCCTCCAATGATGAGCAACATGACGATAATACCGATAATTAGTCTCTTTTTGTTCATATCTGATCTGTTTTATTTCATTCCCACATCAATTGGTTTCTTCTGATAGAGATTCAACAGTTGTATACTCATTACCGCCATATATTTGGATTGCAATACTTCCTGTTGTGCGGTTAGGTAATTGTTTTTCTCTGTCAGCAGTTCCACCGTGTTTTTCATTCCGAGAAAGAATTGTTCTTCGGTCAGCTTGTAACTTTCCGAAACATATTTAAGACGTTCCGACGCGGATAAATATTGGTTTTGCGAGGAAGTTGCATCCAGGTAAATACCTTCAACCGTTTTCAACAATGCTTTTTGTGTATTAAGCAGTTCGAGCTGGCTGGTTGTGATAGCTAGTTTTGCTTTGTTGTAGGCCGTTTTGTGCTCCCGGTTGCTGAATATAGGAATACTTAATGTAAGACCTATGCTTTCGTTAAACTTATTCCACATCTGGCTGCCAAAGGTATAATCGGTGCCTGACAGGTGCCCGGTTCCTATGCCTGCATTCATCGATAATGAAGGAAGATAGCCGGCACGTGCCTTTGTCTTTTCCAGTTCGGCAATGCCGATAGAGAGTTGGCTGCTTTTTACTTCCGGCATTACAGCCAATGATGTATTGTAGATTGTTTGCTTATCGGGTAGGGGAAACATGATCTCTTTCTCGGTAATATCGGGAGCAGCCAAATGAATGTCTGCATTGATATCCAGTTCCAGTAATTGCTTTAGTTGCAATTTGTAATTATCCAGATTGGTTTGGGCTACTACCAGCTGGTATTTGTCTGTACTGTATTGACTCTCGAGTTGAGCAAAATCTACCTGGGATATGGAGCCAGCTTTGAACAGTTCTTCGGCGCGATCGCGTTGTGCTTTGGAAACTTCTACCGTATTTTTATTAATCCGGACAGCATCCATTGCATACAATACTTGCATGTAGGTCTGGATAAGTGAGATCTGAATGTCGTCTTCGTTTTGTTCAATGCTCAGTTCGTCTACTTTATTTTGTATCTGTTGTTGCTTGATGCTGCTGGTACGGCGTCCGCCATCAAATAAAGTCCAATTTGCATTGACGCTGTAATTTCCCGTATAGCTGTTATTGCTTATGGCATCGGAAGAAGGATAGTTAACATATCCCTGGGTAACGGATGCGTTAAGCGAAGGAAACAATTGTGCTTTTGCCTGTTTTGTATCTTCTATACCGGACAGGTGGGTTACTTTGCTTTTCTTTACCTGGATATTATGTTCCAAGGCATAGTTCAGGCAGTCACGGAGTGTCCATTTGTCTGGTTGATCCTGTGCCTTCATTCCTGTACTGAGGAAAAACAAACATGCTAATAAGAATGAATATTGTTTCATAATGCCTTCGTTTTCTGTCTGTATTACGAAAGCAAAAATAAAAAACCGCTTTTCCTCTTACAATTATAGTAGAAGGAGAGGCGGTTTGTATAGACAAATGTGTTAAATCTATCGACAACGGATAGTTTTGTCCATTGTAATTTTCCGCAGGTCTGTTATATTCTCTTACCAATAAAGCACGATTCCTGCGGCGCCGGCAAGCAAAATCATCAATATAGGGTTGACTTTAAATTTCCAGGTAAGAAGAAAAGCGGCTCCGAAGATAAGGAAGCTTTTATAGTCTATAAAGTTCTCTTTATTCATTAACATCAGGGCTGCGGCTGCTATTAATCCTACTGTGGCCGGACGTAGTCCTGTAAAAGCGGCGGCCACATATTTATTGTTTTTGAATTTGGAAAAGAAATAAGAGATAATTAGTACCAATATAAAGGAGGGCAGACATACGGCAAAAGTAGCCAGGCTGGAACCTAATATACTCATACTTTGTGAATAACCGGCATTATGGATAGCTGTATAACCTATATAGGTGGCACTGTTGATGCCGATAGGGCCCGGAGTCATCTGGGATATGGCTACAATGTCGGTAAATTCCTGTAACGAGATCCATTTGTATTGGTCTACAACATCCGATTGGATTAAGGAAAGCATGGCGTACCCGCCGCCAAATCCAAAGATTCCGATTTTCAGATATACGTAAAACAGCTGTAACCAAATCATATCTCAATACTTTTTTATTTTTAATCCATAATATAATCCGCCAATAATAGCTGCAAGGATAATCCATATCGGCGATACATCGCCTAACCATATTAACAGTGCAGCCCCTATAGGAATGACCATCTGTGCATAACTTAGCTTAATGGAACGAGCGGTGGTAAGGCATGGAACTGCTATCAGTGCTACCACGGCCGGACGCAAGCCTTTAAATGCCTTTTCTACCCATACATTATCCTTAACTCCGGTGAAGAATAAGGCAATGGCTAGAATGATAAGGAAAGAAGGGATAATAGTCCCCAGTGCACAAATGATACTTCCCGGAGTTTTCTTCAGTTTATATCCAACGAAGATTGAAATATTTACAGCAAATATGCCCGGTAAAGACTGTGCTACCGAGAATAGGTCGATAAAGTCTTCTTTCGAAAGCCATCCTCTGTCTACTACTTCACGTTGAATAAGAGGAATCATAGCATAGCCGCCTCCGATAGTAAATGTCCCGATCTTAACGAATGTCAGAAAAAGAGTCCAATACATAGCAATTATTTTGTCAGGATAGTAGAATACGCAGCCGGATCGTTAATGATGCGTAGGGCTTCCTGATAACTTGCATTGTCGTCGTTTATGATCTGGAAATACTGAGCCATGTCATATAGATCACGTGCAATAAGGGCTTTTATCTGAAGCATGATAAGCGGCTTGGAGCGGTTATATTGCTCTTCGTTGAACTCGATCTTCTCTTCTTTTGCCATATTCAGGAGATCCTGCATGATATCATCCGTGATGATGAAATCCTGTTTATATTGTGGAAATTTATGATATTTCTTTGTCATTTCTGCACGATTATGATCTAGGTAATTCATCGCAACCCGGTTTACTAACCCGGATGCTACCAGTTTGCGATGATAGTCTGTGTAACGGGACGTATCTACCGGAATGAAAACGTCGGGCATGATTCCGCCTCCGCCATAAACCGTGCGTTTATTAACTAATGTGCTATACTTCATTGAATCGGGAAAGTGAATACTGTCTGCACTCATTAGCTCTCCACGATTATAACGGTCTATCAGGTCGTGCTGGTATTCTTCGATCTTTCCGTTTTCGTAAGGCTTTTGAATACAGCGTCCGGTTGGTGTGTAATAGCGGGCAACGGTTAAGCGGATCATGGATCCGTCGGGCAGGGGAATAGGTTTTTGCACTAATCCTTTACCAAAAGTGCGGCGGCCTACAATTACTCCGCGATCCCAATCCTGAACAGCACCTGACAGAATTTCACTGGCGGAAGCAGACGCTTCGTCTACCAATACAACAAGACGTCCGTCTTCGAAACCTCCCCGGTTGGTGGATTTCGCTTCTTCACGTGATTGTTTGCTACCTTCGGTATAGACGATGAGTTTATCTTTTCCCAGAAATTCATCAGCTAAATCGATTGCAATATTCAGATAGCCTCCGCCATTGCCTTGCAAGTCCAGAATCAGATTCTTCATGCCTTGTTTCTTCAACTTTTCCAAAGCTTCACGAAACTCATCAGCCGAAGAAGCGGCAAAGCGGTTTAATTTGATATAACCTGTATTTTTGTCTGCCATATAAGCTGCGTCTAAACTGTATACCGGAATTTTGCCTCTGGTAATTTTAAATTCTATTAATTCCGGTTTATTGTTGCGCTGCACTTTCACATTTACCTCCGTTCCTTTGGGACCGCGCAAACGTTTCATAATGTCTGTTGTTTTCATGTTTACACCGGCAATCAGTGTGTCGTCAACCATAATGATACGGTCGCCGGCCATTAATCCTACTTTTTCGGATGGTCCGCCGGGAATTACCTGGATGACGTATAATGTATCTGTCAGCATATTGAATTGAATGCCGATACCGTCAAAGTTCCCTTGTAAAGGTTCGTTCATTTCTTTCGTTTCCTCCGGATCCATGTAGTTTGAGTGAGGGTCTAGTTTATCTAATATGCCTTTGATAGCATCTTCAACCAGCTTACTGTCATTTACGGGGTCTACATATAAATTGGAAATGGCATATAACGCCATGGATAACTTGCGGGCATCTTGATTTACCGGCTGGGCTTTGACAGAAGTAAACGTTACGACTGCCAAGAGCAATACTATAAGTTGTTTCATTCGTTTATTAATTTCCTGATTCATTAATACAATTCTGTTTCTTTAGGGACAAACAGGGAAATGTCTTTTCCGTATCGTAAAAGTTCACGTACAATACTAGAACTGATATGTGTATGTTCCGGTTCGGTAAAAAGGATAAAAGTTTCGATTCCTGTAAGTTTACGGTTTACGTCGGCAATTGTCTTTTCATATTCAAAGTCGTTTACCGTACGGATACCGCGCAGAATAAAATGGGCTCCTACCTCAAGCGCAAAATCGACTGTCAGTGAGTTGTAGGACATAACTTTTACCCTTGGTTCGTTTTTGTATAGGTTTTGGATTGCCTCTATTCTTTTTTCAAGTGAAAAATAGGTTAGTTTCTTATCATTTATACCGATGGATATGATGATTTCGTCCACTAACGTCAGTCCCCGGGTTACTAATGACCGATGTCCGATGGTAAAAGGATCGAACGTCCCCGGAAACAGTGCTATTCTTTTATTTTCAACTGACAACATCTTCTTCTATTACAAGGTTATCTATAATGAAATTTTGTCGTTCCATTGTATTTTTGCCCATGTAGAATTCCAGCATTTCTTTTACGGAGTCTTCTTTCTTCATGGTTACCGGATCGAGACGAATATCTTTACCTATAAAGTGTTTGAATTCGTCCGGCGAAATTTCTCCTAATCCTTTGAACCGGGTAATTTCCGGGTTTTTGCCTGCTGCCTGTATGGCTGCCAAACGTTCTTCCTCGCTATAACAGTACCATGTTTTTTGCTTGTTACGTACGCGGAAAAGTGGTGTCTGCAATATATATACATGGTTACGCTTGATCAGATCAGGGAAAAATTGCAGGAAGAAAGTAATCAGAAGCAAACGGATGTGCATACCGTCTACATCGGCATCTGTTGCAATAATCACCTTGTTATAACGTAATCCTTCCAGACCGTCCTCAATATTCAGAGCTGCTTGCAGCAGGTTAAATTCTTCATTTTCGTAAACGATCTTTTTGGTAAGTCCATAACTGTTTAATGGCTTACCACGCAGACTGAATACTGCCTGAAGATTCGGATCACGGCTTTTGGTGATGGAACCGCTGGCCGAATCTCCCTCTGTGATAAAGATACTGCTCTCTTCTGTCCGTTCTCCTTTTGTGTCGTTTAAATGGATACGGCAGTCACGCAATTTACGGTTATGCAAATTTGCTTTCTTGGCGCGTTCACGTGCCAGTTTGGTTACACCGGCTATTGCTTTGCGTTCTTTCTCTGCTTCAAGTATTTTATGTAAAAGAGCTTCTGAAGTATCGGCATTCTTATGGAGGTAGTTGTCCAGTTCTTTTTTGATAAAGTCTCCGATAAATTTGGCTACTGTCGGACCTTCCGGTCCCATATCTTTAGAACCCAGTTTTGTTTTGGTCTGGCTTTCAAATACAGGTTCTTCTACCTTAATACTGATTGCCGCCACAATTCCGGCCCGGATATCCGAATATTCAAAATTTTTGTTGTAATATTCTTTAATAACGCGTCCTACAGCTTCACGGAAAGCTGAAAGGTGTGTTCCGCCCTGTGTGGTATGTTGTCCGTTTACAAATGAATAATATTCTTCGCCGTATTGGTTGCTGTGTGTAATAACCAATTCGATATCTTCTCCTGTCAAATGGATGATCGGATATAAAGGGTCTGTTGTCATGTTTTCATTTAACAGATCAACCAGGCCGTTGCGTGAATGGAACTTCTTTCCGTTATAAGTAATGGTAAGGCCGGAGTTCAGGAAAACATAATTTTTTAATAAGCTTTCAATGAACTCATCCTTATATTGATAGTCTTTGAAGATTTCGCGATCAGGAATAAAGTAAACCATGGTTCCGTTTGCTTCCTCTGTTGGCTGTATACCTGATTCTTCTGTAATGATGGCCTTGCTGTATTCCACTCGTTTGCATTCGCCGTCACGATAACTGGTGATTAGAAAATAGCTGCTTAATGCATTTACAGCCTTGATACCTACACCGTTCAATCCTACTGATTTCTTAAATGCTTTGCTATCGTATTTGGCGCCTGTATTCATCTTACTGGATACATCGACAACCTTGCCGAGGGGAACACCTCGTCCATAGTCGCGTACGGTAACAGAACCTTCTTCTACGGTAACTTCAATGGTCTTACCGTAACCCATCATATATTCGTCGATGGAGTTATCCAGTACTTCCTTCAACAATACATAGATTCCATCGTCTGCATAACTTCCATCTCCAAGTTTACCGATATACATACCGGGACGCCGGCGGATATGTTCCATCCAATCCAGTGTCTTGATGTCATCGTCGTTATACTCTGTTGGTTGTTGTATAGTTGAATTCAGTTCGTCCATATTGATTATAACTTTTTTATAAATGCTCTTCTTGATTTGTGATGTTCACGTTTGAAGTAATCCCATTGGGCTTGTACGGCGCTGTTAGTTTCCAGTTCGGGATTACTTTCTGCATAAACAGCTCCTATGCTTTTGTATACCGGAATCAAATCATTAAAAAGTAATGCGTTTACGCCTTTGCTTTGATATTCAGGCAAAACTCCGGTTAGGTATAAGTCTATTACTTTAGGTCTGCTTTTTAGCCCTTTCAGCAAATGAATCCATCCGAATGGAAACATGTGCCCTTTTGCTTTTTGCAATGCTTTTGACAGGTTGGGTAACGATATCCCGAAACCGACCACTGAATTGTCATCTTCTTTTATGATAAGAGTAACCAGGTCAAAACGGAGCATCGGGATATACATGTTTATATAATAATCGATTTGTTTTTCCGTGAGCGGAGCAAAACCATATAAAGGTGCAAAAGCAGCATTTAATGTATGGAATACCTGTTTGGTATAAGGCATAATTTCTTTGGCATTCTTAAATTTCATTACTTTTAATCCATATTTCTGCTTTACAATTTCTCCGATGCGCAAATGTTTATCGGGTACACCGTCTGGAATATAGATTTTAAATTCGTGCCAATCCTGATCTTTCTTGAATCCGATACGTTCTATCTGCTTAGGATAATAAGGATAGTTGTATATGGTAGCCATTGTGCCGATTTGGTCGAAACCTTCTATTAACATGCCTTCGTGATCCATGTCCGTAAAGCCCATTGGCCCGTGAATTTCTTCCATGCCTTGTTCGCGTGCCCATTTTTCTACAGCTCCGAACAGGGCGTCAACTACTTCGTTGTCGTCTATAAAATCCACAAAACCGAAGCGTGCACGTTTCTGTCCCCAGACTTCATTGCTCGGATGGTTTATCATTCCGGCAATACGGCCAACAATTTTACCGTCTTTATAGGCTAGAAAGTATATTGCATCGCAAACTTCAAAGGCCGGGTTCTTTTTTTTATCTAATGTAACCATCTCTTCGTCTATCAAGCCAGGCACATGATAGGGATTCCCTTTATATAACTCGATATTAAATTTAACGAACTTCTTAAGTTCTTTCTTTCCGGTTACTTCTTTAATTATTACGCTCATCCATCATTCAATTAGATTGGCAAATTTACATAAATAAATTGATTGTGTAAATAAATAATGACGCTTAGGTTTTAAAGTTGTTGATTAAAACCGTATGTTTGTATGAGCATGATATATACCTTGTATAGAGAAAACCAAAAATAGTTAGCAATTACATGAAGTTTTTATTATTTAATTTATTAGCATCATTAACTATGCTTTTAGGAAATTCTTGTGTTAAGGCCCCAAAAGTTCTCACTGCCGAGAAGGTGTTTGAAGTTGAAGCTGTGACAGGCGAAGGATCAATCTGGCATCCGGACCGCCGTTCTTTGTTTTGGGTCGATATTGAAGGAAAAACACTTTATGAATATTTTCCTTCGAAAAAAGATTGTAATGTGCGAACGTTTGATCGTATGATATCGACAGTTGTTCCTGAGACTGACAGTACTGTCATCGTTGCTTTTCAGAATGAGATAGCCCGTGTAAATTTGTGTAACCAGTCTGTTACTTCAATTGCCTCGATCCCTGATGAAAATGGTACTATCCGTTGTAATGATGGAAAATGCGACCCGGCAGGGCGTTTATGGGTTGGAACCATGAGCCTGAATGCTACCCCTCAGGCAGGTAAATTATATTGTGTACTTCCGGATGGAATGGTAATAACTAAAATTACAAAAGTTTCTATTTCCAATGGAATCGTGTGGTCGGCAAACAAAAAATATATGTATTATAACGATACACCGACTCGTAAAATAGTGCGTTACCGGTATGACGTTAGTAATGACGATATACTTTATGACGGCGTTGCTGTCAGTATTCCTTCGGAGCAAGGCCTGCCTGATGGAATGACTATAGATAGCGAAGATAATTTATGGGTTGCCCAATGGGGAGGATTTGGTGTATATTGCTATAATCCGTATACAGGCGATTTGTTGGCGAAAGTGGAAGTCCCGGCTCCAAATGTTACTTCTTGTGCATTTGGAGGCAGAAGCATGGATGAACTGTATATTACTACGGCTCGTTCGGGTTTATCTGACGAGGAATTGAAGAAATATCCGTTAAGCGGAAGTCTTTTCTATTGTAAGCCAGGAGCAAAAGGTATACAGGCCAATTATTTTAATGAATGATACAAGTCTTTTTATCAAATTAATTTAAACGTAAACAGGATATCAATTATATTTGTTTACTTTGTAAAAGAGATATCTGCTTATCTCTTTTTAAACTAGAAGATTTATGACAAAGAACAAATCCGGAAAGAAGGGTAACAAAGAAAAGAAGGAAAAGAAAGACAAGGGAAAAAGCAAACGAATGAGAAAAGAGGCTATGATACAAGCCACAATCTCTGTTTTCCAATCTTCTCCGAAAGAACCATTCAATTACAAGCAAATAAGTAAGATTATAGGACTGGAAAGCCAGGTACAGAAGTTGCAGGTTGTAGACATCCTTTATGATCTGGCAGCCGAAGATATTATTACTGAAATTGATCGCGGACGTTATCGGTTGAATGGACTGGGAACTGTTGCTGTTGGTTTATTTATGCGCCGTAGTAATGGTAAAAACTCTTTTATTCCCGAAGACGGAGGAAGCCCGGTATTTGTTGCCGAACGAAATTCCGGTCATGCTATGGACGGAGATAAGGTAAAAGTGCAACTTTTTGCTAAACGAAAAGGTGCCGAACCTGAAGGCGAAGTTGTGGAAATACTGGAAACAAAGGAACGTACTTATGTTGGAAAACTTCAAGTTTCCGGCAGTTTCGCTTTTCTTATTACAGAAAACAAAACGCTGGCTAATGATATTTTCATTCCGAAAGAAAAGCTAAACGGAGGGAAAAATGGAGATAAGGCTGTAGTGCGTATTGTTGAATGGCCGGAAAATGCTAAGAATCCGTTGGGCGAAGTAATTGATGTATTAGGCGCTGCCGGACAAAATACAGCTGAAATGCATGCTATTTTGGCCGAATTCGGTTTGCCGTATAAATATCCTGTGAGTGTAGAAAAGGCAGCAGATAAAATTTCTGATAAAATTTCTGAAGAAGAGATAGCGCAACGTGAAGACTACCGTAATATATTGACTTTTACGATAGACCCGAAAGATGCGAAAGACTTTGACGATGCTCTTTCTGCTCAACGTCTTGAAAATGGCAATTGGGAAGTGGGTGTTCATATTGCTGACGTAACGTATTATGTCAAACAAGATAGCTTGATTGATAAAGAGGCTGTAAATAGGGCTACTTCTGTTTATCTGGTAGATCGTACCATACCTATGTTGCCTGAAAGGTTATGTAATCAGATATGTTCGCTTCGTCCGGATGAAGAAAAACTTTGCTTCTCTGCAATCTTTGAATTGGATGAGAATGCAGAAGTGAAAAACTCACGTATTTGCCGTACGGTTATTAAAAGTGACCGGCGTTTTGCCTATGAGGAAGCTCAGGAGGTAATTGAAACCGGCGAAGGGGATTGCAAAGAAGCGATTCTGGCTTTGAATGAACTAGCCAAGAAGTTGAGGGAGAAACGTTTTAAGAATGGCGCCATAAACTTCGATCGTTATGAAGTTAAGTTTGAGATAGACGAAAATGGCAAACCGATCCGTGTTTACTTTAAAGAATCAAAAGAAGCGAATAAGCTGATAGAAGAGTTCATGTTGCTGGCAAACCGTACGGTTGCCGAATTTATAGGCCGTCCTCCTAGAGGCAAAGCTAAGAAGACGTTTGTTTACCGTATTCATGAATTGCCCGATCCGAATAAAATGGAAAACTTTGCCAGTTTTATCCGCCGTTTCGGATATAAGTTGAAGACAGAGGGAAATAAGGGCGAAATATCAAAAGGAATTAATAGCTTGTTGGATTCGGTGCAAGGTAAACCGGAAGAAAACCTGATTGAGACTGTTGCCATCCGCGCAATGCAGAAAGCAAAATACTCAACGGATAATGTTGGCCATTATGGTCTGGCGTTCGATTATTATACTCATTTTACATCTCCTATCCGCCGGTACCCGGATATGATGGTACATCGTTTGCTGGAACGTTATCTGGCAGGCGGGCGTAGCGTAATAAAGAGCAAATATGAAGAACTTTGCGACCATTGTTCTGAAATGGAACAAGTGGCTGCTAATGCGGAACGTGCTTCTATTAAATATAAACAGGTAGAGTTTATGAGTGATAAGTTGGGCATGGTATTCGACGGTGTTATTTCCGGAGTGACCGAATGGGGATTATATGTTGAGCTGAATGAAAATAAATGTGAAGGTCTTGTTCCTATTCGCGATTTGGATGACGATTACTACGAGTTTGATGAAAAGAACTATTGTCTGATCGGTAGACGTAAGAAGCGTAAATATCAATTAGGCGATTCGATCACAATCAAGGTGGCACAAGCAAACCTGGAACGGAAACAGCTGGATTTTTTATTAATGGAATAAAGGTCGAAAGACTTATATCAGGAAAACAAGAAAGGGACTGCTTCGCTATTCATGAAGCAGTCCCTCTTGATTGTTGCGGGGATAGTATTACCTTCTATTACTGAATTATCTTTATTACAGCCTGTAATAAAGATAATCAACAGATACGTGAAAAATAAGAACAACAGTTTATTAATTTCATAAGTTTTTTTGTATTTACCAATAAAGTAATCCGGTAACTCCGCAGGCAATCAATGCCAGTCCCAGAATTGTGTAGAAAATCCGTGCTCCTTTACGTCCGAATTTCCTCACAAATGTCATTGCTCCACTAGTTTGGAAATACCAATCGAAGTTGAAAGCGGCGGCTATAATCGAGAATATGCCTAATGCAATGAATAAGGCAAGAATAAAGTATTCGGAAGGTTTCATATTATTTCCATTCTACAGAGCGCGAACCATCTGCATTCTCACTGATTGTCACCGAAACGACATCTTCCGGCAATAATTCTTCTATCTTTTCAGGCCATTCTATAAAACAGAGGGCTCCGCTATAGAAATAATCTTCCGTTCCGATGTCTTCGGCTTCGCTTAGTTTGTTGATACGGTAATAATCGAAATGATAAATTAGTTCTCCTGTTTCATCGCTACGGTATTCGTTGATAATTGCAAATGTGGGGCTGTTGATTACATCTTCCACTCCCAGTTCTTCGCAGATAGCTTTTATGAATGTGGTTTTACCGGCTCCCATTTTTCCGTAAAAGGCAAAAACTGTACGGTCGTCCATAGCTGCAATAAACTCTTTGGCAGCCTGGTGGATCGTATCCAGGTTATCGATCTTTATTGTATTCATATAAATGATCTTATTATGTTTGTTATGTATTCTGGCTGCAAAGGTAATTAATTGTCCGTTCCCGAAAATTATTTCGGTTCCATAATAATAAACGGTACCATCATTTCTTCCATTGATATCCCGCCGTGTTGGAAGGTATTCTTATAGTAAGAAACATAGTAGTTGTAATTATTAGGGTAAGCAAAGAAGCTTTGCCCTGTAGCAAAGATATATTTACTGCTTAAATTAGGAGAGGGTAGCCCGAACTTTTCGGGATCGCGCATCTCAAAAACTTCTTTCGGGTTATAGTTCAAATTCTTTCCTACTTTATAGCGGAGGTTGGTGTTGGTATTTTTATCACCTACTACTTTGACCGGGTTATCTACCCGGATTGTCCCGTGGTCGGTTGTTACAATAACTTTGTAGCCTTTCGTAGCGATCCGCTTAAATAATTCTAAAGTGGAAGAATGCTGGAACCATGATTTGGTAAGGCTCCGGTAGGCCGCTTCGCTTTCTGCCAGTTCACGTATCATTTTGTTTTCAGTACGGGCATGTGATAGCATGTCTACAAAGTTTAATACCACGACATTCAGTTGATTATGGGTAAGTGAACTTACGTTGCCCAGTAGCTTTTCGCCATATTGGGAATCGTGTACTTTGTTATATGAGAATGTATATTTTTTGCGGAAGCGTTCTATCTGAGTCTTGATAAGAGGGGCTTCGTTCAGATTCTTGCTTTCTTCGCTGTCTTCATCTACCCATAAATCGGGGAACATTTTTTCTATTTGAAGCGGCATTAGGCCTGAAAAGATTGAATTTCGCGCATATTGGGTTGCAGTCGGAAGAATGCTGTAATAAAGGTTTTCTTCCATCGTATAGTAATCGGTCAGCAAGTCTTTTACAACACGCCATTGATCCAACCGGAAATTGTCTATGAGGATAAAGAACACCTTCTCTTCATTATCCAACATAGGAAATACCTTCTTTTTAAACAGGTCGGGACTCATTAGCGGCCGCGACTCTGGATTTTGTATCCATTCGGTATAATTATGTTTTATGAACTTACCGAAGGCATTGTTGGCTTCTTCTTTCTGCATCCGGAGCATGTCTTGCATTTGCACCTGGTTGTTTTCCAGTTCCAGTTCCCAGTATACCAGTTTTTTATATACTTCCATCCATTCGCCGGCAGTGAGCGAATCATTTATTTGCATACCTATGCGACTGAATTCTTGCTGGTAACCTACAGTTGTTGTCTCTGAAATGATTACATTTTTATGGACATTCTTTTTAATAGACAGAAGAAGCTGGTTGGGATTGACCGGCTTTATCAGGTAATCGGCGATTTTATTCCCGATAGCCTGGTTCATGATGCTTTCTTCTTCGCTTTTCGTTACTATGACTACCGGAACGTTCGGGTCTATTTCTTTTATGTAAGCAAGTGTTTCCAGACCTGTGAGGCCGGGCATATTTTCATCCAGAAAGATAATGTCGAAGGATTGCTCCTTGCAACAGTCAATGGCATCTTGCCCACTGATCACGGGAATCACTTCATATCCTTTGTCCTGCAGGAACAGGATATGCGGTTTCAGCAAATCAATCTCATCGTCTGCCCAAAGTACCTTATCTTTCTTTACTGCCATATTTTATTTATTACTGTTTGGTAATATAACTACAAATCTATACCGAATTGTTGAAAATATAACGAAAGGGAACTTTGTTTTGTATATTCTTCGCTGTTTTTTAGGCTCATTAATTTTTCTTGATCGTGTAATCTTTAATACCTAAAGCATTATATGCTTGCAGCAAAGCTTCGTCATTGTCTGAAATCATCAGTAATTTGTCATTTTCTTTCAGTTCGGTGTTGCCTTTGGGAATAAAGTAACGTCCTTCACGTTTTACCATAACCGCCAAAGTATGGTCGGGCAATGTAAGCTCCATCAGCTTATTGCCATGCAGCAGTACGGCCGGTGTTATGTCTATTTCGCTCATTGCACTTTTTATATCCTCGGGAAGTTCGATGCCAAATGCATCCTTTTTGATTGGAGCGGCTATCAGGTTTAACCATTTGGCAGCTAATGTTACGGTAGTTCCCTGGATTAGCAAAGACAAGATGGTGATAAAGAACACGACATTGAATATCAAACCGGCATGTTCTACCCCGGCAATCAACGGGTAAGTGGCGAAGATGATAGGAACTGCTCCGCGTAATCCTACCCAAGATATGTATAGCTTTCCTCTCAGATCGAAGTTCTTGTAAGGAAGCAGGCATAGAAACACACTGACCGGGCGAGCTATAATAATCATAAAGATACCAACTGTTAGCCCGATACTTGCTACCGGTAGCAATTCGTGTGGGTTTACCAGCAATCCCAGCGTTAAGAACATTACAATTTGCCATAACCAGGCGAAACCGTCAAAGAAGGTACCGATACTCTTCTTGTGCACTATCTTTGAATTGCCCACGATTAATCCGGCAATGTATACTGCCAGATAGCCGTTTCCTTTGCAAAGCGTGGTGGCAGAGAAAGTCAGGAATGCTGTTGCCAGTATCATAATAGGATACAAAGATTCGTTTTCTATGTTTATACGGTTAATAATATATACGGCTAACCGCCCGAACAGGTAACCGGCTATACCGCCCACAATCAACTGGATGACCAACGAGAAACCGGCTTCCATCAAATCCATGTCCCCCTGTTGTATATAGGCTATCAATATAAGAGTCAACATGTATGCCATGGGGTCGTTGCTTCCGCTTTCGAGTTCCAGCGTGGGGCGCAGTTTTTGCTTCAGATGTACGCCTTTGCTTCGTAATATGGAGAAGACGGAAGCCGAGTCGGTAGATGACATAACGGCTGCCATCAGCAGCGATTCGGGGAAAGTGAGCGACACGTATTGGGACGCAAAGCCTGATAACCAATATATGAATCCGCCGGTGATAAAGGTGGTTGCAAAAACTCCTACAGTAGCCAGCACTATTCCTTGTGAGGCAATTGGCTTGACTTCGGAGAACTTTGTGTCCATACCGCCGGAAAACAAGATAATACTTAATGCCAGCATACCGATGAACTGTGCAAAATGTGAGTCGCTGAACTGTATACCCAGGCCGTCGCTTCCAAACAGCATGCCTACTCCCAGGAACAAGAGTAACGCAGGAAGTCCGAAACGATAACCGGCTTTACCGGCAAAAATACTTAAAAACAAAATAATAGAGGCTGTCAACAATACCTCTTCGCCGTTATGAAACATAGGTTAAATGATTTATTATATTATTACTTGTTATCAGATGCATAAGCTCTTTGTATTCAATGGAAAATGAAGAACAAAAATAGTAATTATACCCGACAAATCTTCTTTGTTATTATATTATCTGCTGTATATCTAACTTTTATTTGTAAATATGGAACTATTTATCAAAAAGATTGAGATAATTTATTCTTTTGACCCGGGTAAAAAGAATAAAAGTATAGCATCAAATACTTAAAAAAACGGCATAACGGATTTAATAAACTTTATCTTTCCTATTATATTAACAACCTTTTTATCTGTAGGGTTTTTCCTGTTTTGAAGAAAATCACTATTTTTGACGCACATACGATCGCTATATGAACAAAAAACATTTATTTACACTACTATGTGCTCTGTTACTGATAACCAGTTGTAACCGCCAAGAGCACTTTATTACAGACAATGCTTACAGGGCCGAAGTGGAAAAAGATTTTCAGGCTAAGCAGGCTGCATTACCGAACGGCAATCTGTTCGAAGTATTCAATGAGCAAATGACTCCGAAAGAAAAAGAAGCACTTACGTTTATGTATGCTTATATGCCGATCGGAGATATTACCGATTACAGCGGAGATTTCTATCTGGATAATATTCGCTCATCTTTCAAGGCACAAAAGGAAATGCCTTGGGGAGACAGTATCCCGGAACAGGTATTCCGTCATTTCGTCTTGCCGGTGCGTATAAACAATGAAAATCTGGATAATAGCCGCACGGCCTTTTTTGAAGAATTGAAAGACCGCGTAAAAGGGCTTTCTCTTTATGATGCCGTACTGGAAGTAAATCATTGGTGTCATGAGAAGGTTATCTATACGCCTTCGGATGGTCGCACAAGTTCGCCGTTGGCCTCGGTACGGACAGCGTACGGGCGTTGTGGCGAAGAATCTACTTTTACCGTGGCTGCTCTTCGCTCGGTAGGCATCCCGGCACGTCAGGTATATACACCCAGATGGGCGCATACCGACGATAATCATGCCTGGGTAGAAGCATGGGTAAACGGCAAATGGTATTTTCTGGGAGCATGCGAGCCGGAACCTGTCCTTAATATGGGCTGGTTTAACGGGCCTGCTTACCGTGGCATGTTGATGCATACGAAAGTATTTGGCAAATATAATGGCCCGGAAGATGTAATGGAACGTACGGACGGATATACCGAAATCAATGTAATAGACAACTATGCTCCGTCTGCCAGGGCAGAGATTATCGTAACCGATACGGAAGGTAAGCCGGTACAGGGTGCAGAGGTGGAATTTAAGATATATAATTATGCCGAGTTTTACTCCGTTGCACGTAAGAAGACGGATGCCGATGGCAAATGTTCGCTTTCAGCCGGTAAGGGAGACATGCTTGTTTGGGCAAGCAAGGACGGTAAGTTTGGGTATAGTAAAGTCTCTTTTGGCAAAGACGGCAGTATAACTATTCAATTAAATAAAGTACCGGGCGATGTAATCGATACGGCTGTGTTGGATATTGTTCCGCCGGTAGACGGTACTATACCGGTCAGTGTAACCGACGAACAAAAGGAAGCAAATGCAAAACGTTTGCTTGAAGAGGATGCCATCCGTAATAAATATGTAGAAACATTCTATACTGTAGACAAGGCTGTGGCGCTTGCCAAAGAATTGGGCACGGATGAAGACCTGACCGCCAAATATATGTTGGCAAGCCGTGGCAATTATAACGAAATAGAGAAGTTCCTTCGCGAAACTCCGTCCGATAAACGTGCTCAGGCTATTGCCTTGCTAGGTGTAATTTCGGCTAAAGATGTCCGTGATACTCCTGCTTCCGTATTGGCAGACCATTTGAACAATACGCCGCAATCTGATAGCGAACTGTTTACGGAATATGTTATGAATCCGCGTATAGCGCTAGAGTTCCTTACGCCGTATAAGAGTTTCTTTACTGCAAATGTAGATCCCGCCTTTGCAAAACAGGCGAAGGATGATCCGCAGGTGTTGGTCCGGTGGGTGAAAGATAGCATTACGATAAACAATGATTTGAATGCGCAGCGTATTTCTATCATGCCGATAGGAGTCTGGAAGGCACGTGTATCGGATATAAATTCAAGGGATATATTCTTTGTCGCTTTGTCGCGTAGTTTAGGTATTCCGGCACGTATTGAACCGGTAGCCCGTAAAGTACAATATAATAAAGATGGGCAATGGATAGATGTAGACTTTGAAGCTGTTGCCCCGGTTACTGCCAGACAAGGTAAGGTTGTGGCTTCCTATGCTCCGATTAAGGCATTACAAGACCCGAAATACTTCAGCCATTTCACAATTGCAAAAGTGTTGCCTGATGGTAAATTGCAGACATTAAATTTTGAATCGGGAAATGGTGCTGATATGGGCACGGGAGATACCTGGAGCGCTTTGCTGAAAAATCCGTTGACACTGGACGCAGGAGATTATGTGCTGGTTACCGGAACGCGTATGGCAAACGGTAGTGTGTTGTCTGAGATGACTTTCTTTAAAGTAGAAAAGGGCAAAACAACGCCAATTAAGCTGGAAATGCGGGAAAATAAAGACGAAATCCAGGTAATAGGAAACTTTAATTCGGAAGATAAGTTCCGACGCGCTGATAATGGAGAAGAAACAAGCGTTTTGGCAACTACCGGCCGTGGTTATTATGTTGTGGCTATTTTAGGCGCTCGCCAGGAACCTACTAATCATGCAATGCGTGACATATCTGCCGTTAAGAAAGAATTGGAAGAGTGGGGGCGCGGTATGGTTCTGCTTTTCCCTGATGAAAAAGGTTATAAGAATTTTGATCCGAAGGAATTCGGCGAATTACCCAATACAATTACCTACGGTATCGATATTGACAATGCAATCCAGAAAGAAATTGTAAGTGCAATGAAATTGCCGCAATCCAATACGTTGCCGATCTTTATCATAGCCGATACTTTCAACCGTGTGGTTTTCGTGTCTCAGGGTTACACGATCGGTTTGGGCGAACAATTGATGAAGGTGATACATAAACTATAAGTTGGGTAAGCTCAACTTATAGTAGTTAAGAAGTCAAGGAGATAACTGCCAGTTTCTAATTCTTGACTACCAGCGAAGCGATAACTACTTGACTTCTTAACTACTTAATTATTCGTATTTTTCACAGAATTGTAATATCTGTTTCATTTTACTGAAATATGGTTGATATTATTTTGTACTCATAAAATAATTAGACACAGAAAATGAAAAAGACGATTGTTCTGGCTGCAATGGCAGCTTGTATGTTTGTAACAAATGTATTTGCACAGAAAATTAAAGGTAGCGATACTTGCCTGCCTGTTACACAGTCCGAAGCCGAAAACTTTATGAAAAAGAATAAAGGAGCCAGTATTACGGTAACCGGGGGAGGCTCCGGCGTGGGAATATCTGCTTTGCAGGAAGGAACTACAGATATTGCAATGGCGTCCCGTAAGATAAAGTTCGACGAAAAGGTCAGAATGCAGAAGTCCGGTAAAACACCGAAAGAAGTGGTTATTGCCTATGATGCACTGGCTGTCGTGGTACATCCTTCTAATAAAGTCTCTAATTTGACACGTGAACAACTGGAAGGTATCTTTACCGGAAAGATTAAAAATTGGAAAGAAGTAGGTGGGGCGGATATGAAAATCGTGGCTTATTCGCGTGAAACTTCTTCGGGGACATACGAGTTTTTTAAGGAAAGCGTGCTGAAGAATAAGAACTACATGAATGGGATATTAAGTATGCCTGCCACCGGTGCAATCATACAGAGTGTGAGCCAAACGAAAGGCGCCATTGGCTATGTTGGGCTTGCTTATCTGAATAAGGATGTTAAACCTATTCACGTGTCGTATGATTCGGGGAAAACATTTACAGAGCCGTCTATGGCGAATGCAAAGAATAAAACTTATCCTGTTGTGCGTCCGCTCTTTTACTACTATGAAGTAAAGAATGAAGCTAACGTGAAACCCTTTATTGACTATGTGCTTTCTGCTGAAGGACAAGAGCTTGTTAAGAAGGTTGGATATATTCCGTTGAAATAAAGGAAGAAATTGCACACCTTTGCCGGGTTTGTGCATTTATATTGGTTTGTTTTGCACATATATTGGGATATTATTCTACCTTTGCGACCGTTATAAACAAACAACTATTTAATGAAAGCATTGACAATCGGAGACCTAAAGGCTCGCATTCCTATTATCCAAGGAGGAATGGGCGTAGGTATCTCTCTTTCCGGCTTAGCCTCAGCCGTTGCAAATGAAGGTGGGATCGGCGTAATTTCCGCCGCCGGTCTCGGTCTTTTATATAAAAAATTATCTCCAAATTACACAGAAGCCGGTAATCTTGGCCTGGCCGAAGAAATTCGTAAAGCCCGCGAAAGGGCTAAAGGAATTATCGGCGTGAATGTCATGGTTGCTCTTTCCGATTTTGCAGAACTGGTAAAGACGAGTATTGCAGAGAAGGTAGACATCATATTCAGTGGTGCCGGATTACCTTTGGACTTGCCATCGTTTTTGAAGAAAGACAGTGTAACGAAACTGGTACCTATCGTATCGAGTGCACGTGCCGTACGTATTATCTGCGAAAAATGGAAAAACAATTACGATTACCTGCCTGATGCAGTTGTCTTGGAAGGCCCAAAAGCCGGTGGACATTTGGGATATAAGGAGAATCAGTTGGAAGACGAACATTTTTCGCTGGAAGAGTTGCTGCCGCAGGTAGTAGCAGAGGTTTCACACTTCGAACAGAAGTATGACAAGAAGATCCCTGTAATTGCAGCGGGAGGCATTTACACGGGTGAAGACATTAAGCGCATGATAGACCTTGGAGCGTCAGGCGTACAGTTAGGAACACGTTTTGTTACCACCAAGGAGTGTGATGCATCCGAGGCCTTCAAAGAAAGCTATATTCATGCTGAAGAGAAGGATATCGAGATCATTAAAAGTCCTGTTGGTATGCCGGGGCGGGCAATTCACTGCAATTTCCTGGAGAAGGTGAAGCAGGGAATAAAACAGCCGAAAGTATGTCCGTTTAATTGTATCAAGACTTGTGATATATCGCGTAGTCCTTATTGTATTGTGACGGCTTTGTATAATGCATTCAAAGGAAACTTCGAGAATGGTTATGCATTTGCGGGCAGTAATGCCTGGCGGGCAAGCCGTATCATGTCTGTACGGGAAACGATTTCGGAATTGATAGACGAATGGAAATCTAAAATGTAAATAAAAAACGCCGTTGGTAATCTGCCAACGGCGTTTTTTGTTGATACTATATTATTACTGTATATCTTTCAGCTCAACCAGCTTGTTAACGATAGCATAGATTGTTAAACCGCTGGCACTATGTATTTGTAGTTTGCGTGCTATATTGCGGCGATGGGTTATGACTGTATGCGTAGATAAGAATAGCCGGTCTGCAATTTCCCGGTTTGTCATCCCTTTTACCACACAAGTAACAATTTCTTTCTCGCGGGTACTTAATGTTTGTTGTTCCTCATTCTCGGCATTGTCCGGGATTTCTTCGGCCAACAGGCGTTCCAGTTTGTGCTTTATTTCGTCTATACTGTCATAAAGGCCAAATTGGTCGTCGTAGGGACGTATCATTTGAGGATCGGTTGCACTGCATATTAAGGCGATACATTTTATTCCGGGGCAGGCACATCCGTCTTTGATAGACTGGAGCCCCGAATAACCGGGGAACGCCGGATTTATAATCAATAACTCCGGTTTATGCATCCTTAAAGATTCCTGCAGGCTTTCCATGTTACATATCTCTACTATTTGAATATGAAAACCTTGCAGTTGCCGCAATACAGTTTCTAATCCACAACGGATAATTGTAGAAGGTTCTGCAATAGCAATTTTAAAATTAAAGTTCATTGTTATGAATTTAATTGTTTTTCTAATGCCAGGATAGCTGGCACGAATAAATAATCTTCTACGTGATTATGGGCTGCTAAATCTTGTTCGGTAGAAAATATATCGAATAATACACTATTCAGCAGGTAACTGTCTTCTCCCGGATAATATTTGATCAGGATATTTTTCAATTCTGTTATTTTCATTTCTATCTGGTCATGCCGTTTTTTAAAGATGGTAATGTTATACTTAGGGTCTTTTTCTCCTTTGAGCAAATTACGGACATAGGGGAATACATTCTTTTCTTCGTATGACATGTGTTTATTTACTTCTTCTGTATATCCGTCGAAGAATTGGCGAATAACAAATGCTACATCTTCCGGGCAATCTTGTATAGCGTCAACCAATTTACGACGGATGTGCGGAAGGCGGAAATTGAGAAAATAATCATGTGCGTTGTGTAAATAAACAATCAGTGATTCTATAGAGAGACATTTGTCGATATCTGTGATTAGTTCTTTTCTGTCTTCTACGAGGAAATTTACTACGGTTAAGAAAGTACAGGTATCCACCTTATTCTGCCGGCAAACATCTCCGATATTTTTTTCTCCGAAACCAAGGGCAATGCCAAAACGACTCATAACGAGAACCATGGGATAGTTCTCGCAAATCAAATCGCTCATCTTATCAGTCTCTCTGTATTTTCCTTTTTTGTACATTATTTTTCTGTCTCTTTAGGGGGTTGAATAGTCAAAGATACAAAATATTATTCCTGTTTTGCCATCATCGGGGAAAGTTAGATATATAAAATATTGAAAGAGGAACCAGTTCCAGCTGGCATCGGTTGCTATTTGCCGGACACGGGTGCATTGTTGACCATTCTCCTTGTTTTACAAAATTCTTTTTCTATTAAGTAAAGACGGGTTAAATGGATTGTATGAATTTTACAATGGCATCTCTGTCTTCTTTGCTTAATTGACGGAATTTTTCCTTTGATCGCTTAGCATCTCCACCATGCCACATGATAGCTTCTATTTCGTTGCGTGCACGCATATCGTGTAAACGGTCACATGCGCCTGTACAGATGAGTGACAGACCGCGTCCCCAAAGCGGAGTTGTACGGCACCAACCGGTACGTATATCGTTTTTCATTTCCAGTCTATGTTGAATCAGATCGCTATACGGCCATATTGTTTGATGCGGATATTTAGGTAATTTCCCGGCAACTAACGGATCTCCGGAATAATTATCATTTCCGGTCTTCCATGAGGGACGATGGCAGGTAGTACAGCCGATCTGGTTGAAAAGTTGCTTTCCCTTTTTTACGTCTTCATCATGTAAATTGCGTGCTGCAGGAACAGCAAGGCCACGGTGCCAGATCATGAAGTTTATGTAATCTTCGTCCGACATTTCGGCTTTGTGGACAGCCAGGGTCGGATCCAGCATCTTGTAAATAGAATCGCGTCCTACTCCTAACTTCTGTTGGATTTCCTGATTTTCAGACATGGCTTTTGCCCATGCAGCCGAAGTATACAATTTAGGACGGTCTGACCGGTTTACGTTTGTGATGTTCCATATTGCATTAGCTCCGGGACCATTCTGGAGCGTTCCGCGGGAGAGGGCATACGTGAAACGTCCCGGATGTTCCGTTCCATCCGCTTCTTTGATTAGGTTGACAAATTGGCCTCCACCATATTTGGCTGGATTCAGCGGTAATCCCAGCTGTTCTTCATGTTGATATTGTATTAACAGAGAATCGTCAGGTATGGCATCCAGTAAACCGCTTCCGTAAATACCTATGGTCGATTCCAGACGAACTTCGTAGTTGGTAGGCTTAGGAACCGTATTTATATAGTCCGGGTTGATAGTAACTTCCGGATATATCAGGTTATAAGTTTCTCCATCCGGAAATTTGTTCCCGTATTCATCTGTGTAAGGCAACCATTGTATATTAATACCTTCTTCATCAACAGGAGGTAGGTAGGGCGAAGTAGCACGGGTTTGCGGCATACCTGTCAGTTCGGGTACGTATGCTTGTGTGTCTTTATCATATACAACAAGCAGGTAGCCGTTGCCATACTCCGCTTTATATTGATCTACCCTTTTGCCATGCCCGTAGCCGGGATGACAATCCACACATGAACTACGTGTGTAAGCCGGTCCTAAGCCATGAAACGGAGGGGTACTGGTGTTGAACGTCCTTTCAAAGAATATTTCTCCGTATTTGAATTTGTCAACCATTCCGGCTTGCTCGATTGCCGGCGTAGGATCTTCGTAAGCAGATTGCGTTGTGTTGTCTGTTGTACCTAATAAACCGCCGGGATACCACTCGGCAGCACTAAATACTTCATTTGCCTCTCCGCGTCCGGGTATAGGGTTATTTTCCGAACCAGGTTTATCGTCGTTACAAGCGACGAGAGAAAAGGCGGCTATGCATAAGGTAAACCATTTTATGTCAGTGATTTTCATTTGTTAATCCTCCTTAGCTAATTCAGCTTTTGCCGTAGTTAATATATCATCAAGCGCTTTGCAGGCATCCATGGCATTCTGGCATGATGGATCCGTGTAGTTTTTTACAAATGGAAATTTCATGGCTTTAATCCTGGCTATTGTATTGGCTATGGCATCGGTTATTTGTTTATCTAGATCAGGATTAATTTTTGCCATGTAGTCATGGATAGAAGAACCGCGATCTCCTTCGATACCTCCCATATATGCGTTTTCTATACTTTGGATATTGTCGCAGAAGTCTTCAATAGAGTTATAGCTATACGGAGATTCGATGTAGTTAACATCTTCACCTGTATGGGGCTTGCCTATCTTTTGAGTACCTACTTCGTCTGCAATAGATTTACAACCGTCTATAATTGCTTGTGCGGCCGCTGTCCAGGTCGAATATGTACTACCTGCTTTGCCTGCGTTTTTCATGTTTTCTCCGTATGAGAATTCTCCGCTGTTTACGGTAACCGACCATTCCATTTTATCAACTACTTTTGCCCAGCGGTTGGCTGCTGTTCCTTCCTCTCCGGCCCATGATGCTTGCAAACGGTAACAATTGTTACGTAGATCTCCGGCTACAGCGATAGCATAAGTAAGTTCTTTTTCCTGTATGTCTTTTACTGCTCTTTGAGAACCATCCTTGAATAATATGTATTCAATGCTGTGGAATCCCAGTAATTCCTGACCTAACTTTGAATAAGCCCATACGTCGGCATCTTCGGCTTCCATGGCTTTGATATGAGCTTCATTTTTCAACTCATCTAATAATCCGTTCAGGTCTAAAGGCCATGAATCAATGTGCGGGTCAATACCAAAGTCTCCGGCTGCTCCAAACAGGAATGCTTCGCTCAGTTCCCATTGTTTGCGGGCTTGTTTAAACAGGTCGCAAGCTGCTTTTACATTTACATCGGTTCTTTCTGTTTTTAAAGTTTTTAGTTTGTCCACCAGAGTTTCCGTATCGTCAGCCAGTTGTTTATAGGTTGCTATTACAGGGTTATTTACAAATTGAACACATGCAGCTTTCAGCATCTTGTCTTTTTCAGAAGAATCAGGGTTTGTTCCCTGTCCCGGATCGTCGTTGCTACATGCAGAAAAATTCATAGCCATAAGAATACAGGCCGATACACTTAAAGGAAATTGTAAATACTTTTTCATGTCTTATCTGTTTTTGAAATTGTTAGTTCTTTTTTTATCTGATAAAATATCCGGCATACGCTACGCCGATGGAGAATGACGGTTCATTATTAAATTGACTTTTCAGGAAACGTTCGGAGTATTCGGCTTTTATTACTATCTCTTTGATCGGGAAGTAATTCAGGCCAACAGCAATACGATGACGTTCGGTCCAGGCATAATCCTGGTATTGCTTCGTAGGAGGTTCGTATGCGTCATGATATTCGTAACGTCCGAATAGATATAGCTTATGTTCTTTTTCGTGCAGTTTCTTAAAACATGAGAACAAGTCGTATCCGGCTTCTACACCTCCACAAAGAGCTTGCCTGCCTACAAGGGTACGCGAATAAGGTGTTGTGCTTGACTGTCCCCGGTTAAAATCGCTTATTTTATCTGCATCACCCAAATGCCCATAATCAAAATTGCCTCGCGCTATCCAGTTGTGTCCTGCATAATTAAAGTCTATAGCACCAATGGCAACAGCTCCTTTTACGCCTTTGTATTTGGTGGAATTGAAATCCGATTGCAGGGTATTGTTGAAACTGTGTCCATAGTAGCCGCTGACACCAATACGTAAACCGGGAATTGAATAGTTGTCTATGCGGGCGGCTATAGCATAATTATTTGCAACTTTAAATTCGAAAGCCGAAGCCGAACCGTTCTTTATCCAGAGGTCTTTGGAAAACATAGCGGAGTTAAGCCCTGGTAACAGCATGGCTTCATATCTCCATTTACCTGCTACACCCCACAAGCTGATTCCTGTTTCATGCCACGTACAAGGCATTATAGTGTTTTCTCCTTCAGGACGGTACACTGTGAAAAATTGTGTCGGGAGATGTTGCGAATTTGTTAATCCGACAGGTACTACAATGTGCCCCATTCGTAAGTTTACAGCACGATTAAATGATTTTTGTATCCAGAACTGCTCCAAAGCCACTTCGCCGCCGCGTTCTATTTCTTTTTCAAATTCGCCGACTTCCTCCGCTTCCATTTCTACTGCCGATTCTGTCCCGCCGTGTTCAAACTCGATTTCACTTCCCATAGACCAACCTTTCCCGAAATTGTAGTTCAGCATAATTACGACATGAGGCAGGTCAAATTGTCCGTGACTGTGCGCATCTTTATACTTATCGGCATGGGAGTAACGAAATACATTGTCGCTGTAGAAATTGCGTGTCATTACAGCTTCGCCGTAACCCCCCAGCTGGAGACGCGAAGGTTTGGTTGCTGAGGCCTGTTCTGCATACATCGTAATAGCTGATACAAGCAGAAGCAGTAAGAAACGTTTATGAATACTTGTTTTCATCTTGTTAATGAATTTGTTTCTAACTCTTATTATTTTATAATTTTATCAGAGGACAAAAGTACCGGAGGCGAAAAGTGCGGGCAATACCTATTGCTAGGTATCTTGAGGCCTTGATTAATAACAAGTAGGTAATATGAACCCGTTTGCCGGGATTTATGCTTTAAAATCACTATTAATAGGTAACGGCGGAGTTTATTTACTCAGTTCTAGGTATTGTATCTCCTTCTAGGCGAGCTTATCTTTGCAGTGTCAGATGAAAAGATGACTATTAGTATAATCGCTATGCCAGAACCTGTTGCTAATATTTAAAGTAAGCATATAAGATGATTAAACACCGTATGAACAGAGGAGTTTTTTATTGGTTATCCTCTTCATAAAAAAGAAGTCTCCCTGTGAAGGAAGGCTTCTTTTTTGTTAGAAAAAAACATAGCTTTGCATACGGTTGTTGTTAATAATAAAGGGGGGTTATAAAACTAAATAAATATATGGCTATGGGGCATCATCACGAACATAATCATGATCACAATCATGAGATAACTTCACTCAACAAAGCTTTTGTTATAGGCATAAGCTTGAATCTCATATTTGTATTTGCTGAGTTCTTTGCAGGTTTCTGGTATAATTCATTAGGCTTGTTGTCCGATGCAGGGCATAACCTGGGAGATGTTGCAAGCTTGATCCTTGCTATGTTGGCATTCCGGTTAGCCAGAGTGCATCCAACTTCCAGTTATACGTATGGATATAAAAAGAGTACGGTATTGGTTTCGTTACTTAATGCGGTTATTTTGTTAGTTGCTGTCGGTATCATTGTTACCGAGAGTATAGGAAAACTTATGCATCCCCGCCCGGTGGAGGGTGAGGCTATAGCCTGGGTTGCCGGTATTGGTGTTGTTATTAATGCTTTGACGGCCTGGCTTTTTATGAAAGATAAGGATAAAGACCTGAATGTAAAGGGGGCTTATTTGCATATGGCTGCCGATGCTTTGGTATCGGTTGGCGTTGTGGCTTCCGGTATTATTATCAGCTATACCGGCTGGTATGTGATTGACCCGGTCATAGGATTACTGATTGCTGTTATTATAGTGTATTCTACGTGGGGGCTTTTGCGCGACAGTATCCGTCTTTCGTTGGATGGAGTTCCTCCGGGAATGGATATTAAAAAAATAGAAGCGATAATTTATGATGTATCCGGAGTAAAGAACGTACATCACCTGCATATCTGGCCGATAAGCACTACGGAAATAGCCCTGACCGGACATATACGTATTGAAGGTTCGGATTGTATGGAAAATATAAAGCATGAAATTAAGCATAGCCTGGCCGATAATGGCATTTCGCATGTTACATTGGAGTTTGAAACATCGGGCAACAAATGTTGTGATTCTAATTGTGCATTAGTTGAAGATAAATAATGATAAGGATCATTTGAAAAAAACATCCCGATGATTTTATAAAATCATCGGGATGTTTCTGAATTTAGTCAATACCTATTTCGTCGACGAATAAGAAGGCATCGCTGCCGGCTCCACCGTGCCATGCAGGCAATTTGCTGCTGTTGATAATAACTTCCACATAACGGGCTGTTACCGGTTCGAAAGTGATTTCCTGCGGATAGATACCATCCTTGTCTTCTTTTGTCAGTTCGGGAATCTTTTTACTTGCCACTTCACGGAAGTTTGTTCCGTCATTGGAAACCTTTACCGTAACTCCGGCAGCGCCCATAATCCAGTCTCCTTTTACTACATTTGTATTAAAGGTGACTTTGTTTATTTCGGCCGGTTCTTTCAGGTCGATCACGGCATCTACATCCTTTCCCTGAAAACCTAACCAACGGCCGGTCTTGTAGTTCTCATTGCCTGTCAGACCGTCTGCAAGTGCCGGAGCACCATTAAAAGAATAGCCTTTGCTTGGTTCTTCCTTCAGCGTGATAGGCTTCATGGTTGCTTTGTTGAAGTGGATTTGTTCATTGAAAATGCGGCTTTCCGTACCGTTCGGACGAATAACAATAGCTTTAAAGTCGGCATCCTTAGTTATCTGGATAGGTGCTTCATACTTCATGCTGCTGCTTGTTGGAGTACTACCGTCTAACGTATAATAAATGGTGCCTTCTCCCAGTTTAAGCAGGTTGATCTCTAAACTGCCCTTTTCCGTATTGGGGGTAAGTACGGCATTTACATCAAATATATGTTTGGCATAGTTGTAGCCCAGGCGGTCATACAATTCCGTCATTCTTGCTACACGAGGCAGGAAGCTCTGGTAATCTTTCTTGGAAGGGTCAGTCCATTGTACTTCTGCCAATGCATCCATACGGGGCAGTACCATGTATTCTACCTGCGAGAAAGTAGGTATGTATTCTGTCCACAAGTTTGCTTGGGCTCCGATAATATATTTTTGTTCGTCGGGAGTAAGTTCGGCAGGAACAGGCTCAAACGAATATACTTTCTCTAAAGGAAGATATCCGCCAATGGCTTCAGGATCATTCTCCGTATCGGTAGACTGGTAATAATCAAAATATACGAATGTGTTCGGAGACATCACAACGTTGTGTTTCTGCTTGGCTGCTTCCACTCCTCCGGCCATGCCTCTCCAACTCATTACGGTGGCATTCGGAGCCAGGCCGCCTTCCAGTATTTCGTCCCAGCCGATGATGTGGCGTCCTTTGCTTTCTACAAACTTTTCCATCCGTGAGATAACGTAGCTCTGAAGATATTCTTCCGCCGTATGTTTTTTATCACCCTTGATTCCTTCGGCTTTGATGCGCGCCTGGCATTTCGGGCATTTCTCCCAACGGACTTTCGGGCATTCATCGCCTCCCACATGTATATATTCGGAAGGGAAGAGGTCTATTATTTCTGCCAGTACGTCTTCAAGGAATTGCATGGACTGTTCGTTTCCGGCACAGATTACATCTTCGGATACACCCCATTGTTTCCATACTTCATACGGGCCGCCTGTGCAACCTAATTCGGGGTAAGAAGCCAAAGCCGCCTGCTGGTGTCCCGGCATATCGATCTCAGGAATGATCGTAATGTAACGTTCTTGTGCATATTTTATAACGTCGCGTATTTGATCCTGTGTATAAAAGCCGCCATATTCCTGACCGTCATACTTGCCGGAATTGTGCCCGATCACAGTTTCCGAACGTTTCGAGCCTATTTCCGTCAGTTTAGGGTACTTTTTTATTTCAATACGCCATCCCTGATCATCTGTCAGATGCCAATGGAATGTATTTATATTATGCAGGGCCAATATGTCCAGATACTTCTTTACCGAATCTGCAGGGAAGAAATGACGGCTTATATCCAGCATCATTCCACGATATTTGAAACGGGGATAGTCGTTGATTGTAACGGCCGGGAGTTCGATATTCGCTCCTTCTGCCGTTGCCGGGATAGATTTGCGTAATGACTGAATGCCATAGAATACTCCGGCTTCGGTAGCTCCGGCAATCTCAATGCTATCTGCGGACACAACTAATTTATATCCTTCCGGATTCCGGATATTGCTATCTACAGATAAGTTGATTCCTTTGGACGTTGCTTGTGTCGTGGTGCGCAGCTCATAACCCGTTACTTCGTTAATGTAAGCGGCAAGGAATTTGGCATTCCGGGCCATGTTGTCATTTCCTTCCGGATAAACAATCCGGGTAGAGGGGGATAGCATGAAAGGTGTGCCGTCTGCTATTGTCACTTCTTGCGGCAAGGGTACGATTCCATAGTTGCCCTTCATCGTTTTGTTGTTTGAACATGCCACCATGCCTGCGCATGATGCCAGTATCAATACATACTTGCTGAATTTGCTCATGTGTTTATATTGTTTAGTTTAAGAAATGTGAGTACAAACTTACTAAAAAACCTTCGGATTTCCTACAGAGGTATCACCGGAGCTCCGGCGAAGGTTCCGTAGGGCTACAAAATGGTTGCCGTTGTTCCTGTAATGGTTTCGTAGGCCTACAAAACGATGCCAGCCGTTCCGGTAGTGCCTCTGTAGGGATACAAACCCTTCGCAGCCGCTCTGGTGATGCTTTTGTAGGGGTTTTACACCGGGACAGCTTTGAAAAAGCTGCCTACTGCGCGGACAAGTGCCATTTTCAGGTAGGCGTCATGACAGAAGACCAGGGTTTGTCCTTTGTCGGCTGCTTCTTTAAGCATCCGTACTTTTTCGTTATAAGAAATAACAGGATATGTATCATAGGCGGATATCCATTCCGGTGATACGCTGGCGGCAAGAGGGATGACATCTCCTGCAAAAACCACCTTCCGCTCCGGTGTTTGGATATAGGGTACTAATTGTCCCGGCGTATGCCCGTTGTAAATACGAAGTTCTATATCCGGACAAAGGAAAGTATCGTTGTCTACCAACCGGAGCAATCCGGCCTCCTCTACTGCCTGCATGTTTTCTGCGAAGTAAGAATCTTTTTCCAAAGCGTTAGGATGGCAGAAGTTGTTCCATTGGGAGCGGCTTACCCAATGGGTGGCATTAGGGAAGGCAACAATGAGTTGCCCGTTTGCATTATCCTTAAGAGTAGCATATCCGCAATGATCAAAGTGCAGATGGGTAAGCACCACATCCGTTATTTGCCCGCGGCTATATCCCAACTGTTCCAGTTCGTCGTTTAAATCTTTTAAATTGAAAAACTTATAATAGCTGAGTTGTTTTAAGTGCTTATTCCCTGCTCCGGTATCGATTAAAATAACCCGGCCGTCGTCTGTTGTAATCAGGGTGCTTCGCATAGCTAGTATGCACCCGTTTGTTTCATTGCTGGGATAACGGCGTTGCCAAGCTGTTTTAGGAATTGCTCCGAACATGGCGCCGCCGTCTGCATAGAAATACCCCGTATCTATAAGATGGACATCCATATGTTGTGTTTATTTAGAACTTGTATTGCAAACGAACCGTCAGTACATTATCCTTGCGGTCTTTTTCGTAACCTTTTACAAAGGTACTCTTTTCGTTGAAATTAAGTTCATAATAGGCTTGCAGGCGGATATGTTTGTTGAAGTTGTATATACCACCCAGGCCTAAAGTGCTTTGTGCAAGATCCGTTTTGGAGGTATAGCTGTTTTCGGCTCCTGCTTCGTTTCCTTTAATCTTTGTATTCGGATCATAAGCATCGTACTTGAATACGACAGAAAACGGGGATGCCCCGATGTCTTGCACCAGATAGAAGAAATAACCCAGGAAAGGACGCTTGAATAACGAGTTTTCCGGTAAATCTTCAGGGCGTGAACTGTAATTGGGGCTTCTGCTACTTCCGGCAATACCCGGTTGGATGCCTAAAAGCCCTTCTGCACGTAAGGTTGTTTTGCCTAGAGAGCTTAAGAAGGAAAACTGGGCATCCATACCTATATATTGACGTTTCATGTATGTACCGGTTTCTCCTTTGTCTACCTTGACGAAATGCTTACCGTCCATTTCATAAGCCTCTTTTGTCGGATTGTAAACGTAACCGTGATAGTATGAAACACCTAATCCCCATTTGCCCCAATTCCCGATAGGTCTTTCGGCTCCCAGGCGGCCGATAAAATCTTTCCGGCTGTCTGTTTCCCGGTTAATACTGTTTCCTGCGAACAGGCCGGCATCCAAACGAAGAAAGTTTAGCGGACTTTTCTCTGGCGTACGCAAGGTAAGCATAGCTCCCAGATCTCGTTCGTCGGGGAAAAAATACTGAATGATTGTTGCACGTTCGGGAGATTCCAGTCCACTGGTTGAGTAACCGATTTCATGGCCGAAAGGACGATTGAATACACCAGCCATCAGTTGATTGCGTTTTGTCCATGGGTCTTTGACTCCGATGTATAAATCACGAAAGCTTATACCTTTGTCATTTGCTTCTATTTGCACGGCACCTGTACCAATACCGTCGTTGTATTCAAATTTCAGACGTCCGCGACGAATGCCGATACGGTTAAAGCCTTTATCTTCATGTTCGTTCTTATCTCCTACTTTAAGGGTTGCATCTTCCTGCCCATATTGGTATTGTCCCTGGATATAGGCCGATACTTTAAATTTGCTGAGTTTCTTTACAATTTTGTCCAGAGTTGCAGTCTCTTCTGCAAGCGAATCTATACGAGGGTTTAGGCTCTCTGTTTCCTGAGCTTTCATCGCTAAGGGAAGCAGCGCTAACAGAGCGAGCGCCATTCTTTTTCCAATTTTCATTTTAGTTTGTTGGTTGCGGTGAATAAAAATATGACTCACTGTTTCCGCCTGCAAATAAACAGCTTTTCTGTTTCACATACGTTTCGACAGCATTGCAAAGATAGGAACAAATTATTACAATAATATTACAGGGGGGATATCAACCAATATTACCATAATTATATGCACAACATTTTTGTCTTAGCCTCGTCCGGCGTCCCGCTTTCCCCTGCCAGGTCAATGCCACCTGCAGTCGGTAGCCCTGTAGCAATAGCACTATATTGAGTTTTTTTCAAAAGTATATTTCATAAAGAATGCACCTCAAAAGTTAGACAAAAAACTTTTGAGGTGCACTTCATTTAAAAGCTATATATCTTTTTTACTTCTTGTTTCCTTCGATCCACTTGTATGCGTTCACAAAGGCTTCGATCCATGGAGTTACCTGATCGTTTTCCTTGCGGTCGGCAGGATAATAACCACATTGCCATGGGAAGATGGCACGTTCGGGATGAGGCATCATTGCCAGATGACGGCCGTCTTTAGAGCAAACGCCGGCAACAGACCAAGGCGAACCGTTCGGATTGGCAGGATAGCCTTCGTAGTTATACTTTGCTACTACATTATATTCCTTCTCTTCATACGGGAATGAGAACTTGCCTTCGCCGTGAGCCACCCATACACCCAACTTGTTTCCGCTAAGCGAACCGAACATGATGGAGTTGTTCTTCGGAATCTCCAGTGTTACGAAGTTCGATTCGAACTTATGGGAATCATTATGCAGCATCTTGTGCTTCACTTCGTGTTCCGGATAAACCAGTCCCAGTTCGGCCATTAACTGACAACCGTTACAGATACCCATACTCATTGTATCGGTGCGTGCGTAAAAGTTCTCGATTGCCTTTTTTGCCTTCTCATTATATAAGAAGCCGCCTGCCCATCCTTTGGCTGAGCCGAGCACGTCGGAGTTGGAAAATCCACCGCAGAATACGATGAAGTTTACGTCTTCCAGTGTTTCGCGTCCACTGGCAAGGTCGGTCATATGAACATCTTTCACGTCGAAGCCAGACAGATAGAGTGCATAAGCCGTTTCGCGTTCGCATTGCGTACCCTTCTCGCGGATTACGGCAGCCTTTATTCCACTCGGACCTTTGCGATCGGCAGTCAGGCCGTAAGCAGAAAGTTTTCCGGTGAAGTTCTTGTTGTATTTGAATTCAAGCGGTTGCATCTTATAGTTCTCGAAACGGTTGCCTGCGCAAACGTTACCGCTCTGCTTGATATCCAATTTATAGGATGATTCATACCATACGTCGCGCATATAATCGATGCCGAAGTGGTATTGTACACCGTTTTTCGATACCAGTATATGGCGTTCGTCGGTCGGTTTTGCAATGACGGCGAAACCTACACCGGCTTCTTCCATCATCTTTTCAAATGCTTTCTTGTCTTTTACCTGAACCAGAATACCCGGATTTTCGGCAAACAATATTTTGATAACATCCGTTTCGCCTATCTTGTCCAGATTTACTTCCAGGCCACCTTCTACATTGGCAAAACACATTTCGAGCAAAGCAGTAATCATACCGCCGGCAGAGATGTCGTGTCCGGCAAGAATCAAGCCTTTCTCTATTGCTTCCTGTATGGCGTTAAATGCGTCGCGGAAGTATTCGGCATCCTTTACAGTCGGTACTTCGTCTCCCAGTTTGTTCAAGACCTGGGCAAAGGCGGAACCTCCTAATTTTAATGTGTCGAATGAGAAGTCTATATAATACAGGCTCGAATTCTTTTCGCGGGCTAATACCGGAGAAACGATTTTCTTTATGTCGCTTACTTCGGCACCTGCCGAGATGATAACCGTACCCGGAGCAATTACTTTATCGTCGCCATACTTTTGCGTCATGGATAAAGAGTCTTTACCGGTAGGAATATTGATGCCTAAAGAGATGGCAAACTCGGAAGCCGCTTCTACGGCTGTGTATAAACGGGCATCTTCGCCTTCGTTGCGGCACGGCCACATCCAGTTGGCGCTCAATGATACACCTGTCAGTTTATCGCTGAGCGGAGCAAATACGATATTGGTTAATGCTTCTGCTATTGCCATTACCGAGCCTGCTGCAGGGTCTACCAATGCTACCTGCGGAGCGTGTCCGATGGATGTTGCAATACCTGCTTTTCCACGGTAGTCGAGGGCTACGGCACCCAGGTCACTCAATGGCAATTGCAGTTCGCCCTGGCATTGCTGGCGGGCAACCCTTCCGCTTACCGAACGGTCTACTTTATTGGTTAACCAGTCTTTGCAAGCAACGGCTTCCAGCTGGAGAACGTTTTCCAGATAATGATGCAGTTCCGATTCTTTGTAAACAACCGGCTGGAAACTTTCGGTAACGGTATGGTCTGTCATCACAGTTCTTGGCGGTTTGCCAAACATATATTCCAGCTTGATGTCGATAGGTTTTTTTCCGTCGGCCTGTTCGAAAACGAACTTCATGTCGTTTGTTGTTTCTCCTACCACATACATCGGAGCGCGTTCGCGTTCGGCAATGCGGCGTACGCGGGCTACGTCTTCTTCTTTCATCAGCAAGCCCATACGTTCCTGGCTTTCATTACCTACGATTTCTTTGGCCGAAAGTGTCTTGTCGCCGATAGGCAATTTGCTCATGTCTATATGTCCTCCGGTAGCTTCCACTAATTCGGATAG
The DNA here is from genome assembly GCF_900232875.1 of Parabacteroides provencensis. Lineage (NCBI taxonomy): Bacteria > Pseudomonadati > Bacteroidota > Bacteroidia > Bacteroidales > Tannerellaceae > Parabacteroides > Parabacteroides provencensis. Next base: position 1,325,473 of record NZ_LT960488.1, on the reverse strand, counting down.
ACAGTTCAGATGGCCACCTGCGCCGTGGTCGTGGATAGAAACGATCGGATTCTCGTCTGATTCGGCAATCGTACGGATTACGTTGGCAGCACGTCTTTGCATTTCGGGGTTGGCACGCTGTACGGCATTCAGTTCGATACCGCTGGTATATTGTCCCGTATTTACAGAAGATACGGCACCTCCCCCCATACCGATACGATAGTTGTCGCCACCGATAACGACTACTTTCTCACCAGGTTCGGGATTACCTTTCAGTGCATCGCGCATATTGGCAAAACCTACACCGCCGGCAAGCATAATCACTTTGTCGTAAGCATATTTCTTATGGTTTTCCGTATGTTCAAAGGTAAGCAATGAACCACAGATTAGTGGTTGTCCGAAATGGTTGCCGAATGTTGAAGCACCATTGGATGCCTTAATCAATATCTGCTCGGGCGTCTGGTATAACCACGGACGCGGGTCAAGAATCTTTTCCCATTCACGGGCTTCTTCCGTACGCGGATACGAAGTCATATATACGGCTGTTCCGGCAATAGGCAACGAAGCCTTACCGCCGCCCAGACGGTCGCGGATTTCACCGCCGCTACCGGTTGCAGCACCGTTGAAAGGTTCTACGGTTGTAGGGAAATTGTGCGTTTCTGCTTTCAGCGAGATAACGGTTTTAATATCTTTTACGGCAAAATAGTCGGGTTTGTCTCCACTTTTCGGAGCAAACTGTTCCACTACTGGGCCTTCGTTGAAAGCTACGTTATCTTTGTAGGCTGAAACCAGTTTGTTCGGATTCTCGGCCGATGTTTTCTTAATAAGATTGAACAGTGAACTTTCCTTTTCTTCACCGTCGATAACGAATACACCGCCAAAGATTTTATGACGGCAGTGTTCCGAGTTTACCTGCGAGAAACCAAACACTTCGCTGTCTGTCAGTTTGCGTCCCAGTTTCTGGCTTACTTCATTCAGGTAGGCAATTTCTTCGGCACTTAAAGCCAGCCCTTCCTGCTTGTTGTAAACTTCCAGGTCATCTATGTAAACGATAGGGTCCGGTTGTTTGCTGATAGTGAATAATTCCTGATTCAGCCCGTTGTAAATACGTTGCAACATCGGATCATGGTCTGCATCCTTGCCCGATACAGGAAAATACTCTTCTATGCGGGAGATGCCGGAAAGACCCATGTTCTGGGTTATTTCTACAGCGTTTGTACTCCATGGGGTGATCATTTCCCGGCGGGGACCAACAAACCAACCTTCCAATGTTTCTGCCTGAACAGGAGTTGCATCGCTAAACAACCATACCAGTTTTTGAACATCTTCGGGTGAGAAAGTTTGTGCAGCTTCTACGGCCAGCACAGTCTTTGTTGAAGATTTGAAAAATAGAATCATATCGACGATTTATTTATATATTCCACTTGTTAGTAAGGAGATGGCAAAGATAGCTATTTTTTGCGTTATATGAAATCAGTTGACAGAATAAGAAAGTTAAACGGATATATCCGGTTGTTTAATTTCTGATAAGGCACAATTTAATAAGATGTATAGGAAGTTGTATTCTTTCGACCTAGGTCAAAAGAATAAATGTATAGGATATTCAACTTAAAATATCCGGTATAAAAACCTAACGGGATAGTGAATATCTTTATAGTTTTTAAACACGAAAGTGAATCCGGATATGCAACATATAAAAGAAAGATTCTATCTTTGTAAAGTCATACAGTATTATTAAAACCACGAAGTATCATGAGGAGATCAAGAACCACGCTGACCTGCATGCTTGTGTGCATGCTTTTCGTTTTTACGCACTTGGTGAACAGTGCGGTTTCCGTGAAGAAAGAAAATGGAAATATTATTCTTTCCAATGGTAAAACGGAACTTGTTTTTTCGGATTCCAAGAATTTTAAATTAGTTTCCATGCATGCCGGAAACCGGGCGTTGCTTCCTGCAAAAGGAGTCGATATGGCACCCTGGCAAATCACATATAAAGGAGAGAATGGGGAAAATCCTACACTACTGCCGGTAAACGGCACCTACGAAGGAGTGGAAGTGAAGGAAGAAGGCAACCGTGCCACACTCGTTTTTACCTGGCAGATGGTTTTACGGTATACGCCTACATATCCGGTTCGCATGTCTGTGTCTTTGTCTGACGATTCTGAACTGGCACAATGGAACATCGAAGCTTCTATGCCGGAAGGGTGGGTGGTAAGCCAGTTGGAATTTCCACGTATTCCGGTGTCCAGACCTGAAGGAGCTAAACTTATCATTCCTTTTGGCTGGGGGATAGAATATGAAATGGGACGGCAGAGCGAATACGGTGCACGTTATCCTTCATGCACAGGCGGTATGCAGTTTTTGCTTATGCATAATTCCGAGGGTGCTTTTTATTATGCAACCGAAGACCGTGGCGCGTGCGGTAAATCATTAAAGGTGAAAGATAACGGTACGATCGCTACTTTCCAGACAGATATTGTTGCATCTGAAGGCTGGACAAAAGCGGGGCATTTTAAGTTACCCTGGACTACCGTTACCGGTTTTAATCCGAAAGGCTGGATAGCAGCCACTACTGAATGGTATCGTCCGTTTACTTTTACTACCGAATGGGGAGGCAAACTGTTGACCGAACGTTCTATTCCGGAATGGCTCCGCAATGCGGATATGTGGATCCGTCCGCGTAATTTATCTCCCGAAATCATGCAAGGAGTACGGGATGCTTTGAAATTTTACGGTAAAGGATGCGGCATTCATTGGTACGACTGGCATCAGATTCCTTATGATACACATTATCCGGATTACTTTCCGGCCAAAGAAGGCTTTGCAGAAGCTGTAAAAGAAGCGCAGAAGTTGGGAGGTCATGTTACACCTTATATAAATGGCCGTTTATGGGACCCGGCAACGGAAAGCTATGGCCGGTTGAATGGTAAGGACGCCTCTTGCCGTAAAGCGGACGGAACTTTGTATACCGAGGTGTACGGTTCTAAAGTGCCTAACTCGGTAACCTGTCCTTCTTCCCCGATCTGGCAGAATATATTGAAGGGATTGGTAGACCGTATACAAAACGAACTGGGAACTAGTGGCGTATATATCGATCAGATAGCAGCAGCGGCTTCCGAACCTTGCTATGCTAAAAATCATTCGCATCCTGCCGGAGGCGGAGATTTCTGGCCTAAGGCCTATCGCAGCCTGCTGACAGATATGCACGCCAATCATCTGAAAAAAGACAATATCTTCACCAGTGAAGAAAATGTAGAGTGTTATATCGACCTTTTCGACATGCTGCTTGTGGTAAATACGGCTCATAATGCCAATATCCGTATGGTGCCTCTTTTCCCGATCGTATATTCGGATCGTGCTATATATAGTGGATTTGCTTATCTGCCTTCAAACCTGACCGATGGAGTGTTCCGCTATATCAGTATGCAGAGTTTGTTGTGGGGTTCGCAACTCGGATGGGTGAATCCTGTGCTTCTGATGAAACCCGAATCGCGTACCGAAGCACAATTCCTGAAAAATATGATGTTATTCCGCAAGAAACAACACGACTTGTTCCTGGGCGGACGTTATATGCAGGAAATTATTCCTGCGGGCGATAATCCAACGCGTGATATACCCGGTTACGAAATCTCCCCGGTAGTTCGCGCAGCCGAATGGACAAGCGTAGACGGCAAGAAGGCCATACTTGTAGTAAACATGGATGAAAACAAACATAAAGTATATTTACCCGGAAATAAAGAAATAGAAATAGACGGACTTAGCTGTATGAGAATAAACCAATAATAAGTAATTCGTTAACAATTTATGAGAACCATTATGAAACATCGAGTAATTACATTCGGAGAAATTATGCTCCGCTTAGCCACACCGGACTATTTACGTATCTGCCAGAGTAACCAGTTCAACGCCACTTTTGGTGGGGGAGAGGCAAATGTCTCCGTGTCGCTTGCCAACTATGGTATCGAGACCGAGTTCGTAACCCGCCTGCCTGAAAATGATCTGGCACGCGCCTGTGTAATGGATTTACGTAAATACGGTGTAGGAACATCGCACATTGTTTATGGAGGCGAACGCCTCGGCATTTATTTCCTTGAGACGGGTGCTGTAGCACGTCCCAGCAAGGTGACGTACGACCGTGCGCATTCTTCTATTTCGACCATTCAACCCGGTATGGTTAACTGGGAGGAAGTATTTAAGGATGCAACCTGGTTTCATTGGACAGGCATTACTCCCGCTTTGTCGGAAGGAGCGGCAGCTGTTTGCCTGGAGGCTATCCGGGCAGCTAACCGGATGGGAATCACTGTATCTTGTGACCTGAATTATCGCAAGAACCTTTGGAACTACGGAAAGACAGCTTCAGAGGTTATGCCGGAACTGGTAGCCGGATGCGACGTGATTCTGGGAAATGAAGAAGATGCGGAGAAAGTATTTGGCATCAAACCCGAAGGATTTGACGTGGCGCATACGGGAGGAAATGTGCAGGCCGACGCATTTCGTTCGGTTTGCACCCAGCTAATGACCCGTTTTCCGCGTGCAAAGAAAGTAATCATCACGCTTCGGGGCTCTATTAATGCCAACCATAATACTTGGGGAGGCGTGCTTTATGCAGATGGCAAGCTCTATGAATCCCGCCGTTATGACATAACCCATATTGTTGACCGCGTAGGTGGTGGCGATTCGTTTATGGGAGGTCTTATCTATGGTTTGCTTATTTATACAGGCAACGACCAGAAAGCGTTGGATTTTGCAACGGCGGCCTCTTGCCTGAAGCATACGATTTATGGCGATTTCAACCAGGTGTCGGTTGAAGAAGTAGAGAAACTAATGTCGGGCGACGGCAGCGGACGCGTTGCAAGATGATAATAAATAAACATTATGGCAAGATTCAATAAACTGCAAACTATAGAGGCAATGCGCCGCACAGGTATGGTTCCTGTTTTCTATAATAAAGATGCGGCAATAACGCTGCAAGTAATAAAAGCCTGTTACGAAGGCGGTGTACGTGCCTTCGAGTTTACTAACCGTGGCGACTTTGCCCACGAAGTATTTGGCGAAGTATCCCGCCGGCTAAAGGATGAATGCCCGGATATGATACTTGGGGCAGGTTCTGTTGTAGACCCTGCTACGGCCGCTTTATACATGCAATTGGGAGCAAACTTTATCGTTGGCCCCTGCTTTAATGCCGAAGTGGCCAAGGTATGCAACCGCCGTTTGGTTCCATACATTCCGGGCTGTGGGTCGGTAACGGAAATTGGTACGGCACAAGAGGCCGGCTGCGACGTATGTAAGATATTCCCTGCCGGATCGGTGGGAGGCCCTTCCTTTGTTAAGAATATGCTGGCGCCTATGCCTTGGACACAGATTATGGCTACCGGGGCTGTGGAACCGACCGAAGAGAACTTGTCCGCCTGGATTCATGCAGGTGTGGCATGTGTAGGAATGGGATCGAAACTTTTCCCGGCCGAAACGATAGCCAAAGGAGATTGGGCACACATCAGTGCGCTTTGTTCCGACGTATTGGCCATCATCGACAGGCATAGATAACCTGAAGGAGGATATATAATAAAATGCGCCCCTGCTTTCTTTTTTCAGGAAGAGAGTGGGGGCGGGTTATTAATAATACGAAAACATATTTCCTCTCTCTGCAAATCTGTCTATCTTTGCAAAAATATGAAGAAGATGAAACATTTGAATATATGGATGATCTGTCTTTCACTGTGTTTGCTGGCGGCTTGTACAAACAAACAACAGGATGCAAAGATGATATCTGTAACCATAGAACCTCAACGGTATTTTGCGGAACAGATTGCAGGGGATAAATTTAAAGTCAATTGTGTTGTTCCATCCGGCCAAAGCCCGGAGACATACGACCCGACGCCCCAGCAAATGATACAGATCGATAAAAGCCAGGCTTACTTCCGGATTGGTTTTATCGGTTTTGAGCAGGCATGGATGGATAATATTATAAAGAACAATCCGGATCTGAAAATCTTTGATCTTTCGGAAGGTATGGAATTTGTCCGTAGTGAAGAAGAGCATGACGGACATCACCATGAAGGCGAACACCATCATCATCCGGAAGGTATAGATCCGCATGTGTGGAGTTCTTTGCAAGGTTCGAAGGTGATAGCTCAAAACACGCTGAATGCATTTATTGCTTTGGATAAAGAGAATGAGGCGTATTACCGCGACAATTACGATCGTCTTATGGGTGAAATCAACCAGACTTCTGAGTCTGTTACTTCTTTACTGGAACCCTTGAAAGGGACGGCTTTTATTATCTATCATCCGGCTTTGACCTATTTGGCTGATGAGTTTGGATTGCATCAACTCTGTATAGAGATGGATGGCAAGGAGCCTTCGCCGGCACAACTGAAGCGATTAATAGAAACAGCCAGGGAGCATGATGCCAGAGTCGTCTTTATCCAGCAGGAGTTTGACCAGAAAAATGCCGAACTGATTGCCAAAGAGACAGGCTGTAAGTTGATACGTATAAATCCGCTGGATTATAACTGGAATAAAGAAATGATACATATTGCCCAATCTCTTGCCGATGGAAAAGCTGATTGAAATAGACAATGTAACGGCCGGATATGGAACGAAAACCGTATTGAAGGATATTAAGCTGGATGTATGGAAAGATGATTTCCTGGGGATTATCGGGCCGAATGGCGGAGGGAAAACAACTTTGCTGAAGCTTATTTTAGGATTGTTGTCTCCAAAATCGGGAACAATCCGTTTCTATAGCAATGGCGGGGAAGTATCTTCCCTGAAGATAGGCTATCTGCCGCAAATGAATAATATAGATAAAAAATTCCCTATATCGGTACGTGAAGTAATTGCTTCGGGTTTAGCAGCAGAGAAACCTTTGTTCAGAAAATATAATAGTTCGCAGCAGGGACGGATAGAGAAGGTGATAGGGCAAATGGGACTGGAAGATTTGGCTACCCGCCCTATAGGGGAATTGTCAGGCGGACAGTTGCAGCGTGTTTTGCTGGGACGCTCTATTGTTTCACAACCGCAAGTGCTGATTCTGGATGAGCCTAATTCGTACGTCGATAAGCGGTTTGAATCGCGTTTCTACCAATTGCTGACAGAAATAAATAAGGAAAGTGCCATCATCCTGGTTTCCCATGATATAGGAACTGTGCTGACTATGGTGAAAAACATTGCTTGTGTAAACGAGTCTCTGCATTATCATCCGGGAGCAGATGTGTCGGAAGAGTGGCTGGGCGAGAAGTATGCTTGCCCGATCGAACTTGTCGGACACGGAAACTTGCCGCACCGTGTACTGAAAACACATGAGCATTAGTATCCATTAAATCTTTATTATACAATGATACCACATATCTTAGGCCTTATAAGCATTTCCGAGATCGGATATATTGTCGGAATTGCAGTTATTATGTTTGGCTGTACGGCAGTAATGCAAAACCCGTTCATCAGTACGGGCAAGAAAGTGCTTTGGGTACTTACTATCCTTTTACTGAACTGGATCGGGTTATTATGGTATTACTATACCTATTATATGAAAGATAAATAATACGGATATGAAGATATTGATAACCGGTGCAAGTGGCTTTATAGGTGGATTCCTGGTAAAAGAAGCCCTTCGGAGAGGATATGAAACATGGGCGGGAATCCGTTCCGGCAGCAGCCGCGAACATTTGCAGGATGAACGAATCCATTTTATTGACCTGAAGTATAATAACAGGGAAGCGTTGACTGATCAATTGGCGGAGTTTGCAACTGCCGGAGGTGCGTGGGATTATATAATCCATAATGCCGGACTGACAAAGACATTGGACAAACGCAACTTTTTCCGGGTAAATGCGGAAAATACGTATAACTTCGTTGAAGCGCTTCATGCTGCCGGTTGCCAACCAAAGAAATTTCTGTTGATGAGTAGCCTCAGTTCGTATGGTTGTGGCGATGAAGATACATTCAGTCCTATCCGTCTGGATGATTTTCAACAACCGGACACGGCTTATGGAAAAAGCAAATTGCTGGCAGAAAATTATGTACGTTCGCAAAACTACTTCCCTTATGTCATCTTACGTCCTACCGGAGTATATGGCCCGGGTGAGAAAGACTATTTTATGGAAATAAAAAGCATTCGTTCCGGACTTGACTTTGCTGTAGGGTTCGTTCCCCAGCGCATTACATTTATATATGTAAAAGACCTGGCAACCGTAGCTTTCCTGGCTTTGGAGAACGAGGCGATTCGTAACCGGCATTATTTTGTTGCGGACGGAGATGTATATACCGATGAAGAGTTTGCGCGTATTATCCAGGAATTGTTAGAGAAAAAACATGTGTTACATGCCCGTATTCCTTTGTTTCTGGCATATATAGCTTGTATTTGTTCTGAGGCTATCGGGAAACTATTGAATAAAAGCATGACATTGAACAGCGATAAATATATTATCCTTAAACAACGTAACTGGATATGCGATGTGGAACCGCTTCGGAAAGAACTGGGTTTTGTTCCTTCTTATCCGTTGTGGAAAGGGTTAGAGGAAAGTATTGCGTGGTATAAAAAGGAAGGTTGGCTGAAATAAATCAGTCAACCTTTATTATTTTCCCTGAATTTACTCCTTTTGTGGAAATCTGAGGATTGCCTTTGTACTTAATAGTTCCCGAACCGGCAATCTTTGCTTTGATAAGTTTATTGGCATATACTTCCAAATCTCCACTACCGGCAATTTCACAACGCACTTCGTCTACAATAAAGTCCAGCGCATACACATCGCCACTGCCTGCAATTTCGTAGGATGCTTTTTCGGCCTGGCCTCCTAGAATTAATTCGCCGCTACCTGCAATTTCGGATTTCAGTTCTTCACAGAACAGTTTCTTTGCATTCAGAGTGCCGCTACCTGCTATATCGATAGAGAAATTCTGTACGGTTACACTGTCATTCAGGTTTATTGTCCCGCTGCCACTCATGGATATATTTAGTTTGTCTGATATGAGTGTGCTGTTTACGTTGACATTCATAGAACCGGATGTTTCCAATTCTTCCAATTTGCCGGAGTTGGCAGTTATTGTAAATTCGGTTGGAGAGAAACTAGTCATCCGATATTCGGTTTTCGGCTTTACTTTGAGGGTGTGGTTCTCAACAATAAAGTCGAATATGTCGTAAATGTTCTTGTCTGTAGTTACTTGCATGGAAGCTTCGTTTGCAGATTGAGTATAGTTAAGAATCATATTGCACCCGCTCAGGTCTATCTCATCGAAGTCGCTGATGGAAAGCGTTTCGGTAACAATGTTGCCATCTCCATTTACTACTTTGAAAAAGCAACTGTTCAGTAAAAGTAATATGGAAGTTGCACATAAGTACAAAGAGATTTTTCTTGTCATATTGTTATCGATTAGTTGTTGACACATTTTATACTTCCTACTCCGGACTTGTTGGATTGAACATTGGCTGTACCTTTATATTTGATAGAACCGACGCCGGAAACATTCGCTTCCAAATTATCCGAGACATTTACTTCGGCTCCTCCTACACCTGATACTCCACATTTCATATCTTTCACAACGCAGTCGTAGCAATAAATATGGCCTACACCAGATACCTGGAAGTCTCCTTTGTCTGCCTTACCGGTCAGTTTAATATTTCCTACTCCCGATACGCGGCATGACAAATCACCGCACTCCAGATCGTTCATTTTTATATCGCCAACACCGCTGACGGAAGCTTTAAGCTCTTTGAGTTGTATAGGCCTTTCGGATACAAAGTCCATGCAACCGCTGATATTTACTTTTGTCAGATTCCGTGAAGATCCATTGATTGTTAATTGGGTAGGAATTAATTTGGTCTTCCCGTCTTTGGATTTTATAGTTAAACTGTTTCCGTTTACCTTAATCTCTATAAGAGGCAAAAGATTTTCGTCTGTTGTGATTTGTAACTGTGGAGCATCTTCTGTTAAAACGTAGTTGAATACAGCCGGGTGGCTGGATCCGCCAAATATGTTTTTTCCGCTCTCGATGTTGCTGCCTAAGTCGATTTCTGAAAAATCACCAATCTCTATGGTACGGGTTACGATAGAACCGTTACCTTTTACCTTTTGCTGGCCACTCTTAAAGCTGATGTTTGGTAACACCGTTAGCATGGAAACGATACATACCAGTCCTATTAGTAATGTTTTCATAACTTTTGCCCTTTATGGTTTAATTATTTTACTTCTTCGACGGTTCCCTTGCCAATTACTTTCTGCTGAACTGCCGTGGGACCTTTATAACGGATATTTCCTTTGCCTATAATGGTAGCTTTCAAGTTATCGGTAGGATGAACTTCGGCAGAACCATTGCCTGTAATCTTGCAGGTCAGATCGGGAACAGCAACGCCAAAGGCGTGAATATCTCCACTGCTGACTATGCTATATTTTCCTTCTTTTGCACTGCCGTTTTTCAGAGTAATAGAACCGGAGCCATCCACATTACATTCTATTATATCTACTTTCAGGTCGTCTATTACCATATTGGCACTGCCTGAAACATCCATTTCCAGTTTGCTTACGGTAACCAAATGTTTTAATTGTACCAGGCTGTTTGCATTTGCTTTAATTTCCAATTCATCTCCGGTTAAAGGAGTATTAAGTATAAAATTGCCATTGCCCGAAACCTTTGCGCCTTTTAACCATTTTGAATTTGACTTCACAATGAATTTAGTAAAGTGATCTACCTTTGCACCTTTAAATCCGATAGACAATACACGGTCTTTTACTTCTATGTTTACATATTGATGAAGGTTTTTATCAATAGTTACTTCCATGGATGGTGTCGTTTCAGATTGTTCATAACTAAAGTCGATCACTCCATCTATTTTTATTTCGTTGTAATCGTCAATAGAAATCTTTTTTGTAGTAAGATTTCCATCTCCTTTTACTCTGTCTGCCGCCATAATAGAGGTGGTGGAGAAACATATTACCAATGCCGTACGCAACCAGGATTTTGCCTTCATATAGGTAATGTTTTAGAATTGTTTCTAATAATAAGACGACTTGTAAACCAAATCCGTTACAAAAATAGCAAAAAAAGTTTCTTTTGTTTGTATTCAAATCATAGAGATTCAGATGAATTATTAATTGACTTTTTTTATCGAACCTGATCCAAATACAGAGGTGCTTGCTTTGGCGTTTCCTTTGTGATAGATGCTGCCGCTACCAGTTACAATGGCATCAATGTTTTCTGTTGCGTAAGCTTTTATTTCGCCACTTCCGGCTACACTGCAATCCAGTTTTTTTACAATGCATTTGTAAGCATTTATTTCACCGCTACTAGCTACGTTGTAATTGGCACGTGGCGTTTCACCTCCTAAAGTGATATCTCCGCTTCCGGCCAGTGAACATTCAAGATTATCTACACGTATATCATTTGCATTAATATCTCCGCTGCCAGCCAAAGACAGGGCTATTTTGCTTCCTTTTACCGCTTTTGTGAAATTGACAGAACCACTTCCTGCTAAATTTACCGTCAGTTTATTAATAGACAAGTCACTTAATACGGAAAAATCTCCGGACCCTACGGTCTGAACTTCTTTAAGGTTTTTTGAATTGGTTATTATCTTAAACTTGCTGGGATTAATATTACAGGTGTTTCCCCATTCGTTATCGGGATCATCCAATGCTTTGGGGGCTACTTTCAGAGTTTCCCCTTCTACTTTAATGGAAATATAAGGAAGTACATTTTCATCAATGATTACAGTTAATTTCGGGGTTTCATCAGATTGCTTATACTCAATATAAGCAGAACAACCAATCATATTTACAGATTCATAATCTGAAATTTCGATCTTTTTTGTTATTATATGCCTGTTGCCACGAATGCTTTTTTGAGCAATGCAACCAATTGAAACGGTTATCAATAAACAAAAAATAAATAGGCAAGTACGTGTTTTCATAATCTAACTTTTTTTAAGTTCATTCGTTTTATAAGACGTATAATAAAGTTGCACTGTTGCATAATTATAAAATTTAATCAGCTTTAGTGATGATGTTAGTTATATTAATACTAATTAACGCAAACAATTGCATGTGTTTACGATTTGTTCGTAGATTTGTGATGTTGTCATAAAATATAATTGTCATGGAAAAATTAACACATCAGGAAGAAGAAGCGATGCGCTGGATATGGTATTTGGGTCCTTGCTTTGTAAAAGATATTCTGGCGAAATATGCCGATCCCAAACCTCCCTATACTACGCTAGCTTCAGTAATAAAGAATTTGGAACGTAAAAAGTATGTCAAAGCTAAACGCTATGGTAATACGTACGAGTATACACCTTTGATAGAGGAAAGTGATTACAAGCGAACCTTTATGACGGGAGTGGTGAACAACTATTTCAAAAACTCTTATAAAGAGATGGTTTCATTCTTTGCCAAAGATCAGAAAATCTCGGCCAATGATTTGAAAGACATCATCGATATGATTGAAAAAGGGAAAGAATAACGTTAAAACATATATACCATGAATCCGGAATTTGCCTACTTTATGAAGGTGAATATGGCGCTTGTACTCTTTTACGCCTTCTACCGCCTGTTTTTTTATAAAGATACGTTCTTTAAACTGAGACGTACGATTCTGTTGTCGTTTTTTGGTTTGGCATTGCTCTATCCCTTGTTTAATATACAAGATTGGGTGAGAGACCAGGAACCTATTGCAGACGTAATATATATGTATAGTGCCGTCATGTTGCCGGATGTGACTGTGCAGGCTGCAGAGCAATCAATAAACTGGAAATTGGTTTTACCAGCTTGTGCTGTAGGTATATATGGAGTAGGGGTTCTTTTGTTGATTATACGTTTTTTCATTCAATTAGGTAGTATTATACGGCTTGCTTTTACCTGCCGGAAGACGATGGTTCATGGAGTGATGGTACGGTTGCTGGGGCCTTCTGCAGGACCGTTTTCTTTTTTCAGGTTCATATTTATTTGTCCTGAAAACTTTTCGGATAAAGAGACTGATGAAATATTGACACATGAATGTACACATGTGTCTCAATGGCATTCAGTTGACGTGATCATAAGTGAGATTATAGCTATTTTCTGTTGGTTCAACCCATTTGTTTGGTTGCTCAAGCGCGAAGTGCGCCATAATCTGGAATATCTGGCCGATAATAAAGTGATACAAGCCGGTTATGATAGCAAAGTCTATCAGTATCACTTGTTAGGATTAGCACATCATTGCCAGGTATCTTCGGATTTATATAATAGTTTTAATGTCATACATCTGAAAAACCGTATTTTTATGATGAATAAAAAACGTTCGCATGGAATAGGGCGTACAAAATATCTTATATTTCTTCCCCTTGTTGGTATACTTATGTTATTAAGTAATATTGAGGCTGTGGCACGTATAACAACGGAGCTGGCCAATGGAGCTTCTTCCATCGTAAATGAAGGGGAAAAAGTGAAAATAACTGCTACAGTGGTAGATGAAATGTATAAACCGCTGATCGGTGCAAATATCTTAATAAAGGGAACTTCTAGTGGTACGATAACAGATAATAAAGGTGTTTTTGTATTAGAAGCTCCTGAGGATGGTGTCATTTCTGTTTCAGCTTTAGGCTGTCTTGCCAGAGATATGGAAGTCAGTCGTATAAGAGATAATATGAAGATACAGTTAATGACGGGCGGTACATATTCGGAAGGAAGGTATTTCACCGTAGTAGAACAAATGCCTCGTTTCCCCGGTGGGGATAATGCATTGTTGAAGTTTCTCGGTTCAAATATCAAATATCCGAAAGAAGCACAGGAAAAAGGTATTCAAGGACGTGTAATTTGTAGTTTCATAGTTGATTCGGAAGGCGATATTCGTGATGTGCAAATAGTACGTGGAGTAGATCCGTCATTGGATACCGAAGCGCTGCGTGTGGTCGGTTTATCCCCCAAGTGGACTCCTGGAATGCAGAGAGGGAAAGCTGTTCCTGTAAAGTATACGATACCTGTTACGTTTTCACTTCAACGCTCAAATAACCAATCTTCGGAAAGCGGGAAAGTACAAACTGTAGAGCAAGACCCTAGCAATACCGTATTTCGTATGGTAGAACACATGCCACGTTTTCCTGGTGGTGAGGGCGAACTTTTGAAGTTCCTCGCTTCAAGTATCAAATATCCGAAAGAAGCGCAGGAAAAAGGTCTTCGAGGACGTGTGATCTGCCGCTTTATTGTGGAAAAAGACGGTTCGGTAACAGGTGCTGAAGTTGTCCAGGGAATAGATCCGTTATTGGATACCGAAGCATTGCGTGTTATAGGTTTATTCCCTAAGTGGACTCCTGGAATGCAGAGAGGAAAAGCTGTTCGTGTAATGTATACCGTACCCGTTATGTTTAGACTGCAATGATTAAGATTATATCCATATTGTTGTTGGCTTGGGGCTTTTGTTTACAGATAAAAGCCCAGTCTTCTACTTTGCAACAGTTAGTAGATAAAAAACAGTATGCAGCAGTTACTGCCCGGGCCGATAGCCTAACGGCTACCGACTCGGCGGATTATGCTACGATGTCTGCTATCGGACAAGCTTATGAAGGGATGCTTCAATATCGTAAGGCCTTTGGTTTTTATACTTGTTGCCTGAATATGGATACATCTAATATCGATATGCTTAATACGTTGGCTCGTACTGCTATAAACTTGGGGCGTGTATCAGATGCCAAGCGGCTTTTCTATAAAGTGTTATCAAATGACAGTACAAACTTTTATGCCAATTATCAGTTAGCCAGGCTTTATCAGCAATTGGGCGATTACCGTATGGCAATAGATATGTATCACCAGTTAATGGATTGGAACGGGGTCAGTTCAGCCCTGTATCGCAACGTGGGTGACTGCTATACGAGACTGGAAGAATATCCGGCCGCTGCTTTATGTTACTTTCAGGCATATAATCAGAATCGTGAAAATGCCAGCCTGGCAAGTGCCTTGATTAATACAATGCTACGGATAGGCGGAACTTATCAGCAAGAGGCTTTGGCTATATGTGATACGGCTTTGTACTATAATCCGGATAACCGTTTGTTACGGCAAAACAAAGGGATGGCACTATATATGAACAGAATGTATTCCGAAGCCGATACTTTATATGCTCAACTTCTGGCAGAAGGCGATTCTTCTTACTTTACTTTAAAATATGGAGGTGCATCCAAGTATTATGCCGGACAGTATCTGGATGCTATTGAGCCGTTGGAAGCAGCATATAATAAAGATACTACAGCTGTTGAGGTAAATCTTCTGTTGGGTTCTGCATTAGGAAAAACTTTTGATCGAAACAGGGCCTATGTCTTGTTAGACAAAGCGGAAGAAGGACTTAAGCCGGATGAATTCCTTTCTAACCAATTACTTGGTTTCAGGGCGGAAACGAAAATGAAAGATGGCCATTTCAGGGAGGCTTCACGTTTGTATTATCAGATGTGGAAAAATAACCCTGGGAGACTGGATGTCTTATTCAATATTATGAAAATGTATAGCGGTGGGTTTGATGTAAACCAGTATAAGAATGAAGAAGACCGCCAACGTGGGCTTTTTATCTATGTACTTTACCTGAGTGAATATTTAGAAAGCAAAAAAGATAAAGAATCTCTTTTTTATTACAGGCCATTACTTGAATCTTTTTATCAGGATATGTTTTTTAAGAGCGTGACCGAAGAAACAATGTTGGCACCTGACGGTAAAAAAAGTAAACTCTCTGTGATAGACCTTCGCAATCTGATCGGTAAATTGCCTGATATGCCTGATGACTTTCGTAATCAGCTGAATAAAGTAAAGAAATAGCCCTTGTCCATTTAAGGTAAACCATTACTTTTGTTGCAAAGATTGCAAGGATGAAGAAATGTCTTATCTTTTTGTTGATGACGCTTTTTGCCTTTTCATCTGTCGCTACGGAACGCAAGAAAGTCGGTCTTGTTTTAGGCGGTGGCGGAGCAAAAGGGGTTGCCCATATAGGAGTGCTGAAAGTGCTTGAAGAAGCAGGCATACCTATAGATTATATTGCGGGTACGAGTATGGGAGCTATTGTAGGTGGCTTATATTCCATAGGGTATGCTCCGGCTGAGATAGATAGCATGGTAAGCTCGTTGGACTGGCAAATGCTTTTGAGTGATAAAGTGCAGCGTAGCAATCTTTCCTTTCCTGAAAAAGAAAACTCCGAACGTTATATCATATCTATCCCTTTTGGCAAGGAGAAGAAAGACCGTTTTATGAGCGGGGTGATAAAAGGACAGAATTTGCAGAACCTTTTTTCGAGCTTGACAATAGGTTACCATGATTCGGTGGACTTTAATTCCTTTCATATACCGTTTGCTTGTGTGGCATTGGATATTGTAGACGGTAAAGAGAAGGTATTCCATGAAGGAAGTCTGCCTACCTCGATGCGTGCCAGCATGGCGATACCAGCCGTATTTACTCCTGTACGTTTAGATAGTATGGTATTGGTAGATGGCGGTCTTTGTAATAATTATCCGGCTGATGTTGCTCGTGCAATGGGTGCTGATGTCATTATCGGGGTAGATTTGGGTACCAGCGACCTGAAAGATATAGATGGCATAAATACGCCCAGCGACGTAGTGGGGCAAATTGTAGCTCTGTACGGATATGATAAATATAAAAACAATAAGGATAGTACAGAGCTCCTGATTCGCCCGAACACAGTTCCATATAATTCTGCCAGTTTTAGCGTATCCGCTTTAGATACATTGATAAACCGCGGTGAAATTGCTACCCGTAAACAGTGGGATGAGCTGATTGCCCTGAAACAACAAATCGGATTGATTGATTCTACAGGCCTGCAAGTTGCTGATGTTCCTGTGTACCGGGATAGCGTGCATACTTATCCGGTTTCTCCGAATGATACGCTTTTTATCCGCCACATTCGTTTTGAAGGTATTGATCCGAGGGATGAGAAATGGTTGACAGGCATAACACGCCTGAAGGAAAACAGCACTATAACAATGAAACAATTGCAACAGGCGATGAATATCCTTGTTGGGACAAATGCGTATTCTAGCGTAAGTTATAAACTGACGGGGGAAAAACAGGATAATCTGATATTTACCGTTCAGGAAAAATCTATTAGTTCTATAAATGTAGGGCTTCGTTTTGATACGGAAGAAATAGTGGCTGTTTTGTTGAATGCTACACTTGACTATCGTACCCGCTATCACTCTAAGCTAGCTTTTACGGGGCGGGTTGGAAAGAAAACGTATGTTAAGTTAGACTATGCAATACAAAGATCTCCTCTCCGGAATTTTGACCTTTCGTATAAATTTACTTATCAGGATTTGGATATATATAACAGAGGCGATAAAATATTCAATACAACTTACCGGCATCATCTGGCCGAGTTTAGTTATACGGATGTAAACTGGCTGAATTTTAAGTTTCAGGCAGGCCTTCGCTATGAATATTTTGATTATAATTCTTTGCTTTATACGGCCGACGATCAACGGTTTGATATTAAACCTGCAGGTTTTGTAAGCTACTTTGCCCTGGCTCATTTGGAAACGTTGGACCGTCGGTATTTTCCAAATAAAGGTGTTTCTTTGCAAGCCGGTTATTCAATCTATACAGATAATTTTGTAAGTTATAAAGGACATGTTCCGTTCCAGGCTTTAGGGTATCAGTTTCAGGCAGTTTTACCGTTAACATCTCATTTCAGTTTAATACCTTCCCTTTATGGAAGAGTGCTGATAGGGCGCAATATTGCTTATCCTTTCATGAATGCTGTCGGAGGAGAAGTGCCAGACCGCTATTTACCGCAGCAATTGCCGTTTGCCGGTTTGAATCATGTAGAGATATTTGATAATACGGTTGCTTTTGCACGGTTGCATTTCCGACAGCGTATCGGACAGAATAACTATATCTCTTTCATTACAAATTATGGAATGACCGATAATAACTTTTTTAATCTTTTTAAAGGCGAACATGTTTTCGGAGGTAGTCTGGGATATGCGTATAATAGTTTTGCGGGCCCTTTAAGTGCCAATTTCGGAATGTCTAACCGTAATCATAATGTGCAATTTTATATGAACCTGGGATATTATTTCTGATTTTGTTCTACATTTGTATTCTGTCAATCATTTATTTAAACGATGCGAGCGTATGAATACAGAGATATTACAGTTTCTTGAGGAACTTAAACAGAATAATAACCGTGCATGGTTTCAGGATAATAAAGAACGTTATGATGCCTTACGCCAAGGTTTTATTGATGAGGTGCAAGAGTTGATCGGACGTATTTCATTGTTCGATCCAGAGGTTGCAGGGCTGGAGGCTAAAGATTGTTTATTCCGCATTTACCGTGATATCCGTTTCTCGCCGGATAAAACTCCTTATAAAATACATTTTGCGGCGTATATAGCCCAAGGGGGGCGTTCCAGTGAACGGAGTGGATATTACATTCATCTTGAACCAGGAAACTGTATGTTGTCGGGAGGCGTATGGTGCCCTCCACCCGCTTTGCTGAAGAAATTGCGTCAGGATATATATGACCATATTGAAGAATTTGCAGGTATTCTGGAAGATCCTGTTTTTAAAACGACTTTTCCGGTATTGGAGGGCGAAATGTTGAAACGCATGCCAGCCGGTTATCCGGCAGATTCTCCCTACGATTATATTTTGAAGCATAAAGATTTTAGTGTGGTAGCCGTGAAGCCGGATTCTTTTTTCTGCAAGAAAGGTTGGATTGAACAGGCTGTTGACTGCTATAAGCTGCTTTTACCTTTTAACCGTTTCCTTAATTATACGGTAGACGACTATCAGGGACGTATCTGATAGACTATATATTTCTTTTTTTGAAATCATCCCGATCATTTTTAGAAATCACCTTGATGTTTTTTGAAAATGATCGGGATGATTTTTTTGTAACATTTTATTGGAAAAGGAGGCTGTAATAACTGCTGTTTTTGTATTTCGAAAAATATTTATCGAAAAACGATAAGAAATATTTGGTGGAATAAAAAATAATATATTCATTTGCATATCGAAAAACGATAAAAATTGATTGTAAAACAAAATATATTATGAAACAATTTTTCAAAATGATGTTCGCCTCCACATTAGGAGTGCTAATCGCAGCAGGTATTTTTTCTGTTTGTTCCATATTCTTTATTATGGGAATTCTTGCCAGTGCCGAAGGTTCGTCGGAATATATGCCTGAAAAGAACACTGTGTTCAAGCTTTCTTTGAAAGGAACTTTGTCCGACCAGGCGGTTAAAAATCCTTTTGATGAGATTATGGGTGAAACAAATAGCCGGATGTCCTTGGTTGATATAACAAAAGCAATTCGTTGTGCAAAAACGAATGATAATATAAAAGGTATCTATTTGGAAGTTGATGGCCTATCCGGTGGTTTTGCGGGCTTTGAAGCTATCCAGAGAGAACTTAAAGATTTTAAGGAAAGCGGTAAATTTATTGTGGCTTATGGAGACTTCTATACGCAGGGTTGCTACTATTTGGCCAGTGTTGCCGATTCTGTTTATTTGAATCCTCTGGGTGCTGTAAGTTTGACCGGACTTGTATATCAGGGAATTTTCTTTACCGGACTGGAAGAAAAGCTAGGCATAGAACCTCTTATTTTTAAAGTGGGAACTTATAAAAGTTATACAGAGCCTTATGTGTTAAAGAAGTTCAGCGAAGCCAACCGGGAGCAAATAACTTCTTTTTTGGGAAGTGTCTGGGGAAATATGACATCGGTTATTGAAAAGAACCGTAATATACCGGCTGCAAAATTGGAGCAGTTCTTGAATGAAGGCCTTGCATTGGGCAGTGCCGGAAAAGCGGTAGATTATAAACTGGTAGATGCGTTACTTTATCGAAATGATGTTGAGAATATTGTAAAGAAAATGGCCGGACAAGATGTAAAAGGTAAGCTGAAAGTTGCTGGAGTGGATAAAATGGCATCTATAAAAGTGAAAGAAAAGGAAAGTAAGAATAAAATTGCTATCTATTATGCAGAAGGAGAGATTACAATGGAAGAACCTTCCTCTCCATGGGATGCTGACGCAAAGGTAATTACTGAAAATATGGCAAAACAAATTCGTAAATTAAAAGATAAAGATGACGTGAAGGCTGTTGTGTTGCGTGTAAACTCTCCGGGAGGGAATGCTTTCGTTGCCGAACAGATATGGAAAGCAATAACGGAATTGAAAGCTGTTAAGCCGGTGGTTGTTTCAATGGGCGATTATGCTGCTTCCGGGGGATATTATATTTCAGCTCCGGCAAGTAAGATTATAGCCGAGCGTACTACCTTGACCGGTTCTATCGGCGTATTTGGTATTTTGCCGAATTTGACAGGCACGTTCGAGAAGATCGGTTTAACTACGGATGTGGTAAAAACAAATACTTATGCAGACTTGGGTGATATGAGCCGTCCGATGCGTGAAGATGAAAAGGCTCTGATTCAAAATAGTGTGGAACGTACATATGATCTATTTATCAGTCGGTGTGCCGAAGGACGTGGAATGACGAAAGCCCGGATTGATTCAATTGGACAGGGACGTGTATGGACAGGAGAACAAGCAAAAGGTATTGGCCTTGTCGATGAATTGGGTGGAATAGAAGATGCGGTTAAACAGGCAGCTTCTTTGGCTGAAATTACAGATTATACCGTAACGGTAGCCGATGCTCCGAAAGATTTCATTACCAAATTTATGGAAAAGAAATTGGATGAAGCGAAAGTTTCTGTAGTGAAAAATCTGATGGGAGAAGATTTTGAAACGTTCCGCCTTGTTCAAAAAGCGAAGACTCAACGTGGTATCATGGCTCGCATGCCATTCGACAAAGTAGGTTTATAATCAAGATTAAGGCCATAAGTTATGAGAAAGCAATTAAATATTATCTGTATACTGATATTCGTTTGTCTGGGACTGTCTCTGATTCCCAATGTATATATGATAGGAGATTCCTTTGTTCAAGGGTTTAAGCATGGATATTCACAGTCGAAGGAAGCCTCTTTGCATCTGGAAAAACCGCAGATATTAATGCCTTTGGAATTAAGCTTATGGCCTGAGTCGGTAGCAATTGCCCCGGATACGATCGTAAACCAAAAAAGCGGTGAACGCTTTCCGGTGCAACATATCCATAATATCGTATGGGTAGATCAGGCTAAGTCCGATACAACCACTACTCGCGGTTTGTTATCTATCATTCGTTTGATTGCTATCCTGTATGCTATAATCCAGTTCTATAAATTAATAAATGCAATAAACCATCAGGTTATTTTTGAGTGGGTGAATGTGAAAAAGTTGAATAAGATCGGAGTAGCCTTGCTCCTCTCATATGTGATGACCATGTTGTTTGTCGGATTAAACTATCTGTTTGCAAAAAGCCTGATTGAAATTCCTGGATATCATTTTAATTATTGGTGCGAATTGAATACTGTTAATTTGATATTAGGGTTGATTGCTTTGCTGGTAGGACGCGTTTTTGCTATGGGGATAACATTACGTGAAGAGCAGGAATTAACAATTTAAAAGATGGAAAAGAAAAGAATCAATATACTATGTTTGTTTCTGATAGGCTTGTTTTTGTTTGCTGTATATGATAGCGGAACAGGAATTGTAAAAAGCGTTTCGGATTCCATGGGTCATGTAAAGAATATGAAAGGGATGGAAAAAGTCCATGTTACTTTATTGCCGGACAATAAATATACATTTATTGATATGTTTGACGGAGCATCTCCTTCCGGTTTGCTTTTCCAAATGAAGGAAATCAATCTGGCAGTACCGGAAACAGATGCTTACGGGATTACTTCTTCTGTTTTGCTTTTGGTTGCAACTCCGCTTCTGCTGTTTTTCCTGTTTTGGTCGCCTTATTCGTTTTTGTGTTTTATACAAGATATTAAAAGGGGGCGGATATTTGTCCGGGACAATGTTAAAAGGCTACGGATTATAGCTGCGTTGCTTCTTATTCTCGGGGTGATGATAAATATGCTGGATGCTTTGGATTATTATTTTTTACTGCAAGGGTTAGATTTGAAAATCCAGGGATATCAGGTTGTAAAGTTTGAATTTCATTACACTGCATTGATGGTTGCTCTTTTGTTTATTCTCTTTGCCGAAATATTTTCAATGGGGGTACACATGAAAGAAGAGCAGGATCTTACAGTTTAACGGGGGGATAGATATGGCTATAGTAGTGAATTTAGATGTGATGATGGCAAAACGAAAAATCTCGTTAGGCGAATTGGCTGAACGTATTGATATTACTCCTGCTAATTTATCTATACTAAAAACAGGGAAGGCGAAAGCAATACGCTTTTCTACACTTGAGGCAATATGTAAGGAGTTAAACTGTCAGCCGGCAGATATACTGGAATACAAAGAAGAAGAATAAGTCTCTTATTTATTATTAATCATAAACACACTGAAAAAGGCGCGAATAACAAAAGACGTGAGTCCCTGTTATTAGCGCCTGTTTCATTTTAAATCAATTATTTTATTATCTTCTCGAGTTCTGCAAGGTTTTTAGCTACATCTTCGTCTGTAACTTCATAGTTTGTTAAGTCTCCTGCCAAATATTGGTCGTAGGCGGCCATATCGATTAATCCGTGACCCGATAGATTAAATAGGATCGTACGGGGCTTTCCTTCTATCTTTGCCTGTTCTGCTTCCTGGATTGCTGCAGCAATAGCGTGAGAAGATTCCGGAGCAGGGATGATGCCTTCACATTGTGCAAATAATGTGGCGGCTTTGAATGTATCCAATTGTTTTATATCAACAGCATCCATTAGCTTATCTTTCATCAACTGGCTTACGATGGAACCGGCACCATGGTAGCGTAAACCACCGGCATGTATGTTGGCAGGTGCAAAATTATGACCTAGTGTGAACATAGGCAATAGTGGTGTGTAACCAGCTTCATCGCCAAAATCGTATTGGAATTGTCCGCGCGTTAATTTAGGGCATGATGCAGGTTCAGCGGCAATAACACGTACGTCTTTTCCTTCTGTAAGTTTATGACGTAAAAATGGGAATGTGATACCCGAAAAGTTAGATCCTCCGCCAAAACAGCCAATAACGACATCCGGATATTCTCCCGCCATTTCCATCTGTTTTTCGGCTTCCAGCCCGATTACGGTTTGGTGCAACATTACGTGGTTTAATACACTGCCTAATGCATATTTACAATTTGGTGTTTGCATGGCCAGTTCAACCGCTTCCGAGATAGCAGTTCCCAAACTACCCTGATAATTAGGGTGGTCGGTTAATATTTTGCGGCCGGCCTTTGTGCTCATACTTGGCGAAGCAATAACCTGGGCACCGAATGTCTGCATGATAGAACGGCGATATGGCTTTTGATGATAGCTTACCTTAACCATGTAGACAGCCAATTCTAACCCAAAGGCTTTGGCTGCGTATGAAAGGGCTGCTCCCCATTGACCGGCACCTGTTTCTGTAGTAATGTTGGTAACGCCTTCTTTTTTACAATAATAGGCTTGTGCAAGGGCTGAATTTAATTTGTGTGATCCAATCGGACTGACGCTTTCATTCTTAAAATAAATGTGAGCTGGTGTGTCCAACATCTTTTCCAGTCCGGTTGCGCGTACAAGAGGAGTAGGGCGCCATACTTTATATAATTCACGTACTTCTTCCGGGATTTCAATCCAGGCGTCCGTCGTATTCATTTCCTGATGTGAAACAGCTTTTGAGAACAAAGGATATAAGTCTTCTTCTTTCATCGGTTGTTTGGTCTGGGGATTCAAAAGAGGAAGCGGTTTGGTCTTCATATCGGCAACAATATTGTACCATGAAGTAGGTATATCCTGTTCTTGTAGTAGAAATTTTTTAGTACTCATAATTCTTTATGTAGTTTACATTATTAATCATATTAGCCTAAAAGGCTTACAACTTGGAAGCAAAGGAACAAATAAAATTTCGTTCTTCAAATTGAATAAACAAAAATATATACCTTTGCACCCTGATTATTACAAAAATAACAAACTAAAAAACAATGAAACGAGTAGCATTAGTGCTGGTGGCTATTATTACCTTATTTCCAGTATATGCACAACGGAAAAACTTTACTTATAAGTTTTATGGCTTTGTTCGTGGCGATCTGTTTTATAATACGCGTGCTAATATGGCTCCTGTGGATGGAAATTTTTATTTGTATCCTCTCGACAAAAAACCGGATGCGAATGGAGAAGATCTGAATGCTACGCCTAATGGTAGTTTCTATACCTTTACCTCCCGGCTGGGTATTGATGTTACAGGTCCGAATATAGGTACTGCTAAAACAAGTGCTAAGCTGGAAACTGATTTTGGCGGGTTTTCGGGCAGTACTACTATGTTGCGAATCCGTCAGGCTTATGTAAATCTGGATTGGGGAAAATCTTCTGTTCTGATCGGGCAAACCTGGCATCCTTTGTTTGGAGCGGTTATGCCGGATATTCTTAATCTTTCAACAGGGGCACCTTTTCAGCCGTTCAACCGTCAACCACAGATACGGTATCAATATAATGTAAAGGGATGGAAACTGACAGCTTCTGCTTTGTGGCAATTACAATATCTTTCCAGTGGTCCTAAAGGAATGAGCGAAGATTATATAAAGAATAGCTGCGTGCCTGAGTTTTATGTGGGTGCAGATTATATATCGTATGGCTGGTTGATGGGAGCAGGTGTTCATTTGATTTCTTTAAAACCACGCACTTCTTCCGAATGGCAAGACAAAACTTATAAAGTGAATGAAAGAATGACCGCATTGTCTTATGAGGCTCATTTTAAATATACAGGAAAAAATTATACTTTTGCGGCGAAAAGCCTGATGGCTGCTTGTTTAGATCATACGGCTTTACTGGGAGGATATGGAGTAAGTTCAATTAATCCGGAGAACGGGGAGCAGGAATATACACCTTTTCGCCATTCTACCACTTGGATAAACTTTACATATGGCAAAAAGTGGAAACCGGCTTTGTTTGTTGGCTATACGAAGAATATGGGAACCGGGAAGTCATTGGTTGAATCAACAAAGGTGTATGGTATGGGATTGAATATAGATCAGCTACTTTCTGCTAATGTGAACCTGTCTTATAATTTACCGCATTGGCAGATTGGGTTGGAATACTGTCCTAGCACTGCCTGGTATGGTTCAAATGATCCTGGTACGGGTAAAGTGAAAGATACCCATTCTGTTACTAACCATCGTATCCTGGGATTGGTGATGTATTATTTTTAAGATGATTATTTATTAAGTACGAATGAAATATTTTTTACTTCTTTGGGCGAGTTGGTTGACTGTGTTCATTGGATATGCCCAAAAGAAAAACTTTTCTTACAAATTTTACGGACAAGTCCGTGGTGATTTATTTTATAATTCGCGTGCCAATGCGGAGATAGTGGATGGATTATTTCATTTATATCCTAAAGATGTTTCTTTAGATGCTGATGGAAATGATTTGAACGCAACGCCTAACGGCAGTTTTTACTTGCTTTATTCCCGGTTAGGTATTGATGTTACAGGACCAAATATTGGTAGTGCAGCAACTTCTGTTAAGGTGGAAGGAGATTTTCGCGGTTCGGGAAGCAACTGGGCAATGTTGCGTATTCGTCATGCTTATGTGAATCTGGACTGGAAAAAATCGGCTGTGTTGATCGGACAAACTTGGCATCCGCTTTTTGGTGAAGTATATCCTCAGATGTTGAATCTTTCTACAGGTGCCCCTTTCCAACCTTTCAACCGGGCTCCTCAAATACGTTATCGGTATAAAAATAAATATTGGCAATTAACGGGAGCTGCAATGTGGCAGTTACAATATTTGTCTACCGGGCCTAACGGAAAGAGTGAGGAATATATAAAGAATAGTTGTGTTCCGGAGATTTACCTCGGTGTTGATTATAAAAAACCAACTTGGATGGCTGGCGTTGGAATGGAAATCCTTTCTTTGGTTCCGCGTACGCAAAGTAAAGTTGATGGAAAAGTCTATAAAGTGAAGGAACGTGTGACTTCTGTTTCGGGAGAAGCCCATGCGAAATTTCAGGATGGAAATTGGACTGTTATGGCAAAGACTCTGCTGGCTTCTAATCTTGCTCAGACTTGTATGTTGGGAGGCTATGGTGTTACTGCTATTGATCCTCGTACAGGCGAACAAGAATATTCTCCTTATTTGTATTCGACAACGTGGTTGAATATTGTATATGGAAAGAAATGGCGACCAGGACTGTTTTTAGGTTATTTGAAAAACCTGGGAGCAGGTAAAGCGATACTTGGTAAAACCTATGGTGTTGGCCTGGATGTGGATCAGGTATTTACTGCAAATGTCCAGTTGTCATATAATTTACCTCATTGGAGGCTTGGTGTCGAGTACAGTCCCTCTCTTGCTTGGTATGGGAACGTGGATTGGCTGGATGGCGGAACGATTCATGATATCCATTCGGTAACTAATCATCGCGTGTTGGGCGTTGCAATCTTTATGTTCTGATGAAAGTTCAGGATTGTTTTCTATATAACTTCCTATATTCGGCGGGTGACATGGATTTATATTTCCGGAATATCCTCGATACATTTTTGTAATCATCAAAGCCAACCTGAATAGCAGCATCCGGCAAATGCAGGTTTGTTGTCAATAGCAGTTTGGTAAAATGATTAATTCTATGGTCAAGGACACATTGGTATATGGAAGTGCCAATTTGATCTTTAAATTTCTTTTCTA
The DNA here is from genome assembly GCF_900232875.1 of Parabacteroides provencensis. Lineage (NCBI taxonomy): Bacteria > Pseudomonadati > Bacteroidota > Bacteroidia > Bacteroidales > Tannerellaceae > Parabacteroides > Parabacteroides provencensis. Next base: position 1,298,851 of record NZ_LT960488.1, on the reverse strand, counting down.
AAATTCTTCTGGACAGAGGAACCAGATTTACCAGATCAGAAACAGATATCTTATTATTATAATTGTTGGTGATATAATCCAATACTATTTTTACGTGAGGATCTGATACTGCATATTTGTCTGTTGAAGCTCTATTTTCAATATATAAAGGTTTAACTACTATATTGAAAGCTTCTTTTTGTTCATTTTTTATATACTGATCCAATAGTTTGGCTGCCTGGTATCCGCCGTTTTCTACATCAAGAACTATAGAAGACAGTGTAGGTGTTGATAAATTACATAACAGAGTATCATTGTCTACCCCTAAAATGGCAATATCATCGGGTATGGAGATGTTGTATATGTTGCATGTTTCTGATATTTGTAAGGCATAGAAATCGTCACAAGCGAAAAGGGCGGTGGGTTTAGGCAAAGCTTCTAACCATTTACCCATGTCTTCGGTGTTATATAGCCATTCTTTATTATCCGGATTTTTGTTTTCAAGCATGTTGCATGTATAGCCATGTTTTTCAATCCTTTCTTTGTACCCTAAAGCCCTTTCTCTGGACCAGATTGCATTTTTATATCCATAATATGCAAAATGGCGGAATCCTTTTCCCAGAAAGAAATCGGCGGCTAAAACTCCTGTTTCATAATAATCCCCTGTAAGGTTAGAAATATTTTTGTTCCTATGGCGGTAATTCTGTACTATAATAGGAATATCCAGGCTTCTGAACAAATCTATATTTACATCACGAAGTTGTGCAATGATGGCATCTGCCTTCCATCGTTTAGCGAAATCTACAACCCCGTTTTCACCATTCATCATAAGATAATATAGCGGCATGCGTATAAAAGACCAAGGTCCTACTTCTCTGGAGTAACGTATAATACCTTCAAGTAACCTGCGGCTGTATCCGCTGGAGAAGTCTGTTAGTACAAGTATTTTTAGCATATTTCCCGATGATTATTAGTAGTAGATTAAATTGGTGCTAATTTACTATGTATAATAAGAAATATGATCAAATTTACCTCAAAAACAATCTGAATAATTGTTTAATTTCTGTAACCAAGTCTCATTATACAGGGAATGATCGTTTCTTTGATGTGTCAATGAATGTTGACGTTTTTTGAGAATAGTAAGGCGTCATTTGAGTTTTGTTTTAATTCAAATAAGAGTTCCTTTGTATTGCTTGTTAAGATTAAGTTTATCTACTATAAAAATAGAACCATGAGTACACGACGTGAATTTTTGAAAAAAGCAGCACTGGGTGCTTCCGCTCTTTCTTTTGGCGGAATACTGGAGGGTGTGAGTGCTAGAAGTTATTCCAATATCAAAGGAGCAAATGAAAAAATAAGAGTAGCAGCAATAGGTGTTAATTCCCGTGGCGGAGCTTTAGCTGCAAATTTTGCGAAGCAAAAAGGCTGTGAAATAACTTATATTTGTGATGTTGACAGTCGTGCTATTGCTAAATGTTCGGATGCTATTGCAAAAATACAGGAGCGTAAACCAAAAATTGAGAAAGATCTGAGAAAGGTTATCGAATCCAAGGATGTAGATGCCGTTATAATAGCAACACCGGATCATTGGCATGCCCCTGGAGCGTTGATGGCAATGCAGGCTGGCAAAGATGTATATCTGGAAAAACCTTGTAGCTATTGTCCGGAAGAAGGCGAGATGCTTATTAGAGGAAAAGAAAAGTATAACCGGGTGTTGCAAATGGGTAACCAAAGACGTTCATGGCCTAATGTGCAAGAAGGTATTCAGGCATTGAAAGAGGGCATTATAGGTAATGTGCATTTTGGTAAAGCCTGGTATACAAATAACCGTCCTTCCATTGGCATTGGCAAAGAGGTGCCTGTTCCGGAATGGCTTGATTGGGATTTATGGCAAGGTCCGGCTCCCCGTGTGGCCTATAAAGATAATGTTGTTCATTATAACTGGCACTGGTTTTGGAGATGGGGAACTTCCGAATCGTTGAATAACGGTACGCATATGATTGACTTATTGCGTTGGGGTATGGATCTTGATTACCCGACAATGGTTAATTCTGCAGGAGGACGTTATTTCTTTAATGATGACTGGGAAACTCCGGATACTCAGATTATAAATCTTGAGTTTGGCGGTAAAAAATCGATGACATGGGAAGGCCGTAGTTGTAATGGAAGAACAATTGAAGGAAGTAGTGTTGGCGTTATGTTCTATGGAGACAAAGGTAGCTTGCTGATCACGGGAAGTGATGGTTACCGGATTTTCGATATGGACAATAAGGTGATAAAACAACAATACAGCAAACTGGAGATCGACCCTCGTAACCTGATGAATCCGGCTGAAAGCTTGGATGCTTTACATATAAATAACTTTTTTGATGGTATCAGAAAAGGTGCTGTTCTAAATTCGGATATTGTTTCGGGACATAAGAGTACATTGTTGATGCAAATCGGAAATATATCCCAGCGCGTAGGACGTTCTCTTAATATAGATTCTGCTAATGGCCGTATTATTCAGGATGCGGATGCTATGAAATATTGGAGTCGTGATTATGAACCGGGATGGGAAATGAAATTATAATCCGGAAAAAGAAAACCATATCATTTCAAATAATAATTTAAACCATGAATACTCAAAATTTATCTCGTAGAGAGTTTCTAAAAAATGTAGGTACAATCGGCGGTAGCGGCCTATTGTTGTCTTCATTGCCTCAGTTGCATCTCTTCGCTCAGGAAAGAGAGAAACAGGTGAAGGGCCAAAAGGCACGACTTGCCGTAATCGGAACAGGCTCCAGAGGTATGTATCATATAAACCATCTGCTACAGATACCTCATGCAGAGGTAGTTGCTTTGTGTGATATTTATCAGCCTCATTTGGATAATGCTGCAAAACAGTACCNGGCACGACTTGCCGTAATCGGAACAGGCTCCAGAGGTATGTATCATATAAACCATCTGCTACAGATACCTCATGCAGAGATAGTTGCTTTGTGTGATATTGAGCAGCCTCATTTGGATAATGCTGCAAAACAGTACCCTAAGGCAAAGTTGTATAAGGATTACCACCAGGCCATAGCCGATCCGAATGTGGATGGAATCTTAATAGCTACGCCATTGAACATGCATGCACCTATTTCAATTGCAGGATTGAAAGCCGGAAAACATGTCTTTTGCGAAAAGTCTATGGCCCGGACAATGGATCAGTGTAAGGAGATGTACGATGTTTATAAAGAATCGGGAAAGGTTCTTTATATCGGCATCCAGCGTTTGTTTGATCCGAAGTATTTGAAGGCTATCGAATTAATAAAGAATGGTACAATCGGCCAAATCGTCGGTCTTCGTAACTTCTGGTATAGAAATAATGATTGGCGCAGACCTGTTCCTGATCCATCCTTGGAAAAACTGATAAACTGGCGGTTGTATAAAGAATCTTCCGGAGGTTTGATGACGGAGTTGGCCGCTCATCAATTGCAGATGGGAACCTGGGTCAACCATTCGTTGCCTGATTACATCACCGGCTTCGGCGATATCATTTATTGGAAAGACGGCCGGGAGGTTTATGATAGCGTAAGCGTGATCTACCATTATCCAAACGGTTTGCGTATGACCTTCGAATCAATCATTTCGAATAAGCGTTACGGTATGGATGAACAGGTTCTGGGTCATGAAGGAACATTGGAGTTGGCTCAGGGTTTGTTGTATACGGAAAACCCGAAACCGGCTCCTGGTATCCAGCAGTTGATAAATCAGATAGAGCATAAGGTGTTCGACAATATCTCGTTCGCGGGTCCGAGTTGGGTACCGGAAACGGCCTCCTCTACAAAGGGTGAACCTATAATGGATCATATCCAGACTCATGATGGCTCTAATACTACCGGCGCTACAGTAGATGACGGTTCAAAGGGCCTTGTATCGGCTTATTGTTCATCAGTCATCACCGGCGATCCGATACCAAATCTGGTTGAGGAGGCGTATTATTCGTCCGTTCTGGCTTTGCTGGGCAATAAGGCAATGGAAGAACGTTCGGTGATAGAGTTTCCTGAAGAATACAAAATACCTTATTCATTTGACGCATAATTATGAGAGACTTAAATATAACAATAACAACAAAAAGGCAACGCACTGAATTATTGATCTTTGGTGTTTGTTTTGTACTGGCTTTCTTACTGAATATCATTTCTATTATAGCCTTTGGTACGGAATGGAAAGAAGTATTTACACAGTTGCTATGGGTGCTTTGTCTAAGCATCGCTTTTTATGCTCTTGCACTTTTCTTCCGTATCCTTTATTGGTTGATTCGTAACGTATTCGGGAGGAAGAAATAACAACTTGTAGATGATAGATTGTCGGTTAGTTTGTAGAAAGCTTTTATACTTACCGGTATAAAGACATTCTACAAAACGGACACTTCTATCAGAATATTGACCACTAATAAAAGTAAATACGGATAAAAATGAGACAAATACTATTTGCCTTTTTGATTATAGTTCTTCAGGCTACTATGTTACATGCCGGAGAATTGCAGAATAAAAACCATTCCGTTGCGGTTAAACCCGAAGACTTTGAAGGGAAGAACATATCAGAACAGATATCTAACGCTCTGGATTTTATAAAAGAATGCAACGGTGGCACAATCCTGTTCAAAGACTCTCCGGTTTATCTTATATCAGAGGCAATTGCTTTGCCGTCCAACACAACGATGATTGTTGACGGATGTAAAATAAAGCTTGCCGATCAGGTGTTCGACAATATTATTCGTTCAGGAAATCTGGATATAGATGAAAATAATCCGAATGGGTATGTCAAGCAATTATTGCCTGCCGAGAACATTAAAATTATAGGATTGAACGGAGCAATAATAGAAGGTGCCGAAAATTTTTATGAAGGAGTAAACCCTAAGACGAAGGTGAAAGAAAAATGGCTGGGTGATTATTGGGGTTGGAGAAACTTTACGATACTGTTTTCTTATGTCGACGGATTTGAAATATCCGGATTGAAAGTACAGAAAACGCATAGTTGGGGTATTGTATTGACTAACGGATGTAAAAACGGATATGTTAATAATATAGATTTGCACACAACTGTTAAAAATGGCGATGGAGTAAGTATAATTCAGGGAGGTTCTGATATTGTGATTGAGAATATTACAGGAGAAACTTCTGATGATACGATAATCCTCGCTGCTTTTGACGAAACCCGGTGGAGCAATAATAAATATGTATTTCCTCTTCTTCCGGTAAGATATTCGGATTATTCTTATGGAGGCGACATACATGATATTACCTGTCGTAATATTGAAGCATCCGGTGTACATCACGTGATGATTCTGTTGCCTTCACAGCCTAAAATTTATAATATTTATTGTTCTAATATAAGCGACGGACCGAAAGGCGGAAAAAGAAAAGTTGTACGTATTTATGGAAATGGGCAATATGGACAAGGCTTTAAACCTGGAAATATGTATAATATCTTTATGAATGATATTCGCTCTTATAAGTCGGATATTGCCTTGGAGTTTCTTGCTCCGGTATATAATTCGCATTTCAATAAAATCACACAACTTAACCCGAAAGGGAAAGATGTACAACTGGATCCAGGAAATGTAAATGTGAGGATAACCAATTCGGTAAAAAAATAATAATAGGATAAAGCAGAAAATTGCAACAATGAGTACATGTAAAAACCACATATTATTTTTTCTTGTTTTTTTTACAGCATGCATGGCTGTTACGGTCCTTTCTGCAGAGAATTATTCTCTGCAGAAAAGAACCGCAGAAGATGAAAAATATAAAGCGACTCTAACTGTAGACTATGCCAAGAATAACAATAAAACCACTAATGTAATCTATAAGACTGCTTCTCCGAAAACAAAATTATTGACTTTAAAAAAAGGAGTGAGCGAAAGAGTAAGTACTGATACCGAAACCGATCCTGATGTAGTATATAAAGTTAAGGTTCCTGAAGCCGGGAGGTACAGGTTATTTGCGGATGTGATTAGGCACGAGGTCATTAAACCCGGAATGAATGTAGAGACACGTTTGGTTAAGATTCAAATAAACAATCAACGTGTAACGAGACGTATCGTATCGAACCTGCATGAATATTCCGGGCATGACCTCGGCATATTCACTTTGGAAACAGGCCAGGAGTTAAAACTTTGGTTACCGGAAAAAATATCATTCGAAGCAATTCGTATAGAGAAATATGTTCCTCTGGAAGTACCGGCTGATGCTGCCAGTTATGTTCCAACAGTTGTTCCGCCTACAGACAGACCAAGACTATGGGTTAACAAGAATAATATTGCAGATGTAAGAGAGAACTTAACGAAAGGTGAAAATCTTGCGATATGGCAAATAGTAGAAAAAACAGCGAAAAAACCATTCCCTTTTCAATTCAATATACGGAAAGAAATATTTTATAATACGGAACTGGAAGACGCAGTCATTATTAAGTCTTTCTATTATCTTATGACCGGCAATCGCGAGATCGGAAAAGAAGCTGTTCGATTGGCGGTTGATTATTTATCAGTTTTAGAATTCGGTAATGTTAAATCCGGAGATATTACGCGTGAAATAGGAAAAGCTATTTATACGGCGGCAATTACTTACGACTGGTGTTATAACTTGCTGGATGAAAAAGATAAGCAAAGTCTTTATGATAACATGATGCGTCTTGCTCCGGATATGGAGATCGGGTGGCCTCCTTTCAAAGAGCATGTAGTAAATGGACATGCCAGTGAAGCTCAGGTGAACCGCGATTTTTTAGCGATGAGTATTGCTATATATGATAAAGACCCTGAACCATATCGTTATATCTCTTACCTGTTTCTGGAACATCTGGTTCCTATGAGGGCATTTGAATATCAATCACCCCGTCATAGTCAAGGTTTTGATTACGGAGCATATAGACATGGGTGGGAAATGCATGCTGCATGGATGTTTTATAGAATGACCGGAGTTCGCGTGTTTAACGATAATGTTGCTGATCTGCGGAAGTACTGGTTATATATGCGTCTCCCGGATGGGCTTCGTATGTATGATGGGGATAAATTTTCCAAAACGCATTTTGCTTACCCCGAAACCTTATTGTTGGACTATTCTTATGCTGATGATGCTGTAACGAAAGGAGAATTTGAACGTCGTGGCGGATTGGAAAGAGCTAAAGACAATCCTGTTCTTTTTTTGTTGGTGAATAATCCTGATTTAAAAGCAGAACATGATTTAACTTCTTTACCATTATCTACAGAATTTGGTCCTGTATTGGGAAGCCTGATTGCAAGAACCGGATGGAATATGGATAAAACAAGTAATGATGTGGTTGCCGAAATAAGAGGCGGAGGTTATCATTTCGGAAATCATCAACATGCCGATGCCGGTTCTTTTCAGATTTATTACCGTGGTCAACAAGTCGCAGATTTGGGAATATATGGAGCGTATGGCACATCATATGATTTCAACTTCTATAAAAGGTCTGTTTCTCACAATATGATACTTGTTAAAGATCCTGATGAAAAGTTGGCTAACAGAACAAAAATAAATGATGGAGGAAGCCGGTTTAATCAAAGAAATCCGAAATCACCCGATGAGGCTAAAAATAACCCTTGGTTTGATTACGGAACCGTACTTTCTGCAGATTTTGAAGCAAATACTCTGAAACCGTCATATAGTTATTTTAAAGCAGATTTGACCGCTGCTTACTATAGTAAAGTTGCTAATTATACCCGTAGTTTCTGTTTCCTTAATATGAATAGGGAAGATGTTCCGGCTGTAATTATTTTGGCAGACGATCTGTTTGCGTCCAAAGACAACTTTGATGCTTATTGGAAGATAAATACATTGAATAAACCAGGCCGTCTCGGTACCGACGTTGTATTACAAAATAATAAAGACGGCTTTGTTGGTAAGACCCATATTAATATGTTACTTCCATTACCGGAAAATCGGGAGATCGAAATTTCCAGCCTGAAAGATTCTTCTAGTGTATTAGGCCCCCAGTATCAGATTAAATCATCTTATCCCGAGGCAAATGGTTATCAGGTTGTTGCTTTTTCGAAGAAAAAAGAAAAGCACAATCGTTTCCTTACTGTTTTTCAAATGACAGCAGACAATACAAAACCTATGCCTGTAGACTTTAAAGAAGAAAATGGCCAATATATTATATGTTGTCAAGATCGTGTGGTATGCTTAAGTTCCGGTTATCAGCAAATACAAAATCCGTTTACCTTAAAGGTTGATCAAAGTTCGGAATCCCAGATATTAATAACTGATTTGAAACCCGGTTTTTGGAATGTACAAAGCGAGAATGGGGCGATAAATATTAACTTCAAAGTTAAAACGGGTAAGAATACTATTTTCTTTAGAGGTGGTAAGGGAAGGTATTTAATTACTCCCGGTCGCTCTTATGAATTGGGTAAATAGTTAGAAATTGTTTGATTATAAATAAAATTTCCAGATAATACAGAATGACGTGATTTGAAGATTCTTTAGCTCGAATGTACTACTGAGAGGGTAAAAGAATCAATAGTTTTGTAAATAAAGTGAAGGGAAGATAGATAACCGTTATTCTTCAAATTCGCTTTACACTAATGAATAAGTAAAGATTGATTATTTCCTGTAATCTAATGTCTAATTATAAATTAATATGAAAAACTACAAAAGATCTATTTTAGGAGTATTTCTTGGCTCCGCGATGTTGGGTTTACCCAATGTTGCTGCTTACGCGCATGTACCAGATAAGGTAGATGACAGCAGCAAGATTGGAATGCCGTCTCCAACGCAACAAAAGCAGTTGAGAGGTAGTGTCAAGGATGAAGCGGGCGAACCACTGATGGGTGCTAGTGTGGCTGTGAAGGGAACCACTAACGGAACAATGACTGATATGGACGGTAATTTCTCTCTTTCAGTAAGTCCGGGTTCAGTGCTTGTTATTACTTATCTCGGTTATCTGCCAAAAGAAATTACTGTTGATTCCAAAAATACTTATAATATTGTACTGGCCGAAAATTCTCAAATGATTGATGACGTTGTGGTTGTAGGCTATGGAACAATGAAGAAACAGAATTTGACAGGTGCCGTATCTGCTGTTAGATTTGATGAGTCAATGGAGAGTCGTCCTACAATGAATCTGTCTTCGGCATTGACAGGTCTGAGTGCAGGTTTAAATATCTCTCAGACATCGGCAGCTCCTGGGTCTGAAGAAGTCTCTATCCTGGTAAGAGGTAAAGGTACAATGAATAATTCGGAACCTTTGGTTATTATTGATGGTGTACCAGGAGCATTAAATGATGTAAATCCGAATGATGTAGAAAGTGTATCTGTGCTTAAAGACGCTTCTTCTTCTTCAATCTATGGTTCCCGTGCTGCTAACGGTGTAATTCTGGTTACTACAAAGAGAGGAAAAGAAGGTAAAGTAAATGTTTCTTATAATGGTTATGTTGGATGGCAAAGTGCAGCAAAGACGGTCGACTTTGTAAGCGATATGGCTACTCATATGAGTTTGGTAAACGAAGCAGAAGGTTTTGAAAAGTATTCAAATAGTCTGATTGATCAATGGAGGCAAGAATCTGCCGCAGGTAATCCTCTGTATCCGAATACCAATTGGTATGATGAAATGCTTAAGACCTCAGTTTTGACAGAGCATAATCTGAATGTAAGAGGTGGTAGCGAGAAAATGAATTACTCATTGTCTCTTGGCTATTTGGACAATCAGGGAATTATTGATAATTCCGGCTCTAAAAAGTATTCATTCCGTTTAAATGTAGATTCAAAAGCAACAAGTTGGCTTGATTTGGGTGCTAACGTGTTTGGTTCATGGTCGGATAGTAAACCTATTAATACAAAAGACTTTTTCAACTACATCAGAAATACAACTCCGGGAGTTATTCCTCAATATGAAGATGGCCGTTATGGTGGAACTATGTTCAAAGACCTGGCAGAAGTTAGTAACCCGCGTGCTTATGTAGATAATATACGGGGTAACTATCAAAGACAAAAATTAGGATTGAAATTCTATGGAAAAGTGAAGTTCCTGAAATTCTTTGAATGGGAAAGTAGTTTCGGCTTTAATTATGATAACAGATATAACTGGGAATATACCAATCCTTATTCTCTATGGGACTTCCAGTCTGGATATGAATACCAGCCAAAATCCAATATTGATAAATTATTTAACGGTACACGAAGAGACTATTCAACTATTTTGAATACCCTTTTGCGTTTCAACTATTCATTAAATAAGGAGCATAACTTTGCGGTTTTACTTGGTTTCGACCAACAATATAATCGTATGGATAAGTTTGATGCAAAGAAAAGCGATATACTTGGAAATGATGCCATATATATTATGGATGCCGGTGTTGAGAACGAATCTATAACCGGATCCGGAACCGACGATGCTCTCCGTTCTTATTTCGGACGTGTCAACTACGATTATAAAGGAAAATACCTTTTAGATATCAGTGCCCGTTATGATGGGTCTTCCAGATTTGCTCCTGCTAACAGATGGGGATTCTTCCCTTCTTTCTCTGCCGGTTGGAGATTAACAGAAGAATCTTTTGCCCAACCATTGAAGACTGTTTTTGATGATATCAAGATCAGAGGTTCATGGGGTAAATTAGGTAACAACAGAATTGGAGATTATGCATATCAGGTTGTATATGGCTCTTCACCTTATTCTTTTGGCGGACAACTTCAGCAAGGTGTGGCTCCTGTAGAGTTGGCAAACAATAAAATTAAATGGGAAACAACAGCAATTACTAATATTGGTGTAGACTTTGTCTTGTTTAATAACAGACTATCCGTAAGTGCTGAGTATTATAATAAGAAAACCAGTGATATCTTAACACGTATTCCTATTTCATTGACAATGGGAAACTTTACTCCACCTTGGCAGAATATTGCTGAAATGACCAATAAAGGTGTGGAATTACAATTGACTTACCATGGCAATGTTGGAAAAGATTTCTCATATAGCGTTAGTGGTAACTTAGCTACAGTGAAGAATGAAGTAACCAAGTTTAATGGCGACAGATCCATAGATAAAGCTATGATTACTATGGAAGGTAAGCCTTATAACAGTTACTACGTTCTTGAAGTAGATCATATCATTCAGGATCAAGCCGAAATAGACAAGTTATTGGCTGACGGATATACTTTCGGAAGTGATATAGGTGGTACACCTAAACCAGGTGATTTCTTATATAAGAATACAAATGACGATAAAGCATTCAATTTGGAGGATCGCGTAGCAAAAGACTTTTCTTCCCTGCCTAAATTAACTTATGGTATTAGCATTAGTGCTGCATACAAAGATTTTGATTTTAATATCGTGGGACAAGGAGTCGGCAACGTAAAAGGTTATTGGGGTAATGACGGATTCAATACGTTCAATATTAACGAAGGATTCTTGATCAGAGAGAATGTTTTAAATCATTGGACTCCTGAAAACAGATCAACGGAATATCCTCGTCTGCAGACTTCAGGTTCGGCACTTAATACGGCATATAGCGATTATTGGTTGTATAATACTTCTTATTTCAGAATTAAGTCCATACAACTTGGATATACTTTGCCTAAACGATTGACATCTACCTTCTTGGTTGATAGATTGAGAGTATATACGAACCTTGAGAATTTCTTTACCTTTACAAGCTTCGACGGATATAACCCTGAAAACACAGATATATCTTATCCGTTAATGAAACAATGGGTAGTTGGTTTAAACGTAACATTTTAAATGAATAAGATATGAAAAAGATAATAATATCAATTATAGCATCTATATTCCTTCTGTCTTCTTGCAGTGATTTTCTTGATAGAAATTCATTGGTAGGACTTTCGGAAGGAGGATTTTGGAAATCGGAAGAAGATGCGATAATGGGCGTAAATTCATTGTATAATGCGAATCGTGAATTTACAAACAGCATCGTAATATATGGTATGATGGACGACTTTACTGATATTTCGTACCAGTCATGGGCTACCGGATTGACAACCGGAAATTTCCCTACGAATGCTGTCTTTTATGAAACTTCATGGGGTATATTCTATAAAGGCATTTACCGTGCGAACACAGCTATTAAGCAGATACCGGGTATCGAGATGTCAGAAGCTGTAAAGAACCGTACAATGGGTGAAGCAAAGTTTTTCCGTGGATATTTCTATTTTAAACTATGGGATTATTTTGGAGGTGTGCCTATTTATGATTATCCGATGAATGCAGACGAAGCTGATAAGCCTCGTAATACAGAACAGGAAGTGTATGATTTTATTGTGCAGGATATGACAGATGCTATTTCTTTATTGCCTGAAAGTTATGGACAATCAGACAAAGGCCGTGCTACAAAATGGGCTGCATTGGCAATGAGAGGTAAAGCACATCTGTGGGCTAAACAATATGACAAGGCTGCTGCCGATTTTAAAGAATTGATGGAAAAGAGCGACCGCAAGTTGGTGGATGATTTCCATTCACTATTCCGTGTTGCAGGAAATAATAACAGCGAAGTTATTTTTGATGTACAGTATGTTGCCGAAGCAAAACAAGGTATAGCAACAGACCGTAATTATGGAAATTCGGGAGGTGCAACATCTGGATCGCAGCGTACCCGTCCTACTCCGGCATTGGTAAATGCTTTTGAAATGATTGACGGAACATCTTTTGATTTCAAAAATTATAAAAATGCAAAAGGAACTACTTTTGATCCTAACAATCCGGAAGACTGGAATGATGAAGCCTCTGTTAGAAAATTGTTTGAGAATAGAGACCCTCGTATGCATCAGGCAATTATTGTTCCCTGGTCTGAATTTGAAGGAAAAAGTGGAACGCTCCTTTATAAATTTCCGGTTGATAAAACAGATCCGGGTGCTTTTGTTCCGGTTTGGGCAAATGGTAGCTATTCATGGAGAAAGTTTGTGGAAACAGGTTCTACATATACATTGCAGGATAATATGCCTCAGAACTTCCCTCTGATTCGTTTGGCCGATGTTATGTTGATGTATGCTGAAGCTCAGAACGAAGCTGCTGGTGCAGACCAATCTGTTTATGATGCAATAAATGCTGTTCGTAAAAGGGCAGGTATAAAAGAACTTCCTGCCGGGTTGAGCCAAGCTCAGATGCGTGAGAAAATTCGTCATGAAAGAATGGTTGAACTTTGCGGTGAAGGACAGAGATATTCGGATATCCGCCGTTGGAAAATAGCGAAAGATGTAGTGGATGGTGTTTGGATGACTGAATTTACAGGCGTGAAGATCCGTCAGAGAGGATTCCCTGATCACTACTATTTGTGGCCAATTCCTCAAAAAGAAATGGATTTGAATCCAGCTTTGAAGCAAAATCCGGGATGGAATTAAAATAAGTGGATAGTAATGTGTTGACCCCCGAAAGTTATTTCTAATTTTCGGGGGTATTTTTTCTTTTATCAGAAAATAGACAGGTAAATAAGAAAAGAGGCCAACTAACTTTTTATTGTTAGCAGGCCTCTTTTATCTTGTAATATCAGGAAGTAAATTACCCTATATTCTTTACCTTAATCAGATATTCTGCAATCTGAACAGCGTTCAAGGCTGCACCTTTCTTGATTTGATCGCTTACTGTCCAGAATGTTAAACCGTTCGGATTTGTAAGGTCTTTTCGTATGCGGCCAACATAAACAGGGTCTTCTCCTGCAATGAATAATGGCATCGGGTAGTCTTTTTTTGCCGGCTCGTCTTGCAATACGACACCTTCTGCTTCAGCAAATGCTTTGCGGGCTTCTTCGATGCTGATAGGACGTTCTGTTTCAACCCAGGTAGATTCGCTATGAGCGCGCATAACAGGTACACGTACACAAGTAGCACTTACTTCAATATCCGAATGCATGATCTTGCGGGTTTCGTTATACATCTTCATTTCTTCTTTTGTATAACCGTTTTCCAGAAATACGTCTACATGAGGAATGACGTTGTAGGCCAGCTGATAAGCGAATTTCTCCACTGTCGGTTCTTCGCCTTTCAACAGTTGCTCATATTGTTTTACCAATTCGGCCATAGCTGTGGCACCTGCACCACTGGCAGCCTGATAGGTAGATACATGTACGCGTTTAATATGCGACAGATTTTCGATTGCCTTCAACGCAACAACCATTTGAATGGTAGTACAGTTAGGGTTGGCAATGACACCGCGCGGACGATTCAGTGCATCTTCCGCATTTACTTCGGGAACGACCAAAGGTACATCGTTATCCATACGGAAAGCACTTGAATTGTCGATCATGACAGTACCGAATTTGGTGATTGTCTGCTCGAATTCGCGTGATGTACCTGCACCGGCCGAAACAAAAGCAACATCAATTCCCTTAAAGTCGTCGTTATGTTTAAGTTCCTTGACAGTAATCTGTTTACCACGGAAGTTATAAACATGTCCGGCACTGCGGGATGAACCAAAAAGGATAAGCTCATCCATCGGGAAGTTTCTTTCGTCGAGTACTCGCAGGAATTCTTGTCCTACGGCTCCACTTGCTCCAACAATTGCTACTTTCATTTTGAGCACTAATTAATTTGTTTGTAGAAAAAATGTTATAATTTTACGTCGCATAGAAATATAAGTCTCTTTATGCTACAACGTTTTGAGGCACAAAGATATGCAAATTATAACAAAACCATATAACTATGAGACAAATTATTATTATTATCTTCTTGTTTCTGCCTTTTTGTGTTTTTGCACAACTCATCGAATCATTTGACGGACCAGATGTAAATTCTGGTAATCCCTGGGTTGCCCCAAAAGGTTTTTTTCGTATTGATAACGGATCGCTTCAATTTGACGGAAGTAGCTTAACCGGAGATTTTTCTTGCTATGTTCCTGTAATATACTCGAAAAATATGGAATGGCAGATAGATGTAAGTCTTTCTTTTAAGTCTTCAAATTCTAATCATGCCCGTATTTATGTATATGCAACCGATAGTCCGGCTTCAGTCCTTTATTATTTGCAAGTGGGACATAATGACCATAATGTCTCTCTTTATCGACAAAAGGGAAACGGAACTCCACAGCGAATTATTAACGGACGGAAAGATCTGCTAGGTACAGGCGCCTTTTCCGTGAAAGTAAAACTAACGATGGAAAATGAGAGAATATGGACACTTTATACTTCTGTAAATGGAAATGTTTACAAACAGGAGGGACAACCATTTACAGATAATCCCTTGTCCAATATACGTCCCGGGGGCTATTTCAATATTACTTGCCGTTGCAAGGCCTCTTCTTTAAAGAATATGGTCTATGCATTTGATAATATCAGAATCCTATCTGAAATAACTTCAACTCCAACTGTCCCCGATAAGGAACCTGGCGGACAACCGGATGATAAGCCTTCTACCGGAACTTCTATTCCCAAGCTTTTATCTTTGGCGGAGGAAGACCAATATTCGCTACTCCTTTCATTCGATCAGAAAGTGGATGCACGAAAAAGTGTGTTCCTATTGGATGAAGATAAAGCCAATGAGGTCTATATTTCGGATGACGAGACAATACTGAAGCCTGTTTGGATAACCAGCCGACAAAAAGCGGCCGGTTATACATTGACTTATTCCGGGATAGTAGCAAAAGGAAGAACAGATGAATGTAAAGGAAATAAAGCTTTCGTTTCGACATTGGGAAATGATCCCGATGATTTTGAAAATGATCCTGATGGTTTTGAAAAACCATCGGGATGTTTTATTTGCATCAATGAGATCATGGCCGATCCCAACGGATTGGATGTTTTGCCCCAGACAGAGTATGTGGAATTATATAATACTTCTACTACTGCCTGCCAACTGGAAGGGTGGATGTTTGTTTATAATGATATATCTGTTAAACTCTCGAATCTATTGCTTCCTGCCGGAGGTTATGTGGTACTATATAAGGAAGGCAGGGAGGTGAAACTTGATCCTGCGGGTAACGAAATGCCTCTGGTTAAGTTTCCGGCACAACTGGCAAATAATGGCAAAACGCTCCAACTGAAATCTCCAACTGGCGAATTGATTGATCAAATTACATATCCGAAAGCTAAACCCGGTATTGCCTGGGAACGTTCGGGACAAGGCTTGTATCTGTCTACCGATTCTAAGGGTGGAACTCCCGGTGCGGTAAATTCACGTCCGGATAATCCCCAACCTCCGACTGATTTGGAAGACACTTCCGTGAATCCCTTTGAGTTGATTTTTAATGAATTGTTGCCGGACCCTTATACCGGAGGTAGCGAATATATAGAATTGTATAATCGCTCAGACCGGAAATTGTCGGTAAGGGGACTATCTATTGCCACCCGGAAGTCCGACGGTGCGTTAAGTACGTATTATCCGTTGTCGTCGGTTCCTTTCGACATAAATCCGAAAGAGTATCTTTTGTTGGCAAAAGATGTAGAAGGTATTTCTTCTTTTTATCTTGTTTCTTCACCGGAATCGTTGCATCAGCAGAAATTGCCGGTATTGGCAAATACTTCATCTGATTTGGTGCTGTTTCGGACGAAAGATGAAGAAGTGATAGATGAAGTTGCCTATTCTTCCAAATGGCATGCGCCTTCTGTAAAGAATGGGAAAGGTGTTTCGTTAGAGCGGATTGATCCGGATGTTGCAACGCAGGATGCTGCCAATTGGACATCGGCGGCCGAAACCGCTGGCTCAGGTACACCGGGTTATCGTAATTCTCAATACAAAACAACAGGAACCGGGCATCCTACTTCTATTGAAGCTCCTGTATATTCCGAACTTACCGGAGAGTACACAATCCTTTATTATATGGATAAACCCGGATATAATTGCAGGATGTGGGTGTTTGATACAACGGGCCGGCGGTTGGCGGAAATAGCCAACCATGAACTGCTTGGAGTTGAGGGAAGTCTGCTATGGAATGGTATGGGACAGGATCGTTGCCGGCTTTTGCCGGGAATCTATATATTGTATATTGAATTATTTCATCCTGACGGGACAACCAAATCCTATAAAAAGGTGTTTCTTATGCATTAAAATAGAGGAGGCTGGCAGGTGAGGACTGTTTTTTCGTATCTTTGCCCTTTATCTAAATTTAAAGTCTGATTTATGAAATATAATGTACTATATTTTCTTTTGTCATTTGCTATGATCTTCAGTTCGTGCAGCCATGATGATGAACCGGTTAACAAAGCTCGTACTGTGTTAGTATATATGGTTGCCCAAAACACATTGTCTGATTTTGCTTTGAAAGATTATGAGGAAATGAAGCAAGGCATGCAGGAGGTAGATCCCGCATCTTGTAATCTGTTGGTATATATAGATGATAATTCCGCTCCCCGCTTGATGCATCTTACTAAAAATAAAAAAGGGCAGGTCGTGGAAGAAACGGTGAAAGAGTTTGGAGAACAGAACTCATTAGATATATCTGTTATGAAAGGTATTCTGTCTGATGCTTTTCAAAGATATCCGGCCGAAAGTTACGGCCTCGTTCTTTGGTCTCACGGCGAGGGATGGCTGCCTAAAAGCATGATGCGCTGGTGGGGGCAAGATGATAATGACTATCTGGATATTTCGGAACTGCACGAAGTATTGCAAAGCATCCCGCACCTGGATTTCCTCTTTTTCGATGCTTGCTTTATGGAGTCTGTAGAAGTTGCCTATGAATTGCGGGACTGTATGGATTGTTTAATTGGCTCTCCAACCGAGATTCCGGGTCCGGGCGCTCCTTATCAGCTGGTTGCCCCCGCTTTCTTTGTTAAAGAAAATGCAGGATTGGCAATTGCCACTGCTTATTATGAATACTATAATGGATTGTATAAAGATGGCGCCGGACTTAGTAATTCTAACTGGACGGCCGGTGCTTCGGTGGCTGTGTTAAAGTGTAGTGAGCTGGAACGGTTGGCTTCTGCCACGGCAAAAGTACTTCCTAAGTATATCCAAAACAAACAGGATATCGATGTTTCCGGTGTGATGTACTATGATAAACGCTACACGCGGTATTATTATGATTTGGAACGCTTTATCTATAAATTAACGGGGGGCAACAGCGATTATACCGAATGGAAGTCTGCATTTGATGCTGCCGTGATTTATTGGAAGACTACTCCGAAGAATTTCTCAGGACTAATTCAAAGTATGTTTACAATGGATCTTAATGCCGGCGGTATCTCCGGATATGTTCCCCGCTCTTCAATGGCATCCGTAAATGCGTTTTATCAGAACTTGGCATGGTATAAAGCGGCTGGATGGTCGCAAACAGGCTGGTGATGCCTGGGAGGCATTGACATTCCCCTGATGAAACCATCCCCCTACCTAGGGAGGTTTTTTCTCCTTACCTAGGGAGATTCTTTCTCCCTACCTAGGGGGGTTGGTCTGACAGGGGAGGTCGGGACGTCGGCCTCTTCACCTTCTGCTTCTATTTTTCAGGTGTAACTGTTTTATCTCTTACTCCGGCCAGAATGCTTTGCAGTTTGTAAACTACTTCGGGGTGTTGGAGGGCTTGGTTGGTTTGCTCTCCCTCTTTTGTCATGTCGTAGAGTTGCGGATCTTTAGAATATCCGGTTTCTACATTCTCGAGCGGCATAAGTGCCTGTCCCTTGCTTGGTTCGATATACTTCCAGTCTTTTGTGCGTACGGATAGGGCGCGGTTTAATGCCTGTTCTATTACCCAGGGACGTCCTTCATTATCTTTGCCTAACCAGGTATTGAGGTAGTCGTAGCTGTCGGGAGCGCTTCCTTTTGGCAGGCGCGAATTGGTTAATGCTGCCAGTGAAGCAAACCAGTCGATCTGGCAAACCAGGGCATCGGATACGGTGGCTTTCTTAATTTCTTTTGGCCAATGTGCGATTGCCGGGATGCGTGTTCCGCCTTCAAATGCACTGTATTTGTTGCCTCGTAGCGGGCCGGTTGGTTTATGGTCGCCCAATAATTCTACGGCTCTGTCTGCATAACCGTCGTCTACTACCGGGCCGTTGTCGCTGGATAGGATAATTAATGTATTCTCTGTTAAGCCCAGTTCGTCCAGTGTTTTCATTAATTGCCCTACTGCCCAGTCGAATTGGGCAATTGCATCTCCACGTAGTCCCATCGGGCTCTTGCCGCGGAAACGGTCGTGCGGAAAACGGGGTACATGCACATCGTTTGTGGCAAAGTACATGAAGAACGGTTTGTCTTTGTTGGATTTTACAAAGTCTATTGCATGTGTTGTGATAGAGTCGGCAATGTTTTCGTCTTTCCAAAGGGCTTTGCCGCCTCCTCTCATAAATCCGATACGGCTGATACCGTTGACGATAGACATATCATGCCCGAAGCTGGGCTTCAGGTTGTATAGGAGTTCGGGGTTGTCTCTTCCGGTAGGTTCTCCCGCAAAGTTCTTTTCGTAGCTTACCTCGATGGGGGCAGACGGATCGTAGTTTGCTACCTTGCCATTTTCTATAAAGACGCAGGGTACACGATCTGCTGTGGCGGCCATTATATATGAATAGTCGAACCCCAAGTCGCCTAAGGCTGTTGGCAGCGGAGCATTCCAATCCTGTTCTCCGGTTTTATCACCTAAGCCCAGATGCCATTTTCCTATCGCGGCTGTGGCATATCCTGCATTTTTGAACATGTCGGCTATTGTGTAGCGTTCGGGGCGGATAATCATACCTGCATTGCCGGCGGCAATATCTGTGCCGGGCACACGCCATGCATATTCGCCAGTGAGCATAGAATAGCGTGAAGGCGTACTGGTAGAAGCTGTTGCATAAGCGTTGGTGAAGCGGATGCCTTCGTTTGCCAGCCGGTTTACATTTGGTGTTTGAACACGTTTGGCTCCATAACATTCCAGATCTCCGTAACCTAAATCGTCGGCATAAATAAGGATTACATTGGGTGTTTTCTGTTGCGTTTGTTGTTTTTTCTGGGCATGTATTATACCGGTAGCCAGAAACGAAGCTCCGATACCCAGGATAAGTGTTGATTTCATGTTGGTAAATATTCTATTTCTTGTTTAGTTCGTAAAGATATGAATATTTACCGGATGGATACCATTAATTCCTTTCTGCAATTGCTGAAAGGAATTAATGGTTGTATGGTTTATGTAACTTTTATTATTCGATCGTACCTGATCCCGTGTTATCTTTCCATGCTTCTACACTTTGGCTGAATTCAACACCGGCAGATGTAACAGTAACACTGATTGTTGTTGTTGTACCTGCTTCTAATGTAGCAGTTGGCGTGAATTGATAATCTGTACCGTCGATAGTGAAAGTAACGGAGTTGCTTCCTAATTCTTCAGGGAATAACATTAATGGCTTGACTCCTGTTATCTCTGCAAAGTCGTTAGCCGGAATATTAAAAGAACCTCCTGTTAATACTGTGAAATCTATAGGAGTGCCTGTGCTTGAGTATTTTCCGTCTGTTAATGCCATTGTTCCTACTGAATTTGCATTAACTTTTATTTCAGTAAGCGTAGTAACACTGGCCCCAGTGGCTTTCTTGATTTTGAATTTAATCTGTGCAAGTGAATGTTTAAAAAGTAGGGCTACTGCGTTTCTGGATTTAGTGACCCCTGTTTGTGAGGCATACATTAAATCAATCTGATCTGTTGCGCCAAGTGTTAAATTGATTGTTGGAGCGGCTCCTGCAGTTGCGGCATTAGATGAAACGCTGGCATCCCCTTTTGGTGCATATGCATAAAAATCATATTTGGTATTCGGAGTTATTGAATAGTATTTTGTGCCGGTATAAGTAATTGCTCCGCTTCCGTCCACAGTTAATTCTAAGTCATCCATAAAATTTTTATTGTCTGCAACCCAGGCTGGTGTTGCTGTATATTCTTGTGCCCAAATTCCAATTTTAGTACTTGCTAACTGGGTACTTGTTATAGGAGCTTTGGTTAGTAAACTTATAGACTGACCAAAGACAACAGGTGTAGGCTTGTCATTATTAATCACTTCGCCTATAGGGTCGTTTTCGTTTGTGCAACTAACCATGGCTGCCATGGCAAGCATGCTGAGAATTAAATTTTTCATGTTGTTTTTTTAAAGTGTAAATATGTTTGTTATTTTATAGCTATACTGTCGCCGGAAGTTATCTTCCAGCTATTAATAGTGACAGTGAAAGTGGGGGATGGACTTACTGTAGCATCTATATCTACATGTATACCTGATTGATGTTTGTCTGCCAGATCATGTCCTAGATCGGCGGTAGTGGTAAAGGTTGAACCGTCTGCCAGTGTAAAATCTAATGTCAGTTGGTTAGACGGAGTGTTGGGTTGATCTTCTCCTTCTCCTATTTGTGTGGCAACACCTAAAATCAGTGCACTTCCTTTAGCGCCTTTGTCGGTGAGGGAAGTTTCAATATTAACAGTTGTGGGAGTATCAGGCATTACCTGCCTTTTGCTGAGGTTCAAAGCCGAAGCTACACCTGATAGGCTGCCTTTGCAACTGTTAATATATTCGGAACCATCTATGTTTATGTCGAAAAATATTTCTTTTACTAACGGGGTCGGTTGCATTATTTCTTCTATATCTTGTCCCGGATTTATCTGCAGGTCGGTTATTGTTAAACCGTATAAAGGAATTTTTCCGTTTGTATTGCTGCCTATTGCTTTGGTGGCTATTAATCGTGCTTCTGCTTTATCAAAGCTTTCCAGGTTATTAAATTCTATATCGGATGCGTCACAATTAAATATCAGTACATTATATTTATCTGCAGGCAGGATAATTTTGAAACCTTTGCAGTCTCCATCTGTGCGAAGCAGCGGACCTCCGTTGACAGGATAAAAGCAGTAGCGTAATTTTTCAGGTTTGGAATAGCTCTCAAAAACTTTGTCCCAGTTGATAGTATAGGAGAGATTTACTTGCGAAGATTCCTTGTCGGTCTCTCTTCCGCAGCTGCATTCTATCATGGCCCAGGCTAACCCCGTAATGATAGTAAATACATGTAATATAATTCTCGTCCTTGAATACATTTAGGATTGATTTTATGTGATTTTTTACATTCTCCCAAATCAGTATCCAAAAGTATTCTATTTAAAAACGGACTAAATTGTTTTTTCTGCTCAATAAGTTGTAAAAATTATGATATTTGTTGATTTTTATATGTTTTCGATTCTTTCATTACGTATGGCACGTGGTGATTTGCCAAAGTTGGCCCGGCAGAAATGTGAGAAATTGGCCAATGATTCGAATCCGTATTTATAGCAAATTTCGGAAATACTTTGGTTGGTGGTGATAAGATCGTTGTGAATGTCCTGGCATTTCTTTTTAACCATCCATTGATATGCAGGCTCTCCGAAGGTTTCTTTAAAAATACGCCGGAAGGTGGGGAGGCTATAGCCTCCTAATTGAGCAAAAGATTCAACATCTTTTGCTTTCAGGTAATTTTGCATTACAAAATATTTAAAGCTCTTGGTATATCTGTAAATCGGGGCATAAAAAGTAGCCAGTTCTTTAAGAGGATAATAACAATTAAGTATGTATATTAATTCGGTTCCTTTCGCTTGAAGGAAGTTGCAACATAACATAGCGTCGTTTATGTATTTCTTCATTCCTTCCAGATATAATACGAGCGGAGTACAGGAATTCATTACTATGGGAGTAACGGTCATGTTTCCGGCCATGGCTTCCCCGCTCAGAAAGCGGTCATTACATACGTTTTGCGGACGGTCGAAAAGGTAAAGAATACATTCGCATGATTCGAGAATGTGGAATTCTACCCGCGAACCTATCGGTTGAAGGATAAATTGTCCGCTTGAGAAAGTAGTCGTCGGATGTTCTTCACTTTTTACAAGTACTTTGCCCGAGATGAGGAAATAGATAGTATTCTGCATGCATCTGGCCTGAGGTATCATCATTCCCCTAGGATATGCACGGTATTTGAATATATTCGTCTGGCAAGACTTGCACGAAGAATAATCCGTGAATTTGGCCCATCTTTGATCGGACATAATTATATGAGCGACTTAGAGTTTAACTTTCTTACTTTTTCCTTTTTCTGTTTCATTATGGAAACGATCTACAGCTGTTACTATATAGCGATATTTACGTTTACCATCATTGTAAGGTAACAGATAATTCGTTTTACGTGTAATGGCAGCTATTTTAGCCGGATTACTTAAGTCTACCGGTTCTTTATCATCAAAACGGTAAATTACAAAATAGGATGCGAGTTCGGGGTTGGTCTCACTCTGTTCTGCTATCCAATGGAGCATATAGCCTTGCGGAGTCCATTCTGTTTTTAGTTTCTTTACTTCCTGCGGAGCACGGTTGTGCATGTGTGTGTATGCCGGAATTAATGCCGGATAGCGATGATAATTTCGTTTCAAGCTGTCGGCAACGCCTTTGTTGTTCCATAAAATTTCGTTGGCCGGCCAGAAACAATTACCACTGACATGAGGTAAAGCTCTTTCATAACGCATCTTTCGTGTCAGCTCATTGGCTTTCATTGTGCGGGCTACATCTTGCCCGATATAAAGGTGACCTCCGTTTGCATTTTTGTCCCACCATTTAATTAGTGTGATATAATCTGCTGCCGGATGCCCTATTTCCCAGTATATTTGTGGCATGTTGTAGTCTATCCATCCTTGCTTTACCCAATAAAGTATGTCGGCATATAAATCGTCATAATTCTGTAGACCGTTGGTTTCGCTGCCGGAGTTGTCGGGGGTATTTTTCTTGTTCCTATAAATACCGAACGGGCTGATACCGAACCGTACCCAAGGTTTGGACAGCAAAATGGTGCGTTTGATATCTTTTATTAGTTTATTTACGTTTTCTCTGCGCCAGTCATTCCGTTGGGCTTCTGTATATCCTTTGCGCAAACCGTACTTGTAGAAACTGTTATCGTCGGGAAAAGAAAGCCCTGCTGCCGGGTATGGATAAAAGTAGTCATCCATGTGGATGGCATCTACGTCGTAGCGGGTAACAATATCACGTACAACCCTACAAATAAACTGACGGCTTTCGGGTAATCCCGGATCGAAAAGTATTTGTTTGTTATAAGTGACAAACCATTCCGGGTGGCGATAGTAGATATGTGAATCGGCAAATTTGGTATTACCGGCAGTGCTCACCCGGTAAGGATTTAGCCAGGCATGGAATTCCATGTTTCTTTTGTGGCATTCTTCAATGAGAAAGGCCATCAGGTCGAAGTTACCGGCTGGAGCTTTTCCCTGTTCTCCTGTATAAAAACGGCTCCAGGGTTCTATTTCTGATTTATAAAAAGCATCTGCTTCCGGACGTATCTGAAAAATGATGGCATTAATGCCGCAATTTTGTAGATAATTAAGTTTACGAATGAAATCTTTTTTCATTTGAGATGGAGTCATGTCTTTGTATTCGCCCTGAAAAGCTGTTTGAATCCATGCTCCGCGGAATTCTCTTTTTGCTTCTTTTTGGCCTGTCGTTTGACGCGGAATTTCCCGGACAGTTGAACATGAAGACATAGCAATAGATAATATCGCCAATAGCAGACGGAGATATTTTATATACATTGTTCTATTTATTTGTTTTTATGTACGAAAACTCAACAAAAATACATGAATATCTTTTAAAAACAAAAGGTTTCGTAACTTCTAATGTGAATACTTATTGATTGTTTGTCAAAACGGTATTACTTTTCTAACTTTGCAAGTTAAGAAAAATAGGAAAAGGTGTTATGTCTGAGAGCAATTCTATATTTATAAAAGGTGCACGTGTTAATAATCTGAAGAATATCGACGTGGAAATTCCACGTGATAAGCTTGTGGTGATAACCGGTTTGTCTGGTAGCGGAAAGTCTTCATTAGCTTTTGATACTTTGTATGCGGAAGGACAAAGGCGGTATGTTGAAAGCCTTTCGGCATATGCCCGCCAGTTTCTGGGCAGGATGAGTAAGCCGGAGTGTGATTATATAAAAGGTATTCCTCCTGCAATAGCCATTGAACAAAAGGTAAATACCCGTAATCCGCGTTCTACGGTAGGTACATCAACTGAAATATATGAATACTTACGTCTTTTGTATGCCCGTATAGGGAAAACCATATCTCCTGTTTCCGGTGAAGAAGTAAAGAAACACCAGGTTAGCGATATTGTTAATATGGTGTTGGCTTATCCTGATGGGACTCGTTTTGCTGTTTATGCTCCGGTTGTGTTGCCTGAGGGACGAAGTATGAAGGAACAATTGGAGATTTTACAAAAAGAAGGATATACGCGTCTGGCAATTAATGATAATGTTTATCGTATAGGAGAAGTGATTGGAGATGAAGCGTTGCAGAACTCCCAAAATGTTGAATTGCTGATCGACCGTTTGACCATATCGGATGACAAAACATTGAAAAGCCGTTTGGCAGATTCAGCGGAGACTGCTTTTTTTGAAGGGCATGGCACTTGCATAATCCGTATCTATACTCCTGAAGAAACGGTGACGAAAGAATTCTCCAAACGGTTTGAAGCGGATGGTATAGTTTTTACGGAGCCTACGGATATGATGTTCAGTTTTAATAATCCTCTAGGAGCGTGTCCGGTATGTGAAGGCTTCGGCAAGATTTTGGGCATAGACGAAAATCTTGTGGTGCCGGATAAAAGTTTGTCGGTGTATCAGGGAGCTGTTGTATGTTGGAAGGGAGAAGTAATGGGCGAATGGCTGAAAGAGTTCGTAGCCAAAAGCGAAAAATACAAGTTCCCGATTCATCGGCCTTATTATGACCTGACGGATAAGGAAAAAGATTTACTCTGGCATGGTGCTCCGGGATTGCACGGCATTGATGATTTCTTTAAATTTGTGGAAGAAAATTTATATAAGATACAATACAGGGTTATGCAGGCGCGCTATCGTGGAAAGACTACTTGTCCGGTTTGTAAAGGCGCCCGGTTGAAACCTGAAGCCCTTTATGTACGGATAGGAGGAAAAAACATAGCTCAACTGGTAACATTGCCTATTACAGAAGCAAAAAGTTTTTTTGATAATCTGGAGCTCGATGAAACGGATGCAGCTGTAGCTAAACGCTTGTTGACAGAAATAAACAGCCGTCTTCAATTTCTTTTGGATGTAGGTTTGGGGTATCTTTCATTAGACCGTCTGTCATCTTCTCTTTCGGGAGGAGAGAGCCAGCGTATTAATCTTGCTACTTCTTTGGGCAGTAGCTTGGTTGGGTCTCTTTATATATTGGATGAACCAAGTATCGGTCTTCATTCAAGAGATACGGATTTGTTGATTAATGTATTAAGGCAGTTGCAATCGTTGGGCAATACGGTAGTTGTGGTGGAGCATGATGAGGAAATAATCCGTGCTGCTGATTACATTATAGACATTGGTCCTAAGGCCGGACGGTTGGGTGGTGAAGTAGTGTATCAGGGAGACATTAATAATCTGCAAACAAATAGTGAAAGCTATACGGTGCGATATCTGACTGGCGATGATAAAATAGATGTCCCTTCTTTCCGTCGTCCCTGGAATAATTATATAGAAGTAAAAGGTGCACGTAAGAACAACCTTAAAGGAATAGATGTAAAGTTCCCATTGAATGTAATGACTGTTGTGTCGGGTGTCAGTGGATCAGGTAAAAGTTCATTAGTGCGTGATATTTTTTATGAAGGAGTAAAGCATTATCTGGATGAAGCTGCCCGGTTAATGGTTGATTGCTCAGGTTTGGAAGGGGATATGCACATGGTACAATCGATAGAGTTTGTAGACCAGAATTCGATTGGGAAAAGTTCGCGTTCCAATCCGGTAACTTATATAGGTGCTTATGATGAAATACGTAAATTGTATGGAGATCAGCCTTTGGCAAAGCAGATGGGGTATAATTCGGCTTATTTCTCTTTTAATAAAGAAGGCGGACGTTGCGAAGAATGTAAAGGTGAGGGTAAAATAACTGTTGAAATGCAGTTTATGGCCGATATAACATTGGAATGTGAAGCTTGTCATGGTAAACGTTTTAAATCCGAAATCCTGGAAGTGGAATACTGCGGAGCTAATATTTATGATGTATTGGAAATGACGGTTAACCAAGCTATCGAGTTTTTTGGACAGTCTTCAGGATCGCAGGAGAAGAAAATCGTTAAAAAGTTGAAACCTCTTCAGGATGTGGGCTTGGGATATATTAAGCTGGGACAGACTTCCTCCACTTTGTCGGGTGGGGAAAACCAACGTGTGAAACTGGCATATTATCTGGGGCAAGAGAAACAGCAGCCTACTTTATTTGTCTTCGATGAACCGACGACCGGACTTCATTTTCATGATATTAAAACGTTATTAAAAGCATTCAATGCTTTGATAGATAAAGGGCATACTGTTGTTATCATTGAACATAACATGGATGTGATTAAGTGTGCTGACTATGTGATAGATTTGGGGCCAGAAGGAGGAAAAGCCGGAGGTGGTTTGGTTTGTACCGGAACGCCTGAAGATATAGTGGCTTGCAAGGAATCGTATACAGGTAAATATTTAAAAGAAAAATTAGATATTGCTTTATAGTTTTAATCTGATAAAATGTTGATATGAAGAGTAATGACTGGAAAGGCCGTTTAGGGGTAATGTATTCTACCAATCCGGATTTTCAATATAATACAGAAGATGGGGAGGAAGAAGAAACGCTTCCGAAAGAAAAACAACAGTTGCGTATTTCCCTGGATAAACGTAACCGGGGAGGGAAGGTAGTTACGTTAATAACCGGTTTTCGTGGAACTTCAGACGATCTTACTTCTTTGGGAAAACTCCTGAAAGTGAAGTGTGGGGTTGGTGGTACCGCAAAAGACGGTGAGATTGTTGTACAAGGTGATTTACGTAATAAGGTACTTGAAATTCTGCGGAAAGAAGGATATATCAAGAGTAGAATTATATAAAATGTTAACAGTTTACAGAGCTTCTGCCGGTGCAGGAAAAACACATAAACTTACGGGTGAATACCTTTTGTTGCTTTTTACGCAGCCGGGGGCATATAAGCGTATTTTGGCGGTAACCTTTACTAATAAGGCTACCGATGAGATGAAAAACCGTATTGTCGAGGAGCTCTATAATTTAGCATCCGGTAATAAATCCGATTATGTCAGTCTGTTAATGTCTGCTAACTCTCTTACCGAAAAGCAGGTCAGACAACAAGCCCGGCGAATTTTAATTCTTATTCTTCATGATTATTCGGCATTTAATATAAGCACGATCGACCGTTTCTTTCAGCAGACAATGCGTGCCTTCACCCGTGAGATCGGTTTACAGGGCGGCTATGGAATAGAAATGGATCAGGAATTGGTCTTGGCAGAGTCGGTAGATAAATTGCTGGCCGATCTGGAAAAGCCTGAAAGTAAAGAATTACTGGGGTGGCTTCTCCGTTTTGCGGAAGAGAAGATAGAAAATGGCGGAGAGTGGAATCTGCGCCGGGATATTATGGCTTTGAGCCGTGAGGTATTTAAAGAGAGTTATAAGGCTTTTAGTGATGAGGTGTCTCGGGATATTGAAGATAAAGACGCACTGGAAGAGTATAAAAATGACTTATATGCTATTATCCGCTCTGTAGAAAGGGAAGCAAAGCGTTTGGGAGAGAAGGGAATGGCATTGCTTAAGCAATATGGGCTCCAACCTTCCGATTTCAAAGGAGGAAGCCGTTCACCTTTGTTCTTCTTCGAAAAACTGGCTAACGGAGAGATGAAAGAACCTTCTGCTACTTTTATGGGGCTGGCAGATAATCTGGACGGTTGTTTTACAAAAACAACCTCACAATCCCTCCGTTTAGTTATAGGATGTGCATTTGAAGGAGGACTGAACGAATGCATAAAGGGAGTGGTATCTCTTTTCTCCGATCTGACTGCTTATAATACGGCTAAAGAAGTGGTTCGTTTTTATTATACACTGGGAATTTTGACAGATGTATCACGGCAGATTGCTGCATATCGTGAAGATAAAAATGTAATGTTGATTGCCGATACGACCGAATTGCTGAATAAAATCATAGATGGTAGTGATGCTCCGTTTATTTATGAAAAAACAGGAACTCATGTAGATCATTATATGATAGATGAATTTCAGGATACCAGTGGTATGCAGTGGAATAACTTCCGTCCGCTTATTCAGGAAAGCATGGCACACAGGTATGCAAACCTGATTGTGGGGGATGTAAAGCAGAGCATCTACCGTTTTCGTAATTCTGACTGGAAATTGTTGGATGAACAGGTACAAAATGATTTTATTCATGAAGAAATCAAAGAAGATACTTTAAAGGAGAATTGGCGTAGTTGCCGTCATATTGTGGAAGTAAATAATGCTTTGTTTTCTGTTACTCCAGCCTTGCTTCAACATTATTATAACGAAGCTCTTGATGCGTCTTCTTTGAAAACTGAAGAACGGATAGGTTATTTTACCAAGATCATGTCTGCTTATAAGAAAAGCTATCAGCAGATTCCCGCTCCTTTTCAAAAAAAAGATGGACATGTGAAAATAGAGTTTTTAACCGGTGAAGATGGTAAGGACTGGAAAGAAGAAGCTCTAGAAAGACTTCCGGGTGTATTAGAGCAATTGCAGGATAACGGATATATGTTGAAAGATATAGCAATCTTGGTACGTACCAATATGGAAGGTGCTATGGTGGCTGATACATTGTTGTCTTATAAGGAAATGCATTCTTCAGAACAGTATCGTTATGATATAATATCAGATGATGCGTTGTATGTCAGCAGTTCGCCGGTTGTGCGTTTTCTCGTAGCAACATTACGTTATTTAAAAAATCCTGAAGATTTGACAAATGAACAGATTGCTACATTTTCCTATATTGTTTTGTCTGGTGGATGGCAAAAGGATGCAGAACCAGTGTCTTCTTTTTCTATTCCTGCAGATATAAAACAAGAGTTACTAGGGCTTTCACGTCAATCTTTATATGAGATAACGGAAGGTTTGTTCCGGTTGTTTGCTGAGCGATTTCCTGATAATGAACAAGTTTTTGTGCAAGCATTCCTGGATATGGTTTCTGAGTATAGCCAAAAAGAGAGTCCGGACTTAAATCGTTTCTTGAAATGGTGGGATGAAACGGGATATAAGAAAACAATTGCTACACCGGATGAACAGAACGCTATTCGTATACTTACCGTACATAAATCTAAGGGCTTGGGCTTTAAGGTTGTAATTATACCGTTTGGAGACTGGGAAATAGATCATAAGCCATCTAAACCTGTTATTCTTTGGTGCCATCCGGATGAAAGACCTTTTGACCGTTTGCATTTGGTTCCGGTGCGCTATGGGCAGGCATTGGGTAATACAATCTTTGCAAAAGACTATTTCAAGGAACGGTTGCATGCCTTTATTGATAATCTGAATACATTATATGTTGCTTTTACCCGTGCTAAAGAAGAACTATTGGTCTTTGCTCCCCGGCCTAAGAAAATGGATGAGAAGAGCGGAGATATAGAGAAGATTACTTCTATAGGAGATTTACTTTGGGCAGGATTGAATACTCAGGTAGACGATGTGGAAGAAGGAGAGCCATTAATAAATCTGCCGTATTCTTTCAATATTGCAGATGGAGTGTTTGAATTGGGTAACTGGTGGCATCCGTCTGAAGAACAGAATAAAAAAATGGGCGTTGAAGAAATTTCGATGGACCGGATTCGTTCGGTTTCTTCGGATGATCGTTTGCAATTACGTTTACATGGAAAAGGATTCTTTTTTGATAATGAACGCCGTAAGCACGGAGCATTAATGCATGAAGTGTTAAGTGGTATCCGTACTGAAAAAGATATACCTGTTGCTGTAGAGAACTATCGTTTGGCTGGTGTGGTAAATAGGGACGAAGCCGAGAAATTATGTGTCCGGCTATCTGATTTGTTGAATCAACCTGAAGTTGCACCATGGTATGATGGATCGTCACGTGTTTTGAATGAGGTAGATATTCTTTTTGGAAAAGGTCTTTCCAAACGTCCTGATCGCGTGATGATAAATGGAAATGAAGCAGTTGTTGTCGATTATAAATTCGGGGAAAAACAAGAGAAACGCCATTATAGTCAGGTTAAAAATTATTTGAAACTGGTTCGCCAGATGGGATATGAAAAGGTAAGCGGCTTTTTATGGTATGTCGAACTAAATAAGGTGGAAGCGGTTAATGAATTATGATATATTTTTGATATTCCGTAAAAATGAATATTTTTGCAAATTCTTATTATCAAACGCAGTAGAATAAAGGATGAAAGTACATAGAGAAGGAACAGGACTATTATTGACGTTGTTTACAATATTATTTATTGTGAATGTCGTCTTATACCACACAACCGGTAAGGGCGGGCTGTTCTATTCTGTTGCATTGATTTCTACCATATTATTTTTATTGGTATTGAATTTCTTTCGTAGTCCTTTCCGTCGTTTTCCTTATGATTCGGAAGGGCTGGTGATTGCCCCTGCCGATGGGACGATTGTTGCAATTGAAGAAGTTATGGAAAATGAGATATTGCATGAAAAACGTTTGCAAATCTCTATTTTTATGTCAATTTTCAATGTTCATGCCAACTGGTTTCCTGTAAACGGAACAGTGAAGCATGTGTCTCACCAGAACGGACGTTTTATGGCGGCTTACTTACCTAAGAGCAGTACGGAGAATGAGCGTTCGGCAGTTGTTATTACTACTAAAAACGGTATTGATATTCTGGCGAGGCAAATTGCCGGAGCAATGGCACGGCGTATAGTTACTTATGCAAAACCCGGAGAAAAGTGCCATGTAGACGAACAAATGGGATTTATTAAGTTCGGTTCCCGCGTGGATGTTTATTTACCGGTGGGAACAGAAGTTTTGGTAGAAATGGATCAGAAAGTTACCGGAAACCAGACTCCTATAGCCCGTTTAAGTAAGTCTAACGGATAATAAAGAAAGAATGAGTATCAAGAAATATATACCTAATACAATAACCTGCTTTAGTCTTATATCAGGTTGTGTAGCCAGTGTTATGGCTTTAAACGGTGATTTACTGCTTGCTGTT
Source organism: Parabacteroides provencensis (assembly GCF_900232875.1). Taxonomy (NCBI): domain Bacteria; kingdom Pseudomonadati; phylum Bacteroidota; class Bacteroidia; order Bacteroidales; family Tannerellaceae; genus Parabacteroides; species Parabacteroides provencensis. The sequence continues at coordinate 1,267,017 of NZ_LT960488.1, read as the reverse complement.
GTCTGGATTATCATTGCTGCTGTGTTTGATTTTTGCGATGGTTTTGCCGCACGCATGCTGAAGGCTTATTCCGCAATAGGGAAAGAACTGGATTCATTGTCTGATATGGTTAGCTTTGGTGTTGCCCCCGGAATGGTATTATTTTGGTTGCTTCGTCAGGTAAGTCCTGTATTGCCTTTGGGGTCTTTGAATGAATATATTCCTTATCTGGCATTTGTTATTCCGGTTTTTTCGGGATTGAGGCTGGCTAAATTTAATATAGATGAACGACAGACTACTTCTTTCATAGGTTTGCCTGTTCCGGCGCATGCTTTATTCTGGGCTTCTGCCGGTTATTCTGTTTTACCCATCATACATGTTAATGAATGTATTTTTGCATTAGCAGCTATTATATTATCTTTTGTAACTTCTTTATTGCTGGTTTCGGAGATACCAATGTTTTCATTGAAAATAAAATCTCTTTCCTGGAAAGGGAATGAGTTGCGTTATATATTAGTTGTCTGTGCTATCCTATTCGTTGCTTTGTGGGGATTTCTCGGTATATCGGGAACCATTCTGCTCTATATAGTCTTGTCTATTTTTAACAGAAACAGATAAACAAGATTTCTTATCTTTGTGTTTGTGTTAATGAACTAACTAAGGATCGCATTATGTTTAAATTTTTATTTGTCATATTTTTCTTTTTTATCCTGTTGGTATTTCTGATGGGCTTTTCTATTTTGAGAACATTTAAAAGAATATTATTTGGTAGTGGCAGCAATAGCAATTCGAATGAAAAGCGCCATCGTGGGGGCAATTCAAGCAATACTTCCAATAATATGTATCAGGATGAAAACCAAAGAAGTCAGCAGCGAAAGAAAATCTTTGCGAAAGATGAAGGAGAATATGTCGATTATGAAGAAGTTAAATAGTGATTTTTACTTAGATAGATTCCTTAACGTCGTTGTTTGAAAAAAGCTTTCATCTCTGCAGCGCAATCTACTTCTAATACTCCACTCTTTACGATAGCTTTTGGGTGAAATGCATCGGGCGCATATTTTTTATACCCTCTTTTTTCATCAGAAGCTCCATATATTATTTTGTTTAATTGCGACCATCCGATTGCCCCGGCACACATAATACAAGGCTCTACAGTAACATATAAGCTGCATTCTGTTAAATATTTGGCTCCAAGTACACCTACTGCCGCTGTTATAGCAAGCATTTCAGCATGCGCTGTTGGATCATTCAAACGTTCTGTCTGATTATGTGCACGGGCTATTATCTGATTATTACATACAATAACAGCTCCTACCGGAACTTCACCTTCTTCCGCTGCTATACGGGCTTCGGCTAATGCTTGTTTCATGAAATATTCGTCGTCGAAAGGTTTCATCTCCGCATTTCGTTTTCGTTAAACAACGTAGGATAATCCTCTTCCAGGGTTTTAAGTATATGAGACATTATAGTCTCACGGTACCAACGTGATTTATTGGCAATTCTGTATTTTGTAAGGTAGCGGGAAATGGTTTTATGCTCGTCATCATTAAGCATAAAAGTAACCTTATGGATGCGTGGGTGATTCGGTTGTGCAATAGAATATTTTCGTACCTTCTTCATACATTTGCAAATGTACAAGTGAAAGCTTAAATAAAAAAGAAAATGGCTATATTTGTGCAAATTAATCAAATGGCTGAACGAAACGAAACAGGGAAAGATGGTGAAGTTTTTGCCCGCGAATTTCTGATAAAACGCGAGTATACAGTGTTGGAAACTAATTGGCACTGGCATCATTATGAACTCGATATTATTGCAGTTAAAGATAATGAGTTGGTGATTGTTGAAGTAAAAACACGTTCAGGAAATTTTCTGCTTTCACCGGAGGAGTCCGTAGATAATAAAAAAATACGGCGAATCGTTTCTGCTGCGGATGCTTATGTCCGTAACTATAATATTGGCCTGCCTGTCCGTTTTGATATAATTACATTGGTTAAGACGGAGAGAGGTTATCGTGTTGAACACATCGAAGATGCTTTTTACGCACCGTGTCGTTAATTTGGAAATAACAGGGAATATGAATATTGAAGAAGTCCGGGAATATTGTTTGTCGCTGAGAAACGTAACAGAATGTTTGCCATTTGATGACGTTTCTTTGGTATTTAAAGTGGAGAATAAGATGTTTTTGTTGCTTCCTTTGGATGCGCTAGAGCCATGCCTGTCTCTTAAATGCAGTACAGATTATGTAGAAGATCTCAGAGAACGTTTTAAAGCTGTGGAACCTGCATGGCATTTTAACAAGAAATATTGGAATACTATTTATTTGGAACGTGATATGGGAGATGAAGATATAAAATACTGGATTCGTCATTCATACCGTGAGGTTATTGCTAAACTCCCGAAGAAAATACGTGATTTATATAATGAATAATTCAAAGACCATTCCCCAGATTATCCGTTTGGAAGAAGCTTCTTCAACGAACCATTATCTTCGTGGCCTGCTGGCCAGAGGGCCGTTGCCGGAAGGCAGTGTTGTTGTAACTGAAAATCAAACGGCAGGCCGCGGGCAAATAGGTAATGTCTGGGAATCGGAACCGGGTAAAAATCTTACGTTCAGCCTTGTTCTGTATCCGGATTGTATTCCTGCCAACCGCCAGTTTCTGATATCGCAAATAGCAGCATTAAGCGTTAAAGAAACATTGGAGGCTTATACCGGAGACGTCACTGTTAAATGGCCGAATGACATTTACTGGAAAGATAAGAAAATATGTGGAATGCTGATTGAAAACGATTTATCGGGGCATAATATGTATTGTTCCGTAATAGGTATAGGCATTAATGTTAATCAGAAAGTGTTCCGTAGTAATGCCCCTAATCCGGTTTCCCTTTGGCAAATTGTAGGTGAAGAAACGGATAAAGAAGCCATTTTGAACCGTTTCTTGCATATTTTCTATAACTATTATCTTTGGTTGTTGCAGGAAAAGCAGGATGAGATTCGCAGCTTGTATCGTAAGTCTCTATACCGGGGAGATGGATTTTTTTCGTTTGCCGACGAACATGGTATTTTTGAAGCATCTGTTTATGATATTGAATTAACCGGTCATCTTATTCTTCGTTTACATAATGGCGATTTAAGGCGGTATGCATTTAAAGAGGTTTCTTATGTATAATGCTGATAATATTGGTCAAAAACGTGAATAATAGTCCCGTTTAATATAATGAATTACTGATTTTCACTAATTTTGCTGCTTCAAAAATAGAAACTAATGAATATACATGACCTTTGTTGCGTGGGACATATCACGCTTGATAAGATTGTGACTCCCAAGAAAACGGTACATATGCCCGGAGGTACGTCTTTTTATTTTTCACATGCCATCAAGCATTTTGACGACATAGATTATACGTTGGTAACAGCCTTGGCTGAATCGGAGATGGAAACAGTTCATGAACTTCGTTCCGAAGGAATAGATGTAGCTGTAATGCCAAGTAAACATTCTGTTTATTTTGAGAATATTTATGGGGAAAACCAGGATAACCGTAAGCAGCGGGTTCTGGCCAAGGCGGATCCTTTTACAATAGATTACCTGGAGAACATAGAAGCTCGTATATTCCACCTGGGAAGTTTATTGGCAGATGATTTTTCGTTGGACGTAATTAAATATTTATCGCAGAAAGGACTTATTTCTGCTGATTCGCAAGGCTATTTACGTGAAGTAAGAGATACAAAGGTATATGCGGTAGATTGGGAGGAAAAGACGGAGGCATTGAAATATATTCATTTCCTGAAAGCGAATGAACATGAGATGGAAGTTCTGACTGGTTATACGGATGTACCTAATGCTGCTAAACAACTTTATGCCTGGGGCGTGAAGGAAGTGTTGATCACTTTGGGTAGTATGGGGTCTGTAATTTATGATGGTAAGACGTTCTGCAAGATTCCCGCTTATAAACCGAAAGATATAGTAGATGCTACCGGTTGTGGAGATACTTATATGACCGGTTATCTTTATCAACGGGCAAAGGGGGAGAGCATAGAAAAAGCCGGTTGCTTTGCTGCAGCAATGTCCACATTGAAGATAGAAGGCAGTGGCCCGTTTAAAGGTACAAAAGAGGATGTTGTCCGTTGTATGGAAACAGCCGGACAGACATTGCCGGATTTGAATATAACATTTGGCTCAAACAGGAATTAAACAAAGGGGAAAAAGATCCCGATCATTTTATAAAAAGTTCCCGATGATTTAAAAAAATCATCGGGGACTTTTTATATATATCCGATTCATATATTTTATTTTCCTTTCGGTTCTTCCACTTTGAATGCTTTGCAGAAGGTGGTCATCAGCAGAATACATAATCCTAATACGCCTACTACCATATATGCATATTTCATATTGAAAGCCTGGGATATTGCACCTATTAACAGCGGTGCTATGAGTGAACCAATAAAGCTGATACTGGATAAAATGGTAAGGGCTATGCCTACCGGAGTTTTCGATTTTGCACCTACCAAACTATAGATGGTTGGTACCATACATGAAATACCTAAACCTACTAACATAAAGCCCAGCGAATTTACAATTACCTTGATTGCCATAGAGTCGAACAATCCGGCAAACAAAGCCGAAGTGAAAAAGCCTATGAAAATGAATGCGCCTGCAAGTTGTAATACGCGTTGTTTACCTAATATATGATAAGCATAGTTAGTAAGAAAACGTCCGGCTGTCATCATCACCATAAAGACCAGAAAGCCTATCTGAAGAGACTTGGGGACTTGTAATACAGATTCGAAATAAACTCCGCTCCAGTCGAACATCGCACTTTCTACAACCAAAGCAAATAGCCCGACAATTCCTAGTTGAATCAATAACATTTCCGGCTTTTTCAGGAAACTGGTTAAAGCCGGGGCTTCAGCTTTTTCTTCTTGTGGTTCCGGTTCTATGTCATTCTGTAAATATTTTCGACCGAAAAGGGTTATTAGAAGGATAATAATGGTTATCAAACTAAAATGCCAGAAGGGTTGTACGCCGGATATAATCATAATAAAACCGATTAATGCTCCAAAGCAAGCAGCCAGACTCCATCCTCCGTGGAAAGATGCCATAATAGTACGCCCATAAAGACGCTCTATGCCGATACCCTGTGTGTTAAGTGATATATCGCATAAGTTCCAGAAGACTCCGAAACAAAAGAGGAAAGCACCTAACATGTAGATATTGAATGCCGTCCCGATGGCAAATAAAGATAAAGCATAGCCCAGAATGCTTATTTGTACCATTATACGACTTCCTAATCTGGAAACCAGATATCCGGCTAATGGTATGGCTACAAACTTGCCGACGGGTATGAGGAATAATACCAATCCCCAGTAAAATGCGTAATTTACTTCAAAAACATCCTTTATATCCGGTATACGGCTTGCCCAGCTTGAAAAGCATAGTCCCTGGGCTAAAAAAAAGGTTAGGACAGCATAACGTATTTGCTCTTTTGGGAAAGAACTTCGTTTTTCTATTTCCATTTCCTGTAGTTAGTTCATTATGATTTAATAATTCCACAAAAGTAACCTTTTAGGCTCAACAAAAGGCATAACCGATTATGTTATTTTGGTCATAATAATGCTTTTAATAGTTCTTTTAGTTGTTTTTCGTTGACCGGTTTAGCCAAAAAGTCAGTACAGCCGGCATTCAGTGCTTGTTTGCGATTGTTGTCGAAAGTATATGCCGTAAGGGCTACGATTGGGATATTAAGATCATGTTTGCGTATTTCTTTTGTGGCTTCCAGGCCATTCATAAGCGGCAATTTTATATCCATTAATATTAAATCAGGATGGGTTTCATGATATAACCGCACTGCATCTTTGCCATTTGAGGCTCTTATTACCTGATAATCCTTTTTCAAGATATGAAGTAACGATAAATAATTGTCGTCATTATCTTCTGCAACCATGAGTGTGTATTGTCTGTTGGCTACCTTGTCCTTGGTTGAAATTTTTATTTCCGCTTTTTGATCTTTAACTGTGGTTGCAGGTCTGGATGGTTTGGTTTTGCATGGAAGTGTGAACCAGAATAAAGAACCTTTGTTTAATTCGGAATCTACTCCTATTTCGCCCCCTAAATGGTGGATAATTGACTCGCAGATAGAAAGTCCTAATCCAGTACCTTGCACAAAGCTGTCGAATTTGGCAAACCGGTTAAAGACAAAAGGTATATTTTCGGGAGAAATTCCTTTGCCCGTATCTTGCACATAGAAACGTAAGCTATCGGCTGTATAAGAATAGCCCATCCGGATTGAGCCGGAGGTAGTGAACTTGCTGGCATTACTGAGGAAATTGGAAATAACTTGTGTCAACCTGTTTTTCTCCGAATAAATTATACAGGATTGTTCCGGCAAGTCTGTTTCCAGAGAGACGCCTTTCTTTATGCGGTATTTATAAATTTGTTCCAGATCATAGAATATCGTGGAAACATCTACGTCGGAATAGTTAAATTCAAGTTGTCCGGCTTCAATTTTAGATAAATCGAGAATATCATTTATAAGTTGTAATAATAACTCATTGTTTGCTTCGATAATATGGCTGTATTCTTCAATTTCGCTACGGTCATCCGTTTCAATGATGAGGTTTGAAAATCCTACGATAGCATTTAAAGGAGTACGTATCTCGTGGCTCATGTTTGCAAGAAATGCACTTTTTAAACGGTTCGATTCTTCGGCTTTATTTCGTAATTCAATGAGTTCGTCAGTCATTTTTAAGTCGGTTATATCCCAACGCACGCCTATTATACGGCATACTTTGCCTTCTTTATCACGTTCAAAAACGAGGCCATGTATTTCATACCATCGCATTTCTTTTCCGGGGAAAGCAACCCGTACCTGGATATCCATCGATTTAATGTCTCCACTTATTAAATCCTTTATGCCGTCTCTAAGAAGATGCATGTCTTCTTGATTCATGTATGTCAGGTATTTATCCAGTGAAACGTCGGTATATTCAAAAACAGCCGGATTGGGCGATGAGAATATATTGGTGCTTATATTATATTCCCAGGGTATAATTTGGGCTGCATCAAATGCAAACTCTAATTTGAATTTATTCTCTTCCTGCTCTTTTTGTTTCCTGATTTCTTCTGAAATGTCTTTTTCTGTGCCGACTACGCGTTTTACTTCTCCTGTTTTTCCGGAACGGATAACCATCGCATAGGTTTCGTAAAAATTGTATGAGCCATTACGCATGAAACGGAAAACCTGTCTTTGTTTTTCTTTTTCTCCGCAGGAAAGCTGTCTTATAAATTCACGGTATTTATCTACGTCGTCGGGATGTATGAATTCCATACAATGGTCAAGTGAAAAGCCATTTCCCGTAACCGATTCTTTATATAAGGAAGAAAACCATTGCTTTTTTACGTCATACATCCATGCAGATAATGAACCGGCATCAAGTGCTATAGATAGCTCTTTTCTTGTATTTTCCAGTTCCAGTTCTTTTTTTCGTATTTCTGTTGTATCTACAATAACAGATATGATATAAGAGGAACCATCGTTGTTGAGCAACCTGCTTTTGGTGATAATGCCCCATTTGCAAGGCTGTTTTGTTTTTTTATCTGTAATAATCCGTTCGAAAGAAAGAGGTATTTTACTATTGGAAGTCATAATATCTTCCTGACGGAATAATGCAGCCTCCGGATCATGGACTTCAAAATCGTTTTTGCCTAGCAAATCGCTACTATTAGTGTCTCCATAAAATTCGCAGGCTTTATCATTGTAGAAAAGGTAACGAAATTCGTTGGACATATCCTTTACCGACAATCCGATTGGCAGGTTGTCTATGACGGATTGTAAGAATGTCTGTAATTTTAATACTTTACGTTCTGCTTCTACATGTATGGTAACATCGTGACAGAAATAAATAACATTGTCTTTGTTAAATGGAACAGTGCGTGCACGGCCATAATGAATGTTGTCGTCGATTTTTACTTGATAATCGAAAGAAAATACCTGCTTTGTGTCTTTTGTGCGGATTAAATTTTTAGTAATTATGGAAGCCGCTTCTTTAAATGCTTCTATTGGAGCGATGGCATCTTGTAAACTTTTTCCTATCATCTCCTGCCAATCAAGACCTAATAAAACATTTTCCTGAGGATTGATTATGTCTGTTATTTTTAGTGAAGAATCAAAAATGAATGCCATATCCGGCATTGCTTTTAATAGCCTCATCATGCGTTGATTTGCTATTTTATACTGTTCTTCTTTACGTTTGCGGAAATGGAGGATAACAATAAATAATATCGACATGAGTACAATAACCATTACAAATAAAAATACTTCCATCGGATATTCTTTAATGAGAGAAGGAGCCTCGTTGTAAAATATAGTGTTTGGAGGAAGATTTTTAGGATTGATACCATAATATTGTAATGTCGGATAATTAATATGGTATTGAGGCAATGATGGTGTCATTTGGAAAGAAGGACTGTTCTTAATCCCTTTTGTCAAGACATCATAAGTAAGGTTAGCAATGTCGTTCCCCAGATTTTTTCCTAGAATAAAATAGCCTCCTAAGAAATTTAAACTTGAAAAATCCTGATCACGTACTTGGTAAAGTACGTGAGATTTAGAACGGGATAGTTCGTTATGCAACATGGTATAAGCATGAGGATAGTGGTTGACGTCGGTATACCAACCCGCTGATAATAATGCATGACGGCTATCCATATTTGATATGGAATCGATTAGTTGTGTCGTGGAAAGTTTGTCTCCACTTAAAAAGCAAACATCCAGTGAATCGATTTCATCAAACAACGAACACAGGTAATCGGAAAAGTATCGTAATGAATATCGGTTGTCATAATAAAAAGCAACATAGCGCACTTCGGGTTGCAGTTTTTTTATTAGTTGCAGATTTTCTTTGATGAAATCGTTGTAAAAATATCCTGTAATCTGGAAGTTATCGAATGTCGTTTCCATTTTAGGGAACTGTGTTATGTTTGTGATAGAATCTGTTTGGGTCAGCTTCTCATAATCTATAAATATAGGTTTGACGTTTCCTAGAATGACCGGAATAGTATGCCATTCCGGAATACATACTTTGCGGTATACACTCCATGCTTCATTGCCCAGCAATACGACAGCTGACGGCGGTTCTTGATAAGCTTTGAACAGCTGTTTCATCCAAATAGCCCATGTTTCGAAATTTGGTGAAGATTCGCTATCCATATATTCAATTGAAATTGAAACGTCGGTTTTGTCTTTTAACGTTTTTTCAAAAGAGGAAATAACATTTATGCCTCCTTCTTTTAAAGGAGAATATGAGCTTATCAATAATACTTTTTTCTTTTTGCCTGTATTTTGATTCGCCAAAGTAGTTTCCGGACACAATATAAAAGCTAGTATTAATACTAGTAATGTTTTTATAACCCCAGTTTCCATTCTTGTTTTATAGAGTGTACAAAGATATGTATAAATCAATATGGTTGCATTGAAAATCGTTGAATATTATAAGATTTGATTAATTATTCAAATTTATGATAATAATATGATACTTTTATTATCTTTATCGGGGTTGTGGATTATCGGTTTTTATAACATCGGGATATTTAGGAATGGCGATAATTCGTTGAATGCTCTGGAAATCAATAAACAATGATGAATATAAGAAATACAACGTTAGCCGATTTAAGTCATGTGATGGAAATCTATGACTACGCTAAAAGATTTATGCAAGAGCATGGCAACGGGAATCAGTGGATTAATGGTTATCCTTCAACGGAATTGATTGTTAGGGAAATAGAAAAAGGGCATAGCTTCGTTTGCGAAGATGAAAAAGGGGAAATAGTCGGGACATTCTGCTATATAGAAGGAATAGATCATACTTATTTACGTATTTATGAAGGAGAATGGCTTAATGATGAACCTTATGCGGTGATTCATCGTATGGCATCAAATGGAAAACAAAAAAATGTATCTTCCGAATGTTTGGAATGGAGTTTTAGGAAATGTAATAACATCCGTGTGGATACGCATCGCGATAATGTTGTGATGCAGGCTATTTTAAAAAAACATGGCTTTATGCAATGTGGTATTATTTATGTTGATAACGGAACAGAGCGGTTGGCCTTTCATAAAGTGATTGATAGCCCGCCTTAGTTTTTTATATTCTTATAATCTTTGGTTTAATTCTTTTCCCGGATACACTTTGTAGAAAGAAAAAATCCTGACAACCAATCGGCTATCAGGATTTCTTTAAGTACCCAGAGCCGGGATCGAACCGGCATGGAAGTGAATCCACTGGTGTTTGAGACCAGCGCGTCTACCAATTCCGCCATCTGGGCATCTCTTGTTTTGAAATGCGTTGCAAAGGTAGGCATATTTTTGAACTTCGCAAGAGTTTTGTCGTTTTTTTTCAAATAATATATGGTGGAAGAATAAATAACAGATTATTTCGTTAGCTTTGTGGTGGATGTATAATTAAAACAGCTATATCATGAAAGATAATTACTGCGTTATCATGGGAGGAGGAATCGGTAGTCGTTTCTGGCCGTTTAGCAGAGAAAGTTATCCGAAACAGTTTCTGGACTTCTTTGGTACCGGTCGGTCGTTATTACAGATGACTTTCGATCGTTTTTCTAAAATTATTCCAACTGAAAATATTTATATCGTAACAAATGAACTGTACGCAAAACTTATCAAGGAACAATTACCCGAATTAAAAGACAATCAGATTTTACTCGAACCTACTCGTCGTAATACGGCTCCTTGTATTGCGTATGCGACTTATCATATAAAAGCATGTAATCCGAATGCAAACATAGTGGTTGCTCCTTCAGATCATCTTATATTGAAGGAAGATATCTTTTTGCGAGATGTGCAGAAAAGTCTGGATTTTGTAAAAGAGAATGAAGCGCTGGTGACATTAGGCATTAAACCGAGCCGTCCGGAGACCGGGTATGGCTATATCCAAAGTAGTGATACGATGCTTGGCGACTTTACGAAGGTGAAGACTTTTACGGAGAAACCGAATCTGGAGTTGGCTAAAGTGTTTTACGAAAGCGGAGAATTTTTCTGGAACTCCGGTCTGTTCGTGTGGAACGTGAATACGGTGCTGTCTGCGTTCGAAAAGTTCCTGCCTGAAATAAGCGCTCGTTTTGATCTGGGTAAAGAGAAATTCAACACACCGGAAGAACGTCATTTTATACATGAAAACTTTCCTTATTGCCCTAATATATCAATAGATTATGGTGTGATGGAAAAAGCTGATAACGTATATATGCTTTGTGTGGATTTTGGTTGGGCGGACTTAGGAACTTGGGGATCTTTATTTGATATAGCACATAAAGATGAGAATAATAATGCTGTTCTTAAGAATAATAAGGCCCTGATGTATGAAAGTTCGAATAATGTCGTGGCTTTTGAGAATCCGAACCGTTTGGCAGTAGTACAAGGTATTAATGACTGTATAATTGCCGAGTCGGGAAATGTATTGCTTATCTGCAAGAAAGAAGACGAGCAGCGAATCAAGCAATATGTTGCAGATGCACAGATTAAGTACGGAAAAGAGTTTAATTAAACATAAGTATAAAAATTGCGGGTGAAAAGTGGTCTTTAATTCTAAAGGCCACTTTTTTCTTTTATGGTTTGTCCGAATAAATATGTGTTTTATCCGAAATATTTTTCTTTAATCTTGTTATATTAAAAACGGAGAGTTATGAGAAATATGTTTATTATTGCAATATTGCTGCTAGGTAGTATTGCTGCTGTAAATGTACAGGGCGAAGTGGTTAACAATTTAAATATACAGGAGAAAAATGTAATGAAGAATCAGAGTGAAATATATTTTGCCGGAGGTTGTTTCTGGGGAACAGAGCATTTTATGAAACAAATAGATGGCGTAACGGCTACGCAAGTAGGGTATGCAAACGGGAATATTGATAATCCTACTTATGAACAGGTCTGTACGGATAAAACGGGCTTTGCAGAGACAGTGAAGGTGAAGTATGATCCGCAAAAAGTGAATTTGAGTCTGTTGATCGATCTTTATTTTAAGACAATTGATCCAACCAGCTTGAATCGTCAGGGAGGCGATCGCGGATCACAATATAGGACCGGCATTTATTATACGGATGAAGCTGATTCGCCAATTATCCAATCTGCTATTAAAGAGTTATCCAAGAAGTATTCAAAACCTGTACTTGTTGAAGTAAAGCCGTTGAAGAACTTTTATCCGGCAGAAAATTACCATCAGGATTATCTGGATAAACATCCGGACGGTTATTGCCATATTAGTCCTGAGCTGTTTGATTTTGCCAGGAAAGCGAATGCTCCTACCTCTTATACAAAGCCGGATGATGCAACACTCCGTAAGAAACTGACAACTGAACAATATGCTGTTACGCAGAAAAATGCAACCGAACCGGCTTTCCATAATGAATATTGGAATGAACACAGGGACGGCATTTATGTAGATATCACAACTGGCGAACCTTTGTTTGTCTCAACAGATAAGTTCGATTCGGGTTGCGGATGGCCTAGCTTCTCCAAACCTATAAAGAAAGATATTATAAGAGAAAATGTGGATACTTCGCACGGTATGGTGCGTACGGAAGTACGGAGTAAAACGGGTGATGCTCATCTGGGGCATTTGTTTAATGACGGACCTGCCGAATTAGGAGGAATGCGTTACTGCATAAATAGCGCTTCGCTGCGTTTTATTCCGAAGGAGAAGATGAAAGAAGAAGGTTATGCCGGTTACTTATATTTGTTGGGAAAATAATTAATGGGCTTGTAACCACTTTTTGCCTAAATAACGAACAGGATACCAGGCAGCCAGGAGTCCGATAGTTAATACCGTAATAAATACGGTAATAATATCCGTCATTTCCAAACGAACAGGATAAGCGTCGATAATAAAAGCTCCGGCAGTCTGTCCCAGTTTTATTAAACCTAACTCTTGTTGCAACAGGCATAAAATTACACCTATTGTTATGCCTATCAAAGCACCGAATCCTGAAATCATCCAACCTTCAAACAGAAATATGCAGCGGATCAACTTATCGTCTGCTCCCATGTTGCGTAGCGTACGTACGTCTTCTTTCTTCTCGATCATTAACATAGAGAGCGAACCAACAACGTTAAACAACGCTATGGCCAGGATAAAACTCAAGATCAGAAATGTCATCCATTTTTCTACCTGCATCATCTTGAAAGACGCATCCTGTTGTTCAAAACGGTCTTGAACTTTGAACTTGTCCCCTAATATCTCTTTTATCTGTTTTTTTACGGACGAAAGACCCGCTCCATCAGCCAGCTTTAGTTCTATGGCTGTAACCTCTTTGTCGTAATGAAATAAATTGCGTGCCAGATCCAGCGAAACAATCATAAGCCCTTCATCATAGATTTGTTGGTTAATGCAGAATACGCCGCCAATATAAGCATACTCTACATTAAAAGAAGCGGCCGGATTAGCCATGTTTACTTTCTCGTCCCGTTTGGGTGCATAAATTTCCATTGGAGATACAAAACCTGCATTAATTCCCAGTGCAGAGGCTAGTCCTATACCTAATGTAGCATAGTCTACGACATCTTCTCTGAGTGCAAATCTTCCGTCTACCAAAACACTGTCTATTCGAGCCAGATTTTCAAACTTATTATCTACTCCTTTAATCACGGCTACATTCTGCCGGTCACGATAACGAACCAAGGCATTGTCTTGTAATACTTCGCTGAAAATCGCAATTTCAGGAAGTGATTTTACCTTTTGTATCTCTTTAGTTGTGGGATCAAAAACTTTTCCTGTATTGGGAGTGATTTTTAATTCCGGATCAAAGCTGCTAAATAATGCAGAGACAAGGTCGTTGAACCCGTTATATACAGAAAGAGCACAAACAAGAGCTATAGTAGCTACTACCACACCACAAACCGATACCATCGAAATGATATTGATGGCATTGTGCGATTTCTTCGAGAACAAGTATCTCCGGGCTATATAAAACGGGAAGTTCAAGGTGAAAGCTACTGTTTCAGGAGTTTGTCAATATTGTCGATATAGTCCAGTGAATCGTCAATGTAAAAACTTAGTTCCGGAATTTTGCGTAACTGTTTTCCTGTGCGTTGTCCCAAATCAAAGCGAATCGCTTTTGTGTTTGTCTGAATGGCTTCCAACAATTCCTTTGACTTTTCCGAAGGAAAGATGCTCAGGTAAGCACGCGCTACGCCCAGGTCTGCACTTACGCGTACACGGCTAACTGATATCAAAACACCATGCATACCTTGTGTTTGCTTCTGAAATATGTCGCTTAACTCTTTTTGGATAAGACGCTCTATTTTGTTTAATCTAGTACTTTCCATAATCTCTATATTTTATTTTTTCCAAATCATTGTAAGGCCGTCGCGTAAGGGTAGAATTACTTTTTCTATCCTTTCATCTTTCTTGATCTTTTCATTAAAAGCCAGAATACCGATGGTTTGTTTGTCCGACGTATGTGGCTTTTCCAGTACTTTGCCGTCCCATAATGTGTTGTCTGCCAAAATCAGACCTCCGGGACGGACTTTTGGGAATATCATGTCGTAATACTCCGAGTACAAGCGTTTGTCTGCATCAATGAATACCAGGTCGAATGTTTCATCCAGTTGAGGAATAATTTCCATGGCGTCGCCGATGTGTAGACGGACTTTGTCTTTATGTGGCGAAACAGATAGGTATTTCTGAATGAAATCTTCCATTTCATCATTGATTTCCAATGTATGGATCAATGAATCTTCTTCCATACCTTCTGCCATGCAAAGAGTGGCATATCCTGTGTAAGTACCTATCTCTAACACCCGACGAGGACGTAGTATGCGGCAAAACATTTTCAGTATTCTGCCCTGCAGATGTCCTGATAACATTCGCGGACGAAGAAGGTTCACATTTGCGTCCCTGTTCAGGGTAGAAAGCAAAGCTCCTTCTTCATCGATGTGAGTAAGTATGTACTCATCTATTGTCACGTTATTCAATTATTCTTTAAAAGTAGGCAGTTGATAATTGTCTCCTGCTTCTAATACTTTACCTACATTATTGATTTCGAGGAAAGTTGTTCCTCCTCCTTCTCCGAAGCTTCCGCTTAAATAAGCAACCATATCGTTATTGGTGATACGTCCGCTCTTTATTAACTGGTTCAAAGCATCGTAGAAATAGCCTCGGCGACTATCGTTCCAAGGTTGATATACTGCCCAAACACCATAAGATAAAGCCAGCATACGCATCACACGTGCATTGTAACAGATCGAAAACACGGTAGATGTACCGCGGAATGCAGCCAGAAACCGTGCTGTACGCCCAGTATAGCTATCTGTAATAATTGCTTTTACGTGTAGTTTGGAAGATGATTTTACGGCTTGTTTTGCCAGATATGAGGTAACATCCAGGTCATTTCCTTCGATAGGTACACGAATATCGTTAGCTGCCAACTTCGTTTTCTCTGCTTCACGGGCAACCTTCGTCATTGTTTGTACGGCCTCTAAGGGATATTTGCCGTATGCAGTTTCGCCACTTAGCATTAACGCATCTGTACGATAATAAATTGCATTGGCAATATCTGTTACTTCCGCACGGGTTGGGCGAGGATTGTTTATCATGGAATGAAGCATCTGTGTAGCTACAATAACCGGTTTTTTCACCTCTACACATTTACGGATAAGTGTGCGCTGGATACCCGGTATTTTTTCGGCGGGTACCTCGATACCCAGGTCTCCGCGGGCAATCATTACGCCGTATGCCACTTCCAGAATCTCATCTATATTGTCAACTCCTTCCTGGTTTTCAATTTTTGCGATGATTTTGATCGGGCTGTTGTATTCGTCCAGTATGCGTTGTATATCTAATACATCCTGTTTGTTGCGTACAAAGGAGTGGGCAATAAAGTCCAGTTCGTTGTTAATAGCCCAAAGGATGTTTTTACGGTCTTTTTCTGTTAAAGACGGAAGGTTGATACGGACACCCGGTACATTTACACTTTTGCGGTTACCCAGTGTTGCATCGTTTCCTACTTCGCAAAGCAGATAGTCGGGATGTTTTTCAATAACTTTTAGTTCCAGGTCTCCATCATCTATCAACACATCGCTGCCGATAGCTAAATCTGATGCGAAATTCTTATAAGATACATAAATGCACTCATGCGAAGTTTCCTTGTCCGGATCGCCTGCAACTTTAACGTGTTCTCCCGTTTTAAATGAAATTGGTTCTTTATTTACTGCCACAGTGGTACGAACTTCGGGGCCTTTTGTGTCCATCAGTATGCCTATGCGGTCGGATACTGTACGTGTGTTAGTAACAACGCGGCTTAAGCCTTCTTCCATCATGTGTGCCGTGTTAAGGCGCACAACATTCATACCTGCCTTGTATAGTGAGTCGATAAAATCAACATCACAGCGTTGGTCAGAAATAGTAGCAACAATCTTCGTATGCTTTAACATATACCTTTTATATTATAACCTTATTATTTATCTTTTATACTTATTCTAAAAAATGTTTCTTTCGGAAGAAACCGGATTTTCTTTCGAGAGAAATTGGAATTTCTTCCGCATGGAGGTGTTTTCTTTATAGAAAAGATTCAAGTGCCAACCGGTATGAATCCAGACCGAACCCGAGGATAACCCCTTTGCAGGCGGCAGAAATCATAGAAACGTGGCGAAAAGATTCCCGGGCATGTACATTCGAAATATGTACTTCAACGACAGGTGTTGTTACCGCCTTTATTGCATCATGTAAAGCTATAGACGTATGTGTGTACGCTCCGGCGTTCATGATGATGCCATCGTAATCGAAACCTACTTCATGAATTTTATCAATCATCTCACCTTCTATATTGCTTTGGAAATAAGCAATTTCAAATTGAGGATATTTGTTACGCAATTCGCTCAGATATCCTTCAAATGAAGTGTTTCCGTATACTGTAGGCTCGCGTTTGCCCAGCAGGTTCAGATTCGGGCCGTTGATGATTTGAATCTTCTTCATTTTGTTGTAAGTTTATTACCTTTGCATTACCCTTCCGGGTTGAAAATATCCGGCAAAGGTAGTGATTTTATTTGACACATACATAATGGTACACTTAACAATGCAACAGTCGCAACAACAAAAGGAAATAATTAATAAATATCAAATCTATCTCCGTCTCGAAAAATCCTTGTCTGCCAATTCGGTGGATGCCTATCTGACGGATCTGGACAAACTGATCTGTTTTGCAGGGAGTGAGGGATTGGGAATAAAGGAGATTACTTATGAAGATTTACAACAGTTTGTTGCACAATTGCGTGATATAGGTATTCATCCCCGTTCTCAGGCCCGCATTATTTCCGGCATCAAATCCTTTTATCGTTTTCTATTGCTGGACGATTATATAACAGCCGACCCTACGGAATTGTTAGAATCCCCGAAGATTGGTTTGAAGCTTCCCGAAGTGCTGACTGTAAATGAAATAAATAATATTTTAGATACAATAGACCTGTCATTGCCTGAAGGTCAGCGTAATCGTGCCATGTTGGAAGTATTATATAGCTGCGGGTTGCGTGTGTCCGAACTTACTTCATTGCGTTATTCTGATGTTTATTTTGACGAAGGCTTTATCAAAGTGGAGGGAAAAGGAAGCAAGCAACGTTTGGTTCCGATTTCCGATACGGCTATTAAAGAGATAAAGAATTATTTATATGACCGGAATCGTGTTGCCGTGAAAAAAGGATTTGAAGATATTTTATTCCTTAGCCGCCGGGGAACGGCCCTGTCGCGTATTATGGTCTTTCACGTAATTAAGCAACAAACGGAAATGGCCGGTGTGCAGAAAAATGTAAGTCCGCATACATTCCGTCATTCTTTTGCCACTCATTTGTTGGAAGGGGGGGCAAATCTCCGTGCCATCCAGGAGATGCTGGGGCACGAGAAAATTACTACTACTGAAATTTATACGCACATAGACCGCGAATTTCTGCGCAAAGAAATTCTGGAACATCATCCCCGCAGTAAGCATAGGGAATAGTTATACTTCCTCTTCATCGTATTGTTGGAAAAGAAAATCGTTATAAGGGAAGCGGGTTATGTGAATTTGCTTTATCCGTTCGTACAACATGCTTTTGAGTGCATCTATATTTGTGCGTTCTTTTGCTGAAATGAAGATGCAGTTATCCTGTAATTTGTTCATCCAGGTGCGTTTCAGTTCGTCAAGATCAATGTTTTCGCGTGTACGGGGAGTCAGATCGTCTTCGTCCTTCGGTACAAAAGTGAATGCGTCTACTTTGTTAAAGACCATAATCATGGGCTTTTCGGTTTTGTCTATTTCTGCCAGGGTTTTATTAACCACTTCAATTTGCTCTTCAAATGTAGGATGCGAAATATCAACAACGTGCACCAGTAAATCAGCTTCGCGTACTTCGTCTAAGGTCGATTTGAAAGACTCCACTAATTCTGTCGGCAGCTTACGGATAAAACCAACCGTATCGGATAACAGGAATGGAAGGTTTTCGATTATCACTTTGCGGACGGTCGTGTCGAGAGTTGCAAACAGTTTGTTCTCAGCAAAAACCTCGCTCTTGCTTAACAGGTTCATTAAGGTTGATTTGCCAACGTTGGTATAACCGACCAAAGCTACGCGGACCATTTTTCCGCGGTTCTTTCTTTGAACACTTTTTTGTTTGTCTATGTCAATCAGATCGTTTTTCAGTTTGGATATTTTATCCAGGATAATACGTTTGTCCGTTTCCAACTGTGTTTCACCCGGACCACGCATGCCTACGCCGCCACGCTGCCGTTCAAGGTGAGTCCATAAGCGGGTTAAGCGAGGCAACATATATTTATATTGAGCCAACTCTACCTGTGTTTTGGCATGGGCGGTTTGTGCCCTGCGGGCAAAAATATCGAGAATCAGGTTTGTGCGGTCTAATATTTTTACCTGCAGCTCTTTCTCTATATTACGGAGTTGCTTGGACGAAAGTTCATCGTCAAAAATAACCAGTCCTATTTCATTTTCGACAACATATTCTTTTATTTCTTGCAGTTTACCTGTACCGACAAAAGTTACCGGATTAGGATGGTCTAGTTTTTGCCAGAACTTTTTAACGGTCTCGGCACCGGCCGTATCTGCAAGAAACTCCAGTTCGTCCAGATACTCTTTTACTTTTTGTTCGTTTTGATCGGGAGTAACTAACCCGACTAGCACAGCTTTCTCTGTTTGTGCTTCTGAGATAATAAATTCTTTCATGCGGCAAAGATAATAAATTCAATAATTTGTATACATTTGTAGACGTATTTACAAACCAAAATTATAGTAACTATGATAAAGAACAGTTTACGGGCTATAATGTATGTTTCTTTGTGCTTATTAATGGTAAACTTCCCTTTGCATCTCCAATCCCAGATTCCGGTTCCCGGTCAGTGGAACAATTTCGTACAGGATGTTTCACAGAATATATCGGTAAGAGATACTTTCCTATTCCAGTCTTTTGAGAATGATTTGTCAGATACATGGAATTATACGAAAACAGAAAATATTAACCGTATAGATGTTTTTTCTTTATACGGAATTAAAGGACAAGGAGGAAAATATTCTTTAAAAATGCCTCCCGCATCCCAAGTTACGTTTGCTTCGTTTGAACAATCGCCTTTATACACTGATATTCGTATTAATGCAACATTTGCCGCCAAAGAGTTAAGTAAAGGTGATAAATTATTTGTAAAGGCTGAAAGAAATGGAAAAACAGATCAATGGGAATGGTGCCGGTCTGGCTCAGATAAATACACCTTTCCTTACAGGACCTTGGCTACTCTTCCTTATAAATTGGGGAATCCGGTTCAGATTCCCGGAAATCCGTCTGATATAGTTCTGTTTACGCCTGATACCAATTGCGGCAATTGCTATTGCATAGATAGTGTTTATGCATTTGGACTTATTCCCCAATATTCTCTTTTTACGGATAAAGGCGATTGGAGTGATGAAGATTTATGGACACATCTTCCGGCTTTGCGCCACCGCAGTGCGTTGGTAAACGGCGATGTTTCTATCCTTTCGGATGTGCAATGTAAAGATTTGGCTGTTGGTAATGGGAGCGTTTATATAGCAAAAGATGCGTCTCTTGCCGTAAGTAATCTGATCCTTTATTCTTCGGATAAGGATGCAAAGGTAGATGTAGACGGACATCTTATTGTTCGAAAGCAGGTTGCAATAGAAAAAACTTTTAAGGAAAAAGGTAAATGGTATTTCCTTTCTTTTCCTTTTGATGTTTATTTGGCAGGTATCGAGCCGGATTTTGAGCTAAAGGACGATGCACCTAATGACGGGGGAAACTATTTTTATGTATGTTGTTATAATGGTGACAGAAGGGCTTCTTTGGGAAGAAGTAATGACAATTGGGAGGTTTTAAAGGTAGATAATGTTTCCGGTTCCCAACCTGTCTTTGAAAAAAATAAAGGTTATCTGATAGCATTGGATAGCAAGGCTTCCAACCAAACACTTCGGTTTTCTTCGGCTATTGGAAAGTTGCCTTCTGATTTTGGAAAAAGCATGTCTGTGCCAGTAAAAGCTACATTGGATGGCATAAAGGATGAAGATAACGGCTGGTATTTATGTGGAAATCCTTTACCGTCTCTTTTGCCGTTAAAGGCTATTGAATCTAATCCGTTATTAGACGGTTATGTTTATGTGTATGAAAGAGGAGATTATAAGCCTTATCCTATCGGCAGCAATTATGCTTTGCCTCCTTTTGCTGCTTTTTTTGTGAAGACACAGGCAGATACGGAGCTTGTTATCAATAATCAGTCCGGTTCGGACAATTGTGTACTGCTATCTATGCCCGATCCTTTATCGTCGATAAACTTGGAGCCGGGCAACAAAACAACGCCATTGCATACCGGAGCAGACTTCAATCAAAGGAATATAATTAGTTATATGGATGGTGACCGGTTAATCCTCGAGAATATCCCGGATAAGGGAAATATCCGGATTATGGATTTGGCCGGCAAGGTGGTTTTACAGAAAAAGATAGGAAAAGGCTGTTCGTCAATTAATTTACCGCTGTGTCCGGGTTTATATATCCTAAAGATTGAAATGGAATGTTATTGTGCTTGCCATAAGATAGTTAAAGCCGGATAGGAAATAAAACAATTTGTATCTTTGTTACCTATTAATGTAGAATAAGACAATATGAAAAAGGTAAATATTACCAGTATAGCATTGCTGGTATATCTTATAATTATGAGCGTGATTGGCTGGCCCGGCAATAATCCGGAAAATGGCTATACGGAATACTTTTGTATAATCGGGGCAACGTTGGCAGTTATTCTTTTACTTCGCTTTCTCCAGATCAAACGTCTTAAAATGCGTGGTAAAATAAATCATCCTGATGATTCTTCCAAAACATCCTGATGATTTAATAAAATGATCGGGATGATTATAAAAAGAAAACGCCAAAGAGTATTCCATCTGGTTTGAAATACCCTTTGGTGTTTGTCTGCCATTCCTTCTTCACAGAAGTTGTGGCAGATAGAACTTCATTTTTGTACTTTAGTATTAATATTCCACTTTTTCGCCCTCACGGGGTATTTGGTACATATTTCTATGTTATCCGCGTGGTTAATTAGAATTATGTGATTATAAATAAGTACCAGTCAAACAGGGGAGAGCGGAAAGTTGTTGCGAAGTTGAGATTAATTAACTTGTGGCTTTGGAGATAAAAAATGCTTGCCCTTTTGAAAAAGAAGGCAAGCAGTCTATGAAAAAATAGTTGTATTGTTTTTATTTTTGGATAAGAACCGTAGCGTAAGCGGCAATACCTTCCTGCCGTCCGGTAAAACCTAATTTTTCTGTTGTTGTAGCTTTTATGGATATGTCGTCTGCATCTACTTGCATTACCTCAGCCAGGATTTGCTTCATTTCGGGAATATGCGGATTCAGTTTCGGGCGTTCGGCAGCTATGGTTGCATCTATGTTTCCTAGTTCATATCCGGCATTACGGATCAGCTTCATTGTGTCACGAAGCAGTATTTTGCTGTCTATGTTTTTGTATTCGCCGGCTGTGTCGGGAAAATGAAATCCTATGTCACGCATGTTTGCCGCCCCTAACAGGGCATCGCAGATGGCGTGGATTAATACGTCGGCATCACTATGCCCAAGCAGTCCTAGTGTATGCTCTATTTTAATTCCTCCTATCCATAGTTCGCGATCGGGAACTAGTGCATGCACATCATAACCGAAACCTACTCTGATCTTCATATTTTCTATTATCTGAACAGATTTCTTATGCCATCCATATCGAATGAAAGAGAGAAACGGAGGGTTTGATCCAATGGGTTGCTTTGTACAGTACTTACAAGGTAAGCTGCGTCCAGTTGGAATACACTCATACGGAAACCGGCACCTACTGAGAAATACTGTCTGTTACCCATATTCTTGTTTTCGTAATAATAACCGCCACGTACGAAAAACTGTTCGTTGTAGCTGTATTCTAAACCGATTGAAGCCATTATTTCCTGCAGTTCTCCCTTGAAACCGTTTGGATTATCGCCAAAAGATTTGAAGATGCCGGATATGGAAGACAAAGATCTGTAATCTTCAAGCCTTTTTTGAAATTCTTCGTCTGTTTCGTCCGGGTTTTTATCCCCTTTTGTCGGATAGTTTGGAACCAGATATTTGCTGATGTCTAAATAAGCGCCTATACGGTTATAATCGTCTATCGGGTATAAAAGACCTGTTCCGACAGCTAACTTGGCAGGAAGGAAGCGGCTGGTTTCTCCTCCGTCGAAAGATATTTTAGAACCAATGTTGGAAGCGTTAAATCCGAAACTCCATAAACATTCGCTATTACCAAGAATTACATATTTCTCAAGATAACCGGCAATGTCGGCAGCAAATGCGTTTCCTGCAGTTTGTCCGTCTGAACGTGAGTCGGCGCCTAAGTCCGAGCGTATGTATCGTAGAGCTACGGCCATGGAGAAGTTTTCCGAAAGCTTACGGCTGTAGCTGGCATCTACTGCCATTTCGTACGGGTTTAGTGTGACTCCACTACCGCCTTGCCCCATATATTCCGAGTCGGATATTTCGCCAAGTGAGAAATAGCGGACAGAGGCACCGATAGCTTGCAGGTCGCTATCTCCGATTTTATAATAACCGGCAAGGTTCACCAATGCTACGTCATTAACCAACTTACGTAACCACGGAGTATATGACAATGAAACTCCGGCTTTACTGTAATTAAATGCGTATTTTGCAGGGTTCCAATATTGGGAGTTTACGTCTGGCGTTGTAGATACGCCATTGTCACCCATAGCACCTCCGCGTGCATCCGGAGCAATAGATAATGATGGTACGGCCGTCTGGATAGGTGCAAATTGGTTTTTATCTTGTGCCTTTACTACAGCGGTTGCAGCAAACAGACAGAAGGATATAAGGAGTAAATAAATTCTCGATACTTTTCTCATACTGAAATTACTATTAATAAAAGAACGGACAATTGTTCGTTCCTACATATAACTGATTTACCGATTCTTTATTGTGCAAGAATGACTAATTTCTTTGTTTTTGTAGCTTCTTTAGAATGGTTAGAACTTATTGCCGCCCGGTATAAATAGATTCCGGGGTGCAGCCTGGCTCCGTTGTTATCGGTCAGGTTCCAGGTTACTATATAAGCTTTGAATAGTTCGTTCGAACCTGTTTCACTATGATTCCATAACAGTTTTCCTGCCATATCGTAGATCATAATATTTACGGCAACGTTGGTTTCCGGCCGGTTATGATACAGGCGGAATTCCACTTGTTCGCGGGCTGGATTTGGCGTGCCGATTAGTTCGTACAGATTGGGTTTTAAACCTTCAACTACTTCGAAGCTGAAGGTTTTAGTCGTCGAATTGTTCTGTATATCCCATACTTTAAATTCTGCCGTATGAATACCCGGATTTAATGCAGGGATAGAGAATGTCACAAATCCTTCGCCCTCTTTACCCGGAACAGACTCATAATAACTGTTCAGGTTATAATTTAAAGCGGACTGGTTGTCGATTGTCAGTGTGATGTCATGCCCTACGCTGTTGCCGGTGATATTAACACCGCTTTTATCCCAAAGTTGGGCAACAAATAAAGGAGTCGTGTTTACTTGTCCTCCATCTGTGAAAGTGGAGTCGTTCAAATACAGGGCTTTGATTTCCGGACCTTCTGTGTCTTTTTCCGTGTCATCAGATGTTCCTCCTACAATGAAGTTGGTAAAAGACCCTTGCGCTTCTGTCCCTTTTGTTTCGTCCGAAGCATATAGGTTTATTTTACCATAATCGTTTGAATAGGAAATATCTTTGGGTACGGTGAAGGTGAAGCTGAACTTGCCGTTGCGTACGGAATCATTTCCTATAAATATCGTGTTCGGATAGTCGGTAAAAGAAAACGTCTGTCCTATATTGTTATTATCCAGTGTTGTAATTGTACGCTTACTGTCTAACACTGTCGGATTTACTATTCCTGTGAAATCCTCGGCTTTTTCTCCGTTGGGAGTAGTGATTTCTCCTTCTACAGTGACTTTTTGTAATGCCTTTAAAGTAATAGGAGAACCGTCAACCGGTTCGCCATTGACGGATGTCACTTTTGCGTGGTATTCCGGATAAGCCAGTTTCATGGCGGGATCTCCAACCAACAGGAAATTAAGCTTGTTGGAATCATTCCCCAGATTGCGTTTGGTTATTTTAATTACGTCTCCCAATGTTATACGCCGTCCGTTTTCTTTTTCAAATAAATTGGCAAGCAATTCCATGTTGATATTGAAATTCGGGCCGGATAAAACAACTCTTGTTGTGGAGAACAAAGCTATACCTCCGCTTTTTTTATTCAGAAAAACACTTTCGCCTGCAGATGTGGTTGGGGCATCAAACCGGGTAAAGTCGCAGGTAGCCGTAATCCATAAAGGCAGATTGGCATAGGTGGACTGATTAATGTCACTTTGTGTTATTATATGCTCGTCGGCTAAAGCTTCTGTGCCACCGTGCCCTGTGTAATTAATCAACATTAACCCGCTTTTCAGAAGTTGTTGAATCTTCTTGTTTACATCGGGATAGGAGCTTTGCCCGCTATGATCTTTCTTGTAAGCATCCATGAATATTTTGTTGACAAGAAATTCCGGGTGATTTCCTTCAATATAATCGGCTTCCTTGTTTGCCTGATTCATGTGGTTTATCGTAAATGTATCGGCATTGTTTCCGTCATCTGCAATAAAAGCAACTTTATTTTTCCATGAACCGAATTGTGTATTGTTCATGTAGGCAATTGCTTTATCGACCATCTGGGTGGCTTCTTCTACTGTGCGTACGGGGAAGCGACCAATTCCTATCTGTAATTTATCATTTGGTAAATAGCTGCCCGATTGATCTTCCAGGAAACCGAAATAATCTTCTGTTACGTAAGAATTTATGTCAAGGGAATTAGCAGATTGATAGGTGGGCAACATGTTTTCCCGGGGTATGTCTTTCAGGTCTTCACAAAGAAAACGGTTATCGTAAACACCGTCGCCAAATAGTAATAAGTACTTGGGTGCATCCGTTTCAGAAGTGCTGCGGTCGTAAAACATTTTCATGAAACGGCGGATAGCTGTGGCATCTGGCGTACCACTCGAAAATTCGTTGTATATCTTTTCCGGTTCTACAACTTCTACAGTCAGGTTATCGCGTTGGCGGTGTTCTTCCGCCAGACGTTCTGCCTGGCTTTTGAGGGCAGGAGCTGCTATAATCACCATATCTGTTTGTCCTAACTTGTGCAAATCTTGTGCAGCAACATAGCCATTGGCTTTTTCATAGCCGGGAAAAGTTTTGTCCGGTTGTACCAATGCAAATTCCCGTAACTCTCCTTGTGGAATGGTGAATGAAAGTTCTGTGCCGTTTAATGAAGTTTCCATTCGTTGCGGATTTTGGCTGTCTGTTATATCGAATACCAAAGTACTTGCATTTGCATTTTTGATGACGAAACGGGTGGTATTCCCCTTAGATGCCAAGCTACGGAAAAGTGTACTTGCCCCATAGGGTTGTAGAGTACGTTTTACTTGTAGCCTGATGTAATCGAGGTGTACGTTTGTATGTCCGCTTGGGTTATAACTAACAGTGACTTTTGGTGACTCGCTTTTATCTCCTGTCCATGTAGCAGTGCCGGTTCTGGCTATAGCTTTTATATATTCCGGATAGTTATAACCATTGGCTGCAGGAATCGTTAAGTTTAGCAGATCTTGATTACTAATACTTAATGTTGCCTTTCCCGCACTTGAAGCTCCTCTGGCGATGAAGCGCATTGTGACTTTTGCGTCATCATTAGTGATACCCGGAATGGAGGGCATCGACAGGGTTCTTGTACGTGTCAGGCTGAAAGATTCACCAAATAAGTCCCGTCCGGATTTATTGACCGATATAAGGTCTTCTTCATGGACAACATAATCGTCAAAAGTATTGACAACTAATGTTGCTCCTTCACCGGAGGCAGCAGTTGTCATTTCTTTTGTTTCTGTATTATCTGTCAGGAAGTAACATCCGTATAGTGAATACGGATTGTTGGTATGTGCAAAAGTCCCGTTCTCTGAGTCATATTCCCATTTACGTACCCCCTTGCCATAAAAAAGCAGGTAGTCTGTTCCTTTGTAAACGGGAACAGTAGGAAGGTCGTCCAGGTAAGGTTTACGGAAGTCTTCATCCATGATCCATCCTCCGTAACCGTGAACGGAAACTTTTGAAGGATCGGAGAAGCCCATGTTCTTTAAGTCGGAAAAAGAGAGCTTGTACATCCCGTTTTCCTTTATTTTTATCTTAACCCATTTCCCTTGTGATAAAACGGAACTGGATGTATAGCGGTCGCTGCCTGCCCATGCAGAGGACAAGAAGCAAAGACTTATCAGTAATGTGTATATAGTTCGTAACATAAATCAGTTATTACCGTACATAGAAGTCCAGCAATTTCCGTTCGCCGATATATCCTTGCAGATGGTCATCAATCTTAACCGGTCCTACACCGACAGGGGTTCCCGTATAAATCAGGTCTCCGATTTTTAATGTGAAGAAACGGCTAACGTAAGCAACAATTTTGTCTACAGGGAAAAGCATATCCGACGTATTGCCTTCCTGAACTTTCTGTCCGTTTATTTCCAGATGGAAAGGAATGCGGTCAATATCACCTGCTCTATCCAACGGGATAAACGTTCCTACTGCGGCCGAGTTGTCGAATGCTTTGCTGATTTCCCAGGGTAGTCCTTCTGCCCGTAATTTGTTTTGCAAATCGCGCGCGGTAAAATCGATGCCGACTGTTACTTCATCGTAGTAACGATGTGCAAAACGTTCGGCAATATTCTTTCCCAGCCTGTTTATCTTTATTACAATTTCCGTTTCATAATGAATCTCGGACGAGAAATCGGGAATAAAAAAAGGTTTCCCGTCTTTCAAAAGAGACGAATCGGATTTCATAAAGATCGTAGGTTCTGATAATTCTAACGAATGATGTAGCTCTTTATTGTGGGCTGCATAATTCATTCCTACAGCAATAATTTTCATTTTTAGTGATTTATTGAATTCATCCGGTTGAACATAACCGCTAAATGTGCATACATGGAAGTATTTTGTACCACGATATGTTCCGGTACGCGGATACGGAAAGGTGTAAAATTCCAGAGAGCCTTGATTCCTCCGGCAATGATTTGTTCGGTAACCTCTTGGGCCTTTTCAACAGGAACCGTAATGATGCCGATTGTTGCTCCGTATTCCTTTTGTTTGGCAGGAAAATCATCGATATGGAATACAGGGATGCCATGAATGCGTGATCCGGCCAGTTCGGGGCGGACGTCGAAACCTGCCACTATTTCCAATCCGTATTGATTCAGACCGGAGTCGTGTAATAACGCTGCTCCCAGGCTTCCTACACCGAAAAGGAAAGCTTTGTGTTGCACCGTGAAGCCCAGAAAGTCTTCCAAAACGTCTACCAGTGTATTTATATCGTAACCGACTCTGGTTTTTCCCGATATGTTTACAAATGACAGATCTTTAGCAACCTGGCTGGCGTCTACATTAATTTCTTTGGCAATTTGAGTAGACGACACAAATGTTTCCCCTTTCCCTTTCATCAGTTTTACAAAGGCAAGATACCACGGCAATCTTCTGAGTGTGGGCTCCGGGATTTTCCAAATTTCTTTCATTTCATCGCTGGCCATTGCTATATATTTAATGTAAGAGCACAAAAGTACAATAAATTTTAAATTTGACCGATATTCTTAGAGAAGCACTTACGTTTATTAACATGATTTTTAATGCTGTCTATTTGCAATGGTTTCAGAGTTTCGTATTACGTAAATACAGACTTTGGATATGTCTCCCACTTTGTCACCTTCTGTCACCTTCTTCGGGGGGTATTCTTAAATTGCAAAATGATCTGATATCGGCTGTATGTTGTTGATATATATATTATTGTATCGTTGTTGCGAAATCATGCCTGTAACGCTTTAGTGCTTCCCGCGAACACTTTCCCTGATGCTTAAATAAGCTGTTTATCGCTTATTTAATATGGCTTTAGCCTGGTTTCAATTGCCGTCTGCTTCAGCTGACGGACTAAAAGGGGATATATCTGTATTGGCTTTAGCCAAATTTCTTCTCGGAAAGCTCTTTTTGATTATCTCATTCTTATTGGGCTGAAGCCCTTGAAAGAAGAAGGCTCTACTATCCGTCGGTTAAAACCGACGGCAATTGAACTTAGGCTAAAGCCATATTAAAGAAGCGCCCTTATTAATCAAATCTAATGCTATTATAAACTAAATCTAATTCTATTATTAACATAACCGGATGATAATGCCATTGTTTTAGGGAAGCTTTATGTGTTTTGTAAAGAAGTTAAGTAAGAAAGAGTAACCGTTTTTTATATGGCTTTAGCCTGGTTTCAATTGCCGTCTGCTTTAGCTCAATGTCATTAAGTTAAGCGATAAGTGCCTGACAACCTTGTGTTCTCATGACAATGAAGAGAAGCTTTACAAGAAAGTGGAAGTTCAATAATGCAGAATGGATGATAAGTTTTTTCAGGAAGAGAAAAAAAGAGAAAAACCATTGGATTGAAAACGGAAACTCCGTTTTTTTATAATTGAATCTAAAAAAACAAGCCAATGGTTTCCGCAAATATAGAAATAATAAACGATTTGAATGAGTTTTTTCAAAATACAATGAGTGATAAAGAAACAAAAATGCGATACGTAAACAAGGCAACAGATTTCACGCGTAAACGCAGTTTATCCTTTTCGAGGATGGTTGCGTTACATATCAATCTCTTAAAAAGGAGTTTAAGCGTAGAACTAGAGAGCTTTTTTTCTCATATCAGCTCTGCGACCGTGACCAAGTCGGCCTTTTGCCAACAGCGAAGAAAATTAAAGCCTGTCTTTTTTCAGGACTGGAATGACATACTGATATCCTCCTATTATCGGAATACCCGGAGGCAAGAGAGGAGGTGGCGAGGTTTTAGGATATTCGCCATTGATGGCACGAAGTTATCATTGCCAAATACGAGAGCTTTGAGACAGCATTTTGGATACAGTACCAACCAGCATGGAATAAAATCGGCCACAGCCCGTGCTTCAGTTCTCTATGACGTATTGAACAAGTTGGTGGTTAATAGCAAATTATGCTCACTCAAAGAGGCTGAGCGTACCACGGCATGCGACCTGATCCCTTTCTTGAATAAGGACGACTTGCTGCTACTGGACCGCGGATATCCATCCTTCATGTTGTTCTATTTACTAATAAACAGGCAAGACTCTCACTTCGTGATGCGTGCCCAAGCAAACTTCTGCAAGGTGGTTGACGAGTTCCGTTCCTCTGGCAAAAAAGAAGAGATAGTCACCCTTCGAGCCACTTATAAGGCGATCAAAGGCTTAAAGGATCAGGGTGTGGAAATCCCACCGGAGACAGAGGTCAAGGTTCGCCTGGCCAGAATACGGCTGGATGATGGTCAGGACGAGATATTGATAACGAATCTCTACGACACAAAAGCATATACACTTCCGGTTCTAAAGGAACTCTACTTCTTGCGTTGGCCGGTGGAGACCACTTATGGCTACCTCAAAAATGAGCTACAGGTAGAGTGCTTCAGTGGGATCAGCCCTGTTAGTATAGAACAGGACTTCTATGCTAACATTTTTGTGTTCAACCTGCAAGCCGTTATAGAAGAGAGCTGTGAGGAATACGTGCGAACTGTAAACCGACAAAGGACAATCAAGTATAAGATCAATAAGAACGTATGCTGGGCTCTGATGAAAGGGAGGGTTATCGATTTATTTCTCCATGCTGAACAAGCAGGTTACTTGTTGAAGGAATTGACTTCCTTATTCGAAAGGTATTTAGAGCCTGTCAGGCCAGGCAGGAAATATACACGAACAAAGAAATCAATCAAACTTCTAGGCAAGTATGTGACACTTACGAATTATAAAAGAGCGGTCTAGTGCTTAACTTAATGACATTGTGCTTCAGCTGACGGACTAAAAGGGGATATATCTGTATTGGCTTTAGCCAAATTTCTTCTTGGAAAGTTCTTTTTGGTTATCTCATTCTTATTGGGCTGAAGCCCTTGAAAGATGGATGCTTTACTATCCGTCGGTTAAAACCGACGGCAATTGAAACCAGGCTAAAGCCATATTAAAGAAGCGCCCTTATTAACTAAATCTAATGCTATTATAAACCAAATCTAATTCTATCATTAACAACAACCGGATGATAATGCCATTATTTTAGGAAAGCTTTGTATGTTTTGTAAAGAAGTTAAGTAAGAAAGAGTAACCGTTTTTTATATGGCTTTAGCCTGGTTTCAATTGCCGTCTGCTTCAGCTGACGGACTAAAAGGGGATATATCTGTATTGGCTTTAGCCAAATTTCTTCTCGGAAAGCTCTTTTTGATTATCTCATTCTTATTGGGCTGAAGCCCTTGAAAGAAGAAGGCTCTACTATCCGTCGGTTAAAACCGACGGCAATTGAACTTAGGCTAAAGCCATATTAAAGAAGCGCCCTTATTAACTAAATCTAATGCTATTATAAACCAAATCTAATTCTATCATTAACAACAACCGGATGATAATGCCATTATTTTAGGAAAGCTTTGTATGTTTTGTAAAGAAGTTAAGTAAGAAAGAGTAACCGTTTTTTATATGGCTTTAGCCTGGTTTCAATTGCCGTCTGCTTCAGCGGACGGACTAAAAGGGGATTTATCTGTATTGGCTTTAGCCAAATTTCTTCTTGGAAAGCTCTTTTTGATTATCTCATTCTTATTGGGCTGAAGCCCTTGAAAGAAGAAGGCTCTACTATCCGTCGGTTAAAACCGACGGCAATTGAACTTAGGCTAAAGCCATATTAAAGAAGCGCCCTTATTAACTAAATCTAATGCTATTATAAACCAAATCTAATTCTATCATTAACAACAACCGGATGATAATGCCATTATTTTAGGAAAGCTTTGTATGTTTTGTAAAGAAGTTAAGTAAGAAAGAGTAACCGTTTTTTATATGGCTTTAGCCTGGTTTCAATTGCCGTCTGCTTCAGCTGACGGACTAAAAGGGGATTTATCTGTATTGGCTTTAGCCAAATTTCTTCTTGGAAAGTTCTTTTTGATTATCTCATTCTTATTGGGCTGAAGCCCTTGAAAGAAGAAGACTCTACTATCCGTCGGTTAAAACCGACGGCAATTGAACTTAGGCTAAAGCCATATTAAAGAAGCGATAAACAGCTTATTTAAGCATCAGGGAAAGTGTTCGCGGAAGTGTTAAAATGAAATCAGTATTGACCGTTTTTAGGCGTTTGAAAACCTCGTTAGTGTATTGTAATATTATCTATATTAGCAAGTTGTATATTTATATGGAGTGTCTATGGATAATTTTTCACATTTAGGAATACCCCCCGAAGAAAGTGACAGAAGGTGACAAAGTGAACCCCTAAATGTCCCTTTATTGAGACTATGGTCTGATACTTTTTAGGTAAGCTACTAAATTGAATAGGGTAAGCAACCTATGAGGAAAGGTAGGCAACTAAAAAGGGCACAGATGGTGCAGGCAAGGCACAGATAAACGCAGACCTTATTGATTATTAATAAAAATCTGCGATATTCTGTGTGTTCTGCATCATCTGCGTTCAATATTAGCTTTTTGACATGTTTCCTTGATAATTCCGGAAAGAGTCAGATTCTTTCTAATGTAGCCTTTATAAATTCCCAAACCCGTTGTACGGATGAGATGCTGACGCGCTCGTCAGGAGAGTGGGGATGTTGTAAGTCCGGTCCGATGGAAATCATGTCCATTTCCGGATATGCTCCCTGTATGATGCCGCATTCGAGACCGGCATGCATAACCTTTACCGATGGTTTTTTACCGTATAAATCCAGATATACTTTCTCCATCAGATTCAGGACAGGTGAGTCTATGTTGGGTTGCCATCCATTGTAGGCTCCGCCATATTCCACTTTTGCACCGGCCAGGGCAAAGATGCTTTCCAGGCTGGAACAAACAGCATATTTGCGGCTTTCGGAAGAACTTCTTACTAATATCTTTATCTCGATCAATTCGTTAGCCGTATGCACAATTGCCAGATTGGATGATGATTCCACTGTGCCGGGGAAATCATGCAGCATGCTGATGACACCGTTCTGGCATCCTTCGATAGCGTTGATCAAATCGTCCTGAATTTCTTCCGGGATCAGAGTTGACGGCATATCTGTCATTTCAGCCACAAAACTTATATTGTCTTCTATACCTTTGTATTCGGTACGGAAAGTGTCCTGGTAGTCTGCTATCAATTCCCAAAGGGATTCTACATTATCTCCCGGAATTGTTATCGTGGCAAATGCTTCACGTGGAATGGCATTGCGTAAGGAGCCTCCTTCAATGGAAGATAAACGTGCTCCATAATCGCAGACAGCTTCTTTCAGGAACCGGAACATTAATTTGTTGGCGTTTGCCCGTCCCAGGTGGATATCTACACCGGAATGTCCGCCTTTTAATCCGGTCAGGCTTAATTTAACGGCTGTATCGCCTTCCGGTATATATTGATCTTCTTTAAATTGGAAAGAGATATTCAGGTCTGCACCACCGGCGCAACCTACAAACAACTCTCCTTCTTCTTCCGAATCGCAGTTTAGCAGAATATTGCCTTTCAGGAAACCGGATTTCAGCCCGACTGCTCCATCCATGCCTTCTTCTTCGTCTATGGTAAAGAGTGCTTCCAAAGGACCGTGTTGTAAAGAGTTATCGGCTAATGCCGCCATAGCGAATGATGCCCCTATCCCATTGTCTGCTCCTAATGTCGTTTCATGAGCTTTTACCCAGTCTCCGTCTATGTAAGCATCTATAGGGTCAGTAATGAAGTTATGTTTTACTGATGCATTTTTCTGCGGAACCATATCGAGATGTGCCTGCAAAGTAACGGTCTTGTGTCCTTCTCTTCCGGGAGTAGCCGGTTTGCGGATCAAAAC
Source organism: Parabacteroides provencensis (assembly GCF_900232875.1). Classification (NCBI taxonomy): domain Bacteria; kingdom Pseudomonadati; phylum Bacteroidota; class Bacteroidia; order Bacteroidales; family Tannerellaceae; genus Parabacteroides; species Parabacteroides provencensis. The sequence continues at coordinate 1,233,601 of NZ_LT960488.1, read as the reverse complement.
ATTTCCTACTTCGTCCTGCAGGGTTTCTAATCCCAAGCTTTTTCCAAATTCGACTACATAACGGGTTACGGCCTCCATGTGTCCGGTTGGACGAGGAATTTGTGTAAGGTCATAGAAATAACCCCATACATGCTTTGGTAATAGATTTTTGATTTCTGCTGACATAGAAGTTACTGATTTAAGTTTATAACTCTTATTTAATACATGATTGTATTCATTCTGAAACAACAGCTGTTTCCTGCGTTCCTTTGTTGGTTAGCGGCAATGCTATTACGCCAAACAAACCACAAAGCCCTGTCCATACCGTCTGTACAGTGTGTACGACTAAAGCAAAAGCTGCAGCATCACTCTCGTTTACCCCGAAACAAACTAATGTTGCAATAACCATGAAGTGCCACGGACCGATGCCTCCCTGTACCGGAACGGCAACGCCTATACTACTCATCGTAAATGCGATTAATCCGACGGAAACCCCCAGGTCGCGGGTAAAATCGAATGCATAAAACGTGATATAGAAATAACAGAAATAACCAGCCCAGATAAGCACTGTCTCCAACAAGAAACGAACTTTGTGTTTCATCAGCCAGATGCTTTTCATCCCTTCCCAAACATTCAACAACAGGGTCTTCGCTTTCTGTACCAGCGTAAAGTTACTCATATAAGTGAATATAAACCAAATTCCGACGCAAAAAACTATCAGAACCACATAAATCCAGATAGAATTGAACATAGATTGGAAGCCGTCAAGCAGTGCCGGGTTCTTGGCAAAGAAGCTCGTGAAGAAATTAATGTTGAAGATGAATATCATCAAAGTAATAAGTCCGACCATGATTGTATCGCTTACACGGTCTATTAACAGGGTGCCCAGCAATTTGGAGAATGGGATCTTGTCGTATTTCGTAATCACACCACAACGCCATACTTCCCCGACGCGGGGCAGTACGAGGTTTACAGCATAATTACCTAATACGGCATAGATAACGTTGCTCATCTTGAACCGCTCGCCCAGCGAACTGATCAGCAATCCCCATCGGAGACCGCGTATTATATTGGCAGCAAGGCCGAATAATAGGGAAAACAAGATTATGTCATAACGGACACCTTCTTTTACTACTCTCCATATCTCACTGACATCCATCTTCCGATATAAAAACCAGAGCAGCAAACAGCCGAAAACCAGAGGTAAGCATATCTTAAGAATCGTGCGTAGAATGCCTTTAAAATCCATTACACGTAGGGTTCTTTTAATAATTTGTTGTATTTTTGTGCGTCTGCAAAGATACAATATTATTTAGATACGAAACACAATCTATTAAATAACTGGATGAGATTAGTTAAACCGAAAAAGGCATTAGGGCAACATTTCCTTAAAGATTTGCAAATTGCCCAGCGTATTGCTGATACAGTAGCCGACTATAAAGGTACACCGATATTGGAGATAGGTCCTGGTATGGGAGTGCTTACCCAGTTCTTGCTGGAAGCAGGACAAGATCTTACAGTTGTGGAACTTGACCGGGAATCGGTAGCTTATTTGGAACAGAATTTTCCTGCTTTGCGAGGGCGCATTATAGGAGATGATTTTCTGAAGTTGGACCTTCCCAAACTGTTCTCAGGGCCGTTTTGTGTGATTGGGAATTATCCGTATAATATATCCAGCCAGATATTTTTTAAGGTTCTTGATTATAAAGAACAAGTACCTTGTTGTTCCGGAATGTTGCAGAAAGAAGTGGCCGAACGCTTGGCTGCCGGTCCGGGTAGCAAGACATATGGCATATTAAGTGTATTATTGCAGGCATGGTATGATGTAAGTTATCTGTTTACAGTCAGCGAATATGTTTTTGATCCGCCCCCAAAGGTAAAAAGCGCCGTTTTGCGTATGGTGCGTAATGACCGGAAGGAATTAGGATGCGATGAGAAATTGTTTAAAACCGTTGTCAAGACCTCTTTTAACCAACGTCGCAAAACGCTTCGCAATTCAATGAAACCTCTTTTAGGCAAAGATTGTCCGGATTATGTATTGCCTATTTTTGATAAGCGCCCCGAACAACTTTCTGTAGAACAGTTTGTAGAGCTTACCCTGATTTGTCAAAAGAATAATGTGCTTGGCCGGATAACCCCCGCCCGATAGAAGAAACAACACGTTGTCATGATTGAATTAACGAAAGAATACATCGAGAACCTGAAAAATATCATCGAACGGAAAGAAGATGATAAAGCGCGCGAATTGTTGCACGAATTATATCCTGCAGATATTGCCGAATTATATCAGGAACTGAATCTTCGGGAAGCTATTTATCTCTATCTGCTGATGGACGGAGACAAAGCAGCCGACGTGTTGATGGAACTTGACGAAGAAGACCGTCATAAATTACTGAAAGAACTTCCGAGTGAATTGATTGCGAAGCGTTTCGTGGATAACATGGAAACCGACGATGCAGTTGATTTGATGCGTGAATTGGATGAAGACACGCAGGAAGAAATCTTGTCGCATATAAAAGATGTTGAGCAGGCCGGTGATATCGTAGACTTGTTGAAATATGACGAAGATACGGCCGGTGGTTTGATGGGTACTGAAATGATCGTTGTAAACGAGAATTGGAGTATGCCCCAATGTATTGACGAAATGCGTAAACAGGCTGAAGAGATGGACGAGATTTATTACGTATATGTAATAGATGACGACGAACGCCTGAAGGGTGTTTTGCCTTTGCAACGGCTTATCACCAATCCTTCTGTTTCCAAGATCAAACATGTAATGAAGAAGGATCCGATTTCCGTACATGAAAGTGACAGTATTGAAGATGTATCGCAGACTATTGAGAAATACGACTTGGTTGCGTTGCCTGTAGTAGATAGTATCGGACGTTTGGTTGGTCGTATTACTATTGATGACGTAATGGATGAAATCCGCGAGCAACATGAGCGTGAGTACCAGTTGGCTTCCGGTATTTCCCAGGATGTGGAGACATCCGATAATGTGTTTATGCAAACGGCTGCACGCTTGCCTTGGTTACTTATCGGCATGATTGGCGGGTTAGGAAATTCGGTGATTCTGGGAGGCTTTGAGAGCAGTTTTGCTGCTAATCCTAAAATGGCTTTGTTTATCCCGTTGATTGGTGGTACCGGCGGAAATGTAGGAATACAGTCTTCTGCTATTGTGGTGCAAGGCTTAGCTAATAATACATTGAAAGAAGGACATATAGTTTCGCAAATATTAAAAGAATCTGTTGTTTCGCTTATCAACGCCAGCATTATCAGTCTGGTAGTATTCATATACAACTTCTTTATGCTGGGTGACAGAGCTATTACGGCATCTGTGTCACTTAGTTTATTTGCCGTAGTCATGTTTGCCAGTATATTCGGGACACTTGTGCCGATGACATTGAACCGGATGAATGTGGATCCGGCCCTTGCTACCGGCCCTTTTATAACGATTACTAACGATATTATAGGTATGATGATTTATATGTTTATCACCTCTGCATTAGCCTGATTTATCAAACCATCGTTACACACGCTTTTTTTGTATCGCAAAACCCATCCCGGTGATTTGGGAAAATCATAGTTATGGGTTTGAAAAGTTATAACTATGAATCTGTTTTGTTAAACATAGGTTAATGTCTTATGTTGTAGAACATATTTTTTGTTTGTGTGTTATCTTTGCAGTCACTAAATAATAGGTAAAAGGTTTATGCTGGCACAAGCGTTTTATATTTTATTCTTCTACTTTACGGGAGAGTTTATAAGCTATTTCATAGACGGTTTTATACCGGGTAGCGTGATAGGCATGGTGTTGCTCTTTCTGGCTCTTGCTTTTAAATGGGTAAAACCGGATAAAGTGAAACGGGTATCTACTATATTGACACAGAATATGAGCCTGTTCTTTGTTCCTGCGGCTGTAGGATTGATGGGCTCAGTGGGTATTCTTTCCCAGTATTGGGCGGTTATCCTTACGGCATGTGTGGTGAGTACGATTTTAGTTATTGTCAGCGTTGCTCTTGTGCAACAGAAAATGGAGAAAGGAAAATAGACGATGAATACGTTGGCTGATTCTGAAATATTTGCCCTGACCTTGGTGTTGGGAACTTATTTGGCGGCGATGGCTTTGTATAAGAAGACCCGTGTCAGCCTGTTGCATCCTTTGATAACCTCCGTGTTTGTAATTATAGTCGTGCTGCAAGTGCTTGGTGTTCACTATGAATCGTTTCAACAACATACGCATTTGATTCACTTTCTGCTTGGTCCTTCCGTTGTAGCATTAGGATATGTCCTGTACGAACAGATACAATACCTGAAAGGAAATGTAATCTCGATCCTGACTTCGGTATTTGTAGGAGCTATCGTTGGTATCGTAAGCGTAATTATAATAGGTAAAGTAATGGGAGCGGACCAGGCTTTAATAGCCACCCTTCAACCTAAATCGGTGACAACACCCATTGCTATGGGCATTGCTGAAAAGGCCGGGGGTATCCCTTCTTTAACAGCTGTTATTGTTGTTGTGGTAGGTATTTTTGGCAGTATAGTCGGGCCTGTTGTAATGAAAGTTTTAGGTATAGAAAGCCATATAGCCAAGGGGCTGGCACTAGGCGCTTCGTCGCATGGAGTAGGGACATCTGTTGCCATCCAGCTGGGAGCTATAGAAGGAGCCTTGAGCGGATTAGCTATTGGCCTGATGGGTATAATGACTGCTGTTTTGGTTCCTTTGATTGGTTTAATTCTGTCGATGTTCTAAATAAACAACCACGGGCATTTTCTCCTTCCAAATCATATTAGATTGATTTGCAACTCTTTTCAGAATAAAAATACGGCAATATGTTGTTACTTTCGTTTGAAAGCACTACTTTTGCACCCGGAAAATGACGAATTAACTCAATCGTATTACATAAATAAAAAATATAAAGTATGATCAATTCACAAGACATTAAGAAAGGAACTTGTATTCGTTTAGACGGAAAGCTATATTTCTGCGTGGATTTTCTTCATGTAAAACCAGGTAAGGGTAACACTATCATGCGTACGAAATTGAAAGATATTGTAAATGGCGGTACGCTTGAACGTCGTTTCAATATTGATGAAAAACTGGAAGATGTACGTGTTGAACGCCGTCCCTACCAGTTTTCATATAATGAAGGCGAACATTATCACTTTCTGAACCAGGAAACATGGGAAGATGTTATTATCGATAAAGAACTTATTAATGGTGTTGAATTCATGAAAGAAGGTCAGGTTGTTGATGTTGTTTCGGATGCTTCGACAGAAACTGTTCTTTTTGCTGACATGCCTGTAAAAGTACAATTGAAGGTTACTTATACGGAACCGGGTGTTAAAGGCGATACTGCAACAAACACATTGAAGCCGGCAACAGTGGAAACCGGTACGGAGGTTCGTGTTCCGTTGTTTATTTCTGAAGGTGAAACGATCGAAATCAATACACAGGACGGTTCTTATGTAGGACGTATCCGTTAATACTATATAGAGAAATGGGGGCGGCTAAAAGCCGCCCTTTTCTTTTTTATACCAAATACAAGCTATGAAAATAACAGATTGGGCGATAGAAGATCGTCCGCGTGAGAAATTACTTCATAAAGGAGCATCTTCCTTAAGTGATGCCGAGCTTCTGGCTATTCTGATTGGTTCTGGAAATCTGCAGGAAACGGCAGTTCAACTGTCCCAGCGTATTCTTCATTCTGTTGATAATAATTTGAATGCATTAGGCAAATTGTCGGTAAACGATTTAATCTCATCTTTTAAAGGTATTGGTGAAGCAAAAGCAGTTACAATTGCTGCTGCTTTGGAATTGGGTAAAAGACGCAGAGGTTGTGAACCGGTTCAACGGTTGGTTGTTCAGGAAAGCCGCGCGGCTTATTCTCTTTTTTATCCCTTGCTTTGTGATTTGCCATACGAGGAACTATGGATTGCTTTACTGAATCGTGCAAACAGAGTTATTGAGAAGGTTAAAATTAGTCAAGGTGGAGTGGGGGAAACCCAGGCAGATATTCGTCTGATACTGAAAGCAGCTATCCAATCGCTGGCTGCAAGTATTATTCTTTGCCATAATCATCCTTCGGGAGTCATCCAGCCAAGTGCACAGGACGATGCGTTGACACAGCGGCTAAAGCAGGCGGTGCAGTTGGTGGATATCCGTTTATTAGACCACATTATCATATCAGACGACCGGTTTTATAGTTATACGGATGAAGGCAGGCTCTAGTAAAGTAGCTTTTAATAAACTTTTCAATGTATAGAGAGGTTCTTTAGTTAACTATTTCGTAATTTTGCACTTAAATAGAATTAAAATGAACAACGAATTCCTCCAGACAGAAGAAGCTATTGTTGCCATGCTTAAAACCGTATATGATCCGGAGATACCGGTAAATGTGTACGATCTTGGCCTTATATATAATGTAGAGATTGACGACGATAAGAATGTTCGTATAGATATGACGCTTACGGCTCCTAATTGCCCTGCAGCCGATTTCATTGTGGAAGATGTCCGTATGAAAGTAGAATCGGTGGACGGTGTGAACAATGTGGAAGTGAACATTGTGTTCGAGCCGGAATGGGATAAAGATATGATGTCTGAAGAGGCTAAGTTGGAACTGGGCTTTTTATAATTCCTCCTGAAAGAAAAATGAACTCCTCCCGAAAGAAAATATATTTTGCTTCGGATGCCCATTTAGGCGCCCGTTTCCACAAAGACCCGTTGGCGGTTGAAAAGAAGCTGGTGCGCTGGTTGGACAGTATAAAAAAAGATGCTGCAGCTGTTTGGCTGTTGGGTGATATTTTCGATTATTGGTACGAGTATAAATATGTTGTTCCGAAGGGACATACGCGTTTTCTTGGTAAATTGGCCGAGTTGTCGGATAATGGAATTGAGATTCATATATTCATTGGGAACCATGATATATGGATGTTTGACTACTTGCCTCAGGAAATAGGCGCTGTTATTCATCGTGAACCGCTTACCATTGATTTATTGGGCAAACGTTTCTTTTTAGCACATGGAGATGAAGTGGATTATCGAAGTAAGCTTTTTCGTCTGATCCGGGCTGTTTTTCGCAATAAATTCTGTCAGTGGTTGTATGCGGGTATTCATCCCCGGTGGACATTTGGTTTTGCCTTAGGTTGGTCATTGAGTAGCCGTAAAAGTGGTTTGAAGAAAGAAACTCTAAATGGTAATGTAAAAGCATATCAAGGAGAAGCAGGAGAGTACCTGATTTCTTTTGCAAAAGAATATTTGAAGGTGCATCCGGATATAAACTTCTTTGTTTTCGGGCATCGTCATATCATGCTGGATTTAATGTTGTCTAAGACGAGCCGTTTACTTATTGCCGGCGACTGGATGCAATATTTCTCTTATATAGAATGGGACGGCGAGTCTCTCTCCCTGAATCAGTTTGAAATAGAATAAAAAAACAGTCCCAACCGATGCCGGGACTGTCTAAACACTAATCCTTTGTGTTTTGTAAGCTGTGAGGATTAGGATTTTATTTGTTTAATATATCCATCGTGTCGGAAGCAATCATATATTCTTCGTCAGTAGGAACAACAATAATAGTAACTTTACTGTCCGGAGCGCTGATTACCATTTCTTCGCCACGCATACCTTCATTTTTCTCCACATCGATTTTCATGCCCATATATTCCATGTTTTCGCAAACAACACGACGGGTTGCCCATTGGTTCTCACCAACTCCACCAGTCCATACAAGGATGTCGCAACCACCTAAAACAGCTGCATAAGCACCGATATATTTCTTAATACGATAATTGTATACGTTTAATGCCAGGATAGCCTTCTTGTCTCCGTCGGCTACTGCGGCTTCGATTTCACGCATATCGGAAGACAATCCGGAAAGTCCCAGTACGCCGCTTTGTTTGTTTATCAGGTTAGACATGCCTTTAGCATCCAGACCTTCTTTGTCCATCAGGAATGTCAGTGCACCGGCGTCTACGTCTCCGCAACGGGTACCCATCAATAAACCTTCTACCGGAGTTAATCCCATGGAAGTATCTACGCATTTACCGTCTTTGATTGCAGCAATAGAACCTCCGTTGCCTACGTGGGCTGTGATAATACGTTGTTTTTCGTATGGGACTCCTAATATTTCGCAAGCACGTCTTGATACATAACGATGGCTCGTCCCATGGAATCCATAGCGGCGGATACCGTATTTTTTATAAACGGAATAAGGAAGTCCGTACATATAAGCGTAATCCGGCATTGTCTGATGGAAAGCCGTATCGAATACACCTACCTGGCGAATACCCGGAATCAATGAGCTCATCGCACGAATACCTTTCAGGTTAGGAGGATTATGAAGAGGGGCCAGATCAATACATTCTACCACTTTTCCAATCACTTCGCTTGTGATTTCAACACTTCCGCTGAATGCTTCTCCTCCGTGTACTACCCGGTGTCCAACAGCGTCTATTTCATCATATGATTTGATGCAACCATATTTTTCGTCGGTTAATATGCTTAGAATAAACTGAATTGCGGCATTGTGTTCCGGCAATTCTTTTTCCAAGATCACTTTTTCTCCATTAGGCAATGTGAATTTGAGAAAAGAACCGGGTAATCCCAGTTTCTCGACACCGCCTTGAGCCAGTACTTCATGTTTGTCCATGTCAAACAATTTGTACTTTACAGAAGAACTTCCGCAGTTAAGAACTAATATCTTCATGTGTTTATATTGTTATTTTGTGATTCTTACTTTTTTGTAGCTTTCAAACCTATCGATTGGTTGCAGGCTATAGCAACCATCTTGTAAATATCGTCTACCGAACAGCCACGTGACAGATCGTTTACAGGAGCAGCCATTCCTTGAAGGATAGGGCCTACAGCTTCTGCATCTCCAAGGCGTTGTACAAGTTTATAAGCAATATTGCCTACTTCCAGAGTAGGGAATACCAATACATTTGCTTTGCCGGCAACTTCACTACCCGGTGCTTTTAAAGATGCTACCTTTTCAACTAATGCAGCATCAGCCTGAAGTTCACCATCAATTTTCACGTTCGGAGCCATTTCTTTGGCCATCTTGGTAGCTTCTACAACTTTGTCTACCATTTCGTTTGAAGCACTTCCTTTGGTAGAGAAGCTTAACATGGCAACCTGAGGTTCAATACCTACGATATCCCGTGCTGTTGCAGCTGTTGCGATTGCAATGCTGGCCAGTTCGGGAGCTGTGGGGTTAGGCATTACAGCACAATCGGCAAATACAAGTATGCCGTTTTTACCGTATTCCTGTTTTTTTGTGAACATGATAAATGCACCTGAAACGCAGCTCATACCCGGAGCTGTTTTTATAATTTGTAATGCAGGACGCAAAACATCGCCTGTTGTGTTTTGGGCGCCGGCAATTTCTCCATCGGCATCTCCCGATTTGATCATCAAACAGGCAAGAAACAACGGTTCTTCAACCAATACGGCTGCTTTCTCCGGAGTCATGCCCTTTTTCTGACGTAATTGGAAAAGCAAATCGGCATAAGCTGCCTTCTTTGCATGATTTTTAGGGTCGACGATGGTTGCTTCGTTAATGTGGTTCAATCCAAAATCTGTAGCAAGTTTTTTAATTTCGTTGGGATTGCCGATCAATACAATGTCTGCTACTTTGTCGGCCAATAAGCGGTCGGCTGCTTTCAGAGTTCTTTCCTCTGTTCCTTCGGGAAGAACAATGCGCTGCTTGTTAGCTTTAGCGCGTGCAATGATGTCTTGCATTAAGTCCATAATAGGAATTTTTATATTATTTTGTAATTGTCACCGTAATCGGTTACAAAAGTATACAATAATGCAATATGGAGTTTGCAAAACGGGCAAAAGAATTACATGTTAAGTTGTCACTTTCAGAACTTTTAACAATAGTTTGTCACTTCCCGTTCGCCTGAGAGTATTTGTTGGAGTTCTTCTGCAGTCACATTCACACTTAGCTTACCTTTGTGGGCTACTGATATTTTTCCGCGTTCTTCCGAAACAATGATAACGAGGGCATCTGTTTCGAGTGACATGCCTAATCCTGAGCGATGCCTCAATCCCATATCTTTGGGTAGGGAAGCGTTTTGTGCGACAGGAAGGATGCAGCCTGCTGCTTTGATACGGTTGTCTGCAATGATCATGGCTCCATCATGTAGAGGGCTGTTTTTGAAGAAAATATTTTCTATCAGGCGTGCATTAACATCGGCATTAAACATTTCCCCTGTATGTTCGTATACCGATAAGTCGATATCCTGTTGAATGACAATCAATGCTCCTGTTTTTTTACGTGCCATATTCATACAGGCAAGTACAACCGGTGCTATGAACTTACCTTCTTTTTCTTTGGTTTCATCCTTTTTCGAAAACAATTTGCCCAAGAATTTCCATCCGCGGTGTGAGCCTAAAGCCACCAGAAAGCGCCGTATTTCGTCTTGAAATAAAATAACCAGTACCAGAAACCCTACACTGATGAACTTATCGAGTATGGCTCCCATTAGTCTCATTTCCAGAACTTGCGAAACGAGTATCCATACTATAATAAATGAAACGACGCCACTGAAGATTGCCAGTGTACCCGAACTTTTCATTAATTTATAAGTCTGGTACAGGAAGAAGGCTACCAGTAGTACATCAATCAAATCTTTTATGCCAAAGTGCATCCACATAATAATAGATCGTTTACAGTTGACAATTGACAGTTAGTTTCTCTGTAATTCTGACAGCTTCTACTGCGGCTCTTACATCATGCACACGTAGAATATCAGCGCCGTTGAGCAAAGCAAATGTATTTAAAACAGTTGTCCCGTTCAAACTTTCGGTTGGCGTTCCGCCCAGATATTTATAAATCATGCTTTTACGCGAAATACCAACTAGTAACGGTAATCCGAATAATCCGAATTCTTTCAAATTGCTCATTAGTTCATAGTTCTGGTCCACTGTTTTACTGAAACCAAAACCGGGATCCAGTATAATATCGTTAGCTCCCATCAAGTGCAGGCGTTTCACCTTTTCTGCAAAATATTGTATGATTTCGCTCATCATGTTTGTGTAGTTTGTATGCTGTTGCATGGTTTTGGGTGTGCCTCGCATGTGCATCATGATATAAGGAACACGCAAATCGGCAACGGTTTCAAACATGTTTGGGTCTAATTCGCCGGCTGATATATCATTTATAATAGCCACCCCGTATCGTTCTATGCAACGGCGTGCAATATCTGCGCGGAACGTATCTACCGAAATAATAACATCCGGGTACTGTTTGTTCAATATTTCCAGAGCCATTTGCAGTCTTTTCATCTCTTCTTCGGAAGAAACGTCTATTGCATCCGGACGGGATGAATATCCTCCTATGTCAATTATCGTTCCACCTTCTTCCAGGATTGTTTGTATGCGCTTTTCTATCTCAGCTTCCGATTGTTTCCGGCTTCCGGCATAAAAAGAATCGGGTGTGATATTCAATATCCCCATGACTATAGGCTTTTCCAGGGGAATGAGAGTGCCTTTAATATTGAGCGTTTTATAATTCATCTTTATAATCAGTAACAAACAATTTCCTACAAAAGTACGGAAATAATATAATATGCGTTACTTTTGCTATCCAATAAAATGCTAATAATGCTATGAATATTTCAGAACTATACGAATTGTTTTTACATAATCCGAAGATTACGACTGATAGTCGTAATTGCCCCAGAGGATCATTGTTCTTTGCTTTAAAAGGCGACAAGTTTGACGGGAACCAATATGCGGCGAAAGCTTTGGATTCCGGTTGTTCGTATGCTGTAATAGATAATCCGGCCTATGTTACCGGCGAGCGTACTATATTGGTGAATGATGTGTTAGTCACTCTTCAACAGTTGGCTCATCGTCACCGTAAAATTTTAGGTATTCCTGTTATTGGAATTACGGGAACAAATGGTAAGACAACGACAAAAGAGATACTGGCAGCAGTTCTTTCTACAAAATATAACTTACTTTATACGGAAGGAAACCTGAATAACCATATCGGTGTTCCTCTTACTCTGTTACGTTTGAATCATGATCATGAAATGGCCGTGATAGAGATGGGAGCCAGCCATCCGGGAGATATAAAAGAACTGGTTAATATCGTTCAGCCGAATTACGGAATTATTACAAATGTTGGACGGGCACATTTGGAAGGTTTTGGTTCTTTTGAAGGTGTGGTCAAGACAAAAGGAGAGCTTTACGATTATATGCGTGCCAGCAAAGGGAAAATATTCATCAAAAAAGAAAACGCCGATTTACAGGCTATAGCCAAAGGTATTGAACAGATTACTTATGGCGAAAGTGAAGAAGCATTTGCTTCGGGACATGTGGTTAGCTGCAACCCTTTGTTAGTATTTGACTGGAAGCAACAAGGTAAGATACATACGGTAGAGACTCACTTGATAGGTGCTTATAATATAGACAATGTTTTGGCTGCAGTTGCAGTAGGACGTTATTTTAAGATTCCGGCTGAGCGTATTAGCCGTGCTATTGCTAGCTATGAACCGACAAATAATCGTTCGCAATTGAAAGAAACCGGGCATAACAAACTGATTATCGATGCTTATAATGCCAACCCAAGCAGTATGAAGGTGGCTTTGGAAAATTTTGCTTCTATGCCGGTATGCCCGAAAGCGGTTATACTTGGTGATATGAAGGAGTTAGGACCGTCTAGTGATGAACTGCATACGGAAATAGTAGAATTAGTAAAAGCTGCTAAGTTTGATAAAGTATATCTTTGTGGTGATCATTTTGCAAAAGTTGGAAAAGAGTTTTCTCCTTTTGTGGAAACTGAAGAGCTAATAACAAGCCTCCGGGAGCAACCTTTGAAAGGATACCACATACTGATTAAAGGGTCGCATGGAATGGCTTTGGAAAAAACGATAGAGTTTCTATAACATAAATAGCAACCCTCGCTTTCCGCTGAAAGACGGGCTGCTATTTTAAGTTAGGAATAAAGTTTTGGTGATATTTTTATCTTAAAAAAACAGGAAGATTACCAAACTTGTTTCACGACAAAAATAATATCGGAATATTACAAAATGATTTCATTTTTTGTACAGTCTTGTTAAATGTCTACTTTTGTTCAATTATTTTAAAATCAATAGATATGGCTCAATACAAACGAATTCTTTTAAAATTAAGCGGAGAATCGCTGATGGGTGGTAAGCAATATGGCATAGACGAAGTCCGGTTGAATGAATATGCTTCTCAAATTAAAGAGATTGCTGAAATGGGTGTACAAATAGGTATCGTTATAGGCGGTGGAAATATTTTCCGTGGTTTGAGTGGTGCATCTAAAGGATTTGACAGGGTAAAAGGCGACCAGATGGGTATGTTGGCAACCGTAATCAACAGCCTGGCACTTAGTTCGGCTCTGGTTGCACAAGGAGTGAAGGCAAAGGTGCTTACTGCTATCCGTATGGAGCCGATTGGCGAATTTTATAATAAATGGCGTGCTATTGAATTGCTGGAACAAGGCAATGTAGTTATCATGTCGGGCGGTACAGGAAATCCGTTCTTTACTACAGATACAGGTTCTTCTCTGCGGGGGATTGAAATAGAGGCGGATGTCATGCTGAAAGGAACCCGGGTGGATGGTATTTACACCGCTGATCCGGAAAAAGACCCTACGGCAACAAAGTTCTCTGAAATTACGTATGATGAAATTTATACCCGTGGATTAAAGGTTATGGATCTGACCGCTACTACCATGTGCAAAGAAAATAACCTGCCTATTATCGTATTCGATATGGATACAAATGGTAATCTGAGAAAAGTAATGAGCGGGGATAATATAGGTACGCTGGTACACAATTAGTGTTTTTACTAAGTCATCCCGATGATTTTGTAAAATGCCGGGATGATTTAGCACTCTTCTTTAAACTGCCTGGCGGCAGTATCTGGAAATGTCAATTCTGTAAATCTTTTCAACTTTGTCTGCTGATAGTTATGAAGCAATTGTTTAAACTTTTTCTTTCCATTACTGTACTGGCATCTTGCTTATTCTCGTGTACCACTTCCGAGAAGAATGATAAAAAGTTCGTAATTGGTCTTTCACAGTGCATGCTGGACGATGCGTGGCGTCAAGCCATGCTGAAAGAGATGGAAATAGAGGCATCCAACTACGATAATCTGGAAATTATGATCAAAGATGCACATAGCGACAACAGCACCCAGATACGCCAGATCAGAGAATTGATAAACGAGAAGGTGGATGTGTTAATCATCTCCCCATTCCAGTCGCAGCCCATCACCGAAGCGGCCGAGGAGGCTTACCGTGCCGGAATCCCCACGATTATAACAGACCGGAAAGTAAACACAGACCTTTATACCGCCTTTGTGGGTGCAGACAACTACGAAATAGGCTACGAGGCCGGAAAATATGCTTCCAGATACCTGCCTCCCAAAGCAACAATCCTGGAGATATGGGGATTGGCAAGCTCGTCGCCTGCGCAAGAACGCCATCAGGGATTTATAGATGCTCTGGTTAAACGCTCCGATCTTTACTTCCGTAAAGTGGAGGGAGAATGGGTCTATGATACTGCCAGAGTACGCCTGGCTTCATTGGAATGGCCTTTCAACGTTGATTTTGTATATTCTCACAACGACATGATGGCCATTGCCGCCCGCGAATATTTTTTGGAAAAAGATTCCGTATTAGGGGACAGCCTGCCTATTATTGGAGTGGATGCCGTACCCGGGGCCGGTTTGGAAGCCGTTGCCGACGGACGCATCAATGCCTCTTTTTTATATCCTACAGGCGGCGAGCAGGTGCTCCGTACCGCTGTGAAAATATTGAACGGCGAGCCGGTGGATAAATTTATCCCTCTGCAAACGGGCGAGATCGACAAGTCCGCTGCCCGTTCCATGCTGATTCAGGCATCACGCCTGCTGAACTACCAGAGACGTATCGAGCTGCAGCGCGGCAATATAGAATCCTTGCTCAATCGTTTCCAATTTCTGCAAGGCTCGCTCTGGATCATCACAACACTGATGATAGGCTTCGTTCTCCTTTCTTTTTACGTCTTTTCCATTAACCGGAAGATGAAAAGGAAGAACCGGGAGCTGCGCGAAATAAACCGTAAAGAAGAAGAACAACGCCGGAAACTCATCTCCCTTAATGCCGAGATCAAGGAGGTGACTGCCCAGAAGCTACAATTCTTTACCAACGTTTCGCACGAAGTACGTACTCCCCTCACGCTGATACTGGGCCCGCTGGACCGCCTGATGGGGTTGATGCACGACTCTCCCTACCTGCCCGATCTGCAATTGATACAGAAAAATGCGAACCGGCTGTATCGCGTAATCAATCAGATATTGGACTTCCGCAAGATAGAAAACAAGCAGGAGAAATTGAAGATACGGCAGACCGAGATTGTTTCGTTTGCCAGCGAAGTAAAGTCATATTTCGATAGCATGGCCGTAGTACGCCATATTACCTACACTTTTGCCTCGGGCGTGAAGTCGCAGGAGATATGGATCGATCCGGACAAGATAGAGAAGGTTTTGATGAACCTTCTTTCGAACGCCTTTAAATTCACCCCCGATGGTGGGAGCATAGCCGTTGAAGTGGCCGATGCGGGAGAGTGCATACAAATTAGTGTGAAAGATACCGGACAGGGCATCTCTGCCGAGAAAATCCCTTATTTGTACGACCGTTTTTATACCGAGAATGCTACGGAGGGAACTGGCATCGGGCTTCATTTGGTCAAGGAATATATGTTGATGCACAATGGAGACATCAGGGTGGACAGCCTGCCCGGAAAAGGAACAACGTTTATCGTCAACCTGTATAAGGAGAAAAAGCATTTTGTTGATGCCGACGTAACCGAAGTGCCGCAAATGGCTTGCGACGCTGCTATGCTCGACAATACCGGCGAGAAGGAAATGCTTTCCCGGAAATATCCTTACACCATTCTGGTGGTGGAAGACGACAACGAAGTGTGCACCTTCTTGAAAGAAGGGCTGAGCGAGAATTTTAGTGTGGTAACCGCTTCCAACGGCGTGGAAGCTCTTCATGTTTTGCAACATGAAGATATTGCCATATCCTTTGTTCTTAGCGACGTGATGATGCCCGGCATGAATGGTTTCGACCTGTGCCGCACCATCAAAACTACCCTTTCGTGCAGTCACCTTCCGGTGATGCTGCTTACGGCGCTGTCTGACGAACGGCAGCAGAAGCACGGAATTTCGGGTGGAGCCGACGATTATATACAGAAACCTTTCAATATGGATTTTGTCAAGCTCAAAATCATCCGTGTGCTGGAAGAGCGTGAGCGTTTGCGCGAACAACTCCTCCGGAAGCTGGAAAACGGCAATCTGCTGCTCGACAAACCGGACAAACCCGAAAGCATGGACGATGCGTTTATGCACCGTTTTGTAGAGCGTATCGAAGAGGGCTATCCCGATCCTGATTACAATGTGGAAAAACTGAGCGATATGCTTGGCTTGTCGCGCGGACACCTCTACCGCAAGATAAAGGAGCTTACCGGAACCACACCGGTGGACTTCCTGCGCAATTACCGTCTTTCGAAGGCCGCTGCGCTGCTTCGCGAACGGAGATACACGGTGAGCGAGATAACGTATCGCACCGGATTTTCGTCGCCGGCCTATTTTACCAAGTGCTTTAAGGCTGTGTACGATGTAACGCCTACCGAATTTGTGTAGGGAAAGTCCGCCGATACTGCGGCTAGGTCGTTGTAGTGCTCTGCCCACTATAATACGCTCGTATTATAGTGGGCAGAGCACTTTGTTGGGTATAATACGCTCGTATTATAGTGAGCAGATCACTTTGTTGAGCATAATACGCTCGTATTATTGTCGTCAGACTGGTTTGTCGATTGTGAAACGCTCGTTCTGCTTTCGGCAGAGGCCGGATTGTTGGTGGCAGGCTCTGCTTTGGACTCTGTATTCCGTGTTTGGGCAGCCTGCTCATGAGCCAGATCGTTTTGAAGCGAATCTACTTGCCCGTTAAAGCTCTGTACAAGTATGGATAGTTTGTCGGAGGGATGCATCACCGTGAGAGCGTCTATCGTACGCGTTATGTTTTGATATACGACGGCGGCTTTGGGACGCAAATCCCGGCTATTTATCTTGCCCACATAATCCAAATGCTCCAGGGTCTCGTCGATGGCATATCTCGATTCCTGCTTGTAGCGTTCGTTCTGTTGTCTGAAAAGTTCAATGGCAGGGGCAAGATGCAGGGTTTGGATGGCATCGGCCAGTTCCGGTTTGTCGAGGTCGCGGCACAGGCTATCTATTAATGCTGTCTGTTCGTCGCGCGACTTGATGCGTAATCTGCGGTAAGCGCGTGTAATCACATATAGCTGCCGGGCGGCTTCGGCTTCGGCTTCAAGAGGGCTGAAACGGTAAGCGGTAACAACCTGCAGAATGAACCCCGAAGTGCGGTCGCGTTGTTCGTCAGCTTTCAGGGTTTGTACAGTGGCATTCATTTTCCGGCGGCGCCCCAATTGGCGGGTCAGCAGCCCGGTCAGGGTTTGCAGTTCTGCGGCGTCGTTTGCCAGTTGAGGCCATTTTTGTACGGCATCGGGCAGGAGCAGGCTTACTATATTCTGATAGAAATTGCAAAGTGTGCCTAAACGGGGACGGGTCAGGGAGACGGAGCGTATGGCGGATATGTTTTTCATAAAGCGGAGACGTGTTTTATGTTAATGGAAGCAAAGGTAGTACTTTTGGCCGGATATCAAATTTGTATTATTACTGTAACAAATGTAGCATTCTGCGTCCGATGTTACATTTGTAATATATCCTGGTTGTTTTGTTATCAACTCCGTATAAATGGCGCGTCTATATTTGCCGCATATCAATTTTTTGGATCTAGTTATTATTGTTGAACTATTAAATTTAATCTTTATGAAGAGATTGCCGCTTGCAAAGTGGTGCTTCTGGGTTGCCCTGCTATTTATTACGCAATCCATGTACGCACAGCAGATTTCGGTAAAAGGTACAGTTATTTCGGGAACAGACAACTTCCCTATAATTGGTGCTTCTGTAGTTGAAAAAGGAACTACAAACGGAACCATCACCGATTTGGATGGAAACTTTACTCTCTCAGTGCCCCAAGGGGCAACAATTCAGATCAGCTATGTAGGTTTCATTACACAAGACATGGCTGTAACGTCAAACAAAGCGCTCAACATTATTCTAAAAGAAAACGTACAGGCATTGTCTGATGTGGTAGTTACCGGATATTCTTCCCAGAAGAAAGCCGATTTGACCGGTGCCGTATCCGTTGTGAAAATGGACGATATCAAAGATATCAACAGCAGTAATGCTATCAAGTCTTTGCAGGGACGCGTACCCGGTCTTAGTATAAAGAATACCGGTCAGCCTAACGGCGACGTAGATGTTAAGATTCGTGGAGTCTCTACTTTGGGAAACAGCAAACCTCTATATATTATAGACGGTATTCCCAGCACCCGCTCGATGAATGAAATTGCTACTTCCGACATCGAATCTATTCAGGTTTTGAAAGATGCTTCTGCTGCCACTATCTACGGATCGCGTGCTGCCAACGGTGTTATTATCGTAACAACCAAGAAAGGCAAAGCTGGTGGTACACATGTAGACTTCCGTGCTTCCGTAACGGCTCAGCAATGGCAACGTTCGGTTGATTTGTTGAATGCCGAAGAATACGGTTTGGTTAATTTCCGTGCAGGTGTTAACGACGGTTCTATCCTGAACACAACAACCTTGAGCAACGGACAACCTAACACAGGTATGAACAAATATACATATATGTATGACGTTGCCTGGAATAACGGTATTCCTACTTTGAATAACATTATTATGCCCGAATTCCTTGACGTAGCCGGCACTCCGGTGATGCGTGCAGGCGACACGGACTGGGTGAAGGAAATCAGCCGCACAGGTTTGATGCAGAACTATAACGTAACTGTTACTTCAGGTACCGACAAAGGACGTGCTTTGTTCTCCGTAGATTATTATGGCAACAACGGTACGGTGAAAGGTACTTACTTCGACCGTGTAACTGCCCGTATCAATAGCGACTATAAACTGATTAACGATCGCGTTACTATCGGCGAGAACCTGTCTTTGTCTAAAACACGCAGTTCTGTTATCAGCGACCGTACTTTGCAGGAAGGTGCAAAGAATATCCAGTCTATCGTTCCTATCCATTCACTGGACGGCGGTTGGGGTGGTCCTGCCAGCAACATGAGTGACCGTCAGAATCCGGTTCGCCTGATTGAAGATAACAAACAGAACCATGAAGATGTATTCCGCATCTTCGGCGACGTTAACTTGACAGTAGATATTTTGAAGGGGCTTACTTTCCGTTCTAAATTCGGTATCGACTATACCGGTTGGTGGAAGCGCGATATGCAGAAGACATATCAGTCCGGTTTCATGTCTGACAAGACTGCGCGTTTGAATACATATGCAAATTATGGCGGTAACTGGATTTTGAGTAACACGTTGCAATATAAATTAGACTTGGGCAAGAGTAACTTCGATATCCTGGTTGGTCAGGAAATGTTGAAATACAGACTGGAAGATATGAGTGCCGGCCGCGACGGTTTCTTGCTGGAAAATGAAGATTATATGTACTTGTCTGTTGGCGATGGTAACTTGCGTAATGGCGGCGGCGCTACGGCTTATGCTCTTTCTTCTTTCTTCGGAAAGATCAACTATAGCTTCGATAATAAGTATTTGGCTTCTGTAACTGTTCGTCGTGACGGTTCTTCACGATTCGGTGCTAATAACCGTTGGGGTACTTTCCCTGCATTCTCTTTAGGATGGCGTGTTAGCGAAGAAGGTTTCTTTGAAGGTGCAAAGAATGTTGTTTCAGACTTGAAACTTCGTTACGGTTGGGGTATGACAGGTAATCAGGAAATAGACAACTATGCTTCATACGGTTTGTACCAGGCCCGTTACTTTACAGACCCTGCTTTCAATCGCGATCAGGGTACGGCTTACGATATCACAGGTGCAGGACAGGGAGAACTTCCTTCAGGTTTTGTGCGTACACAATTGCAGAATCCTGATTTGAAATGGGAAGCTACCACACAGAATAATGCCGGTATCGATTTCGGCTTGTTCAACCAGATGTTCACCGGTTCTGTAGACTACTTCTTTAAGAAAACAAACGACATCCTCGTTAAGCCTCCTTATATTGCAACAATTGGCTTCGGTGGAGACCGTTGGGTGAACGGGGCTAGTATGGAGAACAGCGGTTTTGAATTCTTGCTTACTTTCAATAAGAAAATTGGTGAGGTAGAACTGAATATTTCCGGTAACATCGCCAGCTATCGTAACAAGATTACAAAATTACCGGAAGACGTAATCAATTCTTATGCCGGTAACGGTAACGACCAGACAATTCTGGGACGTCCCTGGAAATCTTTGTTCGGTTATGTAGCCGACGGTATTTTCCAGAATCAGGAAGAAGTAGATGCTCACGTAGGCCAGCCGGGTAAAGGTGTGGGACGTATCCGCTACAAAAACCTGAATGGCGATAATGTGATCAACGACGAAGACCGTACATGGTTAGGCGTAGAAGATCCGGACTTCCTGTATGGCTTGAACCTGAGTGCAACCTGGAGAAACTTCGACGTTTCAATGTTCTGGAACGGACAGGTAGGTTCTCATGCAAATGTAAATAGCATTAAGGCGTTTACCGACTTCTACGGTTTCTTTGGCGGACAAAACTATGGCGCCCGTTTGCTGGACGCTTGGAGCCCTACGAATCCTAACTCTACGATTCCTGCTGTTTCGGCAAACAATGTAAATGATGAAGGCCGTTTCTCTACATACTTCATCGAAAATACTTCTTTCTTGAAGCTGGCTAACTTCGAGATTGGTTATACTTTGCCGAAGGCTTGGCTGCAGGCAGCACGTATGCAGAATGCACGTATTTATGTATCCGGACAGAACTTGTTGACAGTTAAGAAGGGCTGGGGCGATAACGCCTTTACGGGTGTAGACCCTGAAACACCAGATTTCGCATATCCGGTTCCGCGTGCTTTCACTTTGGGTGTTAATGTTTCATTTTAAAACTAATTAGCGAATACAATTATGAAGACTTTTAAATATATGACATTGGCAGCTGCCTTGCTGCTTCCTATGACAGCTTGCGACTCTTTCCTGGATGTCAATCCGCAGGGAGTTGCCAGCACGGACGACCTGAATACCGTGGAAAATATAGAAAAAATGGTCATTGCAGCTTACTCTGCACTGGGTAACGACAACTTTAGCGACGGTATGCATGCATACTGGCCTTATGGCGATTTGCGTGCAGGGGATGCTTATAAAGGAGGTGCCGGTACTGGTGATATGGGCGACTTCCATCTTTTTGAAACGTTTGTTTATCTGCGTGACGATAATGGCTATCTGGATAAGAAATGGTATAATGAATATGTCTGTATAGCCCGTACTAATGACGCATTGTCTCGTATCAATGCGATGGATGCAACTGTGTTCCCGCTGAAGACTACACGCGAAGCCGAAGTGCGTTTCTTGCGTGCACACTTCTATTTCGACCTGAAGATATTATTCAAACAGATGCCTTGGATCGACGAGAACGATAAGACTGAGGATTATATCAATATCTCCAACGTTGAATATACCGACAAGCAACTTTGGGATATGATTATTGCCGAATTCCGCTTTGCTGCCGAAAATCTGCCGGAAAAACAAGCGGAGATCGGACGTATTAATAAGAGCATTGCCCAGGCTTATCTGGCAAAAGCGCTCTTGTATGCAGCATACGAACAGGACGAAAAGAATAATGTCGTTAATATAGACAAAACAAAGTTGCAGGAGGTAGTAACTCTTTGCCAGGGATTGTCGGGCAAATATTCTTTAACTTCCGATTTTGCTGAAAACTTCCTTTGTGAAACTGAAAACGGACGCGAATCTGTATTTGCCGTACAATTCTCAACCGGCGACGGAACACTATACGGCCGTTTGGATTGGGGTGCAATGTTGAATTATCCGATGAATCCTGAATATGGATGCTGTGGTTTCCACTCCCCTTCCCAGAATATGGTGAACGCATTCCAGACAGACGATAATGGCCTTCCTTTGTTTGATACTTATAACAACAACGACTTGAAGAATGCCGAAGATTTGTTGAAATACAACATTGACCCGCGTTTGAATCATACGGTAGCTATTCCGGGTGCTCCTTATAAGTATAACCCCGAGTTTATCTTTGAAGCAAGTTGGACCCGTGATCCGAATACATACGGAAACTTCATGTCTATGAAAGAAGTTGTGTTGCCTGATTGTCCTTGTTTTGCTTTCTCATTACCGTTTATGTCAAGCTCTAAGAACCGCGATATTATTCGTTACGACGATGTTCTTTTGTGGGAAGCTGAAGCTTTGATCGAATTAGGCCGTCAAAACGAGGCATTACCTATTATAAACTCTCTTCGTGAAAGAGCAGCTAAGAGTACGGCACGCTTGGTGGATGTTCAGGGCGATCCTACGGGAAAGTTCAAGATTGCCACCTATCAGCCCGGCGTAAATTGTCCGGCATGGACGCAAGACTTTGCACGTAAAGCATTACGTTGGGAACGACGCTTGGAATTGTCTCAGGAAGGTTCGCGTTTCTTTGACCTGGTTCGTTGGGGTATTGCTGACAAAGAAGTAAACAGTTACTTTGCTACAGAAAAAACACGCCGTACCTATATGGGTGAAGCGAAGTTCACAAAGAACAAGGATGAGTATTTCCCAATTCCGAAGAATCAGATTAACTTTAGCAAGAAATTGTATAAACAAAACTACGGTTGGTAAACAAAGTTTGTGATAAGCAGGCTTTTGATAGTCTGCTTATCTTTTATTTATAATATCTCTTTAATTCTAAATACGTATAACGCATGAATTACAGTAAATTGTTGACTTTAACAGGTGCCATGTTAACCCTGTCCTGCATAGTGAGTGCAGAAGATATCAAGATGAAAATTACTAAGAAATATTTGAATCTTCCTGTCTCCCAGAAGGTAGACCGCGCCGTAATGACATTAAGCGCAGATGGTAAAGAGCAGGCTTTTGATATACGCCTGGCACCCGCCAACCCGGACTATTGGGTGTTCTGCGATGTCTCTCAATATAAAAATAAGAATATCGTTATCTCCTATAAAGGTGATAATGCCGGAATGGATAAGATATATCAGGCCGATGAAGTTGCCGGACACGAAAATATGTACAAAGAAGAAAACCGTCCTTTAGTACATTACACGCAACGCAGAGGCTGGAATAATGACCCGAACGGTCTGCTTTATTATGATGGCGAATATCATTTGTTCTATCAGCATAACCCGTATGAACGTGAATGGGGTAATATGCATTGGGGACACGCGGTAAGTAAAGACCTTATTCATTGGGAAGAACTTCCGGTAGC
This sequence comes from Parabacteroides provencensis, assembly GCF_900232875.1. NCBI lineage: Bacteria > Pseudomonadati > Bacteroidota > Bacteroidia > Bacteroidales > Tannerellaceae > Parabacteroides > Parabacteroides provencensis. The sequence continues at coordinate 1,210,232 of NZ_LT960488.1, read as the reverse complement.
TCTGTATCCGGACGAACACGGAACGATGTTCTCTGGTTCTGCTGTGATAGACTACAATAATACGGCAGGTTTTAATAAAGGTAATACACCGGCTATGGTAGCTATCTATACTGCCGATCAACCGCAGAAACAGGTGCAGTGTATCGCTTATAGCCTGGATAAAGGACGTACGTGGACGAAATATAAAGGAAATCCGGTGATAGACTCGTTTGACAAGTGGCAATCACGGGATACCCGCGACCCGAAAGTATTTTGGTACGCACCGGGTAACAATTGGGTTATGATCCTGAATGAACGCGATGGGCACTCAATTTATAATTCGTCTAACTTGAAAGATTGGACGTTCCAGAGTCATGTGACCGGTTTCTGGGAATGCCCTGAACTGTTTGAACTGGCAGTGGATGGCAATCCTGACAATAAAAAATGGGTAATGTACGGAGCTTCGGGAACCTATATGATCGGTTCTTTTGACGGAAAGACTTTTACACCGGAAGCCGGCAAATATTATTTCACTTCAGGTGCTATCTATGCAGCGCAAACATTTACTAATATACCTGAAAGCGACGGACGCCGCATACAGATTGGTTGGAGTAACATAGACCATGCAGGCATGCCGTTCAAAGGTACAATGACGCTGCCTACTTCTTTATCTTTACGTACCACTAAAGATGGTGTCAGATTATTCAGCGAGCCTGTAAAAGAGGTGGAAATGCTACAAACGAAAGCGTTTGACAGAAAAGACCTGACAGTTCAGCAAGCAAGCGAGATGTTGCAGCCGTATAACAATGCCGGAGCTCTCCGTATACGTACCACATTGAAGTTGTCTCATGCAACCAGTGCAGGCCTGAACCTGTTTGGACAACGTTTATTAGATTATGATATGAACTTTAATCGCGTAAACGGGGTATTCTATTCCCCTGAAGACAGAACAAGCATGGAAATCACTGTTGATATTATTCTGGACAAGACAATGGTGGAAGTCTATGTAGATGGCGGTGCCTACGCTTATTACATGGAACGTAAAGCTGATCCGAACAATAAGGAAGGATTCCATTTCTGGGGTCATAATATTGAAGTGAAGAACCTCGAGGTTTATACGCTTCAGTCCATTTGGAAATAACAACAATCTGATAAAACACAAACAAATGAAAGGTTTATTACATTGTGCACTGGCTGCCGTTATCGGATTTACAGCCTGTACGGGAAACAAAACAAATAAAAATACTGAAACAGCGGAGGTAACTTCGCTGTTTCAGGAAAAATACCGTCCGCAAATTCATTTTTCACCGGCGGAACATTGGATGAACGACCCGAATGGAATGGTGTATTATGAGGGAGAATATCATCTCTTTTACCAGCATTATCCCGAGAAGTCTGTTTGGGGACCTATGCACTGGGGACATGCGGTAAGTAAAGATTTGGTACACTGGGAACATTTGCCTATTGCCTTGTATCCGGATAGCCTTGGATATATTTTCTCGGGAAGTGCAGTGGTAGACTGGAATAATACATCCGGTTTCGGAACAAAAGAGAATCCTCCGCTGGTAGCTTTCTTTACTTATCATAATCCGGATATAGAACAAGCCAAAGAAATTGAAGTCGAATCTCAGGCTATTGCTTATAGTACGGATAAGGGTCGTACGTGGACGAAATATGATAAAAATCCGGTGATTAAGAATCCGGGTATTCGTGATTTCCGCGATCCGAAAGTAATCTGGCATGAAGCGAGCAAACGGTGGATTGTAGCTTTGGCTTCGGGACAAGAGATACGTTTCTATTCTTCTCCGGATTGTAAAGACTGGACTTACCTGAGTAATTTTGGCAAAGGATACGGCTGTCATGACGGAGTGTGGGAATGTCCGGATTTGATTCCTTTGAAAGTAAAAGGATCGGATGAGACTAAATGGGTTTTGATTGTAAATATTAATCCGGGTGGTCCGGCCGGCGGTTCTGCCACACAATATTTTGTAGGAGATTTTGATGGTAAAACATTTACCAGCGACCAGAAAAAGACATTTTGGATGGATCACGGACGCGATAATTATGCAGGAGTGACTTGGTCTGATGCACCGGATGGTCGCCAAATTCTGATAGGTTGGATGAATAACTGGCAGTATGCAGGTGATAAACCGTGTGTTAAATGGAGTGGCGCAGCTACTTTGCCCCGCGAATTAGGTTTGGTCAAAGATGGGCCGGTTTATTTATTGACTTCGGAGCCGGTAAAAGAAATAAGTACTTTGTATGGTGAATCCGTAGACCTGAAAGATATTAATGTCAGTAAATCGGAAGTACTGTCTGATAAGTTCGATTTTGCAAAAGCTCCGGTTGAGCTTAAACTGACTTTTAACCAGGAAAATAATACCCGGTTGGGTTTTGCTTCCCGTTATGGTGTACGATTGAAGAATGGAAAAGGCGAATATATAACCATAGGATACGAAAATGTAGACAAATTGTTTTATGTAGATCGAACGAATGCAGTAGGAGAGGTTTTTTCAGATAAGTTTGCCTCTATCCATTCGACACCTTATATTGTTAATACGCCGACTGTAGAATGGACATTGTTGATAGATGTAGCTTCCGTGGAATTTTTTACGGCAGAAGGCCGTATTGCCATAACGGATGTGTTTTATCCGTCCGAACCATTTGATACGATAGAAGTCTTTACGGAAAATGGAGATATACAAATAACAGAAGCTAAAATTACAGAGTTACACTCAATTTGGAAATAGATATAAATTTATACTCATGAAAAAGAATAAACCAGTAGTGGCAGGCATTGGCGAACTCCTGTGGGATGTGCTTCCCACAGGAAAAAGGGCTGGCGGTGCTCCTATTAATTTCGTGTATCATGCTACCCAGTTAGGAGCGGAAGGATATGCTATCAGTGCAGTAGGCAATGATGTTTTTGGTACGGAAATTTTACAGGAACTGGATAAGAACCATATCAGTTATTATATCAGCACAGTAGAATATCCTACAGGTAGTGTTATGGTGGAGTTGAAAGACGGAATACCTTCTTATACTATTATAGAGGGGGTAGCCTGGGATCATATACCACTTACACAAGATGCGATCGATTTGATGAAGAGAACTGATGCCGTATGCTTCGGAACTTTGGCACAACGCGCTCCTGAATCGAGGGAGACTCTTCGTACATTACTGAGCTATATACCGGAAGATTCTTTGCGTTTTTTTGATATAAACATCCGCCAGTCTTATTATTCCAAAGAGCTTATAGACTCATTGCTTGAACAAGCTAATGTGTTTAAAATAAATGATGAGGAACTGGAATTGCTCCGTTCAATGTTCAGCTTGGAAGGTTCGGTTGATGATGTTTGCAACTGGTTTATGGAAGCTTATTCTCTGAAGTATCTTATTTTAACTGCCGGTGCCGATTTCAGCACGATATACTCTACGGGAGAAAAATCTACGATTCCTACCCCTAAAGTAAAGGTTGCAGATACTGTTGGAGCCGGCGATTCTTTTTCCGGTGCATTTGTTTATTCCATATTAACAGGCAAGTCTCTGCGTGAAGCTCACCAAAAAGCTGTTGAGACAGCTGCGTTTGTTTGTACACAGGAGGGGGCATGGCCTCCATATCCAAATAAAGAATAATGAGTATGAAAGAAAAAGGAATGTCGTGGAAGTTGATCCCGGTGATGCTTACGTTCTTCACTATGGGATTTGTTGATTTGGTAGGAATCGCTTCCAATTATATAAAAGCGGATTTGAACTTGACAGACTCGGAAGCAAATATTTTCCCGTCTTTAGTGTTTTTCTGGTTCTTGATCTTTTCTGTTCCAACAGGAATGTTGATGAATAAGATCGGGCGAAAAAAGACTGTGCTGTTAAGTTTGGTTGTAACTTTTCTTTCGTTGCTGATTCCTATTTTCAGTGATACATATATGGTAATGCTTGTTTCCTTCTCTTTGTTGGGTATAGGAAATGCATTGATGCAAACATCACTGAATCCATTACTTTCAAATATAGTCAATGGAGATAAACTGGCAAGTTCTCTTACTTTCGGACAGTTTATAAAAGCAATTGCATCGTTCCTGGCGCCTTATATTGCTATGTGGGGGGCAACAATGGCTATACCTTCTTTCGGCTTGGGATGGAGAGTGTTGTTTCCTATTTATATGGTAATAGCAGTGGTTGCTGTTTTCTTATTGGGGGCAACTTCTATCTATGAAACAAAAGAAGAAGGAAAACCTTCTACATTCGGAGAATGTCTGGCATTGCTGGGTAAGCCGTTTATTTTGCTATGCTTTATTGGTATTATGTGTCATGTGGGTATTGATGTAGGTACAAATACTACAGCCCCGAAGATTTTGATGGAACGTCTGGGTATGACTTTGGCTGATGCAGGTTTTGCTACCAGTTTATATTTTATTTGCCGTACGGCCGGATGTTTTTCGGGTGCGTTTATTATGCGGAAAATATCTCCTAAGTCATTTTTTATTTTCAGTGTGGTACTGATGCTGATAGCTATGGTTGGTTTATTCTTGTTCCATTCATTGTCTATTATATATATATGTATAGGCTTGATCGGCTTTGGAAATTCGAATGTCTTTTCCATTATATTCTCCCAGGCTTTACTTTATATGCCGAATAAACAGAATGAAGTTTCAGGACTTATGATTATGGGATTATTCGGAGGAACAATATTCCCGTTATTGATGGGAATTGCTTCAGACATGATGGCCTCACAGACAGGAGCCGTGGCTATTTTGAGTATTGGAGTTATTTATCTGCTCTATTTATGGAGAAAGCTGAATTAAGATAACTATTTCTTTGCCCTTTGTCATAGAGGGGCAACCCCTTTATAAAATGATCCCGATGTTTTTTTAAAATCATCGGGATCATTTTATTAAATCACCTCGATGATTTCAAACCGTTTTTTTAATCATTTTATTTGATAAACAGTATATTTGTATAATATGGTTATAAGATGAACACGAAAACACTAATAAGTTGTTGCCATGTGAAAAAGTAAACAAAAATATTACTGTCATGAAAAGACCATTTACAATTGTAGCAATAATTCTGTTTGTTATGTCAGGGTGCAGAGAGAACAAACAATCAACAAATGAACTCGTCATAGTTGATGTTACAAAGAATTATCCTGAAAAGGAACTGATATTACAGGATTTTATGGATGTGGAATACATCCCGCTGGAAACAAATGATGAGTTTGTTACCCAGGGTAAAGTAATGGCCGTTGGTGCAGAAGTTATATTAATAACAAACTGGGCCAACGATGGGAATTTGTTTGTTTTTGACAGAAAAACCGGCAAAGGCTTGAAGAAGATAAACAGGAAGGGGCAAGGTGGCGAAGAATATGTGGGTATTACTGAGATTGTCCTGGATGAAGCAAACAAGGAAATATTTGTTATAGCCTACACCGGAAGTAAAATCTCAGTATATGATCTAGACGGAAATTTTAAAAGGAGTTTCAAAGCCACAGGTACGGATTCTCATATAAATACATTTAATTACGACCGGGAAAATTTGATTTCTTATGTACCGGATAATAGTCTGGAAAACCCGTCAAACATCATACATCCGTATTATTTAATCTTTTCCAAGCAGGATGGAAGTATCACCCGGAAAATATCAATTCCTTTTGATGAAATTAAAAGCCCGGTCGCAAGAGACGGGGAGGCTTGGGTTGTTCCAGTACCAACTGCTGTATACCAAATAATTCCGGATCATGTCAGTTGGGTACTTATGGAGACATCATCCGATACCATATACCACTATTTGCCGGATGCTAATGCGACAATCCCCCTTATCGTAAGAACCCCCTCCATACACACCATGGATTCTCCTGAAGTATTTCTTATGCCAAGCGTTTTTACCGACCGTTATTATTTCATGAGCCTGTTGAAAGCGGAATTTAATTTTGAAATAGGGAGAGGGTTTCCATCTTCCGGATTGATGTACGATAAGCCGGAAAATTCTTTATTCATACCTAAAATATACAATGGTGATTATACCAGCAAAAGAGAAGTGGATATGACATCGAGACCTTTAGATCAGGAATTCGTAATCGGACAGTCATTACAAGCCCACGAACTTGTCGAGGCCTACGGGAAAGGACAACTGAAAGGCAAACTGAAAGAAATTGCAGCCGGATTGAATGAAGAATCCAATCCGGTGATTATGTTGGCTAAGTATAAGAAATAAACATAAATAGGGGCGATCAAAATATAATATTCTGAATGTATAAATAAAATTGAATGGAAACCTTAACATCAAAAAAGAACTAAAGCAAATAAAAATAGCGATGTAAGCAACTTATGTAATATATCAGAGGACGACAATACTATAGTTATATCTGTTGAATGACTGCTACTAATTGGTTTTTAATTTAATGACATTTTAATGACATTTTCTTAATAGGCTTGTTTAAGACATTTTAATCCATTAGTTTTGGAAAAATAAATAATTTAACCTTAGATGTCTCATATATGCCTATAAACTGCTCTTCAATATTATATATAGGAACACAGGAAGGACTGGATACTTATTCAAGAGAAATATCCGGCTATCTGGTTAAGTTGTTATCTGCCCATTATCAACTTCATCTGTTGGGAGACCTGTTTTCTGAACAAAGCTATGAACAGGGACAATCTTATGATCTAATTATCATTCAAAATTCGCTTAGCCTTATACGCTATAGAAAACAGCTTAAGCGGTTGGGTAAATCTCCTGTATTGTTTATTGCTACAACGAACCGTTTAGATAGCTACATTGCCCCGTTTAAGAATTTGTATGGAGTATTGAGTATGAGTGATGCAGCCTTGCCGGATTTTGGTATACCGGAAGAAATGATGCTTCATTTTAATTATCCGGTGAAGAAAATGGCTAATTACTACTTTTACGAACAACAACCGAAGTATTGCCGGATTGTTTATTGTCCAACCGGAAATACAATCAAGGAAAGTGACCTTAAATTATTGACTTTTCTGCATAAAACGAATGCCCTGCTAACTATCGTTTCGGATGAATATCGATGTTTAAAGAACGCATTGCCTTCTTTTGTCATTGTCGCACCTAGCTCTTACAAGCTTTCCATCTATAGGAGAGCGCATTTGGTGGTAGCCTCAGGTATTGATGCAGTGCGTGCGATGGCACTTTGTAAACCCTGTGTTATTTTAGGAGATTACGGCCTGGGAGGAATGGTGACGCCTGCCAACTATGACCACTTGCAATCCGTATCTTTTAGAGGACGGAAAGGTGGCTGTTTCAAGGAAATGGTTCCTTTGGATTTGCTGGAAGTGGAAATTCGGAAGTATTTTACATCTGATTCCCTGAAATCTGTTTTTGAGGTCCAAAAAAAGATATTTGCGGATTATGGTAAAATTATTATTGATAAAAAAATATTGGAAGAAACAGAGCGGATAATCAGTTTGTCTGCATCGATAAACAAACGCAGTGAAAGGTATTCGTTAAAGCCCCGCTTATCCTCTTTGTTTGCTTTGGAAGAATCGGACGGAAAACAAAATCTGATGCGTGGGTTCGGGTGTTTTGGCGAGATAGATATAGAAATGACCAACCTGCTTAAACAATGTGACGGAACTTTGTCTGTACAGGGATTAGCCGAACGAAACGGATATAATAAAGAGGAAACCGGAATACTTTGGTCTAATCTGTATGAGTTGTGGAAAGAGAAACTAATTCTTTTTGCCTTATGAAACAGTTGCAGGATTTTGATTTAAGCATCGTAATACCACTTTGTGGTTGGTTTGATGGATTTAAACGGGTATTCTCGTCTGAATCGAACTACTATGAACGAAACGGTATTGAAGTAGTAGTGGTGATCAATGAGCCTAGCGAAAAGGAAAAAATCTTGGATTATATCCGTACTTATCCCTTCATTAATTGGAAGATAGTAGTCAATACACAATATCATTCGCAACAGAACCCGGCAAAAGCATTTAACACCGGTATCCGGCAGGCAACAAAACAATATGTTTTAATAATGAATCCGGAACTGGAATTTTATACGGATATGATCTATCAGTTACGAGAAAAGTTAGATTCTTATCCGGAACATTATGCTATTTGTCAAGTTCGGTATATGGATAAACTGCTTCCTTATGAAAATATCATGGCTAAAAAAGAATATTTCGAAAAGGTAGGCGGATATAGTGAACATTATACCGAATGGGAAGAAGAAAACAACAATATATGCAGACGCTTGGAATTGGCAGGCATTCATCGGCTGCTATTCCCAGAAATAGAACTGAGCCTAAGAGAAAATTCCTCTCAACAAACAGTTTCAAAAAATAAACAACAGGCACGAATCCCTAATGAGTTATTATCGGAAATGCTTTTGCCTGTAGATATAAAAATAAATAAGTCTTTTAAAATAACTGATTATGATACGGTAATATATGACTGGAAAGAGCATCCTTATGCCAAACAGCAATGTAGGGATTATCTTTCGACCTTAAAGCAATTTGATCTACTGTCAGATGATATATTTGAAAAGTCATATCCTTTGATTGCATTAATCCCTACATACAACGAATCCGAACGCATAACTGATTGTTTGCGTAGTGTAGAGAAATATTGTGACGGTATCATTTTGCTGGACGATGAAAGTACGGACGATACCTACCGGATAGCCCAATCGGATAAACTATTAATCAAAGCGAAAAAAGCGCGTACCGAATTTAATGACAAACAAAACCGCAATATCCTGTTGGACATAGCCTCGTTCTTTAAAGCGGAATGGTTCATTTTCATAGATGCAGACGAGCGGTTTGATGATCGGTTTGTGGATTTGCGGGAAGTGATGAAAAGAGACGATGTAGACGCAGTCGGGGTTTGGATTGCAAATTTATGGGATAGTATGGAAACGTATCGGACAAATATGTTAGATTCTCATCCATTATCTCAAAATGGATTATGGTTTAGATGGAGAATGTTTAGAAATAAGGGGCATATGCAAATACTAAGTGAGAATAAATTGCATTTTGATTCTGTACCTTATTTGGAGAATAGGCACATTAGTCAAACACTTCTTTTGCATACGGGATATTTGACATTAAATAAAAGAAACCAAAAATTCTCATTTTATATGAATGAAGATAAACAAAATAAGCCTTATTACAATGACATTCTATTTAAAACCATCAAAATACAAGATTTAAATACTCTAGCTTCTTTAAAACATGAAAAAGACAGCTGTTTAAAAAAAAATAATCATCAAAAAAGTCATCTTTATCTTAAATAGCTTAAGAACAACAGAATATACCTATGAAATATTTTTAGTACAATTAGTTTTCTTGTTAAATTAAATTAAAGTGAAATGAAAACGTTACGATTAAAAAAAGAAGTGATTGCGAAGCTTCAAAATGACGAAATGCGTCGAGTTCAAGGTGGGACAGGTTGTACCACTTCGGCAACATGTGGCCATGAACAATCTGTTGCTTCATGTCTTTGTCAAGTCACTGCAGGTGACTGTGATATGCCGACAATCGGGCATGATGATGGGCCAAACTGTGTGAGTAAATCCGATTGGGGATGGTGTTGGTGCTATGGCAGAGGTTAACCCTAAAAAGTAATTATGATTACTTTTGGTGATTAAATATTTTGTTGTATTTTCTTTTGTCTAAACTCGATAAAAAGAAAATACAACAAATATAGAATATTGAGAAAGAATCAATTAGGCTATCTCGTGAATTTAATGTATGCGAATAGATGGTAATGCTAATATTATGATGAAAATAAAATTCAAAAAAAGGTATTTCTTTTACTCTATCTGTGCTTTATTGATAATTATTCTTCACGCACCTATAGAGGGATGTATTAGAATGTATAAGATTCACTATAAATTTAGTGCTACAATTGATCTAACACGCGATTCGATATTTAGAGAATTTAAAACACAAAAGCCATACTTTCCGGAGGAATTTAATGAGCAAGCCCGCTTGTTCTATTTATGTAAAGTATGGGGATTTGTGAAATACCATGGAGAAAACCCTTTACTCCATTCTGTTATCGACAGTTTATTGATAGTAGCTATACCACATGCAATTAGTTCTACAAATAAAAAAGAGTTTTCAACAATACTGAAAATGTTTATTTCTCCTGCATTGGATTATCCATCTACCAGGGAAAAAACATACACAAATATTAATGATTATGTATTGTTTGATAACCTATGGATGAATGATACACTCTGTTTGTACGATAAAATTAAAGCAGACTTAAATACTATTTGGATAAAGCATACCGGTAAAAATAATTTTGCATTCAATAAGAAGAGTACTGGAAATATTCGTTTAATGAATGAAGTTAATTATCCAGAATTTCCTGATGAGAAAAAACGCCTGTTAGGCCTGTTCAGGTACTGGAATCTCATTAATTATTTCTACGTTTATAAGAATCATATGGATGAAAATTGGGATAAAGTTTTATATGAATCCATTCCTGATTTTAAGAATGCAGATACCCGAAAGAAATACCATCAAGCAATTTATCGATTGACCAATCGATTACGGGATACTCATGCTTCATACCCACCAACAATAGACAAAGTAGTTTTTGGCCCATACAGACCTAATTTTAGATTAATGCTTATTGACAATACATACATTATTAGTAAAATTAGGTTACCACACTATGACAAAGATAATTTCAAAGTGGGAGATATCGTAATAGAAATAGATGGTCAGGATATTCATACTTTAAGCGATAGCTTAGGGCAATATGTTTGTGGAGGAAACTATTGGTCAAATCAATCATTTCTGTGCAATGCTATTTTATCACGAAGAGATTCTTCTACACTTTTTACTCTTGTAAGGAACAAAGACACATTATTTGTAAAATCAAAAAATTATCAAGTATATGAAATGTTTCAAGCTGAAAGAAAAAAAGAAAGGGAAAATGAAAAAAAGCAATTATATAAGTGGATAAACGATAGTATTGCCTATTGGGATTTGCGTTCGGTGACTGCGGATAATTATAATAGAAACTATAAATCTATCCAATCGGCTTCTGTAATTATTTTGGATTTAAGATGTTATCCATGTACAGATTTGATATTATATTTAACCAATTCGTTTGTCCCGCCAAACTCATTCTTCGCATACGGAACCTATCCGGATGCACGTTTCCCCGGTATGATCAGATATCAGAAAACCACTTCTGAAAGTATAGGTAACAAAGATTATTACAAAGGGAAAGTAATTGTTCTGATAAATGAATGGACAGAAAGCTATTCGGAATATACGACAATGGCCTTGCAAGTAAATCCCAAAACAATAACCGTAGGTAATTCTTCATCAGGTTCAGACGGTAATATTACTACTTTTGAATTTCCAGGAGGGGTTAAGACTATTTATTCGGGAATAGGCATTTATTATCCGGATTTTACCTCAACTCAACGGACAGGAGTGAAAATTAACCACACTGTAGAGCCAACCATAAAAAGTATAAAACAAGGTATAGATGTAGCCTATGAAAAAGCTGTGGAAATTGCCAAACAATGATCTTAAAAAGCGAGTGGAAATTAAGTTGAGAGATATTGTCGAATATTTAGTTAATATCGAAAACAAAGACAAATATCCACCTTGTTTAATGTCAGGAAATATGGGTATTGCGATATTTTTATTTTACTATGCTAGGTATACACAAAATGAGTATTATGCAGAGCAGGCAATGTTTTTTTTAGAATCATCTATTAATACTATCAATGGAAACTTTAACCCTTCTTTCTGTAATGGCATAAGTGGAATTTGCTGGGGCATACAACATTTAATTGCTAATCAATTTCTTGAGAATGATAGTACAGATATACTAAAATCTTTTGATACTAATTTATCTACCCATGTTATAACCTATGCTTCATTAAATTATTTTGACTACCTGCATGGAGCTATAGGAATAGCCATATATTTATTAAAAAAAATCAACAGTAATAATATTAGAGCATGTGAAAATAAAATAATAGATATTTTATCTAGTTCGAAAATTAACATCAACAATAAAGGTTGTTATTGGGAATCTAAAATTGGTGAGAAAATCAATATAAGCCTATCTCATGGTTTGGCAAGTATATGTATTTTTCTAGCAAAAGCATATCAATTAAATATTAACTCATCGAAAACAAAAGACTTATTAAATAAGAGCATTACATTTCTTTTATCACAAGAAATACAAATTCCCAATAGAATATCAATCTTTCCAAGTTTTTCATTATATGAAGACCATTACCATTCTAGTCGATTGGGATGGTGCTATGGAGATTTGGGTATTGCTTTAGCTTTGTGGCATTATGCAAACATCTTTAAGGATAGCAATATAAAACAAAAAGCAATTGAAATATTTTTATTTTCTGCATTGAGAAAGAATTTACATTCAACTGCGGTTATTGATGGAAGTATATGCCATGGATCTGCTGGTATTGCCTTGATTTTTAAAAAAATGTATTATTATACTCAAAGAGAAGAGTTTCGAGAAGCATCTACCTATTGGTTGTCTCAAACATTAAAAATGTCGAAATATGAAGATGGTATTGTTGGTTATAAATCAAATGGAGAAAAAAACTCAATTGATTTTTTAAATGGAATCACAGGTATAGGTATGGTTTTATTATCATTCCTAACAAATGAAAATAGTATTTGGGATGAGTGTCTTTTATTAAGTTAAATAATATGTATTACCCATTTAATAAATTTCTTCTTCGTACCCCTCACTATCCTTTTTGTTATTTGGGGAAAGAGGCAATAGGTAAAATATCTTCTAATAGAGAGATTCTAGAAGCCATTTATCTAGCTTCTCCTGTATTGTATAAAGAATTAAAGAAGTTAGAGAATAATGAAATTAAAAATTCAAAAGAGAAAGATCGCATATATCATTCTTTATATAAATACATTAGTAGAATGTCTACTCGTTGTACTCCATTTGGATTGTTTGCGACTTGTTCTATAGGAGAAATCGGAGACAAAACAGAAATTATATTGGACGATCATATCAAAAAACATATGCGATTAGATATGCATTATTTATGTACTCTCTCTCAAACATTAAGTCAATTATCTGATATTAAAAATAAAATAAATTATTTTCCAAATACAAGTTTGTACAAGATTGGAAAAAAATATCGATATATTGAATATCAATACCTAAATAAAAAGCGAGTACATCAAATATCATCTATTGACAGATCTGTTTATTTAGATTCTATTTTAGAAAAAGTAAAGGAAAGAGTCAATACAAAAAATTTAGCAGACTATTTGATAAGCCAAGGTATTTCAGAAGAAGATAGTGTGAATTTTATTGAAAAGTTAATAGATTCACAGATTATAGTTCCAGAGATAAGCCCTATGATTACGGGAGGTGATTATCTTTCATTTTTAGTCAATCACTTAGATTCTATATGTTCTGAAGAAAAAATAATTCCGTTGATAAAAGAGTTAAAAAGCTATATTGATAAATTGAATTGTAAACAAGAAAACACTTTTATTTTATATAAAAAAATAATTGAAGTTATCACTCAAACAGAAGTTCCTTATGAAGAAAATTTTTTATTCCAGGTGGATACTTATAGAAATACATCTTCTGCTATTGTTAGTAAAGAAATTATTAGTGAGTTACAATCTTCAATGTTATTTCTAAATAAAATTACTTCAGTTTGGCAAAATGAAAATTTATCTAAATTTCAGCAAATATTTTCTACTCGCTATGAAGATCGGGAAATTCCGTTAATGGAAGCCCTTGATCCTGACTTGGGAATCGGTTATCCGATAGGTGCCGATGCAGGTGATATAACGCCATTGCTGGACAATTTTACTCTCCCTATACAATCCTCACTCAAAAACTACCAATCAACCCCCTTTCAATCTCTTTTATTATCAAAAATACTGGCATCTTCATCCAGCAACAAAAAGGAAATTATTTTCACAGACAATGACATTAAGCCATTCAAGGAAAATTGGGAAGATTTACCCCTAACTTTGTTTTGTATGTTTGAAATAATAAAAGAAGACTCTACAGGGATGTTAATTAAGTTAAATTCATGTAGCGGAAGCTGTGGAGCTAATTTGCTTGCTCGTTTTTCCCATATTAATAATAAGATTGAGAAATGGGTCAAGGATATAACAGAAAAAGAGCAGGAATTAATGCCAGATGTAATAATAGCAGAAATTGTCCATTTACCTGAATCAAGAGTGGGCAATATATTATCTCGTCCACATATTCGTGATTATGAAATCATTTATTTGGCAAATTCAGATTTACCAAATAAGAATCTTATTCATATGTCGGATTTAATGTTATCTGTTCGCCAAGGAAAACTCTATTTGCGTTCCAAAAAACTGAATAAAGAAATCATCCCTCGTTTAACAACTGCTCATAACTACCATATCAATTCTATGCCAGTTTATCAATTTCTATGCGATTTACAAATGCAAAACAAAAGAGGGGGGGGACATTTTGATTGGGGATATTTAGGAAATGAATTACAATATTTGCCACGTATTCGATATAAAAACACCATTCTTTCTTTAGAGACATGGAAGATCAATACAGAAGAATTAAAGTATTTATTTTTGATAAAAGATAATAATCAACTAGTTATAAAAAGTGAGCAATGGCGAAAAAAGTATCAACTACCTCGATATGTTTTATTGTCTGAGGGTGATAATGAATTATTTATTGATTGGGAAAATGCGTTAAGTATTCGTGCTTTTTTTTCAACGATCAAGAATAAACAAAAAATTTCTTTTACAGAATTCATTTACGATTCAGAAAATGTATTAGTAAAAGACAAAAATGGAAATGGATATTTAAATCAATGTATCATATCTTTTTATAAAGATTCTTATTTGTAAATAATATTTTTTGAAAGTTTTTATTTGCTGAGATGTTTTTAATATTAACAATAAAGTGCTACGATTTAAATGTTTTTGTAATAAAATGAATACAGTATACCGCACTTTTATGCCAGGAAGCCAATGGTTTTATATAAAAATCTATTCTGGTATAAAAACAACAGAAACTATTTTAATTAAAGAGATTTATTCACTTATAAAAACAGCTAAAAATCATCAATGGATCGATAAATGGTTTTTTATTCGCTATGCAGATCCGGATCCCCATTTGCGCGTTCGTTTTTTACTAAAAGAAAAGCAAAATGTAAACAATATACTTAGTTTGTTTCATAAAAAACTAAATTGGGCCGTTCAAGAAAATATCATTTGGAAAGTACAAATAGATACATATAATCGAGAATTGGAACGCTATGGAAATCATTTAATTGAAGAAACTGAATCTTTCTTTTGGATAGATAGTGAAACGACTTTATCTATAATAAGAAAGATAGTGTCTTTCAATAATGAAAACTATCGGTGGATGATAAGTTTAAAAATGATTGATTGTTTATTATCAGATTTTTCATTAAATATTATGGAAAAACATCGACTTATGGAAACATTAAGTCATTCTTTTAAAACAGAATTTGGATTTAATGACTACAATTCCAAACAATTTAATATAAAGTTCAGAGAAAAGAAACATATTATAGAATCAATATTAAATAATACAGTTAATGATCAAAATTTTGTATCATTATATAATCTGCTACAAGATAGATCAAAAAGTTTAATACCAGTCTTTGAATTAATAAAAATGAAATCTAAAAAGAAAAATCTTAATATGACTTTGAATAACTTATTGGCAAGTTATATTCACATGATGCTTAATAGACTTTTCCGTTCAAAAAGTCGTATGCACGAATTAGTACTGTATGATATAATGCGTAGATATTATACAAGTGAGATAGCTAAATTAAAGTTCAATAGAGAATAATTTTTTATATTATACTCAATATGATGTGATAAAAGCGAATTCTATTATAATGAATATTACATAATTGCAGCAAACTGGATTAATCCTGAGTCTGCAGAAGCTTCAGATAAAGTAGATTGGAAGTTTGGCTAGGGGCTTTATTTTAGTGACAAAAAAGACATTGCTCAATACTATACCAAAACAATTGGAGAAAAGATGGAACAAAATTCAATGCACTTCTTATATGGAATGCACAAAAGGGTAGTTTTGAATTTAACCAAGAAAAAGAAAAATAGAATCATGAAAACTATAAAGAAAAAACATATACAGGAAAAATCAAGCGCATCAAACAAACAGATTTCTACCCTCTTTCAACATTTCAATATGCTTTCTTCTATTACTATAGAAAGCTTTTATGTACTGGATATATATCGTAGAAACTATTTACACAAAATACAGACACGTTTTGAAGAAGGTATTATGCATGAAGATGAATTATGGTGTCCTGTAGTTCTCTGTCAAGCTGAAAAGATCATAATTTCCGATATCGGATTTTACTATTACCGCCAAAACGTAGAATCGGTTATGCATACAACAGGCTTACTCCGGAGATTGAAATCTTTGTTTTGTGTTACCGACAGATTGGTTAAATATGCCGATTTATACAACTTTTCAGAAGAAAATAGAGAATTGACAAGCTGGTGGTACGTAAATATTTTCAGACTTTATTCAATGGCATTCCGGTTACTTTCTCAGGTTAAAGATTCTTCCTATATAGTGCCTAAGCACCATTTGGATCGTTTTTGGCGTGGTTGCGAGTTAATGATTCCGGATTCATTACAAAGATGCAGAGATTATTACTGCAATGCGGAAGCCGGACTGAAAAAATATATAGATTGGCGTATGTCTGATTGGGTAGCTCCCATAGACTTTCAAATAAAAGCCGGGAAGAAATTGGCATTAATATACAATATGATATATAGTGAAGATTTATTGCCGAGAATTGAAGATATTCCCATTGATTGGGTGATAACGACCGACCGCAAATACTTTCAACAGGCTGCTTTAATTGTCTTCCATCTTCCTGGTTTATATCAAGAATTAGAAACGGATTTGGATAAACAGGAGGGACAAATGTGGATTAGCTGGTTTTTAGAGTCGGAAAAAATGACCCGCTGATTAATGATCCGGAAATCAAGGATGTATTCGATCTGTCGATAAGTTATTGTAAGGATAATGAACAAAAAGAACATCCATTAATATATTTGTGCCGTAACTATCCTATCATAGATCCGTAAGCGGCCGACCAACTTCGACTATTAATTTTCTATCCGCTTTTTAGTTATAAACATAGAGGCTTAGTACATTATCCGAATATTTTTGCAGGTTTCGAAATCTTTATTACTTTTGTTAATTAAAAAAACGGCAAATATAAACGTACAACTATGGTAGATACAAAGCAACATGTAAAAGCATCGGAAGATAAAATGAAGTTCGCAATAGAATACCTTGACGAACAATTGTCTCATATCCGGGCCGGCAAAGCAAATCCGAAAATTCTGGATTGTGTAAAGGTCCCTTATTACGGTAGTTTGGTTCCGCTTACCAATGTGGCAACTGTAACCGTACCTGATGCAAAAACAATCATGATTACTCCTTGGGAAAAAAAGATTATTCGTGATATAGAGAAGGCTATTTTAGATTCTGAAGTAGGTATTACGCCGGATAATAACGGAGAGATTATTCGTTTGGGAATTCCTCCTCTGACAGAGGAACGTCGCCGTCAGTTGGCAAAACAATCAAAACAGGAAGCTGAGAGTGCAAAAATCAGTATACGTAATGCACGTCGTGATGCAATCGAAGCTTTGAAAAAGAGCGTTAAATCTGATGGTGTACCTGAAGATGTAGAAAAAGATGCAGAAGGGGAAGTGCAAAAGATACATGATAAATATATCAAGAAAGTGGAAGAAATCTACGCCGCAAAAGAAAAAGAAATAATGACCGTATAAATAAGCTGGCAGTTGACAGTTGACAACGTTTTATATTTACCTGTCACTTGTCAACTGTCACTTGTCAACTGATATGAGAGGGTTAGTAATAAAAAACACAGGTAGTTGGTACACTGTTCGTACGGAAGACGGACGCGATATCGAGAGTAAGATCAAGGGAAACTTTCGTTTGAAAGATATTCGCAGTACCAACCCTATAGCTGTGGGCGACCGTGTGGTGATAGATATAAACCAGGAGGGAACCGCTTTTATTTCTGAAATTGAAGACCGTAAGAACTATATTATACGCCGAGCATCTAATCTTTCCAAGCAATCTCATATCATTGCTGCAAATCTGGATCAGGCAATGCTGATCGTTACAGTAAACTATCCTATTACAACTACTATATTCATTGATCGTTTTTTAGCAACAGCCGAGGCTTACCGCGTCCCCGTGAAACTGGTATTTAATAAAGTGGATCGTTATCGTGGCGAAGATCGTGAATGCCTGGAAGAACTTATTAAGCTTTATACAAAAATTGGTTATCCCTGTTCTAAATTGTGTGCTCGTACAGGGGAAGGATTGGATGAGCTAAAGGCTGAACTGAAGGATAAGATTACACTTCTGTCTGGACATTCGGGAGTGGGTAAATCTACTATAATTAATACAATGGTTCCGGGGGTGAATTTACGGACAGGTACGATTTCCGAATACCATAATAAAGGAATGCATACTACAACATTCTCTGAAATGATTCCCTTACCGGATGGTGGCTATATTATCGACACTCCGGGCATTAAAGGTTTTGGAACAATAGAGATGGAAGGTGCAGAAGTGTCCCATTATTTTCCGGAGATTTTCAGTTTTTCTTCCGAATGTAAATTTAGTAATTGTTCGCATCGGCATGAGCCGGGTTGCGCTGTGCTTAAAGCAGTGGAAAACCATCGCATCAGTGAATCCCGCTATAAGAGCTATCTTAGCATTCTTGACGACAAGGAAGAAAGTAAATATCGCGAAGAATATTAATGCTCTATACAGCCGGTAAACTCATTCCTGTGATTTTACGGTACAAATCTAGTGCGTATACATCAGTCATACCGGAAATATAATCTAACACACATTGTATTTTGCCATAAGTGCTGGGCGCATTTGTGTTATATTGTTCAGGTATACGCTGCAGAAGCAATTTGCTATAAGCATGATCCTGATTCATGACTGCTTCCGTGAGGCTGTCTATCAGATGGCTGAAAATATGATACCCCGCTAATTCTATGTCAAGTACTTCTTTTGCTTTATATATCTTTTTGTAGGCTGTGGCGGAACATGTTTGATATGCTTCCTGCGCTTTCCCTGATATTTGTTCGATTAAAGGCGTATGATAAGAGCCATCCAGTAAGCCATTTTCATTTTCAAGGAACACCCGTGAACATTCGTCTACCAGCAATCCGATGATACATGAACGCAAGTAAGCTATCTGTTCGTTGGTATCATCTACCATTTTCATTATTTTTACAATATGTTCAAGACGCTCTCCTTCAAAAAAATTAAGTAGTAGATTGATAGCTTCTTCTTTTGTCAGGATATGTAATTTGCAGGCATCTTCTATATCCATAATTTGATAACAAATATCGTCGGCCGCTTCAACCAGGTATACCAGGGGATAACGGACAAACCTATTGTTGTTTTCTTTACTTTTACAAATGCCGAGTTCGTTTGCAATTTGCATATAAGTATCTTCTTCAGACTGGAAAAAACCAAATTTGCCTTTTGAGCCTGATTGAGTAGATGCGTATGGATATTTAATAATTGATGCAAGTGTACTGTAGGTTAAAGCAAATCCTCCTTTTCGTCTTCCTATAAATTGATGAGTTAGCAACCGCATAGCATTTGCGTTTCCTTCAAAATGGACGAAATCTTCCCAACGATTACCCTCTTTGCGAACTTTTTCCTCTAATTTTCTACCGTTTCCTTCCGAAAAATAGGCAGAAATAGCACGTTCGCCCGAATGTCCAAAGGGGGGATTTCCCATATCATGGGCTAAACATGCTGCAGAGACAATGGAGCCTATTTCCGGAAAGTTAATACTCCCGTTGGGATACTTTTGCATTAATCCTTTAGCTACATTATTACCCAGGGAACGTCCTACGCACGATACTTCCAGGCTATGTGTAAGTCTGTTATGGACAAAGATACTTCCGGGCAGGGGGAAAACCTGTGTTTTATTCTGTAGCCGGCGAAAAGGGGAAGAAAAAATTAAACGGTCATAATCTCTTTGGAAGTCTGTACGTTCATGTTTTCGTTCGTGATATTCTTCCATCCCGAAACGTTTTCCGGAAAGTAGTTGCGTCCAATTCATAATTTTCTGATTGTTTTTTCGATACACAAATGTATCGAATTAATCGTAAAGACAAGAAGTTGTAATGTGAAAGATATATTAAATGTAATTTTTTTTAGTCTTCTTAGAACTAAATCATAAAAAGATTTGTTCTTTTAAATATGTTAATAAATATGCCTGAAATGCACTTGACTTCAAGTTAAAATTATAAGATCATTAGAACATTTATGAGAAAAATGTTAGTAAATATTATTTTATATGTATATTTGCATCAGCTAAAATTAAAATCAACCATAGTTCTAAGAAGACTTGGCGCTCAAAATGTAAATTAAATTAGGACTTTGGTCTAAAAATTAATATGAAGAGAACTATATTTATTAACTCGCCTAAACAATCTAGCTTTATGAGAAAGAGCTTAATTTTATTTGTGCTGTTCTGTATAGGGACATGTACAAGTGTGCTATGGGCACAAAACAAAGTGAGTGGCGTCGTAATGGACAAAGATGCCAACATGCCGTTGATCGGTTGTAACGTTGTTGAAAAGGGAACAACAAACGGCACGGTTACCGATTTAGAAGGTAAGTATGTATTAGAGGTAGGTGCTAATGCCATCCTCGAATTCTCTTATTTAGGAATGGAAACCATTACAGAACCCATTAATGGCCGTTCCGTAATTAACGTAGACATGTACTCCGATTCTCAAAAGATCGACGAAGTTGTTGTTACTGCTATGGGTATCCAACGAAAAGCCAAATCGTTGACGTATGCAACCCAACAGCTTGCCGGTCAGGAATTGACACGTGCAAAAGATGCTAACCTGATTAACGCATTGCAAGGTAAAGCAGCCGGTATGGTAATTACCCCGAATGCTACCGGAGCAGGTGGATCTTCAAAAATTGTACTTCGTGGTAATAAGTCTGTTTATGGAAACAACCAGCCTTTGATCGTTATTGATGGTATTCCGATGAATAACCCTGAAACGACTCAGTTGTCTGGCGAATATGAAGGACGTGACGGAGGTGATGCTTTAGGTAACCTGAACCCTGACGATATTGCCAGCATGAACGTGTTGAAAGGTGCTTCTGCTGCTGCATTATACGGTAGTATGGCTGCCAATGGCGTTATCATGATTACAACTAAGAAAGGCCGTGATGGTGCTGCACGTGTAGATTTTTCTTCTAATATAACGTTAGAGACTCCACTATCATTACCCAAATTGCAAGGTCGTTATGGTGCTGTTAAAACAGGAGACCAGTTGAGCTTGATGAGCTGGGGAGAAAAGATTGCTGATAATGATAAGAAAGCAATGGATAATGTAAATGACTTTTACCGTACAGGTTCTACCTACATTAACTCTGTTACAATTAATGGTGGTACCGAGAAAATCCAGAGTTTCCTTTCTTATGCAAATACAACTGCGCTGGGCATTATGCCTACTAATGATTTTCAACGGCATAATATGTCAATGCGTGAAACATTCAACTTGTTTAACAATCGTTTGACTGTTGATGCTTCTCTTTCATACATTACACAAAAAGCAACAAACCGTCCTCATGGAGGTACGTATATTAACCCATTGACAGGTTTGTATACATTCCCTCAAAATGGAGATTTCGGTTATTATAAAAAGAATTTCGAAACGTTTGATGACTCACGTAACCTGATGGCTCAAAACTGGTATACTTCATTAGACGACTTTACAGCTAACCCATATTGGTTGCTAGAACGTGTTCAGGCTAAAGAAAAGCGTGATCGTGTGATGGCTTCGGCGACAGCTAAATTGAAGATTACTGATTATTTGAATGTTCAGGGTCGTTTGAGTGTTGATAATACATTTGATAAATTTGAACGTAAATGGCATGCCACTACCAATATCAACTGGGCGGCTCATGCTAATGGGCGTTTCCGTCAGGAACGTTTTGATGCAAAGCAATTCTATGGTGATTTCTTGATTAACTTTAATAAAACCTGGAATGAAAAATGGGAATTAAATGCTTCTTTAGGAACTAGTTTCATGGAATCTAAAGTTCAAAATACATTATTGGACAGTGATAAACTGGGTCTTATCGAGGCAAATTTCTTTGTGCCTGAAAATATTAATGGGAATGGTAACCAACGCATGAGTAATCCTCATAAACGATTGAATTCTGTGTTTGGAACAGTACAATTCGGCTTTAATGGTATGATTTATTTGGATGTGACAGGACGTAATGACTGGGCTTCCGCTTTAGCATATACACAGAACTATTCTTATTTTTATCCTTCAGTGGGTTTAACTGCTTTGTTGAATGAAATAATTCCGATGTCTGAAAAGATTAATCTGTTGAAGTTGCGTGGTTCTTATTCTGTTGTAGGTAATGATGTCCCTGCTTATATTACTTATCCAATGGATGGTATTAACTTAGGGCAACTAGAACCGAATACAAAGGAACCATTCTCTGAAATGAAGCCGGAAAAGATGCATTCTATGGAGTTTGGTCTTGATCTGACGATGTTCGATAATCGTTTTAACTTTGATGTTACATATTATAAGACGAATAATAAGAACCAATATTTTACTATTGATGCTCCGTTGGCTTCTGGTTATGAGCAATATTATATAAATGCCGGAGATATCCAGAACCAAGGTTTTGAAGCTTCTGTAAGTTATCGTTGGGATTTTGCTAAGGATTGGAGCTGGAGACCTGAGTTCAATATTTCATATAACGATAATAAGGTTAAGAAATTGGACGACCGTTTAGCTGATGGCGTACAAGTTGGTAGTGGTGCCGGTTATCGCTTTATGTTGAAAGAAGGCGGATCTTATGGTGATATTTATGGTAAAGATCTGAAACGTAACGAAGATGGTTCTATAGTCTTATCAGATAAGGGTGAGATAATGTTGACCGAAAATGAAGTTTATCTGGGTAATGTGAACCCTAAATGGCAAATGGGTTGGGGTAATACATTTACTTATAAAGATTTCTCGCTCTACTTTTTAATTGATGGAAAGATTGGAGGTAATACAATTAGTATGACACAGAGTTACCTGGATAGCTTTGGCGTAACAGAAGAGACAGCCAATGCTCGTGATAATGGTGGTGTTGATATAGGTAACGGCCAGAAAATGGATGCCCAGAAGTATTATTCTTCAACTTCTGGTAAAGAAGGTGCAAAAGGTAATTATGTATATTCTGCAACAAATTTCCGTCTGCGTGAATTGTCTTTAGGATATACATTCCGTAATTTGTTGGGAGCTTCCAAGAATCTAAACTTGTCATTTGTGGCTCGTAACTTATTCTTTATTTATAAAGACTCTCCTAATGATCCGGACTTATCTGTTTCTACTAATAATGCATGGAAAGGATATGATTCATTCGGCCTTCCTGCAACACGTAGCTATGGTATTAATTTGAAGGTTACATTCTAAAAACGTCTATCATTATGAAAAAGAATATATTTAAACAAATAAAAAACACATTGCCGTTTTGGGGAATTGCTCTTATAATGGGAGCAACGGCTTGCACGGATAATTTTGAAAATATCAATACAAATCCAAACGGTCTGGAGCCTTCACAGGTGAAAATCGCATCCCGTTTCAACCAACCGATAGTTTCTGTATATTTGAATTATCAAAATAGAAACTATGAATTCCAACTACAGCAAAATCTGAATGCAGATCTGTATTCCGGCTATATGGCTAATCCGACGCCTTTTAACGGAAATAA
This sequence comes from Parabacteroides provencensis, assembly GCF_900232875.1. NCBI lineage: Bacteria > Pseudomonadati > Bacteroidota > Bacteroidia > Bacteroidales > Tannerellaceae > Parabacteroides > Parabacteroides provencensis. Next base: position 1,186,397 of record NZ_LT960488.1, on the reverse strand, counting down.
AAATAATTCAACTTATGCACTACAGGAGGGTTGGAATGAGACCCCATTCAAAGCTGGTGAACTTTATGTAATGAAACCTATCAGTGATATTCTGAAATCAACCGAAGCTTTGGATTATACTTCTATTGCTAAGATTATTCGCGTAGAAGCTATGCACCGGGTTGTAGATTGCTATGGACCTATTCCATATACAAAGGCTATGCAGGGAGGTTCATCTGTGCCTTACGACGATGTAGAAACGCTTTATAAAACTTTCCTTACAGAACTGGAAGAGAGTGTAAATGACTTAACTACTTTTGTTGATGGAGGTAATGCTGAATCTAACCGTTTGTCAGACTTTGATATAGTGTGTGGCTCGGATCATAAGCAGTGGATTCGCTTTGCTAATACATTACGTTTACGTCTTGCTATGCGTCTTTCTGTTGTTGCTCCGGAAATAGCACAAAAAGCAGCTGAAGCGGCCGTCGGCCATAAATATGGCGTATTGGTAGCTGGCAATAAAAATGTGGAAGTGATAGATGCAACATTAATGAATCCTTTGGCTGAATGTAATATTGGTTACAATGATATGCGTGCAGGTGCATCTTTGGTAAGTCTTTTGCAAGGGTATAGCGATCCGCGTTTACCAATCTATGTTACACAAGTTGGATGGTTTAAAGACAAAGGTGTAAGTCAGGATATAAAAGATAGCCAGGGTAAAAAAACGAATAAGATTGGCCAATATGTTGGTATTCGTCAGGGAACTCTGGTAGATAAGGATATTTATCAGGTATATTCTACTGTAAATATGTCTTTAACAACAAGAATGGCTGATTATACGGGAAATAATGTTCAATTGTCTAATCATTTGCCGTGGATGAAAGTTGCAGAAGCTTATTTCTTGCGTGCAGAAGGTGCTTTGCGTGGTTGGAACATGGGTGGTTCTGCAAAAGAATTATACGAACAAGGAATAAAAGTATCGTTCGACGAATACGGTATTCCTGCTTCGGAATATGCAAAGTATATTGAGAATAATACAGGTGTAGGAGCAGACTATGAAGATCCTCATAATGCAGTAAACAATATTAAAGGGCTTGATAAGTGTACTGTTAAATGGGACGAAGCGGCTTCAAAAGAAGATAAACTTCATAAGATAATTAACCAGAAATGGTTAGCTATGTATCCTGAAGGCCAGGAGGCATGGAGCGAATTCCGTCGTACAGGCTACCCTAAATTATTCCCGGTAGTGAATAACTTTAGCGCAAACATTGCAAATGGCGATTTTATCAAACGTCTTCCTTTCCCGCGTAATGACAAGAATGCTAATGCTGCTGAAGTTGAAAAGGCCAAAGCTTTGTTGAACGGTCCGGATAATGAAGCTACTCGTCTGTGGTGGGATACTGGTAGGAATTTCTAACCGGCATTTGGTTCGTAATTTATTATAACGGAAAAAGCCTGTCTGACAAAAAGAGTCGGACGGGCTTTTTTGTTTTATGGGTCTATAATGTAAATATATTCAGATAGGCAACTAAACCGAAAAGGATAGGCATCGGGATTATATTTGGTAAGCATTTGGTAATGTGGAACGATGGAGGGTATAATTTTATTCTTATATTTATACTCTAAACTAATTAGTGTTATGAAAAAATATAATTGTAACTTTTTCACTGTATGGTTATGCCTTTTGTGCTTACTTGTTCCGGTTCATATTAAGGCAATAGAAGTCATTAAGTTGCTTGAACCGGGTCAAAAAGTGTTGTTGAACTCCGGCTGGATTGCCCGAAGGGCAAATGAGGTAAAAGTAGATGGCAACACACTCTCGGCAGTCCCTTTTGATAAGGCAGGATGGCTATCTGCCCGTGTTCCCGGTACGGTATTGACTACAATGTTGGAGAATAAATTATTCCCCGCTCCGGAGTTTGGGGTGAATAATAACCTGATACCCGATATTTATGAAACAGGTTCCGGTTTTTATACTTTCTGGTTTGTAAAAGAATTTAAAACGCCCGACTTACCTCAGAATAAAAATGTATGGCTTAACTTCAGGGGAATAAATTATAAAGCGGATATCTTTCTGAACGGAAAACGTATCAATGCGACTACACATGAAGGAATGTTTCTTCGGAAAAGTTTTGACATAACTCCTTATCTTCGTTCCGATAAAGCCAATATTCTTGCTGTTATTGTATTTCCTCCTACTTATCCCGGAAACCCGAATGGCGGACAAGGTGGCGACGGAATGATTGCCCGCAATAATACAATGCAATATACCCCGGGCTGGGATTGGATTCAGCCGGTGCGTGACCGTAATACCGGCATTTGGGATGAGGTTTCTATTACGACAACAGGTGCGGTTAAAGTGGAACATCCTTACGTAATAACTAAAGTGCCCGGTATACGCAGTCCTAAAGATAAACAACAGGAGGATGCGTTTGTAAAAACCTCTGTGGAACTGGAAAACACTACAAACGTGCCACAGCAGGGTATGCTGGTCTGTGAAACAAACGGGCAAACATTGAAACAGTCTGTTTCTTTGCAGCCGAAAGAAAAGAAATGCATTGCGTTTAAAGATTTGAGTATAAGGAATCCGGAACTTTGGTGGCCTAACGGCATAGGTAAACATCCCCTTTATAGAATGGACATTCGCTTCGAGCAGAATGGACAGGTCAGCGATAGCGAAAATCTTCGTTATGGCATACGCGAAATCGCGACCGAAAAAGATCCGGTTACGGGTGGACGTATGTTCTTTGTTAATGGACAGAAAATTTATATTACAGGCGGAAATTATATCAACTCCGATTGGTTGCTTCGTCTTTCTCCCGAGCGTTACCGGGATGAGGTACGTTTCCATGCCGAAATGAATTTGCGTATGATGCGCGTATGGGGTGGGGCTTTGCTTGAGCGCCCTGAATTTTATGATGCATGTGACGAATACGGTATTCTGGTTTTTCAGGATTTATGGGGTAGTGGAGATTGCAACGGCGCCTGGGAAGACCCTACGAAACTGGAATCGCAGGAACGTCGTTGGGAATATCCGGATAATCATGATTTGTTCATAGCTTCTGTTGAAGATCAGGTAAAGATGGTGCGAAATCATCCAAGCCTTTGTTTCTGGTGTGGCGCGAATGAATGGCCTTTGGCAAAAGATATAGATGAAAAGTTGAAAACGGAAGTATTCCCTAAGCTCGACCCCGAACGTCTTTTTGCCAGTTTTTCTACAGATACGGTATTTACCCGCAATCTGTTAGGTGATAATGGAGATGGTCCTTACGGTATCCAGGAGGCAGAGTGGTTTTTTACTTTTCGTTCTCATCCGTTTAATCCCGAGGCCGGGTCGGTTGGTTCGCCGGAAATCGAAAGTATGCGCGAGATGATGACGGAGCAGGACTTGGCGGAATTTCCACGTAGAGGCCGGACGCGTAATTACGTGTGGCGCTATCATAAGGATTTGGGCTATCTGGATCAGTTGGAGCGTTTAGGTGAGGTGAAGGACATTGAGACGTATTGTAAGCATGCGCAAGTGGTAAACTATGATCAATACCGTAGTTTTATGGAAGGATGGGCTTCTAATATGTGGAAATGGTATACCGGCATATTGATATGGAAGACCCAGAATCCGTGGACTTCTTTGCGTGGCCAGATGTATGACTGGACATTGGATGTAAATGCTTCTTTATATGGTACGAAAAAAGGATGCGAACCTTTGCACCCCTTCTACAATCCGGTTGAAAAACAAGTAGAACTGTTGAATACGAATATCTACGATTGTAAAAATCTTTTAGTAAAGGCCGAGATTTATGATCGGGAAGGAAAACGTGTTTGGGAAAAGGAAACTATAGCCGATATGGATGCTAATACGGTGAAAGAATTGTTTACCGTTACCGAACCACAAAGCGTGAGCGGTGTTTATTTTCTGAAACTGACGCTTGCAGATAATGAGAGTAAAGAGCAGATTACGTCCAATATCTATTGGTTGACTACTTCACCAAAGGATTATACTACTTTATATCAGTTGCCAAAAACAACACCCCGTTTGCAAGCCAGATTGGTTAACGGTGGAGGTACTACTTACTCAGGAGTTGTTGAACTGGAGTCTGATAAGAATATATCTTTCTTCAATCGTATTAAAGTGCTTGATAAAGAAACCGGAAAGCGCATACTGCCTGTTCACTACTCCGATAACTATATCACATTGATGCCGGGAGATAAACAACAGGTAAAACTGGATTTTACTACATCTGTTCCTAAAGAAAGGATTGAGATAGTAGTGGATAGTTGGACAGCCGATCGTATGGTTTGTCTTCAATAGGTATTTTGCTATATCAGCTCACCTTTTCCCTGGCGGAGTATTTCAAAATCGTTGGTTGTACAGTCTACAATAGTAGATGCTTCGGTACCTCCGTAACCTCCGTCAATGACAATATCGACCTGGTTCTCATATTTCTCATGAATGAGTTCCGGGTCGGTCGTGTATTCAATCATATCGTCTTCGTCGTGCACGGAAGTGGTAAGGATGGGGTTGCCCAGTTCTTTTACCAAAGTACGGATGATATTGTTGTCGGGGATACGGATTCCTACTTCTTTGCGGTTTTTGTAAATCTTAGGCAGTTCGCTGCTTGTTGGAAGGATGAAAGTAAAAGGGCCTGGTAAGTTTTTCTTCATCAGTTTGAATACCGCATTGCTTACTTTTGCATATTCGCTCAGGTTTGAAAGATCATAGCAGATAATAGAGAGGTTGCTCTTCTGCGGGTTGATGTTTTTCATTTGACAGATCTTTTCTACTGCACGTACATTAAGAGCGTCGCAACCAATAGCATAGACAGTATCGGTAGGATAAATAACAAGGCCTCCGTCTTGTAAGACGGAGATTACCTTGTCTATTTCTCTTTGATTCGGATTTTCAGGGTAAATCTTTATAAGCATATTAGCCGTAAATGATATGTCCGTCTTTATCCGCGTAATCGTCCAGGCACTTGCTATACTGGTGCATAGCACGAAGGCTCATGCCCATGCTTGAGAAGCCTCCGTCGTGGAAAAGATTCTGCATGGTTACTTTGCGTGTAAGGTCGGAGAACATCATGATGCAGTAGTCGGCACATTCGTCGGCATTGGCATTACCCAGAGGGCTCATCTTATTTGCAAAGTCCATCAGATGATCCATTCCTTTTACACCACTACCTGCTGTTGTTAATGTTGGCGATTGTGAAATGGTGTTGATACGGACTCCTTTTTCGCGACCGTAGATATAACCGAAACTGCGGGCGATAGATTCCAGCAGGCTTTTTGCATCGGCCATATCGTTGTAGCCAAAGAATGTACGTTGGGCTGCCACATAAGAAAGGGCTATAACAGAACCATATTCTGCAATAGCATCCTGCTTTTTAGCAACCTGCAACATCTTGTGGAAAGAAATAGCGGAAATGTCCAGTGTCTTTTCCAGCATATCATAATCCAGATCGTCATACGTACGTTTCTTACGGACATTAGGACTCATGCCGATTGAATGTAATATGAAATCTATTTTGCCTCCAAGTATTTCAACGGATTTTGAGAATACCATTTTAAGATCTTCCACGCTGGTTGCATCTGCCGGTATTACTTCTGCATTTAGTTTTTGCGCCAAGTCATCTATCTGACCCATACGAACTGCTATGGGAGTATTACTTAAAGTAATGGTTGCTCCTTCTTCTACGGCTCTTTCTGCCACTTTCCAGGCAATAGACATTTCATTCAGTGCACCGAAAATAATGCCGCGTTTGCCTTTCAATAAATTATGACTCATACTTAATTATGTTTATTTCGGCACAAAAGTACACAAAATGTGCGATATGTACAAACCGAAAGGTTTTCCGCACGGAGGGAAACCTTTCATATACATTTGATTAATTTTGTGAAGCCGATGATTAACTTATATATTTTAGCTCTCTTTATCAAAACAATGCAATTGTTGCCATTGTTTTGTCATAGCCCGAATATCTGCATTGGCAATATCTATATTCTACTTTTTACTATTCTCTGTAGTATACCCTTTTGACCCTTGGCGATACGGATGTAAGTATTTCGTAAGGGATGGTTTTAAGTTTGTCCGACAGTTCGCTAACCGGAAGATCTTCTCCGAAAATAATAACGGAATCGCCCTCGTGGGCATCAATGTCTGTTACGTCTATCATGCAGGCATCCATACATATATTCCCTATTATGGGACAACGATGTCCATTGATCAGAACTTCTCCGCCACCATTACTAAAGTGCCTGTTCAGGCCGTCCGCATATCCAATCGGGATGATGGCTATGCGTGAGTCCCGTTTAACAAAGCTCATCCGGCTGTATCCGATAGAATCTCCATTGGGGACGTTCTGAATTTGTAATATGGTTGTTTTGAGTGTACTTACATTTCTTAATCCTTTTTGTCCGGATGCGCTTACACCGTATAAACCGATACCCAAACGAACCATATCCATTTGGTATTTTGCAAATCGTTCTATTCCGGCAGAATTAAGGATATGTTTGATAACGTTATACTCCAAACCAGTTTCCAGTTCGGCAGAGGCTTTTGCAAACTTATCCAATTGTTGCTGGGTGAAATCATCGAATACGTATGAATCGCTTCCTGCTAAATGAGAGAATACGGAACGAACTGCTACACCAGATTGGTTTTTTATCCGTTCGCATACAGCCGGAATATCTTCGGGCTGGAAGCCCAACCGGTGCATTCCTGTATCGATCTTGATGTGAATGGGGTAAGAAGTAATGCCCCGGCGTTCTGTCTCATGAATCATGGCCTCTAAAAGGCGGAAGCTATAAACTTCCGGTTCCAGATGATTTTCAAGTAAAACATTGAAACTGCTAAATTCCGGATTCATCACAATGATAGGGACAGAGATACCTTCTTTACGTAATTCGGCTCCTTCATCAGCAACGGCAACAGCCAGATAATCACATCGATGTTCTTGCAGAGTCTTGGCTAATTCATACGAGCCTGCCCCATAAGCAAAAGCTTTAACCATACAGACCATTTTTGTTTCCGGCTTTAGCTTAGACCGGTAATAGTTGAAGTTATGAACAATGGCATCCAGATTTACTTCCAGGATGGTTTCGTGCACCTTCTTTTCCAGTAATTCTGAAATTTGTTCAAAATGAAAATGGCGGGAGCCTTTTATGAGTATAAGTTCGTCTTTGAATTTACGGAAAGAGGGGGATTTGATAAAGTCTTCTGTTTTTAGGTAAAACTCTTTCTCCATATCGAAGACATTTCCATATTCACATAAATCGCGCCCAATGCCTATTATACGGTCTACTTTCTTTCTGCGAACCAGATCTGCTACTTTTTTGTAAAGGGATTTAGGCAGTGTGCCGGATTGCAGGATATCGGAAAGTATCAATGTGCTTTTCAGTTTTTTCTCGACACGCCGACTTTGTTGAAAGTCCAGAGCTATATCCAGCGAATTGATGTCCGAATTGTATGTGTCGTTGATTAATAGGCAGTTATTGATTCCTTGTTTTACGTCCAGTCTCATCGCGACGGGTTCCAGATGCGAGAATTTTTCTTCGTCATTTACACTGGTTGGCTTTAGGTAAAGCATGGCAGCCATACAATGTATCACGTTCTCGATAGATGCATCGTCTGTAAACGGAATCGTATAAACGCGATTAAACCCTAATAACGTGCAATGGATAGTTGTCTTATTTTCTTTTTTCCGGATCGATTCAATGAATAAAGGGGCTTCCGAATCTGTACGGCTCCACGCAATTGCTTTATGTGACAGACATGCCGATTCTATGCAATTTGCGATGAATGCGTTATCTCCGTCATATATAATAGCTTCGCAATCATTGAATAAACTCAGCTTTTCCAAACATTTTTGTGTTGTTGAAACAAAATTTTCCTGATGTGCTTCCCCTATATTCGTGATAATTCCAATGGTGGGAGCAATAATGGGCTGTAAACGCTCCATTTCATCCGGTTGCGAAATTCCTGCTTCAAAAATACCCAGTGTGTGTTTTTCATTTATTTGCCAGACAGAAAGCGGTACTCCCAGTTGCGAATTATAGCTCCGGGGCGAACGAACGATATTGAATTCGTTATGAAGTAATTGATATAGAAACTCTTTTACTATTGTTTTTCCGTTACTCCCGGTTATACCTATTACGGGTATATTAAATCGTTTGCGATGATTGGTCGCTAATTTTTGAAGGGCTTTTTGTACATCTTTTACCACAAGAAAGTTCGCATCTGTCATTGCGTCAAACTCCGGTAAGATTGTGCTTACAACAAAATTGCGAACACGAAGTTTGTACAATTCAGCGATATATTTGTGCCCGTCATTTGTTTTTGTTTTAAGGGCAAAGAAAAGACTTTGTTCCGGAAAAGAGAGGCGGCGGCTATCGGTAAGCAAAATGCTTATAGTGCTGTCATGTAGTTTGTCTGTTTTTGTTCCTATAATTCCGGCAACTTCTTTAATAGCGTATTCCATTCCTTACTTTAGTTTAGACTTTATTAATTCACACTCTGTTGAGATATCAAAGGAAGGTATTTTATTGCTAATACGTTCCATCTTTAACAAAGTTTGCGACATAAATTGCTTATAGGCTTCACTTTCCGCTTGAAAGGGCTTGTGATTAAGCGCTTTTTTTATGTCATTCCATTCTTTAAATATTGTTAGACTTTTTGAAGATAGACAATTCTCGACAAATCTTTGCCAAATATATTCTACTGCCAAAGACGATGGGTGTAGCATGTCATCTGCATAAAATCGATAATCTCTGAGTTCATCCATCATGATTTCGTATGCTGGAAAATAGGCTGTTTGTGTTGGAAAATTGGTTTGTATTTGATCAATAGCCAGTAATAAAGATGCTTTGCTGAGCTGGTTGCCATGTGCTCCGTCCTTCCAGTGACGGATAGGGCTAACGGTAAACAGAATTTTAAGTTCCGGATTTTGTTCCCACAGAGATAATAGCAAGCAATTCCAATCATCGATAATACTTTGGACAGATAGCATTTCGCGCAAAAACATCTTGTCCGGTAGTTTATGGCAGTTGGAGACGATTTGTCCGTTACTTTTTAATTTATAAACGTATGCTGTTCCAAATGTAATGACCAGGCATTTGGCCTTTCGCAAATATTCGGCAGATTTTAAAAGCCGTTGATTCATATTTTCCAGACATTCTGTTTCTGAGATAGACGAAAACCTACTATGATGCGTAAAACTATGATAAGTGCCTTCGTGTAGAAACAGGTCATCTTTCGTGAATTGTTCAGGTCGTAAAAGTATCCGTAATGCAGAAGCTATAGAAGCCGGATTGTATAGTGTACCAAATGGATTGATATCTACATCGAATTTATTTTCCTGTAGCTTATTTCCTATGTTTTCGGCAAAACAGGAGCCTAGTAATATGATTTGTTCTCCGTATTCAAATGAGAATTTACATTTGGGTATTACTATGTGTGTTGAAAACTCCATTTGTACATCTTTTTTATAGACAAATGTATAAAATATTTGAATGCCGTCTAGCTATGCACGAAAAAAGAAATGATCGGGATGTTTTTGTAAAATCATCGGGATGAATTTTTAATAACATCGGGATGAATTGAAATATAGCGTGCGAATGTTTTGGTTAAGCGGTTGTTCATACGATAAACAGTAATCACAAAAATGTACGCGTACATTAAATATATAATATACTTGTTCTGTTTGTAATATGTTGTTATATAATTGATTATAGATGTCTGAAGCGACTAGTGAAAACGATCGTTTAGATTCGTCATTGCAAAGGTACATCTTTCTTTCATTCTTGCAACGGTTTTATATTCTTTTTTTTCTTCTCTATCTTCTTTCTTATCAACAATATAACCTATAGCATACAAAACAAACGATTCCTGTTACAAACAGGCCAAAAATGGTCAATAAAATGACTAGTGAAAACGATCGTTTTCACTAGTCATTTTTTATAAGGACGATCGTTGATAATGAACTTATTACACTTTAGTATTAATATTAAATTTTTAGATTATGAACAAAAAGTTTTCTACTCTTGTAGGTGGCTTGGCTTTACTTAGTTCATTGACAGTGGGGGCTGCTGACTTCGCCAATGTGAATTTTGCGGGAGCTAGAGCTATTGAAAAATTGCCTGCTAGCGACAATGGCTTGTATCAGTTGGGAAATGGCTCCTTTACCGGAACTTATGCGGACAGTGTTGTCTATATGAGTAAAGATGGAGCTTTGCAATTTGTGCCGACTCCTGCTAATGCCGACAGTTTGGCAAATACATTGTGGTGTGTCAATGTGGCTGCTCCTGAAAAGTTGGGTCAAAATCCTACATTTGACTTTATTAACAAAGGTACAGGCCAGCGCTTGGATATTACAATGACCGGCCTCGAAGGTTTGGACACAATGGAATGGCCTGCTCTTAAGGATTCTGTAATAGTTGGTGGTGAAGTCTATGGATGGGCTTTCTCTAAGTCTTATGAAGGATCACTTGAAAAAGGAAAGCCTTTGTATTCTTATTATAAAACAGACTCTGTTGTTGGTCTTGGTTATAATCCGAGTAACGGATATTTTTATGCAGTAAAAGCAGATGCTACAGAAGCTGCAATTAAAGATGCTGTTGATGGTCTTTTCTTTACTAAACTGACTATTCAGACTGCTCCTGAAATTATTTTGAATGCAAATCAGATCAATACTATTTTCGGCCAACAGAAAGCCGATGCTGGTGTTAATTTGAAATTTAAACCGGAAGTAGCGAAGAACAATCCATTTAACGACAAGAGCAATAAATTCTTTGCAAAACAGGTTGATAATGGCAGTGGAGATTCTACGAGTTATGTTTATGTATTGAAAGCAGACTCTTCGTATTTACGCGTAGATACTTCTTATGCTAATACAATTGGTCATGGTTATTTGGCTTATGGCTGGACTGGATTGAAGGAAACTACAAATAAGATTTCTGCTACTGATTCTTTGAACAATTCGGCATTGAAAGCTCAACACCAGTTCTTGTTCACATATAGACCTTCTGTTGATAGCGTTAATATCTATGTTCACCGTGCTACATTTAAGACAAGCGAAACTGCTAAAACTTGGTCTGCACCTACTGATACTGTTGGATTTGAAAATGCCAGAGTATTTGCTCAGGATTTGGGTACAGAAAAGGTTTTGACAATAGATAGTTTGGATCAGAATGTTCATATTTCTTTGGGTTATGCCGGTTGCGCTGAAGTTGAAAGTGATAGAACTTCTGTACCTAGCGGTTTGTATATTATCAAGAATGCTAAGGGTGAAGTGCTAGCTGCTCCTATCCATAAGAATGGAACTTCTATCGAATGGGTAAAATTGGATGCTCAGGAACCGAGACATATGCCTGCTTATCAATGGGTAATCGTTCAGAATCAAGAGGCTCTTCCTAAATCATCTACTATTCAGGTTATTAACCGTGAGTTTAAAGCTAAGAGCGTAGCATCTTTGCAATTAACTAAAGACAAAAATGGTAACATTGTTACTGCTGATGCTTCTTTCGGTTTGAATGGAGGTGCTTTGACATTTGACAAGATCGGTGACCAGGAAGGTGATTCTGCTATCATCAAAGATCAATATCTGGGTTATAAGCATGTGAAAGTTGCTGATTTGGATGTTACTAGATTTAAATTCAATTATTTACATTCATTCAACCACAACAAGTGGATTGGTTTGGCAAGTTCTAAAGATTCTGTTCTGTATGTACAGGATGATTACAATGCATTTACAATGAAGGCTGGACGTGACAGCGTATATGGTGTTGATGTAACTCCTGCTCTTTTGAAGAAGATCCCGGGTCTGGCTCAATTGCGTAGATCTCACTATATTGTTTGTAGCGGAAGTAAATCTTTGACAGAAGCTGATGGTGACAAATATTCTGTAGGTTCTCCTGTTGTTGTAGATACTTTCTATTTCAAAGAAAATAACCATTATGATGGTAAGGACTTCTATGCAATCGTAAGAAATAATGGCTATTGCCAGATTGGTGACCATTCAAATAAAGTAGGTGTTGCTGATGATGGTGTTACTGTTCCTTTGAAAGTACAGGATATGTCTGAAACAAGAACTTCTGCTTTCACTGTGGAAGAAATAGACGCTCCTCTTTACAGACGTTTCAATAATGCAGAGTTAGAAGGAAACGAAGGCGATGCATCTGATACGTTAAGATTTGTAGAACAATATCGTGGTGAAGTATTACAGATTGAAGGAAACAAGAACTTTAAAGTTTCTGGTGTAGACTTCTTAGGTATTTATACTGAAGGTGCTGCTCCTTCCGGATTGTCATTCATTGTTGATACAGCTTGGGTTAATCGTGGTTTGGGTTATATCAAACCTCAATACCTGATCTCAATCGAACGTGATGATGTTAAGGGTACTCCGTTCCAGAGATGTGCAGAATGTCAGAGACTGATCGATGCAGGTAAAGAGCCTATCAAAGATTGTAAACATGACATCCAGGCTACTCCTGATATGCGTTTCGGTAAATATCTTGTAAACTTCGCAGATTCAGTTGCTTTAGGTAAAGAAATTGGTTCTACAAAGAAAGGTTATAACTGGAAAGAATATGACCGTGCAGGTTTCGTAAAAGCAATCCAATATGGTGATAGCTTGTATATATTGAAAGATGAATTTGCAGGTGTAACAAAGAAGGATGTAAATCCTGCTTTGCTTGCTAAGATTATCAAAGCTAATGATGCTGTTACCGATAGCCGTAAGGGTTATATTGTAAACTTGACAACTGATAAGCACAAACTTATAACATGGTCAATGCGTTATGTTAAACCGGGTACTGATAACAAGACTTTCTTGATTGAATCAATGAAGAAAGCTAGTGATAAGGATATTGCTCCTGAATATGCAGCATGGTTGAAGATGCAGAATGGTTGCTTGGTATTGTCTGATAAGGAAACTTCTAAATTCAACGAAATGACAGGTGGTGATGATGCTTTGATCTTTGATGTTAAGCATGTTGCTAACGACGAAATTGCTACAGATAATGAAGTGATTACTAATTCTGGCATATCAATTATTGCAGGTGAAGGTAATGTAACAGTTACTGGTGCCGCTGGTAAGAAAGTCGTTATCACAAATATCTTAGGCCAGACAGTTGCAACAGCTGTAGCTACATCTGATAACGAAACTATTGTGGTACCTCAGGGTGCAGTTATAGTAGCTGTTGATGGTGAGGCTGCTGTAAAAGCAATGGTTAAGTAATTAAGCAAACGAATTTATAATCAAATATTTTGAATGCTACGTAATGGCTCTCTTTCGGGAGAGCCATTTAGTAACTTGTGAAAAGCGAACAAGTAGCATTATTACTAAGTAAAAAATAAAGTTCTAACTGTCAATACTTCTGTGAAGAAGAACGACAGCTACAAGACAAGCCTTATCAGTCTATTTAACTGATAAGGCTTTTGTATTTATGTCAACAAACTAAGCCTGCAATGGAGTATATAGAATAATTGACCGGCTAAAGCTATTATATATGCCGTTAATTCTTTACTTTTGCCACAAAAAGTAATAGAAATGGCGGAATGCAAAAATAAGCATATATTGAGCAGCATAAATAATCCTGCAGACCTGAGAGGGGTGTCGCAAGATAAGCTGGCAGATGTGTGTGCTGATTTACGTCAGTATATTATAGATGTCTTATCTGAAAATCCGGGCCACCTTGGAGCCAGTCTGGGTACTGTTGAATTGACAGTTGCGCTCCATTATGTTTTTAATACCCCCTATGACCGGATTGTTTGGGATGTGGGGCATCAAGCTTATGGGCATAAGATATTAACCGGACGCCGTGATGAATTTCATACATTGCGCCGTTTTAAAGGAATAGGTGGCTTTCCTAATCCGAAAGAGAGCGAGTATGACGCGTTCATTGCCGGACATGCTTCTACATCCATATCAGCTGCAATGGGTATGTCTGTTGCTTCTGCACTGAAAAATGAACAAGATCGTCATGTAATTGCGGTTATTGGTGATGGTGCCATGACAGGCGGGTTGGCTTTTGAAGGGCTGAACAACGCTTCTGCAAATCCTAATAATTTGCTTATTGTGCTGAATGATAACGATATGGCTATTGATCACAGTGTAGGTGGACTTAGCCAGTATCTTGTAGATATTACAACAAGCCAGACTTACAATAAAATGCGGTATGATGTGTATCGCGGACTGCGTAAGATGAAATTGATTAACGACGATCGTCGTGAAAATATACTCAGGTTTAATAATAGCCTGAAAGCGTTGCTTACTCAACAGCATAATCTTTTCGAAGGATTCAGTATTCGTTACTTCGGACCTGTTGATGGTCATGATGTAAATTATTTAATAAAAATACTGAATGATATAAAAGATATGCAAGGGCCTAAATTATTGCATATCAAAACAAAAAAAGGAAAAGGATTTAAACCTGCAGAAGAGTCGGCAACAGAATGGCATGCTCCGGGACGTTTTAATAAAGAGACAGGACAACGCATAGTTGTGCATAGTTTGGAAGAGCCTCAGCTTTATCAGGATGTGTTTGGTCATACACTGGTAGAATTAGCAGAGAAAGATGGTCGGATAGTAGGGGTTACTCCTGCAATGCCAACCGGATGTTCGATGACTTATATGATGAAAGCCTTTCCCGACCGGGCTTTCGATGTAGGTATTGCAGAAGGACATGCTGTTACTTTTTCAGCAGGTTTGGCAAAAGAAGGTATGATTCCTTTTTGTAATGTATATTCATCGTTTATGCAGAGAGCTTATGATATGCTTATTCATGATGTTGCCATACAAAAGTTGCACATGGTTATTTGTTTGGATCGTGCAGGTTTAGTTGGTGAGGATGGAGCAACGCATCATGGTGTTTTTGATATGGCTTATCTCAGACCTGTACCGAATTTGGTAATTTCATCTCCCCTGAATGAACTGGACTTACGAAACCTTATGTTTACCGGATACAAAACGGCAAATGGTCCTTTTGTAATTCGTTATCCGCGTGGTAAGGGTGAAAAAAAGGATTGGCGCAATGAAATGACGATATTGCCGGTAGGCAAAGGCAGAAAGTTACGTGAAGGAAAAGATATTGCTGTGCTTTCGCTGGGATCTATAGGAAATGAAGTGATAAAAGCAATACAAATGGTTGAAAGTAAAGGCATATCTGTTGCTCATTATGATATGATCTATTTGAAACCGATAGATGAAGAGCTGTTGCATGAAGTAGGCCAAAGGTTTACTCGTATTATTACGGTTGAAAATGGTGTGATAAAAGGGGGACTAGGTAGTGCTGTCCTTGAATTTATGGCAGATAAAGGATATACTCCTTTAGTAAAACGTGTTGGTGTTCCTGATGAATTTATAGAACACGGTTCCATTCCCGAACTATATAAATTGTGCAATATGGATGCGGAAAGTATTGCTGGTTTAATAAGTTCTTTTTGATAAAGAGTGCGTAGTGTATGTATTTTAGACTATTTAGTGTAATATGAAGATTATCATCGCTGGTGCAGGTGAAGTGGGAACACATTTAGCAAAAATGTTGTCTCAGGAGAACCAGGATATTATATTGATGGATCCTAATGAGGAACGTCTGAATTTCCCCAATTCGGGCATGGAGATACTTCCTATTGTAGGAAATCCTACTTCTTTGCGGGATTTGGAGGAAGCCGGTATCAGGCATACGGATTTGTTTGTGAGTGTTACTCCTGAAGAGACGACAAATGTGACTGCTTGTATTCTGGCTCACCGGTTAGGTGCTCATAAAACATTTGCACGAATCAATAACTATGAATATCTGTTGCCTAAAAATAAAGAATTATTTGAGAAGCTAGGTATTGGTTCAATGATCTATCCGGAGATGTTGGCAGCAAAAGAGATTGTAACTGCCGTACGTCGTCCGTGGGCCCGTCAATATTGGGAGTTGTTTGGCGGGGCACTTATTCTGATTGGAGTGAAAGTACGCGATAATGCCCGTATTGTTAATCGTCAACTGTCGGAGTTGTTGAATGAACAGAAACTTTATCATATTGTAGCTATTAAGCGCCAGAATGAAACGATTATTCCTCGGGGTACAGACAGGATTGAACCTGGAGACATTTTGTTTTTTACAACTACTAAAGCACATATAGAAGATGTGCGCATGCATGCAGGTAAGAAAGACCCGGAAGTGAAAAAGGTTTTTATTATGGGGGGGAGTCGTATTGCAATTCGCGCTTGCCAGTATCTGCCGAATAATATCCGCGTGAAAGTTTTGGAAACCAATAAAGAAAAAAGCCATCGGATAGCGGAAGTCGTACCCGGTAATGTGCTTATAATTAATGGTGACGGGAGAGATACGGATTTGTTGATGCAAGAAGGAATCAAAGATGCACAGGCTTTTATTGCTTTGACTGAAAATTCGAGTACAAATATATTGGCATGCCTTGCAGCTAAGCGTTTCGGAGTATTTAAGACAATTGCTAAAATTGAAAATATTGATTATATATCATTAGCCGAAAGTATGGATATTGGTTCTGTTATCAACAAAAAATTGATTGCTGCCAGTCATATTTATCAATTTTTATTGGATGCGGATGTCTCTAATGTGAAATGCCTGACATTTGCCAACGCTGATGTTGCTGAATTGGTGGCACGCCCTAATTCGAGAATCACAAAAAAGCAGGTTAAGGATTTGCGCCTTCCTCGTGATATGACTTTGGGGGGACTTATCCGGAATGGAGAACCTATGATGATTAAAGGTGATACGCAGATACAAGCTTACGACCATGTTGTTGTATTTTGTCTGGATACGGCAATGCGTAAAATAGAAGACTATTTTAATTAGTTGGCAGTTGGCAATTTATAAGATATGTTGTTGAATATTCGTTTTATAATTAAAATGCTGGGAGGAATGTTTATCCTTGAGACATTATTTCTCCTTGCTGCTACAGCTGTGGCATTTATTTATGAAGGGGACGATGTAATCCCTTTATTGCAATCTTGTGGGATTATGTTTGGTACCGGTCTGGTTTGTTACATGATTGGTTTTCGGGCAAACGAATATAATGTAGGACGACGGGAAGGTATGTTAATCGTTACATTGACGTGGATATTTTGTTCTTTGCTGGGAATGCTTCCTTTTTATATAGGCGGATATATTAATACAGTGACCGATGCTTTCTTTGAAACGATGTCGGGGTTTACAACCACCGGATCTACTATCCTGACAGATATTGAATCATTGCCTAAAGGCGTTTTATTTTGGCGGAGTTTGACACAATGGCAAGGAGGGATCGGAATGGTGGTTTTTACTGTGGCATTGTTGCCGATTTTTGGTGGAGGAGCGGCGCAGATGTTTGATGCGGAGACGCCTGGTATTACGCACGAACGTTTTCGCCCGCGTATTGCTCAGGTTGCCAAACGCTTGTGGGGTGTGTATATGATTCTGACTATTATTCTTTGTTGTTTTTTGTGGGCAGGACCGATGGATTTGTATGATGCCGTTAACCATGCTATGACAACGATGGCAACAGGGGGATATTCTACTAAAAATGCTAGTATTGCTTATTGGAATTCTGCATATATTGATTATGTGATTACGTTCTTTATGTGCATTGGAGCTACTAATATGGCGTTGATTTATTTCTTTTTTAATGGAAAATATGGAAAGCTTCTGAAAGACGAAGAAACCCACTGGTTCTATATATTTGTAGCGGGGACAATGCTGATTGTTACTTTTTACCTGATGCAAAAAGGATTTGCCGGCAGTTTTGGGGAGGCGTTTCGTTTGGCATCGTTTCAGGTTGCAACCTTGGTTTCTACTTGTGGATTTGCGACAGCCAACTATATCCCTTGGGGGCCTTTTTTCTGGTTAATAGCTATCATTTTGATGATAATCTGTGGATGTGCCGGTTCCACCTGTGGAGGTTTTAAGATGGGACGTTTTATGATTCTGACAAAAAACTTACTGAATGAATTTAAGAAACGGACACATCCCCATGCAGTAGTGCCGGTACGTGTAAATGGTCATGCTTTGTCCGATGAGGTTGTATATCGGGTTTTATCGTTTGCTTTTATTTATATTAGCCTGATTGTGGTGGGTTGTCTGCTGCTGATGGCTGATGGAGTAGGCTTTGAGGAATCGATTGGTTCTGCTGTATCAGCAGTGAGTAATACAGGACCCGGTTTGGGGAGCGTAGGACCTGTTGATAATTTTTCTGCATTACCTGACTTTTCGAAATGGGTGCTTTCATTCCTGATGATGACTGGACGTTTGGAGATATTTACTGTAATTACAATATTGCTTCCCGGATTTTGGAAGCAGTAATTTTTACGATTCGTATATACGTTTTCGTTTAATTTTACGTTATAAAAGATACGAATCATTAAGTTGACACATAAATGATAGAATATATAAAGGGCGAAATTGTAGAACTTACGCCTGCACGTATGATCCTGGAATGTAGTGGTATTGGTTATGAGTTCAATATATCTTTAAATACATATAGTGCTTATAATGGGAAGTCTGCGGGGAAAATTTATGTATATGAAGTTATAAGGGAGGATGCCCACCTGTTGTTTGGTTTTGCCGAAAAAATAGAAAGGGAGTTATTTTTGCTTTTAACTTCAGTATCGGGAGTTGGTCCCAATACGGCACGAATGATTCTTTCTTCCCTTCCTCCTTCCGAATTAATACAGGTTATTTCGACAAAAAATGAGACGGCTTTAACAGCTGTGAAAGGGATTGGGGCGAAAACAGCACAGCGTATATTGGTCGATTTAAAGAGTAAAGTGAAACCGGTAGAAGGAATTGCTGTTTCTTCTACATCTTCGGTTCTGGGTAATACGGCAATAGTTGAAGAAGCGGTAGCAGCGTTGGTGATGCTTGGTTTTCAGAAAGCTGCTTCTCAAAAAGCTGTGAATACAATATTAAAAGGGTCGCCCATGTTGGCTGTTGAGCAAGTTATAAAAACTGCACTCAGAATGCTTTAATTTTCGGGTTGGAAATAATGAGAAAACGGATACTGAAATATATTCTGTGGATTGTTGTTTTATTGTTTGGGGTCGGTATGTATTCTTTGAATGCCGACTACTTGACTTATACTGCCTCTTTGCCTGAACTTGAAGTAATAAGTGCTCCCGAAGATACAATTCCACCCCGTTTTCCTGTAGCCAAGACTTCTCCTCAGGAATATGAAGATATTGTGAAACAGTCTCCTGCCGATCTCCGTAATCCTGAAAATGTAAAAACTGCTGTGGAATATGACTTAAAAACAGGTACTTACATTGTTCGAACCAAACTAGGCGATATGGAATTGGGAACACCTATGACTTTAACGCCGGAAGAGTATCAGGATTATAGTATGCAACAGTCGTTGCGTTCTTATTTCCGCCAGAAAAATGAAGAAGAATTCCAAAAGGAGGCAAATAAGCAGTTCAATCTGACAGATATGCAATTTAATATTGGTGCTGCAGATCGTATATTCGGTCCGGGTGGAGTACGGGTTAAAACACAGGGTTCTGCCGAACTTACGATGGGATTGAAGAATAATAAAGTACAAAACCCTTCTTTGCCGGAGCGTTCCCGGAATCGGACATTCTTTAATTTCGATGAGAGTGTACAATTAAATGTTCAGGCTTCTGTTGGAACGAAGGTGAATTTTGGTATGAATTATAATACTGAAACATCTTTTGATTTTGATTCTAAAAAACTGAAACTGGCATATACCGGAGAAGAAGATGAAATAATAAAATCTTTGGAAGCGGGAAATGTAAGTATGACTACTAATAACTCGCTGATTAACGGAGGTGCAGCTTTGTTTGGTATTAAGACCGATTTGCAGTTTGGAAAACTTCGTGTAAATGCTTTGTTTGCCCAGCAGGAGTCGGAATCGAAAACTGTTAATTCTAAAGGCGGAGTACAAACAAAGCCCTTTGAAATAACAATTGATCAATATGATGAAAACCGACACTTTTTCCTTGCTCAGTATTTTAGGGATACGTATGATGATGCAATGAAAAAATTGCCTTATATTTCTTCTTCCATTACGATTAACCGTATTGAGGTCTGGATTACAAATAAAAGAAGTAATTATGATCAATCCCGTAATATTGTTGCTTTCTCTGATTTAGCGGAACATAAACATATAAGCAATACTTCTTTTATTCAGCCTGCCGGATCTAGTAATTTACCTGCAAACGGAGCTAATAATTTATATAGTAAGCTACAAACGATTGATGGTGTCCGTGAAATTAGCAGAGTGGGGCAGGCCTTGCAAGGAAGTCTGGATGGGGGAAAGGATTTTGAAGAAATAGAAAGTGCCCGCAGACTGGATGAATCCGAATATACTTACAGTAAACAGTTGGGATATATCTCATTGAAAACACAATTGCAACAGGATGAAGTATTGGCCGTAGCATTTGAATACACTTCCAACGGACAGGTATATCAGGTGGGGGAATTTTCTACTGACAATTCCAATAATACTACCAATTGTCTGTTTGTGAAATTGCTGAAAGGTGTTACAATGGCACCTAATATGCCTTTCTGGGACTTGATGATGAAAAATGTCTATTCTTTAGGCGCTTATTCTGTACAGAAAGAAAAGTTTAAGTTGGATATTATGTATCAGAGCGATTCTGCCGGTACATATGTAAATTATATTCCAGAGCCTTCACTTAAAAATCAGATATGGTTGAAGTTGATGAATTTAGATCGTTTGGATTCAAAGAATGAACCTTATGCTGACGGCTTTTTTGACTATGTTGATGGTTATACTGTTCAATCGGAAAATGGTAAAATTATTTTTCCGGTAATTGAACCGTTTGGCTCAAACCTGAAAAATAAAATAGGTAATGATGCTATTTCTAAAAAATATGTGTATCAGGAATTATATGATTCTACATTGACTGTTGCGCGACAAATTGCAGAGAAGAATAAGTTTATTATGCGTGGGGAGTATAAAGCTTCATCAGGTTCTGAAATTCAACTCGGGGCTACTAATGTAGCACGGGGATCGGTAAAAGTAACAGCAGGTGGAGCGATTCTTACAGAAAATGTAGATTATACTGTAGATTATACTTCCGGTACGGTAACAATTTTGAATGAAAGTATTATTTCTGCCGGAACTCCTGTCAGTGTTTCTCTTGAAAACCAGTCGATGTATAATATGCAGCGAAAGACAATGATGGGGCTCGATCTGAATTATCAGTTCAGTAAAGACTTTAATCTGGGTGCAACAATTATGCACATGTCCGAAATGCCGCTGACTACTAAAACTGCATTTGGTGATGAATCTATTAAAAATACATTATGGGGCGTGAATGCCTCTTATAAAGGCGAAAGTCAATGGTTGACCAATATGCTTGACAAGCTACCTTTGTTAACATTGACTAAACCAAGTCAGATATCTTTCAATGCAGAATTTGCCCATTTGATAGCCGGGCATTATGAAAATAAAAATACCGGAGGATATTCTTATCTGGATGATTTTGAATCTACTCAGAGTGGTTTTGATTTGTTGAATCCATATCCCTGGAATTTAGCTAGCACTCCAACTGATGAGGGTTCATCTGCTTTATTCCCGGAAGGGAAGTTCGTAAATAATATAGAATACGGAAAAAACAGGGCTTTATTAGCTTGGTATTATATAGACGGTATTTTTACGCGTAAAAATTCATCCGCTTTACCCAGACATTTAAAGGAAGATAAAAAGCAATTGTCTAATCATTATGTGCGTGCTGTCTATTCACAAGAATTGTTTCCGAACAAAGATTTGGGATATAATGAGAATAATACTCTTTCTGTTCTGAACCTGGCTTACTATCCGAACCAACGGGGACCTTATAATCTGGATGCAGACAATGTAAATCCGGATGGAACGCTGGCTGCACCTGAAAAGAGATGGGGCGGAATCATGCGTAAGATCGATCAAAGTGATTTTGAGACGGCCAATATCGAATATATAGAATTTTGGTTGATGGATCCTTTTATTTATGACCGTGATGTGAAAGGCGGCGATCTGTATTTTAACCTTGGGGAAATTTCGGAAGATATTCTGAAAGATGAGAAAAAGTTTTTTGAAAATGGTTTGCCTATAGATGGGGATGTGTCAAAGGTAGATACTACTGTCTGGGGTAAAGTCCCTCGTCAGCAAAGTACAGTATATGCTTTTGATAATACAGCCGGAGCTAGAAAATTGCAGGATGTAGGTTTGAATGGCTTATCAACTGCCGAAGAGTTAGGTTTCGATACATATGTGGAATTTTTGGAGAAACTGAAGCGTAAGTTGCCGGCTTCTACGGTTGCCAATATGCAAAATGATCCTTTTTCTGTGTTTAATGATCCTGCCAGTGACAATTACCATTATTTCCGTGGTGAGGACTATGATGAACAGGAAAAGAGTATTTTGGAACGTTACAAACGTTATAATGGAACAGAGGGAAATTCAGAAGAATCAACAGGCCGGTATAATACATCTGCAAAGAATTTACCGGATGTGGAAGATATAAATCAGGACAATACGCTGAATAAAAATGAAAAATATTATGAATATAGGGTTTCTGTCCGTCCGAAAGATTTAGTGGTAGGAAGTAATTTTATCGTAGATAAGCGCGAATCTTCTGTAAACTTGGTAGATGGTACAACAGATAAAGTAACCTGGTATCAGTTTAAAATACCGGTAAAGAAATATGATCGTGCAGTTGGTGGTATCAGTAACTTTAAGACGATACGTTTTATGCGTATGTATTTGACAGATTTTCGTGATTCTACATTTTTCCGTTTTGGAACATTTCAATTGGTAAGAGGCGACTGGCGTTCGTATGAACAGGATTTATCCAATCCAAAAGTACCTCCTACGATTAAAGGTACTTTGGAGGTTTCTACCGTAAATATTGAAGAAAATAGCGATCGCCAACCTGTCAATTATGTGCTTCCTCCGGGAATCAGCCGTATGCTTGATCCTGGTCAGCCTCAGTTAGTGCAACAGAATGAACAGTCTCTTTCGTTGAAAGTAACTAATCTGGCTCCTCAGGATGCAAGGGCTGTTTATAAAAATACGTATTATGATTTACGTCAGTATAAACGTCTGCAACTGTTTACACATGCGGAGGCTTTCAGCCCGAACGTTTCAGAACTTAAAAGTAATGAATTATCGGTTTTCATTCGTTTAGGATCTGATTATAAGAACAATTATTATGAATATGAAGTACCATTGCGTTTGACACCTCATAGTGATCAGTATAATTCGAATAATTCGGATGACAGGGAAGCTGTTTGGCCTACTTCGAATAAGTTGGATTTTAGCTTGGAAGAACTGACGAATATTAAGATGGAGCGTAATCGTGCAAAACGTATGGGTGCAGGCGATGTTACGTTTCAGACCGTGTACTCCAGAAATGATTCTGAACATCCGTTGAATAAAATCAGTATTGTGGGTAATCCTTCTTTGTCTGAGGTTAAAACAATTATGATTGGTGTTCGTAATAATTCCAGGGAAATAAAAAGTGCGGAAGTCTGGGTTAATGAACTTCGTTTGACCGACTTTAATGAATCGGGAGGTTGGGCTGCTAATGCAAATTTGAATGTTGCTTTATCAGATCTGGGAACGGTAAACCTTGCGGGACGGATTGAAACGGCAGGTTTCGGTGCTTTAGATCAGTCTTTGAATGAACGTCGTTTAGATGATTATTCTCAGTATAGTGTAGCAACCTCTATTGAATTAGGAAAATTATTTCCTGAAAAAGCAAAGGTGAGCGTACCATTATATTATGCTTATTCGAAAGAAGTTACAAATCCAAAATATAATCCGTTGGATCAGGATATAAAACTGTCGGATGCTTTGGATGAAATGGAAACAAAAGCGGAAAAAGACTCTATCAAAAACTTTGCACAGGATCGTAATATTATTAAGAGTATTTCATTTAATAACGTGCGGGTTAACATACAGAGCAAAAATCCGATGCCATATGATCCGGCGAATTTCTCTTTCGGATATTCATATAGCGAAAACAGTAAACGGAATCCTGATACGGAATACGAAACAACCAAAGATTACAGAGGAAATTTAGCGTATAATTATACACCCTATGTAAAACCTTTCCGCCCGTTTGGAAAGATAAAGAAGAGTAATGGATATACGAGCTATATTAAACAATTAAGCTTGAATTATGTACCTTCTAACATAAGTTTCCAAACGGTAATGATGCGTAATTATTATGAAATTCAATTGCGTGACTTGACGAGTCAGAGTAGTGGAGGGGATAAAGTGCCTGTGTCATTCAGCCAGAATTTTTATTGGGATCGTGCATTTAGTTTACGTTGGGATTTTACTAATAATTTAAGTGCAACGTTCACTTCAGGAACGAATGCCCGGATTGAGGAACCTCATGTTCAAGTGAACAAGGAGCTGAATCCGGATGCATATAAGGTCTGGAAAGATTCGGTAAAACAAAGTATTGCAGACTTAGGTACGCCGATGAAATATGACCAATCTCTGTCTGTGACGTGGAATATGCCATTACAATTTGTACCTGCCCTTAATTGGGTTAATAGTTCATTATCATATAATGCTGCTTATAATTGGGATCGTGGGGCAGAAGTAGATGCTGAGACTGAAATAGGGAATATCATTAAAAACCAACGTCAATTTGATTGGCAGGGTAGTTTTAATATGCAGTCATTGTATAACAAAAATAAATTTTTGAAGAAGGTTAATCAGAAATTTAGTGCCACTCGTTCTACAGCTTCCCGTGGACAAGAGAAGAAGAAAAAGGAGGTGAAACTGGAAAAAGAAATTCAATTGAATCCGGATAGTGGTACTATTGTCCAGCATGGTATGTTTACGAAAAAAGTTCGTATTAAAGCCCGCGGTGCTGATGGAAAATTATATTCAGTTAAATATAAACCTCTTAACTACGCACAGGTAATGATTCTGAATAAAGATACGGCACATTTAAAATTGACGATTTATCCCGGACCTAAACCAACTGAAGATTTCTTTTATAAATCAGCAGAATATGCTAGCCGTTTCTTGATGATGGTTCGTCGTATTAATGTTCAGTATTCTACGACGGCAGGCATGATGTTGCCAGGCTTTCGTCCGCAAATTGGAGATATATTCGGACAGAAAAGAAATAGTGGCATATTGGCTCCGGGGCTGGGCTTTGCTTTTGGTTCCGTAGACCGTAATTATATTAATGAGGCGGCAGACAGAGGCTGGCTGGTAATGGATTCCTCTAATGTAACTCCGGCCATGATCAATAATGCGAAGAATCTGACAATCCGTGCAAATCTGGAACCTATTCCCGGATTGAAAATTGATTTGAATGCAAATCGTGTTGATACCCGTAGTACGGAGATTCAATATATGTATGATGGTATGCCGGAAATTCAAGGCGGTAGTTTTACTATGACAACTATTGCTTTGGGGAGTGCTTTGGGAGGGAGTGGCAATGCTGGAAATGGATACTCGTCTAAAGCATTTGATAAGTTCCTGTCCCATCGCAGTATCATAGCAGAACGTCTGGAAAATATGTATTCCGGTACCGTTTATCCGAATGCCGGTTTTATTGCGGGTACGGCAAATGCAGGGCGTCCGTATGAACGCGGAGGTGTTAGTTTAAATTCAACGGATGTATTAATTCCGGCATTTTTGGCTGCCTATACCGGGAGGAATCCTAATAATGTTGGACTTTCCGCTTTCCCTTCAATAGCAAGTTTGTTGCCAAACTGGCGTATTACCTATGACGGGTTGATAAAGATTCCGACAATAAAGAAATATTTTAAAAGTGTGATGTTGAGCCATCAATATCGTTGTTCTTATAGTGTAGGAACATTCTCTTCATTTCTGAACTGGGTCGATACGGGGCAGGATGGCCTTGGTTATATCCGGGATGTGTTAACAGGCAATCCAACGCCTTCTTCTCCTTACGAAATTGCAGCAGTAAGCATATCTGAAGGATTTAGTCCTTTATTGGGAGTTGATGCAACCATGCTGAATAATGTAACGGCTCGTGCCGAATACCGCACTACCCGGAATCTGAGTTTGAACATTTCATCTTATCAGTTAGTCGAAGCTTTATCTAATGAGTTTGTTATAGGCTTGGGATATAAAATGACGGAATTCAACAAGGTGTTGAAGATGAAAAAGACAAGAGACTTTAGTAATGACCTTACAGTTCGTATGGATTTTTCATTTCGCAAAATGCAATCGTTGATCCGTAAGATAGAGGATGGTTTTACACAAGCTACCAGTGGCAATATTGCAAGAACAATCCAGTTCTCTGCCGACTATGGCTTAAGCCGTGCACTTACTTTAAGGGCTTTTTATGATTTGCAGGTAAATAAACCGTTAGTATCGAGTGCATCATATCCGACTTCAAACTCAAACTATGGATTAAGTATCCGTTTTTCATTGGCACAATAACTCGAAATATTATTAATAAACAGGTTAAGTGTATGAAAAGAGTTTACATTCTGTTTGGCCTTTTCTTATTGCTTTTTGGTCAGATTTTTGGTCAAAAAGTGGAAGGATATGTTTATGATGCAGCAAACAATGACCCTTTGACCGGTGTCAGTATATATTATAAAGATAAGTCCGGAACAAAAGGAACCGTATCAGATATAGACGGACATTATGAATTGCCGGTTCCTGCAGGAAGTGTCATATTAATGTTCAGCTATTTAGGATATGAGAACCTGTCCTACCCGTTAATCCTTACTCGCGGACAGAGCTATACTTTAAATGCGCAAATGAAGGTTCAGACGAACTTGATGGATGAGGTGGTTGTTAGTGTGAGCCGTTATGAACAAAAGTTAAGCGATGTAACTGTTTCGATGGAGCTTCTTAAAGCATCCGATATTGTTAAACAAGACCCTGTGGATCTGACTTCCGTATTAAAGAATCTGCCGGGCGTAGAAATTACGGATCGCCAACCATCAATTCGTGGTGGAAGCGGCTGGACGTATGGAGTAGGTAGCCGTTGTCTTATTCTGGTAGATGGGATGTCCGTTCTTTCACCGGGCTCGGGAGAAATAAACTGGAATATTGTTCCGATGGAAAATGTGGAGCAGGTGGAAGTGTTGAAGGGAGCTTCTTCTGTGCTTTATGGTTCTTCTGCATTAAATGGTTTGATTAATGTACGTACCAAACGTCCAAGCCTGGACCCGGTAACACATGCAAATGTTTATATGGGTATTTACGGGAATCCTGAAAATAAAAGTAATATTTGGTGGGATCGTGATTTATGGAAGAATGGAGGATATGGTACGAAACCCTTGCTGCGTAATATTCTTCCCGGTTCAAATCCGATGTATAATGGGCTTGATTTGTCGCATAGCCGTCGTATAGGCAATTTTGATTTGTCGGCTGGCCTGAATCTTTTTTCCGACGAAGGTTATCGTAAGGGTAATTACACAAAACGTTTCCGCGCCGGAGGAAACCTGACGTACCATGATCCGCGAGTGAAAGGATTAAATTATGGTGTGAATGGTAATTTCCTTTCAAATGATTATGCCGGATTCTTTTTGTGGCGTTCTCCGGAGGAAGTGTATACACAATCTCCGTTAGCGAATATGGGACGCGAAGGACATAGTTTTTATGTTGATCCTTTTATCAATTATTCCAATCCTGATAATAATACGGTGCATCGTATTAAAGGACGCATTTATCGCCGCAAAGATCAGATTGTATCGGGTACAACGGACAAGTCCATTTCTGAGATTGCCAACAACATGGGATTTGATTCTAACTCCATTCCTGAGATAGTGAATATAGCAAAAAATCCGATGGAAACGTTGATGCCTATAGCTATTCCACACCTGGGAGATGTATTAAACGGCAATTTTACAGGATTAGCCGGGGAGGTAGAGAAATTAGGTAATCATTTCTTTCCGACGGCAAAACCTGCCGATTATATGGATCTGGTTTCTTGGGTAATGGGGCGTACTCCACTACCAACCAATGAAGAAGAACTTCTGCCTTGGCTGGAAAATGCATTGGAACCGGTAGAGAAAAAGAAATCGGGTGCAGATCTGACTGCTTCGTATTATTTGGATTACCAGTTTAGCAAGAAATATGATAATTCTTTATTGACGACAGGCGCTACTTACGAGCGTGTTTATGCCGATTCGAAGGTGACAGGTACACATAAAAGCGATAATATTGCCCTGTTTGTTCAATATGACCGGAAATTTTTCGATAAGTTGAATCTATCGTTGGGTATGCGAATGGAATATTATCGCGTAGACGACCATTATAGAGAAGCCGAGACTAAAATATTTGAAGCTGACATTCCGTTTAAGCCTGTCTTCCGTGGCGGTCTGAATTATGAATTAGGAGAGTATAGCTTCATACGTGCTTCTTTCGGGCAAGGGTATCGTTATCCATCTATCGTAGAAAAATTCGTTTTGAAAGACATTGGTGGAGTTGGTGCGTTTCCGAATGCTAATCTGAAAGCAGAACAAGGGTTCAATGCGGAAATAGGCTTTAAGCAAGGATATAAACTGGGAGGTCTAAAAGGTTTTGTGGATGTTGCCGGCTTTTACACTCAGTATAAAGATATGATCGAGTTTCAGATCGGCTTGTTTGATAAAGAATCATTTGAATACCTCGATAATCTGAAGGATATTATCTCCTTGTTGATAAATGGGAAAGTCCCGGGTATAGGTGCTCAGTTTACAAATGTGGGAAAAGCCCGTATTTCCGGTATTGATGCTTCTGTTAACGGTATGTATAATTTTAATTCGCATACAAAGCTGACCTTTAATTTGGGTTATGTCTATACTCAACCCATCGATATGGAAGCGGATGATATAAATGCAAAAGAGGAGGCGAATACGGATGTGTTTTCTATGAAATCTAAATCGAATACTTCGAGGTATCTGAAATACCGTCAAAAGCATTCTTTGAAAGGTATGTTCGATCTGGAATGGAAACGTATAAACATTGGTACAAACCTGGCCTGGAAAAGCAAGACTTTAGCTGTTGATTACTTTATGGTAGATGAACGGGAAAAAGTATATCCCGATTTGATGGACTATGTTCGTGGTTTGATGTTCGGAGACCTTCATGATTATTGGACGAATAATAATAAAGGATATTTCACTATGGATATTCGTCTAGGAGTGAAAATAACAAAAAATATTTATTTTCAGGGTATTATAAATAATCTTTGGAATAAAGAGTATAGTGTACGCCCGATGGATGTTGGCGCACCCCGGACGTTTATTATGCGATTGAATACTACGTTTTAGAGCATTTCTGATAATTGAGGCGAAGCCGGTTTGGTTTCGCCATTAATCAAACTGTTAATTTTATCTGCAATTAAATGTTTGGCTTATAAAGGATGGAAATTTTTTAATTCTTTCCGTAAGGATAAAGCTTTGTTTTCGGTTACTTTGTTCATGATATTCCAGAACCGCTCGCTGTGATTCATTTCTACCGTATGGCATAATTCATGTAGTAATACGTAATCTATCAGATGTTCCGGTAAAAGCATCAGGCTAAGTGACAGGTTTATGTTTTTACCGGAAGAACAACTGCCCCATCTGCTTTTGCTGTTTTGTATTTTAAGGCTTTTATAAGAAAACTTGTGGCGTTCGGCTAATAGTTTAATGCGTGGAGGAAGTAAGCGCTTGGCTTCGTGCCGGAGGGCGGTTTCCAGCATTTTATGTAAGACTTTCTGGGTTTCCTTATTCTCAAAAAGAATGTCTTCAGGACAAGCTATATTAAGATAGCCATCCTTCAAAGCCATTACGAATTTTTTATGTTTATGGCGCAAAATGCGGAGATGGAATGAATAGGTTTGAAGTTGGGTGTTCTCATCCAATAAAACCAGAGGGCGGTTCTGCAAATGTTGTAACAAACGTTCTTTGTTTTCCCGGATAAGGCGTAACATGAAGTCTTCATTTCCGTTCACAGGCATGGTTCCGACTATTTCTCCGTTTACTACTTTTAGAGAGTATCGGATAGCGCGGGGATGTGTACGCAACTTTATAATTCCTAATTCACTGTCGGGTATCATCTTTTCCATAACGTATGCAAAAGTAATACTTTGCGGGGGAATAATACCGTAGAAATATGTATCTTTGCAGCCAGATTCCAGAAATAGTATAAATAAATATAATATTACAGATCATGAGCAAAAAAGCACTATTATTAATCTGTGATGGTTGGGGTATCGGAGACCATCAGAAAGATGACGTAATCTATAACACTTCTACTCCTTATTGGGATTATCTGTTGAAAACATACCCGAACTCTCAGTTGCAGGCTTCTGGTGAAAATGTCGGTCTACCTGACGGACAGATGGGTAACTCGGAAGTAGGTCACCTGAATATTGGTGCAGGACGTGTTGTATATCAGGATTTGGTGAAAATTAATATAGCATGCCGCCAGAATACAATTATGGATAACCCGGAAATCAAACGTGCTTATAGTTATGCAAAAGAAAACAATAAGCAGATTCATTTCATGGGATTGGTTTCGGACGGAGGTGTGCATAGTTCTATGGAGCATTTGTTCAAACTAACAGATATTGCTAAGGAATACGGTATCAGTAAAGCTTATGTTCATTGCTTTATGGATGGTCGTGATACAGACCCGAAGAGCGGAAAGGGCTTTATAGAACAGTTGGAAAATCATTTGAAAACGACAGGAGGCAAGATTGCTTCTATTATTGGCCGTTATTATGCAATGGACCGTGATAAACGTTGGGAACGCGTAAAAGAAGCTTATGACCTGCTTGTAAATGGCAAAGGTAAAGAAGCTGCTTGTATGGTGACTGCAATGGAGGAATCATATGCAGAAGGTGTAACTGACGAGTTTATTAAGCCGATTGTACATGTTGAAAACGGCAAACCGGTAGCTACTATCGAAGAAGGCGATGTTATTATATTTTTCAACTATCGTAACGACCGTGCTAAAGAATTAACGGTTGTATTGACACAACAAGACATGCCCGAAGCTGGTATGCGTACTATCCCTAATTTGCAATATTTCTGTATGACTCCGTATGATGCAAGTTTTAAAGGAGTGCATATCTTGTTTGATAAGGAAAATGTAGAAAATACATTGGGAGAATATCTTGCAGCTGAAGGTAAGACCCAGTTGCATATTGCAGAAACTGAAAAATATGCTCACGTAACATTCTTTTTCAATGGCGGACGCGAAACTCCTTATGATGCAGAAGAACGTATCCTGGTTCCGTCTCCGAAAGTGGCAACGTACGACCTGAAGCCTGAAATGAGTGCATACGAAGTAAAAGATAAATTGGTTGAGGCAATCAATACGAAGAAATATGATTTCATCGTTTGTAATTATGCTAATGGCGATATGGTAGGCCATACCGGAATCTACGATGCAATTGAAAAAGCAGTTGTTGCAGTAGATGCTTGCCTGCATGATACGGTTGAGGCTGCAAAAGCGAATGATTATGAAGTAATCATTATTGCAGACCATGGAAATGCAGACCATGCATTGAATGAAGATGGTACTCCTAATACTGCCCACTCTTTAAATCCGGTTCCGTTTGTGTATGTAACGGCAAATAAAGATGCAAAAGTGGAAGATGGTATTTTAGCAGATGTAGCACCTTCTCTTCTCCGGATTATGGGTATGGAACAGCCAAAAGAAATGACTGGGAAGGTATTGATTAAATAATAGTAATATATTAATATGATCTTTAAACCCTGTAAGGGACTAACAAATGTTGTTTGCTTTTACAGGGTTTTTTGTATGTTTATTTTTCTTATTTATGATACAGATAGATGACACATTGGTTAGCTTGGATGTAATAGAACGCTATTTCATTTGCGACCTCTCTCATTGTAAGGGGGCTTGTTGCATAGAAGGTGACTCTGGTGCTCCTTTGGAAGATTCCGAATTGGCAAAACTTCAGAAGGTACTTCCATATGTATGGAGTGATTTGTCTCCTCAAGCACAGGAAGTGATAGATAGACAAGGAGTGGCTTATATCGACGAAGAAGGAGATACGGTAACTTCTATTGTGAATGGGAAGGACTGTGTGTTTACCTGTTACGATGGGGATGGAACTTGTAAATGTGCTATCGAAAAAGCATACCGTGAAGGCCGCGTCGATTTTTATAAACCGGTATCTTGCCATTTATATCCGATCCGGGTTACACAATACCGTGATTTCCGTGCTGTAAACCTTCATCGGTGGGATGTGTGTAAAGCTGCCGAAATATTAGGGAAGAAAGAGAAACTTCCGGTTTATAAGTTCTTGAAAGAACCGCTGATCCGTAAGTTTGGTAAAGAATGGTATGATGCTTTAGAACAGTGTGCCCAAGAGTGGTCGAAGCAAAAGAATATGTAAATTTGTAATTCCTTAAATTAATACTAGTATGGATAGACGTAGATTTTTACAGTTAGGTGGATTGGCTGCTACTGCAGCATTGATGTCAAGTGATTTAAAGGCTATGGATTTTAAACATAATCCGAAAATAAAGCCGGTTGTGGGTTCCTGGTTCGAATTCTATCACCATTCGCGTGTGGGAGCGAAGTATTGGAATCCTATTTTATATAAATATACGGATGAACAATGGCGGGCAATGATCAAAGATATCCATGAATTGGGTATGGAGTATCTGGTATTGCTATCTGTTGCAGACAATGGAAAGACTTTTTATCCGTCAAACTTGCAACCACGATATGATATGGCTTCACCTGATCCGTTAGAAACTGTGCTTAGCGCAGCGGATGAATATGGAATCAAGTTCTTTATTAGTAATGATTATTGGGGAGATTTTCGGGAAGTGGATAAAATGATGACTAGCCGGGAAGTAGCCGCTCTGCGTGCTAAAGGGATGGAAGAAGTAGCCACAAAATATTCTCATCATAAAAGTTTTTACGGTTGGTATTATCCGAATGAAACCAATTTGACGGAAACGATGGATGAAATGACAATCGCTTATGTCAATGGCAGTTCAAAACTGGCGCACGAATTGACTCCTCATTGTAAAACGATGATTGCCCCTTACGGGACACGTACTGTAAAAGCTGATGATTATTATGCAAAACAATTGGAGAGATTAGATGTGGATATTATTGCATATCAAGATGAAGTCGGTGTGCAAAAGTCTAAGGCCGGTGAAGTTGGAAAATACTTCGAGGCTTTGTCTCGTGCCCATAATAAAGCTGGCCGTGCTAAAATCTGGGCAGACTTGGAGATATTTGATTTTGAAGGAAAAGTATATACAAGTCCGGCCATACCGTCTACATTCGATCGTCTTCTTGTGCAGATGGAAGATGTTTCTCCTTTTGTTGAGAAAATATTAATTTACCAGTATAGCGGACTTATGAGTAAACCGGGTTCAATAGCAACCCTCGGACAGCCGAAAGCAGATAAATTTTATACAGACTATGCTGCCTGGCTGAAAGCGCAGAAGTAATCAGCCTTTCCGAATCAGTTCTGCCGATTGGCATTCCTCTTTAAGGTATGTTTCGATATGACGCTTTTTCTTGTCTTCCAGAATTTCGTTGATAGCGATAAGTATTCCGGTTTCTTCTACTTCTCCGAACTCGTGGTTGATAGCAGTTCCGAATACACGCATCTTTGGGGAAAGGCTCATATATGCATTTACAAGCGGCGGAACATTGATTCCGAATTTTCTTACTTCCTGGTTTAATACCTTATAATTGTCTTTGAAATTGTCATGGTGGAAAAGTGCTTTCATTTTTTCTAAGTCAGTGTTTGTTTGTAGCGGATAAACAGGTGTTATCAGTTTTTCCGCATCAGGAAAATGGAGTCCCAGGAAGTAAAGAATCATATTTCGGGCTTCGGTATTGTAAGTGTTATACATCGTAACTTTACCGAAGTAATATTTTAAACTTGGGTCTACTACGGATAATGCGCCTAGCCCGTCCCATAAATTGTCAAGTACGAATAAGCTCTTTGCAGAAGTCCTTGTTGATTGGTATTCCAATGTAACGAACGAGCGTCCTAACTCTACGGTGTAAGGAAGCACTTCTTTTATGAACTGCTCTGAAAAATTAAACAGATGTGCTGTCGCAAGTATCGGCTTTCCTGTCTTATCGAATTTTACATCTGTGCCGCATAAAAAGCGATACCCTCCCAATATTTGTTCGTCTTCAGGACTCCATACGATTAGTTGTCTGTATGCATCTTCCATAGTGTCGAACATGTCAATATCGCAATCTAAGCCAGTGCCGCCTCCATAATACCGGAAAGCTATTTCGCGGAGACGTCCTATCTCACGCATGACGTTGGGGGCATCATGGGCTGTAATGATATAAATTTCGTTGTTCGATTTATTTGTTCTCCGGAGTAATTTATCTTTTGTAAGTTCAGCTTTCAAAAGAGTCCGGTCAACAGGTTTAATAATGTCTTGCATATAGTGAGTCTATTTTTTCTTTAAATTATAAACAATTCCTTTTACCCATTCTGCCCATTCAGCCGGCTTTTTGCTATTGTCGAATGTTTGCCAGGGAATGGGGTTGCCAAAATAAATGTGGAATGTTTTATGCTTGCACCGGAACATTTCATCCGGCAGATATATCATTTCGTAATTCATTTTTATACCGAATGCTTTGCGGATATTTGCCAAACGATAGAAAAAATTGGAGTTTTTTCCTTCAAAGTAAACGGGTATAACGTTTCGTTTATATTCTACAGCTTTTTGGATGAATGATTTTTTCCATTCTAGATCGGTAATATGTCCGTTTTGCTTGCGCGAACAAAGTC
The DNA here is from genome assembly GCF_900232875.1 of Parabacteroides provencensis. Lineage (NCBI taxonomy): Bacteria > Pseudomonadati > Bacteroidota > Bacteroidia > Bacteroidales > Tannerellaceae > Parabacteroides > Parabacteroides provencensis. The sequence continues at coordinate 1,151,718 of NZ_LT960488.1, read as the reverse complement.
CTGCCGGAAAGGTAATAATTTGGTTGTCAGATGCATAAGCTTCTTCTATCAATCTGGCATTTTCTTTACCTTGGGCGCCATGTTTATTAATAGGGACAAATATCGATTTTAAATTAGATAAATAAAGGAGCAGGTCGTTTACCAGATAACGGATTTTTCCATTATAGTGTGTTCCGATAACGGCCGATAGGCAAATTCCATCCAGTCCTCCTAACGGATGATTGGATGCGAATATATATCGTCCTTCTGAGGGGAGATTTTCTACGTTTACTAAATTTAGGGTAAGATCGAAATATCCTATAAGTTCATTCATGAAGTCCACTCCGTCTTTGTCGTGGTAACGGGTGAGGATGTCATTCAATTCTTCTTGATGAATGGTACGTGTCAGATAATTGACAACAAACCCCGGTATCTTTTTAGCAGCAGGTGCTTTTTCTTGTAGTACCTGCCTTATGTCAATCTGTTTTATGCTATTTGCCTGTGTCATTCTTGCATTCACTCGTGGCAAAGATATAGTGAATAATTAAATCAGACCTTTTTTATAGGATGTTTTTAATTATATTTCTCTAAATCTTTGGCTAAATCTTCCAAAATACTATGATATGTCTTATTTGTTCTGGGCTTTGGATTTAAAGGTCTCATTTCTTTTAATGGTTTATTATAGAATGCATTGATTATATATTGCATATCCATTTTGTCAGCGTCGGGGAATTTTTTTATATGCTTGACGGCTAATTCTTTGTTTATTTCTTTCACATAGTGTTCAAATTGGGGTAGATAATAATAATCAAAGAACTCGCTGATATAACTACGGCAATAATCGTTTTCGGAATTGCCTTTTAAAGCTTGTTCAAATGCCGGATTGACAGGTTGCTTTACTGATTCGATCTGTTTTAAGGAAGCATTCATTGAATAATCATCATGTAAAGCCAGTATGTCTCTTAAAGCATACAATGTTGCTTTGGCTCGCCTCTCGGCTGTCTTGATGTGATTTATTTTACATCTTCCTGCCCGGTAATCTGCTTGTGCAATAGCATAGCGGTACAATTCGGCTGTGAATTGACGACCTGCAATAGTGCGTGCTAAATCAATAGCGTCCCGGTCTATGAACTTATTTCCTTTGCCATAGGGCAAGCGTGCTAATATGTGAAGTATTTCAGGTACTTTATTTAAGGTTGTAGCTATTTTTGTGTCATTGTCCCGGAATTCTTTTACAGATTCATCTGTGATCTCCTTTTTGGCAAAAGCCCATATGTTTTTGTATTGTGCAGGAAGTTCATCTTCTAGCTCGATAACGGGCATTGCAGCTTTCCAGCCTTCCAGCATAATTTTTGCATTTTCTTCATAGCGGTCATTGCAGAATACAGGTAAAATTTCTTCCGGGGTTAACATGTCGGGCTTCCAGGAATTATGTGTGAAAAATTCCAACATTAAGGGATCGCTATGTGATGTTTCAGGCCAGAAAACAAAACCTTTACACATTGGGTCTGCAATAGCGATGGGCATACGCTGCCTGATCAAGTCGTAATTTCCCCGCAATTCATTTTCCCATTCGTATGCGTGGAAAATGCCAAATGTGTATGGGAATTTATTTACCACACCCCAGTTCTCAAAATGCGTGTTTGTTTTGTTGGAAGGTAAATCTGATGTATAATCAAGAATAATTGTATTTGAAGGATTCAATTGCATTAATAGTTTTTTTATTTCGCTGCCTTTCCAGCCTGGGAGATAAAAATCCCATGATGCTATTAAAATCGGTGCTGTTGGATAGTGTTCGCGTAGTTTATTAATTATACGGCGGTATGCGTATAGTTTCATTTCCAGATTATCTTCCCGTGTGTTAAAAGTTTCTCTTTCTGCTATGCCAATCGTGTGAAACATATTGGGACTACCGTAATTATCAATGTGGGCTTGCGTTAGTTTCCAATAGTTATCTAGGTTCTTATCGTCGCGGATATCCCATACGGCATTGGTGGGATTTCCCAGATAGGCACCTCCGGATTGTGGGTTAAATGTGGGTTGAACAGTTTTAAGGAAAGCTTTGGGTGTACAACTATACCAGTGGGTCATAGTCCCCATATCCTCAGGATGTATTAGTTCCCGGTCTCTTGCATAGCTCAGGATGTGTTTTCGTAATTCGCCGCGATATTGTAAAGGCCAGGCTGTCGTTCTGTCATAAAATGAGCGGGGGAGTGCTTCCGGCAAAGTTTTATCGGTAGGAGGGTAAGGAACGATGTCTGGAAATGCTTTTTGGAAAATATCATCCATGCCAATACGTAGCATGAATAGATTCAGGCGCTTTTTTACGATCCAGTTTATTTCTTTCTCCCATTCGTCAGGTCCCCAGTGCTCTGCCTGAAAACGGGTCAGGCTGCGGTGCGCAAAATAACGAAGACCTCTATACATGAATCGAGGAGATTCCGTAATATCAAGTCCTGTCATTTGGATATGGTCGGCTTTGGGAATAATATCCCCATCCCAGAAATAGCGGCATCCTGCTTCTCTTTCGAAGAAATCATATACGGCATATAGCGTAGACCGTCCGTTTCCTCCTGCAAGAAAAAGAAAGTTACAATCGTCGTCTTTTGCTGATAATATTCGATAAGAGTCACTTTCTGCTCCGATATTAAGAGGTGATATGATTTTTTTTTCGATGGCATCTCTTGTAAAACGATTCACAATATCTGAGCCTATGACAATTAAGTTGCCTTTTTGGGGAGTGTTTATAATTTCCAGCTTTTGCCCTGTAACGGCATGATAGAATGCCTGAAATTCATTTGCTGCAATTTCATAAGCGCGGTGTGCATTTGTTGGTTTTAAAATCTTCCAATCATTTGCTTGTGTAAAGAATGAAATAAAAATAGAAGCGATAATAAGAAATGGTGTTCTCATAATGATAAAGTGGTTTTTCTTTTTGAGATGTACAAATATAGTGAATACTAATCAGAATAACCAATACTGTTGGACAAAAGAAAGAATTCATCATTATGACTTTTCAAAAACATAACTATGAATTAAAAGAATCATAACTATGATTGTGTCCGTTTTGGTTTTCCTGTTTATTTGATGAGCTGTTGAAAACTTTTTTGCACTTTTCTTATCTATTTCTTGGCAGGTATTTTCGGAAATATGTACTTTTACCCTCTAATAGGTTAATGTATGTGCTGCTCAAAGAAGTACGCCATCTTATTTTAAGAGGAAGTTTAACATAAATGCAGGAGATGGAAGAGACAGAAATTTGCTATCATGTTCCGGTGATGTTGCATCAAAGCCTGGAGGGTATGAATATTAGTCCTTCGGGTATTTATGTTGATGTGACATTTGGTGGTGGCGGGCATTCCCGTGAGATACTGAAACGGTTGGATAGCGAAGGGCACTTATATGGCTTTGATCAGGATGCGGATGCGGAAAATAATATCCCGGATCAGCCGGGATTTACATTCGTTAGAAGTAATTTCCGCTACTTGTATAATTTTATGCGCTATTACGGAGTGGATGGGGAAGTCGATGCTTTGCTAGCCGATCTGGGTGTATCGTCCCATCATTTTGATGATAAAAAACGCGGTTTTTCTTTTCGGTTTGACGGTGCATTGGATATGCGGATGAATACCCGTGCGGGTAAGACTGCTGCCGATATAGTAAATACTTATACGGCAGAGGCATTAGCTAATGTGTTCTACTTGTATGGTGAATTGAAGGTTGCGCGAAAGTTGGCTGCTGTGTTGGTAAAAGCACGTGAAACCAAAGAAATAAGGACTATTGGGGATTTTTTGGAAATACTGAAGCCGTTTGCCGGCAGGGATAAAGAAAAAAAGTTTTTGGCACAGGCTTTTCAGGCACTTCGTATAGAGGTGAATGACGAGATGCGTGCTTTGCGCGATATGCTTCAGCAGACTTTGAAAATATTGAAGCCGGGTGGACGGTTAGTGGTTATTACTTATCATTCGCTGGAAGATCGTTTAGTGAAAAACTTCCTCAAAACAGGCAACTTTGAAGGAAAGAGCGAGCAGGATTTTTTTGGAAATATCCAGTCTCCGTTTAAATTAGTGAATAATAAAATTATCGTTCCGGATGAAGAAGAGGTCATGCGGAACCCCCGTTCCAGAAGTGCTAAACTTCGGATCGCTGAGAAAAAATAATGAGTACCAGAGTTGTCATTGTAAACTGAAATATGGAAGAAGAAAAAAAACAACAGCGTAAGAAGGCAAAAAGGAAAGAAAATCGTTTTTCTCCTTTGTATGTGTTGGGCGGTGGTATCCTGAAGGAGGATTTCATTATCAAACATACGCGTATGATTATACTTGTTGTGATATTGATATTCTTTTTCATAAGCAATCGTTATACGTGTATGCAGAAATTACGCGAAATAGACCGTTTGCAACAACAATTACGTGATGTGCGTTTTGAAGCATTGTCAATTTCGTCGGAATTGACAGGCAATAGCCGCCAGTCACAGATAGAACTACTTATTGAAGAACAAGGTATTGAATTGGAAGGCGCAAAAACGCCTCCTTATGAATTGTATAAATAATTATGGCAGAAGAGAACGAACCAAAAGAAGTGGTGCCGGGCAATAACAGAATTTTACTCTGTTATTTCCTTGTTGTTGTTGTGCTAGGGCTCGTAGCTGTTGCCATATTAATGCGTGCTTTTAATACTGCTTTTGTGGAAAAAGCAATATGGGAAAAAGTGGCTGAGAAACAAAAACGGCCGAACCGCCTAGTATTGCCCGGGCGTGGTAATATTTATTCTGCAGACGGCAAATTAATGGCAACCAGTGTGCCTCGTTATTATTTATATATCGATTTTGGGGCGGACTGCTATAAAAGTCCTTCAAAGAAGTGGAGCAGCCGGGATACTTTACTGAAGTCGAAACGTGACGGGCTCGATTCCTTATCTATCTACTTGTCGCGTAAGCTCAAAAACCGCACTCCGGGTGGTTATAAAGATTATTTGGTACGTGGATTGAAAAGCGGAAGCCGGCAGTTTCCTCTTTATGAAGGAAAAGTTTCTTATTCTGATTATAAGGAGATAAAAAAGTACCCGTTTATGCGCTTAGGCCGTTTTAGAAGCGGATTTTATGCTAAAGAGATGGTACAGCGCCAGAAACCTTTTGGAACATTAGCTTCCCGTACAATTGGAGATATTTATGGGGAAATTGAAGCAAGCGGGACAACCAAAGGTAAAAACGGGCTTGAATTACAATATGACTCTTTATTACGTGGGCAGGCTGGTTTAAGTTCTGTACGCCGTGTAGGTGGAGGTTGGACAAATGTTGTTGAACTTGAGCCTACGGATGGTCTGGATATCCGTACTACAATAGATATAAGTATACAGGATATTACAGAAAAGAGTTTGATAGATAAACTGAAAGAAATTGATGCGGAATCGGGCACAGCTGTTGTCATGGAAGTGGAAACCGGAGAAATTAAGGCAATCACTAATATGGGACGTATTCGTGAGGGTGTTTATGGCGAAACTAAAAACCATGCTGTAGCCGATGAAACAGAACCTGGGTCTACATTTAAAGTTGCTTCTATAATGGTTGCTCTTGAAGATGGGGTATGTACTCCCAATGATACAGTAGACGTAGGTAATGGTATATATATGTATAAAGGTGCCCGGATGACCGACCATAATATGAATCATGGAGGATATGGGCGTATATCGGTTGCCCAGTCTATCTGGTATTCTTCTAATATAGGTGTCGCCAAAACGATCCTGAAGGGATATTCTAATAACCCGACAAAATTCGTGGAAGGCTTATACCGTGTTGGTATGAATGCAGACCTGCGTTTGGAAATTCCGGGTGCTGGCCGGTCAAAGATACGCCGTCCGGACGATTCAACACGCTATTGGTCTAAAACAACATTGCCGTGGATGTCGTTTGGTTATGAAACTCAGGTCCCTCCAATTTATACGTTGACTTTTTTTAACGCCATAGCCAATGATGGGAAGATGGTACGTCCGATGTTTACAAAAGAAATTATGCATAACGGAAAGACTGTCGAAAGTTTTTCTACGGAAGTGATAAAATCTTCTATTTGTTCCAGCCGTACGTTATCTCTTATAAAAGAAATGTTGGTTAATGTGGTGGAGCAAGGCACAGGTAAAGCAGTCCATTCGGATATTATTCCGATAGCAGGAAAGACAGGTACGGCTCAGATTGCCAGTGGCGGGGTGTATCGTACCAGTGGGCATCAAGTATCTTTCTGTGGCTATTTTCCTGCCGATCATCCGAAATATTCGGCAATTGTGGTAATTCGTCGTCCCCGGATTGGTTATCCTTCCGGAGGTACAATGTCGGGCGCTGTGGTAAAAGCGATTGCAGAGAAGGTATATGCGAGCCACATGTCTTTTGATGTGCGTGATATGGAGGTTGATTCTTTGGCCGTGAAAGTCCCTTCGGTGAAAGGTGGTAATTTGAAAGCTCTAGAAGATGTTTTAGACGAATTGGATATAGACACGGATACGGATAGTCTGGAGACCAAATGGGTATTTGCTTCGGATAACCAGGATGAAAAGAAAGTTGATCTGAAAGATGTAACAATACGGGAAGGCCTGGTGCCACGTGTAACCGGAATGGGTGCCCGTGATGCTGTTTATCTGCTCGAAAAAGTTGGATTGAGAGTTTCTTTAGCGGGAGCAGGGCGTGTTGTCTCGCAAAGTATTCTGCCTGGTCAACGTATTGTAAAAGGGCAGACTATATTATTGACATTGAGATAAGGAATAAATTGTACGATTGAATATGGAATTAAAGAAACTGCTTTATTCGTTGGATTCGCCGGAAGTGATGGGTGATGTGGCTGTAAACATAGCAGGTGTCCAGTCTGATTCACGTAAAGTGGAACCAGGCTTTTTGTTTGTTGCTGTCCGGGGTACGGCAGTAGACGGCCATGCGTATATTGAAGGCGCTTTGAAAAAAGGTGCGGTAGCCGTAGTTTGTGAAGAAATTCCTTTTCTTCCGGAAGAATTTATAATTTCTCTCGGAAGGAATCCTATTTTCATCCGGGTGAAAGATTCTGCCGAAGCTTTAGGCAAACTGGTTTCCCAATGGTATGATAATCCTTCGGATAAATTGGTGTTAGTGGGTGTTACCGGTACAAATGGTAAGACTACTATAGCAACTTTATTATATGAAATGTTCCGTAAAATGGGACATAAGGTTGGTTTGCTCTCTACTGTATGTAATTATATAGACGGTGAACCGATACCCACAGAGCATACAACTCCTGATCCGATTACGCTCCATGCTTTGATGGCACGCATGGTGGAAGCTGGTTGCGAATATGCATTTATGGAAGTGAGTTCACATTCAATAGATCAGCGACGCATTAGCGGCCTGTCATTTAATGGTGGTATTTTTACCAATTTGACGCGTGATCATCTGGATTATCATAAAACGGTAGAAAATTATCTGAAAGCTAAGAAAAAGTTTTTTGATGATCTGCCTGCCGGCACATTTGCGATTACGAATGTTGATGACAAATCAGGTTTAGTTATGTTGCAAAATACGGCTGCGAAGAAGTTGACTTACTCGTTACGTACATTAGCCGATTTTAAGGGAAAAATACTGGAGTCCTTTTTTGACGGGACAGATATGCTGATAAATAACAAAGAAGTGTTTGTTCATTTTGTCGGACGTTTCAATGTATATAACTTGTTGGCTGTTTACGGGGCTGCAGTTTCGTTGGGTAAAAATCCGGAAGAGGTTTTAGTGGTGTTAAGTACGTTACATTCGGTGTCAGGACGTTTTCAGACCATACAGTCTCCATTAGGTTATACTGCGATTGTTGATTATGCGCATACACCGGATGCTTTAGTGAATGTATTAAATACAATCCATGAAGTATTGGAAGGAAAAGGACGCGTCATTACCGTTGTTGGCTGTGGAGGAAACCGTGATAAAGGTAAACGCCCTATTATGGCTAAAGAAGCTGCCAGGCTGAGCGACCAGCTTATACTTACTTCGGATAATCCCCGGCTGGAAGATCCTGACGAAATTATTAAGGATATGGTAGCCGGACTATCCAAGGATGACATGCATGATACGCTTTGTATTACCGACCGTGCCCAGGCAATTAAAACGGCGACTATGCTGGCTAAGAAAGGCGATGTAATATTGGTAGCAGGCAAAGGACATGAAGATTATCAAGATGTGCAAGGTGTAAAGCATCATTTTGATGACCGCGAGAAATTAAAGGATATATTTGCAACACAACAATCATAGGAAAACGACATGCTGTATTATTTGTTTAATTATTTGGATCAGTTTGACTTTCCGGGGGCGGGAATGTTTAAATATGTATCATTCCGTTCGGCACTGGCATTGATCTTATCATTGTTTATCTCGACCGCTATTGGCAGGCGTATTATTGACAAACTGCAATTGCTTCAGATAGGGGAAACTGTACGTAATCTCGGTCTGGAAGGACAAATGAGTAAGAAAGGTACGCCTACAATGGGAGGACTGATTATTATTATTGCAATAGTGGTACCAACTTTGCTATTTGCCCGCCTTAATAATATATATGTAATTTTGATGCTGGTGACGACTCTGTGGCTGGGAGCCCTTGGTTTTGCAGACGACTATATTAAGGTGTTCAAAAAGAACAAAGAAGGTATGCATGGTAAATTCAAGATCATCGGACAGGTAGGTCTTGGCCTGATTGTAGGCTTGGTTCTTTTTATAAGCCCGGATGTGGTGATTAAAGAAAATATGGAAGTACGGCATGATAATGTGATTGAAGAAGTGCGTTATCATACGGTGGAGAAAAAGTCAACCAAAACTACAATTCCATTTGTGAAGAATAATAATTTTGATTATGCACAGTTGGTTAGTTGGGCAGGCGATTATAAAGAAGAAGCGGCCTGGCTTATATTTGTAATTATGGTGATTTTTGTGGTAACGGCCGTTTCTAATGGTGCTAACCTGACGGATGGGCTGGATGGATTGGCAGCAGGCAGCTCGGCAATAATAGGAGTGGCGTTAGGTATCTTGGCTTATATGTCGGCGCACTTTGAATTTGCGTCTTTCCTTAATATTATGTTCATTCCGGGAGCGGAAGAATTAGTCGTATTTGCGGCGGCTTTTATTGGAGCGACAGTTGGTTTTCTATGGTATAATTCATATCCGGCGCAAGTGTTTATGGGGGATACCGGAAGCCTTATGTTAGGTGGTGTGATAGCCGTTTTTGCCATTATCATAAGAAAAGAATTGCTTATCCCGATCCTTTGCGGTATCTTTCTGGTGGAAAATTTATCTGTACTTATACAGCGTTTTTATTTTAAATATACGAAAAAGAAATATGGCGAAGGACGTCGTGTCTTTAAGATGGCACCTCTTCATCATCATTTCCAGAAACAGGGTAATGCCGGAATCGAGGCTTTGATACAGAAGCCTTATAATGTGGTTCCCGAATCAAAGATTGTAGTTCGTTTCTGGTTAATTGGTATTATTCTGGCTGTTATTACAATTGTAACGTTAAAGATGAGGTAAATGACGGACAATTGACATTTAAAAGATAAAAATGGATAAAAAGAAAAGAATGGTTATATTAGGGGCTGGTGAGAGTGGAGCAGGTGCTGCCGTACTAGCCAAGGCGAAAGGATTCGATGTGTTTGTTTCCGATCTTTCGTTTATCAAACCTAAGTATAAGGAGATGCTGGATGCCCATAATATTCGTTGGGAAGAAGGACAGCATACCGAAGCCGACATTCTGAATGCCGACGAAGTGATAAAGAGCCCGGGTATTCCTGATAAGGCTCCTATCATTAAGAAATTGAAAGAACAGGGGACGCATATCATCTCCGAAATAGAGTTTGCGGGGAGATATACCGAGTCTAAAATGATTTGTATTACTGGTAGTAATGGCAAAACTACGACAACGATGCTTACCTATCATATATTAAAACAGGCAGGTATAGACGTAGGATTAGCCGGAAATGTAGGAAATAGCCTGGCTTTGCAGGTGGCAGAAAGTCCACATGCAGTATATGTTATAGAGCTGAGCAGTTTTCAATTGGATAATATGTATGATTTTAAGGCGGATATTGCGATTCTTTTGAATATAACACCGGATCACTTGGACCGCTATAATTATGAAATGCAGAATTACGTAGATGCAAAATTACGTATTTTGCAGAATCAGACCGAAGAAGATGTTTTTATTTTCTGGAATGATGATCCTATCATAGCTCGTGAGATTGCCAAGCGTAATCCGAAAGCTACTCTTTACCCGTTCGCCGAAACAAATGAAAAAGGTGTGAAGGGATATACTGATAATAAGCAAGTGAAAATTGAAACGTCAAATGGAACATTTACAATGGAACAAGACTTATTGGCATTAACAGGTACACATAATTTGTACAATTCATTGGCATCGGGTATTGCGGCTAAAGTCGTAGATATTCATGATGAGAAGATTCGTGCTTCGTTGAGTGATTTTGCCGGAGTTGAACATCGTCTGGAAAAAGTTGCCCGTATACGAGGCGTGGATTATATTAATGATTCTAAAGCTACGAATGTAAACTCGTGCTGGTATGCTTTACAGAGTATGACAACTAAAGTTGTACTCATATTAGGTGGTACGGACAAGGGCAATGATTATTCGGAAATAGAAGAGTTGGTAAAACAAAAAGCCCGTGCTTTACTGTTTTTGGGAGTTGATAATAATAAACTGCATGCTTTTTTTGATGGCAAAGTAGAGAAGATCGAGGATGCCCGCTCTATGGAAGAAGCAGTAACAAAAGCCTATAAATTGGCGGAAAAAGGAGATACTGTATTATTATCCCCTTGTTGTGCCAGCTTCGATCTGTTTAAAAGTTATGAAGATCGTGGCGACCAGTTTAAAGCTTGTGTACGTAACCTTTAATAACGAGGTCTGCTAGAGGATGAAACTGGTAAATAAATTATTAAAAGGAGATACGGTGATATGGATCATCTTTATGTTCCTTTGTGTTATATCGTTGGTGGAGGTGTTTAGTGCAACCAGCACTTTAGCCTATAAACAGGCAAGTCCGTGGGTACCTATCCGCAGGCATGCTATGATTTTGGCTTTTGGTGTTTGTTTGATTGTCTTTCTGCACCATGTACCGTATAAGAAGATTGCCGGTTTCTTAGTGTTGCTTTTTCCCATCTCTATTATCCTGTTGATATTGACTCCTATTCTGGGACAAGAAATTAACGGAGCCGGACGATGGCTATGGGGTATACAACCCTCGGAGCTTGCTAAGCTTGCCTCTATCGGCTATATGGCTTATTGGTTGAGCAAGAAAGATACGGTTCCTCCTGATAAGATATTCTGGTGGATATTAGGTGGCGTGGGGGTGGCTTGTGTTTTGATTTTTCCGGAAAACTTTTCTACTGCTGCAATGCTTTTTGGATTCTGTTACCTGATGATGTTTATCGGGCAAGTTGCAATAAAGAAGTTATTGATACTGGCGGGGATTGTTGTTCTGTTCGGTGCTACTATTCTTGCTGTATTATTTATTACTCCTGAAGATACGATGCATAAATATCTGGATCGCGGTTTGACATGGAAGTACCGTATTCAGGAGCATTTGCACGGAGAAGATAAAATAGATCCGGAAACGTATAAAATTAATGATAAAAACTATCAGGTTTCGCATGCGAAAATAGCTATAGCACGTGGTGGCGTTATAGGCAATATGCCGGGACATGGGCAGCAGAGAGATTTTCTTCCGCAAGCATATTCTGACTTTATTTATGCTATTATTATAGAGGAGATGGGATATGCCGGAGGTGTATTTGTGTTGATGTTGTATATAATGTTGCTGGTTCGGGTTGGTATTATAGCTCGGAAGTGTGATAAAGTATATGCTAAATACCTGGTGATAGGGTGTGGGCTTCTGGTTGGTATTCAGGCTCTTGCCAATATGGCGGTGGGTGTTAATTTAATACCTGTTTCTGGTCAGCCTTTGCCATTGGTTAGCCGTGGTGGTACTTCTACGGTGATATCTTGCATCTATTTCGGAATAATCCTGAGTGTAAGCCGGGTTGGTGCACATATGGGCGAGGGAGAAGACGATGAAGTTTTGGAAAATGAAGAAGACAATAATTCTTCCGAACTTCCAGAAGGGGAAATTGCAACACAAGAGTCTCCAATGGCTGCCGTGCAAGAAAATGTAGAAATTATAACAGAAACGAAAGTATGAAACAATATCGGATAATTATAAGTGGCGGAGGTACGGGGGGACATATCTTTCCGGCTATTTCTATAGCCAACACTTTCAAGAAACGTTTCCCTGAGGCGGAGATATTGTTTGTTGGAGCTGAAGACCGTATGGAGATGGAGAAGGTTCCGTCTGCGGGGTATAGTATTATAGGTTTGCCGGTGAGTGGTTTCGACCGTGCTCATTTGGCAAATAATATAAAAGTGATGGGAAGGCTGATTAGAAGTCTTCGCCTGGCAAAACGGACTATCCGCGAATTCAAACCGGATATTGCTGTTGGTGTAGGCGGTTATGCCAGTGGTCCGACACTATGGATGGCTTCTTCTTTGGGTGTACCTACATTGATTCAGGAGCAAAATTCGTATGCGGGAGTGACAAATAAATTACTGGCAAAGCGTGCAGACCGTATCTGTGTAGCATACCAAAGTATGGATAAGTTTTTCCCTGCAGAAAAGATTGTTATAACCGGTAATCCGGTGCGTCAGGATTTGGAAGAGGCTTTGGACAAGAAGAAAGAAGCGTTGGATTTTTTCGGTCTTTCTTCTGATAAAAAAACAATATTGGTTGTGGGCGGAAGCCTTGGTGCGCGAACTATAAATCGTAGTATCATGGGTGATCTTGATAAATTATTTGCATCGGATGTGCAGGTGATCTGGCAGACGGGACGCTATTATCAGGATGAAGCTTTAAAACATTTGAAGGCGTATCGCGGTATGCCGGTATGGTGTTCTGATTTTATTACCCGTATGGATTATGCCTATGCGGCAGCAGATTTGGTGATTTCCCGTGCAGGAGCCAGTTCCATATCGGAGCTCTGCTTGTTGCAGAAACCGGTGATTCTGGTGCCTTCTCCTAATGTGGCGGAAGATCATCAGACTAAAAATGCTCAAGCTCTGGTAAATCAAAATGCTGCAATTATGGTGACAGATAAAGAGGCCGAAAATTCATTGGTAACGACGGCACTGGCAACTATACATAATGATGATTTACTTCATGCGTTAAGTTCTAATATCACTTGTATGGCTCATCATCAAAGTGCGGAGTTGATTGTAGATGAAATTGTAAAGATTATAGAGAAAGAAAAAGCGTAACAGAAGACGATTTAATATGAATATAAACACTGTAAAAGCAGTTTATTTTGTGGGTGCCGGCGGTATAGGAATGAGCGCCCTGATCAGGTATTTTCTTTCTAAAGGGAAGTTTGTAGCCGGTTATGACAAAACTCCTTCTGCTTTAACGGAACAGTTAAATAAAGAAGGTGCTGCTATTCATTATGAAGATAATGTTGATTTGATTCCGGAGGTATGTAAATCGTTATCCGATACATTGGTTGTATATACACCAGCTGTGCCTGAGTCGCATACAGAGCTTGTTTACTTCCATACAAATGGATTTGAAGTGGTGAAACGAGCCCGAGTGTTGGGAGAGGTTACGAATTGTTCCCGTGGACTTTGTGTAGCCGGAACACATGGTAAAACGACTACCTCATCTATGACGGCTCATTTGCTGAAACAATCCCAAGTGGATTGTAATGCTTTTTTAGGAGGAATCCTGAAAAATTATAATAGCAACCTGATGTTGTCGGACAAAAGTGATTTGACTGTAATTGAGGCTGACGAATTTGACCGTTCGTTTCATTGGCTTACTCCCTATATGGCTGTTATTACAGCTGCCGATCCTGATCATTTGGATATTTACGGAACACCGGAAGCTTATCGTGAAAGTTTTGAAAAATTCACGTCACTGATCCGCCCGGATGGTATTTTGATAATGAAAAAAGGAATAAGTATAACGCCCCGATTACAAAAAGGTGTACGTCTGTATACTTATTCTGCTACGGACGGAGGAGATTTTCATGCGGAAAATATACGTATAGGAAATGGCGAAATCTTTTTTGATTTTGTGGCACCGGATGTTCGTATAGCCGATATCCAATTAGGTGTTCCTGTTAAAGTTAATATTGAAAATGGTATAGCAGCTATTGCTCTTGCATGGTTGAATGGAGTTACTGCAGACGAAATAAAAAAAGGGATGGCCTCTTTTGCCGGCCCTGTCCGTCGTTTTGATTACCATTTGAAGAAAGATAATATTGTATTAATAGATGATTATGCTCATCATCCTGAAGAGCTGAAAGCAAGTATATTATCTGTAAAGGAATTGTATGCGGATAAAAAGGTAACCGGGATATTTCAACCCCATCTTTATACGCGTACAAGAGATTTTGCAGCTGATTTTGCGGCAAGCCTGTCATTGTTGGATGAATTGATTTTGCTGGATATATATCCGGCACGCGAAAAACCGATTTCTGGTATTACTTCTCAAGTGATTTTAGATAAGGTAACTATTTCTGCAAAAAGGCTGATCTGCAAGGATGAATTACTGGATTTGATAAAATCGGAAAAGGAATCTTTGGAGGTTGTGTTAATGGTTGGTGCAGGCAATATTGATCGTTTGGTGGAACCGGTAAAAGAAATATTAGATAAGAAATAGATTGTGATACGGATTATCTCCATAGTAGTAGCTACGCTGTTGTTTTGTTACATCGTGTTTGTCACTTTTTTCTTTCGGGAAATGAGACGGGATTATGTTTGCCATGATCTTCAGGTTGTAGTAAAAGATAGTCTGGATAAGCATTTCGTGAGCGAAGGTGATTTGATTGGCTTATTAAAAAAAGCCCATCTTAATCCTATAGATAAGCAGATGAACACGGTAAATACCGACCAGATAGAAAATGAATTGCTGAAAAATCAGATGATCGCTTCCGTAGAGGCTTATAAAACACCTTCGGGTATTATAAAGTTGGAAGTAAAGCAGAAAGTTCCTATCTTGCGCATTATCGGTACTTCCGGGAATTACTATGTGGATAATTTGGGAAGCGTTATGCCTGTCAGTTCCCGTTATGTAGCTCATGTACCAATTGTAAGTGGCTATGTGGAAAAAGAGTTGGCGGTAACCGACTTATATAAATTTGCACTATTTTTGCAGAAGAATGAGTTCTGGAATAACCAGATAGAACAAATCTATGTGGAACAGGATAATGAAATAGAGCTTATTCCGAGGGTGGGAGACCATCGTATTATACTGGGGACGTTCGATAATTTTGAAGAGAAGCTTAATAATTTGCAACTTTTCTATGAACAAGCCATTCCTAAAGTAGGTTGGAAGAAGTATAATGTGATAAATTTAAAATATAACAACCAGATAGTTTGTACTAAAAAATAGATAATATGGCGTACACTGACTTTATAGCAACCATCGACCTGGGGACTTCCCAAATGGTTGGTATGGTGGGGACCAAGAATGCTGCCGGCACTCTTTCGATCATTGCCTACGAAGTTGAAAATTCCGCTAATTGTATACGGAGAGGATGCGTATATAATGTGGAAGAAACAGCTAACAAAATAAAACGTCTCATTCTTAAGTTAGAAAATAAATTGGGAGATGCTAAGATCGGGAAGGTGTATGTTGGCATAGGAGGACAATCTATTCGTTCATTGGAACATGCTGTTCCGAAGGTACTACCTGAGGATGGAGAAGTTACGGAGGAAATGCTGGATGCTCTTTATCAAGAGTGTAAGAACTATCACCCGGAGATGTTGGATGTACTGGCAATTACTTCGCCTACCTATTTTTTAGATGATAAACCGGAAGCGAATCCGAAAGGCATACCCTGCAAACGTATTGATGCCCATTACCAATTGATAGTGGGACGTCCTTCGTTAAAGCGCCATATCATGAACAGTATTTCCGAACGGGCTAAAGTAGAGATTGCTGATATAGTCGTATCTCCGTTAGCTCTTGCTGATGTTATCTTGACGGAAGACGAGAAGATGTTGGGTTGCGCTTTGATTAACTTTGGAGCAGGTGTGACATCTCTCTCTGTATATAAAAATGGTAACTTGGTGAATCTTTCGGTAATACCTTTCGGGGGCAATCTGATTACAAAAGATATAATGAGCCTGCATTTGGTAGAAGCTGAGGCTGAGAGGGTGAAACTAACCTATGGTAGTGCCATGACGGATAAAGATAACGACCAAATGATCAGTATTAACTCTGCTGATGGTATGGGGCTTCGTGAGATTAAGTTGTCCGAACTGAATAATGTAGTTGAAGCCCGTATAAAAGAAATATTGGAAAATATTTATGCACGTATTGAAGATACCGGTTTATTGGGATCTTTGGCAGCAGGTGTTATCGTTACAGGCGGAGCGGCAGCTTTAAAGAATTTGCAGGAAGTGATAAGTAGCCGGTTACAAATGGATGTCAGATATACTTCTGTTAGGAAAGGCCTGGTTGAAGGTGGCGAAATGATAGCTTCCAATCCCGGGTATGCTACAGCTGTAGGATTACTGATGCAGGGTACCAAGAATTGTGCTGCATATATTCCTCCGAAACCGGAACCTGTACCGGAAGTTAAACCTGAACCGGAATCTTTTGTAGAAGAGGTTAAAGCCAAACCGGAAGAGAAAAAAGTGAAAAAGGTAAAGAAGCCCTCAATCTTCGACCGTTTGAAGAAGAACATAGATAATATGACGGGTGATTTGTTTGACGATGAAGAAAGATAATCAGCAACGTAATAAAACCGGACGATATGGACGATAAAATATTAAACTTCGGTTATCCTACGAATACACCGAAAATCATTAAAGTAATTGGTGTAGGCGGTGGTGGTGGAAATGCCGTTGATCATATGTATAAAGAGGGTATACATGATGTAGCCTTTGTATTATGTAACACGGATATGCAGGCTTTAAATCGTTTGGATGTGCCTGATAAATTATTGCTGGGGCGCGAAATCACACAAGGGTTGGGTGCGGGCAACAAGCCTGAGCGTGCCATGATGGCTGCCGAAGAAAGTATGGAAGATATCCGTAAGATGTTAAGTGATGGAACGAAAATGGTCTTCATCACGGCTGGAATGGGTGGAGGTACAGGAACTGGTGCTGCTCCGGTTCTTGCGCGTATTGCCAAAGATATGGGAATACTTACGGTGGGTATTGTTACTATTCCATTCTTGTTTGAAGGTGAACGTAAGATTATCCAGGCTTTGAATGGCGTAGAAGAAATTGCTAAGAATGTAGATGCTCTATTGGTTATTAACAATGAGCGTTTGCGTGAAATATATGCCGATCTTACTGTTATGAATGCGTTTGGGAAAGCCGATGATACATTAACGGTTGCAGCGAAAAGTATTGCCGAAATTATCACTCTGCCCGGTATAATAAACCTGGACTTTGCAGATGTTAATACAACAATGAAAGATGGTGGAGTTGCTTTGATGAGTAACGGTTATGGTGAAGGCGAAGATCGTGTTCATCAGGCGGTCGAAGATGCATTAAACTCTCCGTTGTTGAGCAATAATAACGTAAAGAATGCGAAGAAGATATTATTCAATGTTTATTTCAGCAAAGAATGTGAACTTCGCATGGAGGAAATGAATTACGTAAATAACTTTATGGCCGAATTTAACCGGGATATAGAAGTTATTTGGGGTACGGCAATTGATGATACGCTAGGTGATAAAGTCAAGATAACAATCCTGGCTACAGGATTTGCAATGGATGATATCCCTCAGATTGCTGAAAAACGTCGTCTTGAAGATCAGCAGATGACGGAAGAACAGATTCGCCAGGAAGAGGAACGAATCCAGAAAGAGCAGAAAGAGCAGGAGCTTATCGGTAAGTATTATGGCAGTTCGGCTAAACAAGTAGGGCGTTTTATTTCCAGAGCGTCCGCAATTGTCCTTACTCAGGAAGAATTGGATGATGATGTGCTGATTGCCTTTATGGAGGAGAATCCGACATATAATCGCGATCCGAAGGTGGTTGCCCGCGTACGGGCAAAAGTTCCGGGAGAAGATATTACGGTATCCGGTGCATCTTCAAAACCGGCATCTCCTTCGGCACGTCCTAATACATCTACTAACGGGAAGCCGAAAATTAGTTTCAGATAATTAATTAATAAGATATTTACATCGTCATTATGGATTTGTTTGAAAGAGTCAGCGAAGACATTAAAAACGCAATGAAAGCGAAAGACAAAGTAGCTTTAGATACGCTTCGGAACGTAAAGAAATTTTTTCTGGAAGCAAAAACTGCTCCGGGTGCCAATGATACATTGACAGATGCTGATGCATTAAAGATTATGCAGAAATTGGTTAAACAAGGCAAGGATTCTGCAACTATTTATGTACAACAGGGACGTCAGGATTTGGCTGATGCTGAATTAGCTCAGGTAAATGTGATCGAGGCTTATTTGCCTAAGCAAATGTCTGCCGAAGAATTAGAGGTTGAGCTTAAAACTATAATTGCCCAGGTTGGCGCTACCAGTGCAAAGGATATGGGTAAAGTTATGGGCACTGCTTCAAAAGCTCTTGCCGGAAAAGCAGAAGGACGCTTAATTTCCGATATAGTAAAACGTTTATTAAATTAGTATTATAAAAGCCGGTGTGTCAAAAGTCAGGATTAAGGGACGCAAATGACGCAGAATATGTAGAGTATCGTAGACTTTTCTATTAATAATCAATAAGGCCTGCGTTTATCTTTGCTTTGTTTGTGTCATTTGCGTTCGGTAATAGCTTTTGGCATATTTCTTTTTTCTTTTTTACCCAGCTTTATCTGATCTAGCTTTATTGTTTCTCAATCTTCAATTAAAAAAACCATGATTACATTTATTTGTTGCCTTGTAGCCCTAATCGTTGGCTATTTTGTTTATGGCTCTTTCATTGAGCGTATTATCGGAATTGATCCGTCTCGTAAAACACCCGCTTACACACAACAGGATGGAGTAGACTATATCCCGTTGCCAACGTGGAAAGTTTTTATGATTCAGTTTTTGAACATTGCCGGTTTAGGCCCGATTTTCGGAGCTATTATGGGGGCAAAGTTCGGTACAGCCTCATTCCTATGGATCGTTTTTGGTAGTATCTTCGCAGGTGCAACGCACGATTTTATGGCAGGTATGTTGTCTTTGCGGAATAAAGGAGAAAGCCTTCCTGAAATGATCGGCCGGTATCTGGGAAATAATTTCGGTCAGTTTATGCGCGCTTTTACGGTAATATTGATGATACTTGTGGGATCCGTGTTTGTTGCAGGTCCCGCAGGCTTGTTGGCAAAACTTACTCCGGAACACCTGGATACTACTTTCTGGATTATTGTTGTTTTTATTTATTACGTATTGGCTACTTTATTGCCAATTGATAAGATTATAGGTAAGATATATCCTCTTTTTGCCATCGCTCTTTTATTCATGGCCGTGGGAATCCTGTTAATGCTGTTTGTTCATTATCCTCCACTGCCGGAAATAACGGATGGAATGCATAACACGGATCCTCAGGGTTTGCCTATCTTCCCGATCATGTTTGTGAGTATTGCTTGTGGTGCTATTTCTGGTTTTCATGCTACACAAAGCCCGCTGATGGCACGTTGCCTGACGAATGAGAAGCATGCTAAACCGGTCTTTTACGGAGCTATGATTACAGAAGGTATAGTTGCTCTTATCTGGGCTGCTGCTGCCACTTATTTTTATCAGAATAACGGTATGTCTGAAAATAATGCGGCTGTTATAGTTGATAGTATCACAAAGGAATGGCTTGGTACGGTTGGAGGAATTCTGGCTATATTAGGAGTAATTGCGGCTCCAATAACATCCGGCGATACTGCTTTTCGTTCTGCCCGCCTGATTGTTGCTGATTTTTTACATCTGGAGCAGAAAACTGTGGTAAAGCGTTTGATGATTTGCTTGCCATTGTTCTTAATCGCCATCGGTCTGCTTTTGTATAGCCTGAAAGATAAAGACGGATTTGATATGATATGGCGTTATTTTGCATGGAGCAACCAGACATTGGCCGTATTTACGCTTTGGGCACTGACAGTTTACTTGGTTAATGCCAAGAAAATATATTGGGTTACTCTTATTCCTGCCCTGTTTATGACGGCCGTATGTTCCACATATATTTTCGTAGCCCCGGAAGGATTGGGAATGTCTCCTTATATATCTCAATTGATAGGTATATGTATTACATTAATAGTAGCTGTCGTGTTTTTTGTCTGGAAACGCAGGGTATCCAAATAAAGAGACGTCCACGTTCCATAAATACGAATGGGGTATGTCTTCCACTTTGTCACCAGAGGGCTGTCCCTCAGTTGTAAAATAGTCTGATATTGGCTGTATTTGGGTAGGCAACTAAATTGAACAAGGTAGGTAATCAAACAGAGAAAAGTAGGCAACTAAAAAAACGCAGGTGCAACGGTTGATTTTTTTGCACCTGCGTTGGGTAATACTATTGCGTAAAAAACGTTCTTACAATACTTGTATGCCTTCT
Source organism: Parabacteroides provencensis (assembly GCF_900232875.1). Classification (NCBI taxonomy): domain Bacteria; kingdom Pseudomonadati; phylum Bacteroidota; class Bacteroidia; order Bacteroidales; family Tannerellaceae; genus Parabacteroides; species Parabacteroides provencensis. The sequence goes on along the minus strand of NZ_LT960488.1, from coordinate 1,131,200 downwards.
TCGCGCGCTTGTTCTTCTCCTGAAGGGGTAATCAGCTTATAGCCTTTACCGTGGATGTTGATGATTTCGATACCCGGATCATCTTTCAGCAATTTACGAAGTTTAGTGATGTACACATCCATACTACGGGCGTTGAAGTAGTTATCGTCTACCCAGATTGTTTTCAGTGCATAATTACGTTCCAGTATTTCATTTGCATGGGCACAAAGAAGGCTCAGCAATTCGCATTCCTTGGTTGTTAGTTTGGTCACTTTTTCTCCGATAGACAATGTTTGTTTTTGAGTATCGAATAAGAAGTTTCCTAACTTGTAGAAAGGAATATCTTTCATTTTTTTGCCTTTCACACGGCGAAGGATTGCTTCAATACGAAGTAATAACTCTTCCATGCTGAATGGTTTTGTCAGGTAATCGTCTGCACCAATCTTAAATCCTTCCAGAATATCTTCCTTCATTGTTTTGGCAGTAAGGAAGATAACAGGAATATCCGGATTAATGGAACGAATTTCCTGAGCTAACGTAAAACCGTCTTTCTTAGGCATCATCACATCCAGTACACATAAGTCGTATTTGCCTTTTGTGAAACCTTTGTAGCCGGCTTCTCCATCAGAGAAAAGATCCGTAACATAACCTTTAGCTTGTAAGTACTCTCTTAACAGCATTCCTAAATTTTCGTCGTCTTCGCAAAAGAAGATCTTCAGTTTTTCTTCCATAACTAACTTTTTATAAGAGGTAAAGTAATAATAAATTTTGTACCAATATTTCCGGGTCCACTTTCGGCGCGTATCGTGCCTTTATGGTCCTCTATAATTTTACGTACGTAAGCGAGCCCCAGGCCGAAACCTTTTACGTCGTGTACGTTTCCTGTCGGTACGCGGAAGAAACGGTCGAATACTTTTTTGAGGTATTCTTTCTTTATTCCGATACCATTGTCTTCCACGGAAATGAGCAGTTTCCCGCCTTCGTTCCATGTGCGCGCCATCAATGTAAGCGGTACTTCCGGACGACGGTATTTAACGGCGTTGTCCATCAGGTTAAACAGTACATTGGTGATGTGCATTTCATCCACATAAATGTCCGATTCGGTAGCTTGCAAGTCTATATCCATTGTACCACCATACTTTTCGACTTTCAGAACAAACGTGTTTGCTATGTTTGCTACCAGATCGTTAGCATCTATTTCTTTTAGTTTCAAGGCTGCTTTTTGTCTTTCGAACAATGACATTTGCAGAACCTTTTCAACCAGGAAGCCTAATCGTTTCGTCTCGTCGTTAATGACACCGGAAATATGTTTAAATACATCCGGGCTCTTCGTTATATCCGTATCTTTCAACATCTGGGCGGCGAGTGAAATAGTAGAAACAGGTGTTTTCAGCTCGTGTGTCATATTGTTGATAAAGTCGTTTTTCATTTCCGATAGTTTCTTCTGACGGAATACTATATATATGGTAAAGATAAATGTTACCAGCAATAGCAGCGAGAAGATAACCGACGGCACAATGAATGTGACCGAACTGGATATATAGTCTCCCTTTGTCGGGAAATACACTTTCAAATAATTTAGCTTGGATGGTGGGTCGTTAGGAAACAAAGCTCTTGTAAAAATGTCGGATGCAATTGGATCCTTCGGAATCTCACCACTTTGGTATACTGTATTTCCGTCTTTGTTAATAACAGAAAAAACGAACGGCAGGTTCAATCCGTTGTTAATAAATTCTGTTTTTAAGTAATTATTCAGCTTTTTAAAATCTATACGTTCCTCTATTGGTTTCAGACTGGCAGTAGATAAGATATTCAGAATCACCTCTTCAATCAATCCACCCTGGTATTGATAACGTCTTTTTAGTGTCCGTTGCAAGTCTTTCGAAGTGTTTACAATACTGTTGGATGATTCCCTTCCGGATAAAGATGATAACGGTTTTATTTTCTGACTACTGAAGCTGTGTAATTCTATATGTTGCACTGCACCGTTGGACTCCGTAATCTGTAATTGATATTTTTCCTGATTAATAACCTGTCCGAGACTTTGTACATCGGGTGCGTTCTGATACATAAAACTGCTTTGGTCCCTACTTACATCTTCTTCCAGATATTTTCTTGTTTCATCCAATTCCAGATTTTTAGATACTTGGTGCAAGCTTCTTTTTACAGTTTCATTAAATTGCTCGCTACGCGCCTTTAATAGTATGCTTACATAGTTTATTTGTAAATAAAGCAAGCCGGTGAAGGCGAATGCCATTACTAATGCAAGCAACCAAATTGTCGACTTCCTCATATCAAATCATATCTCTTAATAATGTAACAAATAACGTGTGTTTTAGTTTAATATTTACACAAAAAAGGTAAAAATAGAGGTCTTGATATGTTAATAATGGTTGGTTGTTAAGTGCGTTTTGTGCGTTAATATTGCTAATAATGAATAGTTTAAATCGTGTGTAAGAATCGTTCTTTTATCATTTGTTTTTTGGGTTGTATTATAAACAATATTCATTATTTCGGTTTAATATCCGCATTATTGCCCGTTTCTTATTCCTAAAACTTCGTTATCATTTCCAAAAAAACGCCCAGTTGCTTAATTTGTAACTGTTTATTCAAATAATTCTGGTTATCTTTGTAAGTTATCAACAGTTAGGGTGACTTATCAACAAAACAGGCATTGTTTTGATTGAACATGATTTGGTTCGGTTTTTAATGTTTAGTTTTGCCCCGAATTAATTGTATATAATATGGGAAAGATTATCGCTTTGGCAAATCAGAAAGGTGGTGTTGGAAAGACTACTACTACGATTAATCTGGCTGCATCTCTGGCTGCTCTTGAGAAAAAAGTGCTGGTTGTAGATGCCGATCCGCAGGCGAATGCTTCGTCCGGACTGGGCGTGGATATACGCAATGTGCAACTTTCTATCTATGAATGCTTGGTGAATGGAGAGGATTCAAAGGGAGCAATAATTTCTACGGAAGTAGAAGGACTGGATATTATTCCTTCTCATATAGACCTGGTAGGTGCGGAGATTGAAATGTTGAATATGGAAAACAGGGAACAGATATTGAAACAGATATTAGTTCCGCTGAAAGATTCATATGATTTTATTCTGATAGATTGTTCACCGTCATTGGGACTAATTACAGTGAATGCGCTTACAGCTGCCGATTCCGTAATGATTCCTGTACAATGTGAGTATTTTGCCCTGGAAGGAATCAGCAAACTGTTGAATACGATTAAAATTATTAAATCTAAACTGAATCCTGCGTTGGAAATAGAAGGCTTCTTGCTTACAATGTATGATGCCCGCCTTCGTCTGGCAAACCAGATATATGAAGAGGTAAAGCGTCCGTTTCGCGATTTGGTGTTTACTACGGTAATACAAAGGAATGTAAAGTTGAGCGAAGCGTCTAGTTATGGTAAACCCGTTTTGTTGTATGATGCCGAATCCAAAGGAGCGGTTAACCATATGCAATTAGCCCAGGAATTGATAGATAAGAACAAATAGTATTTTGATTTATGGCAGTAATGAAACGATCGGCTTTAGGCCGCGGATTGGATGCTTTGATTACGATGGACGATCTGAAAACAGGTGGTTCTTCTTCTATTAGTGAAATAGAATTAAGTAAAATACAGCCTAATCCAAACCAGCCTCGCTCTGTTTTTGAAGAAGAAGCTTTAGAAGAATTAGCAACTTCTATCCGTGCCCTTGGCGTTATTCAACCGATTACTTTAAAAGAAACCGGGACAGATAAGTATATGATTATCTCCGGAGAACGTCGTTACCGTGCTTCTTTGAAGGCTGGTTTGGATAGAATACCAGCTTATATTAAAACGGCGGCCGACGAGAATGTCGTCGAGATGGCGTTGATAGAAAATATACAACGCGAAGACCTGAACTCCATTGAAATTGCTTTGGCTTATCAGAAATTGATAGATAATTACGGGCTTACTCAGGAAAAATTAAGTGAACGGGTAGGTAAGAAGCGTGCGACGATTGCTAACTATCTGCGTCTTTTGAAACTTCCTGCAGAAATACAAATGGGACTGAAGGATAAAAAGATTGATATGGGGCATGCACGGGCTCTGATCTCGGTAGAAGATCCGGAGATTCAGTTGGCGTTATATGAACAAATATTGGCCGAAGGGCTTTCTGTTCGTAATGTAGAAGATTTGGTTCGTAACGCAACAGAAGGAGGTAAACGGGAGAAGAATGAGATTGCTCCCTCCCGGAAATCTATGTTGCCGGAAGAATTTAATCTGCTGAAAGATCATCTTTCCCGTTTCTTTAATACAAAAGTACAGTTAGCATGTAATGAAAAAGGTAAAGGGCGCATTACTATTCCTTTTGCTTCGGAGGAAGAACTGGAAAAGTTGATAAGCTTATTGGATAAGTTAAAATGAAAGATATAATCATATACTTTTTAATATTCATGTTAGGCTGTCCGTGTGTGATGCGTGCGCAGGAAAATCTGCCTGAAGCTGCTCCCGATTCGTCTGTCATGGCTGTATTAAAAAGTGCCGACTCGATTGCTGTTCCGGCTGCTACGAAAATGAAGATGGAATTTAAACCGAGCCCTACCAAAGCAACACTTTTAGCATTAGTTCCCGGATTGGGACAGATATATAATCGTAAATACTGGAAACTGCCTATCGTATATGGAGGTTTCATGGGATGTCTTTATGCTATAACATGGAATAATAAGAACTATCAGGATTATTCTGCGGCTTATAAAGATATTTTGATTGACTATAATAATGGAAATCCGTTGCCGGAGAAAGATTGGCATGATAGTTGGACTTTGCTTTTACCTAACGGGCGTGATGCGGCTGAATATGTGAAAAATACACAGTTTCATAGTCAGTTGAAGAGCAGGAAGGACTTTTACCGGCGTTATCGTGATTTGAGCATTATTATTACGGCCGGTATTTATTTCCTGAGTATTATAGATGCTTATATTGATGCCCAATTGTTTGATTTTGACATATCCCCGGATTTGTCAATGCATCTTGAACCTACTGTTACTCCGAAGACACATTATAGTCCTCGGACGTATGGCTTGAATTGCAGTTTAACATTCTGATTAATTATAAATGAAAACGTACCTGCTTACTGCCCTGTTATGTTCAGTTTGTGCTTTTGGACCTGTGAATGCCCAAACACAGACAGACGGCGAACAAAAGTATTCGGCCTTGTCAGCAGATTCTATTGCTGAGGAGGTGGGCTTGATACCGGAGAGTCTGGATGCAAATGTAGACAGTCTGTTCCGTACCTGGCATGTGCAATATTTTTCTAAGGTAGATGAATATTGCCATGATGATGTTGAAAATGTCTATTTCCCAGACTCTATCTATATTCAGCGTTTGGATAGATTACCCCGCGTGATTTCTTTACCATATAATAAGATCGTGCGCGATTGTATTGATTTATATGCAGATCGTAAACGAGATTTGGTACGCTATATGTTGGGTATGGCCGATTTTTATTTCCCTATTATAGAACAAGTGCTAGATAAGCATGGCTTGCCTATCGAATTAAAATATCTTGCTGTTGTAGAAAGTGCCTTGAATCCGGTGGCTTTGTCGAGAGTTGGAGCTTGCGGGCTATGGCAGTTTATGTTGCCAACCGGCAAAAGTTATGGCTTGGAGATTAATAGTTTGGTTGATGAAAGACGTGATCCTTTAAAAGCAACCGAAGCAGCCTGTCAATACTTTAAGGATATGTACGCAATTTACGGAGACTGGAATCTGGTGCTTGCTTCCTATAATTGTGGTCCGGGTAATGTGAACAAAGCTATTCGACGTTCGGGTGGAAAAACGGATTTCTGGGATATTTTCCCATATTTGCCAAAAGAAACCCGTTCGTATGTGCCGTTATTTATTGCAGCCAACTATATAATGAATTATTATTGTGATCATAATATCTGCCCGATGCAGACAAGTCTTCCTTTGGCTACTGATACGATAATGGTTAATAAAATGTTGCATTTACAGCAGGTTGCAGATTTGCTCCATCTGAGTATAGAAGAACTGCGTGCCTTGAATCCGCAATACAAAAGAGATATTATTCCAGGGAATGCAAAAGCTTCAGTGTTGAAGCTTCCTGCTGCTGAAACGTATGCTTTTGTAGACAAAGAGGACACTGTATACACTCATCGTGCGGAAGATTTACTGGCAAATTGTATTCCTGTAGCCGGTGCAAGCAAGAATTTATCACGTTCGGTAACTCAGGAAAAGATTACTCATATTGTAGGTGCAGGAGAAAATTTGTATACAATTGCTAATCGTTATGGAGTGACCGCTCGGGATATTCGTAAATGGAACGGTCTGAAATCGAATAGAGTTGCAAAAGGAAGGCGTTTGAAATTGTTTGTAGATAATGGCGGTGTAGCAATTGCTTCCAGCCAAAATTCAAAGAGAGACAATAAAAATACAACAACAACTGCTGCACGGAAGACTACGGTTGATAAAGATGCTTCTAACTCAAAGCAGGCAAGTTTGCCGCTTGTGGGGAAAAACTTCGTTTCCTATAAGGTGAAGTCCGGAGATTCGCTTTATTCAATTTCACAGAAGTACCCAGGTGTTACAGCATCGTCGTTGCAAAAGGTTAACGGGTTGTCTGGTTCTGATATTCGCCCCGGACAGGTGCTGAAAATTCCTGTGGGCTGACCTGCTATTTTCCTTGCTTTGTGATGCCCTTCTTCTGAATATTTGTATATTTGTGGCTAGAGATGTTTTTATAAACAGGAGGAAAGGTGATCATGGAGGATAATACAAAGGACACAAAAGATATACAGAGTGCAGGCGAGGCGAAACCTGCTTTATCGGCTGATGAGCAAATGATTCAAGAAGGATTCGATGCTCTTCTGAAAGATTACCTGGCTTCTAATCACCGCCGTAAGGTGGAACGTATCACAAAAGCATTCAATTTTGCTAATCAAGCACATGCCGGTGTAAAACGTCGTTCGGGTGAACCTTATATAATGCACCCGATAGCTGTAGCCCATATTGTATGTAAGGAAATGGGGCTGGGATCTACTTCTATTTGCTCCGCCCTCTTGCATGATGTTGTAGAAGATACGGAATATACTGTAGATGACATTCGCGATATGTTTGGCGATAAAATCGCCCAGATTGTAGACGGCCTGACAAAGATATCGGGCGGTATATTTGGGGAACAGGCTTCTGCGCAGGCCGAAAATTTCCGAAAGTTGCTTCTTACCATGAGTGATGATATCAGGGTGATTCTGATTAAAATAGCAGACCGTTTGCATAATATGCGTACGCTGGGTTCCATGCTACCGGCAAAGCAATTCAAGATTGCCGGCGAAACACTTTACCTTTATGCACCTATGGCTCATCGTTTAGGACTTTTTTCTATTAAGACCGAACTTGAAGACCTGAGCTTTAAATATGAACATCCCCAAGAGTACGAATTCATCAAAGAGAAGCTGAAATCTACCGAAGCAGCCCGTAATGCTTTGTTTCAACATTTTGCAGAGCCTGTAGATAAGAAACTAAAAGCTATGGGGCTTAGCTATGAGATGCGTGCCCGGGTTAAATCTATCTATTCTATATGGAATAAGATGGAAAGTAAAGGGGTGACTTTTGAAGATATCTATGATATATATGCTGTTCGTATCATTTTTGATCCGCTTCCCGGCGTAGATGAAAAGAATCAGTGTTGGGATATTTATTCGGCTATTACGGATATATACCGTATTCGTCCGGACCGTATCCGTGATTGGGTGAGCCGTCCGAAAGCAAATGGATATCAGGCTCTGCACCTTACAGTGATGGGGCCGGATGGAGAATGGGTGGAAATCCAGATACGAAGCCGTCGTATGGATGAAATAGCAGAGAAAGGTTTTGCTGCTCATTGGAAGTATAAAGAGCATCATGTTGAAGAAGATACCGAATTGGATAAATGGCTTCAAACAATTACGGAAATACTGGAAAGCCCGGACCCGAATGCTTTGGATTTTCTTGATACGATTAAGCTGAACTTGTTTACTTCCGAAATATTTGTATTTACTCCGAAAGGCGACATAAAAACTTTGCCGCAAGGCGCTACTTCTTTGGATTTTGCTTATGCTCTTCATACTGATGTTGGCAATCATTGTATAGGGGCAAAGGTAAACCACCGTTTGGTTCCTTTAAGTCATCCGTTGGCTAGTGGAGATCAGGTGGAAATACTTACTTCTCGATCTCAGGAACCGCAGGCAGAATGGTTGAATTTTGTTACAACAGCGAAGGCAAGGGCTAAGATTGACGCTGTACTGAAACGTGTACGTAAAGAAGCAGCAAAGGCTGGAGAAATAAAGGTTATTGCAGCATTTAAGCGTGCAGATATGGAGCCGAACACTTCTAATCTGGACAAACTTTGTATGTATTTTGGTTTTTCCAAGCGTGAAGAATTTTTCTGTGCTGTGGAAAAAGGTGATGTGGTTCTTCCTGAAAATATAAAGAAGTTATTGAAGGAGAAGACTGATAATGTTCTGTTTAAATATGTAAAGCAGGCTTTGCGGGTAGGCACTAAACCTAAAGAGGCCGAGATAGAACAAACACCGAAAGAAAAACCTAAATTTGATAAATCGAAGCCATACATTCTTCGGGAAGAAGCTTTTGAACGTAACTATGTTATAGCAGAATGTTGCAAACCTATTCCGGGTGACGAAGCACTAGGCTTTATTAATGATGACGGAAACGTTGTTGTACACAAGCGTTCGTGTCCGATAGCAATGCGTTTGAAGAGCAGTTTTGGCGAACGTATTCTGAATACAGAATGGAGTAGTCATAAGAATGCTTCTTTTGAGGCCACATTAGAAATAAAAGGTATCGATTCGATGGGAGTGCTTAATACGATAACTAAAATAATTTCCGATGATTTTAATGTTAATATCCAGCGTTTGCTGATAGAGGCAAAAGACGGAGTGTTTGAAGGTAAGATCAAAATGAAAGTACACGATGTGGAAGATATACAGAAAATGTGTGTTACGCTTTCTAAAATCAATAATGTCAAGTCGGTAGGACGCGTGGCCGATTGAACATGGAAAAGGGTAGGCATTCAAATAAAAAAAGGTAAGCATTTGGATCAGTCTGGATGCTTACCTTTTTTTATTTAGTATATCAGGTAGACAGTGTAGGCCACATAACATATAGCCATGAAGATACCTTCCCACCGCGTTATTGTCCGTTTTTTGAAAAGTAGCCCAAAGATGTAAAGTAAAATGCAGGAGCCAATCAAGATTCCTAAATCCATATTGGTAATACCTTGTATGTTCATTGGGCTGATAGTTGCACTGCATCCCAGTACAAAGAATATGTTGAATAAGTTGGAACCAATAACGTTTCCAATCGCCATTTCCGGATTCTTTTTCAGAGCAGCTACTATAGATGTTGCCAGTTCGGGCAGAGAAGTTCCGCCGGCTACTAATGTAAGTCCGATAACAGATTCGCTTATCCCCAAACTGCGCGCAATGCCTGACGCTCCGTTTACGAAAAATTGTCCTCCATAGATAAGCCCGACTAATCCTCCCAGAATGAATAAAGAAGATTTCCAGACGGGCAATTCTTTAATAGGTGTCTCGGTCTCTGCATTTCCATTATGTGCAATGGCAAATGTATAACTTAAGAAAATAAGGAAGAAGCAAAGTAAAATTAATCCGTCGCTACTGCTTATGATATTTGCCGGGGCTTTATTTATGAGCATGTCGTTTGAGCAAATAAATAAAATTATGGAGGCAAGGATGCACAACGGGATTTCTTTGCTTAATGTCCCTTTTGTTATATTGATCGGGACGATGGCTGCCGTGCAGCCAACGATCATTAAAGTATTAAAAATGTTACTGCCTATTACGTTACCTATTGCTATATCAGCGCTTCCCTTCAAAGACGATACGACACTTACGGTTAACTCAGGCGCTGATGTTCCGAAAGCAACGATCGTAAGCCCGATAAACAAATTGGATATGCGGAAGCGTTTAGCAATTGAAGCCGAACCATCCGTAAGAGCATTTGCTCCTACGAGAATAAGTACTAAGCCGCCAATAAGCAAGACGATATTCATACAATTAGTTTAAAATGGTAAATCGTCTATCGGGTTGGCTGGTCCGAAATCAGGTTCAGGTGATGCGATCGGTGCTGCTGCCGGAGCGAAATTATCTGGAGTGATAGTCTCCGCCGGGTTTTGGGTTACAGCTGCTCCTGCACGTTCGATTTTCCATGCACTGATGTTGGTGAACCAACGTCCCTGGTACTCGCGGCTGTCGATGTCGAAAGAAACAGTCAGTTCTTCTCCTGGCTGTATGGCTGCCTGTGCAATCCGGTCGGCCCCAAAAAGTTGGAAGCATACCTTTTTAGGGTATTGGTCGTGTGTTTCTAGTACATACTCTTGTTTTTTCCATTCGTTTCCAGTTTTGCTTATACCGCCTTGCTCCGGCAGTACGGCAATAATCTTTCCAGTAATTTCCATGTTTATCGTTTTATTAATTGACTGCGAAGTTACCCTTTTTACCCGTAACTTGCTAGATGTTTGGTTCGTTTTTATCAACAACCTGGTCTATATCTATAGGGTCAAGGAGATCAAAAGCGGCTTTCAGGGTAAGTAGTTCTTCTTTTATTTGCTTGAGCCGGTTTACGATCTCTTCTTGGTTTATGGTTGTTTCTTTGTTATCTTTAAGTTTCTGCCGTGCACCAGCAAGCGTCATGCCCCGTTCTTTTACCAAGTGATAAATAAGGCGTATTGCATCGATATCTTCCTGCTTATAGAAACGGGTTCCTTTACTGGTTTTCCTCGGACGTATGATATCAAACTCTTTTTCCCAGAAGCGTAGCGTAGACTCATTGACGTCGAATATCTGTGCCACTTCGCTTATGGAAAAGTATAGCTTTTGGTTTTTATTTTTTTTTAGTCCCATAGCCTTTCAAGTAATTAATCCATAACCTGACCATGGTTTTCTGCAATCTGAATCATACGGTCGTACTCTTCAGGTGTAAGATCCATATAGTAATATTTGGAAGGATTGTCGTGTTTACCGTGTACAATTACCTCATAATGCAGGTGAGGCCCGGTGGATTTTCCCGTATTGCCTACTTCCCCGATAACTTCTCCACGAGTAACCTTTTGTCCTACACGGGCTTTGAATTTGCTCATGTGGCCATATAATGTTTCAAATCCATAACCATGATCTATAGTCAAACAGTTACCATAACCTTGCTTCCATCCTGCAGAAGTCACAACTCCATTGCCGGTAGCATAAATTTCTGTCCCGATTTTAGCGGAAAAGTCCATACCTGCATGGAAACGCGGAGTACGATAAATCGGATCGATTCGTACGCCATAACCCGAAGCTGTACGCCTAAGGTCTTTGTTTGATATAGGCTGGATAGCGGGGATGCATTTGCTCCGTTCTTCCAGATTCTTACCCATAGAGATGAGTTCTTCCAAAGAGTTGGATTCAATATATAGTTGTTTTCGCAACATATCCATCTTTTGAGTGGTTGAAACAATAAGCTCCGGATTGGATAAATTCATTAAATGCTCGTATCGATTACTGCCGCCAAAACCGGATTTACGTACCGATTCCGGAATTGATTCTGCTTGGAAGATAGCACGGTATAAATTTTCATCTCGTTGTTGTATGTCATCAAGTGTCTCCAATGCATTGCTTAGCCGTAATGAAAGTACTTCATATTGCGTTTGCATCAACTTGTTTTCTTTCCTTAGTTGCGATTCCATGGGTGAATCTACTAAGTACATCATGGCAAAAAATGTTGCCACACCAAAAACAATACCGGTGCTTAAATGCCGGATTACTGTAAAAAAGCGGTCTCTGCCAGAGGGATAAACGCGCTCATAATTGAGGGTGTTTGGGTTATAAAAATAGTATGTTTTACGAGATTTAAATAGTCCCATTGATTTTTTTATTACTTGGATGTGTGCAAAAATAATAATTTGCAGTACTTTTGCAAATTGTTTTTCAGAATATTAACGAGAACTATATAGTAGATATGTTGACAGCAAAAGAAACCCGTGAGTCCTTTAAAGCATTCTTTGCCTCAAAGGATCACCAGATTGTGCCGTCTGCACCGATGGTGGTAAAAGGTGACCCTACATTGATGTTTACCAATGCAGGAATGAATCAGTTTAAAGATATAATCCTGGGGAATGTTCCTCGTAAATCTCCTCGTGTCGCGGATTCACAGAAATGTCTTCGTGTAAGTGGCAAGCACAACGATTTGGAAGAAGTAGGCCATGATACTTATCACCATACCATGTTTGAGATGTTGGGTAACTGGTCTTTTGGCGATTATTTCAAGAAAGAAGCCATCAACTGGGCATGGGAGTATTTGGTGGATGTGTTGAAACTGAATCCAGAACGTTTATATGCTACTGTATTTGAAGGTAGCCCTGCCGAAGGGCTTGAACGCGATAATGAAGCTGCCGGCTATTGGGAACAATATCTGCCGAAAGATCATATTATCAATGGTAACAAGCATGATAATTTCTGGGAAATGGGAGATACGGGTCCTTGCGGTCCATGCTCTGAGATACATATAGACCTCCGTCCGGAAGAAGAACGCAAGGTACTTCCCGGCCAGGATATGGTAAATAAAGACCATCCTCAGGTTATTGAGATATGGAACCTGGTTTTCATGCAGTTTAACCGCAAGGCAGATGCTTCTCTGGAGCCGCTACCGGCAAAGGTGATTGATACAGGAATGGGATTTGAACGCTTGTGCATGGCTCTTCAAGGCAAGACGTCTAATTATGATACAGATGTATTCCAGCCTATTATCAAGGTAATTGCCGGAATGGCAGGAACTGTATATGGCAATAATAAGGAACAAGATGTGGCAATGCGTGTAATTGCCGACCATATCCGTACGATTGCTTTTGCTATTACTGACGGACAGTTACCTTCTAATGCCAAGGCCGGTTATGTAATTCGTCGTATTTTGCGCCGTGCTGTTCGTTACGGATATACTTTCCTGGGACGGCGCGAAGCATTTATGTATAAATTGTTGCCTGTTTTGATTGAGACAATGGGTGATGCTTATCCTGAATTGATTGCACAGAAGACATTGATAGAAAAGGTTATCAAGGAAGAAGAAGAATCTTTTTTACGTACATTGGAGACTGGTATTCGTTTGCTGGATAAGAAGATGGAAGATACTAAAGCTACCGGAACAAATGTCCTGAACGGAGTGGACGCTTTTACTTTATATGATACTTACGGATTTCCGTTGGACTTGACTGAACTGATTCTGCGTGAAAACGGAATGGAAGTCAATATAGATGAGTTCAATGCTGAAATGCAGAAGCAGAAAGAACGTGCACGTAACGCGGCTGCTATTGAGACTGGCGACTGGATCACTTTAAAAGAAGGAGAAAGTAAATTTGTTGGTTATGATCTGTTTGAGTGTGAAGCCGAAATTCTTCGTTATCGTCAGATCAAACAAAAGAATAAGACGTTGTATCAGATTGTTTTGGATCAGACGCCTTTTTATGCCGAAATGGGTGGTCAGGTAGGTGATACCGGTTGGTTGATTTCGGATGACGAGAAGATTGAAATAATTGACACGAAGCGTGAAAACAATCTGCCGGTTCATTTGATCGTTAAATTGCCGAACGATGTAACAGCAACATTTACGGCAAAGATCAATGAAAAGAAACGTGTGCAGTGTGAATGTAACCACTCGGCTACTCACTTGTTGCATGAAGCATTGCGTGAAGTGTTGGGTACGCATGTCGAACAGAAAGGTTCCTATGTGTCTCCCCAGTCTTTACGTTTCGACTTTTCACATTTCCAGAAAGTAACAGATGAAGAACTTCGTAAAGTGGAACGTTTGGTTAGTGAAAAGATTCGTGCAAACTATCCGCTGGAAGAACATCGGAATATGCCGATTGCCGACGCAAAAGCAATGGGCGCCATGGCTTTGTTTGGAGAAAAATATGGTGATGAGGTTCGTGTTGTAAAATATGGAAGCTCGGTGGAACTATGTGGTGGTACACATATTCCTGCTACAGGTATGATAGGTTCGTTGCGTATTATAGGCGAGAGTTCTATTGCAGCAGGCGTTCGTCGTATTGAAGCTGTAACGGCGGAAGGTGCAGAAGATTATGTATATGCACAGCAGGATTTGCTTAATGAAGTTCGTGCCTTATTTAATAATATGCCAAACATTTCACTGGCTATCAGGAAATCTATCGAAGAAAATTCAGATATGAAGAAGCAGCTGGACAATTATATCAAGGAAAAAGCTGCCGGATTGAAAAAGGATATTGTAGCTAAAGCAATCGAACGTAATGGTGTGAAGTTAATGACTTTTATAGGCAAAGGTAATCCGGATGCGATGAAAGATGTAGCGTTTCAGATTAAAAGTGAGACAGAAGGTAGTTTCCTTTTTGTTGCTGGAATTGTAGACGATGCCAAGTGCACACTGATGGTTATGCTTAGCGATGATTTGGTTGTTGACGGTTTGAATGCCGGGAAGATGGTAAAAGACGCAGCTAAACATATCCAGGGTGGCGGTGGCGGTCAACCTCACTTTGCAACAGCCGGAGGTAAGAATCTGAATGGCCTGTCTATTGCAGTAAATACTGTCATCGAAGCTGCTGGATTAATGTAGAAGAAGTTTCATTCGGAAGAAATTTAGATTTCTCTCGGAAGAAAATATAAAATCCTTCGGATGCACCTCTGATTTACAGTTTGCGTCCGGAGGATTTTTTTATGCCTCTTTGGATAATAAGAATACAAATAATACCTTTGTCGTAAAAGCTACAATTAAATAAGAATAAGTATGTCAGATCAAAAAGTTTTAATTTGCGAAAATCTGAAAGTTGAATTACAGGAATTTCTGTCTTCTCTGAATTATGATAAACTTTTTATCCTGACGGATACAAATACGCAGGAAAAATGTTTCCCTTTAATACAAAGTGTTCCGGCAATACAGGATGCTCCGGTTATAACTGTTGAGGCGGGAGATATGCATAAAAATTTGGAACAAATGTCTTATATCTGGACACGGTTGTCTAATGAAGGGGCCTCACGTAATTCATTACTTATAAATTTAGGCGGAGGCATGATAACGGATATGGGAGGCTTTGCCGGAGCGACATTTAAACGTGGAATACATACTATTAATATTCCAACTACATTGATGGCTTCGGTTGATGCGGCTGTAGGAGGAAAGACCGGGATTAATTTCAATGGATTGAAGAATGAGATAGGTTCTTTTTATCCTCCGTTATGTGTATTTATTGATTGCGGATTTTTGAGTACGTTGGACAGGAATAATCTTTTGTCCGGATATGCAGAGATGATAAAACATGGATTAATCAGTTCCATGGACACGTATGCATCTGTTATGCTTTTTGATTTGGATCAGAAATTAGATTATACATTCCTTAATCGTATGGTTGCTCAGTCGGTGGCCGTTAAAGAACAAATAGTGGAGGAAGATCCGAAAGAAAAAGGTATTCGGAAGGCCTTAAACTTCGGGCATACAATAGGCCATGCTTACGAAAGTTTGTCGTTTAAAAAGAACAAGCCATTATTGCATGGCCATGCTGTAGCTGCAGGTATTGTTAGCGAATTGTATTTGTCTCATAAATTTTGCAACTTCCCTATGGACAAATTAAGCCAGGTCGTTTATTATATCAAAGAGTATTATCCGCCTTTTATGTTTGATTGTAAGGATTATGAAAGCTTATACGAATTAATGACGCATGATAAGAAGAATGAAGGCGGTGTTATCAACTTTACTTTGCTTGCAAATATTGGTGATGTCCGCATAAACCAGGATGTAGAGAAGGAAAATATTTTCGAGTCGTTGGATTTCTACCGTGAAAGTTTTGGAGTGTAACTAAAATAGTTTACCTTTGCACCCGTAAAAATAAAGCGGGATGTAGCTCAGCCCGGTTAGAGTACGCGTCTGGGGGAAGGGAGCAAAAATAAATTTAAAAAACTTATTATGCTTTGATATATAAGGAGTTAGACTTGATTGTTTAGCTCTTTTTTTATTTCTCCCTACCACTTTCATAAAACATTTGCTATATTTTGTTGCAAATGAATGCAAATTCATTTTTTCTTTTTCCATATTTATATTTTGTTTTATTTTAGTATAAAGGTCAGACCTTTTATTGATAGGGACAACAAAATATCAAAGAATCATTGATGTACTTCTTTCCTCCAAATTCTTTGATTGTACCAATTTCAGCTCCTTTCTTGGCCTTTTCAAAATATTCTGGACCAAACTGTTGCTCAAACGACTTTTTTAGCATATCTTTATATTCAGAAANATTTGATATTATCTGATATAACCTTAACTTTAGCTGCTATCCAATCGTTATCTTCTCCACTAATTTTGCCAATTTTATTAAACTCTCTAACAAAAAAATATAAATTATTCATATACTCATTTAAATCAATTCTTTCTTCTCTAGTTTCGACAATCTTTTCTTGATCTTTCTTATAAAATTTTTCAATGCTATCTTCGTTGTCTTTATTAAAGTGTTTGTATTTCACTCCATTATATTCTTTAAATAACAAACCATTAACTATTGGCATTATATCGTTTTCTATCAAACTTTGATTTATAAGAAGTTTTCCTGTATCATTGTTATTGGCATAATCTTCTAAAACTCTCTCTAAAGAGTTTTTTGAAAGATAATATTTTGTATCATCGTTAATAGAATCATAATCGTCTTCTAATTTTAAACTTTCATATTGAACATCGAACTTCGTTTGTAATTCTTTAATCTTATCTTTTTGAGAAAAATTCGAAAGTTTAGCTTCTTTTACTTGATACGCCTTGACTTCCTTAATAGATTTGAAATGAATTTCGTTAGATTCTTGTTTATTTTCCTTTCCTTCATATTCATCTCTCACTCGCTTTTTGAAATCAGCCAAAGACTCTCCTTCATTGGATATAATACTAAATCTTCCTTTAGTAGCTTTATATCTATCTTCACCTTTCATTCTGATAATGATCTGACCATCTTCTACTTTCACATAAGTCTGAGTGATCTTTTTGAAATCTGATTTAGGAGGAGAATCTTTATCCTTTTCTCTTTCAGTTTTATCTGAAGTATCAGTATCTTCTTCTAATTTGTTTCTCCTTCTTTCTAACTCTTCTTTCGCAACTTTTTTCACTTCTTCAGATTGCTTCGGATCTTTCAAAGCTGCCTCTAATTGTTTGTCTGTAGCCTTTGTCGCAAATTGATCTATTCCTGATGTTTTTTCTTTGGACTCATTTTCGACTTCTTTTGGTTTATCAGATAACTCTTCTTCTTGAGAAGATCCTTTCTTCTTTCCATAATATTTCCAGCCTTGAACTGTTTTGATGTACTTCTTTCCTCCAAATTCTTTGATTGTACCAATTTCAGCTCCTTTCTTGGCCTTTTCAAAATATTCTGGACCAAACTGTTGCTCAAACGACTTTTTTAGCATATCTTTATATTCAGAAAAAGAACAAAGATCTTTTCCGAGCGAATAACGGTTAATGACCTCTCCGTGCTCTTGACCATTTTTAGGTTGATTCTGAGGAATGATAGAATCGAGATCTTTTAAAGCGACTTCCGAAGAAGTCGCTTTTCTTATTTTATCTTCCATCGGCTTTATATAATTAAAAGATGTTAAGATCCAAATTTTATCTTTAAAATTATCTTCTTCATCATAAGTTACCTCCCTGATAAGAGTTATTTGATATTTATCGTTTTTAATATCTACCTTACTCTTATTACTATAAAATTCCCCAATCTTACCATTTTTCAAAACATTAGAAATTTCTTTAGTCATGTCCTCTAATGACTTGAAATCATCTTGTTCAATAAAATGACGCTTTCTTATGTGCTGAAGTCCTCTTTTATCGTTTCCCCAAACAATATCTATCTTACCAAGACCTTCTCTTTCCCAAGCTCCAATGACTTGACCTTGTTTTCTCTTTAAAAGAAATTCTATGGCTTTTTCTGGTTCATTTTCAAATTGAGAATAATTAGTTCCGAATTTATCTAATCGCGGATATTGTTTTCTTTTTATTCCTTGTCCTTTTAACGGAATCCAACTACCGTCAGTTTTCTTTTCGTAGCGAATACCTTTCCACTCTCTGATCTCTCCAATAGCAGCTTTCGCTTTCATCAAATCTTGTTCTAGAGACTTTCTGAGCAAATCTTTTTCAAAATATTCTACAGATTTTTGAATATCTGTAGAATTTATGATGTTTTCCTTTGTTTTGAAAGGTATTGTTTTTTGGAATGAATCCTTTCTGTATTTTTCAGAACCCTTTCTTTACACTAATAAATAGAATGTCGCAAGTGAAAAAGTCGTTAATGTATCTCATACAATATATGTTTTGATACTATTTTTAATTTTTTCTTTTAAGTTCATTCGCATTTTTAATCATCGTGTCAAACATTTTGTTTGTGAGATTTTCCTGCTCTTGTTTAGAAGCCCTTTCTATTATCTGGACATTCCCACTATCATTCCAACGGTCAAATTCTTTCGCAAAAACATCGGTTGTTACTCCCATATTCTTTGCACCTTTGTCAACTCTATCAATACCTATGATATTGATGACATTCTTTAATACTTTATTTCTTTGCAAATTCTCATATGCTTCTTCAATAGAGATTATACTTAAAATCTTCTCTATTCGTTCATCATCAAATCCAACCTTTTTCAAGTGGTCTATTATTGCTTTTATCTTTTCTTCCATCATTATAATCCTAAAGACTTCATATTCTTTATAAACTCTTTTTTGTGGGAAAAGAGGCAACCTTCTTGCTGTCGCGATTTAAAATTTCAATGAGAACATCTTCCCTTTTTATTTTTTCAGATCCTATACGTACCTGTAATCCTGCATTATCAATAAAAGTAGATCGGTTTGGAGAAATAGGATCATCCAAACTTGGCCCATGATACATATGGTATGAAGGAGATGCTTCGTTTCCAATTACTACTCTCCATTTACAAAAATCTTTATCACTATTCCAAATGACATCTTTGTCCTTATTATTTTGGAATGATATGACAAACATTGGTGCCTCTTGAAAGGGATTAACAGGAATAATACCTGTTTTTATTTCTGTAATTGTTAATTGAAAAGTTTCTTCAAGAGCATTTAAGTCTTCAAATGAAATATTTGCATCACTAATTATTGATAATTGAATACTATCAGGTTGTTGCTTTGTTGTAGTGTTATTAGTGTCCTTATTATCCGATAGAATGATTCCCCAAAAGAGAATACCTAAAATGAGTATGCATATAAAAGATAGTAAATTGACATTTTGTTTCTTTCCGGTTTCTTTTATTAATTTATATCCGCAATTAGGACAAAATTTAGCGTTTTCTTCTATTCTTTTTTTACAATGTGGACAATTTTTGTATAAGTAGATCAGTTTTGATCCACAATTGGAACAATTCTCGGATCTCTCCTTATGATATATTATTTTACAGTTAGGACAAATTTTTTGGTTTTGTAATTCTTTACTATTTTTTTCTTCTGTCGTTTCCATATCCTTTTAATTTAAATATTCTAAAGGTCTAACCTTTTATTTATTTAATCAACATTCTACTAAAGACTTTTCCCATAAATTGGAAAGTGTCTCTCCTTCATAAATCCAATAAGGTGTAGGATGAGTTATATAAGGTAATAACAGTTGTGTTACGGCACTTAATGACATAATCTCATTGTTATATTTTACCTTATTTCCTTCAATGACTTCTATTTCTATATTATTATTGTTTTTATACGTCAATTTTGCTCCAATAGGGATGCCCATTCTCTCAAAATTAAAAGCAGGTCTCTTTTTCTTCATTGTTTCTCTTGCAACCTTTTCTTCTGTACTGATGTCAGCATCCAAATCATTATTTATTTCTTTTTTTATGTTGTTTGGACCTAATAATTCTAAAATCGCTATAACTCGTTCTATATCCATTTTAAAAAATTCTCTATTAGGATTAATACGGTCAGGAGCAAAAGCAACATGTAAAGCCTTCTCTGTCCTAGCAAAATTTGTTATTTCACAAGCATAGACACATTCAAAAGGTAATGGAACTCCAGTACTACTATATAACTCTTTCATTCTTTGAGCTATTTCCATTCGTGAAGTCATACCTATTTTTACAAGACCTGGCATGGCTGGGTTGGTGAGAGCGTAAACAATACCTACATTTTCTTCTTTTTGATTTTCCATATTTTTATTATACTATTAATCAGTGTATTAATGTGTAAAATCATTGTTTGGATAATTTATAAAATCAATATAATCACTTTTCTGCGTATTGACCATACATAATTTTTTCTCTTTTAAATGTAGGTAATTACACATAAAAGACAGACCTTTATACTACTATACTACAAACTTGATTTTATAAGATTACTAAACTGGATATTTACAATCAATACAAAGAAATTCCACCCAGTTTCGAAGAGGAAGGTTAACTAAAAAAGCGTGAAACTGTTAGTTTATCCTATTATTGAAGCTCTGGACTGCTCTACACACAGGATAAACGTAACAGTCCACGCCTATATCTACAACACTCTTTATAGAGTACGTACATACAAAGCATGGACGTTACATTGTTCTCCTCGTGTGTATGAAATTGTCCAGATTTCAATAATAAGGATTTTCTAAACGCCCTGTCCGTTCCTTACGGACAGAACAAATGTATAAATAATCGTTTTCTTGGCAAAGCTTATGCTTCTTTTTCTAATCCTTTTATTTGTTCTTCATATTCTTTCTTTATTTTCTTATTCAATTCATCAATCATAGACAAAATCGGATGCTTCTTCCTTAATTCCTCCTTTATCTCTTTTATCTTTTTCAGAACATTACTCTTGTTTTGTGCTGTGACCTTTCCTTTTTTTGATGCAATTTCTACTTCTTCTTCCATATTGAAAGCCATTACACATAAACGCAGGCAAGTCTCATATAAATCTTTTTTTCCGTTTAATTTTATCTCACAATAGTCTTCAAGTGATTCTAATCGTTTTTCAATGCTTTTATACATGCTATACCATAAATTAATCAATTCACGATAAAAATCCTCTGAAAACAATTCTAAACATCGAATTTTGCGCTTAAAAGTATATTCTACATTCTTTATTCTTAATTCATACCTTAATAAATTGCGTGATTTCTGTACTAATGGATATCCATCTGAATTTCTTAATTCAGCATTTTTGTCATAAAAAAGTAATTGCAAATTTTCACCGCTCTTCCTTTTACTTTCTTTTCCAAAATATAAACTTGTACCACTAATGTTAGACCTACTAAATCCACTTAAATAATATAATTTTGGTAAATAAAGTCTAGGTTCAAATTGCATTGTAAAAGTCTGTGCAATGTCAATCCTTTTTACTTTCGCCTTTTCTAATGGCACGTTTAATGTTTTACTTAAACTTTCAATTGCCTTTTTTACTTCGGAAAAAACCATCCCTTTTATATTATTTCCCTTAGTATAACTAGTTAAACTCCCTATAACAGATAAAGTCTTCCCTGTAATCATTACACTCATATTATCGATATGACCATAAATCTTTGATATAGTACTTTTCTTTTCGTCTATCTCTATATTACAAGCTACTTCTTCTTTAAATGAAATAGGAATGTCTAAATCATTTTCCTTTAATATTAAATGGATGGTATCATACATAATTATATATTATTAATATCAATAAAACATTTATAATTTTTACTTTATTATTAATTTTCAAATTGATTAAGATATTCCTCTATAGTGCCTATCCTATTCCTTTTCAGCCATGCTTCTATTTCAGAATAAAAAAAGAATAAGCGTCCTTTTTTATTAGGATTGAGCTTGTAGTGCGGTATTTCGTGATTACATACCATATGGTAAATTTTACTTTTTGATAGTCTTGTTATTTTACATACTTCCTCTATTGTGATGATGTCGCAAGGCATTTCCGTAGCAATTTTATTGTTCGAGATTTGCTTTAAATTGTGTTGTTTCTGATTGCTGCATCGTTTTCTTTTCTCTGTTTCCTTATTCTGACATAATTCAGAACTTCGATCTTCTAATAGTCTTAAATAATTTATTAAATTCATATTCTCCAACTGTAAAAGATCTTGTAATAAATAAGCAGCATTATCCCAATCTTTACTTATTTGTTGTCCCAACGGTGAACTTTCTTCAATGTTATATTGATCTATTTTTCGTCTAATGTCATTAAGACTTAATTTAATCATACTTAAATCATAGTATCCTTTCTGTAGCGCTTTCACATTATCTTGTTCCGAAATAACCCCATAGCGTCCGTACCTTTCATTTAATAGTTTGTTGGCTTTATCTAATTGTTTGTTAACTAATAGAATATCATTGCCAGTACTTTTACTAATATACTTTTCTATTTCATTAATATCCAAACATTTTGTTGTAGCAATTAGTTTGGTGAAGAAGTTTTCATAAACAGCTGTTCTCATAATACTATTTTATTTTTATATAGTGATTTATTTGTTGCTTTTTCAATTACATCATTACTGAAACTGTCTAAATATGTATTAGTTGTGCTCAGATCTTTATGTCCCATAATCTGACTGATTACTTCCCTAGGAGTTCCATCCTTTTGTAAACTCATAGCCATAGAATGACGGCTTACATAACTTGTCAACTTTTCCGGAATATCCAATTCTTCTCCTAATTTTTTTAAATTGCTATTATATTTGGCTAATCGTCTTCTTTGATGCTCATACAGTTTCTCTCCTGTATAGTTAATAGTTACGACTGGTAATAAATACTTCCCGATTAGATTGGTGTTTTCAGTAAACCACTTTATTAATACTTTAATATCGTCACTCATCAATATTTTAATATACTTAGAACCTTTACAATGTTCGGTTTTCTGTCGCTTATACATTATATACTCTTTACCTCCTTCAAATATTATATTTTCTTTTTTGATATTAGCCATGTCAATAAAACTCATACCATAACACAAGTAAGAAAATATAAATAACCTACGTGCTATTTCTTTGGAAATGGACTTTGATTGTGTATTCATTAATTTGGATAGAGATTCTTCGGACAAAAACCTTTTACGCGTTTCTTCCCCTAAAGCTGAAACACAAAACCCTCCTTTCCCAAAAGGATAATTATTGGATGAGCATTCTTTTTCTTGTATCGCTTTGTTTAAGATGGCTCTTAATGTTTTTATATTATGTTTTCTTGTATTTCCACACCATCCCTTTTTTTCCATAAAAATATTGTAGTTATTCACATATTTAATGTCAATTTCGGATAGTAACCTTGACTTTAATCGTTTATCATATAAACTTAAATTGTAGATAGAGCTTTCCCATACTTTCGCATTTCCAATATGTCCTGTTCCCTTCATATCATTAATACATTTATTTGTATATTCTATAAACTTTCCTTGTTTAGTTTTATGAAAGAAGGCATTTTTGAATTGTTCCAAAGTCCAATCGATACCTTCTCTGTCAAAATTAATTTCAAGAGCTTGTGCCCGTGCTTGCAATTCTAATAATCTTGCATTATACTCCTTATACATAGGACATATCTTTTTGTCCTGTTTGAAACGTTCAGCATGTTCATCCCATTCTTCTGTTGTCGTGTAAAGACCTAAATTAAAATATTTAGTTCTCATATTTTTTATTATCCGTAAAGAGATGGGATAAGTACCGTCTTTTCTCTTATTTGGCTTATGAAGCACTAACTTAAATGAAGCCATAAACTTTTTTTATTACAAAAATAGATGGATGCTTTGTCTTTATCACCAAAAGTAGGTTATAGTTCTTACTCTTGATTAGCAATTATTAACAATTTGAAATCATATGAATTCTTTCCTAAAACATTCCTAAAATAATAAGTGATAGCGAGGATAATAGAATAGAGACCTTTATATGTGTTAAGTATTTATTAACCAGTGTTTTATTCTTTATTCTAGATGATGGGGAACAAATTTCTGTAAAAATGGAGGGGAAAACTTGTAAAATCCCGTATAATACTCTATTTTTGCACCCGTAAAAATAAAGCGGGATGTAGCTCAGCCCGGTTAGAGTACGCGTCTGGGGGGCGTGTGGTCGCTGGTTCGAATCCAGTCATCCCGACCTGCTGAGTAAAAGGAATTAAGTTGGTAAACTTAATTCCTTTTTTGTTCTCTCTAATTTCTTGAATACAAGTTGTTCTTGCTGTTCTTTTGGTATTATCGATATCTTTAAACATATCACATGAATGGGTGGTTATAAAGATAGAATAACTTAAAAATAAGCCTTATGAATAGCAAACCTTTGGTACATAATAATGAGTTTCATTTGGTGAACAAGAATGAAATTCATAAAGCCGTAGAGGAGCTAATAGAGAAACTGAGTTTAGCTGCCGGTTCTACAGATGGTTTTAATTTATATAAAGTGGTGGAATCTTATTTTGTCGATTTAAATAAGCGGCATAAGATAAATCGTTTGCTTCATATTGATGAAAGCTATGATTATTATGGAGAGAAGGAGCAAGGGCGTGAATTGAAAGATAAAGATGCCAGATAAAGAAAGAGCGGCTGGTTATAATTAACCAGCCGCTCTTGTTTATATTGAAAGTTGTCGATTATTTACCTGACAATTTTTCTTTCAAAGCTGCAAGTTCTTCAATGTCACCCAGTGTTGTCTTTTCAACAGAACCGGTTACCATTGCTGAATCTTCTTCTTTTTTGTTGCGTTTTGCTGATGATTTTTTGTCGGCAGCTCCTTCTTTCTTTGCACCCTTTTGTTCATCTTCGAAGATGCGGCTGTGAGAAAGAATGATACGTTTAGCTTCTTTGTTGAATTCGATTACCTTGAACTGGAGCTTTTCGTCTACTACAGCCTGAGAACCGTCTTCTTTTACCAAATGCTTCGGAGTTGCGAAACCTTCTACGCCATAAGGTAAAGAAACTACAGCACCCTTATCAAGAACTTCGATAATTGTACCTTCGTGGATTGAACCTACTGTGAAGATAGTTTCGAATACATCCCAAGGATTTTCTTCCAATTGCTTGTGTCCTAAGCTCAAACGACGGTTTTCTTTGTCGATTTCAAGTACCTGGACTTCAATTTCTGAACCGATCTGAGTAAATTCAGACGGATGTTTGATTTTCTTAGTCCAAGATAAGTCGGAGATATGGATCAAGCCGTCAACACCTTCTTCGATTTCAACAAATACGCCGAAGTTAGTGAAGTTACGAACCTTAGCTGTGTGGCGTGAACCAACAGGGAAACGAGATTCGATATCTTCCCATGGATCAGCTTTAAGCTGTTTGATACCCAAAGACATCTTGCGTTCGTCGCGGTCTAGTGTTAAGATAACAGCTTCGATTTCGTCACCAACTTTCATGAAGTCCTGAGCGCTACGCAAGTGCTGAGTCCAAGACATTTCAGATACGTGGATCAAACCTTCTACGCCCGGAGCAATTTCGATGAATGCACCGTAGTCGGCCATAACAACAACTTTACCTTTTACTTTATCGCCAACCTTCAGGTTAGCATCCAAAGCATCCCAAGGATGCGGAGTAAGTTGCTTCAAGCCTAAAGCAATACGTTTCTTTTCGTCGTCGAAATCCAAGATAACAACATTGATCTTCTGATCCAACTGTACGATTTCTTCCGGATGAGAAACACGACCCCAAGAAAGGTCTGTGATATGGATCAAACCGTCTACGCCACCCAAGTCGATGAATACACCGTAAGAAGTGATGTTTTTAACGGTACCTTCCAATACCTGTCCTTTTTCCAGTTTAGAGATAATGTCTTTCTTCTGTTGTTCAAGTTCTGCTTCGATAAGAGCTTTGTGAGATACAACAACATTCTTGAATTCCTGATTGATTTTAACAATCTTGAATTCCATTGTCTTACCAACAAATACATCGTAGTCGCGGATAGGCTTAACATCGATCTGAGAACCCGGCAAGAATGCTTCGATACCGAATACATCAACGATCATACCACCCTTTGTACGACACTTAATGTAACCCTTAATGATTTCGTCTTTTTCAAGAGCTTCGTTAACACGATCCCAAGAACGTGTAGCACGTGCTTTCTTGTGTGAAAGGATTAATTGTCCTTTTTTGTCTTCTTGGCTTTCGATGTAAACTTCTACTTCGTCGCCGATCTTCAAATCCGGATTGTAACGGAATTCCGACATTGGAACAACTCCGTCAGATTTGAAGCCAATGTTAACTACAACTTCGCGTTTGTTCATTGCAGTAACAGTACCCATAACCACTTCTTTGTCCTTTACAGTGTTTAGGGTCTCATCATACGTTTTTACAAGATCGTCCTTGCTTACGTCACCGTAAGACTCACCTTGTTCAAAGGCATCCCAGTTGAAATCGTCAACCGGCTGAATGTTCTTTAAATTTTCCATTCTTTAATTGTTAATACTAAGTTTGTTTTAATTAGTAAGTTAGACATTATGTTGTCATTTCTCAAAAATCGGGGCAAAGGTAATGTTTTTTTCTGATACCCAAGTGTTTTTCGAATGAAAAAAGATGTCTGAATAGATTCGTATGTTTGTTTGCTTATATATACCTTCATTTTTTTAATAAAAAGTTGTAACCGAATAAATTTGTTTGCGTCAAATAAATAAACAAATTATTTACTAAAATAGAGAAAGGTATGATGAACTTTATTACAACTCCGCTGATCGTTGGTATTGTGTTTGCCGGGATATATGGCTTGTTCGAATTGTTTTTACGCCGTAAAGAGCGAATGGCCATTATTGAAAAATTGAGCGACAAACAGGGCATGTCTTCTTTAGAGGATAAATTGCATTTGTCGGCTTATTCTCCTTGTTTTTCATTCAGCAGCTTAAAGATAGGATGTCTGTTCTCAGGTCTTGGGCTGGGAATGTTGGTAGGATTTATAATGAATACTTTATTCGTGCTAAATGAGACAGACGATTGGTATAGAAATGAAATTGCTGATACTGCTTATGGTGCTTCTGTTCTTCTTTTCGGTGGCATAGGGTTAATAGTTGCTTTTGTTATAGAGTTGAAGATGGGAAAGAAATGATAAATGGAATAAAAAGCCCGTAGATTAATGTTTTACGGGCTTTTTATTAGAAATAAATTTCTCCGAAAAATTTTGGACAATGGAAATTGGGTTCCGGCAAATCGATAGGATTCCAGCTTACAAAATGAGGAAATTGTGTGTTATCTGCACATTTGTAGAAGTTTCCCATGATCTTTTGTGGAAGATTATTTGGGTCTAGCCCCATTAAGGTAAAAGGAATAACAACAGTGAGTTCCCAGGCAAACACACCTTCTTTTTCCGGGAAAGGTTTAGTTCCTAAGGAAGAATAGGTTTTGATAGATGCATATTCTTCCTGGGATAATGAGCTTTTCTTTTCTCTGGATTCGCGCCGGGCTGCATCACAAGTCCCAATGCAATTGAATTCAAAGTTCATATAGTTGGAATCTCCAGCCTTCTGCATAAAAAACTCTACACAACTATCCTGGTGGACAGGAGAATTGTTTATGCCGTATTCCGCTTTGAGACTATTGCCTTTTACAAAATAGCGGATATACAAATGTGTTTTGGAACGGGCTATGTCGAATGCGACAATTGGTTTGTAACCGTATTCTGATTTCCAGTTAAGCACGTCAACGTATTCGCGTTGTGCATATTTTTCCAATACAGGATCAATGGAAGATGGTGATAATACATCCAGCATTTCCAAATAAGGAACTTTCAGACTTTTCATTTTAAATATAAATTTGGATTAATGGCACGTGGAAATAGGAAGTGAGTAATACGGATAATACGCCTATAATTGATAATACAATAATAATGGTACCCACTATTCTGTTTAACATCCATATACCTCTTACGTTAAACCATTTTCTTAGTTTTGCTACTATATACGTTATGCCGAACCACCATAATATGGCGCCTACTCCGATACAACCGATTCCTCCGGCCAACATCCATATGGAAGAATCCGGTAAAACAAAACCGAAACGGGCAAACAAACCAATATATAATAATACGATTAAAACGTTACTAAAGGTAAGTAAAAAGGCTGTAATGAAATCCTGCGTAAACGATAATTTTTTCTCTCTTTGTTTCTTTATGTTCTTTACTGGGTTGCTTTGATATATATAATAGCCGAAAATGCCTAGAACAATGCTTCCTATAATTTGTAACGGAGCTTGATTGGCCTCAACAAAGTTTACAACAACTCCCATTCCCAGACATGTGAAAGCCGCATATAATACATCTGAAAGGGCAGCTCCCAAACCTGTAATAAAACCATGCCATCGTCCTTTGTTTAGCGTTCTTTGTATGCAGAGCATACCTATCGGTCCCATTGGTGCCGATACTAATATGCCTATTATTAAACCTTTTGTTATCGTTCCGAGCATTCTGAATTAACGCTTTTCTCTTGAATTTCGACTACAAAGATACGTCCATTATACTGATAAAAAAAGGTAAAAACATAAAAAGGATTTATTGAAGATAATTTGGGTTATACCATAATGCGTGTGGAAGTAATAAAATCATCCCGATCTTTTTTTAAAATCATCGGGAACATTTTTTGTAATCATCCCGATCTTTTTCATAAGGTGTTGTTCTGTTTTTGTCAAAATGGAACAACTTTTTATAAAACCTGAAATCGCATATCGGTTAATTTATCGTACATTTGCCGCAAATTATATATGATGCGAAAAGTTCATTTGATCTCCGTAACCGAACCGATAATATTGGACTTAGCTTTAGCAATTCGTGAAAAAGGTTATGACGTGACAGTTTCCGGAACAGGAATATCAGACACTGCTTTTATAAAATTGAGTGAATCTGGTTGTGCCTGCTACGGAGACGGATGGTTTCCGGAGAGATTAACAAAAGATATTTATACTGTAGTACTAGGGGCTAATGTGGAACAGAATAATCCAGAACTGGTAAGAGCAAAAGAATTAGGGTTGCTTATTCAGTCGGTTCCGGAATTTATTTATCAGCGTACACGTTCTAAAACCCGGGTTGTGGTAGCTGGAAGTCGAGGGAAAAAAACAATTATTTCCATGGTGGTAAGTGCCTTGAAGCAACAAAAGTTAGCTTTCGATTATGCTCTTACCAGTGAAGTTCCATTGCTTCCCAGCCGCGTGCATCTGAGTTATGAGTCGCGTATAGCTTTGGTTGAGGGTGATGAACATGTTACTTCTGTCCTGGATCAACATGGCCAACTCGAATTTTATCGTCCTCATATAGCCGTATTGACCAATCTGTCATGGTCGGATAAGACCGGACATGCAACCTCTGAAGATTATTTGGGTACCTATCAGGCTTTTACTACTTCTATTGAAAGGGAAGGAAAACTAATCTATTACAGTGCAGATTCTGCAGTAACCCGGTTGGCAGAAGAAGTACGAACTGATATTACGGCTATTCCTTATGACAGCCATCAGGTAATAGAGAAAGACGGACAGGTTTTTCTCAGTACGCGTTATGGAGATTTTCCCGTTTATATTCCGGATACATATTTTTTGATAAATCTGAATGCTGCACGCTTGGCTTGCCGGCAGTTAGGAGTTAAAGATACTGATTTTTATAAGGCATTATCCGAATATAGCTTATCTTTGCAGCTATGATTGTAGCCAGACAAAAAAGAAAAGAAAATATAGCCGAATATCTGCTTTATATGTGGCAGGTAGAAGATTTGATTCGTGCAAACAAGTTTGATATGGATTCAATTCGTCGTACGGTGATAGCCCATTATGACCAATCGGATGAAGTGAAGAAAGAAATAGAACAGTGGTATGAAGAATTGATCGAAATGATGCGTTCGGAAGGTGTTATGGAAAATGGGCATATCCAATTAAACAAAAATGTTATTATAGCACTTACTGATCTGCATTTACGGTTGTTGAAGTCTCCGAAAGAGATGGTTTATAATGGCGCTTATTATAAAACCCTTCCTTATATTGTACAATTGCGTGCAAAATCAGGTGGACAGGATTTACCGGAGATTGAAACTTGTTTTGCTGCTGTTTATGGTTATCTGCTTCTGAAGATGCAAGGAAAAGAAGTGGGTGCGGAAACGATGGAAGCTATAAAACAAATCAGTTCTTTTTTAGCTTTGCTTGCCGAAAAGTATCGTGAAGATATGAACGGAGAACTGAAACTAGAAGATTAAATTGTTATGAAGACTGTTTTAGTAACCGGTGCCAATGGTCAATTGGGTAATTCACTCCGTCAACTTTCTGGAAAATATCCCCAGTTTAATTTTTTATTCACGGATGTCGATACATTAGATCTCTGTAATAAAGAGGTTGTTTGTTCGTTTGTGCAGACTCATGCTGTCGATTATATTGTGAATTGTGCTGCTTATACGGCTGTTGATAAAGCTGAAGATGATATAGATTTATGTACCCGTATTAATCGGGATGCCGTACGTTATCTAGGTGAAGCTGCCAGTATTGTTGGTGCCCGTGTGATTCATATTTCTACGGATTATGTATTTGACGGAACAAATTTCCGTCCTTATATAGAAACAGACAGGACATGCCCGGTATCTGTTTACGGCCGTACTAAACTGGAGGGTGAAATAGCTTTACAGGAAGTTTGTACAGACGCAGTAATTATCCGTACAGCCTGGTTGTATTCGGAATATGGAAACAACTTTGTAAAGACAGTACTTCGCTTAGGTAAGGAACGTAATGAATTACGTTTTATATTTGATCAGATCGGTTCGCCTACTTATGCCGGAGATTTGGCTATTGCCATATTACAGGTCATAAAACAGGGAGAAGATGGTGCGTATTGTCCCGGTATTTATCATTTTTCAGGAGAAGGCGTATGCAGTTGGTATGATTTTA
This sequence comes from Parabacteroides provencensis, assembly GCF_900232875.1. Taxonomy (NCBI): domain Bacteria; kingdom Pseudomonadati; phylum Bacteroidota; class Bacteroidia; order Bacteroidales; family Tannerellaceae; genus Parabacteroides; species Parabacteroides provencensis. Next base: position 1,100,392 of record NZ_LT960488.1, on the reverse strand, counting down.
CAGTAAAAATTATACAATTGGCAGGTTTAACGCTCCGTGTAGTTCCTATAGAAACGAAAGATTATCCGGTACGTGCCCCACGCCCTCATTATAGCGTGTTGAATAAGCGGAAAATAAAAGAAACTTATGGCCTTATTATTCCACATTGGGAAGAAAGTTTACGGAATTGTTTAGAGCGGTTGCTTTTGTAAAATAGAAAAATTTCCTTTTTAGTAAGATTGAAAATAACAAAACGAATTTAAAATATAACAATGGGTCAATATTCAGAAGAAATAAAGAGAAGAAGAACATTTGCTATCATCAGCCACCCGGATGCTGGTAAGACTACGTTAACGGAGAAATTATTGCTTTTTGGAGGTGCCATACATGTTGCCGGTGCAGTTAAATCTAATAAGATTAAAAAAACAGCAACTTCCGATTGGATGGAAATAGAAAAACAACGTGGTATTTCTGTCGCGACTTCTGTAATGGCTTTCGATTATAATGATCATAAAATCAATATTCTGGATACCCCCGGACACCAGGATTTCGCCGAAGATACATTTCGTACTCTAACGGCTGTAGACAGTGTTATTATTGTTATTGATATAGCAAAGGGTGTGGAAGCGCAGACACGCAAATTGATGGAAGTGTGCCGCATGCGTAAAACTCCGGTTATTGTTTTTGTAAATAAGATGGACCGTGACGGTAAAGACCCATTTGATTTGTTAGATGAAATAGAAGAAGAATTACACATAAATGTGCGTCCGCTGAGTTGGCCTATCGATATGGGACAACGCTTCAAAGGTGTTTATAATATCTATGAACAGAAACTGAACCTGTATACTCCGAGCAAGCAATATGTAACAGAGAACGTAGAGTTTAAAGATATAAATAGTCCGGAATTGGAGACTTATATAGATTCCATGCAAGCTGAAAAGCTACGTCAGGATATTGAATTGATAGAGGGTGTATACCCTGAATTTGATATAGATACCTATTTGCGTGGTGATATTGCTCCTGTGTTTTTTGGTTCGGCACTGAATAATTTTGGTGTAAAGGAATTGCTGGATTGTTTTATAAATATTGCTCCTTTTCCTCGTCCTATACAAGCGGAGGAACGTGTGGTTGATCCGGAAGAAGAAAATTTTACGGGCTTTATTTTTAAAATACATGCTAATATGGACCCTAACCATCGTAGCTGTATTGCTTTTGTGAAAGTTTGTTCGGGCCGTTTCGAACGTAATGCCAATTATAAACATGTTCGTTTTGGTAAACAGATGCGTTTTAGTAGTCCGACAGCATTTATGGCACAAAAGAAAGAAGTAGTAGACGAAGCTTTTGCCGGTGATATTATCGGTTTGCCTGATACTGGAAATTTCAAGATAGGAGATACTTTGACATCCGGCGAAGAACTTCACTTTAAAGGCTTGCCTAGCTTTTCTCCTGAAATGTTTAAATATATTGAAAATGCTGATCCGATGAAGGCCAAACAGCTTAATAAAGGTATTGAGCAATTGATGGATGAAGGAGTTGCGCAGTTATTTACAAATCAGTTTAACGGCCGTAAAATTATTGGAACAGTAGGACAACTTCAGTTTGAGGTTATCCAATATCGTCTGCTACACGAATATGGAGCCCAATGTAAATGGGAGCCGATCAGTTTATATAAGGCATGTTGGATTGAAAGTGATAACGCAGAAGCTTTGGAGAATTTTAAAAAGCGGAAATCTCAATATATGGCTTTGGATAAGGAGGGTCGAGATGTCTATCTTGCCGATTCAAATTATGTTCTTACAATGGCCCAGCATGATTTCCCGGATATTAAATTCCATTTTACATCTGAATTTTAAGGAAATATGAAATCTGTATTGTTTTGTCTGCTTTGGGGTAGTTTGTTTTTGTTGCAAATGTCTTGTCAACCTAAACAACAGTATTATACGTTGACAGGCCAGTTACATACCCCTTATACGGTTGAGTATGAATATAAGCAACCGTTAACGGACGAAATAAATGCAGAGTTTGAGCGTTTTTATCATTTGTTTAATGCATTTGATTTTACATCTGTTATTTCCCAAATAAACCGGAATACAAATATGTCTGTGGAAGATTCGCTTTTTGCCAAGCTATTTAATACGGCTATATATGTTTCCGAACAAACAGATGGTGCTTATGATATTACATGTGCTCCTATCATTAATTTGTGGGGGTTTGGATTTAGTAAAAAAGATAGTGTTACCCCTCAACATATTGATAGTGTTAAAGCCTTTGTCGGTTATCAGAAAGTGCATTTGGTAAACGGGCAGATTCAAAAGGATGATCCCCGTTTATTGCTTAACGCATCTTCATTGGCTGATGGTACGGTATGTGACATGATTGCCCGGCTGTTTGAAAGTAAAGGTATCCAAAATTTTATGATCGATTTTGGGGGAGAAGTGGTTGCCAAAGGGATGAATCCTAAAGGAGAGTGCTGGCGTATAGGTATAACAAAGCCTATAGACGATGCTTCCGGTATGACGCAGGATTTACAGGATATTGTTTCTTTGTGTGGCCGCCACGGATTGGCGACCTCTGGTAATTACCGCAATTTTTATGTGAAAGATGGTAAGAAATATGCACATACTATTGACCCTCGTGAAGGATGTCCTGTACAACGGGATGTTTTGGGGGCAACTGTTATTGCACCGGAAGGTATGATTGCTGATGCTTGTGCTACGGCTATTATGGTGTTGGGCTCAAGCGGAGCAAAGGCTTTGAAAATAAAAATCCCGGAAATAGAATATTATCTTATCTGCTCTGATTCTGTTGATACTGGCTATCGCGTTGAATATTCCGAAGGATTTCAGCAGTATTTAATAGACCGTAAAGAATAGCTGGAAGGATATGCCCCTGCTTTTGGTTGATTTATTTACCTGATAAAATCTTAAAGGATTTTTTTTATTTCTTCCAAAGAATATACAGTGTATGTTGGAGTGAAATGCCCGGCAGGAAGACCTTCGGGGTTAAACCAGACTTGGTCTATCTTTGAATTGTAAGCTCCTATAATGTCTGCATCCCAGCTGTCTCCTATCATTAAACTTTCATTTCTGCGGGAGTTTGTATTACGCAGGGCAAAATCAAATATTTCTTTATGTGGCTTTTGTATATTGGCATCTTCAGACAATACCATACGCTCAAAGTAAGGGGCGAGGCCGGAATTATTTAGTTTCTTGAATTGTACTTCCCTGAATCCATTTGAAAGAATGAACATTCTGTAAGATGGACGGAGGTATTCCAACAATTCGATAGCTCCAGGAATTAGACGGGTTTTCTTTGTAGTCCGTTGCAAAAAATCATTATTTAATTCCATTATAGATTTGACATCTTCAATACCCATCGGACGGGTCATATAACAGAAGCGTTCGATAATAAGTGTTTGCCGGTTTATTTCTCCGGTACGATATTTAGCCCATAAATTTATATTGTTGGGCATATATATATCAAAGAAAGCCTCGAAGGAGGCATAATAACGCCCGAAATTGTAGGCATTATAAATCTCTTCGAGGCATTCTTTATTGTTGTGATACGTATCCCAAAGGGTATCGTCTAAGTCTATGAATAGATTTTTGTATTTCGTCATCCTACTTCAATTACCAGATATTTACCTAAACTCCAGAATGCTTTTGTGTCTGTGATTTTAAGTGTCAGGTTGTTATCTTCGTCTTTTACAAATTCATAAGAACCTTCCGGATGATTGGATTTTAGTTTTGCTTTACTTGCAAATAAAGGTATTTCTTTTACTTCTCGGATATCGATAGAAATAAAATAATCCTTGTTAAAACCACTTTGCAATACTTTTGATTTTGCAAATAGGCCACCGCCGGAAAGAATTTTCTGATCTTTCAATTCCTTGGATGTACCGAAACAATAATAAGCGGTGTTGATTGTTTGATCTTGCGCATTTATTTTTTCGGATTGAGCAGCTGTTGTAGCTGCCAGAGTTTCCACATCTTCATTTAAAGATGAGACCATTTCGTCCAATTCCTGGATGCGGATATTTTTTTTAGCTAAATCTTCTTGTAAAGCAACAATCATTGTAGCTTTTTGATCAAGCTCGGAAGATAGACGGTCTATAGTCTTTTTCAGTGCTGCCGATTGAATTCCGCTTTTCTTTAGTTTATCCTGCAATTGGTTAATCTGTTCTTTGTTCTTCTTCAAAGTTTCAGTGATTAACTCCATATTCTGCTTAATCTGTTCGCGTTTGCTCAGATTCATTTCACCACCTGTTTGTTGTTGGATGGTTAAATAATTTTCGGCATCACGTATTGATTGAAAGTCTGCTTCTACATCGTTTAATGTGTTCAGCATTTCATTAATTTCGTCAGTGTTGCGGGTATTCTCCAGTCTCAGAGAATCATTTTCAGCTTTCAGCTTCTTATAATCGGCTGAATTTTGTCCACAGGAGGCCAGCATGGCTGTGCAGATACATACTACTAATACTTTCTTCATGTCTTTTTGTTTGTTACGTTAAACATCCTTTTCTGTCTCTTTGTCCTTTTTATCTTTTAAGCCTGCTAATACAATAACAATTTCACCTCTCGGATCGTTCACAGTAAAGTGCGCAGCCACTTCTTGAAGCGTTCCTCTTACAGTTTCTTCATGTATTTTAGATATTTCACGAGAAACGGAAACTTGTCGGTCTGCTCCAAAAAACTCAGCTAGTTGTACTAATGTTTTTACTAACCTGAAAGGTGATTCATAGAAGATAATTGTGCGATACTCAGTCGACAATTCTTTGAGCCGGGTTTGCCTTCCTTTTTTCTGGGGAAGAAAACCTTCAAAACAGAATTTCTCATTCGGTAGTCCTGATGCAACTAATGCCGGAACGAATGCTGTTGCACCAGGGAGGCATTCAACTTCTACTCCTTGTTTTACACATTCTCTAACCAACATAAAACCGGGATCGGAGATAGCAGGAGTTCCTGCATCTGAAACAAGCGCTATATTTTCGCCTGCTTTAATTCTTGCTGCGATTTGTCCCACCGTTTTATGTTCATTAAATTTATGGTGAGACTGCATTCGGTTTTCTATTTCAAAGTGCTTTAATAGAATCCCGGTTGTACGAGTGTCTTCTGCTAAAATAAGATCAGCCTCTTTTAGCACCCGGATAGCCCGGAATGTCATATCTTCCAGATTTCCGACAGGAGTTGGTACAACTGTTAACTTTGTCATAGGAATCGTTTTTCCAGAAGTTTCATGAAGTCCGTTACAGCTTCATCTTCTATATTCCATTTCAATTCATTATTCAGGTAAGCAATCGAATCTTCATATGAATGAATGTCATTAAGATCGGAGATTGCTTTATTCATTTTGTTTTCATCTCCTCCGAACAATTCCCTGCGAAAGCGGAAACGATCATTTAAGCTGAAAGCTTTACGGAAATCGGATAAGTTTTTCTTTTCCAATAAATCGTTGAGGAACAAATTCGGGCGATCAGCTGTATTATTTGTCTCTTTGACCGATTCTTCTACTTTTATGATTTGTTCTTTTACAACAGGAATTTCTTCAATAGCCTTTTCCAATGGAGGGGCATCCGGCATTGGTGTGGCTGTTTGTTTAGGGATAGACTGCAATAAGACTGCGTGTTCTTCCATTTGCTTGCGCAGCATTTCGATCTGAATTGCTTCGAGCGCATGAAGATCTTTGAGTATTTTATGTGTCAAATCAAATGTCTGGCTGAAAAAGGATACCGGATATATTTCGACATCCCTCATGCCGGCAACTTGCTTTTCTAATTCCCGGATGTCCAGTAACAGATAATCTATCTTTTCTTTGTTTGCCATACTTTTATGTATTCAAGCGGGAAGATAATCCGCTCTGTTATTCGCAAAAGTAAGTATTTCTTATTAATGTAACGTTGTATTGATGTAAAATATTGTTGTAAAGATACGTTGTTACTCAATAAATTCGTCTGGCAGGTTTACTAAATAGAGCCTATAGGTTGCTCGTGTAAAAGCAGTATAAAGCCAACGGTAGAAACTTTCTCCTAACATTTCTTCTGTGATGTAGCCGATGTCAAGGAATACATTCATCCATTGTCCTCCTTGTGCTTTATGACAAGTTACAGCATAAGCGTATTTTACCTGGACGACGTTATAATATGGGTCTACTTTCATTTTTTTCATTTTCCCGGCTTTTGTAGGTATATCTTCATAGTCCTCGAGGATGGTGTAAAATAGCTTGTCGTTAAGCTCTTTAGGTAAAGAAGGGGAGTCTGTCTGGAGAGTGTCTAATAAAATTTTTATTTCCATCTCTAAGTCGTAATCCTGAAAACGGACTAATACGTCAGCAAATCTGAAACCATATAAATCTGTTGTATGGCGTACACGTAATACCTGAATAATTTCTCCATTGGCAATAAAGTCCATTTCTTTACATCCGGCAGTCCAATAATAATTATTTTTGGCTACCATTAGACGGTCACCGGAGGATAGTTCTTCTTCACGGTATAGAATACGATTGCGTATGCCGTTGTTGTAAATAGTCGCCCGTTTGTTGGAGCGAGATATGATCATAGTCTCTTCAATACCATCTCTGTCATAAGCCGCTGAAATTTCTTCTATTAATTCATCTCCATTTATTTTTCTGAAGTCGGAAAAACTTTCCAGGTGCAGTTTTGGGAAATTTTCCACCGTGTTGCTTCTTAAAGCGTCTCTGAGGTTAGTTGCATTGAACAAGATACCTGAATTTTCATTTTGGCGGACTACTTGTGTGAGAGTTATTTCTTCTACTTGCAAGTTATATCCTTGAAGAATTTTTTTGTTGAGAGCCGGACTTTCAGATTGGCTTACGGGTGCTAACTGGGCAACATCGCCCATCAGCATTAAGCGGCAGTTTTCGCCTGAGTAAACATAGTGAACCAGGTCGTCTAACAGGCGCCCGGTGCCAAAAAAGAATGTATCTAATCCGTTATTGGAAATCATAGAAGCTTCATCTACTATAAACAGGGTGTCTTTGTGTAGATTAGTATCCGGAAGAAACCCAGTTGGTTCATTAGAAAATGCTTTTTGCCGATATATTTTTTTATGTATGGTGTAAGCTTTCTGTGCAGCATATCCGGAAAATACTTTTGCTGCCCGTCCGGTAGGTGCTAAAAGGATGGTTTTTTGTTTAAGTTCGTTTAAGGTTTTTACTAAGGAACCCACCAGTGAAGTCTTCCCGGTACCTGCATATCCTTTGAGAAGAAGAAGACCGTCCGGTTCTCTTGAAAATAAGAAGTTTGAGATGATTTTCAGGGCGGAAAGTTGGTCATCTGTGGGATTGTATAGGAAATTTTGTGTAATTTGGCAACTCAAATAACTATTTATCATTTTGGAAGTAATAATTTTTGCGATAAAGGTAGTGTATTAAATATTCTTTTTTAAATTTGCCGAACGAAATAAATTCAAAAAACAATACAAACCATGAAAGTTACATTAAAGATTTTATTAGCTGCTGCAGTTCTACTGCTAGTTTACATGTGTTATAGAAGTATTCAGGCACCAAGGGAATATGATGCAGAGAAAGAAATACGTGACAACGCTATCAAGACTCGCCTGATTGATATCCGTAAAGCTCAGATTGAATACAAAAATATTCACAAGGTACATGCCGCTAATTTTGATGAATTAGCTAAATTCTTGACAACAGAAAAACTGCCGTTCTTGGTGAAGGAAGGTGTTTTAACTGATGAACAGCTGGAAAAAGGTATGACTGAAAAGGAAGCTGTAAAGAAAGGTTTGATCAGACGTGATACTATGTGGGTGTTGGCTGTCGATACATTGTTGGGCGCAGGTTATGACGTTGCAGGTATGCGTTATGTACCTGAAGTACCGGGTGAAAAAATAACATTTGATATGGATACTGCTACATTGAAGTCTGGTTCAGGTTATGAAATTAAAGTATTCCAGTGCCAGGTTAAGTTTGCAGACTATTTGTATGATTTGGATCCTCAGTTGACTTATAACTTGATTGAAAAAGCAGAAAAACAATCTAAGTTCCCTGGCTTACGTGTAGGTTCTTTGGAAGAAATTAATAATAACGCAGGTAACTGGGAATAATCGAAAACTATATGACTATCAGTATTCCTGATACGTTAACTGGTAATTCGGAAAAATATATAGTGTCCATCCGGCTATGGTCGGGTGGACTTTCTTTTTCCGGTTATATCCCTTCGGAAGTAGGAAGCTTCTTCTATAGAGAAGCAGAATTTAGCCGGACAGTTTCATATATGTCTTCTTTGAAAGAGTTTTTCTTTGAACATGATTTTCTGAATTGGATGTATAAACGGATTTACGTGGTTTGTGTATCTGCTCAGTATACGCTTATTCCCGAAGATATTTTTGAAGAAAAAAGAAAAAACGACTTTCTTTCTTTTAATTTTTCAACTCCGGAAAAGAAATGTTTGAATAATGCTTTGAAAGCAGATCGAATGGAAGTTGTATTTGGTCTGGATGAAGAAGTATATGAGTTTTGTTCCCGTTCGCTGTTGAATCCTTGTTTTGTCCATTATATGACTCCATTAATATCTTTATGGAGTAAACAAAGCCGGACAAGTCTTTCGAAGCGGATGTATGTGGTATTGCATGCTGGTATGATAGATATTGCCTGTTTTACCCAAGGCAATTTGCTTTTTGTAAACTCTTTTGAGGCAACAGTCCCTGATGATATGTTATATTACATATTAAATGTATGGAGAGAGGTTGGCATGAATCAGGTGAAAGATATTCTTTATCTGGCGGGAAATTCCATGTTGCGTAATGCTATAATGAGTACGTTGCATACATATTTGCAGCAGGTTCACTTAATGGAGATTCCTTCGGAGGCTTATTTGCTGGGAGTTGAGATTGGCCAGGCTCCTATGGATTTAATTTCTTTATCGATATGCGAATTATAAGTGGTAAATATGGTCGTCGGCGTTTTGACGTACCTTCTTCTTTTAGTGCACGCCCAACAACAGATTTTGCAAAGGAGAATTTGTTTAATGTAGTTTCTAATCTTGTTGATTTTGAAGGATTAGATGCGTTGGACTTATTTGCCGGTACGGGTAGTATTTCTTTTGAATTATTATCCCGCGAATGTCGTCGTGTTGTTGCTGTAGAGAAAAATAATGCACATGCATCTTTTATAGCAAAAGTTGTCAAGGAGCTAAAGACAGATGATCTGACACTGATCAGAGGGGATGTATTTCGGTATCTTCATTCGGCTCCGGCGCAAAGTTTTGATTTTATTTTTGCCGATCCTCCTTATGCATTAAAGGAATTACCTCAGGTTCCTGAATTAATATTTAAACGTGATTTATTACGCGAAGGAGGCATTTTTGTCATGGAGCATCCAAAGACAAATGATTTTTCTTCTCTTCCTTATTTTAATCAACACAGAGTTTATGGTTCTGTAAACTTTTCTATTTTTGTCAAAGAGGAACGGATTATAGAAGAGGGGAAAACAGACGCATAAAAGATTCTGCTATCCTTTGTTTCCATGGACGTTTTAGCCATTTGGAAGGTACGAGACGCTCACAATTTTGCATGTCGTGCATAAACACTTTTTTCATTTGCAAAGTGAACTCCCTTTGATATATGAATGCGTTAATTTCAAAATTGTGTTCAAAACTGCGGAAGTCCATATTTGCAGAACCGATACATGCAATGGTATCATCACTTATTACCAGTTTGGAATGTAGGAATCCCGGCTTGTAGAAGTATACTTTTACTCCGGCTTTTACCATCTCGTCAATAAAAGAATGAGTTGCCATGTTTGCTGTGCGGGTGTCTGAACGTTTAGGCAGCATCAGCCGTACGTCAACACCTCCTAAGGCTGCTGTTTGCAGTGCTTGATTCAATCCTTCAGTCGGTAAGAAATAAGGGGTTTGTATAAAGATGTATTTCTTTGCGTTTGCTATAACAAAGATGACTGCCTGTAGCAATGTTCTCCATTGCCCTACAGGTCCACTAGTTGCTATCTGCATGATGTTATCGCTATAAATCTGTGCTGGAGGATAGTATATTTTGTCATTCAGCAGCTTTTTACTTACAACATACCAGTCAATAAGAAAAGCGGATTGAAGGCCATGAACGCCTTTTCCTATAATTTTAAAATGTGTATCTCGCCATGTTCCCCAAGATGTGCCTTTGTCATAACGGTCGGCAATGTTCATACCCCCCATAAAGCCTATTCTGCCGTCAATTACTACTATTTTACGATGGTTACGGTAGTTTACTTTGCTGGTTAAAATAGGAAATACCACTTTAAGAAAAGCATATACTTCAATTCCGGCATCTTGCATTTCTTTGAAAAAGCGGTTCTTTACATTCCAACAACCTACATCATCGTACAGTACACGTACTTTTACACCTTCACGGGCTTTCTTGATCAAAGCTTTCTGTACTTTATAGCCTGTTTCGTCATCACAAAAAATATAGTATTGCAAGTGAATGTGATGAGTGGCATTACTTATTTCTTTTAGTAAATCCAGTAATTTATCAGTGCCATTAGTATAGATTGTTATATCACTTCCGTATAAAAGTGATGATTGGCTGCTGTTGCTTAGCAACGTCGATAGCGGCTGATAAGCTTCAGGCACGATGCACATATCCTGAGGTAGCTTACCTTCTTGAGGCCGCCTCATAATACGTTTGTAGGTTCTTCTCGAAATAATACGTTGTTTGCGATTGTCCTGCCCGAAAAAGAAATAAAAGAGCAATCCGATACCGGGAGCTAATAACAATACAATTACCCATGGGATTGTTTTTAGCGGATTTCTGTTTTCAGTCAGAATAACCAATATTAATCCTACGATAGTTACACAATATAATATAATGAAAATAGTGCCTACTATAAACTGTATATATATAGCCGATAACATTCCTCTTTGTTTATACTACAAACAGCTAAGATATAGAAGAAGGACGAAAAAAACAAACGGACCACGTGAAAATATCTGTGTGGAAACTTATACCTTAACGAATTGCTATTTTGCGTACAGTTTCCCCGATACGGATAATATAATATCCTTTGGCAATGTTTACTGTGTAATCTCCGGACGGTTGTTTTAATTCTATTTCTGCTACTTTGATTCCGACTACGCTATAGATTTCGAGGATACTGCCTATAGGTGCATTTTCTACATGAATGCGATTTTCAGATACAGATATTTCTATTGGTTTAAGATCGTTTTGGTCTATGGCAAAGGTTTCACTCTTCAACTTCGAAGCGTATGCTGGAATTGAAGAACCTACCTGTAAAGTCAGGGCTAACAGTATTGTAATAAAGACTTTCATATTCAAAACCCTAATTTCGCACAAATGTATGAAGAAATCTGTAAACGAAGAAAGAAAAGACCGATTTATTTAGCGTCATATCTAACTTGTCTGTAGCCTCTGAAACAATGGACTATAGAAGCTATGACAATGAAATAACCATGCCTTCGTTGGCTAAGGCTGTATCCGGATATATTTCATCGGCTTCCTGTTTGAGTTGGCTCAGGTTTTCATAGCGTGCAGAGTAATGGCCTATGACTAGTTGCTTTACTTGGGCTCGTTTGGCTATTTCGGCTGCTTGTTTTGCTGTAGAATGAAATGTCTCTTTCGCTCGTGCTGCATCACACTCTGCAAAAGTGGCTTCATGGTAAAGTAAATCTACTCCTTCAATATATGGGATGATATTCGGATAAAATGCTGTGTCGGAACAATAGGCATATCGTTTTGCAGGTTTTGCCGGATGTGTGAGACGTGCATTTGGAATTATCTCTCCTTCTTCCGTTATAAAATCGGCTCCTCTTTTTATCTCTTGCATCATTCGGACGGGAACCTGGTAAAAATCGGTCATTTCCCTGAGAATATGAGCTTCTTTTTGTTTTTCTACGAACAAATATCCGCAGCAAGGTATACGATGTTTTAAAGGGATCGAATACACACTGAGAGAGCGATCTTCCATTATAAGCGAATGTTGATATGTATCCACCGTATTGATTCGTATTTCGTAGGGTAAACCTTTGCAGAAGATTGTCAATACGGGACGTAAATAATTTTCCAGCTCTTTAGGACCATGAATCACGAGTTCTCCGGTCCGGCCAAGCATCCCCAAAGTAGATAACAGGCCGGGTAAACCAAAACAATGATCACCATGCAGGTGGGAAATAAATATATGATTCAGTCTGTTGAACTTTATTCGCATGTGGCGCATTTGTACTTGGGTACCTTCTCCGCAATCGACCATATATAATTTATCTCGTAAATCTATGATTTGGGAAGTCGCTAAATGACGGGTAGTGGGAAGTGCGGAGCCACATCCTAATATATTTATATCAAATTCAGCCATAAAGGGTTTATTGGGATAATTCAATGCAAAGATAATACAAAAGCCTCTCCTTACTGTGAAAAATAACAAAAAAAAGCCTTCCGATGTAGGCTGGGTAAACGGGATTATATATATTTGTTTGCTGTCCTTTCAGGAAGCAATTGCAGTCTGTAAATAAGACTTATGATATATTTCTAAGCCTTAACTAACTTTTTCTTTTTGTTTAAAACGGTTAAATGCAGAAACGGCCAAGCGTGAGCTTCGCCGTTTCCTTTTTTTTAATAGGTATGTCCTTTGTCGTCGCTCATCTCTTTAGTGTTTATCTTGTGCAGGTCAAGTGCTCTCCATGCATAGAATATATATGCCAGAACAAATGGTACGATAATAGATACGTAGCTCATTACTTTTAATGTGAACAGACTGGATGAACTGTTTTGTATGGTCAGCGAACTTTGCAAATCGGCAATGGACGGATAATATGCCGTATTGTTCCAACCGGCGCAAAGCAGTAGTGCCAATACCGTTAGAACTGTCCCGGTTCCGGTAAACCAGATCCCTTTTCTCCATTCTGCAGACAATAGAGTTTTCCCTATTCCAAATAGAACACTTATTACACCTATAACTAATACCGCTAATACTGCCGGCATCTCAATCAGGTTTATAAAGTATTTATAAGGCTGCATGAATACTTCTCCGGTTTCGGGGTTAACGGCAAAACCTTTTGCGAACATTAGATGAACCACAAATAGAAGGAAGAAAACCAGAAAAAGGATTGTTTCAGGAATAAGTTGTTTGCGGCTTCTGTTTATAACTTCGGTATCATCGATATTATTGATGAAATAAAGTAAAGCCAGTGCACGGGCAAGGAAAAATACGGCCAGTCCTAAGCAAAGATTCCAGAATACAATGGCGGCTTCCAGTCCATGCCAGGGATTTGCCCATGTGGATATTACCGGCATTGCTATGTCGGTCAGTTGTCCTTTGTTTACCACAAATTCGGCGCCGTTAAAGAAGGTGGCTACAGCTGTTCCCAGTAAAATAGGACCTGCTATACCATTAATCATCAGAAATATCTGATAGGTTTTCTTTCCCAACAGATTCCCTTTCTTAGCTTGATACTCGTAAGAGACAGCTTGAATTACGAAACAGAGTAAGATAAGCATCCATACCCAATATGCTCCTCCGAAGCTGGTAGAATAGAAAAGAGGAAAAGAGGCAAAAAAGGCACCTCCGAAAGTAACCAGTGTTGTAAATGTGAACTCCCATTTACGCCCGGTTGAGTTTAACAGCATTTTTTGTTGCAATTCGGTTTTCCCTATTGTGTATAGCAAAGACTGTCCGCCCTGAACGAAAAGCAGGAAAACAAGCAGTGCCCCAAGTAAAGATACAAGGAACCACCAGTAATGTTGTAATAATATATATGTACTATCCATATGCTAATAATTATAAGTTGTGAATAACAAATTGTCCGTTATTAATGTCCACTTGATTGTGGTCCTTTTTTGACAGCTTTCACCATGATGCCTATTTCTGCAATCAATAAGATTGTAAAAAGGATGAGGAATAAATAGAATGTGGTCTGCACAGAGGATGGATTCAACTTGGATATTGAGGCCGAAGTCGGCAGTATGTCTTGTATGGCCCAGGGCTGACGTCCCACCTCTGCAACAACCCATCCGGCTTGTCCTGCAATATAAGCCAGTGGAACCGACCACAGGCAAACGTATTGCAACCAACGGGCTTCTGCAAATTTGTTTTTCTTACCATAGATTAAAGCGATGAGAAATAATAAAATGAAATATCCTCCTAATAACACCATAATGCGGAAAGAATAGAAGGTAAGTCCGACATGTGGAATAAGCTCTGCCGGATCTTTAATGTAACCATATCCGAAGTATGCAAAATTGTCGTTCAATATAGTACGGCTTTGTTCGGCCAGTGCTTCGTTTTTGTCTTTTTTAGCTTGGCGGTAATCGGCTAACGCTTTGATTGCAAGTCTGCCCTTTGCTATTTTTTCTTGGGCGGAAAGGGCCGGCGTTCCATTATGTGTTGTGTAGCCTCCTTCAATCAGATTGACAATTCCCGGGACATACGCATCTGCTTTGCGTTCAGCAAGGAAAGACAGAAGTTTAGGAACTTGGATTCGGAAGATGAAAGGGTTAACATTGTCCTGGTAACTTGTCTTTTGCGGATTTAGAATCCCGATAGCTACCAACCCTTGCCCGTTGCTTCCTTCATATAGTCCTTCCATAGCGGCTAATTTCATTGGCTGCTTTTGGGCTACCTGATAAGCGGAACCATCACCTGTCCATATAATTAAGATAGATGCAACTAAACCGAAGATAGCTCCGATTTTGATACTCGACAGGGCAAATTCTACTTCTCTTTTCTTTAATAAATACCAACTGCTGATACCAACGACAAACAGTGCCCCGACAATCCAACCGGAAAGCACGGTGTGGAAAAATTTATTGATAGCGACAGGAGATAGGGCTACATCCCAGAAATTAAACATTTCATTACGAACAGTGTCCGGATTGAATTGCATACCTGTAGGATACTGCATCCATGCATTTGCGATCAGAATCCATAAGGCAGAGAGTGTTGCACCTACGATTGTAAGCCATGTGGATGCAAGGTGGAAACGCTTGCTCACTTTATTCCAACCAAAGAACATGACGGCAATAAAAGTGGCTTCCATAAAAAAAGCCAGAATACCTTCGATGGCAAGAGGCGCACCAAAGATATCTCCTACAAACCAACTATAGTTAGACCAGTTGGTTCCGAACTCAAATTCAAGTATCAGGCCGGTTGCTACCCCAATAGCAAAATTAATACCGAAAAGTTTCATCCAGAACTGGGCCGTTGTTTTCCAGAACTCTTTTCCCGTCCGGACGTAAATAGTTTCCATAATGGCCTGTATAACACCCAATCCCAATGTCAGGGGGACGAATAACCAGTGATACATGGCCGTAAGGGCAAACTGTGCTCTCGACCAATCAATCAAAGAAGTGTCAATGCTTTCAATCATATTATTAATGTTTAAGGAGTAATTGCTCTGTCTATAAGTTGGCTTGAAACGTGTTCTTCTTTTTCTTTATCGCTATTAAACTGGTTGAGGTAATTGGGGAAAAAGAATAACCTAAGAATGAAAAACATAATGAACAATTTGACCAGGATTATAAGCCAAAGGGTTTTACCTAGTGTCATTTCACGAAAACCTTCCAGGTAAAAACGGTAGATTCGTATTAGAATAAAATCTTTTTTCATACATGTATTTTCATTAAGATAACAGATGTGAAAACAAGAATGTTTCAAGTTAATACAAATATAATGAAAAAGACTATAATTGCTGTCTGCAGGATATAATAAATATCTATTAAAAAATAGATTATATCTATCAGCTGGTATTGAATACATGCGTGCAGGGCAAACGCATTAGGATTTTTTCTTTCTTTCCTGTGTTTTTTGTACTTTTTTCTACCTTTGCTTTGTATCTCTAACTTATATTCTTTATGACTCCTTCTTCTGATTACTCTTTATTATTATCTTTTGCTCGTGATGTTGAAGACTTCCGTACAGGTAATCGTCTATACTACCCTTCCTGTAGCATTATTTTCATGGCTTTTGTTGGTATCCTTTGTGGAGGTAAAGACTGGGATGATATCGTTGAAATCGCTGAATCTAGTGAAGATTTGCTCTCTGAGTACTTAGGTTCTTGTTTTGTTGGTGTGCCTTCCCATGATACTTTTAGTCGCTTTTTCTCTTTGGTTAATCCCTCGAGTTTGGAACAGTCTTTTCGCAAGACTATGTCAGCCCTTCAATCTCAATTACGCGGCGATTTGGATCATTCTCAGGCTAGTAAAGATAAAGAAATAGTAGCCTTTGATGGCAAATATGCTGCCTCTGTAACCGATGTTTCTGGTTTGAATGTAGTTACTGCTTATGCTACCGGAACCGGATTGTGTTTAGGACAGGAGGTGGCAGATAAAAAGATAAACGAGCCCGAGCAACTTCGCAAATTAGTTACAGACCTTTATTTGGCAAGTACTATTATTACTGCGGACGCTCTACATTGTCAAAAAGAGTCTATCAAAGCTATTACAGCAGCTAAAGCTGATTATCTGATTATTGTGAAAGCCAATCAAGAGAAATTATATGAAGGTATATTAGAAGGGATTCGAGTAGAAAACAACCGTGATAAAGCTAAATGGATAGATCATGCCGAAGAAATAACCCGAGGACATGGGAGAGAAGAAGTCCGTATTTGTCATTCCTGTTCTCATTAGGGATGGATACCTGAGTGTGGAAAAGAATGGGAAGGAATCAAAAGCTTTGGTACAATTACTTCCCAAAGAACGATACTGTCTACAGGAGAAACGACCACAGAAACAAGATGTTTCATATCTTCCTTGGAGAAAGATGCACCCATGCAATTGAATATCATACGAAATCACTGGAAAATAGAGAACAATTTGCATTGGCAACTAGATGTATCTTTTAATGAAGATGAGACCAAAATGAAAAAGAACCAAGTGTTAAACCTGGCTATATTAAGAAAAATGGCAATGCCGGTACTGAAAGCCTTTACATACAAAAAAGGAGCATCCTTGAAAAAGAAAATGTTAGCAGCAGCATTAAAGCCCAATATAAAGAAAGAGATAATGAAAAAGGCAATGGTACTATATCAAAAATCCTAATGCGTTTGCCCTGTTTATTGCCGGTCTATTATTAAGTTGACAATTATCGGCCGCTAAGTTGATAGTTGTCAACAATCTATTTTGTCGGTATGAAAATCAAATTTGCATTCGGTAAAAAACAGAAAGATGCCGGCATGTAGGAATTATTTCTCTGTTAAAAAAAATTATTTTAAATGATAAAGCACTTTCATAGGCTTGTCTTTAACACAGTATTGGTTATATTTGCGACAATTTGAACCACAAGAAGGTGGAAAAACACATGGAATATTATTGTTAAGTGCTAATCTATAAAAAATTATTACTATGTCAAACATTTCAAGAAGATCTTTCCTCCAAAGAGGAGCAGCCGCTGCTGCTGCATTTTCTATTGTTCCGGGTTCTATCCTTGGTAAAAGTCACGGATATGTAGCCCCTTCCGATAAATTGAATATTGCTGCCGTTGGTATTGGTGGTATGGGTAATGCAAACTTAAAGAACATGGAGACTACAGAAAATATCGTAGCTCTTTGTGATGTAGACTGGAAGTATGCAAAACCTGTATTCGACCGTCATCCGCAAGCTAAAAAATATTGGGACTTCCGTAAGATGTATGATGAAATGGGTAAGTCTATCGATGCTGTATTGGTAGCTACTGCAGACCATACTCATGCTATTGTTTCTGCCGATGCAATGACTTTGGGCAAACATGTATATTGCCAGAAGCCGTTGACCCACTCTGTTTATGAATCTCGTTTGTTGACTAAGCTGGCTGATAAATATCAGGTTGCTACACAAATGGGTAACCAAGGCTGTTCGGACGAAGGTGAAAACCTGGTTTGCGAATGGATTTGGAATGGAGAAATAGGTGAAGTAACAAAAGTGGAATGTGCTACAGACCGTCCTATCTGGCCGCAAGGTTTGAATGTGCCCGATAAAGCAGATAAGATTCCTTCTACTTTGAATTGGGATTTGTTTACAGGTCCGGCTGAAATGCGTCCTTTCAACCATATTTATCATCCATGGAACTGGCGCGGATGGTGGGCTTATGGTACAGGCGCTTTAGGTGATATGGCTTGCCACATCATGAGTGCTCCGTTTAAAGCTCTGAAATTAGGTTATCCTACAAAAGCACAAGGTTCGTCTACATTGTTGCTGACGGATTGTGCTCCGCAGGCTCAGCATGTAAAACTGACATTCCCTGCTCGCGACAATATGCCTAAGGTCGCTCTTCCGGAAGTAGAAATTCACTGGTATGATGGCGGTATGATGCCGGATCGTCCTGTAGGATTCCCTCAAGGAAAAGAACTGATGGGTTATGGAGGCGGATTGTGTATCTTCCACGGAACAAAAGATACATTGATTTGCGGTTGCTACGGACAGAATCCTTGGTTGTTGTCTGGCCGTGTACCTAATGTCGCTAAAACAGAACGCCGTGTTGCTAATGCAACTAGTGGTGGTCATGAACAAGACTGGATCCGTGCTTGTAAAGAAAGCGCAGGAAACCGTGTAAAAGCTAAGTCAGACTTCTCATTGGCTGGTCCGTTTAATGAAATGGTTGTAATGGGTGTATTGGCTGTTCGTTTGCAAGGCTTGAACAAAGAGTTGCATTGGGATGGCAACAATATGCAATTTACAAATATCAGTCCGGATGAAACAATCAAGACTGTTATTAAAGACGGCTTTACAATTAAAGACGGTCATCCTTCATTCAACAAGACATGGACTGATCCGGTTAATGCACAACAGTTTGCGGCTGAATTGATCAAGCATAACTATCGCGATGGTTGGAAGCTGCCTGATATGCCGAGATAATTTGTAAAAAACATAAATCCAAAAATGAAAAAGTCAGTATTATTAGCAAGTGCCGCAGTTATGATGTGTTATTTTACATCCTGTGGCGGTGGAAAGAAAACAGAAGATACAGCTACTGCGGAAGCTACGACAGAAGAAGCTGCTGTTCCCGAATATAGAATTGTGAACGATCTTCCTACTGTTGACTTGTCGACTTTCCCGAAAGACAAAGATGGAAAGATTGTTATTTTTGATGGCAAGACATTCAACGGATGGAGAGGTTATAACCGTTCCGACGTACCTGCTGCTTGGGAAGTTGTAGACGGTACTATTCATATTAAAGGTTCGGGTGCCGGTGAAGCTGGTTCAAAAGACGGTGGAGACCTGATTTTTGCAAGCAAACTGAAAAACTTCGAACTGGAACTGGAATGGAAAGTTGCCAAAGGTGCTAACTCCGGTATCTTCTATCTGGGTCAGGAAGTTATTTCTAAAGATAAGGATGGCAACGATGTAAAAGAACCTCTTTTTATCTCTGCTCCTGAATGCCAGGTGCTGGATAACGAAAATCATCCGGATGCAAAGATGGGTAAAGACGGCAACCGTCAATCTTCTTCTTTGTATGATATGATACCAGCCAAACCGCAGAACGCTAAACCGTTCGGCGAATGGAACAAAGTGAAAATCCTTTGCTACAAAGGCACAATTGTTCATTATCAGAACGACGAACCTGTAGTAGAATATCATTTGTGGACTCCGCAATGGAAGGAAATGCTTGATAAGAGCAAATTCAGCAAAGAAAAATGGCCGTTGGCTTACGAACTGTTGCTAAATTGTGGTGGCGAAAATAAGGAAGGCTTCATCGGACTTCAAGATCATGGTGATGATGTTTGGTTCCGTAATATCACAGTTAAAGAACTGGATTGATCCTTATTAAGTAAACAAATAACTTCAGATAAAAACGCCCGAAGCCGGAATCTAATGTTCTAGCTTCGGGTATTTTATTTTATATGGATATTTTTAGAACCAACTTTCAGACTTAATATACAGAATGATGAATAAAGAACAATGTTATACGAAAGCACAGCTGACCTGGTTGATGATGCTCCGGCTTTTTATCGGTTGGCACTTTATGTATGAAGGAATGGTAAAGATTATGAATCCGAAATGGACTTCGATGCCTTACCTCCTCGATTCAAAAGGTTTTGCCTCTTCCTTTTTTATCGGATTGACGCAAGATGCAAATATGGTAGATATGATCAACCTTGCAAATGAATGGGCTCTTTTGCTTATTGGCCTGGGGCTTACACTTGGATGTTTATATCGCCTGTCTTCAGTGGGTGGAATGATACTGCTGGCTATGTACACTTTGTCGCATCCTTCTTTTATAGGAGCAGAGTATATGATGCCTTTTGAAGGCTCTTACCTTTGGATAGATAAGAATTTGGTAGAACTGGCTGCATTGGGATTATTGTGTGTATTCCCGACTTCTCAGATATTTGGTTTCGACCGCATGTTAGGAAAAGTTTGTCCTATATTACATAAACTTAAATTGATTTGATAAAGGCTATGGCAGAAGATGTTAATAAAACTCCCGCTCAGGAACAACAGCCTGACAAAGGCCGCCGGGATGCGTTGAAAACGTTGGCTACCGTACCTGTATTGGGTGCATTGGCTTACGGAGTCTATCAGAAGAGAAAAGATGCCCTTAGGGGACGCAATATATCAGATGTATTTCAGGTGAGCGGCGATAATGCCAGTTATCTTGAACCTGTAAAAGATGGTAAACAGATACGCTTGGGAATGATCGGATTCGGAATCCGTGGCAAGGATTTGATGCGGGCGGCCGGATTTGCCGAACCTTCCTGGATAGATAAAGTTATTGAATTTCACAAGCAGAACAAGAAAGATACCAATTACGAGCAATATATGTTGCAAGACGACCTTAACGTCGTTGTAAATGGTGTCTGCGATATATTTGATAAATATGCAGAAGCCGCCCAGTTGGCAGCTTCCAATATTAACCGTGAAGGATCAAACGGTAAATTTGGTGGTGCCGTACCAAAGCGTTACCGTACCTATCAGGAACTATTGGCCGCAGATGATATTGATGCTGTAATTATTGCAACCCCCGACCACTGGCATAGCACTATGGCTATAGAAGCTGCCCGTGCAGGAAAACATGTTTACGTAGAGAAACCTCTTTCGTGGACCGTGCCCGAAACCTACATGGTACGTCAGGCCGTGAAAGAAAGCGGTATAGTATTTCAGTTAGGGCATCAGGGACGTCAGACCGACTGCTACCAGAAGGCCGAAGAGATCATAGGCAAAGGGCTGTTGGGTAAAGTGAATCTGATAGAGGTTTGTACCAATCGTAATTCGCCTAACGGAGCTTGGGTATATGATATTATTGAAGGAGCATCGCCCGATACTATCGACTGGAAACAGTTTGAAGGTAATCCTGACCGCGTGAAGGAATATATGGATTATATGACTAAGAATGGCCTGGAAAGATATATCGGTCCGGACGAACGTGATAAGTTCAGTCTGGAACGCTTTTTCCGTTGGCGCTGCTGGTGGGATTACAGTACAGGGCTTTCCGGTGATTTGCTGACTCATGAATATGATGCGGTAAACCAGATTATGCACGTCGGTATTCCTCATTCGGCTACTTCTTCCGGAGGCGTGTACTTCTTTAAGGACGGACGTACGGTTCCGGATGTTTTGCAGACCGTATTCGAATGGCCGGATAAAGATCTCTCCATGTTATATAGTGCAACGTTGGCAAGTGCCCGCGGACGTGGTAAAGTCTTCATGGGACATGATGCTTCTATGGAAGTTTCCAACATGCTGGCCATTACTGTTGATCCTGATTCAACCCGTTATGCCGACAAGATCAGCCAGGGTATTATTCCTACCGATACACCGTTCTATACATATGTGCCGGGACAGAACAGCACAGATTCGGTAACATCGCCGACTGAATTGTATTTTGCAAAACGCGGTTTGCTTTACACTTATGTAAACGGGCGCCGTTATGATACCAGCCACCTTCATATCCGTGAATGGCTGGAATGCATCCGTCAGGGAAAGACTCCGAGTTGTAACATAGACCGTGCTTTTGAAGAAGCTATGACTGCCCACATGGGAACCCGCGCTTATCTGGAAGGACGTACTATGTATTGGGATAAAGATAAAGAAGAAATCGTAAGAGGCGAGAAGGCCTGAGCTTGAAAACGCAGTGCGATTAATGTGGGAGGTCGTTGTAATTAATTTTATGCTTGAAGAATTAATTATGACGACCTTCCTGATTAATTTGTGAACCTTCAATGTAACTACAGCAACCTCTCTGATTAATTTGTAAGCCTCCTATATAATTACAGAGGTCTCCCTGGTTGATTTGTGCCCCTTTTTTTATCTACCGAAAAAAAACGATGTGCGGAGTGTAACCCAATTACTTCGCGTTGCGTCTTATCTACAAAACCAATATATTAACATTAAAAAAAAGAAGAATATGGATGCAGAATTATGGATTCCGATTATTGCAATTGTTTGTGCCGTCGGATTACCTGTTGTATTAGGTATTGTAGCTTGTTATCAGACTATTAAAAGCCGCCATGAAGAACGGATGGCTATGATTGATAAAGGTTTCATACTTGAAGAACCGGAAAAAAAGGCGAATCGCTATCCGGCCTTGCGAAATGGAATTGTAATGATTGGACTTGCTTTTGGACTGATTGTTGGAATTTTTGTATATCCCATGATGCCGGCCGTAGAAGAATGGTTGAATCTGGCAATTCCTACTATGGCGATTCTGTTTGCAGGTATTGCTTTTGTTGTTTACTTCTTTGTTTCGCGCAATATACAGTTGAAAGAGAGACAAGAAGATAATAAATAAAAGTTGCCGGATGGATGAGCAAAAATGGATAACGTGCATTTTGGCAGGGGATACTCAAAGTTTCTCCTGCCTTGTCGCGAAGTACGAGAAGATGGCTTATACCATTGCTTTTCGTATTATGGAGAATCGCGAGGAGGCAGAAGAAGTGGTACAGGATGCTTTTGTAAAGATGTATCGTGCCCTACCGGAATTCCAGTTCGGGAGTAAGTTCTCTACCTGGTTTTACCGGATTGTCTACCGTACGGCCTTATCTGCTTTGCGTGGGCAACATATCTTTGCCGGCTATGAAGAAGCAGGAGCAACCGATCTGACAGTTGCCGAGATGAATGCAGCTTCTTCCGTATTGGAAAGAGAAGATCGTAAGGAGGTCATTTCCCGTGTGCTTAAAGAGCTTCCGGCCGACGAAAGCCTGTTGCTTACTCTCTATTATCTGGAAGAGTGTTCGGTGGAGGAAATCCGCCAGATTACCGATCTTACTACTTCCAATATCAAAGTGAAATTATTTCGTGCACGCAAGCATTTTTACGAAATAGTACAAAAGACTATGAAAATAGAAATATCAGATTTATTATGAATACAACAGAAGAATATGTTAATAAACTGACCCGGGATTTAATGAAAGATACAGCCGAGCAACCCCCTTTTTCGCTCAATGCGCGTATCATGGCATTGATTATGGGAGAAAAGCGGGCAGCTATTCATAAGTGTTACATGAAAAAGCTTCCTTCTTTCAGTACTATACTTATTGTTTTTATTGTCTATATGGCGATTATTGCAGGTGGTGTGATGCTTTGCATGAAAGAGTATGCTGCGACAGACAGTATGATCCAGACGGTAAAGCATTTCTTTCCATTATTACTTACAATCAGTAGTTCTGTTTCGATATTCTTTTTCTTTACCCAACTGGATAATTGGTTACGGATTAAAGAGTCGATGAAGGAAAACTTGCATAATAAATAAAATTGGATAGACATAAAAAAGCCTCAGGATTTACCGAGGGCACTGAAAAATATACAATTTTTCAGCATTCCTCTTCCGATGAGGCAAAACAAAAGGTTCGCCAAGTTCATTCAATTGGATTTGGCGAATTTTATTTTTTTAGAAGGATGGTTCGCTATTGGCTTAGATTGTTTCCCCAAAAGACTTCAAATGGGCTAACTTAAAAAACATATTTTCCATTAATCATTAACTTAATTTGAGGATTCTCTTGATGTTGGCTACGAAAATAACCATAGCGCCTTGCATTCGCATGCAATCTATGCCATACGCCCAGGCCCGGTCATAACCTAATACGTTTTTTAATTCTGAGTTCTTGGCTTCTATCTTATACCGGATTTTAGCCTTCTCTCTGAATTCATCGGACTTCTCGAAGTCGGCTTGTCGCTTGTGTTGCTCGCATTGGATTTGTACGGCATATGTTTTTGTCCTGGCTCCGTCCTTGTAGCAGCCGTTTCTTCGTGAACATGGCTTACACTTCTCTACATCGAAGTAATATACCATAACCTGGTTTTTAGCCTGATTCTTTTTCCCTTGCCGGGCACGCCTTATCGCCATGTGTCCGGCCGGACATACAAACATTCCGGCATCCTTGTTAAATTCGAATTTATCTTCATCTTTACGTGCACCATTGCTTATCATCGGGTTTAGTCTTGCCACCAGCTTAAATCCATTCGCTTCATCATTGGATAAAATAATGTTGTCCTTACCCGAATATGCGGTATCTCCTACAACTGTCTCCACTTCCATACCGTTTGCACGGCTCTGCTCCACAAGTTCCTGAAGTTGTGGACCGTCTCCCTTTTCTCCAGAAGTGACAGTCGCAGCAGTGATGATGCGTTCGTCACTCATGGCAATATGAGTCTTGTAACCAAAGAAGGAATCATCCGTGCTTTTATGGCCCATCCGCGCATCCCCATCCTTGGAAGTCACATAATGATCCTCGATATCCGACAATACCTCCTTGAGCATGTTCAGCCGTTCTTTAATCTTAGGGACCTCGGCCAATGCGGGATTTGAACCCACCACGTCAATCAACGCCTTTGTATAGCCAAGCTCGTGTTCAATATCATCAACCGTGTTCTTTTCTGGAAGAGAACCCTTTATCCGATCGTCAGTGTTATAGATGCTTTTACGTAAATGCTTGGAGCGTAACCGCAATATCTCCAGGGAAGACCAAGGATTGCTCCGTGAGCCGGTGTGGGTGGCATCAACTATTATCGTGCGTGACTTGATAATATCTTTCTCTATGGCTATACTCACTGTTTTACCGATAAGCATATCGAGCAGATCCTTATCTTTAAGCCGCAACTTGCGAAATTTACACAGTGAACTCGGATTGATCAAATCTGTTTCCTCCGGATTCATATCAAGGAAGTATTTGAAAGACATGTCATATCTGGAACGTTCTACCACATCAACGTCTGAAATGTCATAGATCGTCTTCAACAAAAGATACTTGAACATCCGTACTGAGCTTTCTGCCATTCTGCCATTGTCCTGACAATACTTATCTACCAGCTCCTGGTGGATAAAAGAGAAGTCTATTAAATCATTGATTTGCCGCAACAGGTTATCCTTAGGGAGGATCAAATCATATAAATCAGCATAATCGCTGAACTGAATGGTTCGTTGTAGTGGTAACATATCTCTCTGATTATGTACCATAAAGTTACTAAAAAATCGGCACATACACAAGTTTATCACTTGAATATATGCCGATGAATTTTAGATTCCATCAATGGAGAGATACTTTTTCAGTGCCCTCTTTCACAACGCGGGCTTTTTAGTTATTCATAAGCGAGTGTGCATTAATTTGCATTTATCTTTAAGTTGCTATATCCGTTGCCGTTGAAATAGATGGTGCGGTTGCCACCGTTATTTATTTCAGAGCGATAAGTTCTTTTATCTTCTTTCTCCGAAGAGGTGATGTTAAATCCTTTAATGCTGTAGTTCCCATATTTCATATTGTCGGCGCTTACTTTGAAGGCTGCTTTGGCAGGGATATTCAGATTCAGATTGCCGTATCTGGCGTTGACATTTACTTCCCTGAAGTTGGGCGACAATTCTTTTACCGTAAGTGAGCCGTAGCTCAATTCGTCTACAATAAGCTGGCTGGTTATAGCTTGGATGGTTCCTTCACTATATTTCATTTCCAGTGAAACACTTTCGATAGTTCCGGCCTTCAGGTTGCCGTATTTCTTTTCCAGAGATAGTTTTTTTACATCTTGCAGAGTAAGATTGGAATATTTGCTGTCTATGTTCAGCTCTTTGGCATTACCGATACTGACGTTGCCTGCATAGCCAACTTCCAGTTCTGCATTGTTCACATTGCCGATGGTCACATTACTATATTTGGCTTCCACTGTGAGCCCGGCTTTGAAATTTCCGGCCTTCAGGTTGCCGTATTTAACATGCAGATCGCATTTGCCATCGTTGCTGGCTGGCAAGTCAATGTTTCCGTACTTCTGCGTCAAATCTATGGCTAAACCATTTGGAATGTTGATATAGTAGTGGATATTGAGGCTGTTGTTTTCACCGTTTCCCCAGTTCCAGTTGCCTGAACTCTTAGCCAGGCTGGTGATGGCAGATACTGTATTACCGGACTTTTGCAGATCGATATTTACACGGTCCAGTTCTGTCTGGGCTCTGCTTTCATTGCTTGATTTCGATTCTATTACGATACGGAAGGCTACTTCTTTCTTACCCCAGTATGCGATAGTGATGTTACCATAGCGATTGTCTACTTGCAGAAGATCATTCATGCTTACGTTGAAAGATTTGTTTATCTCTTTTCGTTTTGTATATCCCTGATCTTTTGCTAAAGCCGGAAGACTGCATAGTAGCATTAACATGGCTACCAGGCATAGTGAATAGTTTTTTGTTTGTACTGAATACTTCATTTTATTTAAGTTTTTAATTGTTATCTATTTGCTACCCGCTACCTGCTCCATCTGCTTGAGCATAATGGAGAGTCCTTCCAGACTACTGTTG
Organism: Parabacteroides provencensis; assembly: GCF_900232875.1. Taxonomy (NCBI): domain Bacteria; kingdom Pseudomonadati; phylum Bacteroidota; class Bacteroidia; order Bacteroidales; family Tannerellaceae; genus Parabacteroides; species Parabacteroides provencensis. The sequence continues at coordinate 1,073,743 of NZ_LT960488.1, read as the reverse complement.
TAATGTTGTGTCATAGCATACAGTCCGTTATTGCTGCAGGGTAGAGTTGGCAGTACGGTTTGTTCGAACATGTAATTGTCTCGAAGCACTTGCTTTGTTGCTTGTAATAATTCTGACGTACCAGGTGTTTTGTCTTCTTTGTAGATTTCTTCCATACGTGCCATTACATCATTCATTTGCATGTTGTAGTAGATACGGAGTTCTTCTATTTCCTGTTTCTGGCAGTGTTGTGCAGTCTGTTGTTTGACAGGGTTGGGAATCGTGCTTCCACCGGGTATCCGAAGGATAAATAGCAAGGCAAAACAAGCAGCAGCAATAAAAGCACCGATCATGTATAGTTGCTTTCTTTTGAAACGTCTACCGGAGGAAGTTATTAGCTTCCGTTCGAAACGTTCAAAGTGTCCTTGGGGAAGCATGTCGTCGTTGAATGCTTCCTTATTGGCATCAATGAAATCTTTTAGTTTATCCATATTAATTAGCTCCTATAATATCTAAAAGTTTACGCTTGGCACGCAGGTATTGGCTGCGTACGCTCGGCGGTTGAATGTTCAGGATAGAGGCAATCTCTTCCATATCATATCCCTCAAAGAGGTAAAGAGAGAGGATTACGCGATAGCCGGCGGCTAGTTTTTTCATGCCTTCTTTTACCTGAAGGACGGTATAGTGGATTTGTTCTTCCACTTCTTTGTCATCGTCCGGTTGCTCGGCCATATTGTCCGGCAATTGTTCCCAATCGGGTTTTTGCCGACGTACGTAATCAATGGCAGTATGGATAGCTATTCTGTGTATCCAGGCTTCGAAACACTGACTATCGTGATACTGGTCGAGGCGGGAAAATATCTTCAGGAATGTATCCTGCATTGCTTCTTCCGCTTCTTCCTGATTGCCGGTGATTCGTACGCAGGTTATGTATAGCCTTTGTGCAAATTGCTTGTAAAGGGCGAGTTGTGAGGCTCGTTTCCCTTGCCGGCAACCTTCTATCAGATGTGCAGTAATTTCTTCCATTTGTTTATATAAACGAAGGCCGTATTTGTAACGTTGCATCAACGATACAAAATTATACAAAAAAAGAGAGGCATCATCCCGATGTCTCTCCTCCTGAACTAAATGATAAAAATAAAAGTTATGTGGGAAGGTTTATTCCAAGTTATCCATATCTCCTGTCATATTAATACTTTTGCTATTGTCAGAAGATTCTTGCTTATCGGAATTATATTCTAATGTATATTCTTTTTCTCCTTCAAATGTTTTTACGCGTAATGTTAATGTTACGGTTTTTCCATTTGTATCAGGCAAGCTTTCCATCCGGAAGCAAACAAGGCCTTCTGTGGATGTAACAGCCGGATCGAAATAGGCATTGTGACGGAATTCAAGCAAATAAGGATTCTTTTCATCCGGTTGTATTACGTTCACAAAGTGTTTTTTTGAACCGCCGTAATTCATACGGAACAGGATATTCAGGAAATTGTCGGAAATCCAGATGTCTTGTTTGGGATTTTTGATGGAAACAGGGTCTGTACCATAGACAGAATCGTTTTCGTCCCCCAGGTTTTTTGCTATATCTTTTGTAAGAATGTCGGATATCCCGTTAATTTTGATAGAGTGAGAATAGTTTCCGATAGAATCACCTAAAATTGTGTAATTTACCCACGCTCTCTGTCGTTCTTTTGCTTCGTAATGAATATAGATCGGGGCTGCCGGCCATAAAGTAGAACCATCGTCTGTCCGTAAATAAAAAGAATTGTCGTTAATGGGCACTACGGTGGCGGGTTCTATCCAGAATTTATCCAGTGAGTAACCGTCATCATCCAGACAGGAATGAAATGTAAGTGAAGTTAAAAAAACTCCTGCAACAAATAAAATTGATTTCAACGTCTTCATACCTTTAGTATCATTACAATGTTATTTCTTCGTTTGTATAAGGAAAGATGAATAACTGTAATAAAATGCTGCATAAGGCGTTAATAAAAGATGTTAATGCAGAAGTGAGTGATAAATTAGTCGTGCTGTCCTCTCGGATGCTCCGGGCTTTCCGAGTATCCGGATTACTTCATCGTAACCATCCAGCATCTTTTGACGATACTCTTTATTTTGTAAAATCCGTCCTAATTCTTCCTGGATTTGCTGCCGGGAAAAACGTGCTCCGAATAATTCTTGTACCACTTCCCGCCCGGCTATCAGATTTACTAATGAAATATATTTTGTATGGAAAAAATGGCGGAAGATGAAACTTGCCAGTTTACCGGCCGGCGTATAATAGCAAACAACTTGCGGTATGCGAAAAAGCGATGTTTCCAGTGTTGCTGTTCCAGAAGTTACCAAAGCGGCTTTGCTATGTTGCAGAAGCGGATAAGTTTTTCCGAAAATGATTTTTACCGGATGATTGCCCGTATAGTTGTTATAAAAATCAGGGCTGATACCAGGAGCTCCTGCTATTATCGGTTGATAATCTGGGTAGGAGGCAGCTACATTTAACATAGTGGGGAGATTGTCTTTTATTTCTTGCCGCCTGCTGCCGGCAAGTAAAGCTAGGATTGGTTTATCGTTCAGGTTTTCTTCTTTATAAAAAATATCACGGGAAACAGCCTTTTGTTCCATATATAGGGCTACTGAGTCGACAGACGGATTGCCTACATAATCTACTGTATAATTGAGCTTATGATAGAATTCAGTTTCGAAAGGTAGTATGCAGAACATCTTATCTACGTACTTTCTGAAATCTTTAATGCGATATTGTTTCCAAGCCCAGATTTTAGGAGATATATAATAGTAAACAGGTAAGTGTAGCACTGTTTTTACAAATTTGGCAATCTTCAGGTTGAAACCCGGATAATCGATCAATATTACCACATCCGGCTGATAGCGGCTGATATCTTCTTCACATGTCTGCATGTTTTTTAATATCGTACGCAGGTTGAGCAATACAGGGATGAATCCCATAAATGCCATTTCGCGATAATGCTTTACCAGAGTACCTCCAACGGCTTGCATAAGATCCCCTCCCAGAAAGCGGAAATCCGCTTCTTTATCTTGTTCTTTCAGTGCAGCCATCAGGTTGGAAGCATGCAGGTCCCCGGAAGCTTCACCGGCTATCAGATAATATTTCATATAAAGAAAAGAATATTATAATTCCCAATTATTGAGGGTAGATATGAAGTCATAATCTGTAACATCTATCTTACATGGTACGAGAGATGCATAGCCGCTGTTCAGCGCTAACATATCATTGTCCGGATGAATGGGTTGATTGCTTTTAAATTCTCCGGTAAGCCAATATACAGGATTGCCGCTTGCATCTTCCGAGCGTTTGAATTCTTTAATCCATCTACCGTCAGCCTGGCGACATACTTTTAATCCTAAAACATGTGAAGTTTTTGGAACATTCAGGTTGAGATATGTACCATGTGGAAGTCCTTCTTTCAACACGCGCCGGGCAAGCATACGTGCCAGACGGCAACTTTCCGAAAAATCGGCGTCGGCAGCATGGTCTAATAATGAAACGCCTATTGACGGTACGTCGAAAATACATCCTTCGGCAGCAGCTCCCATCGTTCCCGAATAGTTTACACAAATGGCCATGTTGCCTCCGTGATTGATGCCGGAAACAAGCAAGTCCGGTTTTCTGTCCAGGATTTCGTTAATGGATAGTTTAATGCAGTCAACAGGGGTACCCGAGCAACTATAGATTGTCAATCCTTCTTCCTTTTTTAGCAATGTATATTTAATAGGAACGAGTGAAGTAATAGCACTTGCCATACCAGAGCGTGGACCGTCCGGTGCAAACACAATAATGTCTCCCAGGTCGCGGAGACAAACAATCAGTTCATTAATGCCTTTTGCCAATACGCCATCATCATTTGTAATTAAGATAAGCGGTCTTTCTTTTGTCATATTTATTGTTTTATTTTATATTTACTGCAGGGTCATGCAAAGATAATGCTTACTAAGCAAAATCCCCCTACTCCTGTAAAACAAAAAAACGAACTCATAGTTATGACTTTTTAAAATCATAACTATGAGTCAAAAAAATTATAGTTGTATTTATTGGGAATGCTTTTATGACGCATGGTAAGTCATTATTTTATCATCCTCTTGGAGGCCCCATTCTTCTATGGCGACCGGGGATCTGGACATCTTGCATTGAGCCGCCTCCCTTAAAGATACTGAAACGATAAATAAAGTGTACCATGAAATAACTACTTAAAGTGTTATATTCCGTATCCTGGATATAGTTGGCCGTAACCGAGCGTGAAATGTTGCTGCGTTGCTGCAGAATATCATATATTTTGAAACGAAGGGTTGCCTGTTTGTTTTTCAGGAAGGTTTTTGATGCCGAAGCATTCCATAGCACTTCTTTTTGCTGAAAACCGTCGGCATATCCTGAATTGGTAGACCAGTTTATATCACTTTCTATTTTAAAATCGAGTGGCAGGTAAACAATCGTATTACCTCCTACACCATAGTTGAAGGTGTTTTGATCCTTTTGCCCTTGTAATGAGTTTGTTGTTCCGTTGTAGCGGATATTACCATTTACTCCCAGATCAAGATAAGCCGAACGGAAGTCTATACCGCCGCGTTCGGAAAGAATCAGGTTTTTGTTCGTGTTTTTTTCTTCGTTGATAAATCCGTTATTGTTGGCAAATGATCCCATTGTCATCGAGTTGATAGAAAAACGTTTATTTCGGAGCGGAGTATTTATCATGGCGCGGATATTTGCGCTGTAATTACCGTTTACGTTTTCGTAAGTCGTAACTTTTTTACCACTGTTCCCTTCGTATGTAGAATAAGTGACAATATCGTTTACGATATAACTGGCATTTGCCATTATCATGAAAGCACGTTGCTTTTCCGGTACAAATTTTTGAAAACGAACCGACAGATTATTTGTATAACGAGGATTCAGATCCGGGTTACCTATGATTGTGTTCAAAGGATTACTAATGTCTGCTACAGGCTGTAACTGGGTCATGCTGGGCTGGCTTGTCCGTCCGCTATACGTGATGCGCAAGTTTGTACGTTTGTCAAACATATAGTTAAACTGGGCCATGGGAGATAAGTTTACAACACTGCGTGACAGATTGGAAAAAGTACTGTCTCCTACAAAATTTTCGCTACTGGAATAAGACGGATCTAAGTTTAAACCGATCGTATAATTGTATTTTTTGCGTTGTGATTTGAAGCTCAGGCTTGCTCTTTGATTGATGAAGTTATTACGGTAACTTTTGCTGTAAGCGGTGTCGAGTACTGTGTATTCATTGTTCTCGTCAATGGTGTATGAGTTTTTCAGAGATTCTTGCTTACGCTGGCTGATGCTATAAGTTAATTGGATAAAATTGTTGTGTCCTATAGGTTCTACCCATGATAAGTAGGCACGGTAGTTGAAGCCTTTGTTGTCGTACCGGAATTTCTGGTCGATGATTTCATCTTTTAGATCGGGTTCCAGCTGATAATATTGAGTAGAAGATTGATTCATTCCTTGGTTATAGGAGTCACTAAGCCCTCCCGATATAGAAGCACTAAACACGCGGCCTTTACTGTTTAATTTGCGACTGAACTCCAATCGGGCATTCAAATTATGCCCTTCACCATCGGAAAAATAGTTGGAATTTCCCACATTTACGGTATCCATATTTCCGGATAAAGTATGAAAATTTCCACTTTCCCAGTTATGACTGTTACTATAGCTGAAGTCGGGAGTAAATATGATTCTGGTAAGAGTATCCGGCTGCCATTCCATGCGGAAATTTATGCCGAAATTATCATTTTTTGTATTACTCCGGTTCTGTTCGTCATAATAAGAGCTACTATCGTTAGGCAGATAATTTTGTTGGGAACTTTTGCTGCTGGCTTCATTGTCGGAATGGGAATACCGTGCATTGCCTCCTAATGTCATCTTTTTATTAAATTCTTTACTGAAATTTAATCCGGCATTGCCCGAAGAGGTAATACCATTTCCTGCTCCGCCACGACCAAATCCCCGTCTGCCTCCACCTCCCATGTCTGCAAACATGGTGGAAGCAAGATCTGAAAACCCCATGTTATTTGTATTATTTATTCCCCCCATGAAAGTAATCTGATCATTGTTGATGAAACGGTTTACCATAGCATTACCTTCGTATCGGTCTTTACTGCCGTAACCGGCAAACGCGTTACCAAACCAGCCCTGTTTCATGCCAGGTTTTACAGTCAGGTTGATAACAGTCTCCTCTTCTCCGTCATCAAATCCGGTCATTATGGCCATATCGCTTTTCTTATCCAGAACTTGTACCTTATCTATCATTTTGCTGGGTAAATTTTTAGATGCGACTTTTGGGTCGTCGGAAAAGAACTCTTTCCCATCTACCATCACTTTCTTCACTTCTTTACCATTGACGGTTATTTTCCCGTCGCTGTCTATTTCAACACCAGGCATCTTTTTTAGCAAGTCTTCAAGTACAGAACCTTCGGTCACTTTATAAGAATCTGCATTGTATTCCATGGTATCGTTGCGGACAACAACTTCCGGGGCTTTGCCTATAACAACTGCTTCGCCCAATTGAATACTTCCGTCGTTTAGTGCCAGTTTCCCTACATTAACCGGATTTGTTTTCCCCGTAATACGCAGTGGTTGATATAAAGGATCATAACCAACAAAGGTAATGTGTAATAAATAGTTTCCGGTTTTGATATTTTTCAAGGTAAAACTACCATTATTTCCGCTGACCGTACCACGAACCAATGCACTGTCTTTTACACTTAGCAAACGGATGGTTGCTTGTTCTACAGGTTCATTCGTGCTTTCTTCCACTACGACCCCATTAACATTTACTCCCGAATTCTGTGCTGAAAGAGACAGTGAGAGGAGTATCAATACCATCAAAATGAGGTATTTTCCCGATTTTATCATAAACTTGTATCCTTTAGTTCTAAATAAGTCTGAGAAAAATAGACAGTCTCTGTTTATATTAGTTTAATGTTTAATTGTTCTATTTGATATAATTAACAATAAGTCGTATCTTGCCGTCAATTACGGGAGACTCGTTTTATGCAAAGTGAATTGATGTTGTTAGCCGAATTAAGAAGGGGAAATAAGGAGGCTTTCTCTATTTTATTTACTTCTTATTATAAAGATTTGGTCCGGTTTGGAGGAGTTTTTCTTTCGAACAAGATGGTTTGTGAAGATATCGTTCAGTCTGTATTTCTTAATTTATGGAATGATCGTGCAAGCCTGGAAATAACCACATCACTAAAATCTTATTTATTGACTTCCGTTCGCAATAGATGTATGAATGAGATTCAACACCGGAACATAGTGCAGGAACATGCTTCTGATATGATGTCTAATCCGGTGCTGGATGAAATTAATACGGAAAATTATGTGTTGTTTTCCGATCTGCAAACTCATTTCCTTTTGGCATTACAACAAGTTCCTGAAGCGTTTCGGTTACCTTTTGAAATGAACCGTATGCAGGGAATGAAGTATAAAGATATTGCTATACGGCTGAATGTATCGGAGAGGACTGTAGAGGTGCGAATAAGTAAGGCGCTGGAAATGTTACGTACTTTATTGAAAGACTTTTTGCTTTGTCTTGTATGCCTATTGAGGTTACTCTGAATTTTAATTATAAATAACGTTGTTTTAATGTGGATACTACTCTCTGAATTGTCTTATTTATAGTAAAACAGAATATGGAACAATCAGAAAAACAAATAGAAGAATTGGTCATTGCTTATTTTTCCGGCGTGGCTACTCCGGAGGAGATAACTATGCTAGCTGCATGGGTAAAGAAAAATCCTGAAAATAAACGGCATTATGAACAATTACAAAACTTATGGCAGTTATCAAATCCGCAGTTTTTAGTGACTGATGATGATTTGGAAAAGGCTCATGCTAAAGTAATGGGTAAACTGTCATTACAGCCATGGTATCTAACTTTATATAAATACTGGCAGCAAGTTGCAGCAGTTTTGCTATTGCCTTTACTGATTCTTTCCGCTTATTTTTATTTTAGAAATGATGCGGGCGAGAATTATGTTTCTTATCAAAAAATAACTGTGCCGTTTGGAACCTATTCGCAAATAAATTTACCGGACGGGTCAGTGGCATGGTTGAATGCGGGTAGTACGTTAAAATTCCCGACAGTTTTCAAAAATGGAGAGAGGAGTGTGTTTTTATCGGGCGAAGCTTTTTTTGAAGTGGAATCGGATAAAGAAAACCCTTTTATTGTAGCAACTGATCTGTTAAAAGTGAAAGCTACCGGGACGGCTTTTAATGTCGAGGCCTATAAAAAAGAGCCTGTTGCTGTAACTATGGTAAGAGGTAAAGTACATGTACAGTTGAATAACGAAGCAGATAAAGTCAGTTTGAAACCAGGAGAGCGGTTGCTGTATGGAGACGTAAATAAATCCTTTGAAATAACGGAAACAGACCCTTATAAATGGTACGCATGGAAAGATGGCAACCTTATCTTCAGGGATGACTCTCTTTCTTATATTTTAAAGAAAATCGGTCAGATTTATAATGTAGATATTACGATCCGTGACCCTGAAATAGGAATGCAGCCCTATAGAGTAACATTTGAGAAGGAATCGTTGCCTGTTATCCTTGAATTGATGAAGCTTACGGCTCCGATTGATTACAAAGTGTATGAACCGAGAAAATCTTCGGATAATCGTTATAATAAAACACATATCGAATTTTATAGTGTAAAAAGAAAGCCATAGCATTTAATTTTTAAATCATATAAATATGAAAAAACTGATTGTTGGGGCAGCCTTTTTGTTGGTTGCATCTTTTCTCTCATTTATGTTTGCCGGGGAGCCGGTTCGGGTTATTGTGTTTGGTGCCCACCCGGATGATTGTGATATTTATGCAGGAGGTACGGCGGCTTTATTTTCAAAAATGGGGCATAAGGTGAAATTTGTTTCTCTTACTAACGGAGATAAAGGGCATCACCAAATGCAACCGGAGGCCTTGGCTGTTCGTAGAAAACAGGAGATGCAAGAAGCAGCCCGTAGTTTGGGCATTGTTTATGAGAATCTGGACAACCATGATGGAGAATTAATGCCGACATTAGAAAACAGGAAAGCGGTTATTCGCATGATCTGTGATTGGAAGGCTGATATTGTGATAACACATCGCCCTAATGATTATCACCCGGATCACCGTTATGCCTCGACAATTGTACAGGATGCTGCTTATATGATTTCTGTACCTTTAATGGTTCCGGGAGGCGAACCTTTGTTAAAAGCTCCGGTCTTTTTATATATGCATGATAATTTTCAGAAACCAGCTCCGTTCTCACCGGATATCGTGATCGACATAACTCCTGTGATTGAACAGAAGTTGGATGCAATTTGTGCCCACGAATCGCAGGTATATGAATGGTTGCCTTGGAACGGAGGGTATGAAGAAGATGTACCTGCGGATGTAGCAGGCAGGAGAAAACTTGTAGCTGATCATTTGTTGAGAAGGAAAATGTCTGATAAATATCGTGAACCGGCTCTTAAATGGTACTCTCCGAAGCAGGTGAAAAATATCTCTTATTTTGAAGCTTTCGAGATTTGTGAATATGGAAATGAGCCTGATAAGGAAGAAGTCCTGCAGCTATTTCCGATGTTACCCAGATAGTATTAATATAAGTTAATCAAGCCTTTTCTAATGTGGAAGAATTTTTGTACGCTGTCTTATTTATAGAGATAAGAGAATATAAATTTTAACCTTAAAAACGAATGGATATGGAAAAACTGAACAGCGGATAAATTTAAATTTCAGTTGATTCTAAATATAAAAGGGAAGGTCTGGTACACCTCCCCTTTAGATCATTTAGTTTCAAAAATGTGCATAATAAACCTTATTTTCTAACTAAACATACAAAAATATGAAATCTTGTTCGATTAAGGAAATCACAGGGCATTTTTTTGCCTCGAAAACATTTCTGGTTATGAGAATATGTCTAATACTATTGATTTGTTGCGTGATGCAATCTGTGGCATCAACCTCTTACTCCCAAGTAACAACACTGACAATGAAGCTGAATGATGTTTCTATCGAGGAAGTGTTGGATCAGATAGAATCCCAAACAGAATTCCGTTTTTTATACAATAAAAAGGTGGTAGATGTAACGCGCAAAGTAGATATTTCCGTTAAGAAAGAGAATGTAACCGAAATATTGAATACTTTATTTAAAAATGGAAATATTTCATACGTAATTAGCGATCGCTATATTGTTCTAAAAGATAAAGTTGAAAAAAAAGATATCCAACAGAAACAAAAGATAACCGGTAATGTCTCTGATAAAAGCGGAGAGCCTGTTATTGGGGCGAATGTGGTAGTAAAAGGTACAGCCAATGGTGTAATAACAGACATTGACGGTAATTTCTCGATAGAAATACCAAATAGTAATGCGATTCTGCAAGTATCCTATATAGGATATAAACCACAAGAGGTACCAATTAATGGAAAAAATAGGATAGATGTTGTGCTAGCTTCCTCTATAGAAGAATTGAACGAAGTGGTAGTCACGGCTATGGGCATCAAACGTGAGAAAAAGGCATTAGGGTACGCTATGCAGGAGATAAAGACGGATAATTTGATTGAAAATCGTTCGGAGAGTGTGTCTAATATGCTGCAAGGAAAAGTGGCGGGAGTGCAGATTTCACAATCAGGTACAGGAATGGGAGGATCGACGCGTGTAATCATGCGTGGTTTAAGTTCGCTAAGTGGAAATAACCAGCCTTTATGGGTGGTAGACGGGATTCCGATTAGTGATAATATGCAAGGGGAGGCGAACGAATGGGGAAATCCTGATTATTCCGGTGGAGCGTCCGAAATTAATCCGGAAGATATTGAGAGCATTTCGGTATTGAAAGGAGCCAATGCTGCTGCATTGTATGGTAGCCGTGCCCAAAACGGAGCGATTCTTGTGGTGACTAAAAAAGGAAAAATAGATCAGCCTTTAACTATAGAATATAATGGAAATGTAAGTTTTAGTACCCCTTATGAATCTTATAAATTGCAGAATATATACGGTCAGGGTAGTAACGGGCAATATTCGATAGATGCAAAGGGAAGTTGGGGACCGGAAATGGATGGTAGTATGACAGTCCCGAACTGGAGAAACAGTATTTACGGAGATGATCGTTATCAGCCATATGCTATGACTTCGCAAAATAGTCAGATGATGGATTTTTATCGTACTGGAGTGAATTATAATAATAGTGTCTCTTTGGCTGCCGGAGGCAAATCTTTATCGGGACGTATGGCATATTCGGATTCCAGAAATAATGGTGTCACGCCTTCTCATAATTTAACTCGCCAGTATATTGATGCCAACCTTAATTTTTCGAACCAATGGTTGCAGGTTGGGATGAAAGCTAATTATATCCGGCAGAAAGGACGGAATCGTCCGGATCAGGGAGAGTATGGTATTGCCAACCAGTTTATAAAAATGCCAAGAAGTATCCGTACTGTCGATTTGGAAAATCCGGAAGGCTTGGATGGAAATCCTGTAAATTGGAGCGGAGCCAGTAATGAATACATTAATCCATATGCTTATTATTATAAAGGGAATGGTAATAAAGATGTCATGAACCGCTTTATCGGCCAGATAAATGCTTCTATAATTTTCACCGACTGGTTGCGCCTGAACGGTAAGGTTGGTTTGGACTGGTATGATACCGACCGGAGAATAATGATGCCGTTTTCATATAATTCGGGCAGCAATCAATATACGATTTATACAAATACATTTCAGGAAATAAACTCGGATGTTATGCTTAACTTTAATAAGACATTCGGTGATTTTTCTCTTATGGCAAATTTGGGTGCAGCTTTCCGTGCGGAAACGAGTAAAGTACTGAATGCGCGTTCCGGACGTTTTACCGTTCCTGGCTTAGTTGCTATATCTAACGGCGGGAATAAAACGGTGGAAGAAGGCTTCAGTAAAAAAGAGGTTCATTCTGTTTTAGGCAATGTGCAGTTCGGATATAAAAGTATGGTTTATTTGGATTTAACCGGGCGTAATGACTGGTCTTCTACTTTACCATCCGATAACTGGTCTTATTTCTATCCTTCTGTTAGTTTAAGTGGGATAATATCGGAGATGGTTAAATTGCCGGAACAGATTTCTTTTCTGAAGATTCGTGGTTCATGGGCAAAAGTGGGTAATGACACAAGTCCATATCGTCTGTATCCGGTGTATGGAGTATATACAATTATTACACCCGTATTGGGTTCATCTGCCCCGAACGGATTTCCGTTGGCTACATTGAAACCGGAATCAACCAACTCTTATGAAGCTGGTTTAGACTTACGTATGTTTAGTGGAAGAATAGGTTTGGATTTTACGTATTATAATTCAAAAACTACCAATCAGATATTGGGAATATCGGTGGCTCAGTCTTCCGGTTATACTACGAAGTTAATCAATGCCGGAGAAATGGCCAGCCATGGTGTCGAGTTGATGCTTAACTTTATACCTGTTCAAACCAAAGATTGGCAATGGGATGTAAATTTGAATTGGGGTACGAATATGTCTCGTTGTATAAAATTGGATCCTACGGTGAAACGTTGGGATATGGGAGGTGTACGCATTGGTAACGTTGTTGTCCGGGAAGGTGAAAAATTTGGCGACATTATAGGAAAAGCTTATGTTCGTGATGAGGTTGGCAACATGAAAATTAATGCTGATGGCTTGCCAATTTTTGAAAGCGATAAGGTAATTGGCAATATGATGCCAGACTGGACAGGGTCTGTATCTACTACTCTTCGTTGGAAAGATGTGATATTTAATATGTTGATTGACATAAAACATGGTGGTGATGTTGTGTCTGTAACAGATGCATATGCCTGTAAATTGGGTAATTCGGAACGGACGTTAGCACATCGTGATGGAGGATTGGTTGTGAAGGGTGTCAGTGTGGATACCGGCCAGCCTAATACTGTAGCTATTACTTCTCAGCAATTTTATGAAACAGTGGGAGGCCCGGACGGTGTTGCCGAAGAATTTTTATATGACGGTTCGTATGTAAAAATGCGTGAAATGTCTGTCGGTTGGAATTTACCTAAAGCATGGATCGATAAAACTCCATTGAAAAGTGTAAAATTTTCACTCGTTGGGCGCGATTTGTTTTTTATAAAGAAAAATACGCCGTCAAATCCGGAAGGAGCCTTTTCACGTAGCGATTATGCACAGGCATTTGAAATTTCATCTATGCCGCCGACAAGAAGTTTTGGCTTCAATTTGAATGTTAAATTTTAAATCGAATTGAGTTATGAAAAATAAAATAAAAAATATATTTACTATAGGTTTGTTTGCCTGCTTGTTGTCTGGCTGTACAGATTCATTTGTGGAATTAAATAAAAACCCGTTGGCATCTTCATCACTTAATCCTGAATTGGTATTTCCTTTTGTTACATGGAAAGTTACGAATATAGCTTGGGATAATTACCAGTTGGGCGATCAATTGGGGGTTGCTTTATATGCTCAATACATTGCAAATACATCAACGGGTTATAGTGTGGACCGTTATGTGTATGAAGACGCTTACCCTACAGGAGGTTTGTGGGGGCCTCACTATACGGGAGTTATGAAAAATATAAAAATGGTAGGTAGCCAGATAACCGAAAACCCGCATTCAGTCCAGACTTATCAACTAATGCGTATCATATTGGCTTATTCTTCGGCTAAGATGACTGATATATACGGAGACATGCCCTATTCGGAAGCTGGAATAAATATCGAACAACCAAAGTATGATAGTCAAAAGGATATTTATAATGATGTTTTCAAAGAACTGCGTGAAGCTGTTGAAGTTTTGCAAAGCGGATTGAAAGGCCAGAATGCACTAGGCAATTCCGACTTTATTTATAATGGAGATGTCTCTAAATGGATAAAGTTTGCCAATTCAATTCGTCTCCGGTGTGCGATACGTCTCTCTTTTATAGATCCTGAAAAAGCACGCCAGGAAGGTGAGGCGGCTTTGGCTGCCGGAGTTATGTCTTCAATAGATGATGGTGCAACCTGTATGACAAATAAAGATGATTGGAATAGCTTGGGGTATCCGTTAATTACGATCAGTCATTGGGGTGAGTTTAGGGTGAGTGCTACATTGGTCGATATTCTGGAAAATACGGGGACGGTGGTTGATCCCCGTGAAACACTTTATATAGGAAAAACGAAATTGTTTGTAACAGAAGGAAAAGGAGACGCTTACAAAGGCGTTCCAAACGGACTGCCGGCAGATCAGTTGGCTATGCCTGGCTACACATTGGATGAAAATTCGAATGTACATGGAATGATGTTTTTCCCTAACTGGAATACAGCAGGAGTAGATCCTACAAGTGTCTGGATTACCAAACGCTATCCGGTAATGCGCTATTCGGAAGTCTGTTTCTTGAAAGCTGAAGCTGCTCTTCGCGGGTGGAATGGAGCCGGAAATGCCAAAGATAATTATGAAGAAGGTATCCGGACTTCTTTCGCAGAATCAAGAGATGGTATAGATACCAAGCTTTTAGATCTGACAAAAGATGAGACGTATATAACGACGGGAAACGTAGCCTGGGATGTTTCCGGTGATTTTGAGTCGAACCTGAAAAAGATTATAACTCAAAAATGGATAGCGCTATATCCGGTTGGTGCCGAAGCTTGGGCTGAGTTTCGCCGGACAGGGTACCCTGATTTGAAACCGATTGTCAGATGTGATGATTCGAATATCAAACCCGGAGAATTTATTAAGAAAATATATTATCCCGATGAAGAACGGCGTATTAATATGGCTCATGCTACCGATAAAAGCCTGAATAACGGCAAAGGTGACGGAGGCCATGTTCGTGTTTGGTGGGATACAGGTAGATGTAAATAAAGTAGTACGTTAAATACAATCTGATATAATATGAAAAATTTGATTCCTGTCTTAGTGACATGTATGTGTATGATGAGTGCTTGTTTGCCTTCGGGTAAGAAAGAAACAACGAAAGTACCAGTTAATAATGCGTTGACTCAAGACGTTTTTATCCCAGAAGACCATGGATATAAGTTAGTTTGGGAAGACAACTTTGATGGAACAGAATTGGATACGGCCAAATGGAAATGTCGTCAAACCGGTCCTCGGCGTATTGGATATAACGATCCGTCTATGGTAAAGGTAGAGAACGGTAATCTATTACTTATGTACGACATTAAGAAAGATAGCGTTCTGGCGAGTATGGTTGGAACAGGTGAAACTTATATGACGACTTATGGTTATTTTGAATGTCGTGCCAAACTACAAAAAGGTGATGGGCCTTGGGCTGCCTTTTGGTTCCAGTCTCCACAGATATCAAATGGAGAAGATCCGGGTAAGTTTGGTACCGAAATAGATATTTTCGAGTACTTCAAAGGGTTAGGTGCTGATACGTTGACACATTGCTTGCATTGGGCTTATGGACCTAATCAGAAATCGAGTGGTCAGATGACCAGTTACCTGGAAGGACTTTCCGAAGGGTTCCACACGTTTGCTTTGGAATGGACGGATCAGAAATATTCGTTTTTTATAGATGGATTGAAATATCATGAGCAGACTGTCGGTATTTCTAATATTGACGAATATATGATTCTGAGTATGGAGATTCCTGCAACTTTGGAAGGTATAAAGAATGCTTGTGCTCCGGATACGTTTATGGTAGACTATGTAAAGGTTTATAAGAGGTAAGATTGTATGAGGTGCAAATATTTGTCTGGGTTATTTTTACTTTGTGTACTTTGGGCTGGGAATTTATTTTCCCAGCCTTTGGCAAAAGGCTATAAACAAACGGATATTTCGGATATGGTCTTGATTTATCAGGGAGGGGCACATCGTATGGATTGGACAGCCGATCAATTTTTGCCTTATGTTGTCCACCAGAATGCGGATGGCAATAAAAACTGGTTATTCGATGGCTTTTTATTTCTTGAATTTAAGGATGGTAAAGGCCGTTGTTATGCTTCCCGTTATGAGAAACTGCCGGCCCGGAAGCAAGAATGGATTTGGTTGATGGATCGTGTTTTTGAGAAAGGTAAATCGTTGTATGCATTGAACGAATGTATTCAATCGCAGGTTAAAGAAATTGGAACTCCTTCTTTTCGCCATAAAGTTGTAATAGGATTACCGGAGCCAATTCCTGATCAGAAAGATTGGGGAACATTAGATGGACAGTCTTTGGATTTTTCGAATGATGCCGATAAATTGAAAGCTTGTCGATGGTATATTGACGAATTGACCAAACGTTTTAAAGAAGCAGGATTTGCTAATTTGGACTTGGCTGGTTTCTATTGGGTATCGGAAGATATAGTTACAAGCAAAGCACTTACTGTTCCTATCGGAGATTATATACGCTCTAAAGATTTCTTGTTTTACTGGATTCCATATTGGAATGCGATGGGATATAGCGATTGGAAAGAATTAGGATTTGATGTGGCTTATGCACAACCGAACCATTTCTTTGAAGCCTCTATACCAGATCAACGGATTGACGAAACTTGCCGTTTGGCACGTACTCATAATCTGGGACTTGAAGTAGAGTTTGATGAACGTGTATTTGCTGGTCAGAAAGATTCCTTTTATGATCGTTTGGTTGCTTATTTGGATCGTTTTGAGAAAAATGGGGTTTATGACGATGCCGCTATTGCTTATTATGAAGGAGGAGGGGCCATATTGGGTTTCTCAAAATCTTCCAATCTCAAAGATAGGGCATTAATAGACCGGCTGGCTTCTTTAGTTTGGAAGAGAAGGCAGATAAGTAAGATTTCGGGTCCTATTATCGGCTTGGATAGTTCGATATGGAAAGTAAAGCAGCAAACACCTTATATTGTTAGTACGAAAGGTTTACTCGAAAAACAATATGGACGTATAGAGGTGAAAGCGAAGTTGCTTTCCGATAATCCCGATGTAAAAGTATCGGCGCGTCTCAAGCCTGTAAAAGGATTGTATGGCCCAGGGATACAAAGTGGAGAGATAACCCTGTTGGAGTATGATGGTAAGTATCCGGATTGTATAAAAGGTGGAATTTTTTCCAAAGAATTAAATTGGGAGACGGGTAATAAGAAAGGAGCTACACTTCCTGTTCTTAATTTGTCGGGAGATTACCATTCTTTTATTTGTGAATGGACGGCCGGAAATATAAAGTTATATGTTAATGATGTTTTGTTTTTTTCTATGGATGACGACTTTAACGGAGATACAGAATATTGGCCGTTTAATCAGCCTTTTTATCTGGAAATAGAAATACATTCCCAAGCTAAAGAATCTATTTTGAAACTTAATAAAGTGTCATTTGATTAGTTATGGTAAAAACGGAAGACAGGCAGGACTTGTCATAAATACATAAAGAGAGGAAGATAGTCTTTTAGTTTGATCCGGAGTATTTTTAAAGATTGTGAAATTCGATACTCCACCGTTTTTATTGAAACGCCGAGAGTCTTTGCGACCTCGGCGTTTGTTTTTTCACCGAAACGACTTAACGTAAATGTCTCGCGATAACCTTCGGGTAGTTCATTAATTGCATTTTGGATGTTCTGGCTCAGTTCGTTTATGAAATAATAATCCGGATTTTCAAATTGGTCTTTTAGTTTTTCGTAGAGTATGGAATGTATTCTTTCATGATAGATTTGTTTTTTTATAGCATTCAGACAACGATGTTTGGCGGAAGTAAACAAGTAGGATTTTAATGAATTTTCGATGACGAGTTTTTCTTTTGTTTCCCAAATAAATAACATAAGGTCTTGAATTAGTTCTTCTGAATCTTCATCAGGGATGTACTGTGAAGCAAATTCACATAAAGGTGAGTAGTACTTCACAAACAACTGTTTGAAAGCATCTTTATTTCCCATCCTCATTAATTCCAATAATGATGCGTCTTCCATACGTATTAGATATACTTTTCCCAGTAAGGCAAAGGTAATTTTTTAATTGTAAAAACAAATGAAACTACATAAAATCAAAAGAAAAAGAAAAAATATTGCCATATGTCTGAAAAAAGTTCCATACTCGTTTAGGGTATGATATGGAAAGTATTGTCTTATTAATAGAAGGCGGTTATATGGAAGAAAAAATTAAATATGATGAGTTAACGGAACCGGGCGGCGTAATTTTATTAAAATACGTCCGTGAGGAAGCTTCGGCAGAAGAGCGGAGACTGGTTGAAGACTGGTTGAAAGAGAATAATGAACATGAAAAAGAACTTCTCCAGATCGCTCGTATTTATTTTGCGCAGCGAACACAGAAGCGTTTGGCTGATCGTGATCCGTTAAAAGCATTTAATCAGATTCAGAGTAAATTGAAGAAACGTTCTTTCAATTTATATTTTCGCCGTATTGTTGCGGTTGCTGCTTGTTTTATTGGGGCATTTTTATTGTCTGTAACTTTACTTGATATGAAGAACTTTAAAGCGTTACGTTTGATAAAGTCTCAGACAATTACGGTTCAAGCCAATGCCGGTATGCGTACAAATCTGGAATTGCCGGACGGTACGGTTGTGTGTTTAAATTCAGGTAGTTCGATTACTTATCCTTTGCCTTATGATAAGGATCTACGGAAAGTATCATTAGTAGGCGAAGCTTATTTTAAAGTAACGCATAATCCTGAATGTCCTTTTATCGTTGGCGTAATTGACGACAAAATGTCTGTAAAAGTATTAGGAACAGAATTTAATTTGCAGGCATATGCCGGAGAAAACAAGATATGTGCCACATTGGTAAACGGACGTATTGATCTTGAGATTAAAACAGCAAAAGGACAACTTAGCAGGGCACTTTTGCCTTCGGAGAGAGCCTCCTATGATTTATTATCTAATACTTTGAATGTAGAAACAGTAAATACTATGTATGATACAGGGTGGATGGAGGGAAAGTTAATGTTTAAGGACAGCCCTTTACCTGAAGTTCTAAAGAGATTGTCTTATTTCTATAATGTCGATTTTGAGGTTAAGGATGCGATTATTAAGAGCTATTGTTTTACTGGTACATTTGTCAACCGGCAATTACCTCAAATATTGGATTATTTGAAAATATCATCAAATATAGATTATAAGATAAATCATGTCTTGACAGATGACAGCGAGAAAATAACGAAAACCAAAGTTATCCTTTGGAATAAAAAATAATGATTAATGTCTAATAAAATCAGTTTGCCTATGGATAAAACCGAAAAGTAAAACCGACAGACTTACAGAATAAAAACATACGGAAACATGTTACCAGCATCTTCCCGTATGAAATATTCAATAGTAGGTCTTAAAACGAACTAAAGAATTTATTTTTTAATCTTAAATCACTACAAAAATATGACAAAGAATTGTTATATCCAACTTGGTGCACACTTTTATGATAGATTCTGGTGGGTGCCTAAATTGACGAGAACCATGAAGTTAACCTGTTTATTACTGTGTATGTCTATCAGTATTGCATTCGCTTCTCATTCGTATGCACAAACTGCAACATTGTCAATCCGCATGACGGAAAAAACAGTGGCGGAAATTCTGGAAACGATAGAGAAACAAACCGACTTCCAGTTTTTCTACAATAGCAAGCTGATAAATGTAAACCGGAAAGTTTCTGTAAACGCACAGGATGCAGATGTTTTTGTTGTGCTGAATCAATTGTTCGAGGGCTCAGATGTTCACTATAAGGTGGTGGATAGGGATGTGATTCTGACAAAGATGAATGTTCTGGTTGATGAAAAGACAAGAATAACCGGACGTGTTTTGGATGAATACGGAGAACCGATAATTGGAGCGAATGTCCTTGTTAAGGGTACTTCCTTCGGCTGTATTTCAGATATAGAAGGAAAATTTGAATTTGAGACTCAGGATATTGGAAATGGGGTATTGCAGGTTTCATATATTGGATATATTACTCAGGATATACCATTGAAAGGGAAAACAAGCTTAATTGTAAAACTGGAGACGGATGTATTGAAGGTATCGGAAGTCGTTGTAGTAGGGTATGGATCAGTAGAAAAAAAGGAATTGACTTCTGCGGTTACGTCTGTTTCCAGCAAAGACTTTTTACAAGGAGCGTTTACTAGTCCGTTGTCTATGATTGATGGAAAAGTTTCAGGTGTGAGTGTTTCAAATCCGGCAGCAGCAGATCCGAATGCATCTCCTAATATACAAATGCGTGGTGCCTCTTCTATTGATGCGGGAAATACGCCGTTGGTTATAGTCGATGGAATGCCGGGAGCTGATTTGAGAAATATTGCAAATCAGGATATAGAATCGATAACAATTTTAAAAGATGGTTCGGCGGCGGCTATTTATGGTTCTCGCGCTGCTAACGGGGTTATTCTGATTCAGACGAAAAAAGGTAAGGCAGGAAAAGTTTCTGTTACCTATGATGGCTATATGGATCATGACATGGTTGCTAATAAGCCGGAAGTTCTTTCTGCAGAGGAGTTTCTGGCACATAAAAGAGATATAGATTTTGGCAGTCATACAAATTGGTATGATCAGTTATTGAGGAAAAATAACATAGGCCAGAATCACTACGTTGCCGTATCCGGTGGAGGAGAGAATCTAACATTCCGGGCTTCGGCTAATTACAAAACGAAGGAGGGGTTGGATATTGGTTCTTCCCGAAAAGAATATGGTGTCCGAATGGGGTTTTCTGCTAAAACGTTGAAAGGATTGTTGGAAGTGAGTGGAAATTTGTCTACACGCGTAATAAATGAAGAATATGTAGACTATAAAGTGTTTCAGCAAGCAGTTAAGCTGAACCCTACTCATCCGATGATGGATAAAGACGATCCTGATAAATATAGTATTTTGTACGGATTTGACACCTACAATCCTGTAGGAGATATAAAAGACCAGGAAAATGGCGGAGATAGACAGTTCTCCCTTGCCGATTTTAAAATTAAGTTGAATATTTTGCCTAATCTGAATACCGAGGTTTCTTTGGCAAGACAAAGCCAGGAGTATTTGAGACGCCTGTACATCAATTCCAAGCATAAAGAATCTGTAGATAACATGCGTCAGGGGCGTGCTCGGTTGCAGAATGAAAACTGGACGGATTATACCTTTGAATGGATTGGTAATTATTTCACTTCAATAGATAAACATACCATTAAATTAATGGCAGGATATTCGTACCAAGAGTTTAATCATCGGATGTTTTTTGCGGAAAATGCAAACTTTCCCTCGGATGTGCTTTCTTACAATAATCTGCAAGCGGGGGATTGGAATATGGCCTCCGGACGTTTGGGTATGGAATCATTGAAAGAAAAAGAAAAGACAATCGGTTTTCCTGCCCGTTTAAATTATAACTATGATGATACGTATTATTTGACTGCTTCCGTCAGGTATGAAGGGAATAGCAAATTTGGCGCTAATCATAAATGGGGTTGGTTTCCTGCGGCCTCAGCTGCATGGCGTTTGTCTAATTTGCCTGTGATAAAGTCTGTTAAGAATATTGATGAATTAAAGCTTCGTTTCTCGTATGGAGCAACGGGACGTTCCGGCTTCCCGATGTATTCGGCACTGGCTCGTTATAAAGGGGGCGAAAGATGGCAGAATGATCTTGGACAGTGGATACAGACATGGGGGCCGGCAAATAACCCCAATCCCGATTTGCACTGGGAAAAACAGATATCGTATAATTTAGGGCTCGATTTCGGATTCTTTCAGAATAAGCTATCCGGTAGTCTTGATGCTTATATACGGAAAGGGAAGGACGTTATTTCCAATTATGATGCTCCTCTTCCTCCTTTCATGTATGATCAGATATTTACAAACGTTGCCTCTACCAGTTCAAAAGGCATCGAACTAACGCTGAATTGGGATGCAGTCCGGACAAAGGATTTTTCTTATTCAACAAATGTTATAGTATCTTATACCAAGTCTAAATTGGATAAATTCTCAAATGGTACATATCAGAAGGGATATATGGACCGTTATTATTTGCCTGCTCCCGGACTTCCCGGATATGCACAGCGTTTGAAAGATGGAACGGAAGTTGGAACATTTTGGGGGTTAAAATATGCGGGAGTCGATGAGAGCGGTAATATGTTGGTGTGGAAGGATGCCAAAGAAGGAGGCGAGAAAATACTGGCTAATGGGGTTGCCAGTGATGCCGACAAAGGCAGCATTGGGCATGGAGCTCCTCGGTATGCATTGACTTGGGGGAATACGTTGCGTTATAAAGGCTTCGATCTGACTTTGTATTTTCAGGGAAAGTTTGACTATCAGATATTGAATATGTATCAAATGTATTATGGTTTGATGGCGGAGCCGGGTATTAATTTGTTGAAAGATGCTTATGGGAAGAATGGACTTATTACTTCGGGAAAAGTGATGTGTGATTACTTTCTGGAGAACGGAAATTATTTCAGACTTGATAATATTACTCTAGGGTGGACTCCGAGTTTAAAAACAGACTGGATTAGCAATTTGAGAATATACGGTACAATAAAGAATGCTTTTACGCTTACCGGATATTCCGTAATGGACCCTACGGCTGTTGATATAAATGGCTTGGAACCGGGTGTCAGCGGTCTTAATGTCTATCCGGTGGCTCGTTCTTTTACAATTGGGATCCAAATATCTTATTAACCTTAAATTATCTATTATTATGAAGCTGTTTAAATATATAATAAGTTTATGTATAGTTGGCTCCGTTTGGGTTTCGTGTACGAATCTGGATGAAGAGGTTTTCAGTCAGATTACGGCTACCAACTATTATCAAAATAGTGAGAATGTTTATGCTGCTCTGACAAGCAATTATACATGGGCTCATAAAACAGGATGGGAAGATGCCCGTTATTTTTTACAGGAGGTGACGGCCGATCAATTAATGATTCCCACCCGTGGAAAGCATGGATATAACGGTGGTGAATATGTTCGTTTACATGAGCATAAATGGACAGTGCAGGAAAATTTTGTTTATAATGCATGGGTTGGACCTTATAAGGGAGTTACGTTGTGCAATAATGTGATTTCAGATTTTGAAAAATTAGATTTTTCTAGATTTAAATTAAATGAGAATGTAAAAAATCAGTATATTGCCGAAGTACGTGGACTTAGAGCTTGGTATTATATGTTTTTGATCGATTTTTTCAGATATGTGCCTATAGTTACCGGAGTAGATGAGATAAAAGGACAATCTTCTCCTCAGGAAGTTTTTGATTTTATCGAGTCAGAACTGTTAGCTGTTATTCCGGCGTTGCCGAAAAATATAACTTCTTCACGTCTCGACCAAGGAGGGGCTGCCTCTATATTGGTACGTTTGTATCTAAATGCTGAAAAATGGACGGGAAAGTCCCGTTATGATGATTGTGCGCGCGTTGCTCAGGAAATTATAGACGGTAAATACGGTAGTTATAGTATCGATCCGGATTATCGCGGTCCCTTCCGGGCTGGTATTAACGGATACAAGTCGCCGGAAAACATATTTGAGTTTGCCCATAAAAAAAATTATCTGGAAGCATCATGGATGTACAATATGTGGATGCATTATCAGGATCGTTATTCTTTGGATAATGACTGGCAAGGTTGGAATGGAGGAAATCTAGCTCCGTCAAGAGACTTGAGAGGTAATCTTTACCAAGACAAACTGGGGATGCCATTTGAGAAATTTCCGAATGAGGATATTCGGAAAAAACCGTTTAGAGTGACGAGTGTGGAAGGTGATTATGAAGGCTTTTTCCTTATGGGCACGCAATATAAGTTTGATTATGACAAAGGCTATGGCTATACCGATGAGATCATTACAGGTACAGAAGAATATAACGGAAAGCCTTTGGTTTATGTAGATCAGGTAGGCCGTTTTTCAGAGGGGGAAGCCGGACTAGCTAAAGGTTCTCATGTTATATATGGAGAGGAAAATACAGGGTATCGTTTAATTAAATTTCCTTGGCTTCCTCAATCCAAAGATTTATTTCAAATGAACTCTATTCCTGAAATACGATTGGCGGAAATTTATTATTCATTGGCTGAGTGTAAGTATCGGGCAAATGATAAATCGGGTGCGGCTCGTTTGTTGGATGCTGTGAGAAAGAGATATTTCTCGGCTGCAGATTGGCCTCGTTTTAGTTATGAACAGAACCCTGCAAAACTGACTGATGATGAGTTTGTAGATGAATTGGGGCGTGAATTTTTAGGCGAACGCCACCGTCGTATAGATTTGATAAGATGGAACCGTTTCAGTGAAGGAACTTGGTGGGACAAGAGCCCTGATGCATCAAATCAAGATGTTTTCCCTATACCCTACAGGGCACTCAATGCCAATCCATTGTTAGAGCAAACAACACCTGGTTTTTAATTGTTTAACTATATAAATTACCATTATGAACAAAACAAGTATCGGAAAGCTGTTAGCTTTATTTGTGTGTTGCCTTACTTTGGCAGCTTGTAGTACAAAGAATGACTTTAAACCGTTGTTTGCCGACGATTTGTCGAATGCAGATTATGACCAGGCCGTGTGGAGTATGCAGGATGGTATCTTGACTGCTAATGCCGATCAGGCTATTTGGACGAAAGACCAGTATGAAAATTTTGTATTGGAACTGGAGTTCAAAACAGACGTGAATACTAATAGCGGTGTTGTTATTTATTGTCCGGACAAAAAAGACTGGATTCCTACATCTATAGAAATCCAGATTGCCGACGATCATCATCCACAATGGAAAGAACTTGCGGAAAATCTGCGTTGTGGTGCTATCTTCGGACACAAAGGGGCAAATGAACAGCTGGTTGTTAAGGAGCCGGGTAACTGGAACCAGATGACTGTCACAGCCAAAGGTCAACAAATTGATGTGGAGCTAAACGGTAAAAAGATTGTTTCGGCAAATCTGGCCGATTGGACTTCCGGTACAAAAAATCCTGACGGAACAGATATTCCGGCCTGGTTGCCTAAACCATATTGCGAAATACAACCGAAAGGCTATATCGGTTTTCAAGGCAAGCATGGCGAATCCGGTATATGGTTCCGCAACATAAAGATTAAACAATTGTAAAAGAGCCGGTAGCCTGAAAAAAAATCAGGCTGCCTTTAAACCTTTTGCCTCGTTTTCGGTCTATTGTTTCGAAGCGCTTCACAAACAAGTATTAATTAAACAAATTGGTATAGTTTTATGAAAAAGGTAATAGGTTTGTGTTTAGTTATTGTATTAAGTTCCGTTTCAGTATTTGCCCGCGATGGCAAAAGAATGGATAAAAGAAACGATGATTCATCCAAACGTTATGAAAGGATGGTCGAATCATTGAAATTGGATGAAAAACAAGCTGCCGAGTTCCGTAAGATCAATCAGGAATTTGCTGATAAAATGAAGGTCGAGCGTGAGAAAGCAAAGGTTGTCCGTGATAAAAAACGTGCCGAAATGACGGCTATGCGTACAGAACGTGATGCTCAACTGAAAAAAGTTCTTACTGAAGAACAATACAAATTATATCAGGAAAAGATGGCAGCAAAGAAGATTCACCGCAAAGGAAACGGACGAAGATAATTATTTCACTTGAAAGGTGACGGTGGACAGTTGACGGTTGCATACGCAATATTTTTGACTGTCCATTGTTGTTTATCAGCTGTCAACTTTTTTAATATTATATCATGATGAAAAAACTGCTGTTAAGCTTGTTGGTACTGCTGTTATGTGCATGCCATTCCGAAGAATCGTTTTTTAAGATGAGAGGTGTTGTTCTCTCCGTTCACGATCTGGAAACCGTAGATTGGCCCAGCTTGGCTGCCGAAAACGGTATAAACACTATTGGTACACATGTTACTCCCAAGGAAGTAGAAGCTTTTATCAAATCTGAAAAAGGGCAGAAGTTCCTTGCCGATTGCAATAAATATGGCATTCAGGTCGAACATCAATTGCATGCTATCCACGAATTATTACCCAGGGAATTATTTTCAGAAGACTCTACCTTGTTCCGCATGGATGAAAACGGGAATCGCGTGGCCGACTTCAATTGTTGTGCCAGCTCTTCTAAAGCATTGGATATAATAGCTGAAAACGCAATTCATTATGCTAAACTACTTCCGTCTACTAATCATCGCTATTATTATTGGCTGGATGATGGTGCACCTCTTTGCTTTTGTCCAGAATGTGCTCATCTTTCCGGAAGCGAACAGGCTTTGATGATAGAAAACCGGATTATACAAGGACTTAAAACGATTGATCCCAAAGCACAGTTAGCCCATCTTGCTTACCATACTACTATGGAAGCTCCTAAGAAGGTAAAACCGGCCGATGGCATTTTCCTTGAGTTTGCACCTTTTTATCGTAGTTGGGAAAAGCCTCTTTCCGACGAATCTGCTAGTGGAAGAGGTATGACACATGCCGAAAACGTAAGGTTTTTAGAAGATAATTTAAAGGTATTTCCGGCCGAAACCGCTGTAGTACTTGAATACTGGCTGGATGTTTCCTTGTTTAGCGATTGGAAGAAACCGGCTGTTAAACTGCCTTGGCATCCTGACGTATTTATGTCTGATTTGAAAACGTATGCCGGATTCGGTATTAAAAACATTACTTCCTTTGCTGTTTATATGGACGACCGGTATTGGCAACAATACCCTGACCAGACTTTCCTGAAAGATTATGGTGAAGGAATGAAGCGTTTACAGTAAAACCGGGCAGTGAAAAGCTAATAGTTCAGCCATTGTTTGAAAGAAGATAGCTTTTCTTCACTGATTGTTATCTTCTCTTTGAAAGCCGGTCTTACAACCACAATAATCTTCCCGTTGAAGTAAGGTTCAGCATGATCTACTGCATCTATGCAAAGAATAATCTGTCGGTTGGCCCGGAAGAATCGTTCCGGGTCCAATTGCTCCATAAGTTTGTTTAATGAGAAGTCTATCGCATGTTCCTGCCCTTTTTTTGTTACGGCAAAGACTACTTTATTCTCCGAATAAAAATAAGCAATATCGGATACTTGTAATGACCAAAACTTGTCTGCTCCCCAAATAAGGAAGCGATTGCGATAGCGTTTACCCTTGCTTCGTAACGTATCTAACAGGGTATCCAGATACCCTTCCGGCCGACTGTCACCGGCTGGTAATAAAGACTCATACTTGACGATCGCATCCAGCAGGCGCTTCTCGTCGACAGGTTTTAGTATGTAGTCGATACTGTTAACTGTAAAGGCACGAAGGGCATACTGATCGTAGGCCGTTGTGAAAATAACGATAGAGGAGGGCTTGGCGGCCGACAGAAAGTCGAATGAATCGCCATCGGCCAGTTGTATATCCAGAAATAAGATGTCCGGGTGGGGATTCTCGCCGAACCATTGTACGGCTTCTTCCACACTCCCCGGCAAAACGGTCACTGTCCATTCCGGACGCAACCTGCTTACCATCGAGCAGAGCAGACGGGCTGCCGGAACTTCGTCTTCTATGATAACTGCACTTAATTTATTCATACGATAATGGAATTTTTACGATGAACTGGTTTTCCAGCTTCGTTATTTCTATTTCTTTTCCTTGTATCAGTTTGCAACGATTCGAAAGGTTTTTTAGTCCGATATTTGTTGTTTCTCCGCTTTTACGTGGATGGATAGGGTTGCTTACCACCAGATAGTCGCTTTCTTCTTTTACATCAATCTCCATTGGTTTGCTCATCGTGATGGAGTTATGTTTGATTACATTTTCCACCAGCAATTGCAATGTAAGCGGAGGGAGCATATAATCCATTTTTTCCACTGGTATTTGCAGATTCCATCGGAGACAATCGCCTAGCCTTACTTCATGCAGGAAGAGATAAGCCGTCATAAACTCAAGTTCCTCCCCAAGAGATATAAGCGTCTTATCCTGGCATTGCAGAACATAGCGGTACACGTTGGACAGGTTTTTGGTGAAACTGATAGCATTCTGCGGGTTGTATTCAATCTCTGCAATCAATGTGTTCAAACTGTTAAACAGGAAGTGCGGATTCAACTGGTTTTGCAGGGCTGTATACCGGGCAATGTCATTTTCTTTCTGGAGACTTACAGCCTTACGTTGTAGTTTAAGGGTGTTTTGCATGGAGCGGTTGGCCAGTAATAAGCCTAGGATAACCAACTCTACTAGCCATACAACCAGTAATATCCGTATGCCTCCGGTCTGGAAAGAGAATGGGGTCATTGTGCCTGCCAGCAATTTTGCCGAGACTAGAATACCGTAATTGAGCAACAGGAATGAGAGCATCACTGCTGTGTATACAATGATAATTCTCCATTTACGCTGGTAGTTCAGGGCATACTGATTGTTCAGCCACGAACTGATACGGAGCGTGGAATATCCCAGCAGGTTAAATGCCAGGATGAAGAACAGGAAACCGCCGGTAGAATACAATACCTCTACTACCTTATCCGGAAGTTCCGTATAATTGGCAAGCAGCAGGAAGGAAAAGACTCCAAGTCCCGAAAACAGCAGGCTATATAATAATGTATTCCACTTCATGTAATATATTCAGACGGTAAAGGTAAGCCATAATTTCAATTTTCGTACTTATTCAGGGATCTTATCAAATCAGAATAGGCACCTTGCGCTTTCACTTTTGCTTGTACATAATTCAGTTGCGAGGTCTGGCGGTAGGTTTGTGCTTCGATCACTTCTACTACCGATACTTTTCCTTCTGCATAACGTTCCAGGGCTTTTTGTTCGTTCTCACCGGCCTTCTGTAAAGAGTTTTCACTTAATTCGACCTGCTCTATGGCTTGTGCAAGCGAAACACGGGCTGTCTCGGTCTCCAGCCGGACGGCATCTTCCACTTTATTCAACTGGTCGTTTGCCATACCGATACGGTTGTTCGAAACCCGTTTTTCGCTTTTTCGTTTTCCCCACTCAAATAAAGGAACGGATAATTTTAGGTAGACAGCATAATTAGGGTCAAGGTCTGAATGGAAATCATATCCCGGAGAAGAATAACTTCCGTCTATTCCTATGTATAGTTGAGGCTTATATTTGGAATCGGTTAACTTCATCGAACTTTCAGCCAGCTTGATATTATCAAGTGCCAATTTTACTTCCGGCCGGTTGTTTTCTCCGGACAACCCAATGCCATCGTTTATGTTTACTTTCGGGACGGAAGCATCGACAGCGGTGGGTTGTTGCAAAGTGACTCCTATCAGTGAGTTTAAGGCCATTCTTCCTGTTTCGAAGTTACTTTGAGCCTGGAGTAATTGGTATTCTGCTTCATTCAGTTTTACTTCTGCCATCAACCGGTCTTGCGGATCAACTAACCCGACCTTTTCGCGTTCGCGGATAGTCTTTACTAAGGAGGCTATCGAATTGCGGAAATCGGTAGTTATACTTACTACCTCTTTCCGGGCGACCGTACTCCAGTATTGTATATCGGTCTGATAGCAGATGGATGAGCGAAACAACTCTGCCTGGTGGGCTGCTTGCGATTGCTGGTGTTTTGCTATCCGGATTGTTTCCAGAATCCGTCCTCCGGTATAGAGGGGTTGTAATAATGTAAGAGAAGCTCCGTACTTCATGTCGCGTCCTTCAAACTGTACAGGTGTTTCCATCCCCGGCAGGTCGAGGGTCAATTGTATCGGCTTTCCTGTGTGTTGGAAGTTTGCATCACCCGACAGCTTCGGCTTCAGGCCTGCTTTGGCCATTTGCTCGACCTCCAGGCTGGCCGAGATGTTTTTCTCGGCAGCTTTCAGGTCATGGCTATAATTCAGAGCCATAGAGCGATATTGTTTTAGTAATTCGCTCTGTTGGGAGAATGAGGGTATTACACACAATGCAAAAGCGCATATTATTATTTCTTTCTTCATGGTTGTTTACTTCTAGAGAATAACGAGTCGTTATTCGTTGTGTTCTTTACTTTATAGAATATCGTGTATAGGGCGGGGGTGATGAACAGAGTCAGTAATGTAGCAAACGTTAGTCCGAAAATGATGGTTGCCGCCATCCCGCCGAATGCTACATCAAACAATAACGGAACCATCCCCAGTATCGTAGTCGTGGCTGCCATCAATACCGGGCGGGTACGAACCACTGTCGATTCTATGACGGCAGTATAAGCTGTTATCCCGTTTTTGCGCTGCACATTGATTTCGTCAAGCAGAACAATTACATTCTTGATTATCATTCCCAGCAACCCCAGCCATCCGGCAATCGGGAAAAAACCGAACTCAAATCCGGTAAGCAACAGTCCGATTGCAACGCCGATGAGCGAGAGGGGTAATACGCAAAGAATGATCAGCGGTTGTTTGAAGTTACGGAATAGAGCAACCAATATTACGATTAACATCAGGAAAGCCAAAGGGAAGAATTTAGCGAGTGCTTGTAATCCTTCGCTTTGATCTTTGTATTGTGAATCCCAAAAGAAAGTATATCCTTCGGGCAGCTCCATTGCTTCTATCTCTTTTCGTATCTCGTTATGTACTTCTGTCATTGTATGCCCCGGCTTTACGCCACACATTGCGGCCATGGATAACTGGCGGTTATAGGTACGTATCTGAGGATATTCCCAGGTTGTTTCGATGCGCTCTGTTACCTGTGACAGCGGAGCCGACTTATCGCCGTTCCATACCGAGAAGTCTCCCAGCGAACGGGCGTCCGTAATGTTGGTAGCTTCCGACTTCAGTAATACGGGAACTTTCTTTTCGTCGTCGCGGTAAATGCCGACCACTGTCCCGTCACTGATAGATTTGACCGATTCCATCATTGCAGCCTTCGTTATGCCGGCTATTCCGGCTTTAACCGGGTCATAGATCGGACGGATCATCAGCGTCATGTTCCCCCACTCATTACGGGCATCGGCTACTTTTGGATTGCGGCGCATGATTTCGATTGCTTCTCCGGCGAGTGAATCCAGTACGGCAGCATCCGGTCCGAGGAAACGGGCTTCTATCAGAGCTTCAGTGAGCGGACTCAATTCGAACTTGTTCACTTTGATAAGTGGTTCCGGATATTTGATGCGGATCGAATCTTTCAGTAAAGCGTGCAACTTCCTCGATTCTTTGGGCGATTTACCTTTTACCAGTATTTGTGCGTAGTTAGGTTGGGGGCCGAACGATACATTTGACAGATAGTAGCGAGGTGGTGTACGTCCCACATAGGAGGATACCATTTCCGTCTGTTCCTGAGAGCGGATGTAATCGGCAATGCCGGTGGCAAAACGGTCTGTTTGCTGTATATTTGTTCCTTCCGGTAACCACATATCCAGAGTGAAATATTGTTTGTCCAGTGCTGGAACAAATACTTTCGGGATGAACTTGAAACTCCATGCCGAAGCCAGAAGTAATATCACTAACGAACCTATTGTTACGTATCGTCGTTTGATTACCCATCGGAGTGAAGTGCGGAATCGGTTATAAATAGTATTATTGAATAAATCTGCCTGTAATTCTTCCGGACGTGGGCGGCGGACAAATTCTTGTATGAAGAAAGGGGTCTGCATCAGTGCGAATATCCAGCTGAACATCAGGGATACGCCAATCACTATTACCAGGGATGAGAGCAGTTCGCCAGTAATATGCGGCGAATAATAAATCGGAAGGAATGTGAGGATCGCGATCACCGTAGCTGCCAGAAGTGGTATGGCGGTAGAGGTGCAAGCTCTCATGATGGCTACCCGCTTCCGCATGCCTCGTTGCATATTGACGAGTGCGGAGTCGGATACGACGATGGCGTTATCCACCAACATTCCCATGGCTATGATTATAGCTGCCAACGACATGCGTTGCAAGGCGATTCCTCCGGCAAGCATAACGATCAGCGTGGCAAATATGGAAAAAACCAGGCCGCTGCCTACCAGGATACCGTTCTTGAACCCAATAAAGAATAATAAAATTGCAACTACCGTTATGACAGAAATAATGAGGTTCAGGATGAACCCTTGGTTAGCCACATCCGATTCATATCCTTGGTCATAGATAGAGGTCAGGTTAAATCCTTTGGGAAGTTGGCCGGCCATATTGTCGAGTTGTTTTTTTACGGCTGCAGCCATGTCTACCACATTGCCGGTAGGAACAGTCGAAATTGCAATGCCTATTGCCGGTTTTCCGTCTATACGCATGAAGTTGGATGAGGGCGTCTGATAGCTTTCATTGATTCTGGCAATATCTTCCAACCGGAAATGTTCGCCTGTATGCGAAACAATCGTCAGGTTACGGATGTCATCCAGTGAATAGAAATTGCCTGTCGATTCGATGCGGATACGGTTTGTTCCGGCGTCGATTCCTCCAGCATCCACAACCTTATTCTGTACGTCGAAAGCACGGGCTATGTCAGCTGTTGTAATACCACTACGCGCCATCACCGAAGAGCTTACTTCCACGTCGATAGTAGGTGTTTGTACTCCGTAAATCTCCACCTTGGCTACGTCTTTTACTTTTAGGATTTCGTTCTTAATCCGTTTTGCCTGATTTTCCAGCTCCCGATACGAATGTCCGTCACCGGTCAGGCCATAGAATACTCCTAACACATCCCCAAAATCATCGTTTACCACCGAAGTCCCAGCTCCGGCAGGCAGTTTGCCTTGTACGTCGTTTACTTTACGTCGTAGTTTGTCCCAGAGTTGTTGCATCTCATCGGCACGAATCTCCTTCTTTACATAGACCGTTATTTTGGAGAGACCTGCCCGGTTTTCTGTCTTCAGGTAATACAGTTCGCCGAGCGACTGGATTGATTCTTCCAATACATCAGTCACCTGTGTTTGTACTTCCGTTGGGGACGCTCCGGGGTAGGGTGTCAGTACCAATGCCTGCTTGATAGTGAAAGGGGCATCTTCCAGCTTTCCCATTTTTACGTATGAGAATATTCCGCCTGCCAGTACCAGGATCAGGAGGAGTACTGTTATGGCTTTGTTCTGCAAAAAATATTTCACCAGTTTCATCTTACTTCTTTTTCAGAGATTTGTACAATCATTCCATCCGAAAGGAAACGGAGTCCGCTTACGGCCAGTTTCTCTCCGGTGCGAAGTCCGCCTCTCACAGCAATATATCCGTTGGGTAGTAAATCGCCGGTATTTATTTCCCTGCAGTTCACCTTTCCTGTTGCTTCGTCTACAACCCAGACGTAGTTACCTTTGGAGGGGCGGTGGCAAAGGGCGGTTTGTGGAATTGCCAATGTTTCTGTACCGGAAGTTGTTTCCAGAAGTATTTTCCCTGACATACCTGAGAGTAACTCTTTGCTTGTATTTGATAACAGGGCTGTTAATATATAGGATAAGTTGTTATGGGAGGTATTCTTCGATACTTCTGCCACTTTTGCCCGAAAGTATTTATCCGGCAAAGCGTCGAAACGTACCGTTACGCTGTCCATACTTTGAATCTGTAGGGCTACCTCTTGTGTGACGAAAGCCTCTAACTTCAGGCGATCCGTTTCGATAAAGGAAAGTACCGGTTGAGAGGCTTTTACCTCTTGGTAATTTTCTACATGCACTTCGCCTATGTATCCGCTGAAAGGGGCAGTCAGGCGGGTGTCATTCAGTTCGTTACTGGCAGTTTCGAAGGCGGTGCGGGCGGTTATGCAATCGGCTTTCGCTTTTTCATAGGCGCTTGCGGAGATATTATTCTTTTCGAACAAAATCCGGATACGTTCATACTCGGCTTTCGCCTGATTGTAGAGTGCTTCCGTACGTTCCTTCCGGATGCGAAAGTCACGTGGGTCGATACCGGCAATGAGACTTCCCTGCGGATAGTAGTTACCTGGATAGACCTCGAAGTGTTCGAGTGGGCCGCTTACCCGGAAGGATAATTCGGATGTACGGAACGGCTTCGAAATAAACGGATATTCTTTTTCTCCGTTTCCGGCGATAGGGGTTACATCGGAAACGTTTACGATTATTGTTTGCTTTCCCTCGGTTTTGCCTGCGTTCTTGCAGGATATAAGCAAAAGAAAAGCACTTAAAAGCAGCATTGTATTTGTACCTGTTTTCATCTGTCTGTTTTTCTATTTTGCGCCAAAAATAGAAACGGCTACTTTTATTTATCGGATAATAGTTGCTGAAACCGGAAATAAGGTGTATGAAGCCGGATGGGAAAGGGGCGAGGGCGAGGTGTATGGAAAGTTGGTATATAAAAATCCCCCCACAATCTGTAAAAGACTGTAGGGGGATCTCTTTCTATCTGAAAATATCTCTTTTTGCTTTGTCTGAGATAAAATTATAGAGTTGTTAATTTCAGGTTACGCCAGCGAACTTTAATTCCGCCGCCATCATGAATCTGCAATGCGATACGTCCTTGTCCGGCACCGATCTTTTCGTCGTTGATGTTTACCATTTCTTCACCGTTTAACCAAGTCTGTACATTGTCGCCATTTACTTTGATGCGTAGGGTGTTCCAGTCGCCTTCTTTCAGTATGTTTTCTTTTTCATCCGGAATCTGGATCAACCAGCCGCGGCCGTATGATTCATAAATACCGCCTGTGTCGTGCCCTTTAGGAGCTACTTCAACTTGCCAGCCGTTTACTTTTGCTCCATCTTCAACGAAAGAACGGATAAACACGCCTGAGTTGCCATCGGCTTCCTGTTTGAATTCAACAGTCAGATCGTAATTGTCATAATAATCGCGTGTAGCCAGATAACCATATTGTTTGTCCGGACCACTTTCGCAAACCAGTAAACCATTATTGTCTACATACCATTTTTCCGTTCCATAGGCTTCCCATCCGGTCAGGTCTTTACCATTGAATAATACAACTTCTTGTCCGGTTTTACGTGGGAGCTCTTTAATTTTAATATTACGGAATGAAGCAGGATAACCATGGTCTTGCAGACATAATACACCTTTCTTTGCCAATCCGTATTCAGGAGCTTTAGCCCATTTGCCGCTGTTCTTTTTTGCATGCCAGTCATCTGTCCAGGCTTCAAATTCCAGAATCTTTTCTCCGTTCAGCCAATGTTCTACGTGGCCGTTATCGAATACGATTTTGGAATTGTTCCATTCGCCTTGCGGGTTTACTTTCATTTTGGCTTTATCGGGCAAATGCATTGCATAGTCTACGCCTAACTTTTGCCATTCTTCCAGTGGCTCCGGGAAGTTCGGTTCGTCTATCAACTGATATTCCGGGCCGGTTACGTAAGGTACAGAATACTGTGGACGTTCAACCACATGATACAGCATGCCGCTGTTTCCACCTTTGGAAAGTTTCCAGTCCCAAGACAATTCAAAGTTCTCATACTGTTTGTCTGTAACGATGTAACCGCTAGCATCGCTACCGTCTCCTTTAGCTTGAATACATCCGTCTACAACATGCCATGGCTGTGTAAGCGTAGTACCGTTGTAATCTTTCCAGCCATTCAATGTTTTACCGTCAAACAACAATTGCCAGCCTTCGGCAACTTCTTCGGGAGAAAGCGTGTTTTGCTCTTTTTCGGCACAAGAAGAGAACAAAGCTAATGAAACTGCACAAGAGGCTAATAGACTGGTGGCAGTCATTTTACTCATAATAAATTCCATTTTTTAGAAGTTAGATTAATATTAGATTTAAATACTTTTCAGCCACAAATATATAGATAAAAACCGAAAGTCAATACAAGAATGTAACAGGATAGATGTTAATAGGATGAAATATGTCAAAATACATTTCTCAGGGAACCTGTTTGAGAGAACGGAATTAGTCATCCCGATCATTTTTGCAAATCATCCCGATGATTTATAAAAATGATCGGGATGAAATATTTTTCTTTGAGTGGTTGTTATTTTGAAACTTAATAATTGGAGAATATAATATTTAGTTTTGTGCCAATCTGTAATCGTTGGGTGCTATTCCTGCTATCATCATACTCTTTAATAGGTTATTATTTGGTGCGAAACGCAAAATAATGTATATTTATAGCCTAATATGATGTAAATGGATATGTGTTGTAACAACGGAACAAGAAATGAAAGCATGAGCGATGCCCCGAACAGGGCTCCGGGAAGCGGAAAGATATCTTTTCCTACTATTTTAATGCCTGAAAATTTGGAAGTTTCGGAAATTCGTGTAAACACACACAATTCTTATTTCGCGTGTAATTAAGCAAAAACTTCTTAATTACCAATACTTTCGCAATTCGGCTTATGGCTGTCTTGCGTCTTTTTTTATTGCTCCTTTTCTCCCGATTCTTTATCCGGCAATTCCCGCTACCCGCGCAATACGGGAGGGTAACGGATTGCCTGTTTGTTCATGAAATAAAAATAAGAAACCAGATGATACGAACTTTACTTGCCTTTCTGGGCCGCTGCCACCACGCGGTTGCGTGCCTTGCGCTGATCTTTTTATTATCGCCAGCCGCATTAAAAGCGCAGAACGGGAATATCGTTCCCGGCACGACTGAGCGCGATTCAGTGATGATGCGCACGACGTTTTATTTCTCGCTCGGCAACGGCGAATGGATTGAGCGGAGCGATTACCCGAAGTCGGGGTGGTTGGTTCGCTGGGCCGGGGCGAACCCTGATGCACGGATCGTCATCCGGGGCTGGGCGGATGCGAGCGGACGGGCGGTGCTCAACGATACGCTCTCGCTACGCCGTGCCCGCACCGTGCGCAACTACCTTGTACGGAAGGGTATCGCCGCCGAACGGATCGCCTACGCGGGTGCGGGCGTGGATACCGAAGCGGAAAGCCCGGAGAAAGCCCGCCGTGCCGAGGTGCAGGGCATTATCAGGCTTGCCCTCGCGGATGCACCGGAAGTACGGGCGGAAACCGAATCCGTACCCGTGAAGCAAGAAGCGGAAAAGGTTGAGCCGCCTGTTCCGGAGAAAGAAATAACGGTAGAAGAGATACAACAAGCGGAACAACCGGCCCTCACGGTAACGCCGGAAACCGCATCTTCCTCCGGTCGCTACCTCGCCGTCAAGACCAACCTTGCAGCATGGGCGGGTACGATAATGAACCTTGCCGCCGATGTGCAGGTGAGCGAACATTTCTCCGTAGAATTGCCCGTACTCTGGTGTCCGTGGTACGTGGGCAGCAAACATGCCGTGAAGACGTTTACCATCCAGCCCGAAGCCCGCTACTGGCTGTCACGTCCCGGTACGGGGCATTTCTTCGGCGTACATGCACACGTGGGATGGTTCAATGTAAAGTGGAACCGCGACCGCTATCAGGATACCGGGCGTCCGCTGCTGGGCGCAGGCATCAGTTACGGTTATCTGCTGCCTTTCAATGAACATTGGGCGGGTGAGTTCACCCTCGGCGCAGGCTATGCCAACATGCGCTACGACACCTATTATAATATAGATAACGGTGCACGCATAGACACACGTACCAAGAATTATTGGGGCATCACCCGTGTAGGGCTGTCCGTGGTCTATCGCTTTAACCTTAAAAAATAACGGCTTATGAAACAGAAATACACGATAGGATTTATCGCCCTTGTGCTGGCAATCGTCCTTGCCGGTTGCGTACACGACTACCCCGGCATGACGGATGACGGTGAAGAAGGCGTTGACCCTACACTGGTAGAGGTCAAAACCGAAGTGACACTCGATCTGGAACTTGTTCCGCTGGAAATCATCACGCAGAAAAATGCACGCAGCGGAACAACAAAAGCCGATGACGGCTACCGCCGCCGCTTCATCATCGAGGCGTGGCGGGAAGGCAAGCCCACAGCCCGGCAGGTAACGGTGATGGAGACCGCCGAAGAAGAAAACGGCGACGGGAAAATCTCGCTCCCCATTCATCTGAAACTTCATGCGCTGGAATACACCCTCGCCGTATGGACGGACTATGTAAAGGCAGGCACGACGGACGACCTCTATTACGATACGGACAACTTGCAGCAGGTAGCCTGCCGCGACCCCTATACGGGCAGCACCCCTTACCGGGATTGCCTTTACGGAACAGCGCCGCTCGACTTGCGCAACTACCGGAATGAATGGAATGCCAAAGTACAGGTGCAGGTAGATCTGGTGCGCCCGCTGGCACAATACCGCATTATCGCCACCGACGTGCAGGAGTTTCTACGTAAGACACGGCGGAAACGGGATGGAGAAAGCGGCAACAGCACTTATACCATCACCTTTTCCTACGGCTTCTATTTCCCGTTGGAGTTCAACACTGCCACGGGCAAGCCGATGAACTCGGTGCAAGGCGTGAAATTCTCCGCACCCCTCGCCATCCCCGACGACGGCTCGGAAGAGTGCGTGCTGGGGTCGGACTTCATCTTTGTAAACGGCACGGAATCTTTTGTGCCCCTGAATATCGAACTGACGGATGCCGAAGGAAAGGTGGTGTCGCGCACACGGGGACTGGAAGTGCCCTACCGTCGGGGACACCTCACCACCTTACAGGGCAAATTCCTCACCAACGAGATGCAGGGAGGCATTGACATCGACACCGGATACGACGACGAGATAGACGTAGACCTCGATTCTTTCTGAAGTGACAGGTAATAAAATAAACTCAATTAAATCACAGTAAAAATGAACAGAAGTATGAAAAAGAACCTTTTCTTCGGGTTGATGGCTCTGGCAGGGCTATTCACCTCGTGCAGCCAGGACGACGCTTACGCTCCCCCGACTGCGGACAGCAACCAAGTAAGCATGAGCATCGGAATGCCTGCTGACTTTGTAAAAACACGGGCAACCGCCTCCGCTCCCACTAACCATGAATTGCGCTGCATCCTCGAAGTGTGGACGCTAAACGGATCTGAACGGAAAGTACGTCAGGAACAACCGGTGACGGCAGGTGCAACCAACATTACTTTCAATTTTGAATTGGCAGACCAAGACGATTATAAAGCCGTGTTGTGGGCGGATTACATCGCTGAGAATGCAACGGAAACAAGCGGGCATTATGCTGATAAGTATTACAAAACCGACGATGCCGACGGATTGAAGAAAGTAAGCATCATCACGAATGCTTATCCATACACCGACCAAGTACGTGAGGCATTTACGGCAGTAGTGCCGTTCACCAAAGGTGCTACGGCTAAAAACGACCTTACCGCCAGGCTTGTCCGCCCGCTTACGAAAGTGACGATTGCGGAAAAGAACGCCGATATGTTCGCCAAGTGTACAAGCATGACGGCTACATACACCGTTCCATCAGAGTTCAATGCTTTCGACGAGACAGTAGGAGCGACTACCTACACCACCACCTACAACGCAGCCCCGGTGAGCGGGGCAGATATTACCATCAGTGGACAGGCTTGCAAAATCCTCTTCTCGGATTATGTCTTTACCGCTGCCAACGGCACAATGGGCGGAATAGAGCTGACGTTTACCGGAAGCGCAACGCTGAAGAACAAAAGCATTCCTGCCAACATTCCCCTGAAACGCAACAATTGGGTACGGGCTGCCGGAAACCTGATTACAGCGGACGCTTCCGGATACGACCCGAACTTAATTATGACCGTAGATATGACCACTGACTGGGTAAATCAGGATATTCCGGATATTGATGGAGCGAGAGTAGGCGACTACTATTACGAGGACGGCACATGGTCGTCAACCTACACCAACAATTCCTCGAATCCCTGCATCGGCATCGTGTACGAAGTGAATGCTGACGGCAAGAGCGGTAAAATCGTAAGTCTGGACGAACCGCCGGCAAATTGGAGCGGAACTAATGATGCCGGCAGATTGAGTTGGGGACCGATGGCTACTCAGACCAATGCAACCAATCTAACCGATGGTTTACAGAATATGGCTACCATAAAGAATCTATCCAATGATTTCAGCAATTACGATGCTTTCAGGTGGGTGCATGCGCGGAACCCGTCAGAAACGAACTATTCGTCAGCGACTACCGGAGTGTGGTATCTGCCAGCTAGAGATGAGTTAAAAGCACTTTACGACTCTTATGGTGCTACTTCCGGTATCGGTAAAGAAAACTTTAATAATAAACTGACCAGTGCAGGCGGAACAGCGATAACCCGAATATATTACACTAGCTCCACGGAGAAAGATAATGGTAAATTCCACACCTGCACGTTATCTTTTGGAACCCTCACTGATGTTGAGAAGACGACTGCGTTTAACATCCGTTGTATTAGAAGATTTTAATATTCTACGGCGGATTAGCTATTTAACAGCCCGTCTTGATGGGCTATTTAACACTTTGCGGCGCAGCGTCAAAAACTGCCCATGTAAGTGAAAGAAATGAATAACAGCGAAGTTTGATTGATAAAGAGCGGTACTTCCGGGCATGGACGGACACTATTGGGGAAGTCCGTGCCCATCCGCCCGCCTCCTTTCAAGCTCACTGTAAATTCAATTCAAACAGCTATTCGGACAGCCATGCGTTAATGTCCGGGTGCTGCCGAGCAATGCAATAAATCTTTATTTATCTGTTTCCGGTAAGTTGATATAATGTAAAAAAGCGACAATATAAGTTGGGGTGAATAGTCCTTTTTTGAGTGTGAATGTTTTTTTATTTGTGATATTCAGTTTGTTACAGCTTTTTTTAAGCCATAATGCGGATTTTTTCCTGTTTTACATTTGCATCGTGTTCAATGGTGAGCACATAACAAATTAAATTTATAAATTATGTCACAAGGATTTAGTTGGTACAGCGTTCATGTAAACCTGGCGAAAAGGATGCAGCTAAGAAGTATTATGCAGTAGCAAAGAGTAATGGTACGTCTGGTTTGAAACATTTATGTAAATTGATTGCTGCCCGTAGCACGGTTTCAAGTGCGGATGTCAAAGCGGTTCTGGATAACCTTAATTTTGTAATGGATATGGAATTGCAGGAAGGTCGTATTGTTCAGTTGGGTGAATTTGGAAATTTCCGTTTGTCTGTTAGTAGTGATGGGGTAGACGAAGAGAAGGATTTTAACAACAGTCTGCTTCGTAGAGCGAAAATCGTTTTTACCCCGGGGAAAGAACTTCGTGAAACAAAGATGACTACCGAGTTTACAAGGGTAATCCCGGAAGTGGTGGAAAAGGAATGTGATCGTCCTCATACTGTATAATGTCAAGATTGACGTTTCAATTGGTAATGGCCTTGCTGCTTTGTGTGGCAGGCCTTACTCTTTTATTTATGGGATTTTGGGTGCCTCCTTCGGGTGAAATACATGGAAGCGTATTAGTTGCCTTTGGAGAAATCAGCACATTTGCCGGTGCATTGGTCGGCGTAGATTATTCATATAAATTAAAAAACAAGTAAGATGAATGCAGAAAAAATTATGGATATATTATCGGTAGTCAGTCGTTGTATTGGGATTGTTAAGAGAATGATCGGTAAGATAACCGGAAAAAATAAACCTCAGAATATGCCTTCTAAAGAACTTGATGAATAATCCCGTACATTATATATATAAATAAATCGTATAGATTTAGTGATAACGAATCCTATAATTTTTTTTCATGATGTAACTTCCGTTTGTTATGATAATTAGGTTGTGCGCTTTGTTCAGTTTAGGAAAATAGTTGTCATAAAGTTTGGAATATATGTTTAAGAGCATTACTTTTGCATCCGCATTCGAGAGAGAATGAATGGAGAATAGATATAGAACAATATTTTTATCAAAAAAGTTCCGAAAACATTTGGAGCTAATAAATAAAAAGTTTTATCTTTGCATCCACGTTCGCTAAAAAGCGGGTGTATAACGAGTTCTTTGAAAGATTTACATACAACAAGTAGTACAAGTATTATACAGACATTGATGTTTGTTTAAAGAATAATAATACCGTCAATTACTTAATAGATTTAGAGATTCTGAGCAAAGGTATAAAAAACAAATTAACAACGAAGAGTTTGATCCTGGCTCAGGATGAACGCTAGCGACAGGCTTAACACATGCAAGTCGAGGGGTAGCAGGGGATAGCAATATCCCGCTGACGACCGGCGCACGGGTGAGTAACGCGTATGCAACTTACCTATCAGAGTGGGATAACCCGGCGAAAGTCGGACTAATACCGCATAAAACAGGGGTCCCGCATGGGAATATTTGTTAAAGATTTATTGCTGATAGATAGGCATGCGTTCCATTAGATAGTTGGTGAGGTAACGGCTCACCAAGTCGGCGATGGATAGGGGTTCTGAGAGGAAGGTCCCCCACATTGGTACTGAGACACGGACCAAACTCCTACGGGAGGCAGCAGTGAGGAATATTGGTCAATGGGCGAGAGCCTGAACCAGCCAAGTCGCGTGAAGGATGAAGGTTCTATGGATTGTAAACTTCTTTTAGAGGGGAATAAAGTGCGGGACGTGTCCTGTTTTGTATGTACCCTCTGAATAAGCATCGGCTAACTCCGTGCCAGCAGCCGCGGTAATACGGAGGATGCGAGCGTTATCCGGATTTATTGGGTTTAAAGGGTGCGTAGGTGGATGTTTAAGTCAGCGGTGAAAGTTTGTGGCTCAACCATAAAATTGCCGTTGAAACTGGGCGTCTTGAGTATGTTTGAGGTAGGCGGAATGCGTGGTGTAGCGGTGAAATGCATAGATATCACGCAGAACTCCAATTGCGAAGGCAGCTTACTAAACCATAACTGACACTGAAGCACGAAAGCGTGGGTATCAAACAGGATTAGATACCCTGGTAGTCCACGCAGTAAACGATGATTACTAGGAGTTTGCGATATATTGTAAGCTCTACAGCGAAAGCGTTAAGTAATCCACCTGGGGAGTACGCCGGCAACGGTGAAACTCAAAGGAATTGACGGGGGCCCGCACAAGCGGAGGAACATGTGGTTTAATTCGATGATACGCGAGGAACCTTACCCGGGTTTGAACGTAAGAAGACCGACCAGGAAACTGGTTTTCTAGTAATAGCTTTTTACGAGGTGCTGCATGGTTGTCGTCAGCTCGTGCCGTGAGGTGTCGGCTTAAGTGCCATAACGAGCGCAACCCTTATCACTAGTTACTAACAGGTCAAGCTGAGGACTCTAGTGAGACTGCCAGCGTAAGCTGTGAGGAAGGTGGGGATGACGTCAAATCAGCACGGCCCTTACATCCGGGGCGACACACGTGTTACAATGGCATGGACAAAGAGCTGCTACACAGCGATGTGATGCAAATCTCCAAACCATGTCTCAGTTCGGATCGGAGTCTGCAACTCGACTCCGTGAAGCTGGATTCGCTAGTAATCGCGCATCAGCCATGGCGCGGTGAATACGTTCCCGGGCCTTGTACACACCGCCCGTCAAGCCATGGGAGCCGGGGGTACCTGAAGTCCGTAACCGTTGAGGATCGGCCTAGGGTAAAACTGGTGACTGGGGCTAAGTCGTAACAAGGTAGCCGTACCGGAAGGTGCGGCTGGAACACCTCCTTTCTGGAGCGACGGATCTCTGAAGAAGTAAAGACTCAGGTATTAAGTTCTTTACTTGTACTACGGTTGCTATGTATTAAAATATATGATCTTACTCACAAGAGGGTATAAGTATGGATATAGTGTCCATGTTTGTCCTTTAGGTAGAGAAAGAGAGAAAAATGATGCTGAGAGTAATCGAGGCAAAGTTGACAGTCCTATAGCTCAGTTGGTTAGAGCGCTACACTGATAATGTAGAGGTCGGCAGTTCAACTCTGCCTGGGACTACAAAAAAAATCTCAAGAAAAAAAGGGGGGATTAGCTCAGCTGGCTAGAGCATCTGCCTTGCACGCAGAGGGTCAACGGTTCGAATCCGTTATTCTCCACCAAAAAGTTCGACACACCGCAAGAGTATAGTTGATTAAACTGTCAACTGTCCCTTGTCACCTGTCAACTGAAAAAAGATCTTTGACATGATGGACAAAAGAATAAAGTAAAGTAGAGCAAAGCTGAAGATATATCAGCCCGACGCGGTACTAATTATAGTACAGTGTCAAAGGTAAAAGAAAGTAAGCAAGGGCAGACGGTGGATGCCTAGGCTCTCGGAGGCGATGAAGGACGTGATAAGCTGCGATAAGCTTGGGGTAGGTGCAAATAACCATTGATTCCAAGATTTCCGAATGGGGCAACCCG